>NZ_ASJB01000017.1 GCF_000478275.1 Amycolatopsis orientalis DSM 40040 = KCTC 9412
CCCTCAAGGTAGCGAAGGAGGCCTTCACTACTTGGCGACCTACGTGGGACTCCCTCACGAGACGCACGTTCCTGAACGGGGTCGTGAGTGGCAAAGAGCGTTCTAACGCTACTTGCCACTCACGACCACCTCGCGAAACCGCACAAACAACCCAAGCCGGACAATTATCTTCAAAAGAGTGTCTCTCGGAGCCACGGCTCGGCTTCCGCCAGCCAGTCCGGACGCTCGCCAGGGCACGACATCTTTGCCTTACCCCTCAATAGAAGAGCGCCAACCCGTCGGCGAAACCGGGATCCTCGCGCAGGACCCGGCGCAGTTCGTTGAGCGCGCGGTGCTGGGTGACGCGCACCGCGCCCGCGCTCGCCATGCCGAGCGCGACGGCGGTCTCCTCGGCGCTGAACCCGAGGATCACGCGCAGCACCAGCACATCGCGCTGTTTCGCCGAAAGGAACTTGAACAGCCGGGACAGCCGTCGGCTGCGATCCGCCTTCTCGACCTCTTCGAAGGTCGGGTTCCACGGCCCGTCCCGTTCGGGCTCCGGGTCGGGCACCGGCGCGGACGGGTCGCGGGCGAGGTTCCGCCGGACGTCGGCGACCTTGTGCGAGGCGATCCCGAAGACGTAGGGCAGGAAGTTGTCGTCCTGGTAGTTGTAGCGCGGCAGTGCGAGGAGGACGGCCATCAGGACCTCCTGCGCGCAGTCGTCGGCGCTGGAGATGCCGCGTGTCGTCCCGCCCAGCCTGCCCGCGCAGTACCGGAACACGATCGGCCGCAGAAGCGCCAGCAGGCTTCCGACGGCGCGCCGGTCGCCGTCGATGGCCGCACGGATCAGTTCGCCGTCCGGTTCCCCCGGACGAGGCGAACGGATCGGACGGACGGCTTCGGACACGGTCATCACGCCGGATGGGCCGTTCTCGGTGTGTACCTGTGCGTTCCCATCATCCCCACCTCCCTGAAGCCCCCAGCCCTTGTTTGGCACTGACGACGTTACGGAGCGCGTACGCGCGTCACACCGGTAAAGCAGCCCGGAGTAGTCGGGTCTTTCGGCCCTGGTGCGTCCCGGCTCTGGACTTTGGCCATATTGGTCTAGACAATTAACCGGTGCGGCAGCGTGCCGCCCTTGATCGGAGAGGAATCGCGATGAGGCGTTCCAGATCCCTGGCCTTTCTGGCCGTTTTGGTGCTCACCTTCGCCGGGCTGATCACCGGCGGAGGCACCGCGAACGCGGCCAATCTGCTCCTCAATCCCGGCTTCGAGGCCGGTTCGACGTCCGGCTGGTCCTGCGCGGCGGGCGCGGCCGTCACCACACCGGTCCGTTCGGGCGGTTACGCCGTCTCGGTTACGCCCGGTTCGACGACCGGGAAATGCGCACAGACGGTATCCGTCCGGCCGAACACCACCTACGCGGTGTCCGCCTGGGTGAACGGGAACCCGGTGTACCTCGGCGTCACCGGCGGGCCGTCGACCTGGACCGCCGCGACCGCGTACACACAGCTCTCGCTTTCGTTCACGACGTCGTCGACGCAGACGACGGCCGAGGTGTACGTCCACGGCTGGTACGGGTCCGGAACCTTCTACGCGGACGACATCAGCCTCGACGGTCCCGGCGGTGGCACCCCGGGAGCGCCGCCCGCGCCGGGGAATCCGGCGGTGGGCACGGTGACGAACTCGTCGATCGCGCTTTCGTGGGGAGCGTCGGCGGGCACGGTGACCGGGTATCGCGTGTACGAAGGCGGTGCGGTGCGCGCGACGGTGACCGGGACTTCGGCCACCATTTCGGGGCTGACGGCCTGTTCCTCGCACAGCTATTCGGTGGCCGCCTACAACGACGCGGGTGAGTCACCGAAGACCGCGGAAGCCGGGGCGACGACCGGCGGCTGCGTCGACACCGGCCTGCCGAAGCACGCGCTGATCGGTTACCTGCACGCGAGTTTCGCGAACGGTTCCGGCTACACGCGGATGGCCGACGTCCCGGCGGCCTGGGACATCGTCAACCTCGCCTTCGGTGAGCCGACTTCGGTGACCTCCGGCGACATCCGGTTCACCCGCTGCCCGGTGGCGGAATGCCCGGCCGTCGAGAGCGACGCGGACTTCATCGCCGCCATCCGCGCGAAACAGGCGCAGGGCAAGAAGGTCCTGATCTCCATCGGCGGGCAGAACGGCCAGGTGCAGCTGACGACGACGGCGGCGAGGGACGCTTTCGTCTCGTCGGTCTCCGCGATCATCGACCGATACGGGCTGAACGGGCTCGACATCGACTTCGAGGGACACTCGCTGTACCTCAACTCCGGTGACAACGACTTCCGCAATCCGACCACGCCGGTGATCGTCAATCTCATCTCGGCGCTGAAGACGCTGAAAGCCCGGTATGGCGCGGGATTCGTGCTCACGATGGCGCCGGAGACGTTCTTCGTCCAGACGGGGTACCAGTACTACGGCGGTCTCGGCGGCGCCGACAACCGCACCGGTTCGTACCTGCCGGTCATCCACGCGATGCGCGACGCGCTGACCGTGCTGCACGTCCAGGACTACAACTCCGGACCGGTGATGGGCCTGGACGGCCAGTACCACTTCATGGGCGGCGCCGACTTCCACATCGCGATGACGGACATGGTCAAGGCCGGGTTCACCGTGGCTTCGACCGGGTTCCGGTTCCCGGGGCTGCGGGAGGACCAGATCGCGTTCGGGCTGCCGGCGGCGGTGAGCGCGGGTAACGGGCATACCGCGCCGGCGGCGGTGCACGCGGCGCTGAACTGCCTGGTGAAGAACTCCGGGTGCGGGTCGTACACGTTGCGCGGCGGTGCTTCTCCGGCGCTGCGCGGGCTGATGACGTGGTCGATCAACTGGGACCGGTACTACGGCTGGGAATTCCAGAACGCCCACGAACCCTTCCTGAACGCCCTACCCTGACCCCGCATTTCGTCCTCTAAATGCGCTATCGCCCTACCCCGATCCCGCATCTCGTCCTCTGGATGCGTTCCGGTCCCGCCCTGATGCCTGCATTTCGTCCTCTGGATGCGGTGGATGCACACGCAAGTAGCGCATTCAGAGGACGAAATGCGGGAGGGGGCGGGACGTGGAGCGGGCCCGCACCGTGCAGCTTCGGTGCGGGCCCGCAGTTCGGGGATACCTCGGGGAGAAGGGACGTCAGAAGCCCGCGGTGATCCGCGTGAAGTCCCAGTCGTTCTGTGCGATACCACTGCAGTTCTCGGCGACCCCGCCGTTCGGGCAGCCACGGTCACGGTTCGTCGACCAGAACGCCAGCCTGGCGATCTTGTTGGTCTTGGACCAGTTGGTGATCCGGGTCCAGGTGTCGAGACTCGTCAGTTCCCGCTGGTCCGAAAGACCGTTCATCCCGCTGATGCCCAGATGGGCGTACGCCGTGGCGTCGTTCCACCCGAACGTCGACTTCAGCTTGTCCCGCAGACCGTTCGCGGCATTGATGGTGTTGCCGTACATGTCCGCGCCGCCACCGAAGTCGAACGGCATGATCGTGTAGACGTCGATTCCGGCGTTCAGCGCCTTCGACTGGTCGATGAGCCGTTGGCCCCAGGAGTTCGGGCCGCTGGTCGTCGTGCCGAAGGTGAGGATGGTCTGGATGCCGGGGTTGTTCGTCTTCACGATCTTCAGCGCGTTCAGGACACGGTCCTGCACCGTCGCGTTCTCGAACTCGTCGGTGTTCTCGATGTCGATGTCGATCGCCTTGAGACCGTAGGCGTCGATCACCTTCTGGTAGGCGCCGGCGAGCGCTTCCGGCGTCGAGCAGTTCGGGCCGAGCTTGTTGCCGCTCCACCCGCCGAAGGACGGCACGATCTGCCCGCCCGCGGCCTTGATCTGCGCGATCGCGTTCGCGTCGACGCCGCCCTGCAGCGGCCTGCTGCCGTCCCACGCCGGGTTGCAGCCGCCGGAGGAGAGCACGAACGCCATCGTGAACCACTTGATCCCGGTCGCGTTCATGACCGTCTGCGGGTTCGGCGGGCTGCCCCAGCCCATGTACAGATACGGCGCGCCACGGCCGCCGGGCAGCGGCGGGTTGCTCGTGGTCGTCGTCGGGGAGGTCGTGGTCGTGGTGGTCGTGGGTGTGGTCGGCGTGGTGGTCGGGCCGCCACCGCCCGGATCACAAGACCCACCGTTGATCTTGCAGTTCGCCGGGGCGACATAACCCCCGGAGTACTTGACGTTGAAGCCGAAACTGGTCGAGCCACCGTTGGAAAGGTTGCCGTTCCAGGTGTTCTTCACCGTCACGTGCTGCCCGGAGACCGAGTAGCTGCCGTCCCACAGCGAAGCGATCGAGTGGCCCGCGGGGAGGTCGAATTCGACCGTCCAGGCGGGCAGGTTCGACCCCGAGTTGTTGCTGATCGTGTATTTGCCCTCCCAGCCCGAGCCCCAGTCGGAGCCCTTGCTGAAGGCGGCACCGACGCCGCCGGCCGCGGAAGCCGGCGCGATCACGAGGACCGCGCCGGCCGTCACGGCAGCGGCGGCCAGGCCCACGGCCTGGATCCAAGTCCGCTTAGCCACTGTCAGCCTCTCAGTTCAGGCCATTGCGCATGGCCGTGACCAGTTCACCGTTCGAGGTGTCACCACTGAGCTCCCAGAAGAAGGCGCCGCCGAGACCCTGGTTCTTGGTCCAGCCCATCTTCCCGTTGATGGTCGCGGGAGTGTCGTAGCTCCACCAGTTGTTGCCGCACTTCGCGTACGCGGTGCCCGCGATCGTGCCGGTCGACGGGCAGCTGTTCTTGAGGATCTTGTAGTCCTCGATGCCCGCCTCGTAGGTGCCCGGTGCCGCGCCGGTCGCGGTGCCGCCCGGGGCGTCCTGCGTCACGCCGGTCCAGCCTCGGCCGTAGAAACCGATACCCAGCAACAGTTTGCTCGCCGGAACGCCCTTGGCCTTGAGCTTCTGGATGGCTTCGTCGGAGTTGAAGCCCTGCTGCGGGATGCCGGGGTAGGCCGTCAGCGGCGAGTGCGGGGCCGTCGGACCCTGCGCCGCCCACGCGCCGAAGAAGTCGTACGTCATGACGTTGTACCAGTCGAAGTACGCCGAAGCGGGGCCGTAGTCGGCGACGTCGAGCTTGCCGCCGCTGCTGGCGTCCGCGGTGATCGCGGCGGTGACCAGGAACGAGGAGCCGAACTTGGTGCGCAGCGCCTGTGCCACGTTCTTGATCGCGGCGGGACCGCTGGTGTCACAGGAAAGACCGCAGGCGTTCGGGTATTCCCAGTCGATGTCGATGCCGTCGAAGACGTCGGCCCACCGCGGGTCCTTGATCAGCTTGTAGCAGGAGTCCGCGAACGCGGCCGGGTTCTTCGCCGCCTGGCCGAAGCCGCCGGACCAGGTCCAGCCGCCGAACGACCACAGCACCTTCAGGCCCGGGTACATCTTCTTCAGCTTGCGCAGCTGGTTGAAGTTCCCGCGCAGCGCGCCGGCGTCCCAAGTGTCCGCGACACCGTCCACACTGGACCCGGCGTCGTAGAACTTGTCGTAGTCGGCGTAGGTGTCGTCATTCGCGGTGCAGGAACCGTTGGTGACGTTGCCGAACGCGTAGTTGATATGCGTCAGCTTGGCCGCCGAACCGGAGGTGTGGATGTTCTTCACGTGGTAATTGCGGCCGTAGACGCCCCACTGTACGAAGTAGCCCAGGTTCTTCTTCGCGCCGGGGTTCGGGTTCGAGGTCGTCGTCGTGGTCGGCGGGTTGCTCGTGCTGGTCGACGTCGGGGGATTCGACGTCGTGGGGGTGGTGGGTGTGGTCGGCGTCGTCGTCGGGGTGCCGCCACCCGGGTCGCAGGAGCCGCCGTTGATCTTGCAGTTCGCGGGCGCGCTGTAGGCGCCGGAGTACTTGACGTTGAAGCCGAAGCTGGTGGAACCACCGTTGGAAAGGTTGCCGTTCCAGGTGTTCTTCACCGTCACGTGCTGGCCGGAGACGGTGTAGCTACCGTCCCACAGCGACGCGATCGAGTGCCCGGCCGCGAGGTCGAACTCGACGGTCCAGGTCGCGAGGCTCGACCCCGAGTTGTTGGTGATCGTGTACTTGCCCTCCCAGCCGGACCCCCAGTCCGACCCCTTGGTGAGCGAGGCTCCGACCCCGCCCGCCGCGTTCGCCGGGACGGTCACCAGACCGACGGCCAGCGCCGCGACGGCCGTGAACAGACCGATCAGATGCCATCTTTTTCTCGACATTTCACTCCTTACAACCCGGTGCAGGGAAATGATCTTGGAGAGGATTCCGTCAAAGCGAAATCAGCGACATCACGTTGCCTCGGCCGAAGCCGGGCAGGCGGGGATGCGTCTTCATCGACCACCTCCATGGCGGAACGCTTTGTTGCGGGAGACGGTACGTGGTCTGGACCAATATGGGAAGCGTCACTACGTAGAGTGGTGATTTTCCTGCGAACGGCCTAATACGTTCGACAGCGTTAGTCGTTCACTGGTTCGGTGCCGCTATCGGCGAGGTTCGTCCATTTCCCCGAGCCGGGCGATATTCGCCGATTCGTCGGGGTCCGGTGCGATACCGGAAAGGAACACGTCGGTGATTTCGACAGCCACATCGGGGGCGAGCCGTTTGAGGCTCAGCGCCAGCACGTTGGCGTCGTTCCATTTGCGCGCGCCCGCGGCGATCCAGGTGTCCCAGGCCAGCGCCGCGCGGACCCCGGGGACCTTGTTGGCCGCGATGGCCGTGCCCGTCCCCGTCCAGCACATGACGATGCCGTAGTCGGCCTCGCCGTCGGCGACCGCCTTGCCCACCGCCGCGCCGAGTTCCGGCCAAGCTTCCGACGTCACCGGCAGGAGCACCTCGTGACCGGCTTCGGCGAGGAAGGCCCGGACGGCGTCCGTGGTCGAGTTCCGGTCGTCGGCCGCGAAGGCGATCTTCATGTCCGGATCGTACGCCGCGTCGAGAGGTGATGGACCGGAAGTCGTGGGAGGATCGCGGCGTGGACTCGTCTGCCGAGGAGCGCCAGGTCCAGCGAGATCAGGAGATCGCGAGGACGCGGATTCTCGACACCGCCGCCCGTCTCATCGGCGAGGCCGGCTTCGCCCGGCTGAAGATCGGCATGATCTGCGCCAGGACCGGCTATCCCAGCGGTGTCGTCTACCAGCTGTTCGGCTCGAAGGAGACGCTGGTGCAGCGGCTCGTCGAGTTCGCGGCGGAGAAGTTCGCCGACGTCTTCAGCGCCGCCGTCGCCACCCGGACGGGTGGCCTGACGCCCAGCCCGATGGACATGCTGCGGGCGCTGCTGGACGTCTTCTTCGAGCTGCTCACCGACATGCCGCCGCTGAACCGCGCGTTCGTGGTTTTGTGGACGGACGCGACCGTCGGCGATCCGGCCGTGCGGTCGGCGATGACCGAGGCCGATCGCCGGTACCGGTTCGCCATCGCGCAGACCGTCGCCGCCGGACTCGCGGACGGCTCCATCACCGGCGTCCGCGACCCCGACGCCTACGCGGCGGCACTGGTCGGTCAGCTGCGGGGGATCGCCGTGGCCTCGATCATCGACCCCGGCGGAATCGATCTCCGCGCCGTCCGTGCGGAGATGGAGTACGCGGTCGACCGCCTGGCTTAAGCCGATTTGGTCAGCTTGGCCGCGCCGAAGGAGACGCTGAACCGGTCGCACCAGATGGTCACGCTCGAATAGCGCGCCAGATCGGTGCCGGCGGGCAGGATGTAGTTCTGGCTTCCCTTGTTGCCCTTGAGTTTTCCGGCGCTCACATACGCGCCGTCGTCGAAGACGAACCAGCCGTCCTTGCCCGGCAGGACCGGCGCGTCGGTGAGCCAGACCCGCAGATCGGGTCCGTTGCTCGTGTCGAGGTTCTCCAGGCGCAGCACCAGCGAGCCGTCGGCCGCGCGCAGGATGCGGACGCCGCCGCTGGTCGCGTGCTCATGGCTGATCAGTTCGCCGGTCGCCAGCACCGTGGGCTCTTTCGGTGCGGGCGCAGCACTCGCGGAAGGTTGTGCCGATGCCTGTGCCGAGGTCTGAGCCGGGGCCGGGGCGGCGGGCAGCGCCTCCTGGACCGTTTCGTTCACCCAGAGCTTCCAGGGCTGGAACCAGTACAGCCCCGCCGCCACCACCACGACCAGCCCCACCGCCAGGACGGTGAGCACCCGCTTGCGATTCATGGCGTCATTCAACCGCGTGCGGAGTCCGGAATGCCGGGTTGGCGCGCTTACCGATCTCTTACGGCGTGAGCACCACCTTGCCGGCGACCGTCCCGGATTCGGCCAGGCGCATCGCTTCCGCGACCCGGTTCAGCGGCAGCCGGGCGGCGACCTGGGCGGTGATCGTGCCGTCCTTCAGCGCGGCGAAAACCTGGGTGAGGTCGGTGCGCAGCCGGGCGCGGAAGCGCTTCTTGGCGAAGGACCGGCCCGCCCAGACGTTGAAGAAGTAGGCGGCACGGCCGTTGGGCAGGCTGTTCCAGAGCAGGACACGGGCGAGGATCTTGAGCACGGGCAACTGCTTGGAGCCCTCGTCGTCGCGGGTGGCGGCGCTGCCGTACGCGACGAGCGTTCCGCCGCGGGCGAGCAGTCGCCACGACGCGACCACACTCGCGCCGCCGACGTGGTCGAAGACGGCGTCGACGCCCTCGGGCGCGAGTTCGCGGACGCGGGCGGGGACGTCCTCGGTGCGGTAGTCGATCGGCAGGACTCCCAGGCGCCGCAACGTTTCGTGGTGCCGCGCCGAGGCCGTTCCGATCACCCGCACACCCGCCTGCGCGGCGAGTTGCACCAGCAGCGAGCCGACCCCGCCGTTGGCGCCGTGGACCAGGATCGTCTGCCCGGCGCGCACCCGGGCCTTGCGGTGCAGCATCTGCCAGGCGGTGATCCCGTTGACCACCGCGGTCTCGGCCTCCGCGGCACCGAGCCCGTCCGGGACCTCGACGACGTCTTCGGCGTCGAGGAGTACGTGACTGGCCCAGCTCCCGACCTTCGTCAGCGCGGCGACCCGGCGTCCGGCGAGTTCGCGGCCGACCCCGGCGCCGGTGGCCAGCACCGTGCCGACCAGGTCGTAACCGGGGACGAAGGGGAACGGCGGCTGGTCGTAGTACTTGCCGCGGCGCATCTGCTGTTCGGCGAACGAGATCCCGGTCGCCTCCATCGCGATCACTACCTGCCCGGGTCCTGGTGCGGGGAGCGGGCGTTCCCGCAGCTCCAGACCTTCCGGTTCGACCTTGCCCGGCAGCACTACCTCGGTGAGCGTGTCCATCTCGATCTCCATGATCCCATCTCAAGTTCGTTAGAAGATATAACAATAGTGAGCACTGCTCTCGGAAAAGTCAAGTGGGGTCACGCCGCGGTTTCGGTGCCTTGACGGTGCTGTCGCCGCTTGACACGATGCCGATCTGAAAAACGGCATATCGGACGGAGGCCCCTCGATGGGTTCGGCGATGTTCTCGATCCTCCTGCCGATCGCGCTGGCGCTGGTCATGTTCGGACTGGGGCTGACCCTGACCGTCGGCGACTTCACCCGGGTGCTGAAATATCCGAAGGCGGCCGTCCTCGCACTGGTGTGCCAGATGATCGTGCTGCCCGCGCTCTGCGTCGGCCTCATCCTGCTGTTCGGCCTCGACGGGGTGCTCGCGGTCGGGATGATGCTGCTCGTCGCCTCACCCGGCGGGACGTCGGCGAACCTGTTCAGTCACCTGGCCGGCGGCGACGTCGCCCTCAACGTCACCCTCACGGCGATCAACTCCGTGCTTGCCGTGTTCACCCTGCCGCTGGTGGTCGGCCTTTCGATGGCGGAGTTCCTCGACGGCGGCGCCTCGCTCGGGCTCCAGCCGGCGAAGTTCGTGCAGGTGTTCGCGATCGTGCTGATCCCGGTCGTGCTCGGGATGGCGGTGCGAGGCCGGTACACCGGCTGGGCCGAGCGGATGCGCAAACCGGTCAAGATCGGGTCCGCCGTGGTGCTCGTCCTGGTGATCGCGGCGGCGATCGCGCAGGAATTCCGGACCCTGGTGGACAACATCGGGACGCTCGGGCCGGTGGCACTGGCGCTTTCCGTGCTCAGCCTCGCGATCGGCTACTTCGTGCCGCGGCTGTTCCGGGTGGACCGCGGGCAGTCGATCGCGTCCGCGATGGAGATCGGCATCCACAATGCCACCCTCGCGATCGCCGTCGCGATCTCCGTACTGGGCGACAAGGCGATGGCCGTACCCGCCGGGATCTACGGCGTGCTCATGTTCTTCCCCGCCGGGATCGCGGCCTTCCTGTTGTCCCGCAAGCCGGAGCGCGCGGCGGTCTGAGTTACTTTGGGGGCGTGCGACGTCTTCCGATCGGCGACATCCTCGACGTGAACGGCGTCGCCGTCCATGTCCGGCAGGACGGAGCGGGTGCGCCGCTGGTGCTGCTGCACGGGTATTGCGGCTCGGTGCACTGGTTCGACCGGCTCACGCGGGGCCTGGCTTCGGAGCATCACGTGATCCGGGTGGATCTGCTGGGGCATGGGTGCACCGGCGGTTCGTCCGGTCTCGACGCGGTGTCGCAGGCGCGCATGGTGGCGGACGTCCTCGACTCGCTGGGCGTCGAGGACGTCCTGGTGGCCGGCCACTCCTTCGGCGCGGACGTCGCCGTCGCGCTCGCCGGGATCTCGCCGCGCGTGCGCGGAATCGTCGTCATCGCCCAGGCGCCGGACTACAGCTACGCGTCCTTCCCGCCGGGAAGTTCGGTACTGTTGCCGATGGCGAGCGCGGTGGTGCGGATGGTCGCCCGGCGGCGCTGGGGCCGGTTCGCGGCGAGGTTCCGGCGCGGGGTCCTGTTCGATGACCCCGCGCAGGATCTGGTCGATCACGCCGTCACGGCGCCCGCCATGGCCCGGGTCGTGCTCGTGGACCGGGCGCGCTTGCTGGCGGCACGGCCGTTGGACGCGCAGATCGCCGAACTCGGGTTGCCGTGTTTGGTCATTCTCGGGCGGCGGGATCGGTTTTACGACTGCGAAAGGACTTCTGCCCGGTATTCGGCGGTGGGGGCGCTGGTGGAGATCGTGGAGGGTGCTGGGCATTCTCCGTTTCTGGACCGGCCTGGCGAGGTGGCTCGGTTGCTGAAGGCTTTCTCGGCCTCCGGTAAGGAAAGGCCATTAGTCGACTAAATGCTCAGGGTGGTCGTGAGTGTTAAGTGTCGTTAGAACGACACTTAACACTCACGACCACCGTGACTCGTCGCTCAAAGGACGAACTGCGCGCAAGCGTCCCCGATGGCCTGATCCAGCACCGCGAGTCCTTCCGACAGCTCCTCCTCCGTCGCCGTCAGCGGCGGCGCGATCCGGAAGACCCCGCCCATCCCCGGCAGCTGCACGATGTTCATGTGCAGCCCCAGTTCCAGGCAGCGTCGCGTCACCAGCGCGCCCAGCTCGTCCGAACTCCGCTTCGTCGCCCGGTCCACGACGAGTTCGACGCCGACCAGCAGGCCACGGCCGCGGATGTCGCCGACGACGGGATGGCGGGCGGCGAGGTCGTCGAGGCCGCGGCGGAGGAAGGTGCCCAGTTCGGTGGCGCGTTCGTCGAGGCGGTCGCGGGTGAGGACGTCGAGCACGGTGTTCCCGACGGCCGCCACCAGCGGGTCCGCGACGTGCGTGGTGAAGAACAGGTAGCCGCGGTCGTGTGCCTCCTGCTCGATCTCCGCGCTCGTGATCACGGCCGCCAGCGGGAGCCCGGCACCCAGCGTCTTGGACAGGGTCAGGATGTCGGGGACGACGCCGTCGCGTTCGAAGGCGTACCAGTTTCCCGTGCGGCACAGGCCGGTCTGGGCTTCATCGAGGATCAGCAGCATGCCGCGCTCGCGGCACTTTTCCCGCAGGGCGGCGAAATATCCCGGTGGCGGCTCGATGATCCCGCCCGAGCTGAGGATCGGCTCGACGACGCACGCCGCGAGACTGCCGACGGACTGGGCGTCGATCATCTCGAACCCGAAGTCCAGCTGGCGCCTCCAGTCGAGCCCGCCGTCACCGTCCACGAAGTCCGGACGGTAGGAATTCGGCGAGGGGATCGCGAAGTTGCCCGGTGCCGCCGGGCCGTAACCCTTGCGGCCCGCGCTGTAGGTCGCGCTCGCGGCCGCTTGCGTCATCCCATGCCACGACCTGGCGAACGACACGATCTCGTGCTTGCCCGTCACCAGTTTCGCCATCCGGATCGCGGCCTCGTTCGATTCCGCACCGGTGGTCAGCAACAGCGCCTTTTCCAGCGGTGACGGCAAAGTCCCGGCGAGCCGCCGGGCGAGGTCGACGACGGGACGGCTCAGCATCCCGCTGAAGAGATGGTCGAGTGAGCCGATCTGACGTCGCACGGTCGCGACGATCTCCGGATGCGAGTGACCGAGGATCGCGCTCATCTGCCCTGAGGTGAAGTCGAGGATCCGCCGTCCGGATTCGGTGAACAGATAGCTTCCGGCGGCGTGGTCGATGATCTCGCGGGTGAAGTCGCCCGCCCCGGCGTAGCGCACGAGGTGCCGGTCGGCGTCGGCCCAGAAACGGTCCGCGGTGGACAGGTCGGTGATCGGAGCAGCCATGTCCCGACGGTAAGGCGCCGCCGAGCGACACGTCCAGCTCACAATTCCGGCTGTGCTGTTCGCCTGATCCGTACAACAATGGCCCCATGCTCAACCCCTGGAGGCTCAGCCTGCTGAGCAGGCTGGACACCCTCGGCACGGTCCGCGCGGTCGCGAAGGCGGCCAACCTGAGCGCGTCCAGCGTGTCCCAGCAGCTCGCGGTCCTCGAAGCCGAGACACGCACGCAACTGCTGGAGCGCACCGGCCGCCGTGTCCGGCTGACCCCGGCCGGGCTGATGCTGGCCCGCCGCGCGAGGGCGATCCTCGACCACATGGAGACCGTCGAGGCCGAATTGCGCAGCCTCGGCGAAGCACCGGCGGGCCTCGTCCGCGTCGGCGCCTTCCAGAGCGCGATCCACACGATCGCCGTCCCCGCCGTGACCCGGCTGGCCCGCTCGCATCCGCAGCTGGACATCGAACTGCTCGAACTCGAGCCGCACGCGAGCCTGCCCGCGCTCCGGGTGGGCGACGTCGACGTCATCATCACCACCACGGATTTCGTCGAGCAGCCGCTGGGACCGGACGTCGACCTCGTGCCGCTCGCGGCCGACCCGATCGTGCTCGTGATCCCGCCCGGCCATCCGGCCGCGGGCCGGGGCCGCGCCGATCTCTCCGCCTACGCGAACGAACCCTGGGCTTTCGACATGCCCCGGTCGTACATGGCGAACCTCGCGACCAGGCTCTGCCGCGAGGCCGGGTTCGAGCCGCGTGTGGTGTGCCGGTTCAGCAACTACATGATGACCCTGCAGCACGTCGAGGCCGGGCTCGCCATCGCACTGCTGCCCGGCCTCGCCGTCGACAAGCGCTACCGCGTCGCCACCCGCGAACTCGCGACGCCGGTCACCCGCTCCATCACCGCGGCGATCCGGCGCGGCTCCGCGCCTCGCGCCGCTGTCGACCTGGTTCTCGAGGCGATCCGGAGTCATCCGGAACTGCCGCTGTGAACCCGTTCCGCCGGGCCAGGAGCACCACGGCCAGCGTCGGCACCAGCAGTACCAGGACACTCCAGGGGAACACCCCGGCGCCGAAGCCGGCGAGGAGGACACCACCGGCGATCCCGCCGCCCGCCATGGCGGCGTTCCACAGGGTGACGAGCATGGCCTGCGCGATGTCGGCCGCGCCGCCTTTGTCGCCCGCCTGCGCGGCGGCGGTCTGCAGCAGCGTCGGGACGCCGCCCCAGCCGAGCCCCCACAACGTCGTCGCGACATAAACCAGCGCCGGATTTTCGCCCAGTAGAGCCAAAACGGTCGCGCCGAGGGCGACGAGGAGGGTGCTCGCGACGGTCAGGAAACGCAGCCGCCGGTCGATGAAGAGGCCGACGATCCAGATGCTGACCATCGACGCGAGCCCGAACACCAGCAGGATCCGGTCGACGGCGCCGCCCATCGAGACGTGTTCGAGGAAGGTGGCGATGTAGGTGTAGAGGATGTTGTGCGCCAGCACGAAGGTCAGCGTCACCACCAGGACCGCGGCCACGCCGGGCACGGCGAGGGTCCGGCGCACAGGGAGCCTGCCGCCCTTGTCCTGCCCCGGGAAATCGGGGACGGCCAGCGCGATCCAGCCGAGCAGACCGAGCGCGATCACCGACATGATCGAGAACGTCACCTGCCAGCCGAAGGCGCCGCCCAGGAACGTTCCGGCGGGGATGCCGAGCGAGAGGGCGAGCGGGATACCGGTCATCACGACGGCGATCGCCTTGCCCCGCACCGGTTCCGGCGCCAGCCGCCGCGCGTAACCGGTCAGCAGGGCCCAGACGATGCCCGCGGCGATTCCGGCGACGAAACGCGCGCCGAGGGTCAGCGGGTAGTTCGTGGACAGCGCCGTGACCGTGTTGGCGACGGCGAACCCGGCCACCCCGGTCAGCAGCAGACGTTTGCGGCGCCAGCCCGAAGTGGCCGCGGACAAGGGGATCGCGGTGAGCGCGGTGCCGATCGCGTACACCGTCACGAGCTGTCCGGTCGCCGCTTCGCCGACACCGAGCCCGGCGCTCATCGCGGGCAGCACCCCCGCGGGCAGGGCTTCGGTGAGAACGGTGACGAACGCCGCCGTGGTCAGCGCGAGGAGCGCGCCGAGTGGGAGTTTCGGAGTCATGATCCGTATGCTCGAACCATCACATAGATGTCAAGGTCAAGCCTGACGGGGTGAGGTGGCGCACATGCGGATCGGGGAGCTGTCGGAGCGCACGGGGACATCGCGCCGTCTCCTGCGCTATTACGAAGAACAGGGGCTCATCGTCTCGGAGCGGCAGGCCAACGGCTACCGCGACTACGACGAGTCGTCGGTCGACCGGGTCATCCAGGTCCGCGGCCTGCTCGACGCCGGACTGCCGACCCGGATCATCAAACAGATCCTGCCCTGTCTGGACAAGCCCCGGCAGATCTACTTCCCGGACGCGACCCCGGAGATGCTGGAAACCCTGGAGAGCGAACGGGATCGGATGACCCGGCGTGCCGAATGCCTGCTGCGCAACCGGGACGCGATCACCGAGTACCTCGACGCCGTCCGCGCCTACGTCTCGTGAGTGGTAATGACGGTTAGAACCGTCATTACCACTCACGAGACGGAGCCTGTTTCTTGACGCCCGGTCGTTGATCGTTATTCTCGGCTGAAACGGTCAAACGAACAGGCAGGGCGATGCGAGAGCTGGGTGGTGACCGGCGCCGGAGGATTCTGGCGGCCGTCGAGGCGCGCGGGGAGGCGCGGGTGACCGACCTCGCCGCCGAACTGGAGGTCTCCGTCGTCACGGTGCGCCGTGATGTCGAAGGCCTCGCGCGCGAGGGCAGGCTCCGGCGCGGGCACGGCGTGGCGAAGGCCCTGGTGCCGCATGTCGTGGCGAAAGCGGAGCACGAGGTCGGCGGCGGCGCGGTCGCGCTCGTGGTCCCGGAGCGGCACGCGTACCTGAACGAGGCCGTGCACGGCGCGAGGTCCGCGCTGGAAGAGGGCGGGATGCGGGTAGTCCTGCACATCGCGCCCCGGATCGAAGGCAGCGCCGAGCACTCGATCGTCGAACGGGTGCTCGCGGACGACGTGCGCGGCCTGCTGATCGCGCCCCGCTGGCGCACCGCCGAAGCGGAGGAGGCGGATTACGGCTGGATCGCGGACATGCCGGTGCCCACCGTGGTGATGGAGCGGCGCCCGCGACCGGGCAGTGTCCTGCACGCGACGGATTCGGTGTGCACGGACCACTGGTACGGCGTCCATCTCGCGGTCGATCACCTCGTTTCACTGGGGCACAAGCGGATCGTGCTCGCCGCCAGGGACGACAGCCCGACCGCGCGCGCCCTGCGGGCCGCGTTCGCCGAGATCTCCGGCAGGCCGGAGATCGAAGAGAGCGCCGTGATCCTCAGCGCTCCGGACGCGGGCCCCGATCACTCGGCTCCGCCTCAGGACGAGGGCGAACTCGCGGAACTCGTCGGCGAGCGCGGGTTCACCGGGGCGGTCCTGCACGGCGACGTCGACGCGTTGATGCTCGTCGAGCGGCTGGCCGAAGCCGGGCTTCACGTGCCGCGGGACTATTCGGTGGTGGCCTACGACGACGTCGTCGCGGCGCTCGGCAGCACTCCGCTCACCGCCGTCGCGCCACCGAAGGCCGAGGTCGGGCGGGTGGCCGCCGAGCAGTTGCTCCGCAGGCTCGCCGGCGGCGGCCCGCCTCAGCGCGTCCAGTTGATGCCGGAACTGAAGATCAGGGGGTCGACGAAGTCGATCTGATCGTTTGACCGTGTTAAGCGAAACTATTGACCGTAAAACGCTCAGCTGATCAGAATGCGATATCCGAATCGCAGGAGGCATCGATGCCTGGTCGACCGAGCCGACGGTCCGTTCTCGCCGCGACTTTCGCGCTCCCCCTCGGAGCGGCCCTCGGTGCCTGCACCTCGACGGCGCCGCCCAAGGCGGCTTCGGGAGGACCGGTCAAGATCGTCTTCTGGTCGGCCCTGCGCGGAAGCCAGCAGGTCGTCGACGCGTTCAACAAGGCGCAGAATCGCATCCAGGTCGTCTTCCAGCAGATCCCGTCGGCCGATTTCGGCGGCTACGCGAAGCTGAGCAACGCCGCCCGCGCGGGCAACTCGCCCGACATCGCCACCATCGAGTACCCGCAGGTTCCCGGCTTCGCGATCGACGGCGTGGCAAGGGACATCACCGATCTCGTCAGTGGCTCCCTGCGGGCGAAACTGCTGCCGCAGGCGCTGGGGCTGACCACGTTCGCGGGCCGGGTGTTCACCGTTCCGCTCGACGTCGAACCGATGGTTCTGCACTACCGCAAGGATTTGTTCGACAAGTTCGGCTTCGCGGTGCCGCGGACTTGGGACGACTACGCGGACCTGAGCCGCAAGGTCCGCGAGAAGCTGCCCGCGAGCCGGGTCGGTGTGTTCCCCACCGACGGTGCGACACAGTTCGCCGCTTGGGCGTGGCAGGCGGGTGCCCAATGGTTCGACACCCGCGAGGGCGCGTGGAACGTCTCGATCGCCGACGCCCCGACCCGCAAGGTCGCCGACTACTGGCAGCGCCTGATCGACGACGGCGACGTGTTCGTGAACGCCGCCTCCGGGAGGCAGTACGACGCCCAGCTCGCCCAGAACCTGGTGCTCACCAAGCTCAGTGGCGCCTGGGACGCGGGCGCCCAGATGAAGGCGCGGCCAGGCCAAAAAGGACGGTGGGCGATCGCGCCGATGCCGCAATGGGATCCGGCGAACCCGGCAGTCGGCACGCACGGCGGCTCCACCTTCGCCATCACCAAGGACAGCGAGCATCCCGAAGCCGCCATGGAATTCATCGAATGGCAGGTCTCGCATCCCGACGCCCTGCGCGCCCGGCTTTCCAGCGGGGCCAGCAGCCAGTACCCGGTCGCGTCCGCGCTCGTCGACGTCGGCAGGCAGGCGTTCGACAGGTCGTATTACGGCGGTCAGGACATCTACACGCTCTTCTCCGAGGAAGCAGGCAAGATCCGCGACGGCTGGACCTGGGGACCGCGGATGACCGCGACCAACCGGGTCATGCAGGACGGTTTCGCGAAGGCGGGCGGCGGCGACGGGACGATCCTCGACGCCGTCCGCGACGCGCACAACGGCACGATGCCGGATCTCAAGGCACTCGGCCTGGCCACCACCGAACACAGTTCCTGAACCGCCGGAAGAGAAAGGTGGTGCCCCCTCGATGACCGCGACCCTGTCCCCACCCGTCGCGCGGCCGCCCGCGGAGAACTCGCCACGCGTGAAATCACGCCGCCGCGAGCATTTCGCGGCCGGTGTGCTGATGACCCCGTTCTTCGCACTGCTCGTGACGGTGTTCCTGATCCCCGTCGGCACCGCCGTCTGGCTGAGTTTCTTCGGCGACGACCAGCCAGGGCTCGGGTTCGGCCCGGAAGCGACGGTGTTCGCCGGATTCCGCAGTTACACCGCCGTCCTGTCCGATCCGACGTTCCTCAGTGGACTCGGCGTCGTCGTCCTGTACTGCCTGCTCTACATCCCGCTGCTGGTCGTCGGCTCGCTCGTGCTGGCGCTGCTGCTGGATTCCGGCGCGGCCAGGCTGCGCGCGTCGGCGCAGCTCGCGTTGTTCATGCCGCACGCCATCCCCGGCATCATCGCCGCGCTGATCTGGATCTACCTCTACACACCGGGCCTCAGCCCGGTCGTGGACCTGCTCGGCAAGGCCGACATCGAGGTGAACTTCCTCGGCGTGCACGGCGTCGTCCCGTCGATCGTGAACATCGCGCTGTGGAGCAACCTCGGCTACAACATGGTGGTCTTCTACGCCGCGCTGCAGGCTATCCCGCGCGAGGTGATCGAAGCCGCCGTGGTCGACGGCGCCGGTCCGGTCCGGACGGCGGTGCGCATCAAGGCGCCGCTCATCCGGTCGTCGGTGGTCATGGTCGTGCTGTTCTCGCTGATCTGGGCGCTGCAGCTGTTCACCGAACCGATGCTGCTCAGCCAGTCGACGCCGATGGTCGGCGCCCGTTTCTCGCCGAGCATGTACATCTACGACGCCGCCTTCACCCGCAACAACTACGGGCTGGCCGCGGCGGCGTCCGTGATCCTCCTGGCCTGCACGATCGCGCTGTCCTACGGCGTGACGCGCTGGTCCAACCGCGACCGGGGAGAGAACGACCGATGACCGCTCCCGCCTTGAGGCCCCGGCTGCTGGGCCGGTCGGCCGTCAACCTCGTCGTCGGCGTCTCGGTGCTGTACACCGTGCTGCCGATGTTGTGGCTGATCCTCGCCGCGTCGAAGGACCGCGACGCGCTCTTCGGCAGTGATCTCTTCTCCGCCAAGGGATTCTCGTTCCTCAAGAACGTGGGCGACCTGTTCTCGATGGACGGCGGGATCTACGGCCGCTGGTACCTCAACAGCCTGCTCTACGCCGTCGTCGGCGCCGCGATCAGTTCGCTGGTGAGCATCGCCTGCGGGTACGCCTTCGACAAGTACCGGTTCCGGCACAAGGAAAAGCTCTTCGGGCTGGTGCTGGCCGCGGTGATGGTGCCGCAGACGGTGCTCGCGCTGCCGCTGTACCTGATGGCCTCGGAAGCGGGACTGGTCAACACCTTCTGGGCGGTGTTCATCCCGGTGCTGTTCAACCCGTTCGGCGTCTACCTCGGCCGGATCTTCAGCCAGGGCTACGTTCCCGGCGAGGTACTGGAGGCCGCGCGGATCGACGGCGCCGGCGAGCTGACGATGTACCGCAAGGTCGCCCTGCGCATGCTGGCGCCGGGAGTGGTCACCATCTTCCTCTTCCAGCTCACCGCGATCTGGAACAACTTCTTCCTGCCGATGGTCATGCTGTCGGACCAGAAGCTGTACCCGGTCAGCCTCGGTCTCTATTCGTGGAACAGCTCCGCGTCGGTCTCGCCTGAGTACTATCCGGTGGTGATCATGGGTTCACTGCTCGCCGTCATCCCGCTGGTGCTCGCTTTCGCGCTGCTGCAACGGTTCTGGCGGTCCGGGCTCACCGCGGGGGCGGTCAAGTGACCGTTCGTGCCGCACTGGCGATGAGCAAGGAGGCCGCGACCGCCGTGCTCACCCCCGGACCCCTGGCCGAACTGGGCCGGATCTGTGACCTCGTCGCGGATCCGGTGCTCGACGACTTCGCCACCCCCGAGGCGCTCGACGTGCTGAGGGACGTCGAGCTGCTGGTCACCGGCTGGGGTTGCCCGCCGCTCGACGCCGCCGCGCTGGCGGCCGCGCCCCGGCTGCGCGCGGTCGTCCACACCGCCGGTTCCGTGCACGGGCACGTCACCGGCGACTGCTGGGACCGGGGGATCGAGGTGGCGTCCGCCGCGTCGGCCAACGCGCTTCCCGTGGCCGAGTACACGGTGTCGATGATCTTGCTGACCGGCAAGCGCGTCTTCGAAAGCGCCCGCGACTACCGGGCGACCCGGGACCGGGAAGACTGGCTCTCGACCCCGTCCGGCGTCGGCAATTTCGGCCGTACGGTGGGAATCCTGTCCGCATCGTTGATCGGGCGCCGGGTGATCGAGCTGCTGCGGCCGTTCGATCTCCGCGTCCTGCTGCACGATCCCTACGTCACCGACGCGGACGTGGCGGAACTCGGCGTGGAGCGGGTGGGACTCGGCGAGTTGTTCGCCCGTGGCGACGTCGTCAGCGTGCACACCCCGCTCCTGCCCGAAACCCGTGGCCTGGTCAGCCGCGAGCTGCTCACCTCGATGCGCCCCGACGCCGTCCTGATCAACACCGCGCGCGGCGCGGTCGTCGATCAGGACGCGCTCGCCGACGTCACCGCCGACGGCCGGATCAGGGCCGTGCTCGACGTCACCGACCCCGAGGTACTGCCCCGAGATCATCCTTTGTGGACAAATGAGAACGTTCTGATCACCCCGCATCTGGCCGGATCGCAGGGCAACGAATGGCGGCGGCTGGCCGATCTCGCCGTCGCGGAGGTCACGCGCTGGGTCTCGGGCGAGGGATTCGCGCATCCGGTCAAGCGCGAGAGGCTGGGAAGGATCGCATGAAGCTCCCCGCTGAGGACAGGGAACTGAGCCCGCACACCGGGTACACGCGGCGGCATTGGGAGACGGTCGCGGACGGCCTGCTCGACGCGGCCTGGCGCTGGGCGAGCCCGGGCGGCGCGTTCCTCGACCTGCCGGGGAGGCCGTCGGTCAGCGGCGTCCGCTCCGACGGACTGGAGGGTTACGCGCGCACCTTCCTCGCCGCCGCGTTCCGGGTGGCGGGCGCCAAGGGCGACGATCCGCACGGCTGGCTCGGTCGTTACGCCGAAGGGATCACCGCCGGTACCCGGGATCCCGGCCGCGAGGACGCCGAATCGTGGCCGCTCATCCTGGACCACGACGTCCAGGGTCAGCCGATGGTGGAGTCCGCGTCCGTCGCGCTGAGCCTGCGCCTGACCAGGGAATGGCTGTGGGACCGGCTCGACACCGCGGTGCAGGACCGGGTCGAGGAGTGGCTCCGGGGAGCGTTGCGGCATGTGCCCGCGCCGAACAACTGGTACCTCTTTTCCTCGACCGTGGCGGGATTCCTGGAGGAGGTCGGCCGCGGCGACGCCGAAACCGCCCGTGCCCGCGAGCGGGCGCTGGGCCTGCTGGAGAGCTGGTATCGCGGCGACGGGTGGTACGCCGACGGCGACGGCCGCGCCTTCGACCAGTACAACGGCTGGGCCCTGCATCTGTACCCGGTGCTCGACGGATATCTGACGGGGGAGACGTCCGTCCACGGGCGGAGGCTGCGCGAGCATCTGGCGGGTTTCCGCCTGTTCTTCGGCGGTGACGGCGCTCCTGTCTACTTCGGACGGTCGTTGACCTACCGGTTCGCCGCGGCGTCGGCGATCGGGCTCGGCGCGCTCACCGGGAACACCCCGCTCGGCCCCGGGGTCTCCCGTCGCCTGATGAGCGGGACGCTGCGGTATTTCCTCGACCGCGGTTCGGTGGGCGAAGACGGGCTGCTGAGCCTCGGCTGGCACGGACCGCATGACGCGTCGTTGCAGCATTACTCGGGACCGGCTTCCCCTTATTGGGCGTCGAAGGCGTTCGTCTGCCTGCTGGCACCGCCGGACGATCCTTTGTGGACCGATGTCGAGGGAACGGCGCCGAGTGAAGGCCCGGACACGGTGCTGGCCATCCCGTCCGCCGGATTGCTCGTGCAGACGACGGGGGCCGACGGCGTCGTCCGGTTGCACAACCACGGCAGCGACCACGTCCGCCCGCACGAACCGGACTCCGCCGAGGGCGAGGATCCGCTGTACGCGCGGCACGCCTACTCGACCCGGACGGGGCCGACGGCGATGGGCAATGTCCGGGACAACCATTTCGCCGTCGTCGTCGGTGGCGTGCGGAGTGCCCGCCGCCGGATCCGGCCGATCGGTGCCGGGAACGGTGACGGCTGGGGGTGGGCGGCGTCGTGGCACAACCCGGTGTTCGCGGCCGGGCCCCCGATGGTGCCGGGCCTGCGGGTCGAGAGCGTGACGGTCGCGCGGGGCCGGTACGAACTCCGGGTTCACCGCGTGCTCGGCGCACCGCCCGGGGCCCGGGTCGAACTCACCGGCTGGGCCACCGATCCGGGGGAGTCGGTCTTGCGGCCGCTGCTCGGCTGGACCGGGCAGGACGAACTCCGCGCACCCCAGGGCACGGCGTTCACCCGGTGGGCCGTGGTCCCGCGGCTGACCGCGGACGCCGAAGGCACCGCGGTCTTCGCCGCCCTCGCTTCTCTTTCCGCCGAACCGCAGGAGGGCGTCGAGGTCACCGCGGGTCCTTCCGAGCTCGAAGTCCGGTGGCCCGACGCCTTCGTCACCCGCGTCACCTTCGACCCGATCGAGGTGACCGGTGCCTGACTCCCGCATTTCGTCCTCTGGATGCGGTACATGCACGTGCAACTACCGCATCCAGAGGACGAAACGCGGAAGTGGGTGTCCTGTGGGGAAAGTCCCCATCGTCTCCCGGCCACTTGACACCGCGAGAAAGCGCTTTCAAGATTGATCCCACCTCGCTAAGGAGGGCCCTGGGGTCCTGAGTCCCGGTAGTGAGAAAGCGCTTTCAAAGGAGAACGGATGACCACGCGGAAACTCGGCGTCGTGATGAACGGCGTCACCGGGCGGATGGGCTACCGGCAGCACCTGGTGCGCTCGGTCCTGGCGATCAGGGAGGCGGGCGGGGTCGAACTGTCCGACGGGTCACGGGTCCAGCTGGAGCCGGTCCTGGTGGGGCGCAACGCGGACAAACTCGAAGAGATCGCCACCCGGCACGGGCTGACCCGCTGGACCACCGACCTCGACGCGGCGCTCGGCGACGACGACCTCCCGCTCTACTTCGACGCGCAGCTGACCGCCGTGCGGGAGAAGTCGATCGTCCGCGCCATCGACGCGGGCAAGCACATCTACACCGAGAAGCCGGTCGCGGAGTCGGTCGAGGGCGCGCTCGCGCTGGCGCGGCACGCGGAGGCGGCCGGGGTCAAGAACGGCGTCGTGCACGACAAGCTGTACCTCCCCGGCCTGCTCAAGCTGAAGCGGCTGATGGACAGCGGCTTCTTCGGCCAGGTGCTCTCCGTGCGCGGCGAGTTCGGGTACTGGGTCTTCGAGGGCGACTGGCAGAGCGCGCAGCGTCCGAGCTGGAACTACCGCGCCGAGGACGGCGGCGGCATCGTCGTCGACATGTTCTGCCACTGGAACTACGTGCTGGAGAACCTCTTCGGCGCCGTCAACGCCGTGACCGCGAAGGCCGTCACCCACATTCCGGAGCGCGTCGACGAGAAGGGCGAGCGTTACGCGGCCACGGCCGACGACGCCGCGTACGCGATCTTCGAGCTCGAAGGCGGCGTCATCGCCCAGCTCAACTCGTCCTGGTGCGTGCGGGTGCACCGCGACGAACTGGTGGAGTTCCAGGTCGACGGCACCCGCGGCAGCGCGGTCGCCGGCCTGCACAAATGCGTCATCCAGCCGAGGGAGGCCACGCCGAAGCCGGTGTGGAACCCCGACCTGGCCGAGACGCGGTCCTACCGCGCGCAGTGGCAGGAGGTGCCGGACAACGAGGAGTTCGGCAACGGGTTCCGCGCGCAGTGGGAGCAGTTCATCCGGCATGTCGTGGAGGACACGCCGCATCCCTACGACTTCATGGCGGGTGTCCGCGGCATCCGGCTCGCGGAGGCGGGCCTCGAGTCGTCGCGGGAGAACCGCCGGATCTCGATCGGCAGGGAAACGGCCTAGCGGCCGAACACGGCTCCCGGGTCTTCGGCGATCAGCACCGAGATCTCCCGGATCTTCCGGTTCGTGTGCTGCGAAGCCTCGGTGAGCCAGCGGAACGCCTCGTCGGCGTTCAGTTCCAGACGCGCCATCACGATGCCCTTCGCGGTGGCGATGGTGTCCCTGGTCTCCAGTGCGGCGACCAGGGTCTCCGCCTGCTTTTCGGCGGCGGCCCAGCGGGTCGCGGTCAGGATGATCGCCGAGATCGCCGAGGTGAACATCGCGATCAGCGCCGACTCGACAGGGTCGAACGCGTTCTCGGTGTAGCTCCAGATGTTGAGCGCGCCCGAAAGCGGCTCGGTGTCGCGCCGCTTGAAGCCGTGCCCGTCGTCGGGGACGAACAGCGGGCAGGCCAGGCTGGTCCGGACGCCGAGCTGCTCGGCGGCGGCCGCGAAATCCGGCCAGCGCCCGGCCGCCGTCTCCAGCCGGGTCCGGACGATGGTCCCGCTGCTCGCCGCGGTCAGGCAGGGACCCTCGTCCGCGCTGTACTGGGCCTTGTCCAGGGGAAGCAGCGACTCGTCGGTGGCGGCGACGGTGCTCGGATCGTTGTCCTCGTAGAGCGTGACGGTGGCCGCGTCCGCGTCGGGCAACAGGCCGATCACCTTCTTCGCCACCCGCGCCAAGAGCTCGTCGCGGGACTCGTCGAGCCGGATCGACTCGGTGAGCTCCCGCAACGCCGACGAGGTGTCGCGGAACTGGTCCATCATGTCCCTTTCCCAGGGCCGGCCCGTTTGCGCCGACCACCCGAACGTACTCGGTCCCGCTCCCCGGGCGTTGGACGATTCGGGCTAACCCTCGGCCGGTGGCCGCCCGGCGTGGCGAAGGACTCAAGCCTCGTGAGTGGTAATGACGGTTCTAACCCTCATTACCACTCACGAGACCGGGCGTTGCTGAAGTGCGGAATCCGTGCTTCACTCCTTGCGTGCCGTACCGACGTACCCCGAAAACGCAGGCCAGGCTGGACTCGCAGCGAGGCGAGATCCTGGCCGCCGCCATCGCGTTGCTGGCGGAAACCGGCTACGCGGGCTGCTCCATGGCCGCGGTCGCCGCGCGGGCGGGAGTGGGCACCGGCAGCGTGTACCGGCAGTTCCCGTCCAAGGCCGAGCTGGTCGTCGAGGTCTTCCGCGAAGTCGTCTCCCGGGAGGTCACCGCCGTCGAGGCGGCCGCGTCCCACGGCGACGTCCGGGAGCGGGTGGTCGCGGTGATCGAGACCTTCGCCGGCCGGGCGCTGAAGGCACCGCGGCTGGCGTACGCGTTGCTGGCCGAACCGGTCGACGCCGTGGTGGAGGCCGAACGGCTGGTCTTCCGCCGCGCGTTCCGCGACGTGTTCGCGAGGACCATCGCCGACGGCGTCACCAGGGGACTGCTTCCCCCGCAGGACGCGGAAGCGACCGCCGCCGCACTGGCCGGCGCGGGCGCCGAAATGCTGGTCGGCCCGCTGGCCGGGGACGGCGGCCCGGACACGATCCCGCATCTGGTCACGTTCACCCTGCGAGCGCTGGGAGGCTCCGATGGCCTTTGAGACGCTCACCTACCGCGTCCAAGACCGGAAGGCCTACCTGACGTTGAACCGCCCCGAGCGGCTCAACGCGATCAACGACGTCATGCCCGGCGAGATCCGGCAGGCCGTGGAGCTGGCGAACGAGGACGACGCGGCCCGGGTGATCGTGGTGCGGGGCGAAGGCCGGTCGTTCTGCGCGGGGTACGACCTCAAGCAGTTCGCCGAGCAGGACACCGAAGGCCGCTGGAATCAGGGCCCGGTCTGGGATCCGGTCAAGGACTACCGGGTGATGAAGCGCAACACCGACGACTTCTTCAGCCTGTGGCGGTCGCTGAAACCCACGATCTGCCAGGTCCAGGGCCACGCGATCGCCGGGGGCAGTGACATCGCGCTCTCGTGCGACGTGCTGATCATGGCGTCCGACGCGCGTATCGGTTACCCGCCCGCGCGGGTCTGGGGCTGCCCGACGACCGCGATGTGGGTCTACCGCGTCGGGGCCCAGCGAGCGAAGCGGATGCTGCTCACCGGCGACACCATCGACGGCACCACGGCGGCGGACTGGGGACTCGCGCTCGACGCGGTGGAACCCGAACGGCTGGAAGCCGCCGTCGAGGAACTGGCCGACCGGATGGCCGGGGTGCCGACGAACCAGCTGGTGATGCAGAAGTTGATGATCAACCAGGCCTACGACAACATGGGCCTGTCCGGCACGCAGACCCTCGCGACGCTGTTCGACGGCATCACCCGGCATACCCCGGAAGGCCGCTGGTTCCGCGAGTTCGCCGAGCGCGACGGCTTTCACGAAGCGGTGGCCTACCGCGATTCCGGCCAGGTCATCCCGGACGGCGGCGGACCGCTGCCGGAGAACACCGATTCGAGGAGGTCGTCATGACCGCGAACACCGGCTCGGCCGACGAGCGGGAGCGGGTCGCCGAGCGCCTGCAACGGTCCTCGGCGCGGTTCTCCTACGATCCCGACGTCGATGTCGACTGGCTGGCACCACTGGTCGACGGCGCGTACGGCAAGGCGCCGGAACGCTGTTCCCTGTACGGCACCGAATTGTGGGACCGGCTCGACGAAGGCCAGCGCGGCGAACTCAGCCGTCAGGAGGCCGCGGCCGCGGCGGCGTCGGGTATCTGGTTCGAGCTGATCCTGATGCAGGGCCTCGTACGCCACGTGTACAACAGCGACCCGACGACGCGCAACGCGCAGTACGCGCTCACCGAGATCGCCGACGAATGCCGTCACAGCACCATGTTCGCGCGCTCGATCGCGAAGACGGGCGGCGTCGTCCGGCGCCCCAGCCGTTCGGCGCACCGGGCGGGCAAGGTGTTCGGCGCCCTCTGCGGACCGGCGTTGCTGTTCGCCGGAGCCATCTACGTCGAAGAACTCGCCGACGGCATGCAGCGCGAGATGATGCGTGACTCCAGCCTGCAGCCGATGATCCGGATGATCTCGCGGATCCACGTCCTGGAAGAGGCACGCCACATCAGCTTCGCCAAGGACGAACTGGGCAGGGCCTGGGCGAGGCACGGCCGCGTCGGCCGCGAACTCCTCCGCTGGGCGATCGCCGCCATGGCCTTCGTCGCGACGTCGGAGTTGTTGCACCCCAAGGCATACACCTCCGTCGGACTCGACCCGCGCGAAGCCCGACAGGCCGCCGCCGCGAACCCGCACTGGCGCCGGACCAAGGCGGCATGGGCGGCCAAGGCCGTCGACCACTTCACCGAAATCGGCCTCATCGGCGGCCCGAGCCGAAGGCTGTGGCGCCGCGCCGGCGTCCTCGGCTGAACGAACAGGAAAGGCGGATCCATGTCCTCACGCACCAGCCAGGTCCTCGGCCTCGGTATCGCCGCGACCGGCCTCGCCCACTTCGCCGCCCCGGCGGCCTTCGAACCCGTGACGCGGATGGCGTTCGCCACCGACACCCGGAACTGGACCTATCGTAACGGTGCCACCGAACTCGCCATCGGCCTCGCGATCGCGGCGGGCCCGACCCGGAAGGCCGGGGTCGCGGGACTGGCCGTCTACGCCGGATGGCTGGCCAGGCGGGTTCTCGCCCGGCGCTGAACCCAGCTCACGGGTTCGGCTGCCGGGACCGGTCCTGGTCGATCTGCTCACGAAGGATGTCGCCGTGCCCCGCGTGCCGGGCGAATTCCTCGATCATGGCGAGCAGGGTCCAGCGCAGGCTGACCGTTCCTTCACCGGGAAAGGTCTTGGTGTCGTCGAGATCGAACCGGCCGGCGATCTCCCGTGACCGCTTGCTCGCCCGTTCGAACTCGGCGATCACGTCGGCCAGGGTCTCGTCGTCCGTGACGGTGAAGGTGCCCTCGTCCCGCTTCGAGTAGCCGTCGCAGTCGGCTTCGTCGAGTCCCGCCCAGAAGCGCTGGAACCAGATCCGCTCGGCCGCTGCGGCGTGCTTGAGCAACGAGATCGGCGTCGTCAGCGATGGGACGAGCCGCCGGCGCGCGTCGGCTTCGGACAGGCCGCGCGCCGTCTCGATCAGGGCTTCGCGGTTGCGATCGAGCGTGTTCTCGATGACCACACGCTCGGCGCCATCGGTGATTCTGGTGGTACGCATGGGTTTCACTCCATTCTCGGGCAGGATGAGGACCAGGCCGACAAGCCAGGGGAGGGGAAGTGGCCGGACAGAACGCCGCGGCCGAAGTCGAACCAGGTCAGGAGCGGAACGGTCACTGACGCCTGGTGACGATACGCGGCAGCCTACACCAGCGTTGACGTCGAAATCGCGACCGCGCTCGCAGTCGGCGACGGCACGGTGAAACGCACGTGGTGCGCCTGCTGGATAGATCCGCTCGAAACATCGTTTTCGCTGTTCACGGGCGGTCTGAGGGGTTGAGCGGATACGTATCGCTGTCGTATGGTGACCAGTGGTTACCAACGACGGGGAGGCGTTTGTGACGGGTTATCAGGTGGTGGTCGGCAAGATCCGCGGCACAAGTCAGGCCGCCGGACGAGTCGTCGAGGGCCTGCGCGGAGCCGGCTGTCCGGCCGCCGTGCCTGCGGGCGACCTTGGCATGCCGGGGTCGCGGGCCGCGTTGGCGATGGCTCGGGTCAAGCATGTGCTGGTGTCCCGGCAAGCGCGTTTCGAAGCCCGGCTCGATATCCATGCGGGGAATATGGCGAAGGCCGCGGACTTGTATTCGGCTCAGGACGCGGCCGCGGCGGCGGATATCACGGTGCCCGTGCCCGTGCCGGGGCCGGTGAAGGCCGGCTGATGGTCACGTGGGGTGAAGCGAAGCGGTGGAATCCGGCCGTGTTGCAGGAGGCGGTTGGAGCGATCAACGCCGGCTACAACAAGCTGGTGGCGTGTTCGGATGATTTGCGCGACACCAATACGCCTGAGGGCTGGCATGGTGAAGCGGCCGGCGCGGCGGCCGCAGAAGTGAATCAGATCATCGACGGCCTGGAGGAGTACGCCGCGGACATCGCGGCGTTGCGCCGCGCGGCCGGCGATACCGGGGACGCGATCACCGGTGTGCAGAACGGGGTAAGGGAAGCCGAGACGATCGCCTCGGGTAACCACTTCAGGATCGCGGCCGATGGTGCGGTCATCGACAACGGGGTGCCGGATGTGCCGCCGGAGCAGGAACAGCTGGTCGCGGAGGAACGCGCCCGGCTCGCGGAGGAATTGAAGGACCGGGTCGCGCGGGTGTTGCGGCAAGCGACTGATATCGACGACGACTTGTGTGCGGTGTTGGGGCGGATCGAGGCCGGGCATGTCATCGACGCCACGGGGAACGACAACGAGAACACAAGTCTGGCCGCGGCCGGTAACTCGGGGGCGGTGAACGGTGCCTTGTCGGTGTTGGCTCCTCCGCCGGTGGGTGCGGATCCGTCGATGAACGCTGCGTGGTGGGCCGCCTTGTCCGAGTCGCAGCGCAAGCAACTGATCGCGCAGCGCCCTGGTTGGGTGGGTAACCGGGACGGGGTGAGAGCCGCGGACCGCAGCAGCGCGAACTTGAACCTGCTTGAGCAGCAGAAAAGGGGCTTCACTGCGGAGCTGGAGCGGCTGCGTCGAGAAGATGGCGATTCGGATGAGATCGCGCGCCTCGAGGAACGGGTGAAGGCGATCGACTCGATCACCGGGATGATGCACGACCCGGACGGCGGCCTCAACCCGAATCGGCAGCTGATGTCGCTGGATATGACCGGCGACCATCCGAAAGCGGCGATCGCCAATGGCGATGTCGACACCGCGCAGCATGTCGCGGTGTTCACTCCGGGCATGAACTCCACGGTCGACGGGAACATGCGCGGCTACGTTGATGACATGGATGGTGTCGCGCGCAGTGCTGAGCGGATGCTTGCCACCCAGGGCGGCGGTTCGGTGGCCACGGTTACTTGGATCGGCTATGAGCCGTCCACGTTCGATGATTCGGCGTCGTTGATGGGGCTGGCGACCGCGGAGAACGTGGACGTCGGTGGTGACAAGCTCGCGAAGTTCGATCAGGGCATCAACGCTTCGCGCCCGACCGATCCACATCTGACCGCGTTGGGGCATTCGCAAGGGTCGATCGTGACGGGGATCAGCCTCACCCACGCTGGCACTGGGGTGGATGACGCGGTGGTGTTCGGCAGTCCGGGGGTGGCGAACCATTTCGGCACCGACAACACTGCCCACGATTTGAAGGTGCCTGACGGGCACGCCTACAACATCAGGGCCGAGGGTGACGCGGTCGCCCAGTATGTGCCGGAGGCGTGGCGGTATGGCCGGGCGCCGTACGCGATGGAGGGGATGAATCAGCTGTCGGCTGATGCCGCGGTGGGCGCCAATGGTGCGCCGTTGGCCGCGTCGCATGGGCACAGCGAGTACACGAAGACGATGCCCGGTGGGGTTGATTCGACCAGCAAGCACAACATCGCCGCTGTCGTTGCGGGCATGCCGCAGCTGGCTGTCGCCGCACGCTAGGAAGACGTGTTTCTCATGCCGAGCCGAATCTCTTTTGCCGTGACCATGACCGTGGGCCTCTTGCTGTCGGTGGTGGCCTGCAGTGATAGCGGGCAGTACCTTGGAACGCCATCTTCGGAGAAGTCGATGCCTAGTCAGGATCAGTACGCCGAACTCTCCCGTAGGCCATCGATCGAAGAGGTGGTCGCGCACTACGACAAGCTCCGCCAGGCCCTGCAAGCGAGACTGTCCACGGAACTTGGGGTGACGGGCTGGGTGGACAAGCAGGATGGGCGCCAGTCGGGGTGTGCGAACGAGTTCCCCGGGGTGGATAGCCGGGACGCTGTCCGCATGTTCTTGAGCTTCCTCATCGCGCCGAAACCGGTCACGGGCGAGCAGTGGCAGGCCGCGACGCGGATCGTGACCGAAGTCGGCGCGGCACATGGGTTCGACAAGCCGGGACTGCAGGTGAACAAGCCGCCCGCGTTCGAGTTCGAACTGAAAGACCAGTACCTGGCCAGCGCGACACTGTCGACGGACAAGACCACAGTGATCTCGATCGAGACCGGTTGCCACTTGACGACCGCGGCCAAGCAACGCGCCGGCGGGGCGCCTGCTTCGAAAAGCACTCGAGGGTGACTGTGCTGGACACTCCGGAATCATCGGCGCGTCGCGGGCTGCCGGCGGTGGTGTGCGTGATGTTGGTGCTCGCGGGTGGGCTGGTGGCGTTCACACTCGGTGTGGGTGGGGCGATGAGCAGTGATTCCTGCCGGCCGGGTGACGAGTCGTTCTTGTGCACCAGCACTGGGCAGAATGTCGTGTTCTGGCTTCCGCCCGTCGGCTGGCTCGCCTCGATCGTCCTCGCCGGGTGGTGTTTCACCCGTCTCGACCGGCGTCGTAAGTCCCCGTGGCTCGGGGTCGCTGTGGGCGCGGCGGTGTTCTCGGTCATCGTGGTGATCGACTGGCTGATCGTCTCTGGGTGAGAGCGTCGTTCACAACGCTCACCTCAATGCTCGTCGAGCCGGAGTTCCATACAGGCCAAGCCGTTTCCGCCGATCAGGAGCTGGGGAGCCTTGCGCCGCGAGACGCCGTGCAGGGTGAAGACGTCGCTGTCGAGCAGGAGCGGATGGCCGATCGATCGCGCGGACACGGGATCCCAGGCCTGGACGACACCGTCGTGGCCGGCACTGATCACCGCCGGTCGGCCGTCCGGCAGCCGGACGGCGGTGAGCGCCCCCACCGGACCGCTGTGCGCGGAGATCGGTGTCCCGATGACCTGGACCGTGGCGATGTCCACCGCCCGTAGCATCCCGTCCTTTCCGCCGACCACCGCCACGCTCCGGCCGTCGGGCCAGGTCAGGGCGACACCCGCGGAGATCGAGCAGCCGAGGTTGACGTCGCCGAGGCGGCGGCGCGTGACGAGGTCCCAGACGCAGACGGTGCCGTCGTCGCCGCTCGCGAGGGCTGCCACCCGGCCGTCGGGAAGGACCGCGGTGAGCACCATCTGGATGCCGAAGTAGCCGTTCCAGGGATGCTCTTCGCTCCCGATCTCGTAGTTCACCATGCCGTCGGACCCCGGTGAGGATTCGATTCGCCGGGCACCCGCGAAGGGACCGCGGGAGACTCGGCCGAGTGCGGCGCCGGAGGCCGGGTCCCACAGATGGACACCGCTGCCGAAGCTGCCGGCGCTGATCACCACGGCCCGGCCGCCGGGCAGCACGGCGGTGGTCATGGCCGTGACCCCCAGGCCATGGCCGGTCCAGATCCCCGCCACCGGATCCCCGGTGGCGAGATCCCACACGCGGATCAGCGAATCCCACCCGGAGGAACTGACCGCCACGACCCGGCCGTCGGGAAGGGGCAGGATTTCGGCGATGTTGACGCGCCTGCCCTCCTCGAGCGTCCGCACTTCCGAGCCGCTGCGCAGATCGACGACGCGCAAGGATTCGCCGACATTGTGCACGGTGATCTCCCGGCCGTTGGGCAGCCTCCCCGTGGCGAACGCGCGAACCCTCTCGGCCTCGTTCCGGGCCGAGTACGCGTCGGTGGTCAAATGCCAGAGCCGGACAGCGGCGTCATGGCTGCTTCCCGTCACCGCGGCGACACTTCGGTCGGGGAGCACGATCGTCGCGAGCGAGTCCAGCATCAGCACACCGCTGCCGATGGCCTCGAAGGCGAGTTGCTCCTCGCCGAGCGCCGCGATCCACAGCCGCCCGGCGAGGACGACGAGGCTCTTGCCCCTGCCACCTGGCATGTCGACCAGCACCATCGCCTCGACGGTTTGCTTCTCCGGGATCGCCCCGGTCAGGATTTCGTCACCGGAGACGAGGTCGTGGAACCACAGCTCGCCGCTGGTGCCGCCCACCACCGCCACTGGCTTCCCATCGGGGAACACACCGGCGGTGAGAGCGGACGCGGTGCCGCTGATGGTTTTGAGTAACGAAGGGTCACGCATCACGCCTTCCCGATCGCCCGTCACCCGGTTCCACACGTGAACGGAATCTCCGGTGAGGAGGTCCCAGACACGGACGTCACCGCCATGCACCACCGCCAGCGCGAGCACCCTGCCGTCCGGGAGCACCGTGACGGTAAGGGAGGAACCCTGGTATTCGCTCGCCTTGGCGGGAGAGGGCATCGGTTCGCCGGTCACCACATCCCGGATGTGGACGGCGTTCGCCTTGTCGTCCGAAATCACGGCGACCACCCGCCCGTCCGGAAGGCGCAATGCGGCAAGGGATGTCACTGCGCCTTCGTAGGCGCAGGGTTTCCCGATCGGTGTGCCCGCGGCGAGATCCCAGACCCGGCTCGTCCCGTCAGTGCTCCCGGTGACAGCCACCGTCCGGCCGTCATCGAGGGTGACGGTGGCGATCGCGCTGATCGCGCCGGTGTGGCCGAGCAGCGGATCCCCGATCTGCTCGCGCGCGACCGGATCCCAGCGACCGACGGAGCCGTCATCCCCGCCGACCAGCACGATCGCTCGCCCATCGGCGAAGGTCGCGGCAGTCAACGCCCGGACCGGACCGGAGGATCGGGTGATGATCTCCGCGTGCTCGCATGTCCATCTCAGCCACCGTGGTTCCCAGCCCGGACCGCGCCGGACGGCCCTCGCGGAGTGATATCCCTCGGCGGCCAGGCGGAAGCGCAACGCGTCCGCGTTGATCGGCGCGGAGTCCAATGAGGACAGTTGTGGAGTGCTGCGCCAGTGTCTGAGGAGCGGGCTTTCCGGCTTCGGGCCTCGTGCCGTCACCGAACTCAACCGCGCTACGTCGACGTAGGGCAGGAAATCCTCGGTGAGGATCGTGCTGTCGAGCACGCCACCGCCGGCGGCGTGCTCGACGAGGTGCCGCCTGACGTAGGGCGGAGGATTTCCCTGCGTCCTCAAATCGTCGAGCGCCCGGGTGATCCTGGCCTCGACGGCGGGCCGGGAGTCGGCTTCGAGCGGCGGTCGGTCGAGCAGTTCGTGCCAGTCGTCCCGCAAGGTGTCACGGAGCAGGTCGTGGAAGAGCCGGTAGACGGTCGCGTCGTCTTGCCGGTCGGTGACCAGGTACGCGCCGAGGCGGGAGTCGAGCAGCCAGGAGATGTCGGTGTCGCCGAATTCGTAGTCGCTGTCGCCGACCGCGTTGGCGACGCGGGGCCAGATCTTCCGCCACGGCAGTCCGGCACCGCGGGCGAACGCGATCGCCCGGAGAAGCACGATCGCACGATGCCGGTCGGCCGGGGCGGCGAAGGTGCCGTCTAGGTCTGCCTTGAAGACGCCGGTGACGCCCTGATGAAGAGCCTCACGCCACGACGTCCCGAGCATGCCGTGGGCGAGTGACGTCGCAGCGAGGCGGGCGAACAGGAACGACCGTCCCGCCTGGCCGCCGACAGTGGCCGCCAGCTCGGCGGTCCGGGTGCCGTCGTCGCCGTGGTATCGCGAACCAGCGGTGTTCCGGAGGATCCCGGCGACGTAGGCGACGACGTCGGCGGGGTCCCACCACGGCGCCTCGTCGACCCGGATCCGGTTCGACGCGAACAGGGTCTCGGCGAGGTCGGCGAGCGGAGGCGTGGCGTACCGCACCTGATCCACGCGTCGTTCTCCGCCCGGTGAGCGCAGACCGAGGAGCAGCCGGACCCGGGGTTCCCGTGGATTCGGCTCGAGCCGGGCGATGATCGTGGTGAGCAGGCTCCGCGGCGCGGCGGCTTCGTCGACGGCGTCCACGACCACGGTCACCCGCCGGTCGCTCGCCCGTAACCGGGCCTGCCACGAGGCGAGACGTTCGTCGAGGCTGGCACCCGGGTGCTCGCTGTCGCGGTGCGCCGGCTCGAAGGCGCGCAGGATGTGGTCGAGGACTTCGGTGTCGAGTTTCCCGGTCGCGACGACGGCGACGTCGACAGCGCCCGACGGCGGCATCAGGTCATCCCGGACGGCGGCGAGTTCCGCGGCGTGTGCCCGCCGGAACTCCGGATCGCTCAGGGTCACCAGACGGGCCAGCGCCGCCGATTTGCCGCTGCCTGCCGCTCCGGTGATCACCGTCGTGCCGGGCTCGCCGGTGGCGGCCGCGATCAGCGCCCCCATCAGTTCGGCGCGGCCGGTGAACAGCCAGCCGGGTTCGTCGTCCGTGGCCACGCCTCGTGCCTTGGGGCCCCAGTGGGTGCGCAGATCCTGCCGGGAGAGCGCGAGGTCGTGCCGGGCCGGGGAGACTTCGACCACGGCGTCCGGGCGGTAGTGCGGGTTGGGCAGACAGACGTGCGGCGATCGGCGGGACAGCCCCGTGACCGCCTCGGCTATCTGGCTGCGGCCGAGGTGTTCCCGTAGTCCGTCAAGTAGGTCTTCCACCGACAGATGGGGTGCGTGGCCGAACTGCGCTCCCTCCCGGGAGGCGAGTTTGTCGAGGAACGCGGTGATCGCCCGGCTCAGCACTCCGGTGCCTGCCTGTTGGGTCTCCGCGGCACTGGCCAGGATCACCCACGACTCGGGAGCTTTTTGGTCGAGCTTGGCCAGTTCGCCGATGATCATGCCCGCGTAGCAGGTGTCGACGATGACCACGAGGTGCGTGACATCCGTGCAGGCGAGCCATTTGAAGAGGTCGAACGAGGCGAGAGCGGTCGCGCCCCGCCGATTCGACTCGGTCTCCTTCAGGATCAGATGGTGCGCCTTGTTGACCGCCTCGGCGTGCCCGGTCACGAAGACGACCGCGGCGTCGGCGTCCCGCCAGCGGTCTTCCGGGGGAGGGTTTTCCAGTGCGGCTTGGATGTCCCGTTTCGCCGGGCTGTCGGCCAGTTCGGGAAAACGGTGCTCGAATCGGCGTCCGCCGAGGTGGTCCGCGCACAGCCAGGCGCGCAGGGCCGCGACCTCCTCGCCGACCGGCAGGGGGAGCCAGTTCGGGTCGTCGTACTCCGCCGTCGCGATGGCCACGAAATGCCTGCGGAGAATGCTGTCACCGGTCATCCGCCCGCCACCCGCGGGAGCACCCGCAACAGCGCGGCGCCGGTCTGACGGCGGCTGAGATACCGCTCCGCGGAATGGGCCTTCGCCCCGTTGTCCACGACGATCTCGTCGGTTTCGCGGATCTGTGGCCACCAGGTGCGCAGTTCCCCGCCGCAGGCGACCGGATCATGCGGATCGCGGATGTTGACCCAGGCCGGGACGGGCAGGGCCTCGACCCGCAGGCTGTCCCGCACCATCCGCAACGCCAGGGGCGAACCGGCGGTGATCAGCATTTCGACCCCGAGTCCCGGATTCCGGCGCAGGAGTTCGTAGGCGACCACGGAACCGAGCGAATGTCCGATCACGACCCGGCAGTCCGCCGGGATCATCTCCCGCACCCGGTTGTCGACGGCTTCACGGACGGACGGCAGGCGTAGGTACCGGCGTACCTGCCGGAGTTCCTTGATCGACAGCACCGCGGCGGCCGCCCCGTACCGGCGGTCGATCGCCGCGAGCAGTGCCTGCAGCGGTCGTGGGAAGCGACCGAAACCCTTCGGCACCTCGGCGGCGGCAGCGGCGATCTCGGCCGGGGTGACCAGTTCGGCGAGGGCCTCGGCGACGTCGTCCCATTCCTCGGTGTCGAGGTCGAGATCGTCGACGGAATCGGGAACTCCGGATTTGGTGGCGACGGAATCCGTGGCACCATTCCGGGCCGGAAGAAAAAGATCTCCGTAAAAGGCGATATCGAGGTCGGAAAACATCGGCCGTCGGCCGGCCGCCCGCTCCAGTCCGTCGCCCAGTGCCGGACCCCATGCGGCGAGAAGTTGCTGTCTCCCAAGCCATTGCTGGCCGATCCCGTGCACTCCGACTATCAATGCCATTGGTGCCCTTCCGGTAACGAGGGCGTCGAGCCTAAGGCACGCGTCGAATTCCCCCATAGCCGCCACCCCGGGCGACTACCGACTGCCGGATTCAGATTCGGACATCGTGCCGGGAGGACGCGTCGAGTTTGCGGAGCACGTTGGCGACGTGGTCCTCGACGGTACGTCGTGAGATGAACAGGGCTTGAGCGATCTCCCGGTTGGTGTGGCCGTTCGCCAGCAGGCGTGCGACATCGTGTTCGCGTGGCGACAGCTGTGTTCCGTAGCTGCGGCGGCCACGGACGGAGGGGATGACGGTGCCGGTGCTGCGGATGTGGTGGCGGCAGCGGGCGGCGTCGACGGTGGCGCCCAGCGCGTCGAACGTGACGGCCAGCTCGCGGAACACGGCGGGATCGGCGCCGGAGACGCGAGCGGCCCGGTCGGCGCACTGCGTGGCGCGGTAGCGCTGCCCGAGTTCGTCGTAGCGCAGCCGCGCGTCGCGGTAATGCTGCTCGGCTTCGTCGTGATTTCCCGCCGAGGCGGCCAGCTGGGCCCTGCACACCGTGAGCGCCGTCCGCGCCGAGGGCGCGTCGATGCCGTCCAGTCCTTCCTCGGCCTCCGCGACCAGCTGTCGCGCGGCGTCGGGCTCGTCGTCGGCGAGGTGACACGCGACAGCCTGGGGGACGATCTCGGCTGTCCAGGCCCAGGAACCCTTCGCGCGCAGGAGGTCGAGTCCGCGCTCCGCGTGGCCGCGAGCCGCGGCGTCGTCCCGGCTGAGCAGCATGGCGGCCATCCCGCCCGCCACGGCCACCGCCACCGGGATCACCGCGGTCGGATGGGTGTCGAGGGCGGCGTGGAACCCGTGTTCGGCGGTCAGCCAGTCGCCGCGCGCGGCGGCCAGCCAGCCGATGACCAGGTTCAGTTCGTTCGCGATATGTGGCAGATGGGGATAGACACCGATCAGCGCCTGTGCCCGCTCGGCCAGCCCGGACCACTCGCCTGCCAGCCAATCCAGCCGGGCTTCGGTGGCTTCGGCCGTCGCCACCACGTAATCGGCGCCCGCCCGTGAGGCCAGCGCCAGCCCGGTGTGCAGGAACGTTCGCCCCTGCCGGTCACGGCCGATCCACGAGCACGCGTCGGCCAGATTGGTGTGAGCCCTGGCGAGATGCCTGAGTTCAGCGGGGTCGGCGACGTCGTCGGGCGCGGGCAGCAGGGCGATCCGGTCCCAGCTGACCGGGTCACCGACGATGAGCCGCCCGCCGAGCACGGTGGCCAGCACCGCCGTGCGCGCGGCGCGCCGCGGTAAATGAGTGAGCAGGTCCTCCACCCGCGGAAGCCACGTTCGGTGGTCGGCCACGGTGGAGATGTCAAGATAGGGCACGGAAAGCAGGGCCATCCCGGACGCGACGCGCTCGGGATGGTCGCCGAGAAGCTCAATCGCGTCCGTGATTTCGGCGCATCCGCGGTCCAATCGGGACTCGCGCACCAGCAGGATGCCCAAGCACAGCCGCACTTCGCCGCGCACGGCGGCGACCAACCTGGGGTCTGACCGCAGTGCCTCGATGCGCATGATCACACCGGCGTCGGGCAGCCCGGCCAGCGCGTACCCGCAGAGTTTCGTGGCCAGCCGGTTCAAGTCCTCGGCGGGCACCTCGCGGTCGGAGACCACTTGGGAGAGCACGTCCACCGCGACGGACATGTCGTTCGCCTCGGCCGCCGCGTCCGCGGCGCTTTCGCTGTAACGCAACCACTCTTCCCGCATGCCCGCCTCGGCGCAGTGCCGGGCGAGCCGCCCGACCGGCCATCCGGCGACGTCGGCCAGCACGCGTACCGCGGCGCGGTGCAGCTCCTGCCGACGCGGTCCCGGCAAAGCCGCGTACACCGCCCGCCGCGCCATGTCGTGCCGCAGGCCGTACCGGTTCGGCGGACCTTCCGTCAGTACACCGGAACGCACCAAACCCACCACCGGGTGTACACCGGAAGACCCCGCGACCGCGGTGAGGACCTCCGCCGGTGCCGCGTCGCCCAGCACGGCCGCCGCCTCGGCGACCGCGCGCTCCGGTCCGATCAGCCGGTGCAGTCGTTCGAGGATCGACTCCTTCACCAGGACGGGCACATCGACGGTGGCCAGGACCCGGCGAGCCACCGCCCCCTCGATCCGGGTGTCCACGAGCCGATCGCGCAGCGCACGGGCCGTTTCCGTGACCACGAAAGGGAGTCCGCCGGTCTCGTGCAGCACCGCGGTCGCGAACGACTCCGAAACACCGCCGCCTGTCACGACTTCGATCAGCGTCCGCACCTCCGGGGCCTCCAAGGGGCGGAGTCCCAGACGCGCGGTGGCGACCTCGGACGGCGGGTGCACGACCGGCCCCAACGGGGCATCACCGGGAAGTTCCTCACCCCGATAGGTCAGGACCAGCGACAGTCCGGGCGGCGGGGCCGCGAGCAGGAATCTCAGCACCTGACGGGTGTCTTCATCCGCCCAGTGCACGTCTTCGACCACGAGCACGGCCTGCCCCAGCGCGCGCACCAGCGCGCAGACCGCGCGGAACATCCGATGGCGCTCGGCCTCCGGGCGGTCCAGCGGCGGCGGGGCCGGTGGCAGGAGATCGGCGAGTTCCGGCAGGTGTCCGCGCAGCGCGCCGGTCACCGGATCGGGATGGCGCACCCTGTCCCCGGCTCGCCCGAGACAGTCGAGCAACGGACCATAGGGGAAAGGTTCGTCCAGCGGCTGACAGGTGCCGACGGCCAGCCACAGGTTCCGGCCGCGCACCACCGTCGCGAGCGCACCGATCAAAGTGGTCTTCCCTGCCCCGGCCTCACCTTCCAGGAACGCCACCGCGGGCGGACACGTGACGAGGTCGGACAAGGTGTCCAGTTCGGCGCTCCGGCCGACCATCGGGACGGATCGCCCGCGCGTCGACGGAGACACGCCCATCGCCACCTCCGCACTGGTCACGCCGGTTCCGGGAGGCCGCAACGATACGTCGGACCGTCTCCATCGCGTAACCCTGATCACGGTAATGCCGTACCCCTCCGGGGTCTCACCACGATTGTTTCCCCTCCGCCCGCGCCGAATGGTGAAGCGGTGCGCCAGGCGCACCCGGGAGATGGAGGAGAGATGCAAAAGGCCCGAATGACGTTAGGTCTGTTCGGCATCGCGGCCGCACTGGTGGCGGTGAGTCCCGCCGCGTCGGCCGCGACGCCCGAAAGCGACATCGTGCAAGCCCGGCAGCCCCTCGCCGGTCGCTACATCGTGGTCCTCCGGGACGGCGCGCAGGCGGCCGCGCAGGGTGGGGCAGCGTCGTTGACCCAGCGCTACGGCGGTGCGGTGGTCGACACCTATGCGTTGACCCTGAACGGTTTCTCGGTCCGTGACCTGAGCGAGCGGCAGGCAAGGCGCCTGGCCGCCGACCCGGCGGTGAAGGCGGTGCACCAGGACGGTGTCGCCCGTGCCGCCGGAGAGCAGCCGAACCCGCCCTCGTGGGGGCTGGACCAGATCGACCAGCGCACGAAGACCTTGGACAAGAAGTACGTGTATCCCAACGCCGGCGAGGGTGTCACCGCCTATGTCGTCGACTCCGGCGTGGGCATCCGGCACACCGAATTCGAGGGCCGGGCCACGCACGGCCGCGATTTCATCGACAATGACGACGACGCGACCGACTGCTTCTGGCACGGCTCCCACGTGGCGGGCACCATCGCGGGCAAAACCGTCGGCGTCGCCAAGAAGGCCAAGGTGGTCGCCGTCCGCTCGCTGGGTTGCGGCGGTTCCGGACCGGACTCGGCCACCGTCAGCGGCCTGGAATGGGTCGCGGCCAACGGGAGCAAACCGGCCGTGGTCAACCTGAGCCTGGTCATGGACACCGTCGGCGTCGGCGATGCTCAAGTGAAAGCATTGGTGGACAAGGGTTTCGTGGTCGCCGTCGCGGCGGGCAACAACGGCCAGGACGCCTGCACGGCCAGCCCCGGCCGGACCCCCGAAGCACTGACCGTCGGCTGGATCAACCAGGGCGGCGGCCGGAGCGGGAACTACGGGAAGTGCGTCGACCTGTTCGCCCCGGGCGGCAACATCTATTCCTCCGACCACACCGGCGGTTACCGTACCGGCAGCGGTACCTCGATGGCCTCGCCACACGGTGCGGGGGCGGCGGCGCTGTACCTCGCCGCGAATCCCGGCGCGACCCCGCAGCAAGTACGCGACGCGCTCGTCCGCAACGCCTCGCCGGGTCTGGTGACCGATCCCGGCGCGGGCTCGCCGGACGCGGTGCTCTACACCGGGTTCATCGGCGGAGGTACGCCGCCCAAGTGCGGTGTCGTGTCCAACGACGAGGACGTGTCCATCCCCGACGCCGGGGCCACCGTGGGCAACGCCGTGACCCAGAGCAGCTGTGACGGCAAGGCTTCGGCGGCTTTGGCCGTCCGGGTGGACATCGACCACACCTACTCCGCGGACCTGGCGATCGACCTGGCCGGACCGAGCGGGGCCACATGGCCCCTCAAACGAGCGGGCGGGATCGGCGACAGCGGCGGTGTGCACCAGACCTTCACCGTGGACGCCTCCGGCGAGAACGCCAACGGCACCTGGAAGCTCCAGGTCCGCGACATCCACCGATTCGACACCGGCACCCTGACCGGCTGGTCGATCACGTTCTGACCCGGAACCTCCCTGCGAACCGAGGAGCACGATGAGAACAGCACGTCTGGTCACCGCCTTCGCCATGGCACTGGCCGTGATCACCCTGCCCGCGATCGACACGGCGAAGGCCGGCCCCACCGCCATCGCCGCGACCCCCACCGACCAGCTGCGGCCCCCGGACATGGGTACCCGGGTGGTCAACGGGCAACGGACGACCGTGCGGGAAAACCCTTATGTCATCGCGGGTCTGCGTGCAGGTGGCGGCGGCCCACAGGGCCAGTCCTGCACCGCTTCCGTCGTCGGCAAACGCAAGATCGTCACCGCGGCGCACTGCATGATCGACGTCGGTGGCGCGAAAAGCTACCTCTACGGCGACGACGACCTGAACACTCCGGGCGACGAAACCTTCCGCACACCCGTCGCCTCCTACAAGGTGCATCCCCGCTACACCGGCCCGAACTCCTGGCAGACCGGCTACGACGTCGCGGTGATCACCACCGAGGCCGACCTGCCCGTCCCGGAAAGTCAGTGGGCCAAGGTGGCCGGATCGGGTGATGCCGCGCTGACCGCACCGGGGAAGTCGGGCACCGCCGTCGGCTACGGGCGCACCTCGGCCAGCGGCGGATCCGGCGTCCTCTACAAGACCACGATGCCGGTCAACGACGCGAACACCTGCCAGGTGTTCAACGTGCGGGTGAACCCCGACCTCATGGTGTGCGTCGGCTACGACGACGGACGCACCGCGACCTGCTCCGGCGACAGCGGCGGGCCCTTCATCGTGGACGGCGTGATCGTCGGCGTCGTCTCGTGGGGCTCGGGCGGATGCGACCGCTACAGCATCATGGCCCGGCTCACCAACGAGATGGGCGACTGGGCCCGCGGCGAGATCGGCGGAACTCAGCCCGGTGACGGGAAATTCGGCGTCTCCCTCAGCCCGGCGGCAGGCAAAGTCGAGCCCGGCAAGTACATCTCGACCTCCGTCGTCACCAAGGCGGGCGACACGGGACCCGAAAAGCTCGACCTGTCCGTCACCGGCCTGCCCGCCGGCGCGACGGCCACGTTCCAGCCCGGCTCGTCCGTCACTTCCGGCGACGTCGCCAAACTCACCGTGGAAACCGCGGCGAGCACTCCGAAAGGCACGCACCGGATCACCGTCACGGCGAAAGGCGCGTCCGGCACCAAGTCGGCCGACTACACCCTGACCGTCGGCGACGGCGGCACCACGGACGGGCCCAAGCCGGCCGTGTCACCCGGCGCTGGAACGGTGAAATCCGGCTCGTTCGTCGACGCGACCGTCACCGTCACCGGAGGAATGGGCAACAGCACACTGACCGCGACCGGTCTGACGATGAACCCGATGTTCCAGCCGTCCACTGTGGCCCCGGGTGGTACTTCGCGCATGTCCATCGCCGCGCCGTTCCAGCCCGGCACCTACAAGATCACCATCACCGCCACCGACAGCACCGGCAGAACCGGGACCACCGAATACAGCCTCACCGTCCAATGAGCTGACCTCGTGGAGCCTGTGACCGCCCGGCGGTCACGGGCTCCACTGCTCCGGCCGGACATCGTGGAGCTGGTGACGGGTGAGCGTTTTCGACGACCGGGCCGCAGCCTTGGAGGTCTTGTCGATCGTGCCGGACTTCGACGCGGCTACCCGGCCTCGACCCCCTTCGGGACCGTACTTCCAGGCATCAATCGAACACCGAGCAGGTTGGTAACTATCCCTTGCGGACAGTCATGGGACGCGCCCTGCCTCAAGGGGGACCTTCACGGCGGCGAGCCGATCACGCCACGTTTGACTTACCTCTCAATAGTGCTGGGCGGCCCGTCCGTGGTACGGGACCCGACGCCGCATCCGGCCGACTCAGTGCTGGTAGCCACACCGGCGAAGAGGTGGGCCACCAGTGTCGTCTCTTCCCTTCCCGCGGAAGTGGCTTCAGGGTTTTCGGGTTGTACTGGAGAGTTCCGGCCACTGCGCGCCTGGGGTGCGTGGCGTCGGATTGAAGTCGCATCGATTGTTGTCGGTGTCCCAGCTGAGATAGTTGCGGGACATCGACAGGCCCCATGAAGGCGGCGGAGTGCGCGCCGGCTGCCCTTCCTGGAGACATGTCGATCGGCCCGGTTCCGCCCAGGCGACCGCGTCGACCCGGCGACCGGTGGGGCCGATCAAGGCTGTAGCTCCTGCCCCGGCGGGCATCAAGCTGACGAAGCCGACAATCGGCATGACATTGGTCTGGTCGGAGATGGTGCCCGAGAAATTCTGCCCTGTCACGACGAAGTATTGACCAGTCGAATTAGCGGGTTGCAGCACCGTCGCCGCCGGAATGGTAACGTTTTGGATAACCGTGCAAGTCGGCGTGTAGAAGCGCAGCGCGAATCCTGTGAGATCCACGGGAACAGTGCTGATGTTGCGCAGTTCGAGAAACTCGTCGAGTTCTCCATTCGGCCCCAAGGGGGACACCTCGTTGATCACCACCGTGGTGGACACCTGGGGATCGAGCTCCAGGGAATCCGATGGTGGCGCGGTGACGGCAGAAAAGACGATTACGCCGAGTACTCCACTGACGAGACGTCGCAGCATGGTGTCGTTCCCCTCTGCTCGTGAATCGGTTGTGTTCCCATACTGAGCTGGGGGAAAGTGGCTCACAAGGGGCCAGTTCCTCGCTGTGGAGCAGAGCGCAACCAGCTGTTGCCGGTCATGTCTGGCGTTGTCTGCAGACGTGAGCCGACGGCGGCCTTCACGCCGCTTCCGTGAGGCGACTTCGCGTCGTCGGTCCTCTCGATCCGCCACCGTTCTGCCGTGAGTCCGCGGTCTTGTCCGCACCAGCTGGGAAAGGCACTCGGGGAGTCGGAGCCGGTGATCGGCAGGCCCTTGACCGCCCGGTCACCGCCGATCGTCGGCAGTTCGGCGCATTCCGCGACATGCCCGCGATGGCGTCACTTCGATCGGGATATCCCGGCCTTACCGGAGAGGTTCCGGCGTGATGTCCTCGTCGGGCAGATCGGCGGGTTCGGGTTCGAGAATGTGCCCGGCGCGGTGCCGCGTCGAGAGATCGTCGACCTCACAGGTCAAGCCGAGGAGTTCGCACCACCGCATCAGCACCGGCTCGGATTCCTCGTCGGATTCGCAGAGCTCGCGGTGCGACAGCCTCCCGTTCCGGTGGATACGGACCCCGATCGTGCGGCTGTCTTCGAGGTCCTCGCGCCACATCTCGGTCATGACAGCCACGGTGCAACGCCGTCGACCGGCAAGGTCCGGCTCAACCGCGGCGGGAACCGCACCATCAACTGTGCCCTGCACATGATCGCCATCACCCGGATCCGCGGCATCGGACCAGGCAAGGACTATGTCGACAAGCTCCTCGCCCGCGCAAAGGCCGCCGCCGGCCACCCTCCGAACCCGATGTCGACGACGCCCACCTGGCCAAAGCACTGCGCGGTGCGCAGGACATACCCGAAGCGGTCTACGGGCGGCGCAAGATGACGACGCAGACCGGATGGGCCTACGTGGCGTTCGTGGTCGATGTCCGTCCCCGCGCGATCGTCGGCTGGACCGCGGCGAGCACGAAGACGACCACGCTGGTTTCCAAGGCACTGAAGCATGGCGCTGTGGCGACGCGATCGCCACGGGCGGAGCCCTGCCGATTCGGCCACGAGGCCCCCAGAAACCCAGCCTGTCGTCTCGGGCTCGTCTCGGGCTCGGATAGGACCACAATGGACATAAGAAAGTGGAAGCAATGTATCCGCACAGCACAAAGTCCCACGTCCTCATAATCGAGGACGTGGGACTTGACTGTGCGCCATCAGGGACTCGAACCCCGAACCCGCTGGTTAAGAGACGCGTTTTGGGGTGTCGGGTGGTGCCGAGTGATATCGAACAAGACCTTTCGTCTGGTCGCTGGACATCACTTGTGTCGAACTATGCCGCCTTCTGTCGTGGTGTGCGCGACCTCTCGGGCACTTCTCGGGCACGTGCGTACCGGATTCTGTCGACTTGTTCGTGCAGGTCGATCTTGGTTCATGGTGTGGACGGCGGGGTCAAGCCCTACGCAACGCCGCCCTCGCCCGCCGTCGCTGTGACGTCCTCTACGTCATGCTCCGCAACGGCACCCACTACCGCCACCCCGACCCACCCCGTTCCCACTGCGGCTTGACAACCGCATAGGGGCCCCCGGCGCCGGTCGCCGTGGCCGGTCCGGACGACGACGAACTCGCGGCTTCCGACGGCGCCGGGTTCGCTGCCGTGACTGCTCTGCTTGGTTTCCGTCGAACGGCAGGCACGGGTCGGAAGCGACAGCTGTCCTCCGGGCCAAGCAACGTTTCGTGCTGGTTCGGCTTCCGGAAGTGGCGCAGCCGGTGTATCGCGGGTTGTCGAGGAATGCCGTCACGGTCGAGGAGATTGGCGATAGTCCGGTCGCCGTTGCCGTCCAGGTATTCGGCGAAGACACGGCGCACGACGTCTCGCCGCCGAAGCCGGGGCGGACCAGCACTTCGTCGTCCGAGCCTGCGGCGAGCAGTGTCCGGCCGTGGTCGCCGCGCCGGCTTGCCTTCAGGGCTGCGGGCTGGATTCGTAGGTGTCTCGGTGGTGGACGTAGTCGCCGGTGTGTTGTTCGGCCCAGTCCTGCAGGTGTTGCAGTGCTGAGGTGACACCGCGGGCGAGGTCGGTCAGGGCGTACTGCACCGTCGGTGGGCGGCTGGTGTGCACGGTGCGGGTGATCAGTCCACCGGCTTCGAGGTCGCGCAGGGTCTGGGCGAGCATCTTGTCGCTGACGCCGCCGGCCCGCCGGCGCAGCTCGGACCAGCGTTGCGGACCGGCGATGAGGTCGACCAGGACCAGGCTGGCCCACCGGGCGGTGACCAGGTCGAACAGCTGCCTGCCGGGGCAGGCGGGATCGCGGACGTTGCCTCGCGTGCTTTCCTGCACGTGCTTACCTCACCTCAAGGTATGTACTTCCCAGGAGAAAGTAGCTTGGTCAGAGTGAGCGGGTCAATCCCTGAACGTCAAGGAGTACCTGTGATGACCGACGAGGCCGTGACCGGCGCCGCGAACACCGTGACGGTGCTCGGCGGCCCCACCGCGTTGATCCGCCTGGCCGGCTGGACGCTGCTGACCGACCCGACCTTCGACGCCACGGGCACCGAGTATCAGGACGGCCCGGTCCTGGTGCGCAAGACCGCTGATCCGGCGCTGAAGCCCTCACAACTGCCCGCCCTCGACGCCGTCCTGGCCAGCCACACCGCGCATCAGGACAACCTCGACACCGCCGGGCGTATGGTGGCCTCCGGTGCCTCGGAGGTGCTCACCACCGTCGCCGGCGCCGAGGATCTCGGGGGCGCCGCCGTCGGCCTGGAGCCCTGGCAGACCCGGACGCTGTCGAAGCCGGGCCGCACGCCGCTGAACATCACCGCGGTCCCCGCCCGCCACGGTCCCGTCGGCACCGAGGCCATCACCGGCCCGGTCACCGGCTTCCTCCTGCACACCGACGACGGCTCGGCGCCGACGGTGTACGTCTCCGGTGACACCGTCGACCTGGACGCGATGAGCGCCCTGGCCGGCCGGTACCGCGTCGACGTGGCGCTGCTGCACCTGGGCGCGGCCGGGTTCGAGGAGTTCGGTGACATACGACTGTCGCTGACCGCGGCCCAGGCCGTCGAGGCCCGCCGCCTCCTCGGCGACCCCCTCGTGGTGGCCGTGCACGCCGAGGGCTGGGCCCACTACACCGAAGGCCGCAACCACGTCCAGCAGACCTTCGACGCTGCCGGCGCCCCGCTGCACTGGCCCACCCCGGGCGAGCCCATCACCCTGCCTGGAAAGAACATGACACCGGAAGTCGTGCACGAGCGCTTCGCCCACTACCTCAAGGACCAGGACCTCGACGGACTGGGTTCCCTGTTCGACGAAGACGCCATGTTCGTACCGGGACCGGACCAGAAGCCGGTCTACGGCAAGGAAGGCATCAAGGAAGCGCTGAAGGTCTACCTCGAGTCGCCCAGCACCATCGAGGTGGGGGCCACGTCGGTCCATCAGAACGGCGACCTGGCGATGGTCCAGGCGTCCTGGCGGATCACGGGTGAGAGCGGCACCGTGGAAGGAAAGGCGCTGGAGGTGATGAGGAGGACGAGCGAGGGGGACTGGGTCTACATCATCGACAATCCCTACGGCGTCTGATTCTCGTCAGCCCGGCATCACCGCCGGGCGGACGGAAACCTCGTCACGGCAGCGGCGGCCCGTATCGACTTTCTCGATACGGGCCGCCGCTATTCTTCGCGAAGTAACAGCACTGAAGCCCGGAATCCGTGGAAGGCTGCCACCGCAGAACCGGAGCGCCGCTCACGCGTGGCAGGCGAACAGCGAGTTCCCGCTCTGCAGCGGTGAACTCGGCCGAGTAGCCGCGGTGCCACCGTAGGCCGCGGGATCCACCAGGGCACAGTGCCCGGTGAGCCAGCGCTGCCGTTGGGCGTTCGTGGATCGGTTGCCCAGCGCCGGTCCGATGGACGGAGGGCCGGCCAGGACGAACTTGAGCTTCCCGGTGGCGACCCAGTCGTCCAGCTGGCCTGCCGTGGGAACCGGGTCGGTGCCGCCGTAACCGCCCATGCCGATGACTGTTTCGCCGCTGTCGACGATGAAGGTGGCCATGACCATGCCCGGGCTGTCGACGGCCAGGGTGATGGCCGCGTCGCCGCGGTGGCTCGCCGCGTAGCCGAGAACCCTCCGCTGTTCGTCGGAAAGCTCGTCGGAGAAAGCGCTCCCTGGACCGGCCAGGCCGTGTGTCGTGCCGGAGAGGGGGAGCATCTTGCGGAGTGGGCCGAGGCCGGCGCCGGGCGGACCGGCGGCCGGGAGTGCCGCGAGCGCCTGGGGGTGTGCGGCGGTGCCGACGGACCACGCGGCGGGCACGATCAGCATCGCGAACACGCCCAACGCCAAGGCGACGTGGTCGGTGCGGCTCACCAGGAACGCGATGATCGCGAGCGCGGCGGCGGCCACGGCCACCCAGCGGCCCCAGCTGTTCCACGCCCCGGCCCGGCCGGCGAGGACGAACGCCCACGCCGCGGTCACCGCGAAGCCGAGCGGGAGCAGCCAGGCGGGCCCGTCGCCACGGCCGAAGCGGATCAGCCCGGCGCCGGAAACCGCGGCGATCGCGGGGGCGAGCATGGTCGTGTAGTAGGGGTGCCAGATGCCCTGCGCCAGGCTGTACACCGCGCAGGCCGAAGCCAGCCAGCCACCCCAGAGGACCCATCCGGCCCGCCGGACCCGGTCGTCGTCGCGGCGCCTCAGCGCGGCCACGATCACCGCGGCCAGCACGAGGATCGAGAACGGCAGCAGCCAGGAGATCTGGTCGCCGACGCCGTCGCCGAACATCCGGCCCCAGCCGCGCTCGCCGCCGCTGGCGACACTGCCGATCCCGCCCGCCACGCCCGCCGAAGCACCACCGGCCGCGTCGCCGAAGATCCGGCCGAATCCGTTGTAGCCGAAGACGAGGTTCCAGGCGGTGCCGTCCGTGCTGCCGCCGACGTACGGTTTGGTGCCCGGCCACCAGTCGTGCAGGGCGACCCACCAGAACGAGGACACCACGAGCACCGCGCCCGCGGCCAGCAGGTCGAGCAGCTTCCGCCGGACCGGGCTCCGGCTCCCGGCCAGGTACGCGGCGGCGAGCGCGGGGACGACGATCCACGCCTGCAGCATCTTCGTGAGGAACCCGCATCCGATGAGGAAGGCGCACAGGACCAGCCATCCGGTGCGCCGGCGCGCGGAGTCGGCCAGGGTCGCCCTCGTCACGGCGTAGGCCGCCGCGACGACCCAGAGGTTGAGCAGGGTGTCCGGCAGGTTGTCCCCGCTGATCGCAACCGTCACCGGAGTGAGCGCGAAGACCAGCGCGGCCAGGAGCGCGGCGTTCTCCCCGGCCCACAACCGCACCGTGCGGTGGAGGAGGAAGACCGTGCCGATTCCTTCGAGCACCTGCGGTAGCAGCAGCGCCCAGCCGTGGTAGCCGAAGACGAGCGCGGACAGTGCCTGCGGCCACTGCCCCATGGGTGGTTTGTCCAGTGTGACCACGCCGTAGGGGTCGAACGAGCCGAACAGGAAGTTCGCGGGACTCTGCAGCATCGACCGGACGGACGCCGCGTAGTAGGTGTTGCCGAACCCGCTCACCCCGAGGTTCGCGGCGTAGAGCGCCCCGGCGCCCGCGCAGATGACGGCGAGCGCGATGCCCCGCCAGGGCAGCCGCCCGGCGGGCGCCGCCGCGGGGCGCGCTGTCGCGATGACCATGTTACTCCTTTACCGACTGTCCTTGAAATCCGTTCCATGCTGACGGTCTGTCCGCTGTGGGCGCATCGACCCAGAGGATGAGCCGCGACAGTGCGGGTACCGCGGACGCGGTATTGCGTCCGGCCGGCTGGGGCGCCGTGACCGCGTTGCGGCGCGCCGGTTCCTCGAGCGGCCCCGAATTCTCCGGAACCCGATGGGGAATCCTCCGGAACCGTGGTTTCGCCCGGGGGACGCGACAGCCGCCGGAACTAGCCCATCTCCGCGATGGGCGGCGATGCCGCCGGCGCGAGTTGGGTAGGAAGGAATCCCCATGATCAAACGGTTCCTGCGGGGAGCAGCCGTCACGGCGGCCCTGTGCACCGCGACAGTCGGGCTCGCGACCGCGCCCGCCCGGGTCGCCGGTGTCAGTTGCTACCGGGAAGACGGATTCCGCTGGCCCGTTCACGATTCCTATCGCGGGATCAGAGTCGGCGGGTGGGCTTCGTCAACCGCCGAACAGGTCGGCGGCACGGTCGCCGAGCCGGGTGCGCAGCCGGTCGAGTTCGTGGCTGATCAGCGTGATCCGGGCCGACTCCGCGGTCTGGATCACCGGCCGGGCGACAGTTACGGCGGCGTCGAGGTCGCCGCTGCAGGCGTGGCTGTCGGCGAGGCGGAGGGTCAGCATCAGCCTGCTGGCGTGCATCCGGGCCGGGACGTTCGCCAAGGATTTCCGAGCGAACAGCACAGCGCGCTCTGCGGTCGCCGGGTCCCCGGTCGTGTCGGCCAGGTCCCGCAGCGCGCCGGCGAGGTGCGAGGCGACGAAGGTCTCGCCCTCGGCGCCGGACAACCATGGCGCCTCGACGTGGTCCCATTCCCCCAGCCGTTCCGCCACCCGTCGGGCTTCGTCGGCGTGCCGGGTGAACTCGGACCAGTCGCCGAGCACGGCGTGCGCGCGTGCCTGGTCGAGGTCGGCCTGCACGGTGGTCCAGCGCCGGTGGGGGTCCACCTCGGCCGCGGCGCGGCCGTACCGGAGAGCCGTCGCCGCGTCGCCCTCCATCAGGGCGAGGACGCTCATGCTGCTCAGCGCCTCGCAGGCGGTCGGGAAGTTGCGCGATGCCGACGCCCATTCCAGGCTCCGGTGCAGCCAGGTCATCCCGATGCCGTGCTGGCCGCGTTTGATCCGCAGCCAGCCGGCCAGGTCGGCGTACTGGGCGGCGAGGTGCAGCAGGCCCGTGGCCACCGCGCCGCGGGCTTGGGGGACGGTCTCGATGAGGGCGTGCAATGCCTGCTCGACGGGGACGGCGAGGTCGCCGGTAAGCGCTTCCAGGTCGGCCTCGATGTACCTCGTCAGCAGGGCGGCGAAGCCGTGCACGGTCTCGGCGCCCGCGGTGCGGGCCTTGTCGCCGAGCAGATCCGCTAGGTCGGCCACCGGAGCGGACAGGGTGCAGCCGTCGGCGCCGTGCAGTGGGCAGGTGACGCCGAAGTCGGGCAGGCTGATCGGGTGGACCGGTGGCAGCTCGACCGGGTGGGAGGCGTGGGGAGGGCTGGGCAGGGGCGTCCCGTTCGGCCGGTCGGTCTCACGGCCGTGGCGTTGCGTGCGGATGGCGGTGGCCAGCGCGAGCAGTGCGCCTCTCGCCTTGAGCAGGTCGTCGGCCTGGCGGGCGAACGTGATCGGGGGGACCCGCGCGCCGCTCTCCAGCTTCGAGAGGTAGGTGTGGTCGTAGCCGAGCCGCGCGGCGAGCTGGGCCTGAGTGAAGCCCGCTCGCTCGCGCCACCTCCGAAGCTCCCGCCCGAACCGGTCCACCCTTGGCCTCCGTCCGCCCCGGCGCACACCCCGCGCCGACATTACGCGGAGTGTTCGCCCGTGTCAGCGGCCGTTATGGCTCATTCCGCGCGGAAAACGTAGGTGGTGATGCTCTGGGCCGGGAGGTTCAGCGACGCGGTGCCGCCGGACACCGTGGGCAGCCCGACGGCGGCCAGGTTCTCACCTGCGCTGGTGCGGTACGCGCCACTCGCCGTGACGCCGCCGGACGGGAGCTGCACGCTCAGGGTCTGGGCGCTCTTGTTCAGGTTGTTGACGACGAGCGTCCAGTTGCCGGCCAGGAACGTTGCGGTGATCTGCACACCGTTCGGGGCGCCCGTCACGGGGTGTCGTGCGGATCCCGGCCGGACGAACTTGCTGTACTGGCCGAGTGCGTAGAACCGTTTGGTCAGGTAGAGGTTCTGGTTGCCGTTGCTCGCGTAGTTCGGGTCGAAGTAGATCAGCCCGTCGTTGTAGCCCACGTTGTTGACGGACGTCGCGCACGACGCGTTGCCGGCCGGGTTGCAGCCCATGACCTTGGACAGCGCGGTCCACCAGTGGAAGGCCGAGTCGCCGGCGACGGTGAAGTCCCGGTACATCATGCTGGCCATGCCGAGACCACCGGTGATGGTGGGGTCGTACTGGGCGCCGTAGGCCGGGTTGGTCGGGTTGTTCCAGCAGCAGAGTTCGGTGGCCCAGGTGGTCTTGCCGTACTTGCGGGCCATTGCCGGGATCTTCGCGAGGGTCGTGTCGCTCGGGAAGTCGTAGGTGTGGTGGGCGAGGGCGGCCACGTGCTGCGCGGTGCCGGGCTGGCCGATCCACTGGGGGACTTCGGCGAGGAACTTGTCGACGTGGTCGGACTCGTCGGCGATGATGCGCGTGCCCGGGGCCCGGGACGCCAGGGTCTGGCCCACCGCGCGCACGATGTCGTCGCGCTGGCCGGGGGAGACGTGCATGCCTTCCTGGTGGCAGTCGGCGAAGGAAACACGTGGCTCGTTCATCGGGCTGAGATAGGTGATCTTCACACCCTCGGCGCGGAAGTGGGTGACGATGTCGGCCAGGTAGCCGGCGTACGCCTGGGTCGAGCCCGATTTCAGGTCCCCGCCGCAGGCCTTGCCGTTGCTCTTCCACACCGCCGGTGCGCTGTTGACGAACCCGACGATGTCCGGCACCCCGTACTGGGCGGCGTAGCGCAGGAAGGCCGTGCCGCCGGGGTCGCGGCTCCAGTCGTAGCGGCCCGGGGAAACCAGGAACGTCTGCGGCGCCCGGTCACCGGCGGTCACGCCGGTTCCGCCGCCGCCGATGTTGAACCGGTACGCGGACAATTGGATGCCGCTCGGGCCGAACAGCAGTTCCGCCACCCGCTGCTGGGTGGCCGGGGCGAAGCGGGCCAGGTCGTTGACCCACCAGGCGCCGGACGCCCCGATGTTCTGGATGGTCTGGGCAGCGGTCGAAGAGACCTGGGCGACGGCCGCGGCGCCGATGGCGGTGGCGGGGAGCGCCATGGTGCCGGCTGCCCCGACGAGGACGCTCGATGCGACCGCGGCGAATCTGAACCACGTTCCGGGTTTGGTGGCCATGGTGTTCCTTCCCCTCGCTATTGGACGCCGGTCACGACTCCGGTGGCCGTGTCGATACTCACCCGCGGGTACCAGCTCATCGTCATCGTGGTCGCGGTCGGGAACGTCAGCGGAAGCCACACGTACTGCGACTCGTTCACCGGACGGTTCCACGCACCCGCCCAGCGATCACCGAGATAGAGGTACGACGTCGCCTGCGATCCCTGGACCGCCACGACGTGTGCGGTCTGGGAGCCGTAGGCGGTGCTGTTGCCGACGTTGGTCGGCGAGGTCCAGGTTCCCGTGATGGTGCTCGCTGTCGCGTATTTCTGCTGGTTCGGCTGCCAGTAGGTGGCTCCCGAGGTCAGCAGGAAGTACTTCCCGCCGCGTTTGAACAGGGCGGGCGCTTCCCGGGACGACCCCGGCCACAGCGTGCGCACCAGGTTCGCGACCCCGAGGTAGTCCCCGGTGAGCCGGTAGAGGTTCAGGTCGGCGTTGTTGCGCGCGGCGGACACCATGTACCCGGTGCCGTCGTCGTCGCGGAACAACGTGATGTCCCGGGACATGTTCCCCAGCGGCCGGAAACTGCCCCGCCAGGTGTAGTTCCCATCCACAGTGGATGATGTCGCCACGGCCGCCCGGGCCTCGTTGTAGTCCTTGCCGTTCTCCTTGTGCATCCACATCACGAACTGACCGGTGGAACTGTTGTAGACCACCTTCGGGCGCTCGATGTTCGCGAGCTTCAGCTCCGGGTTCGACGACTGGGTGAGCACGTTGTTGCGGAACTCCCAGGCCCGCAGGTCCGAGGAGCGGTAGACCGACACCGCGCGGAAGGTGTTGTCCGGATTGCGGTTCTCCCCGAACCAGTAGTAGTAGTCGCCGACCTTGAGCATGCCGCCGCCGTGGGCGTGCACGACAGCGCCGGACGTGTCCTTGAACTGCGTACCGTTGGTCACCGTCACGGGCGCCGCGCCGACCGGGGTGGCAGTCGACAGGCCCAGGACGACAAGCAATGTGGCGAGGGAAACTTTGAGAAACACCTTACCTCCTTGGTGTGGACCAGTCGGAAAGCGCTTGCCCGGGGTCAGCCCAGCTGGGCTTCCCACTTGGTCTTGGAGCCGGCGGCGTCGGCGGGGAGGCGGTCCCGTGCGGCGGTGTCGCCGTACATGGTCCAGCGGGCCCAGTCGACGACGGTCCTGGGGAAGCGCTGGTCGCTCCAGAAGCTGGTGTGGCTGCCGCCGACGAAGGTGAGGAACGCCTTGGGCCACCTCATTTCGTTGTAGGCATGCCGGGCCGAGGAGTACGACGTGGTCGAGTCCCGGTCGCCGTGGACGAACAGGACCTTGGCACGGACCGAACTGGCCGGGTTGCCCATGTCCACACAGGACTGTGGGTTGGCGGAGATGATCCGGCTGTCCGGCCAGGAGGTCAGCAGGCCGTGGGTGACCATGCCGCCCAGGGAGTGACCCGAGACGCCCACCCCGATGCCGGTGTTGATGTGCCCCGCCAGCGGACCGCTGCCGTTGAGGGCGAGGGTGTTGGTGAGGACCTGCGAGACGTCTTTGGAAGTGTTGCCGTTGTTGACGTCGCCGAAGTTGTGATTGAAGTGCGGGGCGGGGACGACGAAGCCGGCCGCGGCCAGGGCCTTGATGATGAACAGGGAGTTCTGCGGGCTGCTTCCCCAACCGTGGGTGAAGTTGTAGACGGGAAAGACACCGCCCGCGACCGGGGCGTTCGTCACCGGGCTGCCGCCGGCGGTACCGGCTGCGGGGTAGTAGACGTAGGTGGTGCACGGGCGGCTGCCGCGCTTCCAGTCATACCGGCGCACACCGACTGCGAACGGCGTGCTCGGCGCCGCGCCCAGCGGCGTGCCGGCGGCCCATGCCTGCCCGGCGCCGAGCAGGGACAGGCCCGCGCCCGCCGCTCCGGCGGCGCTCATCGCAAGGAACGTCCGTCGTTGCATGGTCATGGATGACTCCTGAGGTGGGAGGGAACAGGGCCGGCGGGTTTCTTGCCGGCTGGCCGAAAGCGGTGCGACAGCGGATAAATCGATCGCAGTAAGCGCTTACAGTACCGCGCTGCATAAAAGATGTAAACACACAGAAATCCTTGTCATGGCGGGAATAATCCGCCAGCCAGGGCTGGGTTCGATCCTATTCGGCACCCTGCCGAACCCGTTTTCCGACATTGTCAAGATTTGTCAAGTCGCCCGGCTCTTATGAACACCGCGGCTCGTAATCGAAATTCGTCGAATTCTTGTCGAATGCGATCTCTGGCTCGACGCCCACGAGGCCGGCCACCGGCGGGTACCGCGCATGCGGTACGCCGATGACCGCGGGAGGCTGACGCCGCGGGAGGCCGGGGCCGGGAGGCTGGGCAGCGACCGTCCTCCTTCCCGAAAGGCTTTTCACCGTGAGCTCTCTCGCACGTTGGTGCTTCCGCAGGCGGGGTGTCGTCCTCGCCGGCTGGGTGGGCGGCCTCGTGGCCCTGGCCCTGCTGGTGTTCGGCGCCGGCGCGGCGTTCACCGACTCCGCGGACATGCCGGACAGCGAGTCCGCGACCGCTTATCACCTGCTCGGCCAAGCCGGTGGTCCGGCCGGCGGGAACGTCGTGCGCGGCACGATCGTCTGGCACGGCGGCGATGTCGGGTCCGGCACCTTGCGCGATCGGGTCACCGCGGTGCTCGGCGACATCTCGGCGATGCCCGGGGTGAAGCAGGTCGTCAGTCCGTACACCGCGGCGGGCGCGGCCCAGCTGAACGCCGGGGCCGGGACCGCGTACGCGACCGTCGTCCTCGACAAGAGCGCCGCCACCGAACCCGTCGTGCAGGCCGCCGAGCGGCTGCGGGCGCCCGGGCTGGACGTCCAGGCCGGCGGCCAGGCGTTCACCGAGAAGCCCGCCGGCTCGAACGGCACCGAGGCGATCGGCATCCTCGCCGCGCTGGTCCTGTTGCTGCTGTTGTTCCGGTCCCTGTGGGCGGCGGTCCTGCCGATCGTCACGGGCCTGGTCGGCGTCGGCGCGTCACTGCTGGTCGTGATGCTGGCGTCGCACGTGGTCGACCTGGCGGCGACGAGCCTCACCATGGGCGCGCTCATCGGTCTCGGCGTGGGCATCGACTACGCCCTGTTCATCGTGAACCGCCACCGCAAGGCGCTGCGGGCCGGGGCGAGCGTCCCGGACGCGCTGGCGCAGGCGGCGGACACGTCCGGGCGTGCGGTGGTGTTCGCCGGGGTGACGGTGGTGATCGCGCTGCTCGGCATGTTCGTGGTCGGCCTCGGTCTGCTCACCGGCATGGCGCAGGCCGCCGCCGTGACGGTCCTGTTCACCGTCGCCGCCGCGCTCACGCTGCTGCCGGCGCTGCTGGGCCTGCTCGGGTACCGGGTGCTGTCCCGGAAGGACCGCAAGGCCATCGCCGCCGGCCGGTTCCCGGTGGCGGAGCAGCGGACCCGGGAGACGTCCTTGCCGGCTCGCTGGGCGAACCTCGTGCAGCGCTTCCCGGTGGCAGCCGGCGGCGCCGCTCTCGTCGTGACCGTTCTGCTTGCCTCGCCCGTGCTGGGCATGCGGGTGGGCAACGCGGACGCGAGCAGTGACCCGGCGGGCACGCCCACCCGCGCCTACCACGACTTGATGGCCGGCGCCTTCGGTGACGGCTTCGACGCCTCCCTGCTGCTGGTCGCGAACACGCCCGACGTCGCATCGGCCCAGGCGTTCGCCACCCTGGTGCACCGGCTGGACTCGCTGCCCGGTGTCGCGCACGTGGCCGACGCCCCAGGCCGTGGATCCGTCGCCTCGGCGACCGTGATCCCGACGACGACCGCCCAGGCCGAGGCGACCGCGGACCTCGTCACGACCTTGCGCGAGGACGTCATCCCGGTCGCGGAGGCGGGCACCGGGCTGCAGGTCTACGTCGGCGGCCAGACCGCGAGCAGCATCGACGTCGCCGACGCGCTGATGAGCAAGCTGCCGCTCTACCTCGGGCTCATCGCCCTGCTCGGGTTCCTGTTGCTGGCCGCGGCGTTCCGCAGCGTCCTGGTGCCGCTGGTGGGCGCGGTGAGCAACATCGCCACGATCGCCGTCGGGCTCGGCGCGGTCACCGCGATCTTCCAGCACGGGTGGGGCCTGGCTCTGCTGGGCGTCGGCTCGGTGGCACCGGTGATGTACCTGGTGCCGGTGCTGGTCGTCGGCGTGATGTTCGGCTTGTCGATGGACTACCAGGTGTTCCTGGTCAGCCGCATGCACGAGGAGTGGGTCCACACCCGCGACAGCAGGCGCGCCGTGCGGGCGGGGGTGGCCGAGACGGGCCGGGTGATCGCGGTCGCGGCGACGATCATGCTCTGCGTGTTCGCCTCGTTCGGCTTCAGCGGCGAGCGGATCGTGGCGATGATCGGCATCGGGCTGGCGATCGCGGTCCTGATCGACGCGTTCGTGGTGCGGCTGACGCTGATCCCCGCCGTGATGACGCTGCTCGGCCGGGTGAACTGGGCCTATCCGCGGTGGGCGGAGCGGATCACGCCGCGGCTGTCGGTCGAAGGTCCCGAGCGGGTGCAGGAGACGCACGAGATGATGGCCGGATGACGATCCGTGTCCTGCTCGCTGACGACCAGGCCCTGCTCAGGGCGACTTTCCGCCTCCTCGTCGATGCCACGGACGACATGGTGGTGGTCGCCGAGGCCGCCGACGGACAGGACGCGGTGACGAAGGCACGCGAAGCCCAGGCCGACGTCGTCGTCATGGACATCCGCATGCCTGGCGTGGACGGCATCGAGGCCACCCGGCGGATCACCGCGGACGAGGACCTCGCCGGGGTGAAGATCCTGGTCCTCACCACGTTCGAGACCGACGAGTTCGTGGTGGCCGCGCTGCGGGCCGGGGCCAGCGGCTTCCTCGGCAAGGGCGTCGAGCCGGAGCTGCTGCTGCAGGCGATCCGGACGGTGGCGGCGGGGGAGTCGCTGCTGTCGCCGTCCGCCACGACCGCACTGATCGGCCGGTTCCTGGCCCAGCCCGACGCTCGGCCGGTCGAGCGGGCGGAGCTGGGCGAGCTGACCGCACGGGAACAGGAGATCACCGCGCTGGTCGGGGCCGGACTGTCCAATGTGGAGATCGCCGCCAAGCTGTTCATCAGCGCCGCGACAGCGAAGACGCACGTCAACCGCGCAATGATGAAGACCGGCGCCCGGGACCGGGCCCAGCTGGTCGTCTTCGCCTACGAGACCGGGCTCGTCGCCCCACGGAGCGCGCGGTGAGTCCGCCGCGGTGGTGGCACGTCGTGCTGCCCGCGGTGATCACCCTGCTGATCGGGGTGTTCCAGCTGGCCAGCCGGGACGACGCGGGGTGGGTCGCCCCGGACGGCTGGCAGGTCGTCGTGGCCGGCATGGGGAGTGCTGCGCTCCTGTGGCGCCACCGGTACCCGGTGCCGGTCGCGTGCGTGACCGCCGTGCTCGGTGGGCTGCTCCCGCTGATCCCGCCACACATCGTCGTGGTCGAGACAGCGTGCATCGTCGCGCTCTACACCGTGGCCAAGCAGGCCGACCGCCGGACGGCGTGGACCACGGCCGCGGTCACGACGGTGCTGCTCACCGTCAGTTCCGTGACCTGGCTGCCGGATCACCTGGCCGACCTCCGCGTCGTGCTGCCGGCCAACTACATCGTGATCGCGGTCGCCGTCGGTGAGTCGGTGCGCGCCAACCACGCGCTCCTGCGGCAGGCCCAGGAACGGGCCCGCGAAGCGGAACGAAGCCGGGAGGAGGAGGCGCGCCGCCGGGTGCGCGACGAGCGCGTCCGCATCGCCCGTGATCTGCACGACGTCGTCGCCCACCACATCACCCTGGTCAACGCCCAGGCCGGCGTCGCGCACCACCTGCTGGACCGGCAACCGGACAAGGCACGCGAGGCACTGTCCGGAATCAAGGACACCAGCCGCGCGGCCCTCGACGAGCTGCGCGCCACGGTGGGACTGCTGCGCCAAGACGACGACCCACCCGAATCCCTCCGGCCCACACCGGGATTCGCCGACCTCGGGGCGCTGGTGGAATCGTTCCGGTCGGCCGGGTTCGATGTCCGCGTGACCTCTCGGGGAACCGCCCTGCCCCTAGCCGGAGCCGCCGACCTCGCGGCTTACCGGATCGTGCAGGAAGCACTGACGAACGCCAGCAAGCACGGCACCGAGCGTCGCGCACACGTGGACCTGATCTACACCGGCGACGCCCTCCGGCTGACGGTGACCAACTCCGCGTCGCCCGGCCACCGCGGGCCCGGTACCGGGCACGGGCTGATCGGCATGCGCGAACGCGCCGGCAGCGCCGGTGGTTCGTGCACGGCGGGACTGCGTGCCGACGGGCAGTACGAGGTGCAAGCGGTGCTGCCGCTGCCCTAGTACCGCGGACGCGGTACGGTCCGATACCGCTCGGAGCCGACGTTTTCCGGCCCCGAACCGTCCACCATGGACTGGTGATCGAGAGTCGAAGCGACGCCCTCCCGTCCGTGAAACGCCGGACCGGGGCGAACACACTGATCCGCTGGGCGGCGGCGGTGGTCGTCGTGGTGGCGCTGGTGGCCTTCGTCCGCACGGCAGGCGCCGCCGACCTCGGAGCGGTCTTCGGGACCGCCGAGCCGCTGTGGGTCTTCGCGGCGGTGGTGGTCTTTCTCGTGCCGTTGCTGGGCAATGTGCTGGTGCTGCGGGCCGTCGCGCCGGTGCGGCTGCCGTGGGGGCTGACGACGGCCGCGCAACTGGCGGGCGCGGTCGGCAACCTGGCCGCGCCAGGGAATCTCGGCGGGATGGCGACCAACGTCCGCTTCCTGCACCGGCGCGGGGTGGCGACGACGGGAGCGGCGGGCGCGGTCGGGGCGGCCCAGGCCGCCGCGGTGGTCGTGACGGTGGCGCTGGCGCTGCCGGGGCTGATCGCCTCAGGCCGGCTCGCGGCCGCGGGTTCGGTGGTGTCCGGTCCGGTACTGCCGATCGCGGCGCTCGTGCTGCTCGCGGTCGGAGTGACGCTGCGGTGCACGGCGGCCGGCCGCCGGTGGGCGGGCCGGGTGCGTTCGGTCGCGGTGGCGACGCTCACGGCGTTCCGGCTCGCGCTGGCCGCCCCGGGCCGGGCCGGCCTCGCGGTGGCCGGGAACCTCCTGGTGACCCTCGGTTCGACCGCGGCACTGGCCGCGGCCGTCCGGGCATTCGGTGCCGCGGTGCCGTTCGGCGACCTCCTCCTCGTTGTGGCGGGCAGCGCGTTCGCCGGCCTCGTGCCCCTGCCCGGTGGGGCGGGCGGGGCCGAGGTGATCCTGGCAGCCCAGCTGACGGCGGTGGGGCTCCAGCCCCCGGTCGCCCTCGCGGCGGCCGTGCTTCACCGCGTGGTCACGTTCTGGTCCCGGGTGCCGGTGGGCTGGTTCGCCTTCGCATGGCTGCGCCGAGCCGGCCACCTCTGATCCAGGTTCTGTCGGGCGAAGAGGCGATGTGGTCGATCCAGTTTATCGACTGCGGGACCAAGCCGGCGGTGTTGAGCACGCGGTTGTGCCAGATAGCGGCGGCCATGGGGAGCGCAGGCGTTGTGCGATGAGGAGGTGACGCCGTCGGTGGAGTGGCCGCTGTGCAGTTCGAATCGGTGGTACTTCACCTCGGTCGTGTGATTGGCGGAATTCCCCTATAAGTTGAAGGCTTTTTCGAGCTGAATGACGGCGTTTTCGTGAGTTCCGTCTGCGGGTCCATGATCCACAGTTGGCTGGTGGTGGGGCGGAATCCGAGCGCGCTGCCCAGGTGCGGCGTACTTGCTGAGGGCCGGTTCGAAGGCCGAGTTGTCTTTGCGCAGGGCGCGGTCGAGGTCGATGGGGAACGGCAGCACAGCGACGAGTCGTGGGTCGTTGCAGACCCAGCGCAGCAGGCGGGCGGTGAGGAGCCGTCCGACTCCGCCGAGGCCGCGCCAGGCTGGTGCGAGCTGCACTCGATCGATGATGACGACTTTTGCGTAGTCTTCGCTGCGGGCATCGAGTGCGTCGTCGACGTGCTGGAGGTCGATGGTCAAACCGTTGGCTTCGAAGACCGTGACATCGGTGGATCCTCGTCGAGTTGTTTCGTCGAGAGTGCCGTGCCGTCGGCTTTGAACCAAGGTTCGATGCCGTCAGCTTCGTCCTCGTCCGGAAGGACCCGCACTGTGGCACTGGCCCGCCAGTCGCTGGTGCCGGGATCGGTCTCGTCGCTTCTGGCGAGGCTCGCCTGGCTGTCCAAATGAAGCTCAACCCTCTCAAGCTGAGCAAGTAACTGTCGCGAAAGGCCGGGGTCCCTGCGGAGTGCGGCCATGGCACCGTAGTGTTCGGATTTCTCTCTCTGCTCAAGATGAGATGTGTCGCAAACATTCCGGAGGCTGGTCGAGAAGGCTGATCTGCCGCCGGTGCGGTTCCACGACCTGCGTCACGGCGCGGCGACGCTATCCCTGGCCGCGGGCAACGACCTGAAGACCGTGCAGGCCCTGTTGGGCCAGCCAGCATCGTCCTGACGGCCGACACCTACACCAGCGTGCTCCCATCGCTGGCTCAGGTCTGCGCGGAGGCAACCGCGAGCCTGGTCCGCCGCGCCGGCTACGACCGACGCGGAAGATCTGCAGTTCAGGTGTTATGTCTACCCGGTAAGGGCGACGTCGAATCGTCGGACACAGCCCGCGCTTCAACCGTGCCGGCGGAACTCTGTGCCGGACCCACGACGGCCCCACCCCGGCCCCACAGATCAACAAAGCCCACCGACAGCGACCCTGAAACTGCAGGGAAACCGTTGGTGGGCTTTGATTCAGAACTGTGCGCCATCAGGGACTCGAACCCCGAACCCGCTGGTTAAGAGCCAGCTGCTCTGCCAATTGAGCTAATGGCGCCTGCTTGTTCCTGCCGCTTTGGTGTTCCCCTCGGCGACGTGGAAAACATTAACACAGGGTTGCTGGGGCCCGTTTCAGGGGGGTCCCCTTCGGTCGCCGTGGGCGTCGCGGGGACGGATTCGGCCATCCGGCCGCAGGCGTTGCGGCCGGTCAGGCAGACTATAGCCAGACGTTGGGGTTGGTACCACGCGAAACGGGCGGTGTGCATGAGGGTCTGGGGAGCGACGGGGCGGTCGCGGGTGGCTGTGGTGGCTGTGGTGGCCGGGTTCACACTCGCCGCGTGCAGCAGTACACCGTCGAGTGAATCGCCGTCGCCGGGTGGCGCTCCCGGAGGTTCGCAGCAGAGCAGTGCGGCCGCTCCGGCTCCGAAGCCCGCCGTGATGACGCTGACTCCGGCGCAGGGCGCGGCGGACGTGGCGCCCGGTGAGCCGGTCACGGTCGCCGTCGCCGACGGCAAGGTGGGCGAGGTCAAACTCGCCGGCGCCGACGGCAAGGTCGTCGCGGGCAAGCCGAAGGAAGACGGTTCGGGCTGGGAGTCGGCGGAGCCGCTCGGCTACGGCAAGACCTATACCGTCACCGCGGCCGCGACAGGGACCGACGGCAAACCGGTCACCGCGACCTCGACGTTCTCCACGGCCAAGCCGGGTCGCCAGATCGGTGTCTCGATCAACCTGGTCGAGGGCGAGACGGTCGGTGTCGGCCTGCCGTTGATCTTCACCTTCACCGCCAACGTGCCGGACAAGGCGGCGACCGAGAAGGCGCTGAAGATCGTCACCGAGCCGCAGGCCGAGGGCGCGTTCCACTGGTTCGGCGAGAAGACCGTGATGTGGCGGCCCAAGGAGTACTTCAAACCGGGCACCAAGATCTCCGTCAACGCGGCGATCTACGGCAAGAACCTCGGCAACAACACCTTCGGCCGTGAGGACAAGCCCGCCAAGGTGGTCGTCGGCGACAAACTGGTCGCGACCGCCGACGGTGGCACGCACCAGATGAAGGTCGTGGTGAACGACCAAGAGGTCAAGCAGATGCCGATCTCGATGGGCAAGCCGTCGAGCAGCACCCCGGCCGGGACCTACACCGTGATGAGCGAGCACACCGGCTACACGATGGACTCGAGCACCTACGGCGTCCCGACGGACAGCAAGGCGGGCTACCGGACCTTCGTGAAGTACGCGGTGCGGATGTCGAACAGCGGCATCTTCTACCACTCGGCGCCGTGGTCGGTCGGTTCGCAGGGCAAGCGGAACGTGAGCCACGGCTGCATCAACCTGTCGACCGAGAACGCGAAGTGGCTGATGGACATCTCGAAGAAGGGCGACATCATCACGGTCGCCAATTCGGGTCCGCAGGTGCTGGAGCCGACCGACGGCTGGTCGGTGTGGCAGATGTCGTGGGACGACTGGAAGACCGGCGGCGACCGGAACTGACCTGGCGTCATGAGGGGTCCCCATAGGACGGAATTCGTCCTATGGGGACCCCTCATGACGTTCCGGGCGGGAGAGGGCCGTTGAGGTACTCCCACTGCGTTTCGCCGCTGGTCTTGTAGCGGCACTTCTGCGTGGTGGTGTCCCAGATCTTCTCCGGGTCACGACGGCACTTCTGGTACTCCAGGTCGGCGAGGTACTTCTGCGATTGGGCCTTCGTGCAGTTCGGATAGCCGGGCTCGCATCGCCACGGTGACTTCGTGGCGGAGCTCTTGGCAGGCGGCGGAGCCGGGGTCACCGTGACCGTCACCGGCGGCGCCGTCGAGGTGGACGGTGGGGCGGTCACGGTCGTGACAGGTGCGGGCACTATCGGCGATGCGGGTGCTGGGTCCGGCGAGGAGGTCGTGCAGGCCCCGGCCAGCACACAGAGCCCGAAGACCCCCAAGATCGGCCAGCGTCCCATGGTGCCCTCCACGTGAGTTCGTCCTGAACTCGCGCCAGCACCACTCCGCGTTACCGATGACCCCGGAAAAAGCTAAACCCCAGCCTGTTGGGAGGGGCTCGCAAGAGCCCCGAACAGACTGGGGTGATGGGGTGAGCGACGGGTTTCGAACCCGCGACCTCCTGGACCACAACCAGGTGCTCTACCAGCTGAGCTACGCCCACCATCGCCGGGCTCGGGAAGCTTCCCCATCACCTCGGCCGCACTATATTAGCGTGCCCGTTTCCGGGGCCTGCAACGGGTTACGGTTAGTGGCGTTCCTGCACTTCAGCGGCCGCGGCCTTGGCCTGTTCGGTGGTCGGGCCGGGCTGCGGGACGAAGGCGACGCGGCGGTAGTAGTCGAGCTCGCCGATGGATTCCTTGATGTCGGCGAGCGCGCGGTGCGCGAGGCCCTTCTCGGGCTTGGCGTAGTAGATCCGCGGGTACCAGCGCCGGACGAGTTCCTTGATGGAGGACACGTCGACCATGCGGTAGTGCAGGTGGTCGTCGAGGGAGGGCATGTCGCGGGTGATGAAGCCGCGGTCGGTCCCGATGGAGTTGCCGGCGAGCGGGGCGACGTTGGCCTCGGGCACGTGGGCACGGATGTACTCGAGGACGCGCTGTTCGGCCTCTTCCAGGGTGACCGTGGAGCGCCGGACCTCTTCGGTGAGGCCGGAGCGCGCGTGCATTTTGCGGACGACCTCCGGCATACCGTCGAGGGTTTCGTCGTCGGTGTGGATGACGATGTCGACGCCTTCGCCGAGGACGTTGAGCTCGGCGTCGGTCACCAGCGCGGCTATTTCGATCAACGCGTCCTTGCCGAGGTCGAGCCCCGTCATCTCGCAGTCGATCCAGACTAGGCGGTCGTTCACCCCGGAACCCTAACCCGACCCGGGGATTCAGGGCGCGCGACGTGCGGGTCGGGCCGCTTACTGGCAGCGTGTGCATCCTCAGGTGAGCCGGATCACAGACCAGGGAGCGACAGTGGCCGAACAGGGTCCAGCCCAGGAGATCGCGCAGGGGTACGTGAGCGAGGGGGCGGCGGTCGAGCTCGGTGCCGTCGTGATCGACGGCAAGGCAGACGCCGGGGCGGCGGTCCGCCTGCCGCTGGCGACGCTGAACCGGCACGGCCTGGTCGCGGGCGCGACGGGCACCGGGAAGACGAAGACCCTGCAGCTGGTCGCCGAGCAGCTGTCGGCCGCCGGGGTGCCGGTGGTGCTGGCCGACGTGAAGGGTGACCTGTCGGGTCTGGCCGCGCAGGGCGAGAGCAACGACAAGATCGCCCGGCGTGCCGAAGAACTCGGTGACCAATGGGAGCCCGCCGCGTTCCCCGTGCAGTTCCTGTCGCTCGGCACGGGCGGGAAGGGCTCGCCGATCCGGGCGACGATCACGAGTTTCGGCCCGATCCTGCTGTCGAAGGTGCTGGGGCTCAACGAGACTCAGGAGTCGACGCTCGGCCTGATCTTCCACTGGGCCGATCAACGCGGCCTGGCGCTGCTGGACACGAAGGACCTCCGTTCGGTCATCACGCACCTGACCAGCGACGAGGGCAAAGAGGACTTGAAGGGCATCGGCGGCGTCTCGGCCGCGACGGCCGGGGTGATCCTGCGGGCGCTGTCCAATCTGGAGGCTCAGGGCGGGGAGGACTTCTTCGGCGAGCCCGAGCTGGACGTCCACGACCTGATGCGCCAGGTCGACGGCAAGGCCATGGTGACCTTGCTGGAGCTGGACAACCTCCAGTCGAAGCCCGCGCTGTTCTCGACGTTCCTGATGTGGCTGCTGGCCGAGTTGTTCGAGGAACTGCCCGAAGAGGGTGACCTCGACAAGCCGAAGCTGGTGTTCTTCTTCGACGAGGCGCATCTGCTCTTCAACGACGCGTCGAAGGCGTTCCTGGAACGGATCGAGCAGACCGTGAAGCTGATCCGGTCGAAGGGGGTCGGCGTCTTCTTCTGCACGCAGCTTCCGACGGACATCCCGAACAACGTCCTGTCGCAGCTGGGTGCGCGGATCCAGCACGCGTTGCGCGCCTTCACACCCGAGGATCAGGCGGCGCTGACGAAGACCGTGAAGACGTACCCGAAGACGAAGCACTACGAGCTGGACTCGGCCCTGACGTCGCTCGGTATCGGCGAAGCGATCGTCACCGTCCTTTCCGAACGCGGTGCGCCGACGCCGGTCGCGTGGACGCGGCTGCGGGCGCCGCGTTCGAAGATGGGGTCCATCGGCGCCGAAGCGATCTCAGCGGCGACGACGTCCTCGGAGCTGCACGCGAAGTACTCCGAGACGATCGACCGCGAGTCGGCCTATGAGAAGCTCGCCGCGAAGGTGGCCGTGCCGCCCGCCGGCGAAGCCCCGCCGGAAGCGCCTCCGGCTCCGAAACCGGAGAAGGAAGCACCGGGAATGGTCGAACAGGCCATGAAGAACCCGGCGGTGAAGTCGTTCCTCCGGTCCGCGGCGAGCGCGCTCGGACGGGAGATCACGCGAGGACTGTTCGGGAACCGGAGGCGCTGAGGAATACCTGACGGGTTCTGTCAGGTATCTCCGGCAGGGTGGGCGCCATGACCAACATCGCGACAGCGTCGTTCACCGTGGACGGCTGGGACCCGCAAGCCACCGAGAAGGCCGAGAACACCGAGTTCTCGCGGGTGCTGCTGACCAAGACCTTCACCGGCGGGGTCGAGGGCACCAGTGCCGTGGAGATGCTCACGGCGGTGAGCGGGACGTCGAGGGCGTACGTCGCCTTCGAGCGGCTTGCCGTGTCCGTCGACGGCCGCAAGGGTGGCTTCGTCCTGCACCACTCGGCGGGGGAGGACGGCCATCGCCTGATCGTCTTGCCGGGCTCCGGGCACGGCGAACTGTCCGGCACCACCGGCACCGCCACGATCACCCAGGACGACGAGGGGAACCACACCTTCACCCTCACCTATGAACTCTGAAAGTCCGTGAAGGCCTCCTTCCCTACCCTGAAGGTAGGCAAGGATGCCTTCACGGACAGTGCCGGCTGGGCCGCCCCCTGAATGCGGCCCAGACGGCCGGGTCAGCCGACGATCTGCTCGACGATCTTTTTCGCGTCGTTGATGGGGATCGCGAAACCGATGCCGATGCTGCCGGTCGAGGCCGGGTTGTACAGCGCCGAGTTGATGCCGATGACGTTCCCCTGCGCGTCCACCAGCGCCCCGCCCGAGTTGCCCTGGTTGATCGGGGCGTCGGTCTGGATCGCGGTGTAGCTCGGCCCGTTCTCGTTCGCGGTCCGGCTGTAGGGCGAACGCCGGTCCTGGCCACTGCTCAACTCGTCGAGCTTGCGGTTCAGCGCGCTCACGATCCCGGTGGTCACGGTGTTCTGCAGTCCGCCGGGAGAACCGATCGCGACGACCTGCTGGCCGGTGACGAGCTTGCTGGAGTCGCCGAGCGACGCGGGGGTCAGCCCGCTCGCGTCCTTCGCCTGCAAGACCGCGATGTCGGCCTTGGTGTCCGCGCCGACCACGCTCGCCTTGTACTGCTTGCCGTTCGACAGCGTGATGGTGACGTCGCCCTCGGCGTCGGCGACCACGTGGGCGTTGGTGAGGATGCGGCCGTCCGCCGTCAGGATGACGCCGGATCCGACGGCCTCGCCCTGCCCGGTGGTCACGTTCACCTGGACGACGCTCGGGGTCACCTTCGCGGCGACAGCGCTGACGTCACCCGAGGTGGTGTTCCCGACCAGTTGCCCGTTGGCGACCGCGGAGGCACCGGTACCGGACGCGGACGGCGTCGATCCGAGGCCGGCGATCGCCGCGCCACCGACCCCGCCGACGAGGGCGGCGCCGAGTGCCGTCGCGCTGACGAGGACGGCGACGCGGCTCGCCTTCTTGCGTGGCGCGGGAGCCGGGGCGGGCTGCGGGGTGAAGAGCGGATTCGGCGCGGCCTGCCAAGGGGTGCTGTATCCGGGGTGCTGCGGCGGCTGGTGCCCACCGGTGGAGGCGGGGCCGGGCCGACTCTCGTTCTCGGTCATGGCACCAGATTCGCGCCCGTACTTGTGAGCCGCCTGTGGAAATCCCCTCCGCTTTGCTGAGAAGAATCAGCTGAGAATTCTCAGTCGAAGAACGCCGGGACGTCCAACGCCCCGCCCGAAGCCTCGAACTCCTCGTGCACCGCCGCTCGGAGTTCCGCGTCGGCCAGGTAGTCGACGGCGGTCAGCGCCAGGCCGAGCGCACCGTCGACGACCGCGCGATCGCCGTCCGGGGAACCGGCCGCGGCCGCGAACTCCTTGGTGTGCAAGGCGGTCGTCGGCCCGGCGATGGCGATCATCGGGTGGATCGCTGGCATCCGGTAGGAAAGGTTGCCGAGATCGGTCGAGCCGGTGAGGAATTCGGGCACGATCCCCGGCGGCAGCGGTTTGCGGCCCGCGTCGACCTGGTGCACCGACCAGCGACCGGCGAGCGTGGTGTTGAACCGGATCGGCAGATACGCGGGCTGGGCGTCCCAGTGCAGTTCGACGCCGCAGCCGGTCATCTCCGCCGCGCCGCGCGCGACCGCCGAAACCCGTTCGGCCAGGTCTCGCAGCGTCTCCGGTCGAGCGGACCGCAGGTAGAACATCAGGGCCGCGCGTTCGGGGACGACGTTCGGCCGCGCGCCACCGTCGGTGAAGACGCCGTGGACACGGTCGCTGGAGGGCAGATGCTGCCGAAGCGCCGCGACGCCCTGGTACGCGGCGACGGCGGCGTCGAGCGCGTTGCGTCCCATGAACGGCTGAGCCGAGGCGTGCGCGCCGACGCCGTGGAACACCATCTCCAGCTGACGCCTGCCGAGGAACGGGTGCATGGCGATGTCGTGGCTGAAGGGGTGCAGCATGAGCACGGCGTCGACGTCGTCGAAGACACCGGCGCGGGCCAGGGTTTCCTTGCCGCCACCGCCTTCCTCTGCGGGCGTGCCGATCAGCGAGACCCGGCCGCCCAGGCGGTCGGCGACCGCTGCCGCGCCGAGGAAACCACCCGCGCCCGCGGTGCAGATGACGTTGTGCCCGCAGCCGTGGCCGAGTCCGGGAAGGGCGTCGTATTCGGAGAGGACCGCGATATGCGGGCCGCTGCCGGGAGTGGTCGCGACCAGGGCGGTGTCCAAGCCGCCCGCGCCGATCGTCACCTCGTGGCCATGGCGGGTGAGCAGCTCGCCGAGCGCGCGCACCGAGCGATGCTCGGCGAAACCCTCTTCGGGATGAGCGTGCAGGTCCTGGCTCAGGTCCACCAGTTCCGCCGTCAGCGCGCGGATCTCGGCGCCGACGGCGTCCCGCGTGGCGGCGTCCGCGCCGTCGTGCGGGGAACCGAGGGGCTCGGCCGCGGCGACGGCGTCGGCGGTCGCTTCGACCAGCGAACGGAGGTAGCCGTCGTCGGGGGGAATCGGCGAAGCGTGCTCAGAGCGGATCATGGCCGGATGTTAACCGGTAGCACTCCCGAGACGATCTGAGTGACACCGGAGAACCGCTCCTTCACGCGGTCGAATCCGCGCCGGGACAGCTTCGCCGCTATTTCCCCGCGGTCGAACATCCGTTGTCCGCTGAGGCCGCCGAGGACGGTGTCCGCCAGCCGCATCGGCTGGTCGTCGTGCCGGGCGCTGGTCAGCACCACCAGCGCGCCACCGGGTTTCAGCACGCGGGTGAACGAGTCCAGCGCCGCGTCCGGATCGGCGAACATGTGCAACGCGGCGAAGCAGCAGACAGCGTCCACAGTGGAATCCGCGAGGGGCAGGTCGACGGCGTCGGCACGCAGATAAGCCACCGAAGCCGGATTGGGCGCGGCGAGTGCCTTCTCCAGCATGGTGACCGAACCGTCGAGTCCGATCGAAAGCCCGTCCGGGCCGACCGCTTCGCCGAACGCGCGGGTGAACCGGCCGGTGCCGCAGGCGACGTCCAGCGCGATCTTGCCGGGGCTCAGACCGAGCGCTTCGATCGCGATGCGGACCTCGCCCGCCATGCTCGGACCGGTCAGTCCTTTCGCGACCCTGCCCAGCGCCGGACGCCAGTACCGCTCGTAGATCATCGGGACGGCGGACGTGCGCATCAGCCGTTGCGCGAGTCCGGTCGACGGCCCCGCCTGAGGGATTTCGCCCAGCAGATCGAGAAAACCGTCCCCTCCGCCGGTGGGTGCGGTGCCCGGCCGCAGCAGGCTCAGGAGACGTTCGCGTTGGTCAGGCATGGCTGCTCCCTTCACGTCCTCATCCGAGAATCTGCCATGACCGGCCCGTTCGCGACATTCCCGCCGCCGCGGCCCGAAACTGTCGGTGGCCGTCTCTAACGTCGGAGGGAGTCGCCGTTCCCAGCCGAAGGAGCCCGAAATGACCGGCTCGATCCTGCAGCAGACGACCACGCTCCGCATCCCGGTGCGCGGTCCGTTCGACCTCGAAAAGTCCATCCGGTTCCTGACCGATTTCCGGCCGGCGTGCCGCGCCGACGCCGCCGCCGAACCCGGCACCCTGCGCCTCGCCTTCCCGGCGGAAGCGGGCTGGGAACACGTCGGTGCGGCCGTCAGACAGAGATCACCCGGCTCGATCGAAGTGGAGGTCTTCGCCGAAGAAGCGCTCGCCGTCGAGGTCGGCGCCCAGGTGCGGCGGATCCTCTCGGTGGACATCGACGGCGTCGGGTTCGCCAAGATCGGCGCCGCGGATCCCGTGGTGCGCCGCCTTCAGCAGACGTTCCCCGGGCTGCGGCCCGTCCTGTTCCATTCGCCCTACGAAGCGGCCTGCTGGGCGATCCTGAGCCATCGGACCCGGATGTCGAACGCGGCCGTGGTGAAACGGCGGCTCGCGGAGGAACTCGGCAAGCCGGTGGACGTCGGCGGGCGGATCCTCAGGTCGTTCCCTGCGCCGGACGTTCTCGCCGGGGTGGAGGCCGGTCCGGGTCTCACGGAGTCGAAGGCCGAGCGGCTGCGCGCGGTGGCCAACGCCGCCAAGGACGGTCTGCTCGACGCTACGTACCTGCGCGCCATGCCGGTGCAGGAGGCCTTGCGCCGGTTGCAGCGACTGCCGGGGATCGGCCCGTTCTCGGCGCAACTGATCCTCATCAGGGGAGCCGGGCATCCGGACGTCTTCCCCGGTGACGAGCCCCGGGTGCAGGAGGCCATGCGGACCGCGTACGGCCTGCCGCGGGCGGAGACCGAGGAGCTGGAGGAAGTCGCCATGGCGTGGCGGCCGTTCCGCAGCTGGGTCGCCTTCGCGCTGCGCAACGACCGGGAGTTTCGCATGCGCGAGATCGGGGGTTCGATGACCGCCTGACACGGGACATATCCGGCTTGTGGTGAGCTGATGAGGTGAGCTCGTCTCCCGCCGAAACGGTTTCCGACATCGCCCAGTCCACCCCGCCCGGCACGATCACCCTGGTCACCGGTGGCCTCGCGCTGCTCGTGGTGCTGTCGGGCAGGCCATGGCGGATCGCCCGCAACCTGATCACGCTCGTCCACGAGGCCGGCCACGCGCTCGCGGCGGTGCTGGTCGGCAGGCGGCTGCAGGGCATCAAGCTGCATTCGGACACCTCCGGCGTCACCGTCTCCCGGGGCAAACCCGAGGGGCCGGGGATGGCGTTCACCGCGCTGGCCGGGTACCCGGCGGCCGCGGTACTCGGACTGGTGTTCGCCGGGCTGCTGTCGTCGGATCTGATCACCGTCGTGCTGATCGTGATGGCCCTGATGCTGCTGGGTGTGCTGGTGATGGTGCGCAACACCTACGGCGTGTTCGCGGTGGTCACCAGCTCGGTGGTGCTCGGCCTGGTCGCGCTGGTGGCGCCGTCGTGGTTCCAGGCGATCTTCGTCTACCTGCTGACCTGGTTCCTGCTCTTCGGCGGCGTCCGGCCGGTGTTCGAGCTGCAGATCAAGCGGCGCCGGGGCTCGGCGAGGGATTCCGACGCCGATCAGCTCGGCAGGCTCACCGGGATGCCCGCCGTGCTGTGGGTGCTGGTGATGGCCGTGCTGACGGTGAGCTGCCTCTTCGCGGGCGGGTTGTGGCTGCTGGAGCCGACCGTCGCCTGAGCGGGGCGGTACGGCAGACTGGTGGCTCGTTCCGCGCGGAAGGAGTCACCAGATGGACGAGGTCGCCAAGGCCGTCGAGGAATGCGCTCGATCGGCGAAACGGGCCGCGCCGTCGCTGGCCGCCGCGTCCGCGGAGGCGATCGACGCCGCGCTGAACGCCATGGCGGGCAAGCTGGTCGAGCACGCCGAAGCGGTACTGGAGGCGAACCAGGCCGACATCGCCAAGGCGCGCGAGGACGGGATGAGCGCGGGTCTGCTCGACAGGCTCACCATCACCCCCGAGCGGCTGACCGGCATGGCCGAACAGCTCCGTCTTCTGGCGGGTGCGCCGCACCAGGAGCGGTCCGTCGACGTGTCCACTTTGGACGGCGGGCTGAAACTGGTGGAACGGCGCCGTCCGGTCGGCGTGATCGGCGCGAACTACGAGGCGCGCCCGAACGTCACGGTGGACGTCGCCTCGCAGCTGGTGAAGTCGCGTAACGGCGGCGTTCTCCGCACGGGTTCCGCCGCGCTCGGCTCGGCCCAGCGGCTGCGGGAGACCGTGATCGCCCCCGCGCTCGTCGAAGCGGGTATCGACCCGGACGTCATCCAGCTCGTGCCTCGCGCGGAGCGCGAAGCGGCTTCCGCGCTGGTGCGTTTCCCCGCGCTCGTGCCGCTGGTGATCCTGCGGGGCAGTGGTGACAGCACCCGCGCGCTGGCCACCGAGGCGGCCGTCCACGGCGTCCGCACGCTGGCCCACGCCGACGGCGGGGGCGTGCTGTACGTCGACGAAGCGGCCGACACCGACAAGGTGCGCGACCTGGTCTTCAACAGCCTCGACCGGCTCGGTGTCTGCAACCGGCTGAACCTGCTGCTGATCCACGAGGGCGCCCACGATCGCGTCTGGCCCGCCATCTCCGGCGCGCTGGCCGAACGAGGCGTCACGCCGTCGCTCGCCCCGCACGAGCACGCCATCGGCTACGAATGGGCCCTCGACTCCGACCGCGAGGCGACCGTCACCGTGGCCAAGGTCGCGGACCTGCCCGAAGCGGCGGAGATCGCCAACGAGCGGACCTCGGGCCTGGCCGCCGGCATCGCCACCGAAAGCCGCGAAGCCGCCGACGCGTTCTTCGACGCCTACACCGGCACCGGTGTCTTCTGGAACGCTCCGACCCGGCTGCTCGACGGCTTCAAGCTCCTGGCCGTCCCCGAAACCGGCATCAACCTGGACAAGGTCCCCGGCCCGCGTGGCCCGGTCACCTACACCGACCTCTACGTGCGGCAGTACGCCGTGCTCCCTGCCTGACTTCCGCATCCAGAGGACTAAATGCGAGGTTGGCGCGAGAGCGTCAGCGCCGGCGGCGTCGCTTGGGGCGCGGCCGAGGCGGCAACGCGTCCGCCGTGGCGTCCTCGGCGCTCTCGGGCTCGGGAGCGTCCGAGGCGTCCGGAGCGGGAGGGATGCCGGGCACCAGTCCCAGCATCTCCGCGGCGAGCTGCTGCGAGGAGGCGAACATGCCGGAAGGCCGCTCCCGCGCTCGCCGCAGGGACGAAGGCCGCAGCCGGTTGTAGCCCCGCACCGACACCGGTCGCCGGGCCCGCACCTCGTACTCCTCGACCCCCGAAAGCTCGGTGGCCAGCTCCTTGTCGATCAGGATGGTGCCCGGCCGCGCGGTCGAGGTGAGGCGGGCGGCGAGGTTCACGACCGAGCCGTAGACGTCGCCGAACCGGCTGAGGATCCGGCCAGAAGCCATGCCCGCCCGCACACCGGGCAAGGTCTCGTCGGCCTCGGCGCGTTCGGACAGCGTCAGGGCGATCTCGGCGCCGTCGACGGCGGAATCGGCGACGAACAGCACCTCGTCACCGATCATTTTCACGATCCGCCCGTGGTGTTCGGCGACCACCTCGGTGGCGACGGATTCGAACCGGTCGAGGACGGCGCTCAGCTCGTCTTCGCCGATTTGCCTGGTCAGCCGGGTGTAGCCGACCATGTCGACGAAACCGACGACCTCGGTCCTCGCTTCGAGGTCTTCGTCGGGGAAGGCGAACGCCCGTCCCGCGTAGGCCGCGAGGTGCCGCCGCCAGACGAAGTTCTGCACCTTCTCCAGCTCGGGCAGCAGCCTGTCGACGAGCCGCGCGATCTGGCGTTCGCTGGTGCCGATGTCCTTGTTCTCGGTGATCATCGACCACAGCATGTGAACCTGCCACTCCGCGAGCCGCGAAAGGTGCTGGCCCAGCGCACGCGTCACCGCCAGCTCGATGCCGGGCTCGATCAGGCCCGAGTTCATCAGCTGGTCGGCGGTGCGGATCGCCTCGATGTCGGCGTCGGTGAAGACGACCTCGTCGTCATCGACGGTCGCGAAGCCCAGCGCACGCCAAAGCCGCCGAGAACGCTCTTCGGGAACGCCCGCCTTCTCGGCGACTTCGAGCCGGGTGTACTTGCGTCGGCCGCCGAGCAGGATCCGTTCGAGACGCTGCTGAAGCGCGTCGGGCTCGCCGGAATCGGTCATTAGGTGGTGTGGACGATGAGCACGTCCACACCCGACTTCCGGGCGACTTCGGACGGCACGGAACCCAGGATGCGGCCCGCGAGCGTGTTCAGCCCGCGGTTGCCGACCACCAGCAGGTCCGCGGAGCGGTCGGAGACGACCTTGCGCAGAGCGTCGACGGGATCGCCGACGACAGCGGCGGTATCGATGGCCTTCGCGCCGGCCTTGGCGGCCCGGTCCCGGGCGGAGAGCAGGGTGTCCTCGGCCGGTGCCGAGCCTACGACCTGGTACGCCTCGTCGCCGAGGACGTCCTGCGCCTTCTCCACGTCACCCTTGTTGGCGGGGTAGTAGGCGCACACGATGACCAGGGTCGCTCCGGAGTCCCCGGCGACGCTCGCCGCCCGGTCGACCGCGGCGAACGAGGAATCCGATCCGTCCGTGCCCACGACCACGGTCCGATATGCAGCCATCCGCAACCTCCACCGATCTGTCTGCCGCACCTGCGTGCGAGCAGCGACGATAACCGCTCGACGACCGGCCCGCAGGCCGTCGTGAGCACGGTCGGGTGAGAAGGTTACTCGCCAGTCGGTTTCTGCGCTGCCGCAGGTCGAGGTGAAGGCTTCGCGCCGGATGTGGCCTTCGGCACATCGGCCGTCCGCAGCTGCACGGTGGCCTCCGAGTCGGGGGACGGCTTCGCCTTCAGATCCGCCGGGACGTGCGGTTCGTCGCCGAGCACGTGCGTCGCCTCGGCGAGCGCGGTCCGCGCGGTGCGGACCTGCTCGGCCAGGCTGGAGCGCACCTTGCGGAGCGCTTCGACCCGTTCGGTGGCCTGGGTGATCCGCCGGTTGGACTCCTCGGTGGCCTGCCGGACGCGGCGGCGGGCCTCGTCGGCCGCTTCGGCGAGCCGGGCGTTGGCCTCGGTGATCGAGTCCTGCTTGCGCTTGTTGGCGTCGGCGACGGACTCGCGCTGGCGGCGTTCGATGTCGGCCTTGGCCGCTGTCTCCTCTTCGAGCACCTTCGCGCGGATGGCGGCGGCGTCCTCGGTGGCCTCGCGGACGCGGCGGGCGGCCTCGGCCTTGCTCGCGGCCTCCTGCTCGGCCAGCGCGTGCATGGCTTCGGTGCGCCGCGACGCCATCGCGATCTCGAAGTCCTCTTCGACCTGGGTGCGGCGCTGCTGCGACTCGGCGTCGAGCTTGTCGCGCTCGGCCTTCGCCTTGTCGGTGATCTCCTTGGCCTCGGCGCGGGCCTTCTCGAGCACGCCGCGGTGCTCGGCCTCCATCTCCTTGCGGCGGAGGTCGAGCTCGTTGAGCAGCTGCTCGTAACGGGCGCGCATGGCGCTCGCGTCGGTCTCCGCCTTGGCGCGGATGTGGCCGGCTTCGGCCTCGGCGCGCGCCTTGGTGTCGGCGGCCTCGTCCTGCGCGAGCCGCAGCATGCGCTGCAGGCGTTCGGAAAGACCTTCGACACTCGTCGGCGGCTGGGCCAGCCTGTCGACCTGGCCGCGCAGGTCCGCGATCTCGCCGCGCGCGATCTCCAGCTGCCGTGCCAGGTCGCCGGCTTGTCCGATGGCGGCATCGCGATCGGCGGTGAGCATCTTCAGATCGGCGTCCAGCCGCTCGAGATGTTCGTCGACCTGTGCACGGCTGTAACCGCGCTTCGCCACGTCGAAGCCGGCTCCCAGCGGCACTAGCTCCCGTTCCTCGCCAAGGCTCATCCTTCTACCGTAGTCGAGCTGGAGTCACGGAAGGGTGAGCACCCACTCCAACGCGGCGAAAGTGCGTTCTGGCGCGCTAAACGTTCCTGAACGCGTTGATCCCGTCGAGGTGCTTCTCGCGCAATTCGTGGTTCCGGACGCCCAAACCTTCTTCCGGCGCAAGGGCGAGCACGCCGACCTTGCCCTGATGGGCGTTGCGGTGCACGTCCAGCGCGGCCTGGCCGGTCTCTTCGAGTGAGTACGTCTTCGACAGCGTCGGGTGGATCAGACCTTTCGCGATCAGCCGGTTCGCCTCCCACGATTCGCGGTAGTTGGCGAAGTGGCTGCCGATGATCCGCTTGAGGTTCATCCACAAATAGCGGTTGTCGTACTGGTGCATGTAGCCCGACGTCGACGCGCACGTGACGATCGTGCCGCCCTTGCGCGCGGCGTAGACCGACGCGCCGAAGGTCTCCCGGCCCGGGTGCTCGAAGACGATGTCCGGGTCCTCGCCGCCGGTCAGTTCGCGGATCTTCTTGCCGAACCGCTGCCATTCCTTCGGGTCCTGGTTGTGCTCGTCCTTCCAGAATTTGTAACCCTCGGCGTTGCGGTCGATGATCAGCTCCGCGCCCAGCTTGCGGCAGATCTCCGCCTTTTCGGGGCTGGAGACCACGCACACCGGGATCGCGCCGCCGTTGAGCGCGTACTGCGTCGCGTAGGAACCGAGACCGCCCGAGGCGCCCCAGATCAGCACGACGTCGCCCTGCTTCATGTCGGCGCCGTTGCGCGAGACGAGCTGGCGGTAGGCCGTGGAGTTCACCAGTCCGGGGGAGGCGGCCTCCTCCCAGGTGAGGTGGCCCGGCTTCGGCATCAGCTGGTTCGCCTTGACCAGCGCGATCTCGGCGAGTCCGCCGAAGTTCGTCTCGAAGCCCCAGATCCGCTGCTCGGTGTCGAGCATCGTGTCGTTGTGCCCGTCCGGGCCTTCGAGTTCCACGTTGAGGCAGTGCGCGACGACCTCGTCGCCCGGCTTCCAGTTGTGCACGCCGGGGCCGGTGCGCAGCACTACGCCGGACAGATCGGAGCCGACGACGTGATAGGGCAGGTCGTGGCGCTTCGACAGCGGCGAAAGCCGTCCGTAGCGCTCCAGGAACTTGAAGGTCGAAACCGGCTCGAAGATCGAGGTCCAGACGGTGTTGTAGTTGATCGCGCTCGCCATGACCGCGACCAGCGCCTCGCCGGGGCCGAGTTCCGGTGTCGGGACCTCGTCCACGTGCAGCGACTTGCGCGGATCCTTGTCGCGGCTTTCGAGCCCCTGGAACATGTCGGCCTCGTCCTTGTGGACGGTCACGCCTCGGTAGGTCTCCGGCACGTCGAGCGACGCCACGGCGCCGAGGTCATCGTTCAGAATGGCCTGCTGGATCTCGCCGAGCTGCGACATCGGTACCTCCGCGAAAAGGGGGACGGCGTTAGCGGCACAAATTACTCACCGGTAACCAAGTCCACAACTGTACGAGACGTGGAGCACGTCCACATCCCGAAGTGTTATCGACCGGTCTTGACCGGCCGGCCAACCAAGCGGACCATCGACCTTGGAGATCTCTCCGACCTGCAGGTTTCGTCGATTCGCGGAGGTGAGCACGCATGAATGAACCCACGACGCGCCCCTGGACCCGTCCCCATGACTGGGCGGAGGTGGTCATCGGTGTCGTCGTCGCGCTTTCACCCCTCTGGATGACCACGGACAACACCGCCATGTGGACGCTCGTCATCCTCGGCGCGCTGGTCGCCCTCGACGGCCTCGCGTCGCTCGCGATGCCTGGCATGGTCTACGGCGAAGGCATCCAGATCGTGCTGGGCGCGCTGCTGTTCATTTCGCCATGGGTGATGGGCTACTCCGACCTCATGGGCGCGTCCTGGACCGCCTGGATCGGTGGCGTCCTGACCGTGGTGGCCGGGGCGGCGGCGATGCCGATCGCCCAGGCGACGCACAAGACGGCGAGACAGCACTGACCCAGGAGGAGACGGCGTGAAAGAGGATTCGGCGAAACAGCGCATCCTGCGAGCCGCGGAGGCGCTTTTCGCCGAATCCGGTTTCGACGCGACACCCACCTCGCGGATCGCGGAGCGGGCCGGTGTGCCCAAAGGGCTGGTGCACTACTACTTCCGGCGCAAGTCGGATCTGCTGGCCGCCCTGGTCGCCGAACTGCCCGACGCCCGGATCGAACCGGCCGTCGTGGTCGTCCCCGGCGACCTCGCGGGCAGCCTCCGCGGTCTCGTCATGGAACTCGACAGGCGGTTCAACCGGTCCTTGGCGCTGTCACACCTCTTGTGGCGCGAAGCCGACACGCATCGCGCGGTACGCGACGCGCTGGCCGAACGGTTCCAGCAGCTCGTCCGCCAGGTGAAGGCGGTGATCGTCGCCGCGAGCGGCGGCAAGCTCGCGGTCGCCGACATCGACTCGGCGTCGGGGCTGCTCGCGAGGGCGGTCAGCCACCGGCACGCGACGGCACGGCACAGCGAGGACGGGGACCCCGCCGAGATCGATCGCGAGGTCCTCTTCATCGCCGAGGCGCTGACGCGCGGTCAGTGACCGCCGGCAGCCGGTTCGACCAGCTCCACCAGCACACCACCGGCGTCCTTGGGGTGAACGAAGTTCACCCGGCTGTTGGACGTGCCGCGTTTGGCCTCGGCGTAGAGCAGCCGGAGTCCCTGCGCGCGCAGCGCGGCCGCGGCGGCGTCCACATCGGACACTCGATAGGCCAGCTGCTGCAGGCCGGGGCCGCTCTTCGCGAGGAACTTGCCGATCGCCGAGTCCTCGCGCAGCGGGGCGAGGAGCTGGATGGCGGTCTCGGTCCCGGCGGTGCCCGGTGCGCGCAGCATCGCCTCGCGGACGCCCTGCTCCTCGTTGACTTCCTCGTGCGCCACCTCCAGGCCGAAATGCTCGGCGTGGAAGGCGATCGCCGCGTCGAGGTCGGGTACCGCGATGCCGACGTGGTCGATGGCGGTCACGAACGGTTTCAGCGCCTGGTTCATGCAGAGCAGGATAGGTGCGCGGGCGGGCGGACCGGCGTGCGCCGCCTCACACTGGCTCCATCAAGAAGGCCGTGACGCGGGTATGGTCTCGAAGACCGCCTATTGCCCTTGCGCCGATGCTTGGAGGACGCCGTGTCCGGTTCCGTGATCCTGGGTGCCGCCCGTACACCGATCGGGCGATTGCTCGGTTCCTTGAAGGACTTCTCGGGTGCGCAACTGGGCGGATTCGCGATCAAGGCGGCACTCGAACAGGCCGGTGTCTCGCCGGACGCGGTCCAGTACACGATCATGGGCCAGGTGCTCACCGCGGGCGCGGGCCAGATCCCGGCCCGGCAGGCCGCGGTCGCCGGCGGCATCCCGATGACCGTCCCGGCGCTGACCATCAACAAGGTCTGCCTCTCCGGTCTCGACGCCATCGCGCTCGCCGACCAGCTCATCCGCGCCGGTGAGTTCGACCTGATCGTCGCGGGCGGCCAGGAATCGATGACCCAGGCGCCGCATCTGCTGCCGAAGTCCCGCGCGGGCTTCAAATACGGCGACACCACGCTGGTCGACCACATGGCCTACGACGGCCTGTTCTGCGCCTTCGACCAGGTCGCGATGGGCGCGTCGACGGAGAAGTACAACAGCCGCTACGGAATCACCCGTGAGCAGCAGGACGAGTTCTCCGCGCGCTCGCACCAGCGTGCCGCCGCCGCCATCGAGGCAGGCCGGTTCGACGCCGAGATCGCGCCGGTTTCGATCCCGCAGCGCAAGGGCGACCCGGTCGTCTTCTCCAAGGACGAGGGCGTCCGCGCCGACACCACCGTGGAAAGCCTCGCGAAGCTGCGCCCGGCGTTCGCCTCCGACGGCACCATCACCGCCGGTTCCGCGTCGCAGATCTCCGACGGCGCGGCCGCGGTCGTCGTGGCCAGCAAGGCCAAGGCCGAGGAACTGGGCCTGACCGCGCTCGCCGAGATCGGCGCGCACGGCGTGGTCTCCGGTCCGGACGCCAGCCTGCACGAGCAGCCGTCGAACGCGATCCTGGCCGCGCTGGCCAAGGAGAAGCTGACCGCCGACGCGCTCGACCTGATCGAGATCAACGAGGCGTTCGCCGCGGTCGGCCTGGTGTCGGCCGACAAGCTCGGCGTCGATGTGGACAAGGTCAACGTCGACGGCGGCGCCATCGCGCTCGGTCACCCGATCGGCGCCTCGGGCGCGCGGCTGGCCGTGCACCTGATCCACGAACTCCGCCGTCGTGGCGGTGGCCTCGGTGCCGCCGCGCTCTGCGGTGGCGGCGGCCAGGGCGACGCGCTCCTGCTCCGCGTCCCGTAGAGCCCTTGCCGGTACAGCTGGACATCGACGAACTGGTCGGTCGCGCGCGGGACGGCGTTCCCCGCGCGATCGCCCGGTTGCTGTCGCTGGTCGAGGACGCCCATCCGCGCTTGCCCGAGGTCGCGGCCAAGTTGTCGCCGCATACGGGCAACGCGCGGGTCATCGGCCTGACCGGACCACCCGGTGTCGGTAAGTCGACATCGACGTCCGCGCTGCTCACGGCCTTGCGGGCGCAGGGCCTGCGGGTCGGGGTGCTGGCGATCGACCCGTCGTCGCCGTTCTCCGGCGGGGCACTGCTGGGCGACCGGATCCGGATGACCGAGCACGCCACCGATCCCGGCGTGTTCATCCGGTCGATGGCCACCCGCGGGCATCTCGGCGGGCTGTCGTGGGCGACCCCGCAGGCGGTCCGCGTACTCGACGCGGCCGGTTTCGACGTCGTGCTGATCGAGACCGTCGGCGTCGGCCAGTCCGAAGTGGACGTCGTGAAACTGGCCGACACCACGGTGGTGCTGCTGGCGCCCGGGATGGGCGACGGTATCCAGGCCGCGAAGGCCGGGGTGCTGGAGATCGCGGACGTGTTCGTGGTCAACAAGGCCGACCGCGAGGGCGCGGACGCGACCGTGCACGACCTCAAGCAGATGATCTCCTTGGTGCGACGGGAGATCCGCGGCCCGAGCTGGCGTCAGCCGATCGTGCGAACGGTGGCCTCACGCGGTGAAGGCGTCGACGACGTCGTCCGCGCGCTGGCGGACCACCACGATTGGCTGGTCCAGCGGGAAGAACTGCCCCGGCGGCGCGCGGCACGGGCGCGGGACGAGGTCGAGGCGATCGCCGTCCAGCGGCTGCGCGCGGAGATCGTCGACCTGCGCTCCGGCGACCGGCTCGCCGAACTGGCCGAACGTGTCGTCGCGCGGAAGATCGACCCGTTCGCGGCGGCCGACGAACTGATAGCCGAACTCCGCTCGTGAGTGGTAATGACGGTTCTAACCATCATTACCACTCACGAGGTTTTCAGAGGATTTCGATGACGCGGACCTTCGGTGGACGATTCGGGAAACTGATATCGGTCCACCTGTTGATTCTCACGTCGGAACCGTTGCTGTCGTAGTAGATCAGATCGTTGTTGCCGGTGTAGATCCTGTCGATCCACCAGCCGCCGAAGCCGATCCTCCCGCGGTTGGCGTAGCAGTCGACGCTGGTGCTCCCGCCGAGGTGGGACCAGATCTTCAGGAAGTTCTCCCCGTCCCGGCACGGGATGTGGTCGATGGCGAACGAGGTGCCGGTCGGCACCAGCATGCTGAACGCGGCGGCAGCGGCGGCCGCCGCGGCCAGGACACGCCGGGCCGTCTTCTTGCTCGAGATCACAGAGTTCTCCTTTGAACGAAATGACGAAAGGAGTGTGCTTCGTGCGGAACCGAGCATCTCGATCAAGGGAGGACGGTGTCAATTTCCCGCGGTTTCACGGGTCCGTTGAGACAGGCAAGTCTGGCCGACCGGGCAGCTCTGTGCTCAGAATTCGACGTACATCTTGATGTCACCGAAGTCGCTGTCGAGGTTGTCCAGATGGGCGATGGCGTCCTCTTTCCAGACTTCGAGCTGGTTGGTCTCGCCGAAGGTGAGCTGTTCGCCGTCGGCGACCTTGTTGGCGTAGTTCGTGATCGTGACCGTCTGCCCCCGGCAGAACTCGACGCGCTCCAGGAACCTGTCCGCCATGTCGGGATCGAAGACGCGGCCCATCCGGACGTAGCCGTTGTTGATGTGCTCCTCGCAGTAGAAGTGGGCCGCGGCCGACGCGATCCACTCGGTCAGTGAAGGGTCGCGAGGCGGCCACTTCTCGCGGACGTGCGACTTGATCTCCCTGGCGAGCCGGATGACGCGGCGCCGTTCGAGATCGGTCAGCCCGTCCTCCTTGCGGAAGTCGAGGATCATGTCGTCGACGATCTTGGCCAGTCTGAGCACGCGCGGTTTGTCGAGTTCGGCCGGCTTGTCCGGCGGCAGCCCCGCCATGACCCTCTCGTGCACCAGGACGTACTGCGTGTACGCGTACAGGAAGGTCAGGGCGTTCAGCTGCCATTGGTGTCGTTCGGCGATCTCCACGACTCCGACCCTAACCGCGCACCTACTTCCGGACCTGTGGAAACGGCGGGGATTCACCCTATGCTCTCTTCTTCGTCCACGGCTGGGAGGCAGGAACCGTGCAGAGGATCGCGAAGGTCGTTGTGAGCGTGCTGGGTGCCGGGCTGATGCTGGCGGCCGGTACCGGGACGGCGTCGGCGGAGGCCGTGCCGCCGAAGGTCACGAAGGGGCCGTGCCAGTACACGGAGACTCCGGACGAGCCGGCCGCGCGGCCCGTCCCGCTGCCGCCGGACCCTCGGCACACGCCGAGCCGGGGCACAGTGCCGGTGCAGCTGAAGACGAACCAGGGCAAGATCGACCTGACCCTCGATCGGGCGAAGGCGCCGTGCACGGTGCAGAGTTTCCTGCATCTGGCGGTGCACCGGTTCTACGACCGCACGACCTGTCACCGGCTGACGGCGTATCCCACGCTGAAGGTGCTGCAGTGCGGTGACCCGAGCGGTACCGGCGAGGGCGGCCCCGGCTACAAGTACAAGGACGAACTGCCCGTCGGCCTGCCGCCCGCGCCGACCGACCCGACCGGCGCGCGGAAGGTGTACGCCCGCGGCGTGCTCGCGATGGCCAACGCGGGCCCGGCGACGAACGGCAGCCAGTTCTTCGTGGTGTACGGCGATTCCGCGCTGCGCCCGAACTACACGATCTTCGGCACCGTCGGCCCCGACGGCCTCGAAACCCTCGACAAGGTCGCCGCGGGCGGCATCCAGCCCACGCCGGAGAACCCCGCTCCGGTCGACGGTGCGCCCGCCCTGAAGACCGACATCCTGCGCGCCCGCCCCTGGTACTGCTAGGCCCCCATGCATTTCGTCCTCTGGATGCGGTGGTTGGCAGTGCGAACTAACGCATTCAGAGGACGAAATGCGGGTGGGGGGTGGGGGAGGGGCCGTCAGGTGACCTCGAAGATGGCTTCGCGCAGGGCTTGGGTGGCGCCGCTGAAGGCGTGCTTCGCGGCGGCTCCGTAGCCGATGATGAGCCCTTCGCGCTGGGGCTCGCCGATCCAATAGCCGCTGAGTCCTTCGAGTCCGATCGCGCGGCGGCGGCAGGCGGCCATCACCTCCATCTCCCTGGGCAGCTCGCCCGGGAACTGGAGCACCAGGTGCAACCCCGCCGAGATGCCCTGCGGCAGCACGGAATCCGGCAACGCCGCGAGCAGGCGGTCCCGCCGGGAGCGGTATTCGGCGCGGCAGCGGCGGATGTGCCGGTCGTAGGCACCCGACTCGATCAGTTCGGCCATCGCGAGCTGGTCCAGCAGCGGGGGTCGGGCCCCGCTCGCGGCCATCTCCGCGCGCACCGGTTCGACCAGGAACCGCGGCAGCACCATCCACCCCAGCCGTAGTGACGGCGCGAGCGTCTTGCTCGTCGTCCCCACGTACACGACCCGTTCCGGCGCCAGCGCCTGCAACGCGCCGACCTGCTGATGGTCGAACCGGAACTCGCCGTCGTAGTCGTCCTCGATGACGACGGCGCCGGTTTCCGCCGCCCAGCGGGTGAGTTCCGCCCGGCGCCCCGGCGCGAGGGTGACCCCCAGCGGGTACTGATGCGCCGGGGTGACCACCACCGCCGGACTGTCCAAAGCGGACACCGTGATCCCGTGATCGTCCACCGGGACACCGGTCACCCGGGGACCGTTGGCCGCGGCGATCTCCCGGTAGATGTGCAGTGACGGGTTTTCGAACGCGATCTCGTCCGCCCCGCGCGCGTGCAGGACCCGGGCCAGCACCGCGATCGCGTGCGAGAACCCGGCGCACACCAGGATGCGCTCGGGATCGGCGACGACGCCGCGGCTGCGGGCGAGATACGCGGCGAGCGTCTCCCGCAGTTCCGCCGCGCCGGACTCCGCCGTGTAGTCGAACGCCGACATCGGCGCCCGGTGCAGCGCCCGCCGGGTCGCCGCGAGCCAGGCCGCCCGGGGGAACGCGGACAGGTTCGGCCTGCCGGGACGCAGATCCCAGCGCGGCGCCGGATCGCGCGGGGCGGGCCTCGGTGGTGACGCGGGCAGCGCGCCCGCCGTCGCGACGCGGGTCGGCGCGCCCTGCGAAGTCCGCAGATAGCCCTCGGCGGCGAGGTCGGCGTAAACCCGGGTGACCGTTCCCCGCGCCACTCCGAGGTCCTGCGCCAAGGCCCTGGTCGAAGGCACCGCCGCGCCCGCCTGCCAGCGTCCTTCCCGGATGGCCGCGCGGATCGCCGCGGCGAGCCCGGTCCGGCCGCTTTCGGGACGCCAGTCCAGATGGACGTCTAATCCCGCACTGGACCATGATTCTGCCATGCGACTGGACCATACTCGTGGGCCAGTTGTCGCTAGATTCAAGGTCATGACCAAGCGAATCCACGTGGGCAAACGAGTGCCCGAGATCTACCAGGCCATGGCCAAACTGCAGGCCGAGGTCGAGAAGGCGGCCGCCAACGCCGGTGTCGACCAGAAGATCCTCGAACTGGTGAAGATGCGTTCCTCGCAGATCAACCACTGCGCGTTCTGCCTCGACATGCACTCCCACGACGCGCTGCAGATGGGCGAATCACCGCGGCGGCTGTTCGTGCTGCAGGGCTGGCGTGAGACCGAACTGTTCACCGAGCAGGAGCGGGCCGCGCTCGCGCTCACCGAGGCGATCACGAACGTGGCGACCCTGCACGAGGTCCCGGACGACGTCTACGAAGAGGCCACTCGCGTCTTCACCGAGGACCAGTACCGCGCGGTCGTGTGGGAGGCCATCGCGATCAACAGCTGGAACCGGATGTGCGTGACCAGCCACGCCCCGCTGCCCGAGCGCGCCGAATGACCGCGGCACGGCTCCGGGAACTGCACGTCGCGGGCACGCCGCTGCTCCTGCCGAACGCGTGGGACGCCGACACCGCGCGTCTCGTCGAAGCCGCCGGGTTCCCCGTCGTGGCGACGAGTTCCTTCGCCATCGCCAAGGTGCTCGGCTACGACGACGGCGAGAACGCGCCCGCCGCCGAGATGTTCGCGGCGGCCGCACGGATCGCGCGGGCGGTCTCGGTTCCGGTGACGGTCGACGTCGAATCCGGCTACGGGCTCGACGCGGACGAACTCGCGTCGCGGCTGGCCGAGGCGGGCGCCGTCGGCTGCAACTACGAGGACACCGATCACGCCACCGGAGGCCTTCGCGCGCTGGATGCGCAGGCCGAACGGATAGCGCGGCTGCGCAAGGCCGCGGGGGACGCGCTGGTGATCAACGCCCGCGTCGACGTCTTCCTGGGCGCGTCCGACGAGCGAGCGGTACTGGACGACGCGATCGCCCGGGCCAAGGCCTATCTCGAGGCTGGGGCGGAGTGCGTCTATCCGATCTTCGCGAAGTCGCCGGAGGTGCTGGGCGACTTCGTGAAGGCTGTCGCGCCCGGTGCGGTCAACGCCGCTCCGCTGCCCGGAGGCCCCGATCTCTCCGCGCTCGCCGAACTGGGGGTGGCGCGGATCTCGCTGGGCACCGGGCTGTGGAAGTCGGTCCGCGCCGATCTGCGGGCGAAACTCGCCGAGCTGACGGCGGGGAAGCTGCCGTACTGAGCCGGCTTTCCGGGGGTATGGAAACCGGGACGGTGCGGCCGGGGGGCGTAAAGGATGCCCGGCCGCACCGCCCCGGCGACTAGTGGGCGACCGCCTTTTCGGCGCCCGCACCGGTGAGGGAGCGGACCTCCATCTCGGCGTACTTCTTCTGGTTGTGCTCCTTCGACAGGACCGTGCCGAGCCAGCCGAGGAAGAACGCGACCGGGATCGAGACGAGGCCGGGGTTGTCGAGCGGGAACCAGTGGAAGTCGACGCCCTGGATCATGGAGGCGCTCTTGCCGGTCTTCGGGTCTACGGGCTTCCCGGAGACCGCGGGCGAGAAGACGATCAGCAGGACGCAGACCGCGAGGCCGCCGTAGATGCTCCACAGCGCGCCCTGGGTGTTGAACCGCTTCCAGAACAGCGAGTAGAGGATGGTCGGCAGGTTCGCCGAGGCCGCGACAGCGAACGCGAGCGCCACCAGGAAGGCGATGTTCTGCCCGTTGGCGAGGATGCCACCGAGGATCGCGACCGCGCCGATCACCAGCGCGGTGATCCGGGCGACCTTCACCTCCGAGGCCGGGGACGCCTTGCCCTTCTTGATCACGTTGGCGTAGACGTCGTGCGCGAACGACGCGGACGCCGTGATCGTCAGGCCCGCGACCACCGCGAGGATCGTCGCGAAGGCGATCGCCGCGATCAGGCCGAGCAGGATCGGCCCGCCGAGTTCGAGCGCCAGCAGCGGAGCGGCCGAGTTCACGCCACCCGGCGCCGCCTTGATCTTGTCCGCGCCGACGAGCGCGCCGGCGCCGTAGCCGAGCACGAGGGTGAACAGGTAGAAGACGCCGATCAGCGCGATCGCCCAGACCACCGAGCGACGGGCTTCCTTCGCCGTCGGCACGGTGTAGAAGCGCATCAGGACGTGCGGCAGACCCGCGGTACCGAGCACCAGCGCGATGCCGAGGGAGAGGAAGTCGAGTTTGGTCGTGCCGGTCTTCCCGTACTGGTTACCCGGTCCGAGCAGCGCTTCGCCGGCCTTGCCCGCCTTGTCCACGGCGCCCTGCAGCAGCCCGGAGAAGTTGAAGCCGTACAGCGCGAGCACCCAGACCGTCATCGCCAGCGCACCGGCGATCAGCAGCGCGGCCTTGATGATCTGCACCCACGTGGTGCCCTTCATGCCGCCGATGAGCACGTAGGCGATCATGATGATGCCGACGATCACGATGATCGCGGCCTGCCCGGCCTTGCTCTCGATCCCGAGCAGCAGCGCGACGAGGCCACCGGCACCCGCCATCTGCGCGAGCAGATAGAAGAACGAGACGGCCAGGGTGGACGTCGCCGCCGCGGCCCGAACCGGGCGCTGCTTCATCCGGAACGCCAGCACGTCGCCCATGGTGAACTTGCCGGTGTTGCGCAGCAGTTCCGCCACCAGTAGCAGCGCGATCAGCCACGCGACCAGGAAGCCGATGGAGTAAAGGAAACCGTCGTAGCCGTAGACGGCGATCGCACCCGCGATCCCGAGGAACGACGCGGCGGAAAGGTAGTCGCCCGCGATGGCGACGCCGTTCTGCGGACCGGTGAACGCGCGTCCGGCGGCGTAGTAATCCGACGCGGTCTTCGTGTTCCGGCTGGCCCGGAACACGACGAACAGCGTGACCAGGACGAAGAGACCGAAGATGGTGATGTTGAGCGCGGGGCTGCTGCCCTCGACTCCGGCGGCGAGGGTCATTTGGTCTCACTCTCGATGTCCGTGCGGATCTTCTCCGCGATGGGGTCGAGTTTCTTGTTCGCGTAGCGGACGTAGAGCCCGGTGATCAAGAAGGTCGATACGAACTGCAACAGGCCGAAGACGAGGCCGACGTTGATGTTGCCGAAGAGCTTCGTGCTCATGAAGCCGTGCGCGTAGTCGGCGAGCAGCACGTACAGCAGGTACCAGACGAGGAACAGCGCCGACACCGGGAACACGAACCGGCGCAGCCGTGAACGCAGCTCCTTGAACTCGGCGCTGTCGTGGGCCTTGTCCCAATCGGTCTCAGGCGGACTGGGTGCGTCCGTTTCGGTGCTCATGGTGGTCTCCTTGCTGTCCACGAGAACGAGCACGGCCGGGGGACCGGGGGAAGTCAGATGCATCCGTACGCACATCGCCTTCCCTTCGCCGCGCCGCGAATGTGTTCCGCGCCACGTTAAGGAGGGCTCAAGCCGACCGGAACCGTCAGCGGTTCAAACGCCTGCCGAGACGACGAACGGTCGACGAACGGTACTCAGACCACGACGAAGGGGTTTCGGCTGTGCGATCGTCCAGATGCAGCCGCAACATGGCGGCGGTTGACCAGGAAGGAGGCCTGCCCCGTAAGGAAACCACGAGCATTACGCCGAATGCCAGTGGAACCGACCACGGGGCGGGCTGCGACACCAGGATCGCGGGCAGGCCGCTCAGCGCGGGTCCGAACAGGGCCACGAGGATCGACCCGGACGACGCGACCAGTCCGGTGAGGACACCGCTGATCGCGCCCGCCGCGGTCAGCCGGTTCCACCAGATCCCGAGTACCAGCAAGGGACAGAACGTCGACGCGGCCACGGTGAAGCCCCAGGTGACGAGCACGCCCGCGTCCAATCTGGCCGAAGGCAGCGCGAGCAGGACCATCACCGCCGCCGCGCCGAGCACCGACCAGCGCAGCCGCCGCAGCCCACCGGGCATCAGGTCGTGCGCGACCGCGCCGGAGATCACCAGCAGGAGCCCGAGCGACGTCGCGAGGAACGCGGCGAACGCGCCCGCTGTCAGCAGCCCGGTGAACAGCGAACCGGCCCAGCCCTGGTCGACCTGCGACGGCAGCGCGACGACGACGAGGTCGGTCGCGCCGGAGACGTACAGCTCGGGCACGAGCACTCGGCCGAGCACTCCGTAAACCCCTGGGAACAGGTAGAAAACGCCGAGCAGGACGACGGTGATGGCCGCCGTCCGGCGGGCGGCGCGGCCGTCGGGGCTGGTGTGGAAACGCATCAGGACATGCGGCAGGCCCATGGTGCCGAGCATGGTCGCGATCAGGATCGCCCAGGTGCCGAGCAGCGGGTAGCCGTGGTCGCCGAGGTCGAGCAACGGCCGTTGCCAGTCCGGCCCGCCCAGCGGGGCGCCACCGCGGACGGCGGGAACCGGTGTGCCCTGGGCGAATTCCAGGACTTCACCGCTCCTGGCGGTCAGTTCTCCCGGCGGCACAACGCGTTTCTCCGGGCTGAGCAGGGTGGTCGGTTCGCGCAGGGTCAGCGTCACGTCGATCTCGAACGACAGCTGGGTATCGCGGGCGAAGTGGGTGAACTCCACCGGATGCACCGAAGCCGACCGCTCCTCGGGGGTCACCTGTGAGACCAGCCAGATCGCGGGAATGAGGAACAGCAGCAGTTTCAGCACGAACTGGAACGCCTGGACGTAGGTCGCCGCGCGCATCCCGCCGAGCGCCAGTGTCGCGCTGACCGCCGTGCCCGCGATGACGACGCCGACCCAGTACGGCGTCCCGCCCACCGCGGTGAGGACCAGCCCCGCGGTGCGGAACTGCGGTACCAGGTAAAGGGTTCCGATCACGAGGACGACGATGGCGGCGAGGCGGCGCAGCGCGGGCGAGGCGAGCCGCGCTTCGGCGAAGTCCGGCACGGTGAGCGCGCCGGACCGCCGCATCGGCGCCGCGACGAGCACCAGCATCGCGATGTAGCCCGCGGTGAACCCGACCGGATACCAGAGCGCGCCGATGCCGTCCTTCACCACCAGCCCGGCGACGCCGAGGAACGACGCCGCGGACAGGTATTCGCCGGAGACCGCGGCGGAGTTGACCAGCGGCGAGATCCGGCGGGAGGCGACGAGGAAGTCCGACGTCGTCCGCATGGCGGCGACCCCGCGCAACCCGATCAACAGGGTGATCAGGACGACGGGGGCCACCGACAGCACCGCGACCACTAGTCGTCCTCGATCTTTTCGGCCCGGCGCAGTTGCCACCACGACAGCAGCGCCATCGCCGGATACGGCAGGATCGCGATCATCAGCCAGGACAACGGGATGCCGGCCAGCCGCACCGAATCCAGCCCGGGGAAGACGCCGAACACCAGCGGGAGACCGAAGACCAGCCCGAACATCCCGGCCAGCGCGGGAAGCCCGCGACGGCGCTGGGCCCGGTAGAGCCTGTCCGCGCGTTCGGCGTCGTTCGCCGCCAGCCGGGGCACCCGCCAGCGGCCGCGCGACCGGCGCCGCGAATGCGCGAGCCGGGTCTGCGGGCTGGTGACGGCGACCCGTTTGACGCGGCTCACCGCCGGTTCCCCCGGCCCAGTTCACCGCGTTGCGCGGCGGCGAGCAGCCGGTCGCGCAGGTCACGCGCGTGGCGTCGGCTCACCGGCACGTCGCCTGCCTCGGTATGCGCGAGCAGTCCGCCGGTGGTGTCGCTGCGCAGTTCCAGCACCGCGTCGACGGCGACCAGGAAACCCCGGTGCACCCGCGTGAATCCGGTGCCCTCCCAATACTCTTCGAGCCGGGAGAGCGGCATCCGCGTGACGTGGACGCCGGATTTCGTGTGCAGCCGGACGTAGTCGCCGTGGGCCTCGACGAACTGGACGTCGTCGCGCCGGACGTACCGCGTGCGCCCGCCGGATTCCACCGGCAGCGCGGACATCGCGTCCGGTGCCGGTTTCGGCTCGTCGGCCTGGTTGCCCGCCATCCGGACCACTTTGGACAGTGCGGCGGACAGCCGTTCCGCGCGGACCGGTTTGAGCAGGTAGTCGACAGCGCCGATGCCGTAGGCGGTCACGGCGTGGCCGTCGTGCGCGGTGACGAACACGATCACCGGCGGCTCGTTCAGCCGGGCCAGCAGCGAGGCGAGTTCGAGCCCGTCGAGTCCCGGCATGGAGATGTCGAGGAAGACGGCGTCGAAATGACTGCCCTGCAACAGTTTGAGTGCGTTGAGCGCGTCACCGGCCGCGACCACCTCGGCGACTTCCGGTGCTTCGCGCAGCAGGCTGCACAGTTCGTCGAGGGCGGGCGGCACGTCGTCGACCGCCAGTACCCGGAGCCCGTTCGTCACGGCAGCACCCCCGGCTGGAAACGGGGCACGCGCACCACGACCCTGGTGCCCGCGCCGACCTCGGTTTCGACCGTCAGGCCGTACCACGGCCCGTAGACACTGCGCAGTCTCTTGTCCACATTGGCCAGTCCGACGCCGCCGTCGTCGCCGCGCCCGGCCAGGATCGCCGCCGCGCGGGCGGGGTCCATGCCGAGTCCGTCGTCCTCGACGCTGATCACGCAGTCGTTCCCTTCCGCCATTCCCTGTACCTGGATGAACCCCGCCTCGGAGCGCGGTTCGATCCCGTGCCGGATCGCGTTCTCCACCAACGGTTCCAGCACGAGATACGGCACCGCGACCGCCAGCACCTCCGGCGCCACCCGCACCTGGACCCGCAGCCGTTCCCCGAGTACCGCGCGCTGCAGCGCCAGGTAGGTCTCGATGGCGCGGAACTCCTCGGCGACCATCGTGTACTCGCCGTGCCGGGCGAGGCTGTACCGCGTGTACTCGGCGAAGTCGAGCATCAGGTCGCGGGCGCGATCCGGATCGGAGCGGACCAGCGAGGAGATCACGGTGAGCGCGTTGTAGACGAAATGCGGCGAGATCTCGGCCCGCAGCGCGCGCAGTTCCGCCTCCGCGGCCTGTTCGGCGGACGCCTCCAGCCGCCCGCGTTCGAGCGCGTGGACGACGAGTTCGGCGGCCTGGCGGGCGATGGCGTTCGTCCCGCCCGCGACCAGGAGGACCCCGGACAGTTCGTCGTGGACGTGCAGCGGCAGCGCCAGCAATCCGGGCTCGGACACCGGTGTCTCGGAGTGGAGGACCTCGTCGAGCGCCGCCACGACGACGTCGTCGGAGGCGGGACGGCCGGACCAGATCAGCGAACCGGAGAGGTCGGTCAGCCCGAGCCCGGGGACGCCGAACAGCCGCCGGAGACCGTGCGTCGCGTGGCGGACGCGGGGGCCGGCGAGACCGTCCATGAGATCGTCGGAGACCCGCTGGGCGGCGGCGAGTACCGGCACCGGATCGGCGGCCGGGGCGGTGCGCCAGGGCAGACGGGTGCTCATCGGCCACCTCCCTCCGCGACGTCGAGGGCTAGATCCTAACGTCGGTGCGTGGTTCCGGCGGTTACGCTCCGGGCATGGTCGTTGGGGATACCGTGGTGCTCCGGCTCGACGTCGTGATGCGACGGCTCGCGCTCGTCGGTTTCGTGGTCTTCGGCGGTGGCGGTGTGGCGGCCGTCGTCGTCTCGCTGACCGGGCTGGCGAGGCAGACCGGCTCGCAGGCGATGTACGGGGTGCTTTTCGGCCTGCTCAGCGTGGCTTTCGCCGGGCTGATCCTGCTCGGACTGCGGCGTTCGGCCGAGTTCCTGACGGTGTCCGCGGCCGGATTCGCCGTCGGGCGTCGTGAGGTGGACTTCGAGGTGCGGTGGACCGAGGTCACGCGGCTGCGGGTGTGGCGGGAGAAGCGGCGGGTGGGGCGGTGGATGCACTGGTGGCACTACCGGCTCGAATGGACCGGTTCCGGGCCGGACCTCCTGCTCGAGGGTGACGAGTACGTGTACGTGCTTGGGCACCTGGGTGGGGGCGCCAGGCTGTATGCGGCCCTCACGCTCTTCGCGCCTGCTGGAGTGGTCGAGCTCGCGGAGTGAGTGGGTCCCGAACGCCATGAAAGGTCCTTTCCTTGCAAAATTTGCAAGGAAAGGACCTTTCATGGCGTTACCGAAGCGCGTCAGCAGCTCTGCTTGTAGAAGTACTGCGCGTTGGCGTCCATGTTCGCCTTGGTGATCGAGTGCAGCGAAGCGGTCAGGTTGCGCGTGACCGGTTTACCCTCCAGCGCCGCGATGGCCTGCTGCACGCCCTGCTGTCCGATGGCGGCCGGGTCCTGCGCGATGAGGCCCTGGTACTCACCCTTGCGCAGCCCCTCGATCTCCGACGGCGAGGCGTCGAAGCCGATCAGGTTGACCGCGCCGATCTTGCCCGCGTTCCGCAGGCCGGTCGCGGCGCCCTCGCCGGTGTTGAGGTTCGTCGCGAAGATGCCGATCAGGTCCGGGGTGGACGCGAGCGCGGCGGTCACCTTGGACGCGGCCTGGTCCGGCTCGTTCTGGGTGAACTGCACGCCCGCCGACTTCAGGTTCGGGTAGTTCTTCAGCTCGTCCTCGAAGCCCTTCGCGCGGGTGTTCGTGGTCGAGGTGCCCGCGATGGTGTCGAGCACCAGCACCGAACCGGTCTTGCCCGCGGCCAGCTCCGACATCGTCTTGGCGGCGAGCTTGCCGCCCTCGGCGTTGTCCGAGGAGATGGACGACTCCGCCACGCTGGTGTCCTTCAGCGCGGTGTCGACCTCGATGATCTTCGCGCCACGCGACTTGACCTGCTGGATCGGGGCGAGCATCGCCTGCGCGTCGGTCGGCGCGATCAGCAGCGCGGCGGGCGGGTTGGAGCCCAGCGCGTTGACGAGCTGGGTCTGCATGGCCGCGTCGAACTTCTGCGGCGCCTGCGTGGTGAGCTCGTAGCCCGCCTTCTTGGCCTCGGCCTCGGCGCCGCACTGCATCGAGATGTAGAACGGCTCGGCCTGCACACCCGGGATCAGCGACAGTTTCTTGCTGGTGGTCTTGGCGCCGGAGTCGCCCGACGACGATCCGCCGACGGTGCCGCCGCCGCAGGCGGTCAAGAGGAGGGCCGCGGAAACGGCGGCACCGGTGACGAGCAGGGTCTTCTTCATGGTGATTGCACCTCTTTGTGCATGGATTCGGATTGACGTTGCGAAGCAGTTCCGTTGAGGGTGGTGGTGGGGCGGGGAGGGTCAACGAGAATTGCGGCGACGACGGCGCCGCTGGTCGAACCAGACCGCGGCGATCAGCACCGCGCCGACCGCGATCATCTGCCAGAAGTCCTGGACCTGCGTGATGTTGAAGCCCTTCTTCAGCACGGCCGGGATGAACACGCCGATCACCGTGCCCAGCACCGAACCGACACCGCCGAAGAGGCTCGTGCCACCCATCACCGTGGCGGCGATGGCGTTGAGGTTGTCCGTGGTGTGCGCCGAAATCGTCGTCGACGCGTAGTACGCCAGCGAGAGGAAACCGGCGATACCGGCGAGGAAACCGGTGAGCGTGTACACCTTCAGCAGATGCGCGGTCACCCCGATCCCCGCCCGGCGCGCGCCCTCGGCGTTGGAGCCGACGGCGAAGGTGTAGCGGCCGAATTTGGTGGTGTGCAACAGCCAGGCACCGATCAGGGTGATCACCACGGCCACCAGCACCAGGTTCGGCACCCCGCCGAACGAGGTCCCGTAGCCGAGCGTCTTGTTCAGCTCGGTCGGCACGCTGCGCACGTCGGACCCGTTGTTCAGCAGGTACGCGGCACCCAGTGCGGCACCCATCGTGCCGAGCGTGACGATCAGCGGCGGGATGTTGGCCACCGCGATCAGGAAACCGTTGATGAGGCCCCAGATCGTGCCCGCGACGACCGCCGCCACGAGCCCGGCGGTGATGACGCCCCAGCCTGCCTTCGTCGCGTCGCCGTCCGGGCTCAGCGCCTCCATCGTCTTGCCCGCCACCATGCCCGCGAAGATCAGCACGGAACCGACCGAGAGGTCGATCCCCGACGTGATGATCACGAACGTCATGCCGACCGAGAGCACCAGCAGTACCGAAGTCTCGATGAGCAGCGTCTGGAAGGTGAACAGCGTCGCGAACTCGGCGGGCGCGATCGCGGTGAACACGATGATGAGCGCCAGCAGCACCAGCGCGATCCAGAAGGTGTTGGCCCCGATCAGCCGCTGGCCGATCGATCGCTTGCCGAAGCCACCGTCCACAGAGGTCTGGATTTCGGGGTTCTTCTTCGTCGGAGTGGACACGGTCACGCCGCCTCCTCTTGTACGAGCGCCCCGGTCATGGCGGCGACCAGGTCTTCGAGTTTCGTGTCGGAGCCGGTGAACCGGGCGACGCGCTTGCCGAGCCGCAGTACCTCGATGCGGTCGGACACCGAAAGCACCTCGGGCATGTTGTGGCTGATCAGCACGACGGCGATGCCCTTGTCCCGCACCTTCTTGATCACGTCCAGCACGCGTTCGCGCTGCACCACGCCGAGCGCGGCCGTCGGCTCGTCCATGAACACGACCTTCGAGGCCCACACGACCGAGCGCGCGACCGCGACGCTCTGCCGCTGCCCACCGGACAGCGAGCCGATCGGGACGTCGGGACTCTGCAAGGTCACGCCGAGCCGCTGGAACTCGTCCACGGCCTGGCGGCGCATCTCCTTCTTGTCCAGCATCCCCAGTTTGCCGAGGATCCCCTTGCGGTGGATCTCCCTGCCGAGGAACAGGTTCGCGGCCGGGTCGAGTTCCGGTGCGACCGCGAGGTCCTGGTACACCGTCTCGATCCCCATCCGCCGGGCCGTGGTGGGGGAGTCCAGTACCACCTCGGAGCCGTCGAGCAGGATCTTGCCCGACGTCGGCTGCTCCGCGCCGGACAGGCATTTGACCAAAGTGGACTTCCCGGCGCCGTTGTCGCCGATCAGCGCGGTGACCTCACCGGCCCGCGCCTGGAACGACGCGCCGCGCAGCGCTTCCACCGAACCGTAGCGTTTGACCAGGTCCTGTGCGTCGAGCAGGAGTTCGCTCACGATCGCTCCCTCTTCTCCGGTGCCGGCGGCCTGCAGCGGATGACCGTGACGTCGCCCTCCACGCCTGCCTGACCGGCGTCGTACGGGACCACGTAGGTCTCGCCCTTGCTCAGTGCGTACTCGCCGCCGTGTTCGGTGCGGAGCGTCCCCGAGCCGTCCATGACGACCAGCACCGCGAACGACGGATCCAGTGACAACGTTGTCGACCTACCGGAAGCAGCGGGACGGAGCTGATCGGCGCGGAAGAACGCGTCACTGCCGTCGGCGAGCAGGTCCACAGTGGACGCTTCGTCACCGGCGGTGCGCTTGACGATCGAGCCGAGTCGTTCCTCGTCCCAGCCCGAGGTGTCCAGTGTCTCGATGGCGGTTTCGAATCCGATCCCGAGATGCGCCTTCTCCGGGTTCGCCAGGAAGTCGCGCCACTCCAGCGTCAGCGAGAAGTCGGTCGGCTGCTGGAGTTCGACGACGAACACGCCCTCGCCGATCGCGTGCGGCAGGCCCGCCGGGATGTAGACCGTGTCGCCGGGTGTGACCGCGACGCTGTTCAGGGCCCCGATCATGGCGGGCGCGTCCTGGGTGCGGGCCCATTCGTTGACCGTCGCTTTGTCGACGGTCTCCTGGAAACCGGGGTAGACGCGCGGGTCGTCGCCGTAGGTGCCGACCACGATCCACGCCTCGGTCTTGCCGAAGTGCGAGTCGAAGTGCCGCCGGGCGAACGCGTCCGACGGGTGGAAGTGCACCGGCAGCCGCTGGCCCGCGTCGAGCAGTTTCACCAGCAGTCCGGTCGAGTCGCCGAGTGCCTCGACGTGTTTGGCACCGAGCCAGGCGTTCGGGTTCTCGCGGACGGCGTCGCGCAGCCAGACCCCGCTCGGGAGCCTGGTCAGGCCGTTGGTCTCCTGGCCGAACATCGTGGTCGCCGAGCCGACCCAGTCTTCGGGGCCGAACTTGCTCTCGGAAGGGGCGCCCCGCAACGCGGCGATGGCGTCCCCGCCGCGGTAGAACTGCGGCGGCTGGTTCGCCGGCAGGCGGATCGGTTCGAGGTGGCCGCTCATGAAGGGGCGACCTCCCCGGAACCGCGGGCTACGAGATGCACGGGCAGAACTACCTTTCTCGGTGCGGATTGATCTCCCTGGACCCTGGCGAACAGCAGTTCCGCGGCCGCCCGGCCCAGCGCGCTCACGTCGTGCGCGATCACGGAGACCGGCGGATCCAGCAGATCCGCCAGTTCGAAGTCGTCGAAGCTGATCATCGCGGGACGCCGCCGCTCATGCGCCAGCGCGCGCAGCAGGTGCACGGCGACCCGGTTGTTGCCCGCGACCACCGCGGTGGCCGGATTCGGCCCGGTGAGCAGCCGCCGCACGGCGTCGCCGACGCTCTCGGCGGTCGGCGTCCGCATCACGACGAGGCTCTCGTCGTAGGGAATCCCGTTGCGGACGCAGCCTTCCCGGAATCCGCGCAGGCGTTCGCCCGCGGTGAAGATGTCCGGGCTGTCGGCGAGGAACGCGATCCGGCGGTGGCCGTGTTTCGCGAGATGGGCGACCGCTTCGATGGTGCCGCCGATGTTGTCGACCAGCACCGTGTCGGCCACGATGTCGCCGGCGGGCCGGTCGAGGAACACCACGGGCGTGCCCGCGCGCATCTCCGGGACCAGATAGCCGTGCTGCATCCCCGCCGGGACGACCAGGATGCCGTCGACGCGACGGGAACAGAACTCGAGGACCAGCTCGCGTTCGCGATCGGAGTTCTCCTCCGACGAACCGGTCAGCACCTGGCGCCCGAACGAGGTCGCGATCCGTTCGACGGCCCGGTTGAGTTCCGAGTAGAAGGGGTTCCCGACGTCCTCGACGATCAGGCCGATCGTGCCGGTGGTCGAACCGCGCCGCAGGTTCCGCGCGCCGAGGTTGCGCCGGAAGCCGAGCTGCTCGATCGCCGCCATGACCCGCTCGGCGGTGTCCGGATGGACGGCGGGCTCGTCGTTCACGACCCGCGAGACGGTCTTGATGCTCACTCCGGCGAGCCGGGCCACGTCGCTCATCGTGGCCCGTCGGCTGGTGGTGCGGTGGCCGTTGTCCGGGCCGCTGGAAGACAACGTTGTCATAGTGGCGGGAATTGAACGCCAGCGACGCGGTGATGTCAATGCCCGGTTCGCCGGGAAGACACTTTCCGAGTTCGAACCGTTATTGCCCACCTCGATACTGGCGTGATGAGCGAGTTCTACCGGCCGGTGTCCCCGGGGCCCGCGCTGGGCGAGCCCTTCGCGCCCGCGAGGCCGTCGGACTGGCCCGGCACGGAGTCCGCGACATGGGAGCCCCTGCTGCGCGCTTTCGTCACGCCGGGCCGGGTGCGGCTGATCGTCGAGACCGTCGCGGGTGCGGGAACCGTGGGCCGCGTGCGCCTGCTGATCGACGGCGATTCGCTGGCCACCGAGCTGGGTGCGGGCGAGGACGTCACCCGCGAGATGGTCGAACTGGACATCGAGGACGAGCCGACCGAGATCGTCCTGGAAGGGCTGCGGCAGTCGGGATCCGGCACGGTGCGGGTCGCGGCTTTCGTACTTCCGCTGTCCTGAATCGGACAGGGTTTGGCGGACCTCTTGACCAGGTGGTCTGTTCTTGTCGAAGGTGAGCAGGCAGCGACAACGTTGTCAGGAGGCGGCCTTTCCCATGCCTGCACGCACTTCGACCCGCGTCGCCGGGTTGCTCACCGCGCTCGTCGTCCCGGCCGGGCTTTTCACGCCCGTCGCGGCGGCGGCGCCCGGCGGCGACCCCGTGGACGCGGTCAACACCTTCATCGGCACCAAGGACGACGGGAACACCTTCCCCGGCGCTTCGGCGCCCTTCGGGATGACCTCGGTCAGTCCGATCTCGTCGCATTACGCCGGCTATCGCTACGACGACACCGCGATCCGCGGCTTCGGGCATTTCTTCCTGTCCGGCGCGGGCTGCTGGGAGCAGGGCGGCCTCGTGTCGACCTTGCCCACCACCGGCGCGGTCGGCCCCGGCGCGGCGTTCGACACGGGCAAGCCCGAGACCTTCGACCACAAGAAGTACGCGTCGCCCTACACCCACGAGGGCGAGGTCGGGAAACCCGGCTACTACAAGGTGCGGCTCACCGGCTACGGCGGCGTCGACGCGGAGACCACCGCGACCACGAGGACCGGCGTCGAGCGGTACACCTTCGCGAAATCCGGGGACGCCAACGTCTTCGTCAACGTCGGCCAGGCCAACGACAAGGAGCCGGTGACGGCGAGCCAGATCCGCGTCGTCGGGGACCGGACGGTCGAGGGAATGGTGGAGTCCCAGGCGTTCTGCGGCGGGAAGCCGTACAAGACCTGGTTCACCACGACGTTCGACAAGCCGTTCAAGTCGTTCGGGACCTGGTCGCCGACGGGCGGTACGCCGGGTTCGAAGGAGTCCGCCGGCGGCGAGGGCCTGCGCGGCGCTTGGCTGACCTTCGGCGGTGGCCAGGTCACCGCGACGACGGCGATCTCCCATGTGGACGCTTCCGGCGCCCGGCTCAACCTCGCGTCCGAGAAGAACCGGTCGTTCGACGCGGTCCGCGACGGCGCCCAGCGCGCCTGGCGCAAGGAACTGTCCTCAGTGGACATCCACGGCGCGGCCAAGGACGACCGCACGGTCTTCTACACCTCGCTCTATCACGCGCTGCTGCAGCCGTTGACCGGCAACGACGCCGACGGCCGCTACCGCGGTTTCGATGACAAGATCCATCGGGCGCTGGGTTGGACCTACTACGAGTTCTTCTCGCTGTGGGACACCTATCGCACACAGAACCAATTGCTCGCGCTGCTGCGGCCGTCGCGCGCGAAGGACGTCGCCAAATCCGTGCTCGCCATCCACGACCAGGGCGGCTGGCTGCCGCGCTGGGCGTACGCGAACCAGGAGACGAACACGATGACCGGCGACCCGGTCACACCGTTCCTGGTCGACCTGTGGCGGTTCGGCGCGCTGTCCGGGCAGGAACTGAAGGCGTACCAGGCGCTTCTGCAGAACTCGCGGGAGATCCCGCCCGCGTCGTCGCCGTTCCAGGGCCGTTCGGGTAACGCGAGCTACCAGAAGGACGGGTTCGTCCAGTACGACCCGGACTTCCCGAAGAAGGGTCAGGACACCGACCCGAACCACGGCGCTTCCGCCACCTTGGAGTACGCGCTCGCCGACTGCTCGCTGTCCATCATGGCCGCCGGCCTCGGCAAGACGGCGGACGCGAAAGCCCTGTCCGACAAGGCCCGCACCTATCGCACCCTGTGGGATTCCTCGGTGACCGACCGCGGTTTCACCGGGTTCTATCGGCCCAAGGTCTCCGGGGGAGACTGGTTCAGCCCGGTGGGCAAGCCGTTCGACCCGCAGAGCCAGGACGGATTCCACGAGGGCACGTCGTGGCAGTACCAGTGGCTGACCCAGCAGGACGTCCCCGGTCTCGTCGAACGCATGGGCGGCAAGGAGAACGTCGGCAAGCGGCTCGACGACTTCTTCGCCTACGGGGATCTGGTCAAGGATCCGGCGAAGACCGTGCGCGAGGAATGGGTCGTCGGCCCGTACAACTACTACAACCAGTTCCGCTACAACCCGAACAACGAGCCGGATCTGCACTCGCCCTGGATGTACACGCTGACCGGGCAGCCGTGGAAGACCTCGGCCGTGGTGCGCGCCGCGCACACGTTGTTCACCAACGCGCCGAACGGAGTCACCGGTAACGACGACCTCGGCACCATGTCCGCGTGGTACGTCTTCAGCGCGCTCGGCCTGTATCCGGCGGTGCCGGGGACCGGGCAGTTCGTGCTGAACGCGCCGAGGTTCGAGAAGTCGGTGGTGCATCTGGAGAACGGCCGCGACATCACGATCAAGGCCGACGGTGCCGACCCGGCGAAGCTCCAATACGTCCAAGGGCTGGGAGCCGGATCGCAGCGGGCGTATGTCGGTTTGGAACAGTTGACGCGAGGGACCACTTTGGACTTCAAGCTCACCGGAGACGCGGCGAAGGCCACCTGGGCGACCGGCCCCGAAGGTGCGCCGAAGTCGCCCTGCGCGGGGTGATCCGACTGGTTCAGACCGGTTCGCACCGGGGGTCGTGAGAAGCATCACGGCCCCCGGTGTTCCGGTGAGGGGCGTCACGCCTCACACTGGTATTACCACGTCCGACAGCGCTGTTGACGTTCTTGGCGAGTCCGCCTTGGACAGTGCTCGTCGGACGTAGTCATGTGCACACACATAGTGGTGAGACCCCACAGGAGGAGAAAGTGTCCAGCAAGGCCGCTCTAGTATTCCGCGTGGCCGCGGTAGCCGAAGCCCTCTCCTGGGCCGGGCTGCTGGTCGGGATGTTCCTCAAGTACGCCGTCAAGCTCGGCGAGGGCGGCGTTCCCGTCCTCGGCATGGTGCACGGTGTCGTGTTCGTCCTCTACGTGCTGGTCTCCCTGTCCGTGGCGAAGCCGCTCGGCTGGCGCCCGAAGACCCTGATCCTGGCGCTGCTCTCCAGCATCCCGCCGCTGTTCACCTGGCTGTTCGAGTCCTGGGCGCTGCGCAACGGCAAGCTCGACGGCCCGCAGCGGCTGTCGCACGGCGGTGTCGGCCTGTTCGCCAAGACCCCGGAAACCGTCGCGGCCTGATCTTCCTTTAAAGCGCGTGAAGGCCCCCTTCCCTCGGTTGAGCCGAGGGAAGGGGGCCTTCACGCGCTATTCGGTGAAGTCGCCGGTGGCCTTGCGGACCTTGGTGAGCAACTCGGTCAGCTGCTCGGTCTGCTTGCCGGTGAGCCCGGTCAGCCCGAAGTCGATTTCGGTGACCGCCTTGGTGGCCTCTTCGCGGCGTACGCGGCCTTCGTCGGTGATCTCGACCAAGGTGGTCCGGCGGTCGGTCGGATGCGGGACGCGCTTGACCAGCCCGTCCTTTTCGAGCCTGTCGACGATGTTGGTGACGCTCGTCGGGTGCAGCTGCAGCCGCTCGCCCATCACGCGCATCGGCAGATGGGACGCGCGCGCGAAGGTCAGCAGGACCAATGCCTCGTACCGGGCGAAGGTCAGCCCGTGTGGTTTGAGCGCGCCGTCCACCGCGGACTGGATGATCTGTTGCACGCGCATGATCCCGGTCACCGCGGCCATGGTCGAGGACGGCCCGATGCGGGCCTCCCACAGCTGCGCCGCGCGGGCGATCGGGTCGAACGGCAACGGACGGCTCATGGCGTTCGAAGTTACCAGCGGGTACCCGTGCCACGCCGCACGACCGGGTGTTATGCGTGGGAAAAGCGTCTGAACGAGGAGCAGAACATGATCGTCGCCTTCAGTGTCAGCCCGTCCGCGTCCGAGGAGGACGGTGGGGTCAGCGAAGCGGTCGCCCGTGCGGTGAAGGTGGTCCGCGAGTCCGGCCTGCCGAATTCGACCAACGCCATGTTCACCAACATCGAAGGCTCCTGGGACGAGGTCATGGACGTCGTCAAACGGGCCGTCGAAGCCGCGGGTGAAGGCTCGTCGCGGGTCGGGCTGGTGCTCAAGGCCGACATCCGGCCGGGTTACGAAGGCCAGCTGACCGCGAAGGTGGAGCGCGTCGAGAAGCACCTGAGCGAATAGGTCAGGGGAGTGGTGGGGTGAAGGAGACCAGCCACAGCTTGTCCTTGACCGCGATGGCGACCGGATAGCCGAAGGAACGGCCATCGCCCAGTTTCCCGCTGACGGTCGCCGAAGTCGGCGCGAGATCGTCCGGGGCGAACTTCACCGTGACGTCGTGGGCGCCGCGGTCGGTCAACGCGTCGATATAGGACTTCGCGAAGTCGCCCGCCGCCGCGGGCGGGTAGTCGATGAGCCCGGAGAGGGCCTCCACGTCGTGCCGGTTGAGCGCGGTGGTGAGGTCCTCCCGGAGCTGCCCCGGACTGTCGACGCCGGGGTCGGGCTGATGAGCGATCAGTACCGTGATCACCGCCACCCACGTGACGGCGATGGCGATCGCGACGGCCACGGTGGCCGTCCTGCGGGTCGGAATGTCGATCACCCCCTCCTGGCGAGCCTGCCGGAACGGGCCCGTCCTGCCAAGCGGGCAGCCGGGGGCACCTGCGGTGAAACGCTCGGAGATGCGTGCCAGGATGGAACCGTGACACACCCACGCGGATCAGCAGCGAAGACGGCGGCGATGTCCGCCGCGCTTTCCGGCGCGGTCGACCTTTCCGCGCTCAAGGCACGAGCAGAAGCGAGTCAGAAACAGCCCCCGGCGCCACCGCGGCCCTCGGCGGAGGGCGGCGCACCGGGCGGTCCGGCCGCGGGCGGCGCCGTGATCGACGTCACCGAGGAGACCTTCCAGGCCGAGGTCGTCGAGCGGTCCCTGCGGCAGCTGGTGGTCGTCGACCTGTGGGCCGAATGGTGCGGCCCGTGCAAGCAGCTCAGCCCGGTGCTGGAGCGCCTCGCCGCCGAATCCGGCGGTGCCTGGGTGCTCGCGAAGGTGGACGTCGACGCCAACCCGCGCATCGCGCAGCTCTTCGGCGCGCAGTCGATCCCGACGGTCATCGCCATCGGCGGCGGCCAGCCGGTCGACGCGTTCTCCGGCGCGCTGCCCGAACCCGAGATCCGCAAGTGGCTCGGTTCGCTCCTCGACGCGCTGCGGGACAAGCTCCCCGGCATCGCGGCCGCCGAGCAGAACGGCGGCGGCGTCGAACAGCCGGAAGACCCGCGGTTCACGGAGGCCGAAGAGGCCTTCGAACGCGGTGACTTCGCCGCGGCGCAGGCGGCCTACGAGCGCATTCTCGACGTCGAGCCGGCGAACGAGGAGGCCAAGACCGCGCTCGCCCAGGTCAAGTTCACCGCGCGCGCCGAAGCCGCGGGCCCGGACGCGATCGCGAAGGCCGACGCCGACCCGGCCGACCTCGACGCGCAGCTCGCCGCGGCCGACCTCGAGGTCGCCGGGCAGCAGCCCGAGGCGGGTTTCGCGCGGCTGATCGCGGCGGTGCGGCGGACGGCGGGCGACGACCGCAACAAGGTGCGGGAGCACCTGGTGGCGCTGTTCGAACTGTTCGACTCGGCGGACGAGCGGGTCATGAAGGCGCGACGGGATCTGGCGAGCGCCCTTTACTGAGGTATCGCAACCCCTGGATGAGATGAAAGGTCCTTTCCTTGCGAAATTTGCAAGGAAAGGACCTTTCATAGCACTTCAGGAAGCGACGACCGGACCGCTCACGATCAGCCGTACTGGGTCGAGCACACCGACGAGCTTTCCAGGTAGCCCTTCCGCAGTGCCTCGATCCGCTCGAAACCGTTCTCCACCCGCTTGCCGTTGACGTCGGCCGAGACCAGGCTTTCCGGGCTCAGCAGGTCGGAGATGGCCTCGTCGAGGTCACCGGCCGAAAGCCGCAGGGTCGCGCCCGGCACCGAGCTGGCCTTCGCCCACGCCCCGACCAGGCACGCGGTGCGCAGACCGGCGTTCGCGTTGTCGATCGACGCGCCGACACCCTTCTGGATGCCCATCGCGTAGCGGGACGCGATTTCCGAGAACGCGGCGAAGTCGCCCTTGCCCTCGCTGTGCCCGCTCTCCCATTCCGCCTGCTGATCGACCGGCTGGGCGAGTTCGCGCAGCTTGGCCATGTCGATGCTGACGGTGTTGTTCGACGCGCAGTACGACGCGGGCGGGGTGCTGACGCCGCCGGGGCAGCTGCCGTTGCCGTCCTCGGTGATCTCCGGGCCGGGGACACCGGCGCCCTTGAAGGCGTCGTCGAGGCTCTTCTTCAGGATCCCGATGATCTGGGCGTCGAGCTTCGAGTCGCCCTTGCCCTTGTCACCCTTGTCGAACGGGCGCTCGGTGATCCGCGCCTTGATGTTCTCCTCGTTCATCGCCGCGCATTCCTTCGGGCCCTTCTCGAACCCGACCTGGAACGCGTACGTGCGGTCGAACGCCGTGCCGTGCGCGCCCTGTTTGGTCGCGCTGGTGCCCGCCTGGTCGCGGATCAGGAACAGCGACGCCATGACCTGGTTCAGGCCCTCGGAGGTGGAGACGCGGTAGAACTTGCTCTTGTCCTCGGCGACCCAGCGGAAGTAGCCGCCGGCGAAGCAGTCGGCCTGCTGTTCCTTGACGATCGACGGGGTGTTCTTCTTGATGTTGGCCTTCTCGCCGAGCCGGTACTGCACGGCGTGGCCGAGTTCGTGCGCGAGCACGACGGCGCTCGCCATCTTCCCGAACCGTTCGCGCAGCATCGGCAGCAGCACGCCGCGGTCCCACGCCACCGAGTCGTCCGGCGGGCAGTAGAAGGCGTTGACCAGGCCCTTGACGCTGCCGCATTCGGTCTCTTCGGTGTCGGACCGCGCGCTGTAGGACAGCAGCGACTTCAGCGGCTCGTACTGCTGGCCGAAGTCACGCGGCATGACCTCGCTCCAGTAGGTCTGCGCGTCGGCGATCGCGGCGATGGCGAGCGTGTCGTCTTCGGAGCCGTCCTCGTTGCGGACCTGCAGGTCCGGCTTCGGGGCGTCCGGCTTCAGCCCGCTTTCGAAATGCGTGACCGGCAGTCCGGCGATGTCCCCGGCTCCCGGCTGGCTGCCGTCCTTGCCGGTTCCCGTGCCGCCCTTGTCGCTGCAGGCACTCAGCCCGAGGGCCAGCACCGCCACGACCGCGATCAGAGCCGGGCGCCGAAAGCCCAGCACTCCCCCTTGGATCATGTTCACTCGCTTGTCGTCAGGGCCCCGACCGGGCCGCGTACTCCGGCAAGCAGGGACCATACCCAGCGCTTATGGCGAGCGTGCAGGTAATCCCCGAAGTGGGTCTTGAGCGAGGTGGGGACTGTGGCGATATGGTCGCTCCTCATGAGAGCAGTCCGCCGGTTCACCGTCCGCGCGAGCCTGCCGGAGTCGCTCTCCGGCCTCGGTGACCTCGCCACGAATCTGCGCTGGACCTGGCATCCGCCCACCCGTGACCTGTTCGCGTCGATGGACGCGGAGCTGTTCAACCGGGTCCGCGACCCACTGCGGATGCTGACCGCCCTGCCACCGGCCAGGCTCGACGAGCTGGCCGTCGACGACGCCTTCCTCGCCCACGCGCGCGAGGCGGTCGCCGATCTGGACCGCTACCTCGCCGAGCCCCGCTGGTATCAGAAGCAGAACGACGCGGACCTGCCGTCCGCCGTCGCGTACTTCTCGATGGAGTTCGGTGTCACCGAGGCGCTGCCGAACTACTCCGGCGGCCTCGGCGTGCTCGCCGGTGACCACCTCAAGGCGGCGTCGGACCTCGGCGTGCCGATGGTCGGCGTCGGCCTGCTCTACCGCGCCGGGTACTTCCGGCAGGCGCTGTCGCTCGACGGCTGGCAGGTCGAGCACTACCCGGTCATCGACCCCAACGCCTTCCCGCTGGAACTGCTGACCGACGGCGGCAAGCCGGTGCTGGTCGACGTCGCGATGCCCGCCGGGCGCACGCTGCACGCGCAGATCTGGAAGGCCCGCGTCGGCCGGATCCCGTTGCTGCTGCTGGACACCGACACCGACGCCAACGACGAGGACCTGCGCGCGGTCACCGACCGGCTCTACGGCGGCGACGCCGACCATCGCATCCGGCAGGAGATCCTGGCGGGCATCGGCGGTTTCCGCGCGGTGCGGCGCTACTGCGAGCTGACCGGGCATCCGCAGCCGAAGGTGTTCCACACCAACGAAGGCCACGCCGGATTCCTCGGGCTGGAACGCGCGCGCGAGATCATCCAGGCCGACGGGCTGGCCTTCGACGAGGCGCTGCCCGCGGTCCGCGCCGGCACCGTGTTCACCACGCACACCCCGGTCAGCGCCGGGATCGACCGGTTCCCCGTCGACCTCGTCCAGCGGTATTTCACCGATGGCAGGCTCGTCCCGGACGTCGACCCACGCCGTGTGCTGGCGCTCGGCGCGGAGGACAACCCCGGTCTGTTCAACATGGCGCATATGGGATTGCGGCTCGCGCAGCGCGCGAACGGCGTCTCGGCGCTGCACGGCCGGGTGTCGCGGCGGATGTTCTCCCGGCTGTGGCCCGGGTTCGACTTCGACGAGGTACCCGTCTCGTCGGTCACCAACGGCGTCCACGGGCCGACCTGGGTGGCACGCGAACTGAGCGCGCTGCTCGGGCGCAACCACGAGGAGTGGGGTCTCGACGGCACCCAGGGCAGGCCGCTGCGCGACGGCGTCAGCGACGAGCAGCTGTGGGCGCTGCGACGGGAACTGCGGGAGAAGCTGGTCGCCGAGGTGCGGCGGCGGGTGCGGGCCGCGTGGATGCAGCGCGGAGCGTCCGCGCTCGAACTCGGGTGGACCGACACGGTCTTCGACTCCGACGTGCTGACCGTCGGCTTCGCACGCCGTGTACCGACGTACAAGCGGCTGACGCTCATGCTGCGCGACCCGGAGCGCCTGCGTGCGCTGCTGCTGGACGAGCGGCGCCCGATCCAGCTCGTCGTCGCGGGCAAATCGCATCCGGCCGACGAGGGCGGCAAGCAGCTGATCCAGCAGATCGTCCGGTTCGTCGACGATCCCGAGGTGCGGCGCCGGATCGTCTTCCTGCCGGACTACGACATGTCCATGGCCCGCTACCTCTACCGCGGCTGCGACGTCTGGCTGAACACGCCGGTACGCCCGCTGGAGGCGTGCGGGACCTCGGGGATGAAATCCGCGCTCAACGGCGGCCTCAACCTGTCCATCCGCGACGGCTGGTGGGACGAGTGCTACGACGGCAGCAACGGCTGGGCGATCCCGACCGCGGACGGCGTCACCGACCCGCTGCGCCGTGACGAACTGGAGGCCGCGGCGCTCTACGACCTGCTGGGCCACCAGATCGCACCGCTGTTCTACGACCGCGACGCCGACGGCGTGCCCGGCGGCTGGCTGTCGATGGTGTGGCACACGCTGGAGAGCCTGGGGCCGCGCGTGCAGGCGTCGCGGATGGTGCGGGAGTACGTCGAGTCCGGCTACCTGCCCGCGTCACGGATGGTCGCGGAGGCGACGGGCGACGGGTACCGCGGCGCGCTGTCGCTGGCCGACTACCGGACCAAACTCGACGTCTCCTGGCCGCGCGTGCGGGTCTTCGACACCGAACTGCTCGTCGAGGACAACGCGCCGATGGTCACCGGCACCGAGGTGACCATCCGGGCGCGGATCGATCTCGCCGGCCTCGATCCGTCCGAAGTGGACGTTCAGGCCGTGGTCGGGAAGGTGGGTGACGGGGACGAACTGAGCGACCCGGTCACCGTCGGGATGTCCGGCGACGGGATCGGCGCGTTCGCCGTCCGGCTGAAGCTGCCGCACCCCGGCTCGATCGGCTACACCGTCCGGGTGCTGCCCAAACACCGTCTGCTCGCGACTCCCGCCGAACTCGCCCGCGTCGTCCTGGCCTGACCCCCTCCCGCCTGCCGCATTTCGTGGGTTGTCAAGCCGGTGCCGAACAAAGGAAAACCCTGCTCTTCGCTTTCCATCGGACAATGGAGAAAACGCCGGTGAAATAGACTTTGCCGGGCCTGTCCTGAAACGCGGAGGAATGGTGGCTTCGGCGAAGGAAACGAAAGCGTCGCGCCGGGCCAAAGACCGGCTGCACCACATCCACGCCCGCGCCGGAATCCGGCAGGACGGGCTGGCCGAGGCACTCGGACCCGAACTGCGTGACATCTGGGGCATCGCCGAGGGCGCCGAACCCGGCAGGGTGCGCGAGATCGTCCTGTTGCGGCTGAACCGCGTCCTCGAACGGTTCGCCGACCCGCTCATGCCCGAGATCGTCTGGACCGCCTACAACCTCGGCGTGGATCCGGCGGACGGCGCGTCGGGCATGGTCGGCCGGATCCGCGCCATGGTGGGGCGCGGCCGGGTCGCGGTTTCCGAGCGCACCTGCACCCGGCGGTTTTACGAGTTCCTGGGGAACGTCAAGAACAGCCTCGACGGTTTCCAGGAGGACCTCACCGGCGAGGACTTCCGGCTCGCCGCACGGTGGATGGCCGGAAACGTCCGGCCGGAACGGGAGGCGCCCGCCCCCGGGCCCACGGCCATGCGGATGTTCCTCGACGGCACGGTGTGGGGCCCGGCGGACGAAGGGGGCGCACCGATCCCGGCCCGCCTCGGCGGGTACGGCGACTGGTTCTGCGTCTTCACCGACGAGCGCCTGCTCGCCGAGTACCGGGCGGCCACCGGCGCCGGCTGGGGCCGGGTCCGGCACCGGACCGGCCGCGAGGTCGTGCTCGCGGCCGCCAGACGGGGCATGTCGACCGGCGTCCTGGTCAACCCCAGTCCGGTGCCCGGTGCCGGGATCCAGGCGGCGCTTCCGCTTTCCCCGGACTCGATCGCGCGGCTGACGGTCCGCCGCTAGGGGACCGCGGGCGTGCCACCCTCCCGGACCGGAAGGCCCGCCGAGCGCCAGGCGCGGAACCCGCCTTCGAGGTCGGTCGCACCCGGCAGGCCGAGCCGCCGCAGGTCGGCGGCTGCCAGACTCGACGCGTACCCCTCGTTGCAGACGACGATCACCGTCGAATCGGCGTTCACCTCGGGCAGCCGCCACTCGCTGTCCGGCGCGAGGCGCCATTCGAGGTGGATCCGCTCGACGATCACCGAGCCCGGGATCTCGCCCTCTTCGGACCGGTTGACCTGCGGGCGGATGTCCACGATCAGGGCGCCGTCGCGTTGCAGCCGCGATGCCCGCTCGGGCTCCGGCCGGTCCACGCCGGACCGGGCGGAGGCCAGCAGTTCTTCGATCGAGCTCATGCGCCCAGTATCGGGGTCAGCGACGGGATCTCGGCGGGAACGTCGGCGAGGGTGACGTACTCACGCGTCGCCACCAGCGGCGGCGAGTACGCGTGGACACTGGCGGATGGCTCGGTGCCGATGCCGGTCACCTGGTGCGCGCGCCCCGCGCCGAAGCCGATGGCCTCGCCCGCGACATGCGTGCGGCGCCGGATCGGGCCGCCGGGGTAGCGGTACTCCTCGCCGAGTTCGCCCTGCAGCACGGTGAACGAACCGGACGCGCCGCCGTGGTCGTGCGGTTTGGTCTGCTGGCCGGGTAGCCAGGACAGCAGCCACAGTTCGACGCCGTCGGTCAGCGCGAGCCGCGCCCACCAGCGGCGTTCCTCGTCGAACCGCAGCAGGTCGCGCAGGCTCGTGGTCAGTTCGGTCACGACGGTGGAGGTCAGCTCGGCCAGCTCCCGGGGCGTCCAGAGCAGGCGTTCGGGACGCAGCAGGTCCGGGAGCAGCGGGTCGATCAGTCGAGGGTGGATCTCGAAGTCCTGGCGGGGCGTGATGGACGTGGTCAACGTAGGGCTCCTCGTGGAGGTTCGCGGGCTGGCGAAAGGGGGGCCGAACGCGGCGCGACACGGGACCACGGCACACGTGCCGTCGGAAGAAGAGGAAACTCAGCCGTGTCGCGCGGTGGTACACCCGCACGAGGCGACGAGGAGCAGGTCGATGGTCCGGCGGCGCCAGAAAGAGCCCCCGATGACGGGGAAGGCGGCGGACACGGACCTGATCACGATGCCGATGGTGCCACAGCCGCCGCGACCGGGTGGCCTCGTCCCACTCCCTGGACCAGCCGCTTTCCGCGGACCGGCGGCCCGGTGCACACGCGCGCGCGTGTGCGGACACAATGGGCGCGTGAGCGAGCCGATCCAGCCCAGCGAACTTGACGACCTCGTGGTGAGGATGACCGGTGTCGGGGTCCGCCGAACAGGCAACGACCTCCTCGCCGACCTCGACTGGACCGTGGAACTGGACGAGCGCTGGGTGGTGCTCGGCCCGAACGGCGCGGGCAAGACCACCCTGCTCCGGCTGGCCGCGGCCGAACTCCACCCGACCTCGGGAACGGTCGACCTGCTCGGCGACCGGATCGGCAAGGTCAACATCTTCGAGCTGCGCCCGCGGATCGGGTTCACCTCGGCCGCGATCGCCCAGCGGGTGCCAGGTGAGGAGCGCGTCCTCGACGTCGTGGTGAGCGCCGGATACGCCGTCGTCGGCCGCTGGCGTGAGGAATACGACAGCCTCGACACCGACCGCGCCCGCGAACTGCTGGCCGCGCTGGGCATCCCGCATCTGGCCGAGCGCACCTTCGGCACGCTGTCGGAGGGCGAGCGCAAGCGGACCCTGATCGCGCGGTCGCTGATGACCGACCCGGAGATGCTGCTGCTCGACGAGCCGGCCGCCGGACTCGACCTCGGCGGCCGCGAGGACCTGGTCGCGCGCCTTTCGGAGCTGGCGCTCGACCCGGAGGCCCCGGCCATGGTGCTCGTCACCCACCACGTGGAAGAAATCCCGCCCGGATTCACCCACGCGCTGCTGCTGCGCGACGGCCGCGCGGTCGCTTCCGGTCTCGTCGACGACGTCGTGACCAGCGACAACCTGTCCAAGACGTTCGACCAGGATCTGCTGCTCGAACGGTCCGGTGATCGCTTCTTCGCCCGTCGCCGCTGACGGGTCGTACTGACCGGTAGCCTGCACTCTGTCGTTGTGGACGGCCCGTTGAGGAGGACTGGCGTGGGAGAGTTCGTAAGCCTGGAGGTCGAAGGCGGGGTCGGTACGATCCGGCTGGACCGCCCGCCGGTCAACGCCCTGAACAACCAGGTGCAGGCCGAGCTGGCCGAGGCGGCCCGTGAGGCCTCCGAGCGCGACGACGTGCGTGCCGTGATCCTCTACGGCGGTGAGAAGACCTTCGCGGGCGGCGCGGACATCAAGGAGATGGCCGAGCGCACCTACCCCGAGATCGCGAAGTTCGGCGCGGCGCTGACCGCGTCGCTGGCCACCATCGCGAACATCCCGAAGCCGGTCGTCGCGGCCATCACCGGCTATGCGCTCGGCGGGGGCCTCGAACTCGCGCTGACCGCGGACCGCCGGATCGCCGGCGACAACGTCAAGGTCGGCCAGCCGGAGATCCAGCTCGGCGTCATCCCCGGTGCCGGTGGCACGCAGCGCCTCGCGCGGCTCATCGGCCCGAGCAAGACCAAGGACCTCGTGTTCACCGGCCGGTTCGTGAAGGCCGAAGAGGCGCTGGCCCTGGGCATCCTCGACGAGGTCGTGGCGCCGGACGACGTCTACGCCGCCGCGCACAAGTGGGCCTCGCAGTTCGCGAACGGCCCGGCCGTGGCGCTCCGCGCCGCGAAGGCCGCCATCGACGGCGGTCTCGACACCGACCTCGCGAACGGCCTCAAGCTCGAATCGCACCTCTTCGCCGCGCTGTGGGCGACCGAAGACCAGCGCAACGGCATGAAGTCGTTCATCGAGAACGGCCCTGGCAAAGCCACCTTCGAGGGGAAGTAGCGCGATGACCCAGGTCAACGATCCGGCGCCGAACCCGCACGCCACCGCCGAAGAGGTCAAGGCCGCCTTCGACGACCCCAAGCTCGCCAACGTGCTCTACCACGACTGGGAAGCCGGGACCTACGACGAAAAATGGTCCATCTCCTACGACGAGCGGTGCATCTCCTACGCGACCGACGTGTTCAACGCGGTCGCCGGTGAGGACGGCCAGCCGTACCCGACCGCGATGGAACTGGGCAGCGGCACCGGTTTCTTCCTGCTGAACCTGATGCAGGGCGGCGTGATCAAGAAGGGGTCGGTCACCGACCTCTCGCCGGGCATGGTCCAGGTCGCGCTGCGCAACGCCGAGAACCTCGGCCTCGACGTCGACGGCAGGGTCGCCGACGCGGAGCGGATCCCGTACGAGGACAACAGTTTCGACCTCGTGGTGGGGCACGCGGTGCTGCACCACATCCCGGACGTCCGTGCGGCGTTCGCCGAGGTGCTGCGGGTGCTGAAGCCGGGTGGCCGGTTCGTCTTCGCGGGGGAGCCGACCAAGGTCGGCGACTTCTACGCGCGCAAACTCGGCCAGATCACCTGGTACCTCACCACCAACCTGACCAAGCTCCCGGTGCTGAACGGCTGGCGCCGTCCGCAGGAGGAACTCGACGAGTCCTCCCGCGCGGCCGCGCTGGAGGCCGTGGTCGACATCCACACGTTCGACCCGTCCGAACTCGAGTCGATGGCCCGCGGCGCGGGCGCCCAGGACGTCCGCGCGGTCACCGAGGAGTTCGCCGCCGCGCTCGCGGGCTGGCCGATCCGGACCTTCGAGGCCGCCGTGCCGCAGGAGAAACTGACCTTGCGCTGGCGTCTGTTCGCGTACCGGCTCTGGTTGCGGCTGTCCGCTTTGGACAAGAAGCTGCTCGCCAAGGTGCTGCCGCGCGAGCTGTTCTACAACGTGATGATCACCGGTACCAAGCGGCCGTAGGTTGCCGTATCAGTTCACGCTCGACGACGTCGCCTTCCTGCGCTCCGGCGCGGGAAGCGCGGCGCTCGCCGAATGCTCGTCCCTGCCGCTGACCGACAAGACGCGTATCGCCGACGTCGCCGCCGTGCGCCGGATCGCCCCGGACCACGCGGCCGCGGTGCTGGAAACGGTGGTGCTGCGGCGGAAGTCGTCGTCCAAACTGGACTCGGCGACCTCGTGGCTGTTCACCGGCGACGCGCTCCAGCAGGCCAGCGCCACCGCGGTCGCCCGGCATCGGGCCGCGCGGCTGGCAGGCCGTGACGTCCACGACGTGACCTGTTCCGTCGGCGCGGACCTGATCGAGATCGCCCGCGTCGCCTCCCGGGCCCTGGGGTCGGATCTCGACGAGGTCCGGCTGGCGATGGCGCGGCACAACGCCACCGAGGCCGGGGTGTCGCCGGTCCTGGTGCGGGCCGACGCGCTGCGGCCGGTCAGCCGGTCTTCCGTCGTCGTCGCCGATCCCGCGCGCCGTGACTCCGCCGGACGCCGGGCGTGGAAGCCCGCCGATTTCCTGCCGCCGCTGGACGGCCTCGTCGAGGCGTACGCGGGCCGCGAGCTGTCGGTCAAATGCGCGCCGGGGCTCGATTTCTCCATCGCGCCCTGGGCGGACGAGGTCGAACTGGTCTCTTTGGACGGTCAGGTCCGCGAGGCGTGCCTGTGGCGCGGCGTGGGCTCGACGGTGTCGCGCCGGGCGACAGTGTTGCGTTCGGACGGTGCACAGTGGACGGTCACCGACGCCGACCCCGACGAGATCCCCCTGCGAGAGCCGGGTGAATGGATCGTCGACCCGGACGGTGCCGTCGTCCGGGCCGGACTCGTGCGGCATTACGCGGCCCGGCATGGGTTGTGGCAGCTCGACGAACGCATCGCGTACCTGACCGGGGACGTTCCGCCGCCGGGAATCCGGGCGTTCCGGGTATTCGAGTACGGACCGTACAGTGAGAAGAATCTTCGTGTACTGCTGAAAAAACACGATATCGGTCGGTTGGAGATCCTCGTCCGCGGTCTCGACATAGACCCGGATGCCTTGCGCCGCAAGCTGAAACCTCGCGGTGGTGAAGAAGCGACTTTGGTACTGACCAGAATCGGTCGTTCTGGAGTAGCGTTCCTTTGCCGCGCACAGCTGACGTGAGGAGCATTTCCATGAGCCGGTTCACCGGTCTGCTGAAACTGGCCGCCGCCGCGGCCGCCGGAGCCGTCCTCGCCGGCGGCGCCACCGCCGTCGCGAACACCGACGACGCCTCCTGGCGGCGTGGTCACGAGCCCGCCAACATCGGCCAGGTCAAACTCGACGTTAAGGCCTACTACGGCGATGTCGTCGGCAGCGACGGCAAGCACCGGTACTCCGACACCAGCCGGTTCGTCTCCGACACCAAGCGCCAGGTCGAGGACGCCGAACGCCACCTCGCCAGGCGGCTCGACCGCGGCGTCGAGAACCCCGCGATCGTGCTCGACGTCGACGACACCTCCGAGATCACCTACGGCTGGGAGGCCGACAACGACTTCGGCTTCGACCCGAAGAAGCAGCAGGAAGCGATCGACAAGGGCACCTTCGTCGCGAACAAGCCGGTGCTGGAACTGGCGAACTGGGCGGCGCAACGCGGCGTCAAGATCTACTTCCTGACCGGCCGCAACGAGTTCCAGGGCCCGCAGTCGCTCAAGAACCTCGCGAACGAGGGCTTCCCGGCGCCCGCGGGGGCGTTCTTCAAGCCGAAGACCACCGCGCCGGACTACCTGCCGTGCGGGCTCACCTGCACCACCGTGCAGTACAAGGCGGGCACGCGGAAGCACATCGCCGCGACGGGGGCGACCATCGTGCTCAACCTCGGCGACCAGTTCAGCGACCTCGAAGGCGGTTACGCGGAGTTCCCGGTGAAGCTGCCGAACCCGATGTACTACCTGCCCTGAGGGGAATATCCGCGCGGGCGCCGTCGCTGTGCCCGGTATCGGAAACCCCCGAGGGAGCTGATCCATGTCTGACAAGAAGGTGCTGAAGCCCAGCGCGGACCACCCGATCACGGTGGCGCCGAACAAGGCGCGGGTGGTCGTCACGGTCGGCGGGAAGGTCGTGGCGGACAGCGCGAACGCGCTGACACTGCAGGAGGCGAGCTACCCTCCGGTGCAGTACATCCCCCGCGCCGACGTCGACTTCGGCGTTCTGGAGCGGACGGAGCACTCGACGTATTGCCCGTTCAAGGGTGACGCGTCGTACTACAGCATCCGCGCCGGTGACGGCGTCGCCGAGAACGCCGTGTGGACCTACGAGGCGCCGCATGACGCGGTCGCCGAGATCAAGGACCACGTGGCGTTCTACCCGTCGAAGGTGGACGCGATCGAAGAGCGCTGACGCCGCGCCGCGCTGACGCCGCGCCGCGCTGACGCCCGCCGCGGCTGAAGGGCGCTGTGGGCTGAAGGGCGGCTGCGGGCTGAAGGGCGCTTTCCCCGCATGCGATGCGAGGAAAGCGCCCTTCGCCGCGTCGCATGCGGTGAAGGGCCCCTTCAGCCCTCTTTCGTCCTGGGTTTCGGGGGTCGTGAGTGTTAAGTGTCGTTAGAACGGCACTTGCCACTCACGACCAGGTCTTTCGGGAGCCGGTGACTTGGGCGCTCGTGCTGCACGCCGCTCCTGACCTCGCATTTAGTCGACTAAATGCGCCGGGCTTCACGCGTCGCATGCGGTGCGGGGAAAGCGCCCTTCGCCGCGTCGCATGCGGTGAAGGGCCCCTTCAGCCCCCTTCGTCCTGGGTTTCGGGGGTCGTGAGCGTTAAGTGTCGTTAGAACGGCACTTGTCACTCACGACCAGGTCTTTCGGGAGCCTGTGACTTGGGCGCTCGTGCTGCACGCCGCTCCTGACCTCGCATTTAGTCGACTAAATGCGCCGGGCTTCACGCGTCGCATGCGGTGCGGGGAAAGCGCCCTTCGCCGCGTCGCATGCGGTGAAGGGCCCCTTCAGCCCCGCCCGGGGGTCTTCTGGACTGCGGTCTGGGATCACTCCGCGTAGTCGTCAGGGGAGATGGTTGATCCGGTCGGCGTCCGCGGCGAGTGAGGTGTCGGGTTCGATGCGCCAGGCTTCCAGACTGGGTGCTTTGACGAGCGCGTCGATCAGGGCCTCCTCCCCGGCGACGAGGGTCGAGTCGAAGTCGACCTCGGTGGCCACGCACCACGCGCGGTCGTCCGGCCAGAAGAGGTTGGGCGACTGCGCCTCGAACCAGTTCGGCCGCGGCCGCCAGCCGAGTTCCGTCGCCGACGTCAGTGGTCCGGCGAACAGCAGGTAGTCGCGGCCGGGATGCCGCAGGCGTGGCGCTTCCAGCTGCTCGCGGGACAGGGTGGCCTCATCCGCCCAGCCGTAGCCTTCCCAAAGGCAGAACCAGGTGTCCGAAGTGGACGTATGGTCGCCGAGGACGGCCAGCAGGGCGGTGAGGCTGTGCGACGGCAGGCTGCCGCGACCGGGCGGGGAGCCTCGCCAGAGCGAGCCGGTGAGGTTCACCGGATCCGGGGAGCCCACGAGAGCGTGCCATTGCATGGTGCCGTGGACGCGCCGTCCGGTTTCGGCGGCGGCTTCGCTCCAGCTCGCCCAGCCACCGCGGTCGCGTTCGGCCGGATGGCAGATCCGGGCGTAGGCGGCATAGCCACGGGGGACCGTGCGGCTGGCCGCGCCGAACGTCCCGCCGAGCCTGGAGGATATCCACTCGGCGGGTGACGGGTCGAGGACGGGCCGCAGCACGCTGGGCAGTCTCCAGCAAGATCAAGTGACGCGCATCTTGTCGGTGGGCGGGGGCATACTGCCGGGCGTGGGTGTTCCGCTGCGTCGCCGTTCGGGTGGGTCGGTCTACCACGAGAGCATGCCGGTCGCGGTGGTCGCCGGGGTGGTCGAGAGCGCCTGGACGGGCCGGGTCGGCCGCGGCCGTCCGCTGCGGGTGTTCCCGGACGGCTGCGTGGATCTCGTCTGGGACGGGCGAGGGCTCACCGCGGTCACCACGGTGAGCGGTGTGCTGCGGCATGAGCTGCCGCCGGTCGACTGGACTGTCGGTCTCCGCCTGAGGTGCGGCGTCGGCGGCGCGGTGCTGGGGGTGCCGATGACGGATCTGGCGGCGGGAGCCACCCCTTTGCGCGAACTGTGGGCCGCGAGCGCCCGTCGCGCGGAATCAAGGCTGGCCGAATGCGCGACGCCCGCCGAGGCGCGGTCCGTGCTGGAGGTGCTGGTCGCCGAGCGGATCCGTGATATCGAGCTGGACGGCCTGCCGGTCGCGGCCGCTCGCGCGTTGCGTTCGCCCGGCGCTCGCACCGATCAGGTGGCGGCCGATCTGGGCGTCAGTGAACGTGGTCTTCGGCGGCACGTCCGGCACGAAGTCGGCGTCGGCCCGAAGGAACTGCAGCGGGTGCTGCGGTTCCATGGCTTCCTCAGGCGGGTCGAGGCAGTGGCACGGAAGCGTTCGTCGCTCGCCGACGTCGCCGCCGAGCTGGGCTACGCGGATCAGTCCCATCTCGGGCGCGAGTGTCGGCGCCTGTCCGGAGTGTCGCCTGGCGCGCTGGTGCGATCCTGGACTGGCCGAAACGTTCCAGACTGAGCAGGCGGCAGCGGCGAAGATCGTGCGGTGCTCGAACCTTTCCGCGTCACCATCGACATCCGCACGGACGACCTCGACATCAACGGTCACGTGCGTGGCCCCGCCTACCTCGCGTACGCGGATCACGCGCGCTGGGAATGTGTGTGGGCGGCCGGGGTGGATCCGTTGGCGCTCAAGGCCGCGAACCTCGGCCCGGTCAACCTCGAAACGACGATCCGGTTCCGTCGCGAGCTGCGCGCGCGGGCACGGATCGACATCCTGACCCGGTTCGACTGGGAGCCGGGCAAGGTGTCACGGGTCGTCCAGGACTTCCTCACGCCGGACGGTGTCGTGGTGGCCGAGGTGGAAAGTCTCTCCGGGCTGCTGGATCTCGAACGGCGGCGCCTGGTCCCGGACCCGGGACGGCATTGGCGAAAGTACGCGGTGCGGCCGGAAATCCTTGGCCTGGCACGGAGTTCCTGATCGGAGAACAGGAAACGTTTGACGAGGAGTGATTCCGGCGGTCAGATGGTCGTCGTGCACGCTGGACAGACGAATCCCGTCGACGAGCAGCTCGTCCGGAGGTTGATCGCGGCACAGTTCCCCCACTGGGACGGGCCGGCGGTCGAGCGGTGGCCGTCCGGAGGCACGGTCAATGCCATGTTCCGGCTGGGTGACGACCTCGTCGTGCGGCTGCCGCTCGGGAAGAGCGGTGCCGAGGACGTGGCGCTGGAGCAGAAGTGGTTGCCCCGTATCGCGTCCCTGTTGCCCGCCTCCATTCCCGAAGTGGTCGGGGAGGGAAATGCGGCCGAGGGCTACCCATGGCGGTGGTCGGTGTACCGCTGGTTGCCGGGGGAGAATCCTCGCGCGGGGGCGCTGAGCCGGCCCCGCCTGCTGGCCGAGGACCTGGCGGAGTTCGTGAACGCGATGCGACGGATCACTCTGCCGGGGGCACCACAGGCCTATCGCGGCGGGCCACCGGTGTGGTCGCTCGCCGATCTGATGCCGGGAAACCTCCTGGTGGACGACGGCAGGCTCGCCGCGGTGATCGACTTCGGCTGCCTTGGGGTGGGTGATCCGGCCTGTGACCTGTTTCCGGCATGGAATCTGCTGCCCGCCGAGGAGCGGAACGTCTTCCGCGATGCGTTGCGCGTGGACGACGCGACCTGGAGCCGAGGCCGGGGAAGGACGCTTTCGCAAGCGCTGATCGCCTTGCCGTACTACCGGAAGACCAACCCCACGATGGCGGACAACGCACGGCGGGTGATCCGGGCGGTGCTGGAAGAGGATGGCTAAAGGCCTCACTCCGGACACACCACCTGAGGACTGTTTCGCTGGCCACGACCTAAGGAATGCCTCGTAGTACGGGCCTCGTCGGGCAGGTGCGCGAGCAGTCGACCTTGTGCTAGCGTCGTCTTCGAGCCCCGTATGGGCCTATGCATGGAGGTAGCGGCTACTCAGCCACCCGGAGATCGGCACACACCGTCTCTCGTATTCCCCATCCCTTCGCGGTGGGAAGACGCCTCCATACGGTGTGCTCGAAAACCCCTGCGTACCAGTGGGTTCCTGTCGTCGTGCCCTTCTCGAGATGGCGGTGCCGCCCTCCTGTCGACACATCGACGGGAAAGGACCGCGTTGACCGGCTTCAACGATCAGGTGATCAAGGAATTCAGGCAGTACAAGGGAAAGCTCGGCGGGATGTTCGAGGGGCGGGAGCTGATCCTGCTCACCACCGTCGGCGCCAAGAGTGGCGAACGCCGCACGAATCCGTTGGGATACCTCGAAATCGACGGCGCGACCGTCGTCGTCGCTTCGAACATGGGTGCCCCGAAGAATCCTGGCTGGTACCACGACATCCGGCGCGACCACCGGGTCACGGTCGAGACGGGAACCGAGACCTACGAGGCGATCGCGGCCGTTCCGCCCGTGCAGGAGCGTGCCGCGTTGTTCGCGAAGGTCGTCGCCGCGGAGCCGGGATTCGCCGAGTACCAGGCGAAAACGTCGAGGGAACTGCCCGTCGTGATCCTGCACCGGATCGACGACCGGGTGCGGGGGATGGGGGACTTCGTGGTGGAGGTCCACGAGTGGCTGCGCGGGGAACTCGAGACGCTGCGCACCGGGATCGACGATGTCGTCGCCGGACGCACGGATTCGCTCAGTATGGGGAAAACCCTGCGAGCGCACTGTGTTTCGTTCTGCGAGGCACTGACCAAGCACCATACCGGCGAGGACATGGGCGCGTTTCCGATGCTGGCGCAACGGTTTCCGGCGCTCGCGCCGACGTTGACGAAGCTCGGCGAGGACCACGTCGTCGTCGCGACGCTGCAGAAGCGGATCCGTGACCTCGTCGAGGGGTACGTTCACGGCGAGAGTGACCCCGTCCGCTTGCGCGACGACTTCGACGCCCTCGCGAGCACGCTCGAAGCACACTTCGCCGCGGAGGAGGAAGCCATCGTCACCGCACTCAACGTGATGGTGCCCTCGAACGGCTGATCGGACGGACGCCCTGGGGTTTCGGCCCCGGGGCGTGTACCCTGGGAGTCGGCGCCGCTCTCGCAGCGTGACGCCGATCCGGCACGAGACGGGCGGAATTCGCCCCCGGCCTCGCCGAAGACCGCAGATGAGCGGTCCCCATTCGAAAGGTTTCACCGTCAAAACTCACAGCATGGACAGTGCGCTGTTCAGCCACCCGCTCGACACTCAGGTCGAGCGACACGACCAAGCCACTCCTCAGGGCGAGCGATACGTGGATCTTTTTCGCGAACCCTCTTATCCCGCACCGGAACCTTCGGCCGACGTCGTTCGTTGACCAGACGAGTCCAACGTTTTGGGTGTCGTGTTGACCAAGCACGCTCGCGCAGAATTCGTCGCGGGCGTCGCCTTCCCTGCGTCGCGCCGTGACACCGGCTGACACAGCCGGTAACAGTCCTGGCAATCGACAAGAAGCGACGAAATGACTTCAGTTCTAAGTACCCCGGACAGCGATGAGCGGCAGGCACCACAGCCCCTGTTGTCCGGGGAGCAGTCCAACACCGAAAACTTCCTCGTCAAGCTGTTCGCGGTGGTGCCGCTGCTGGCACTGGCCGCCTCGGTCCCCTTCGCGTGGGGCTGGGGGCTCGGCTGGGTGGACCTCGGCCTCGCCGCCGGGTTCTACTTCCTGACCGGCCTCGGCGTGACCATCGGCTTCCACCGCTACTTCACCCACGGTGCCTTCAAGGCCAACCGCGGCCTGCGGATCGCGCTCGCGGTCACCGGCAGCATGGCCATGCAGGGGCCGGTCATCGGCTGGGTGGCCGACCACCGGCGCCACCACGCCTTCGCCGACCGCGAGGGCGACCCGCACTCCCCGTGGCGCTTCGGCACCAGCCCGGCCGCGCTGGCCCGCGGCTTCTGGCACGCCCATATGGGCTGGCTGTTCGATCGCGAGAAGACCAACGCGCGACGCTTCGCCCCGGATCTGCTCGCCGATCGCGACATCGCCCGCGTCGACCGCCTGTTCCCGCTGCTCACCGTCGTGACACTGCTCGCGCCCGCCGTCCTCGGCGGCGTGATCACGCTGTCGTGGTGGGGTGCGGTCACCGCGTTCTTCTGGGCCAGCCTGGTCCGCGTTGCGCTGCTGCACCACGTGACGTGGTCGGTGAATTCGCTGTGTCACCTGATCGGCGACCGCCCGTTCGCCGCCCGTGACAAATCCGCGAACTTCTGGCCGCTCGCCATCGCTTCGATGGGCGAGTCCTGGCACAACTCCCACCACGCCGACCCCACCGGCGCCCGGCACGGCGTCCGTCGCGGGCAGCTCGACATCTCCGCGCGGCTGATCTGGCTGTTCGAGAAGGCGGGCTGGGCGACCGAAGTCCGCTGGCCGAAGGCCGACCGTCTCGGCCGCAAGCTCAACCCCGGTCACTCCTTGTCACTGCGGCGGAGCGCGCGGCAGGCCTGAGCCGCCTGTCAGCGGGCCGCTTCCACGATGGCGTCGACCAGCTCCGGCCCCTCGGAGAGCACCAGGTCGTTGTGGTCGGCGCCGGGGATTTCGATCACCCTGGCGCCGGCCGCTTTCGCCACTTCGCGGCTCTGCCCGGCCGGGACGATCGAGTCCGCGGCGCCGTAGACGACGGTGACCGGGGACTTCACGCGCGTGACGGTGTCCCTGGTCGGGAACTCGTCCCGCAGCAGCCATCGGACCGGCAGGAATGGGTAGTGCCGCTGCCCGACCGCCGCGAGGTCGGTGAACGGCGAGCGCAGGACGAGCGCGGTCGGCGGATGTTCGGTGGCGAGTTCGGTGACGACCGCCGAACCGAGGCTTTCGCCGAAGTACACCAACGGCGTCCCGGCCTCGCGTGCCAGGAAGTCCCGTGCGGCGCGGACGTCGAGCGCCAGCCCGTCTTCGGACGGTTCACCGGGGTTGCCGCCGTAGCCGCGATAGTCCAGGAGCAGCACCGAAAGCCCGCGCCCGGTCAGCGCGCGGGCGAGCGGTGCGCGGAACGACCGGTTCCCGGCGTTGCCCGGCGCGACGAGCACGGCCGCCTTCGCACCTGGCACGGGGAAGTACCAGCTCGCGAGGTTCAGCCCGTCCGACGTGGTGAATGTGACGTCCCGGCCGCCGGGCAGGATGACGGCGGCGGCGGGAAGCGGACCGCCCGTCGGCAGGTAGATCAGCTTGCGCTGGAAGGCGAACACGCCACCGAAGACCACACCGACGAGGGTGACGGCCACCGCCAGCCTGATCAACACCTTCGCGCGCATCCCTCCATCATGCTCATCCGGCGTCCGGTTTGCCGTTTTCGGTGATCGCGCCGGTCACCACCGCCACGACGACGCACAGCGCGATGACGACCTCCGCCCACAGGAAGGCCGTGTAGTCCAGCAGCGAGCCGATCGGTGGCGAACCCGGGGCGAGATTGCGGAATCCGGCGAGCGCGAACAGCGTCGCGGCCATGAACCCGAACGACGGCCAGACCAGGCCACGCCGTCGCGTGATCAGATGCCGCGTGCCGAAGAACACCGCGATGGCCAGTCCCCACATGGTGATCATCATGAAGACGGCGAAGACCAGCACGCTGGTGGAGCGGGCGAACCGGACGTCGAGTCCGCCTTGTGCGTCTGAGGCGCGGTAATCCTTGACGGAGAACGAGAACAGACTGTCCACTTTGTCCAGTGTGAACAGCACCGGGGCGGCTTCCCCGTTGTGGAGGGCGGCGAACTCGATCCGCGCCTCGTAGCCGTCGAAGGGGTAGTCGGTGACGGCTCCGCCGGTCAGCGCGATCGGAAGATCGAGGCTGGAAATCCGCTGATGCGCGGGGAAGACGTGGTCGCCGCGGAGGCTGGAGGAGTTCAGCAGCCGCAGCTCGCCCGCCGGGGCGACACCGTCGTCCTCGCCGAACCTGCCCACCGGGACGACCAGTACGCGCAGTACCGCCTCCCGTGCGGCGGCGTCCACCTTGAGCACGGACGCGTTGACCTCGATCCGGTCCGGGGTGCGCGAGCCCGCCCAGTGCCCGGTGTCGCCGGCGGTCCGGTCGGCGGCGTGCAACCACAGGCCGAGCCCGGCGGCGATCGCCACGGCCAGCACGGTGGCGACGGCCTTGACCACTGGATTGATCTTCAGCATGGCGGCCATCGTGGCAGTTCGGGCCCGGTCCGGCCGTCGTTGTCATGCTGAGGAGTGATCAGGGCTTCGTCAGCGGGAGGCCGAACGCCGGGAACAGGGCCGGGTCGAGGAACGAGGTGATCTCGCGGATCCGCTCGTCCCGGAGGGCGAGCACGTTGATCGACCAGGCCCGGTGCGTGGCGTCGGCCGACTCGCCGACGTAACAGGCGACGGCGGGCTGGCCGTTGGCGCTGATGATCTCGTTGCGCCAGCTCGGGCACCGGCCGATCGGGACCTCGACGGCGAAGTCGACGACGGCCTCGATGCCGCGGTACCAGTGCGTGAGCGGCGGCATGGACCAGGTGACGTCCTCGGTCAGCAACGCCACGAGCGCGTCGGCGTCGCCGCGGTCCAGCGCCGAGGTGAAGTCCGCGGCGATCTCGCGGATCCTGGCGTCCTCGAGTTTCCGCAGCGTCCGCTGCTGGCTGGGCGAGGGCACCTTCTCGGCCACGATCGCCCGCGCGCGCTGCAGTGCGCTGTTCACCGCCGCGACCGAGGTGGCCATTGTGGACGCGATTTCGGCGGCGGTGAAGCCGAGGACGTCGAAGAGCAGCAACGCGGCCCGCTGGTTGCCGGGCAGATGCTGCAGCGCGGCGACGAAGGCCAGCTCGACGGCCTCGCGCTGCTCGTACCGGGTGTCGGGGCCGGCCGGGCCGGGGCCGAGCGCCCCGTCGGGGTACGGGCCGAGCCACGCGACCTCGGTCACCGGGGCGTGTTCGAGGATGGCGTGTTCACTCGACGGGCCGAGGTCCATCGGCAGGGCGCGTTTGCCGCGCGCGGCGGCGGTGTCGAGGCAGGTGCGGGTGGCGACCGTGTAGAGCCAGGTGCGCATCGAGCTGCGGCCCTCGAACCGTTCCAGTCCCCGCCAGGCCCGCAGGAGCGCGTCCTGCAGGGCGTCGTCGGCGTCGTGGGTCGAGCCGAGCATGCGGTAGCAGTGGGCGTGCAACTCGCGGCGCAGCGGCTCTACCAGGCGGTTGAACGCCGCGTCGTCCCCGTTGCGGGCTTCGGCGACGTCCGGATCCTCGGCCCGCAAAATATCTTCGCTCACAATCGATGATTGTGCCCTTACTCGGAGCGAAGCGCGGTCACGGCCGGGGTGAACATCGTGGTCTTGATCGCGGTGAGGGTGCCGCGGTCCTTGCCCGCGAGCGGACGGACCACGTCGGCGGCGTACTCGAGCAGGGCGGATTCCTCGGCGACGGCGTCCACGAGCCCGAGATCCCGCGCGTCCGTGCCGCCGAAGCGGCGTCCCGTGGTCATCGAGGCGACCGCGGCGGCCGGCGTGACCTTGCCCTGGATCAGCGCGGCCATCCCCGGTGTGAACGGGATGTTGATATCCGCCTCGGGGAAGCAGAAGTACCCGCGATCGGCGCGCATCACCCGGAAGTCGTGCGCTATCGCCAGCATCGCCCCGGCGCCGAACGCGTGCCCGTTGATCGCGGCGACCGTGTGCACGCCGAGGGTGAGCACGCGGGCCAGCAGTTCGTGGACGTCGGCGACGTATTTCCCGGCCTGGTCACTGTGGGCGGTGAGCCATTCGAGGTCGAGCCCGTTCGAATAGAACTTCCCGGAGCCCGTGGTGACCAGCACCGCCGGGTCCGGATGTGCGACGACGGTGTCCAGCAGGGAGTGGACGGTCTCCAGCCACGACGGCGAGAAGCGGTTCTCGTCGTCGCCGAGGTCGAGTACGAACACCGGGGCTTCAGTGCGCAGCGTGGGCATCATCGTGGTCCTTTCGGGGTGGGAGCAGGAGTACTGCACGGACCGCGGCGGCGAGCCGGGCACGCGAGTCTTCGGAGATCGGCTCACCCGCGGTGAACGCGCGGCGGAACAGGGCCGTCGGCAGGTCGACCACGCAGGTGGTGAGGACGTCGACGGCCTGGGCGTCCCGCCGGTCCCACAGCCTCTCGGCGAGCCTGATCAGGAGGGCGACCAGGCGTTTGTCGAGGGCCAGGAGATCGCCGGCGAGGTCGTCGGGGACCTGCGGGCCGAGCAGGTCCTCCTTCTTGACGGTGAGGAGCAGCCAGGCCGCTTCCGGCCTCCGGTCGGCGAACTCGGCCGGTGCGCCCGCGGCGGCCACGACCGCCGAGACGGGATCTTCCGCCTCGTCCACCAGCTCGGTCTGGAGGTCGAGGAAGCCGCCCGCCGCGCGGAGCCAGACGCGGGCCAGCAGTGCGCCGAGGGAGCCGAAGGCGTGGTAGATCGTGCCGTTGGGGACGCCCGCCGCGGCCGCGAGGGACCGGACGGTGACCCTGGGGGCGCCGACCTCGACGACGAGCCGCTCGGCGGCGTCGAGCAGCCGGTCCAGGTCGTGCACACGGGGGCGGGCCATGGGGCGAGAGTAACAGAGCGTTTGCTCCAAAACTTGCTCACGAGGTTGTGAGCTGGTTCACGCGCTGTGCTGTCACATCGTTCCGGCGGCCGGGGTCAACCCGACGAAGCACCGGAAACCAAGGGAGAAAACGAAATGTCCACCGCTTACGTCATCGTCACCCTCGTCGGAGCGTTCATGGCCGCCTTCTCGGCCGCCTCGATCTTCTTCCGCGCCAAGTGGGTCGTGCAGCCGCTGGCCGACTACAGCGTTCCGCGGACCTGGTGGAACCGGCTCGGCGTCGCGAAGGCCGCGGGCGCGCTCGGCCTGGTCGTCGGCCTGTGGGTGCCCGCGATCGGGGTCTCGGCCGGGATCGGACTGGTGCTGTACTTCGCGGGCGCCGTGATCACCGTGCTCCGCGCGCACTGGCCTTCGCACGTCGCGTTCCCGCTGATGTACCTGGCCCCGGTGGCCGCGTCGCTGGTGCTCGGATCCGTCGCTTGAGACCGCGGCCGGAAGTCACTCCGGCCGCGGCGGAAACCTCAAACGCTGCGCAGTACCGAGACCACGACACCCAGTACGGCCGCGCGATCCCCGTCGATGACGTCGTAGGCGGGGTTGCGCGGTTCGAGGTACACGTGGCCGTCGCGGCGGCGGTACACCTTGACCGTGGCCTCCTCGTCGATCATCGCGGCGACGATCTGGCCGGAGTGCGCCTCCTGCTGTTGTTTCACCACGACGATGTCGCCGTCGCAGATCGCCGCGTCGATCATCGAATCCCCGCGCACCCGCAGCCCGAAGACGTTGCCCCGGCCGGTGAGTTCCCGCGGCAGGGTCATCACGTCGTCGACGTGCTCGACGGCCGAGATCGGCGTTCCCGCGGCGATGTCACCGACGACCGGGACCGGCACGGAGTCCTCTGTGGATTCTCGCGACGTGGTGCCGTGCAAGAACGCGCGTACGTCGATGGGGCGGGAGATCGAACTGCTGCGGCGGAGAAAACCCTTCTCCTCCAAGGCGGCCAGATGCTTCGACACCGAGGACGTCGACCGCAGGCCGACCGCTTCGCCGATCTCGCGCGTGCTCGGCGAGTACCCGTGCTCGACCACCCATTCGCGGATGGTCAGCAGGATCTTCTGCTGCCGCTCCGGCAGGGAAGCGGCTTCCTCGAACAGGTCAAGATCGTGGTAGGCGGTCATCCGCGGAATGGTAGTTCGTGCAGGCCGCCGCGATCGCCGCGGTGTCCCAGTAGAACGGCCGCACCTCGGTGATGCGCCCGGCTTCGACGGTGATCGTCTGCAGGATCGGGAAGTCCAGTTCGCGGCCGGTCGCCCTGGCCCGGACGTGCACGTGGGTCAGGACGACCAGTGGGCTGTGCTCGCTCAGGAAGCTCTGCTCCACCATGTCGAAGACTTCCCAGGTCTCGCTCATGGCGAGGAAGAATCGCTCCATTCCCTCGTGGCCGCGCCAGGTTCCGGCGTACGGCAGGCCGTCCGCCTGATGCAGCACCACATCGGGGGAGAAGAACGGGGCGAGCGGGGCGAAGGACGATTTGCTGGGACCGCCCGCGGCGAAGTAGCCGGTTTCCGCCGCGTACATGCCTTTGAGGACGGACAGGGCATCACTTGTTCGGGTCACGATCACACTTTCGGGGAAGGCGGGCCGCGGACGCTGGCGGGTATCCGCCGTGAAGATCGGCCGGATGGCCGCCCGGCGGGAACCGAAAGACCGATCCTCAGGCCGCTCGCACACGCTTGACTCGACCGTATGAACACGAAGAGCACCGCGGCGATACTCGCCGCCGCGACGGCGACGGTCGCGCTGACCGGATGCGGACTCAAAGAGGGCCTGACCGAAAAGGCGAACGGACACGTCAAGACCGTCGGCTACACGACCGGCGCGGAAGGCAAGCGGGACAAGGACGCCCGGCTGCCGGAGTGGGTGCCGGACGAGGCGGCGTCGATCACGGAGGTCATCCGGACCACGGGTTCGGAGCGGCTCCTGCGCTTCACCGGCGGGAACCTGCCCGCCATCTGCGCACCGGGCCCCGCCGCGACGCAGGCGGCCACGCTGGTCGCCCATTGGTGGCCGAAGGGCCAGGAAAGCCGGACGGACAAGGTCTGCGGTGAATGGCATGTCCTCGTCCAGGGCGGCGACGTCTACGCGTTCAAGCCGGAGACGCTGGTGAGTCCGAGGTCGTGAGCCGCGCCGGTCACTCGGTGTCCTGGGGCGTGAGCGCGTCGGCGCAAGCGATGAGATCTTGCAGCAGCCTGTCTCGCTCGTCGGCTGAAAACGGTTCGAGCATCCGGTTCTGGACCGCTCGCACGAGGCCACTGGCGGTGCGGAGCTGGGCTTGCCCGGCGGGGGTGAGCGTGCTGGGCAGGGCGCGGCCCTGGGGCGCGGTCGCCGGACGGGTGACCAGTCCGCGGTCCTGTAATCCGCGCAGCACCAGGTTCATCGACTGCCGGGTGACGAAGACGGCCCGCGCCAGTTCCGCGTTGCTCAGCCCCGGTCGCTGCGAGAGCACTTCGAGGCAGGAGTACTGCGGCACGGTGAGATCGAGCGGGCGCAAGGCGGTCTCCATGGCCACGCGCAGCGCCGTCGCCGCTCGTTTCAGCATGTACCCCACCGCCTGGTCCAGTGGGCCGACCGTCTCGTCTTGACTCATGTCAGCATCATGACATACGTTGTCGATGTCAACACACTGACATTGATGGAGGACGACATGACCGTGACCGGACCCGATTTCCTTTCGCTGCAGGTACGCGACCTCGACCGTGCGGCCGCGTTCTACGAAACGCACCTCGGCTTGCGGAGACTGCCCGTCGCGCCGCCGCACGCGGTGGTGTTCGGCACCGGGACGATCCCGTTCGCGGTGCGGGAACCCATGCCGGGGATGGATCTCGACGCCATCTCGCCGGGGCCGGGGGCCGGAGTCGCGCTCTGGCTCCACGCCGACGACGCGCAGGCGGTGCACGACCGGCTCGTCGCGGCCGGCGTCGCCATCCTCACCGAACCGTTCGACGGGCCGTTCGGCCGTACGTTCGCCTTCACGGATCCGGACGGCTACGCGGTCACCGTGCACGACAAGGCCTGACTCGCCTGACTCGCCTGCCGGAGCAGTGCGAGGGCCCGCGCGTCGGAGGAGTCCGCGGGGGTCGTGCACACGATCAGCAACTGGTCCGGTGACCTGGCGATCGACAACGTCTGCTGAGTGACCGTCACCGTGCCGACGATCGGATGACGTAGTTCGTACGCCGCGGCGTCGCAGGGCTGCACGCGGTGGTCGCCCCAGAGCGCGACGAACTCGGGGCTCTTCATCGTCAGCTCGCCGATCAGCTCCGCGAGCAGCGGATCGTCGGGATGCCTGCCGACGGTGATCCGCAGATTCCCGACCACCGCGCGGATCTTCCGCTTCCAGTCGGCGTACAGCTCCCGGCAGTGCGGGTCGAGGAACAGCAGTTTGCTCATGTTCGGCCGTCGCGCCGGGTCGTCCGGGGAGTGGAAGTCCAGATGCCCGCCCAGCAGGGCGTGCCCGAGGGCGTTCCACGCCAGTACGTCCGAGCGACGGCCGAGCACCAGGGCTGGAGCGTCGACGGTGCCGAGGAGATCCCGTGTCTCCTCGTGGAGCCTTTCGGGCCGTGGTCGGCGCGCCCGCGGGGTGCGGCGCGCGCTGCCGGCGAGCCGGTCGAGATGCTCGCGTTCGTGGTCGTCGAGCCGCAGCGCGCGGGCGATGGCGTCGAGCACCTCGGCCGAGGCTCCACGTGACATGCCCTGTTCCAGCCGCGCGTAGTACGAGACGCTGACCCCCGCGAGCTGGGCCAGTTCTTCGCGGCGCAGCCCGGCCACCCGGCGTCGCGGCCCGAAGTCGCGCAGGCCGACGTCTTCGGGCCGCAGCTGAGCCCGTCGAGCCTGCAGGAAGTCGCCGAGCGGGCCAGGTCCGTCCATGAACCCGAGTATCCAGAGCGCGGTGGACGTCAGCCACACCCTGTCGGTGGGAGGAAGAGCGGGGCGTGGTTCGCGCGCACTCGCGCGACCAGGCTCGTTCGAATGGAAGAGATCACCATCGGAGACGTCACGGTCACCCGCGTCAAGGAGTTCTACGGCTCGCTCGGCATGACACCGGCCGAGTTCCTGCCGGACAGCCCCGAAGGCTCGTGGGACGAAAACCGCGACTGGCTGGCGCCCGACTTCTGGAACACCGAGACGAACGAATGCCGCGCGGCGCTTCAATCGTGGCTTCTGCGCAGCGAAGGACGCACGATCCTCGTCGACACCGGGGCCGGCAACCACAAGGACCGGCCCTACGCGGCGGTGTGGAACCGCCTCGACACCGCCTACCTCGACAACCTCGCGGCAGCCGGGGTCCGGCCCGAGGACGTCGACGTCGTGGTCAACACCCATCTGCACATCGACCACGTCGGCTGGAACACCCGCCTCGACGGCCGCACCTGGGTGCCGACCTTCCCGAACGCCACCTACCTGATGCCGCGGCCGGACTTCGACTTCTGGAATCCCGCCGAGGAGCACGATTCCGTGCTGGGACGCGGAAATCAGAACGTCTTCGAGGACAGCGTCGCGCCGGTCCACGAGGCGGGACTGACGCGGCTGTGGGACGGCACCCACCGGATCGACCGGAACCTGCGTCTCGATCTCGCGCCCGGCCATACCCCCGGCTCGTCCGTGCTGACCCTGGAATCGAGCGGGGAGCGGGCGTTGTTCGTGGGCGACCTCGTGCACACCGCGCTGCAGATCGTGGAGCCGGACACCAATTCGCCCTATTGCGAGGACCCGGCCGGATCGAGGGCGACCCGGCACAAGCTGCTCGGCCAGGCCGCCGATACCGGCGCGCTCGTCTTCCCGGCGCATTTCGGCGCGCAGGGCGCGGTACGGGTCGAGCGCCGGGGTTCGAAGTTCGCGATCGCGCGGTGGGCGGGCTTCTCCCACCTTTCTTGAGGAGTGTTTCGTGTACGTGCAAGCAGAAACCCCGGCGGGCGCGGTCCTCGGCCGCCGCGATTCCTTCGGCGAGCTTTACCGGGCCATCCCGTACGCGGCGGCTCCGGCCGGTCCCGCCCGCTTCCGCGCGCCGGCCCCGCATCCCGGCTGGTCCGGCGTCCGCGACGCGACCCGGCCTTCGCCGACGGCTCCCCAGCCGGTGCGGGACTTCGGCGCGCTCGACATGAGCCCGTACTTCGGACCGGGCTGGGTGCGGGGCGAGGAGTACCTGACCGTCGACGTCCGGACGCCCGCCGCGGACGACGGCAGGCGGCCTGTGCTGGTCTTCGTGCACGGCGGCGGCTTCGTCACCGGCTCGACCCGCGCCGCGCTCTACGACGGGAGGGCGTTCGCCCGCGACGGTGTCGTCCTGGTGACGGTGAACTACCGCCTCGGCGTCCCCGGTTTCCTCGACATCGACGGCGTTCCGCCCAACCGGGGCCTGCTCGACGTACTCGCCGCGCTCGGCTGGGTTCGCGACACGATCGCGGTGTTCGGGGGTGATCCGGACGAGGTCACCGTCTTCGGGCAGTCCGCGGGAGCCACGCTCACCGGGGCTTTGCTGGCGACGCCGGAGGCCAGCGGGTTGTTCCGGCGGGCGATCGTCCAGAGCGGCAGCGGAACCGGGGCCTTCACGCCGGAGCAGGCGGGCCGGGTCACGGTCGCGGCGGCTTCGGCGCTCGGCGTCGAACCGACCGCGGAAGCGTTCGGAAAGGTGCCGGACGAGCGGTTCCTGGCGATCCTGCCCGCGCTGGCCGGTCTGGATCTGCGGACGGAGACCGCGTCGGATCCCTTGGCCGGGCTGAGCCCGTTCAGCCTGGTGCTGCCGGTCCAGCCCGCGGACTCGCTCGTCGCCAGGGATGTCGATCTGCTCATCGGCACCAACACCGAGGAAGGAAACCTTTACGGCGTGGCGAATTCCGACGAACTCGGCCACACGCTGTTCGGCGCGGGAACGGCACGGATGGCTCAGGCGCACGCGCGGATCCCGGGCGGCCGCACGTATGCCTACTCGTTCGGCTACCGCTCGACGGCGCTGGGCGGACGGCTCGGCGCCGCACACACCGTCGAGCTGCCGTTCGTCTTCGACGTCGCCGGCGAGCCGTGGCTGCACGGCGACGCGGGGCTCCTCGGCCCCGATCCCGCTCCGGAAGGCCTCGCGGCCAGGATGCACGGCGCATGGGTCGCGTTCGCGAAGACCGGTAGCCCCGGCTGGGCCGAGTACGACGCCGTCGAGTTCTTCGGCTGACAGGGCGTGCCAGGCCGGTGTCAGCGCCGTGTGCGCTGTCTGCCAGTGGCCGTCGGCAGTCTCTGGAATGTCATTCCAGTACTGACCGAGGAGCCACCATGTACACCCCTGTCACGATCATCGGCGCCGGTCTCGGCGGCCTCACGCTGGCCCGCGTCCTGCACGTCCACGGGATCCCGTCCGAGGTCTACGAGGCGGAAGCGTCGCCCACCTCGCGGCTGCAGGGCGGGATGCTGGACATCCACGACTACAACGGTCAGCTGGCCCTCGAGGCGGCGGGACTGATGGACGAGTTCCGCGGCATCGTCCTCGAAGGCCGCCAGGCTCTGCGGGTCTTGGACTTCGACGGCAGCGTCCTGTTCGAGCGAGGCGACGACGGTACGGGCGGCCGTCCCGAGGCGCAGCGCGGCGATCTGCGGCGGATGCTGCTCGACTCGCTCCCCGAAGGCACCGTCCGCTGGGGACGCAAGGTCGTCGGTGCCCGGACGCTCGGGGACGGCCGCCACGAGGTGACCTTCGCCGACGGCGGCACCGTGGTCACCGGGCTCCTGGTCGGCGCGGACGGCGCGTGGTCGCGGGTCCGGCCGTTGCTCACCGACGCGGTCCCCGAGTACAGCGGCACGTCGATCATCGAGACCTACCTGTACGACGCCGACACACGGCACACCGCCGTGGCGAAGACGGTCGGCGGCGGATCGTTGTTCGGCGCCGGGACCACGGCGGGCCGGAGCATCAACGCCCACCGCGAAAGCGGCGACACCCTGCACGCGTACGTGGAACTCACCAAGCCGCTGGACTGGTTCGACGACATCGACTTCGCCGACGCCGACGCGGCCAAGGCGCGGATCGCGGCGGAGTTCGACGGCTGGACACCGGAGCTGACCGCGCTGATCACCGAAAGCGACGGCGCGCCGATCCACCGCCCCGCCTTCGCCCTGCCGTCCGGGTGCCGGTGGGAGCGCGTTCCCGGCGTGACCCTGCTCGGCGACGCCGCCCATCTCGCGCTGGCCAACGGGGAGGGCGCCAACCTGGCGATGCTCGACGGCGCCGAACTCGGAAAAGCCCTCGCCGCGCGTCCCGACGACGTCGAAGCCGCACTCGCCGAGTACGAACTGGCCATGTTCGTCCGCGGTGAAACGCCCGTCCAGGAGGACTTCCTGATCGAGAGCATCTTCGGCGACGAGGTCCCCGAGCGGCTGCTCGCCATGTTCGAGAACGCGCAGCGGAAGTCCTGAGTCAGGCCCAGCCTGCCTTTTCGTAGAACGGCGTGATCCACGCGCGGAAGCGCTCCCCGTAAATCTCCTGAGCGGCGGCCACGACGCCGTCCGGATCCTCGGACGGCGTCAGGCCGCGTTCCCGAAGCCACTCGACGAAGTCCTCATGCGAGCCGCTGTGGCCGTCGTTCTCGTCCCGGTAGTAGTAGGCCGAGTCGTGGTCGACCGTGATCTCGGCGTCGAAACCCAGCAGCCGCAGGAACTCCCGGAAATCGCGGGCGACGACCTGTTCACCGCCCTCGTCGCCGAAGACCACCACGGGCAGCAGGGCGAGGTCCGGCTCGTCGGAGGACCGCCAGATCGCGTAGGTCGAGCCACTCCCGTTCGCCTGGGCGAACGGGATGACCCGCGACAGGAACTCCGGGTCGCTCAGTTCCGCGGGGAACCGGCCCTTGTCGTCGTAGTCGTACAGCTCGAAGCCGTCGGCGAGGAAGTCACCGGCCGAGTCGTGGAGGTCCTTCAGCTCGTTCAGGACGGGGATCGGTGAATACACGCGGCCACCCTACGGCCGATCAAGCCGTCGGGCGGCCCGCTCCGGCGTAATCGTCGCCCTGCTTCCGGTAGGTGTGCACCTGCACCGCCTGCCCGGTCTGCGGGGCGTCGATCATCTGCTGGTTCCCGATGTACAGCCCGACGTGGTGGATCTTCGTGTTCGGCTCGCCGTAGAAGATCAGGTCGCCCAGCTGGGGATCGGTCACCTTGTTCACGCTGTGGTACTGCGTGTGGGCGGTGCGCATGAGCTTGACGCCGGCACTCGCGTACGCGGCCGTCGTCAGCCCGGAGCAGTCGAAGCCGGGGTCGCCGCCGCCGGTGCCGTTGCCGCCCCAGACGTAGGGAAGGCCGATCTTGTCGATGGCGAAGTTGACCGCGCTGAGCGCCGCCGCGTTCGGCGGCTGCGGGCTCTGGCCGACCGTGCCGTAGACGTTCACCGTCGCGAGCGTGCGGTGCATCAGCAGCGGCGCCGGCTGCAGCGTGCTCACCGCGTTCCACCACGTCTGGCCCTGGCCGAGATCGCGTCCGCCCGCGCACAGGGCGCGTCCGGCGGTGAGGGTGGCGTCGTCGATGTTCTGCGGGTTCGGCTTCCCGCCGCTCGCCGAGGCCTGGAACCGGCTCCACACGGCAGGTGTCAGCTGCAGCGGGCCGCTCGCGTTCGCGGACGAGACGACCTTGTTGTAGAAGTCGCGGACCTCGACCGCGCCGAGCGGCGCGGTCATCACGCCGTCGGCGCCGAGGCCCGAACCGGTGACCCGGCCGTGGTCCGAAGCGATCTTCCCGAGCGCCGCCAGCGTCACCCAGGACAGGCGGCAGCCCGGCGTTTCCTTGCTCAGCGCCACGGTGGTCTTCGCGTAACCCGTCATCGCGCGCAGCGGGATGTCGAGCCAGCCGCTCGTCTTCGACACCCAGGCGTCGAATTCCTGGCCCATCTGCTGCGGGACCTTCGGCTGTTCCTTCGGCATTTCCGCGGGCGCGGACGATGTCGGCGGCGCGGGCGGTACCGACGACTGGACGGCGGCGGCTTCCGGTTTCGGCCCGTCCTTCGGTGCGAAGGTGATGGCCGCGACCAGCGCGGCGCCCGCGACGACGACGGCGGCGATGATCACCGGCAGTCTGCGGCGGCGGGAGGGAGCCTCTTCCATCAGAGACCCCCGGTGATGCGAGCGAGGACGAAGTCGCGGACGGCTTCGACATCGGCGGTCAGCGCGACGTCGATGGTGCGGCCCGGCACGGCCTGCGGATCGGTGCTTCGCAGCCTTCGCCGGTCCACGAGGGTCGCGCCGCGAGCGGGGCCGAAGCCGCATTCGACGTCCACCGGGTACGCCTCGGTGTCGAGGATGCCCGGCCGGATCGCCTCCGCGACCGCGACCGCGTCGTGCATGACCATCCCCGGGAAACCGAGGATCGGGCTGTAATGCTTGACGTAGGTCGGGGTGAGCGCTTCGAGTGCCGCGCCGAGCGGGCCGGACGCGGCGAGCTTGGCCAGCCAGGTGGTGTCGATCGAGCACTGGTGCGTGATGTCGAGCGGCACCAGCACCGTCGGGATGTCCTCGTCCGCGAGCACCCGGCGCGCGGCCTCGGGGTCGCTCCAGATGTTGAACTCGGCGGCCGTGGTGGAGTTCCCCCTGGTCACGCCGCCGCCCATGATGACGATGCGGCCGATCTTCTCGCGGAGTTCCGGATGGGCGGCCAGCAGCAGCGCGATATTCGTGAGCGGGCCGATCGGGGCGATGGTCACCGGCTCGTCGGCGGCTTCGAGCAGATCCGCCAGCAGGCGGACGGCGCCGCGTTCGTCGAGCGGGCGCGTCGGCTCCGGCAGCGTGCCGGCGTGGCCGGAAAGGCCGTCCTCGCCGTGGACGAAGCCGGCGGGTTTGGCGTTGTCGTAGACCAGCGGCCGCGCCGCACCGGCGGCGACGGGTACGTCGTCACGGCCGAAAAGCCGCAGCAGACGCCGCGCGTTGGCGGTGGTGTGGCTCAGCGGGACGTTGCCGAACACCGTGGTCACGCCCAGCAGGTCGACGTCTTCGGACTGCGTGGCCAGAGCCAGCGCGAAGGCGTCGTCGACCCCCGGGTCGGTGTCGATGATCAGCTTGGTGCCCATGCGCGTGCTCCCCTTTGCGGTCGGCGGCCTGATCACAGGTTACGGTCACCGGTATGACGTCCATGTGGGGTGCGCCCGCGTTGTCGAGGCTCCGCGCCTGGGGCCAGGCCCGTCGCGACCCGAGGCAGGCGAAGTTCCTGACCGCGGATTCGCTGCGCTGGGTGCTGCGAAACCGCGCGTACACACCTTGGTACCTGGTCCGGTACTGGCGGCTGCTGAAGTTCCGGATCGCGCATCCGCACATCATCCTGCGCGGCATGGTGTTCCTCGGCAAGGACGTCGAGATCCACTGCCGTCCCGGCTACGGGCGCCTGGAGATCGGCCGCTGGGTGCACATCGGCGACGGCAACGCGATCCGCTGCCACGAAGGTTCGCTGCGCATCGGGGACAAGGCGGTGTTCGGCCGCCAGAACGTGCTCAACGGCTACCTCGACATCGAACTCGGCGCGGCCACGCTCGTCGCGGACTGGGTGTACATCTGCGATTTCGACCATGTCACCACCGACATCACCGTCCCGATCAAGGATCAGGGCATCGTGAAGTCGCCGGTGCGGATCGGGCCCGACACCTGGATCGGCACCAAGGTGTCCGTGCTCAAGGGCACGCGGGTCGGCCGCGGCTGCGTCCTCGGCGCGCACGCCGTGGTGCGGGGCGACATCCCGGACTACTCGATCGCCGTCGGCTCGCCTGCCCGCGTGGTGCGGAACCGGCAAGACGACTACGCCGCCGACGCCGCGCGTCGCGAGGCTGTCGCGGACATGGCGCGTAAGGCGAACAAGGCGCTTCAGAAGACCCTGGGCGTCGATTCCTGACAGCGCGTCAGCCGGCCAGTGTCTCCAATGTGGCATTGGGGACACTGAGCGTCTCCAATGCCACATTGGAGACACTGGTCCGCGACTAGCCGCGCAGCTGCTCGCGGACCTCCATGAGCGCGAAGCCCAGCAGGTTCTGCCCGCGCCAGTAGTCGGGGCGCGTGGCGTTCTTGTCGTCGCGGGCGACGCCGCTGCCCCAGACCAGGTCCATCTTCGAGGCCTCGACGATCACCTTGTCGCCCGTGCTCAGCAGGAACTCACGCAGTTCGGCGTGCTGGCGGAACTTCTCCAGATTGCCGTCGACGACGATGTCGTAGCGGTGCCGTTCCCATTTCTCCGCGTCGAAGTTCGCGACCTCACGGCCGAGGATCTTGGCGGTCTTGGGATCCGGCGCCTGACGAATGGTCTCCGCGGCCTCGTAATCGCCGAACAGTTCGGCCTTGCTCGCCATCATGTAGTGCTCGGCCGTCGGGTACCGCTCGCCGCCCGCGACGAACGGCGCGAGCCACCACTGGCTCAGGCAGGCCGCGTTGACCCGGCCGCTCTTCAGCGGGGTGTGGCCGTAGAAGAGCTGGTACTCGGGCTCCGCGCCACTGTGGACCAGCTCGCGCAACGCATCGAGACTCCGGACTCCGTCGACCTTGCTCACCATGGCGACCAGTGGACCACAGACCACCGACATCCTTGCGCACCGGTCCTCGGAGCCTCCCGCTCAGACCACTCTCCGTCGTGGGCCGGGGCGGTCAGTACATTCAGCATCCGTGCAAGGGATCGAAACGGTGAGCGCCCGAACGGTCGAAGAAGCCGCGAAACGACTGGCCGGGGTGGTGACCCGCACACCGCTGGAACCGAACGAGCGGCTCTCGGCGCGGGTCGACGCCCGGGTCTGGCTCAAACGCGAAGATCTCCAGACCGTGCGCTCGTACAAGATCCGGGGCGCGTACAACTTCATCGTCCAGCTCGACGCGGACCGGCGGGAGCGCGGCGTCGTCTGCGCGAGCGCGGGCAACCACGCGCAGGGCGTCGCGTACGCGTGCCGCCGTCTCGGCGCGAACGGCCGCGTCTACGTCCCCGGCACGACTCCCCGGCAGAAGCGCGAGCGGATCGCGACCCTGGGCGGTTCGCATATCGAGGTCATCGTCGTCGGCGAGACGTACGAAGACGCCTTCACGGCCGCGAAGCAGGACTCGGAGCGCACCGGCGCGACGCTGGTCCCCGCGTTCGACGCGCCGGAGACGGTCGCCGGACAGGGCACGGTCGCGATGGAGGTCGTCGCGCAGCTCGGGTTCATCCCGGACGTCATGGTGGTGCCGGTCGGCGGTGGCGGGCTGCTCGCGGGTATCGCCGCGTGGGCCGCGGAACGCGCGCCGGAGATGCGGATCGTCGGCGTCGAACCGGCGGGCGCGACCTGTATGGCGGCCGCGCTGGCCGCCGGTGAGCCGGTGCGGCTCGAAACCGTCGACACCTTCGTCGACGGCGCGGCGGTCGCGCTGGCCGGATCGGTCACGTATCCGCTGGTCCGCGACGGCGGCGTCGAACTCACCGACGTCGCCGAGGGTGCGATCTGCACGGAAATGCTCGCGATGTACCAGTCCGACGGCGTGATCGCCGAACCCGCGGGCGCGCTCGCGACCGCGGCGCTGGGCACGACGGTGAAGATCGACCCAGGGCAGATCGTGGTGTGCGTCGTCTCCGGCGGCAACAACGACGTCAGCCGCTACGGCGAGGTGCTCGAACGGTCGCTGATCCACGAAGGACTGAAGCACTACTTCCTCGTGGGGTTCCCGCAGGAGCCCGGCGCGCTGCGGCGGTTCCTCGACGAGGTCCTCGGGCCGGACGACGACATCACGCGGTTCGAGTACGTGAAGCGCAACAGCCGTGAGACCGGTCCGGCGCTGATCGGCATCGAACTCGCGCGGGCCGGTGACCTCGAAGGGCTGCTGCACCGGCTGGAGGTGAGCCCGCTGCAGGTGGAGCGGGTGGAACCGGGCAGCCCGCTCTTCCACTTCCTGGTCTGACCTGGTCTGGTGTCCCCGCATTTCGTCCTCTGGATGCGGTAGTTACGTAACGCAAGTACCGCATCCAGAGGACTAAACGCGGTACTTGCGTGGGCGACCCCCGCATCCAGAGGACTAAACGCGGTACTTGCATGGGCGACCACCGCATCCAGAGGACTAAATGCGGGGGGGGGCGATCAGCGGAAGGCGGCCAGGTGCGCTCGCGCCCAGTCCGCGAACGGACGCGGCTCCCGGCCGGTGAGGTCCCGGACGGCGGAAGTCACCTCGGAGTCGTCGAACTCGCCCTCGGCGAAGAAGCGGAAGAAGGCGTCGACGTACTTCTCCGGCATCTCCGCGCTCATCGTCACCCGGGCTTCCTCGTCCGAGAGCGGCGACAGCCGCAGCTCGCGTCCCAGCAGCTCGCCCAGGATCCGCAGCCGCTCGGCCGGCCGGAGGGCCTCCGGTCCGGTGATCGCGTAGGCCCGGCCTTCGTGCCCCGGCGTGGTCAGCGACTCCGCCGCGACGGCCGCGATGTCGTACGGGTCGATGGTCGCCACCGGCACGTTCGCGAACGGCTCGCGGACGACGTCGCCCTCCTTCAGCTGCGGGATCCACTGCAGCGTGTTCGACATGAACCCGCTCGCCCGCAGGAACGTCCAGGCCAGCTCCGACGCGCGCACCGACGCCTCGGCCGCCATGTGCATCCCGGCGACGGCGTTGTCCGCGTGCCCGCCGACGACCGAACGTGACGAGAGCAGCGTGACCTGCTCCACGCCCGCGTCCCGCATCACCGCGAGCGCGCCCGGCATGTCGTCGTAGCCGCCGAGCAGGAAGACCGCCCGGACGCCGTCCAGGGCGGTCTTCAGGCTCGCTGGTTCGTTGAGATCGCCCGGCACGCCTTCGACGCCGTCGGGCAGCGGCCGCGGTGTGCGGACCAGCGCCCGCACAGGATGTCCGTCGCGGGCCAATATTCCGGTCAGTTCCGAGCCGACGTTCCCGCCTGCCCCGGTCACCAAGATCATGTTGTTCTCCCCAGTGCGGTGGCCGCCGTCGCAGGCGGCCGTCGTCGGCAACCCTGCCAGGGAGATCAAGGTGGCTCAAGGTGTCTTGGGCACCGCCGGGTACGGGACGAAGGTGCTCGTGTTCTCGTCCACGGTCAGCTGCTTGCCGATAGTGGGGAACGCGCGCTGCGTGCACGCCGGGCGTTCGCAGACTTTGCAACCCATGCCGATCGGGGTGGCCGCGGCGCGGTCGTCGAGGTCGAGGCCGGTCGAATAGACGAGCCGTTTCGCGTGCCGTAGCTCGCAGCCGAGTCCGACGGTGAACGTCTTCCCCGGACTGCCGTAGCCACCGATGTTGCGGGACACCGTCCGCGCGATCCAGAAGTAGCTCTTGCCGTCCGGCAGGGTCGCGATCTGGGAGAGGATCTTGCCCGGCTGGGTGAACGCCTCGTAGATGTTCCACAGTGGACAGGCGCCGCCGACGCGGGAGAAGTGGAAACCGGCCGCGGACTGGCGTTTCGACATGTTCCCCGCCCGGTCGACGCGCACGAACGAGAACGGCACGCCGCGGTTCTTCGGCCGCTGCAACGTCGAGAGCCGGTGGCAGACGGTCTCGAAGCCGACGCCGAAGTGATCACAGAGCCGCTCGATGTCGTAGCGGAAACGCTCCGCCGTGGCCAGGAACGGTCCATAGGGGAGGATCAGGGCGCCCGCGAAGTAGTTCGCCAGCCCGACCCTCGCCAGCGAACGCGCGGCGGGCCCGGAGAACGCCCACGAGTCGGCGAGTTCGGTGATCAGGTCGTCGTATTCGAGCAGCGCGATCTGCGAGGCCATCCGGAACGCCTGCTGCCCGACGCGCAGGCTCGGCGCCAGCCGCAGCACCCGCGGCCCCGGTTCGTACCGGTGCTGTTCGCCGTTGGCCTCGTCGATGCCTTCGCTCGTGACGTCGACGCCGTAGCGCTGGATCAGCGTCTCCTTCAGCGCCGCGAGCACCTGGCCGCGTTGCAGCGGGATGTCGTGCGCCATCCGCTCGGCGCGTTCGTCCAGCTCGGCGACGTAGTTCTCCCGTTCGTAGAAGAAGTCACGGACCTCCTCGTGCGGCAGGGCGGTCGCCGCGCTGCCGTGCAGGCCGAGGCCGTTCTCCGTGGTCAGCGCGGCGGTGTTCTCGACGGCGTTGCGGTAGCTGCGATGCAGTTTGACCAGGGCCTGGGCGATCGTCGGCAGGTTCGTGGCGAGGTCGTTCAGCTCGCTGGTGGTGACGTCCACGCCGACGACCTCGTCGAGCAGCGCTTCCTTCACGTCCGCGACCAGCCGGGCGGTGTCGTTGTTCGCGAAGAACTCGGTGTCCACTCCGAACGCCTGCGTGATGCGAAGGAGCACGGGAACGGTCAGCGGACGCGAGTTGTGCTCGATCTGATTGAGGTAACTGGGTGAGATCTCCAGCACACGGGCGAGATCCGCCTGGCTCATCGACCGGCTTTCGCGCAGATGCCGAAGCTTCGCTCCGGCGAAGGTTTTGTCCACGCATGCCTCTCTGTCCGCAAGGTTTCCGGGCCTGAACGATTCAGTGAACGGTCAAGCCCGTGGATTTTCGCTCAGCTTGCGAACCGGTGATTCGCAACCTTTGCAAGATGCTACGGAAGCTTCGCAGAAATTGGCAAATTGGAGACCTGGATCGGATTTCCCCTGTCGTGTCAGGGTCTGGTCAGGCAAGGCGATCAATCGCAAACTTCGCAACACCGGGAGAATCCGATGACTGAGCACGCGCAGCAGCTGGAGCAGGCGGCCGCCGAACTGACCAAGCAGTGGGAGACCGACCCCCGCTGGGCGGGCGTGCAGCGGTCGTACTCCGCGGCTGACGTGGTCAAGCTGCGCGGCAGCGTGGTCGAGGAGCACACGCTGGCCCGTCGCGGCGCCGAGAAGCTGTGGGACCTCCTGCACAACGAGGACTACATCCACGCGCTGGGCGCCCTGACCGGTAACCAGGCCGTGCAGCAGGTCCGCGCCGGCCTCAAGGCCATCTACCTGTCCGGCTGGCAGGTCGCCGCCGACGCCAACCTCTCCGGCCAGACCTACCCGGACCAGAGCCTCTACCCGGCCAACTCGGTGCCCGCCGTCGTCCGCCGCATCAACAACGCGCTGGGCCGCGCCGACCAGATCAACTGGGCCGAGGGCAACACCGACACCGACTGGTACGCCCCGATCGTCGCCGACGCCGAGGCAGGCTTCGGTGGCCCGCTCAACGCGTTCGAGCTGATGAAGGGCATGATCGCCGCCGGTGCCGCGGGTGTGCACTGGGAGGACCAGCTCGCGTCCGAGAAGAAGTGCGGCCACCTCGGCGGCAAGGTGCTCATCCCGACCAAGCAGCACGAGCGCACGCTGAACGCCGCCCGCCTCGCCGCGGACGTGCTGAACGTGCCGTCGCTGATCGTCGCCCGCACCGACGCCCAGGCCGCGACCCTGCTGACCAGCGACGTCGACGAGCGCGACCAGAAGTACACCACCGGTGAGCGCACCGCGGAGGGCTTCTACACCGTCACCAACGGCATCGACCCCTGCATCGACCGCGGCCTGGCCTACGCGCAGTACGCCGACCTGCTGTGGATGGAGACCTCCAAGCCGGACCTCGAGGTCGCCCGCCAGTTCGCCGAGGCCATCAAGGCGAAGTACCCGGACCAGATGCTGGCCTACAACTGCTCGCCGTCGTTCAACTGGAAGAAGCACCTGGACGACGCGACGATCGCGAAGTTCCAGCGCGAACTCGGCCACATGGGCTACAAGTTCCAGTTCATCACCCTGGCGGGCTTCCACGCGCTGAACTACTCGATGTTCGACCTGGCGCACGGCTACGCCCGCGAAGGCATGACCGCCTACGTCGACCTGCAGGAGCGCGAGTTCGCTTCGGAGGACCGCGGTTACACCGCCACGAAGCACCAGCGCGAGGTCGGCACCGGCTGGTTCGACAACGTCGCGACCGCGCTGAACCCGGCCAGCTCGACCACCGCGCTCGCCGGCTCCACCGAGGCCGAACAGTTCTGATCCGGTTCTGATCCCTCGCAAGCAGGTGCCAGGTGGCGGTCTCCCGACCCCCAGCGGGAGACCGCCACCCCCCTTCCCCCTCCTCACTCTCGCGAAGCCCAGCGGAGGCACACCATGGTTGAGAAGCTGAACTACCGGATCGACGTCTGCGGACCCACCGGTGACCGGTTCGACGAGATCCTCACCCCGGCCGCACTGGACTTCGTGGCCAAGCTCGACAACGCGTTCGCCGGCCGCCGCCGCGAGCTGCTCGACGCCCGCCGCACCCGCCGCGAGGAGCTGCAGTCCGGTGAGAAGCCGCTGGGCTTCCTGCCCGAGACGCGTTCCGTCCGCGACGACAGCAGCTGGTCGGTCGCCCCGGCCGCGCCCGGTCTCGAAGACCGCCGCGTCGAGATCACCGGCCCGACCGACCGCAAGATGACGGTCAACGCGCTCAACTCCGGCGCGAAGGTCTGGCTCGCCGACTTCGAGGACGCGACCTCGCCGACCTGGCACAACGTGATCGACGGACAGCTCAACCTGTTCGACGCGATCCGCCGCAACATCGACTTCACCACCGAGGCGGGCAAGCGCTACACGATCGGCGACGAACCCGCGACGATCGTCGCCCGCCCCCGCGGCTGGCACCTGGTGGAGAAGCACATCCGCATCGACGGCCGCCCGGTTTCGGCGAGCCTGGTCGACTTCGGCCTGTACTTCTTCCACAACGCGCGCCAGCTGCTGGCCCGCGGCAGCGGCCCGTACTTCTACCTGCCGAAGCTCGAAAACCACCTCGAAGCGCGACTGTGGAACGACGTCTTCCTGCTGGCGCAACGGGAACTCGGTATCCCGCGCGGCACCATCCGGGCCACCGTGCTGATCGAGACGATCACCGCCGCGTTCGAGATGGAGGAGATCCTCTACGAACTGCGCGAGCACGTCGCCGGGCTGAACGCCGGCCGCTGGGACTACATCTTCAGCGTCATCAAGAACTTTTCGTCGCACGGCGCGGACTTCGTGCTCCCGGACCGCGCCCAGGTGACGATGACCGTCCCGTTCATGCGGGCCTACACCGAACTGCTGGTGCGCACCTGCCACAAGCGCGGGGCGCACGCCATCGGCGGCATGGCCGCGTTCATCCCGAGCAAGGACCCGGAGATCAACGCGACCGCGCTGGAGAAGGTCCGCCAGGACAAGGAACGCGAGGCGAACGACGGGTTCGACGGCTCCTGGGTCGCCCACCCCGGTCTCGTCCCGGTCTGCCGTGAGGTGTTCGACGGCGTGCTCGGCGGCTGGCCCAACCAGCTCGGCAAGCTCCGTGAGGACGTCGTCGTCACGGCCGAGGACCTGCTCGACGTGGCCAGCGCGGGCGGCGAGGTCACCGAAGCCGGTGTCCGCGCCAACATCAACGTCGCGCTGCGCTACATCGACGCCTGGCTGCGCGGTACCGGGGCGGCGGCGATCCACAACCTGATGGAGGACGCCGCCACCGCGGAGATCGCCCGCTGCCAGATCTGGCAGTGGATCCGCAACGGCACGAAGCTCGAAGACGGCACCGCGCTCACCCACGAACTCGCCGTGTCCTATTTGGACGAAGAGCTGGCGTCGATTCGTACCGAACTGGGCGAGGGCAACCGGCTCGGCGACGCCTACGAGATCTTCACCGAGACCGCGCTGGGCGAGAAGCTGCCGAGCTTCCTCACCACCGGCGCGTACGCGCGGTACCTGACCACGCACTGACACCAGGCTCCGGCCGCCCCTACCTGACGCGGGGCGGCCGGGTTCCACACCGGTTTTGGGACGGTGTGGCCCATCGGGTCCGGCGGCGGAGGCTCCCCGCCGCCGGACCCGCTTCACGCGCGCTCTTCCGGTGGCGCTGTCGGGCGCGCGAGTGTCATGAGGGGTCCCCATAGGACGAAATTGGTCCTATGGGGACCCCTTATGACGTGTGGGCACTCGCCACCGGCCGCCACCGGTCTCCGCGCGGGACCAGGACGAACCGGTCACGGACCGCGAATAGGTACGGGTACCTAGTGATACCCCCGTTGTTTCGCGGACGGCTCGCGCGGATGCTCTGCCCCGGGTGCACTTTCCGCCCGGATTCCCGAGGAGCCACCATGAAGAAGCAGTTGAGAACCGTCTTGGCCGCAGCCTTCGCCGTCCTCGCCCTCGGCGTCGCCGCACCGGCGGTGTCCGCCTCGGTGACGGTTTCGGCGCAGCCGGACTGCGTCCGGCCCTGCCACTTCTGATCTTCGTCACCTAGAGCAGCCCCGGGGTCGCGCCCCTCGCGACCCGCGGGTGCCTGCGCCCGCCCCGCCGCCCGCGTTCAGTCCTCTGGATGCGGAGAAACGCATCCAGAGGACTAAACGCGGGAGGGCCGATCACGGCTCGAAGGCGTTCCCCGTCGCGATCTTCGGACGGCCCAGCTCCACCGGTTCCCCGACGCGAGCCCGCCGGTAGACCGCGACGGTCGCCTCCGCGATCCGGCCCCAGTCGAAGTCCGCGGCGAGGCGCGATTGCGCGGTCAGCGCCCGCCGGGCCGCGGCGACCTCGTCGTCCAGTACGGCCTCGACGGCGTCCCCGAGGGCGTCGACGTCGCCGGGGCTGAACGCCAGGCCGGTCTCGCCGTCGACGACGACCTCGCCGAGCCCGCCCGCGGTCGAAGCCACCAGCGGCGCCTTCGCGGCGGCGGCCTCCAGCGCGACGATCCCGAACGGTTCGTACCGGCTGGGCAGCACGACGGCGTCGGCGGCGGCCAGTACGGCGCGCAGCTCGCGATCGGACAGATGCCCGACGAAGTCCACCGCGCGGCGGACGCGCAGCTTGCGCGCCTGTTCGATGAGTTCCTCCAGATGCCTGCCCTTGCCGGCGACGACCAGCCGGGTCCCGGGTTTGGCGCGGCGGATCCGGGGGAGCGCGGCGAGCAGGTCCTGCACGCCCTTCTCCCACTCCAGCCGTCCGAAGTAGAGCAGCAGCGGCGCGCCGGACGGGCTGTAGGCCTCACGCGCGTGCGCGACCTCGTCCGCGGGCACCTGCCAGCTGCGTTCCTCGATGCCGTTGTGGATCACGGTGACCGCGTCGCCGTCGACCTCGAACAGGTGCGCCACCTCGCGGCGCATGGCCTGCGAACAGGTGATCAGCGCGTCCGAGCGGTTCGCGAGCCACCATTCGACCGAGTGAACCTGCTGGTTGAGCGGATGCGAGAGCCAGCCGGAGTGCCGTCCGGCCTCGGTGGCGTGGATCGTGCCGACCAGCGGTACCCGCGCGGCCTCGGTGATCGCGATCGCGGGGTGGGTGACCAGCCAGTCGTGCGCGTGCACGACGTCCGGCTGCCAGGTCCGCAGCAGATCGGTCGCGGCGCGGATCATCGCGTGCCCCATGGCCAGCGTCCACGCGACGAGGTCGCGTTCGAAGGTCACGTGCATCGGGTCCTCGGCGACCCGGATGATCCGCACGCCCTCGACCACGCGATCGGTCCGCGGATGGGTCTCGGCGTCGGTACCGGCCGTGTGACGGCACAGGACGACCACGTCGTGCCCCTGCCGGGCGAGGTGCCTGGCCAGGGCGTGGACGTGCCGTGCGAGTCCGCCGACGACCACGGGTGGGTACTCCCACGACAACATCAGCACGCGCATGGGTGGAGGTTACTCGTGAGTCGGTCTTCGCCGGGACGGGGCGATCACCCACGGCGGTAAAGTCGATCATGGTCTTCGTGAGGACGACAGCGACGGCGATCTTTGCCACCATCGGGCTGATGACGTCCTCGGTGAACGCGGCCGGACCGGCCTTCGAACCCGTCGAACCGGTGCTGTCGACCCCGTGGTCCGCGCAGGTCGGACCCGGTAACGCCCTGCCGGAATATCCGCGCCCGCGGCTGGTCCGCGAACGCTGGCTGAACCTCAACGGCGTCTGGGAGTACGCGGGGAGCCGCTCGCCCGGCCGCGACGGGTACGGCGAACGGATCCTCGTGCCGTATCCGCCGGAGTCGGCCCTGTCCGGTATCGGGCGGCACGACGAAACCCTCTGGTACCGCAAGGTTTTCCAGGTTCCGTCCGGATGGGACGGTCAGCGCGTGATGCTCCGGTTCGGCGCCGTCGACCAGTCCGCGACGGTCTGGGTCAACAACCAGGAGGTGGCCGTGCACGAAGGTGGGTATACCGCCTTCAGCGCGGACATCACCGACGCGCTGCGCCCGTCCGGATCACAGGAACTGACCGTCCGCGCGAAGGACCGCACCGACGCCTCGACGCACGCCGTCGGCAAGCAGCGCAACGACCCGAAAGGGATCTTCTACACCGCCGCGTCGGGGATCTGGCAGACCGTCTGGCTGGAGCCGGTGCCGTCCGCGCGCGTCGAAGATCTCCGGCTGACCCCGGACCTCACCGGGGTGACGGTTGTGCCCAAGGTCACAGGCGGCGCGCGGGCGGAGGTGATCGTCAGCGAGCCCGGCGGCCGCGAGGTGACGCGCGTCGCGGGGGATGCGGGACACCCTCTGCGCGCGGAGGTGCCTTCGCCGCGTCTTTGGACGCCCGACGACCCGTACCTGTACGACATCGAGGTCCGCCTGCTCGACGAAGACGGCACCGTCCTCGACGTCGTCGAGTCCTACACCGGCCTGCGCACGATCGGGACGATCACCGATGCCGAAGGCAGGCCTCGGATCGCGCTCAACGGCCGGATCACCTTCCTCCACGGCCCGCTCGACCAGGGCTACTGGCCGGACGGGATCTACACCGCGCCCACCGACGAGGCCCTGCGCTACGACCTGGAGAAGACGAAGGAACTCGGCTTCAACTTCGTCCGCAAGCACGTCAAGGTCGAGCCGGAGCGCTGGTATCACTGGGCGGACAGGCTGGGCCTGCTCGTCTGGCAGGACATGCCGTCGCTCACCGTCTCCTTCGACGGCCCGCCCGGGCCCGCGCCCGACCCGGTGCCGGAAGCGAAGGCGCGGTTCGAAGCCGAACTGACCGAGATGATCGAGCAGTTGCGCGGGGTGACCTCGATCGTCGGCTGGGTGCCGTTCAACGAGGGCTGGGGCGAGTTCGACACCGCCCGCGTCGCCGCGCTGGTGAAGGAACTCGATCCCACCAGGCTCGTCGTCGCGAACAGCGGGGTGAACTGCTGTTTCTCCCGGCCGGACAGCGGGGCGGGCGACGTCTACGACGACCACACCTACGTCGGGCCGGGCAAACCCGTGGTGAAGGACCATCGGGTGCTCGTCGACGGCGAGTACGGCGGTCTCGGCCTGGTCCTCGACGGCCACCGCTGGCCGGGGAATCCGCAGGCCTACGAGATGACGCTGACCCCGGCACAGCTGACCAAGCGCTATGCCGAGGTCAGCGAGACCCTCGAACGACTCATCACCCGGAACGGGCTCTCCGGTGCGATCTACACACAGACCACCGACGTCGAGAACGAGGTCAACGGCCTGCTCACCTACGACCGGCGGGTGGTGAAGGCGGATCCGGCGGTCGTGGCCGCCAGATCCGCCGCCGTGCTCGAAGCGGGCGCGAAGTAGATCAGCCGCCCGCCTCGACCGGACCGCCGGAGTCCCGGACCCGGACGGGCACCCCGAGCAGCTGAGAAGGCAGCTGCCCGGGGTCGTGACCGGGGGTCATCCACACGTCGATCGTGGGTGCCCCCTCGGCCTCGCCCTGCCCGACCCCGACCACCCCGGGGACATCGTCGAGCCACCGCGCCGCGGCGACGAGCGCGGCTTCGACATCGGAATCGTCCGCCACTACGGGTGCACCCTGATCCCGAGCGACGCCTCGACCAGCGTGATCCGGTTGAGGACGGTGACCACCGGCGAACCCGCGAACAGCAGGCCGACGGCGTTCTCGCTCAGGTCCGCCACGAGGCTGCCCGAATCGCCGCCCGCGGACATGTCGGTGGTCAGCAGCTGCTGCGCGAACCGCGCCACCCGGCCGCCGCCGTAGTTGACGTCCACGGTGGCGTTGATGTTCGTGATCCGCCCGGTCGTCCAGTTCGTCGTCCGGCCGGTCTTCTGCACGACGGTGCCGACGCCGGGTGCGACGTTCGTGCCCTTGAGGTCCCCGACCCAGAAGATCCGCCGGTCGAGGTCGTGGAACTGGGCTTCCGCGATGGCGGCGTCGACGAAGTTCAGCGGTACCGGCTGCCCGGGGCTGATGAACTTGATCGGCACGAACCGGCTCAGCCTGGCGATGACGTCGGTGGGGACGACACCGCCGTCGAACGGGCCGGGCTGCAGGATCGGGTCGCCGATGGCGGCGGCGTTCGAGTTCGCCAGCACGTGGTTGTTGCTCAGGATGTAGTACTTCGACGGTTTCCCGGGCAGCGCGGTGGCGTCGTAGACGGCGGTGCCGTACGTGCCGGCGGTGATCTTGAAGTGGCCGACGCTCAGCCCGCCGAAGGCCGGGCGGAACCGCTTGGCCAGCGTGAACGGGCCGACCTGTTCACGGGCGAGTTCGTCGGGGCGGGCCAGCGACGGTGACGCGGGCTCGTCGAGCATCGTGGCGGCACCGTTCGCCTTCGGCGGCGCGATGCTCCGGCCCGCCTGCAGTACGCCGACCTCCTGGACGTCGGTGGGCACCCCGGCCAGCGTCGCGGGGACGAGGTCGTCGTCACGCAGCATTTCGTGGGGCATCTTCGTGTCGACCAGGACGGTGATCGCCTTCTCGCCGGTGTCCCTTCCTCCCGACCATTTGGTGCCGAGCGCGACGCCCACCACGTTCTGTCTGGAGAGCAGTGCGTCCTCCTCGGCCGCCTGTACGCTCGCCAGCGAAAGGAATTCGTCCGGGATCATATTGTTTTCGATCATGGCGACCACGCTTTCCCGCTGTTTCGGAGTAGTGCAGGGAACCCCGCCGAGCGAGTCTTCTCCTGCGGACGCGGTGACGCCATAGTGCAATCGGGTAGACCGGTTCAGGATATCTTTTCGAGATTTTCCTTGCTGCACAAGGGTTTGTGATCGATCCACCGGCCACTGCGGGAAATGGCGAGGCCTTTTAGGGACTTAGGTCCCTTCTTTCGCGGAAAAGGAAACGGGCGGTCGATCGGATCGCTCCGATGAACCGCCCGTCGTCGGGAAAAGCGCGATTCAGGCGCCGATCACGGCGTCGATCGCCTTGGTGATCTCGGCGTCTTCGGGTTCGGTGCGCGGGCGGAACCGGCCCACCACCTCGCCGGACGGGGCGACGAGGAACTTCTCGAAGTTCCACTGCACGTCCCCGGCGGCGCCTTCCGCGTCGGCCGCCTTGGTCAGTTCGGCGTAGAGCGGGTGACGGTCTTCCCCGTTGACGTCGAGCTTTTCGAACAGCGGGAACGAAACCCCGTACGTCGTCGAGCAGAAGGTCTGGATCTCCTCGGCGGTACCCGGTTCCTGGCCCGCGAACTGGTTGCACGGGAACCCGACGACGGAGAAACCCTTGTCCGCGTAGCGTTCCTGCAGCTTCTCCAGACCGGTGTACTGCGGCGTCAGCCCGCACTTCGAGGCGACGTTCACCACCAGCAGGGCCTTGCCGTCGAGCGCGCCGAGCGTGGTGTCCTCGCCCGCCAGCGTCTTCAGTGGAATGTCGTGGATCCCCATGGTTCCCCTTTCGTCATTTCCTCAGCAGGTCACGCGCGTCGACATGCCCGAACGGGCCGTCGTCGCGCCGGAACGCGGCCGCGGTCTCCCTGGCCCGCTCGTGCGCGCCTTCCCGGAGCAGCGCGGCGAGCGTGTCGAACCGGTCGGTGTGCACCTTCGCCCGACGGCGCGCGTAGTCGGCGGCGGAATCCTTGGTGACCATGAACGCCCAGTCGCTCGAAAGCGCCAGCATCGCCTCGGCGACGGCCTGATCGCGGACGGCGTCACGAGTCATGGCAGCTGCGGCGTCCATCCCGGCGACCATGTCGAGCATCCGGTGCTGCAGCGCGGTGTTGTCCCGCACCATGTCCGCGACCTGTTCGCCGTCCCAGACCCGCCAGTCCTTGCCCGAACCCCACGACGAGGCCGGGAGGTCGACCTTCCCGCCGAGGTGGCCCGCTTCGAGCGCGCCCTTGAGTGTCGTGACGCGGACCCCGGCTTCGGGAAGCGCGCGCAGGACGCCTTCGAGCCAGGCGGGGCCCTCGTGCCACCAGTGCCCGAACAGTTCCGTGTCGTACGCGGCGACGACGAGTGACTCGCGGCCGTGCTCGGCCTTCAGCGAGCGCAGCCGCGCGACGACGGTGTCGACGAAGTCCTGGACGTGGCCGCCGAGTGTGCCCGCCGCCATCGCCGGGTCGTACGGGGCCTTGTCCGGCGGCTCGATGGTCTTGCCGGTCACCCGGGACGGCTTGAGGCCGACCTCGTGTGCCCAGGTGTGGAAGTCGCGGTAGGCGGCATGGCCGGGGTAGCCGGCCTTCGGCGACCAGACGCGGTAGGTGACTTCGAGATCCCGGCCGAAGCAGACGACGTCGGAATCGCCGACGGTGCGCGCCGTCGAGGTGTCGCCGTGCAACGACGGGCCGTCGACCATGAAGCGCTGGACGCCGGCGGCGGCGTAGCCGGTCTCCATGCCCGGCGCGTAACCGCATTCCGGGGCCCAAATGCCTTCGGGGCGCCGTCCGATCCGCAGTGCGGTGTCGGTCAGGCCGCCGCGCAGCATGAAGTCGCGGACCGACGGGTCGAGCAGCGGCTGGAACGGATGCGCCAGCGGGCCGCCGAGCAGCTCGATCGTCCCGGAGTCCACAAAGGACCGTAGAATCGGCGAGAAACCGTGGCGCCAGCGGGTTTCGAGTGCTTCCGACGCCCTGGTCGCGGTCCGGTACTCACTCGCGGCGAGTTCGCGGAGCAGGGGGTCGCCGCGCCAGAGTGTGGACGCGTGCCAGGCGCGCAGCTGCCAGTGCCCTAGCCAATGGTGGAAGGTGTCGATGCAGTAGGGGTCGTCGAGCTGCGCGGCGAGGATCGGTGTCATGCCGAGGGTGAGGACGTCCTCACGGCCCTCGTCGGCGAAACGGTCCAGGAGATCGACCATCGGGAGATAGGAATGCGCCCACGCCTGGTAGAGCCATTCCTCGCCGACCGGCCAGGAACCGTGGTGCGGCAGCCACGGCAGATGGCTGTGCACGACGAGGCAGAAGGTGCCCTCGTACTCCGTCATCGGCGCACCGCCACGGCCACGAGGTCGAGGCTGGAGTCGAGGTCTTCGCCGTGGATGGCGAAGTCCGACGCCTGGATGCCTTCGACGTCGGCGAGCAGTTGCGGTGGCCAGGTCGCCTGGCCGGGCAGCTGCCCCATGACGACGTCGAGCTGGGCGTCGATGATGGAGCCGCCGTACTTGGCGTCGAGTCGCCGTACGCCTTCGCCGTGGTGGAGACCGTGCAGCGTCTCGACCTCGAAACCGGCCGCGCGCAGCAATTCGTCCAATTCGGACGGTGCGAGTTCCCTGGTGTGGAACGGGTTGAGCGGGGTGTCGCTGTCCGGGGTGAAGGTCAGGCGGTTGGGGGTGGTGACGATCAGCCGTCCGCCCGGCGCCAGCACGCGGTGGCATTCGGCGAGGAAGGCGCCCTGGTCCCACAGGTGCTCGATCACCTGGAAGTTCGCGACGACGTCGACCGAGGCGTCCCGCAGCGGCAGGAACACCAGGTTCGCCCTGGTCACCCCGATGCCGGGGTAGCGGCGGGCGACGTGCTCGGTGGTCGGCACGTCGTAGTCGAGGGCGAGCACCCGTTCGGCGACGGTGGCGATGAGCCCGGCGCCGTAGCCCTCGCCGCAGCCCGCCTCCAGGACGGTCTTGCCCGCACACAGCGGCAGGAGCTGGCGATACGCCGCTTCATGGCGGCGATACCAATAGTTCTCCTCGGCGATGCCGGGCACGGTGCGCTCACCGGTGAGGTGGAGCGCTTCGGCCCTGGTGGCTGGGGTGGTCACGCCGCGACCCTACCGGCCGGTCACTTCCCGCTCCGCCGCAGTTCGTCCTCTGGATGCGGTCCTTGCGCGTGCAACTACCGCATCCAGAGGACGAAACGCATGGGGGCGAAACGCATCCAGAGGACGAAACGCGTGTCACGTTTCGTGGCGCCGCGTTGTCCAGGGGGTATGCAACGGACCATCACCCGCGTACTGCTCGTCGTCTTCGGCCTCATCGAACTGCCGGTCGGGCTGTGGCCACTGCTCAGTCCCAGTGGCTTCTACCAGGACTTTCCCGGCTTCCGCACCGGCTGGGTGGCGATGGACGGCCCCTTCAACGAACACCTGCTCCGCGACTTCGGCGGGCTCAACCTGGCGCTTTCCGCCATCCTGCTCGGCGCCGCCGTGATCGGGACGACCGCCGTGGCCAGGCTCGCGGCGCTCGCGACCTTCCTCTTCGGACTGCCGCATTTCCTCTACCACCTCGGCCACGTCTCGCACTTCGAGCCGGTGGACCAGGTGCTGATCATCGTGACGACCGCGCTGGGCGTGGTGCTCCCGCTGGTAGTGGCCCTGATCCCGGGCAAGCGGGCTACACCGGCGACACCGTGATGCCGATGGCGCCGGGACCGAGGTGGGCGCCGAGGATCATGCTCGCGTCGACCAGGGTGCTGTCGACCATATGCGGCAGCCGTGCCCGCAGCCGCCCGCCGATCTCGAGGTCGCGTTCGTCCGGGCCGAACCGGGTGATGGCGACCTCGACCTCCTGGTCGCCCGCGCATTCCACGGCGAGGTCGACGAGTTTGTTGAGCGCCCGCCGCTGACCCGGCACCCTGGTCAGCGGCGCGACTTCGCCGTTCTTCAACGTCAGCAGCGGCTTGATCGAGAACGCGGAGCCGAGGAACGCCTGCGCCGCGCCGATCCGGCCACCGCGCCGCAGGAACTCCAGGGTGTCGACGTAGAGGATCTCCCGGCTGGCGCGGAACCGGCGCTCGGCCGCGTCGATGACGCGGGTGGCCTGACCGCCGGCGGCGGCGACCTTGGCCGCCGAAGTCGCCGCGAAGCCGAGGCTCATCCCGGTGGTCCCGCTGTCGAGGACGTGGACGGGCACGCTCACTTGCTGGGCGGCCTCGCGGGCGGCGTTCACCGTCTCCGACATCCGCCCCGAGATGTGGATGCTGACGATCGCCGAGGCACCCTTGCTCGCGGCGTCCTGGAACGCCCAGAAGAACGCGGCGACCTCGGGAGGCGCCGTCTTCACCGGCGTCCCGGCGCGCAGTTCGCGGATGATGTCTTCGCGGTCGCAGCGGTTCTCGTCTTCGAACTGGTCTCCGACCTGCAATTGGACCTGAACGATCCGGATCCCCCAGCGTTCGGCGACCGAAGTGGGAAGGCAGGCGGTCGAGTCCGTGATCACGGCGACAGGGCCGGGAATGGAACGCATGGTGCGGCAGGCTATCCGGTCGCCCCCGCCGGGAGTACCCCGGAATACGGCCGTTCGGGTTAGTCGGCCGGTTACACTCACTTCCGGGTGAACTATCTGGACGATGGTCCCAGTAAAACGTGCATCCAGGTGAATGAGGTCACCTCGGCGGGCCGCGGCGGTGAAATGGCCCTAATCTACCGGCCAGTAGAGCTGTTGCCCCGTGGCCGACGCCGGCCACTAACGGGAGGTCGAAGTAGACCCATGACGAACATCGTTGTCCTGGTCAAGCAGGTACCGGACACCTACTCGGAGCGGAAGCTCTCCGGTGCCGACAACACTCTTGACCGCGAATCCGCCGACGCCGTGCTCGACGAGATCAACGAGAAGGCCGTCGAAGAAGCCCTGAAGATCAAGGAAGCCGGCGAGGGCGAGGTCACCGTCGTCTCGGTGGGTCCCGACCGCGCGACCGACGCGATCCGCAAGGCGCTGTCCATGGGTGCCGACAAGGCCATCCACGTCTCGGACGAGGCCCTCCACGGCTCCGACGCGATCGCCACCGCCAAGGTGCTGGCCGCCGCGATCGCCAAGGTCGAAGGCTTCGACCTGGTCATCACCGGTAACGAGGCCTCCGACGGCCGCGGTGGCGCCGTGCCGGCGATCATCGCCGAGCTGCTCGGCCTGCCGCAGCTGACCCACGTGAACGAGCTGACCGTCGACGGCACCTCGATCAAGGCCGACCGCTACACCGAGGACGGCGTCACGCACCTCGAGGCGAACCTCCCCGCGGTGGTGAGCGTCGGCGAGAAGATCAACGAGCCGCGCTACCCCTCCTTCAAGGGGATCATGGCCGCCAAGAAGAAGCCGGTCGAGACGCTGACCGTCGCGGACCTCGGCCTGGACGCGGGCGAGGTCGGCCTCGGCAACGCCTGGTCGTCGGTGCTCGAAGCCTCCCCGAAGCCGCCGCGCACCGCCGGTGAGCGCGTCGAGGACGAGGGTGACGGCGGCAGCAAGGTGGCCGCCTACCTGGTCGCGCAGAAGCTCATCTGAGACAGGTTTCGAGGAGGAATAGGGAAATGGCTGAAGTACTCGTCCTCGTCGACCACGTCGACGGTGAAGTCAAGAAGGTCACGCTCGAGCTGCTGACCGCCGCTCGTGAGCTGGGTGAGCCGTCCGCGGTCGTCGTCGGCCCGACCGGCACCGCCGCCAAGGCGAAGGAAGCCCTCGCCGCGCACGGCGCCGCGAAGGTGTACGTCGCCGAGGGCGACAACGCCACCGGCTTCCTGGTCACCCCGAAGGTGGACGTCCTCACCGCGCTCGCGGAGCGGACCTCCCCGGCCGCCGTGCTCGTCGCGGCCAGCGCCGAGGGCAAGGAGGTGTCCGCCCGGGTCGCGGTCCGCCTCGGCTCCGGTCTGCTGTACGACGCCGTCGGCGTGAACAGCGACGGCAGTGTCGACCAGTCCATCTTCGGTGGCGCGTTCTCGGTGAAGTCCAAGTCCACCAAGGGTGTCCCGGTCATCTCGGTCCGCCCGGGCGCGGTCGAGGCGACCCCGGCCGAAGGTGCCGCCGCCGAGGAGACCGTCGAGGTCCCCGCGGGCGACCCGGCGAAGTCCGCCAAGATCACCGGCGTCGAGCCGATCGTCGGTGGCGACCGGCCGGAGCTGACCGAGGCTTCGGTCGTCGTCTCCGGTGGCCGCGGTGTCGGCTCGGCCGACAAGTTCGACGTCGTCGAGTCGCTGGCCGACTCGCTCGGCGCGGCCGTCGGTGCCTCCCGCGCCGCCGTCGACTCGGGCTACTACCCGGCGCAGTTCCAGGTCGGTCAGACCGGTAAGACGGTCTCGCCGCAGCTGTACATCGCGCTGGGCATCTCCGGTGCGATCCAGCACCGGGCCGGCATGCAGACCTCGAAGACCATCATCGCGGTCAACAAGGACGCCGAAGCGCCGATCTTCGAGATCGCCGACTTCGGTGTGGTGGGCGACCTGTTCAACGTCGCGCCGCAGCTGACCGAAGAGGTCCAGAAGCGCAAGGGCTGACCTTCCGCTCGAAGAGGGCCGTCCGGGATTCGTCCCGGACGGCCCTTTTTTCTGTTACCCGGAAGTGATCTTCCATCCTGAGAGAAGCCTGAGAACCCGCAATTAACTGAACGTGCACTAATCGGCCATCGGGCGCATTGTCGTTGGTACCAACCAAGGAGTAGACCTTGGTTATGACGACGTCACAGCTCCTCGTCAGTACTGACCAGGCAGGTGCCGCACTCCCGGCCGACGCGCCGCGGTACTCCCTTCTGGTGGCCAACGGAAACGAAGAAGTCGTTGCCGCGCAACGTCTCCGTCACCAGGTGTTCGCCGAGGAAATGGGGGCGAAGCTCAATTCGCCCGAACCCGGCCTCGACGTCGACTACTTCGACGAGTTCTGCGATCACCTGGTCGTGCGGGACGACGACACCGGCGAGATCGTGGGCACGTACCGGATGCTGCCGCCCGATCGGGCCGCACTGGCGGGAAAGCTGTACTCCGACAGTGAATTCGATCTGACGGCGCTGGATTCACTGCGGCCTTCGCTGGTCGAAACGGGCCGCTCGTGCGTGCATCCCGACCACCGCAGCGGCGCCGTGGTGAGCCTCGTCTGGGCGGGGATCGGGCGCTACATGCTGCTGGCCGGGCACCGCTACCTCGCGGGCTGCGCGTCCGTGCCGCTGACCGACGGCGGTGCCTACGCGGCGGGTGTCTGGGATGTCCTGCGCACCAAGCATTACGCGGACGAATCGCACCGGGTGACGCCGCTGAACCCGTGGCGGTACGAGGACGTCGAGCGGCCGTCGCGGGCGATCCTCCCGCCGCTCATCAAGGGCTACACGCGCCTGGGCGCGAAAACCTACGGCCCGCCCGCGCTGGACGCCGATTTCGGCGTCGCGGACTTCTTCGTCGTGCTGGATCTGCACAACGTCGACGAGCGGTACCTCAAGTTCTTCCTGGGAGTACAGGGATGAGCCACGCCTGGATGCCGAAATCGCCCTGCGGCGACGGCTGCCTGAGCGAAGGGGCGCCGACGGTCGCGTTCCCGCGCCGCGTCCTGCGGTTCACCGCCGCGATCGGCGTCATCTTCGGCGCCTTCCTGACCGCGCCGCTGGTGCTCGTCCTGCGCGGCATGCCCCGGGAACGGCTGGTGCGCCTGCTGTTCACGGGAATCCTTCGCTCGTTCGGGGTGAAGCTGCGCGTACTCGGTGACGAAGGTTTCCGCGCGGTGCCCGGCCGTGGCGCGCTGGTGGTGAACAACCACATCTCGTGGCTGGACATCATCGCGATCAACGCGATCCAGCCCATGCGGGCGCTGGCGAAGCGGGAAGTCGGCACCTGGCCGGTACTCGGCCTGCTGGTCCGCCGCGGCGGCAGCATCTTCCTCGACCGGGAGAACCTGCGGACCCTGCCCGCCACGATGGCCGAACTGGCCGACGCGATGCGCGGCGGATCACTCGTCAGCGTGACGCCGGAGGGCACCACCTGGTGCGGTCTGGGCTCGGGCCGGTTCCGCCCGGCGACCTTCCAGGCCGCGATCGACGGCGGCGTCCCGGTGCGGCCGCTCGCGCTGCGCTTCCGGCTCGCCGACGGGCGGGAGACGACGCAGCCGGCGTTCATCGGACCGGAGTCGCTGATCGCCTCGCTGCGGCGGGTCGCGGCCTTGCGCGGTCTGGTGCTGGAGGTGCACGTGTGCCCGGAGATCGCGCCGGGCCGCGCCGCGGACCGGCGGGAACTGGCCGCGCTGGCGGAATCCGCGGTACAGGCGGCGCTCGGGCGGGTGCAGATCCCGGCGCAGCGGCGGCGTCGCGTCGCTTCCGCTCCTGCGCCGGTCGTGAAAGTGCCCTCTCAGTAACCAGCGCGCGCTAGGAAAGGTCCTTTCCTCGCAAAATTTGCAAGGAAAGGACCTTTCATGGCGCGTGGGGTTGACAAAGCTCAGCGTCACCCCACGGTCAAGGTGATCTTCCCGCCCGCGTGCCCCGTCTCGCTCTCCCGGTGCGCCGCGGCGGCGTCGTCGAGCGCGTAACCGCGCCCCAGCTTGATCTTCAGCTCACGGGAGACGAGGTCTTCGAGCACCGCGGCGCTTTCCTCCCCGCCCGCCGAGAACTTCAGCCCCTGGGCGAACGCCGACGGGTCGGCGATGGTGATCAGCCGGTCGGGTGACCCGAGCAGCTCGACGGAGTCACCCAAGACACCGAAGCCCGCCGCGTCGAACACCGCGTCGACACCGTCCGGCGCGGCCGAGCGAACCCGCGAAACCCAGCCCTCGCCGTACTGCACCGGGATCGCCCCGAGCGCCTTCACCTCGTCCTGCGACGAAGCCCCGGCGAGGCCGATGACCGTGGCGCCCAGCGCGACGGCGGCCTGCGTCGCGAACCGGCCGACCTGGCCGCTCGCCCCGTGGATCACGACCGTCTCGCCCGGCTTGACCTCGAGTTCGCCCAGCACCCGCAACGCCGTCTCCCCGGCGATGGGCAGCGCGGTGGCTTCGGCCCACGAGAGCCCGGCGGGTTTGCGGATGACCTTGGTGGCCAGCGAGTACTCCGCGTACGTCCCGGTGTCGGACCAGCCGAAGACCTCGTCGCCGACGGCGAATCCGGCGCCCTCGCCCACCGCGTCCACCACGCCGGCCAGCTCCAGGCCCAGGATGTGCGGGAACTCGACCGGGCGGACCTCCGCCATGCCACCGGACCGGATCTTCCAGTCGATCGGGTTGACGCCCGCCGCCTTGACCGCGACCCGCACCTGACCCGGGCCGGGCTCCGGCACCGGGACCTCGGCGGACCGCAGGACGTCCGTGTCGCCGTACTCGGTGATGGTGATCGCTCGCATGTTCACTCCTTGTCGGATTTCTTCGCTGACGATCAGTCAACCGGTGCGCGCGTCCCGCCCGAACCGCTCGGACGAGCAGTGTTCACTAGCCGGGAGAGCAGCGTCGCCCGCGCCGGGACGCGCCTAATGTGGAGTCATGGATCCGCTGTCCGTGCTGGGCCAGGTCGAGTACATGCTCGCCGCCCCGCGCCCCGAACTGCTGCCGCGCTTCTCCGGGACCGCCGGGGCCGTCCTGCCGCATCGCGCCGCCGCGATGGAGACCGGTGACTGCTCCCGCCTGCCGATCAAGGTCCACGGCGATCCGGAGATCACCGGCGCGGTCACGAGTGCCGAGCTGCGCGGGCTCGCCGCGTTGGGCGTGCCCGGCCAGGCGGTCGTGGCCGACGGGACGCTCGGCGGGAAGCGGCGGAAACTCGTCGTCCTGACCTCGGCCCCGGTGATCGGCAAGGGGGCGATGATCGCGCTCGTCCCGGCCGAGGACGACATCGAGGGCGGTGCGCTCGAATTCGTCGCCAAGCTGTGGGACATCGTCAGTGTGAACGCCGCCCAGCGCGCCACCGACCCCGAGCCGGCCGTCCTGGAGAGCAACATCGCGGCGGCGACCGCGCGGGCCAGGGCGATCACGGATCTGGGGCAGACCCACGCGACCACCTTGGCGTCCCTGCTTTCGGTGCTGCGGTCCCGTCGGCTCGGTGACGCCGTCGCCCGGCAGACCGCGACCGACCTCGCCGCCGCCGCGCTCGTCGAACTGCGCTCGACCGCCGACCGGGATCAGGAACTCTCGGCGGAGCCGGCGTCCTCGGCGTTCGACACCCTCGCCGCGCAGCTGGATCCCTTGGTACGCCACAACGACGTGACCGTCGACCTCGCCGGGCCCGGTGACGAGCGGCCGCTGCCGCAGGACGTCGCGCATACCGCGCGCACCGTCACGCGCGGCCTCGTGCTCACCGCGCTGGAACGCGAAAGCACACGCGTGCGGGCGTCCTGGCAGCTCGACGGCCAGACCCTCCGGATCACCGTGCGCGACGACGGCCCGGACGTCGCCGACGCCGTGCCCGCCACCGGCCTCACCGAACGGATCACCCCGCTCGGCGGCCGCTGGGAGATCGACGCCGTACCCGGCTGGGGCGCCACGATCACCGCCGTCCTGCCGCTGGGCGTCCAGGAAACGCCGGACCTGCGCCCACTGGACCGGCTGAACCCGCGTGAACTCGAAGTCCTCGCCGGGATCGCGCGCGGGAAACGGAACCGGCAGATCGCCGAAGAGCTGACGCTGACCGAGCACACGGTGAAGTTCCACGTGCGGAAGATCCTCGGGAAGCTCGAAGTCACGTCGCGGGGCGAAGCCGCGATCCTGGCGCGGGAGCTGCGCCTGGAGTCCGTCGGCGCTTGACCTCCACCGAACTGGAGGTAGCAGGCTGGCGGCATGACGATCACTGGGGACAAGGCGAAGCCGAAGGGTGTGCTCTGGACACCGGAGCACCGGGTGACCACGATCGGGCTGCTGCTCATGGTCACGCTCATCGCGTTCGAAAGCATGGGCGTCGCCACCGCGATGCCGACGATGGTGGCCGACCTCGACGGCCTCGCGCTGTACGCGTGGCCCTTCACCACGTTCCTGGTCGCCAGCGTGGTCGCGACCGTCCTTTCCGGACGGATCGGCGACCGCAGGGGCCCGGCGCCCGCGCTGCTCGCTGGTACCGCGCTGTTCGCCGCCGGGCTGCTGGTCGCGGGACTCGCGCACGACATGCCGCTGCTCCTGCTCGGCCGCGGGCTGCAGGGCTTCGGCTCCGGTCTCCTGCTGGTCTCGGTGTCCCTGCTGATCGCGCTCACCTTCAGCGACCGCGAACGCCCGGTGATCTACGCCGCCAACGCCGCCGCGTGGGTGCTGCCCGCGGTGATCGGGCCTTCGATCGCCGGAGTGGTGACGGTGAGCCTCGGCTGGCGCTGGGTGTTCCTCGGGCTGATCCCGCTGACCGGGATCGGGCTCGCCCTGCTGGTCCTGGTCACCCGGAAACTGCCGCGGCACGTGCCGGGAACGTCCGCGAACCGCGCCGGGGTGGTGCCCGCGGTGGTCGCGGCCCTCGGCGTCGCCGCGCTCACCTGGGCGGCGCAGCATCCGTCGCTTCCGGCGCTGGCCTACGGCTCCGCGGGGCTGATCGCCCTGGCGTACGCGCTCCGCAAACTCCTGCCCGCCGGCACGCTGACGTCGCGGCCGGGGTTGCCGACGGTGATCGCCTCCCGCGCGCTGATCGCGGGCGCGTACGCGGGGATGGAGGCCTACCTGCCGCTCACGATGAGCGAGGTCCACGGCTACAGCCCCGCGCTGGCCGGCCTGCCGCTGACGGTGACCGCGCTGGGCTGGTCGGCGGGGTCACTGGTGCAGGGCCGTTTCCTCGACTGGTCTCGCGAGGCGTCGCTGCGGGTCGGGTTCGCGCTGGTGGCGGCCGGTCTGGCGATCTTCGCCTTCGTACCGTTGCCCTCGTTCCCCGGCTGGATGGCGTTCGTGGCGTCGGCGGTCGGCGGCGCCGGGATGGGCATCGCGATGCCCGCCATCTCGGTCCTGCTGCTGCGTTACTCACCCGAGGCCGAACGCGGGTTCAACACCTCGGCGCTGCAGCTCGGGGACTGGGTCGGCTCGGCGCTGACCATCGGGTTGGGCGGTGTTCTGCTCGCCTCGATCGCTTCGGCGAAGGAGCCTTCGGTGGCGATCTTGGTGCTCTCGGTGCTGCTGACCGGGCTCGCGCTGCTCGGTGTGCGGCTGACCGGCCGATGGCCGTCGGGGATGACCGTCGCTTGATTGCGGAGCTGATCTTGCGAACCCGCTCCGGCCGCAGGCCCCGTGATCGCGGGGGCAGGGCGCCCGGTCCGCGTTCAGGTCGGTGAAGTCGTTGACGAGCGCCCTGTCGACGCGATCACGGACGCGGGTTCCTATGAGCGCCGCCACCACCAGGTGAGGGTGGGCTTGGTCACGGCCCGGAGCGGTCTACCCTGGTGGGTGCGATGACCTATCTCGACCACGCGGCGACCACCCCGATGTTGCCCGAAGCCGTAGCGGCGATGTCCGAGGCGCTGTCCACTGTGGGCAACGCCTCGGCACTGCATTCCTCGGGACGCCGGGCCCGCCGCCGGGTCGAAGAGGCCCGCGAGGTGATCGCGGAGGCGCTGGGCGCCCGGCCGTCCGAGGTGATCTTCACCGGCGGCGGCACGGAGAGCGACAACCTCGCGGTCAAGGGCATTTTCTGGGCCCGGAACGGCGAAGACCAGCGGCGGCGCCGGGTGCTGTGCAGCGCCGTCGAGCATCATGCCGTCCTCGATTCCGTCGAATGGCTGGAGCAGCACGCGGGCGCCGAGGTGGTCTGGGTCGAGGTCGACGAGGCGGGCCGCGTCCTGCCGGAGACGCTGCGCGAAGCCATCGGCGACAGCCCGGAGACGGTCGCGCTGGCCACCGTGATGTGGGCGAACAACGAGGTCGGCACGGTCAACCCGATCGGCGAGCTGGCCGCCGTCTGCGCCGAGCACGAGATCCCGCTGCACACCGACGCCGTCCAGGCCGTCGGCGCGGTACCCGTCGATTTCGCCGGGAGCGGGGCCGCGGCGCTGACCCTGACCGCGCACAAACTGGGCGGCCCCTACGGCGTCGGCGCGCTGCTGCTCGGCCGCGACACCGCGTGCGTGCCGGTCCTGCACGGCGGTGGCCAGGAGCGCAGCGTGCGTTCGGGCACCCTCGACGTCCCCGCGGTGATCGCCTTCGCGACGGCGGTGAAGGCCACGGTCGAAGGCCGTGAGGAGTACGCCAAACGCGTCGCCGAACTGCGGGACGACCTGATCGAGGCCGTCCGGCGCGAGGTGCCGGACGCGGTGCTCAACGGCGGCGAGGGCGAGCGCCTGCCGGGGCACGCCCACTTCACCTTCCCCGGTTGCGCCGGTGACAGCCTGTTAATGCTCTTGGACGCCAAGGGCATCGAATGTTCCACTGGATCGGCGTGCACGGCGGGGGTCGCGCAGCCGAGTCACGTGCTGCTGGCCATGGGTGCCGATCCGGCTGCCGCGCGCGGTTCGCTGCGGTTCTCGTTCGGGCACACGTCGACGCCGGAAGACGTCGAAGCGGTTTCGAGGGAGATCGCGGGCGTCGTCGACAGGGCGAGGCAGGCGGGACTCGCCGGAATGCGCAAGCAGACGCAGAAGCAAGAGGTGTGAGGAAGATGCGCGTACTGGCCGCGATGAGCGGGGGAGTGGACTCGGCGGTGGCCGCCGCGCGCGCCGTGGACGCCGGGCACGAGGTCGTCGGGGTGCACCTGGCGCTGTCGGCGAAGCCCGGCACGCTGCGCACCGGATCCCGTGGCTGCTGCACGATCGAGGACTCGGGTGACGCGCGGCGCGCCGCGGACATCCTCGGCATCCCGTTCTACATCTGGGACTTCGCCGAGCGTTTCACCGAAGAGGTCATCGAGACCTTCGTCGGCGAGTACGCCGCCGGCCGGACGCCGAATCCGTGCGTCACCTGCAACGAGAAGATCAAGTTCGAGGCGTTGCTGGACAAGGCGATGGCGCTCGGGTTCGACGCCGTCGCCACCGGGCACTACGCCCGGCTGTCCCTTGTGGACGGTGTCCCGGAGCTGCGGCGCAGCGTCGACTCCGGCAAGGACCAGTCCTACGTCCTGGCTTCGCTCACCCCGGAACAGCTGCGGCATTCGCTGTTCCCGCTGGGTGATTCGTGGAAGACCGATGTCCGCGCCGAGGCCGAGAGCCGCGGCCTCTCGGTGGCGAACAAGCCGGACAGCCACGACATCTGCTTCATCCCGGACGGGGACACCAAGAGCTTCCTGGAGAAGCGGCTCGGCCGGCGTCCCGGGCAGCTCGTCGACGCCGAGACCGGCGCGGTGCTCGGTGAGCACACCGGCGTGCACGGGTTCACCGTCGGCCAGCGCAAGGGCCTCGGCATCGAGGCGCCGGCGCCGGACGGGCGGCCGCGTTACGTGCTTTCGCTGGAGCCGGTTTCGGGCACCGTGAAGGTCGGTTCCGCGCGTGACCTCGGCGTGAACGTGATCGAGGCGGACCGCCCGATCTGGCCGAGCGAGCGCCCGCTGGACGGGCCCACCGAATGCGTCGTCCAGGTGCGCGCGCACGGCGGGATCGTCGAGGCCGTCGCGGAGGTTTCCGGTGACTCGGGCGACTCGGTGACCGTCCAGCTCCGGGAGCCGCTGCGCGGGGTCGCGCCCGGCCAGGTCGTCGTGCTGTACCGCCCGGACGCGGCCGAAGGCGACCTCGTCCTGGGCAGCGCGAAGATCTCGGGCACCCGTTAGAGCTTCAGCTTGAAGCCGGTGTGGCTCGCCACGAAACCGAGGCGCTCGTAGAACCGGTGCGCGTCCTCGCGGGTGACGTCCGACGTCAGTTGGACGAGCGCGCAGCCGCGCCGCCGGGATTCGTCGATCGCCCACCGCATCAGCTCGCCGCCCAGCCCGGACCCGCGATGGCTCGCCCGGACCCGGACCGCCTCGATCTGCCCGCGCAGCGCGCCCTTCCTGGCCAGGCCGGGAATGATCGACAACTGGAGCGTGCCGACAGACTCCCCGGCGTCGTCGGCGACGATCAGCAGCTCCCCGGGATCGGCGTCGATCTCCTCGAAGGCCTTGAGATACGGCGTGAGATCGTCGGCGGAATCCCGGGTGGACCCGAGCTGGTCATCGGCGAGCATCGCGACGATCGCCGCGACGTCCTCGCGGCGTGCTTGACGGATGATCATGCGGCGTAGTGTCGCACGCCCTCGGTCTCGGTCGCGGTGAGTTTCCCTTGCGCCACCAGCAGATCCAGATGCGAACCGGTCTCGAGGACGGCGAGCATCTGGTTGAACGGGTCCATCTCGCCGAGCTTGCGCCGCCTGCGCGTCCAGCCCAGCCGCAGTGCGACCTCGTATGCCGTCGTGACGTCCGCGGTGATCTCGGCGCCCATGACCTCGAGCCGGTCGCGGTGGTGTTCCAGCAGTTCGTCCACGCGGGCGTGGACGCTGTCGGTGACCCTGCCGTGCGCGGGGAGCATGCGCCGGTCCGGCATCTCGCGGACCAGGCGCAGGGAATCGAGGTAGTCGCTCAGCGGCAGGGCGACCGGCACCGGCTGGAACCCGATGGACGGCGTGATGTGCGGCAGTACGTGGTCGCCGGAGAACACCAGCCCCGCCTCGTCGTCGACGAAGACGACGTGCCCGGCCGTGTGGCCCGGCGTGGGCACGATGTCGATTTCGCGGCCGGGCACGATCGTGCGCTTGCCGGGGGAGAGCCATTCGTCGGGCTGTTCCCACAGATGCGCCTCGGTGTGCCGGACGCCGCCGAAGGCCTTGGCGAGCTCCTCGACCACCGGGCCCGCGCCACACCGTTCGAGCAGGCCGACCTGCGCCTCCATCGGGAACCGGTCCGGATCGCCCGAGCGCACCAGGGAAGCCTCCTCCGGCTTCCCGAGCCCGACCTTGCCGCCGAACTCGCGGCGCAGCTCCACGGCCAGCGTGTAGTGATCGCGATGGACGTGGGTGATCAGGAATTCGTCGATGTCACCGAGGTCGGCGCCGAGCGCCTTCAACCCGCGCGAAAGCCGCTCGCGGGCCGATTCCAGCGCCCAGCCGGAGTCGATGAGGACCAGGCGGGTGCCGTCGGTGACGACGTAGACGTTGACCGCGCGCAACGCGTCGTGCGGCAGGGGCAGCGGGATCCGGTGAACCCCCGGCGAAACCGTGTAGACGCCTGGCTCGGCCCAGTCCCGTTCGCCGTCTTCGGGCAACGGCTCCATGGTGACCTCCGTCCCGGACGCACTCCAGCGTGCCGCCCAGTTCTTCCACCTTGAGCCGCCGGAAGCCGAGTGTCCACTTGCGCGGGGTGAGACCCGTGTCACTCGCCCCCGATGCATTTAGTCCTCTGGATGCGGTCCTTGCGCGGGCAACTACCGCATCCAGAGGACGAAATGCAAAGTCCTCGACATGCAGGGGTGTCAGCGATCGTCCTGCTTCAGCGCCGTGTCGATGGTCAGTGCCGAAGCGACCACCATCGAGGCGAGCGGATCCCGCAGCGGCCGGTGGATCTCGACGACGTAGTTGTCGGCCGTGGTGAACGCGGCCTTCACGAAACCACCCCAGGTCTTGGTGATCCGCGCGATCTCGACGTCGGCGTGGTCCTTGATCGCGAAGTTCCACGCCCGCCAGTTCTCCGCGAAGATCCCGCCGACCTTCTGGCCGTCGACCAGGAAACCCAGCCGGATCTTCCCGAAGACGTTCTCCTGCACGATCTCCCCGATCGGCGAGTCGTCGGCCTTCGTCACCAGGAACCGGGATTTGAACACCTTCGCCGGGCGCTTCACCTTCAGCACCGTGCTGTGGTTCGCGTCGCGGATCTCGAAGCGATGCGTCAGGAACTGGTCGTAGTTCGTCAGCAGCCGGATGGCCTTCTTCAACGTGCTCTGCCCGACCTGGACGACGCCGCCGAGCCGGTTGCCGTTCTGGTCGAAGACCCCGAACTCGTTGGACATCTCGATGAGTTTCGCGCGCTGGTTGACCACCAGCACCGGTTCCGAGAACAGGGTCCCGCCGCCGGTGACCCCACCACCCCGGCCCTGGGTGCCCTTCGCGACCTGTGCCCGGATCTTGTCCGGGGCATGCGCGCCTTCGATGTCCAGCTCGATCATCTCGGCGTCGTGGGACGGCCGCGTGTCGGCCGTCCAGGCCTGCCCGTCCCACCACCGGTAGACCCGGGGGTTCTGCTGGTCGGGATACCAGCCGGCGGGCTGGGGAGAGCTTGTCATGGCAGGTCAGCGTAATGCGCCCGGCGCTCCCGCGGGTCCGCCGACGGCAATTGCGTCGAATGTCCGTGTCTCGGCGTGCCCCGCCTCCCCGCCGGACGGGAGGAAGGGGAGAATCCGGGTGTGAACGAACGACCTTGGCCTCTGGGCGCGGCGACCGCGATCGGTTCCCTGCCGGGAACCGATCCGGTCGAGGCGGCGTCCATCGTTTTCGGTGAACTGCCCGAATTCCCGTGTCTGCCCGAGCTTCCCGCGCGCGGCGTCGGCGCCGACGTGATCGGCCGGACGGCGGCGCTGCTGGTCGATCTCGCCGTCGAGGTGGTGCCGAGCGGCTACCGGGTCGCGGCCCGGCCCGGGCACGACCACCGCCGTGCCGTCGACCTGATGAACTGGGATCTCGACGCCGTCCAGGAGGCCAGGGAGAAGGCGGGTGCCGCGCCGCCGGTCTTCAAGGTCCAGGTCGCCGGGCCCTGGACGCTCGCCGCGAACGTCGAACTCCCGCGCGGGCACCGGATCCTGACCGACAAGGGCGCGCTGCGCGACTTCACCGCGTCGTTGCTGGACGGTCTGGCCGAACACGTCGCGGAACTGAAGTCGCGCGTCGGCGCGCCGGTGGTCGTGCAGTTCGACGAGCCGTCGCTGGCCGCTGTCCTCGGCGGCGATCTGCCGACGGCGTCCGGATACGGCACCGTCCCCGCGGTCCCGGCGCCCGAGGCCCGTGAGCTGCTCTCGACGGTGATCGCCGGGGCGGAGCGCGTCACCGGGCAGCCGGTCGCGGTGCACTGCTGTGCCGAAAAGCCGCCGATCTCGTTGCTGCGCGCGGCGGGTGCCCACGCGATCGCGTTCGACTTCTCCCTTTTGAAGGGCGCTTCGCCCGCCCAGCTCGACGAAATCGGCGAGGCCCTGGACTCCGGGACGACGCTGATGCTCGGCCTCGTCCCCACGACCGAGCCCGGCGTTCCGGTGGTCCTGCGTGACCTGGTCGCGCCCGTGTTCAAGCTTTTCGACCGGCTCGGGTTCTCCCGCGAGATCCTCGCGGAGCGCGTCGTGCCGACCCCGGCCTGCGGCCTGGCCGGTGCCACCCCCGAGTGGATGCGCCGCGCGCTGACGCTCAGCCGGGAGGCGGGCAAGGCTTTCGTCGAACCCCCTGAAGGCTGGTGACCGGCGCGGTAGCGTGCCCTCCATGCGTTTGTTCCGCCGCTCCCGCAAGTCCGAGGACGTTCCCGACCCCCGCACCGCCTGGCCGGAGCAGCCGATCCCCGAGGACGCGGCCGCCGCGGCGGTGAGGTTCTGGGAGGCGTGGTCCGAACTCCTGCCGGAGGTCAGCGCCGCACTCGGCGACCGCGAGCCGCACCGGGTGGAACACGACCTCTGCACGATCGTCGAGGCGCTGCACCCGCGGCTGCACTTTTCCCTCGATCGGGGGCATCGCGCGATCTACTCGCTGGTGCTCACCGGTCAGGAGGATCCGGAACTGCGCCCGTACACCGACGCGTGGAAGGCCGCCGCGCCGCCGGAGGACGCGATCTGGGAGTACCACGACTCGGTGCCGCCGGTCCCCGATCCGAGTGAGGTCACCGTCAATCTCGGCGAGACCCGGATCGCGCTCGCCGACGTCCGGGTGACCGCGAAGGTGGACGATTCAGCCGGACGGGTGGACGTCACGGTGTTCCATCCGCTGATCGGGGAGCTCCGGCCGGAGACCCGGACGACCATGACCTTCCTGCCGCTGGACGCCACGCTGGGTGAGCGCGTCGCGGCCGAACGGCTGGGCCGGGTCGAGCTGGTGACCGAGGCACAGGAGGGGCAGCTGACGTTGCTGGAACTGCGCGAAGTGGTCGGCCGACTCGGCGGCGGGACGTCCGGAAATGTCGGTGCCGACGACTAGGCTCAGTACCGTGAGCAGCGAACTTACCCACTCAGACCTCGAAACGGCCGATGTCGCGCAGGACGTCACCGACGTTCCGGCGGAGGTCCGCGAACGGCACGCCGAGCTGGCGGAGGAGATCCGCGGGCATCAGTTCCGGTACTACGTGCTGGATTCACCGATCGTGTCCGACGGCCAGTTCGACGCCCTGCTCAACGAACTCCAGGCCATCGAGGACGAGCATCCGGGACTGGTGACGCCGGAGTCGCCCACGCAGAACGTCGGCGGCACGTTCTCCACCGAGTTCGTCGCGCACGACCATCTCGAGCGCATGCTCAGCCTGGACAACGTCTTCGACACCGGGGAGTTCGAGACCTGGGTCGAGCGGGTCCAGAAGGAGATCGGCGCGACGAAGTACCTCGCCGAGCTGAAGATCGACGGGCTCGCCATCAACCTGCTGTACGAGAACGGCCGCCTGACCCGCGCGCTGACCCGGGGCGACGGCCGCACCGGCGAGGACGTCACGCTCAACGTCCGCACCCTGGAGCAGGTGCCCGAGCGGCTGACGGGCACCGACGAGTTCCCGGTGCCCGCGCTGGTCGAGGTCCGCGGCGAGGTGTACTTCCGGGTCGAGGACTTCCTGGCGCTCAACGCGAAGATGGTCGAGGCGGGCAAGGACCCGTACGCGAATCCGCGCAACACCGCCGCCGGATCGTTGCGGCAGAAGGATCCGAAGATCACGAAGTCCCGGAATCTGCGGCTGATCTGCCACGGGCTCGGCAAACGCGACGGGTTCGAGCCGAAGCGCCAGTCCGAGGCCTACGACGCGCTCGCCGCGTGGGGGCTGCCCGTCTCGCCGCACAGCAAGGTGCTCGGCTCGGGAAAGGAGCTGCTGGAGCACATCGAATACTGGGGCGAGCATCGCCACGACGCCGAGCACGAGATCGACGGTGTCGTCATCAAGGTCGACGAGGTCGCCCTGCAGCGCCGTCTCGGGACGACCTCGCGCGCGCCGCGCTGGGCGATCGCCTACAAGTATCCGCCGGAAGAGGCGATCACCACCCTGCTGGACATCCAGGTCAACGTCGGCCGCACCGGGCGGGTCACCCCGTTCGCGGTGATGGAGCCGGTGAAGGTGGCCGGGTCGACGGTGTCGATGGCGACGTTGCACAACCAGGAAGAGGTCAAGCGCAAGGGCGTGCTGATCGGGGACAAGGTCGTGATCCGCAAGGCGGGCGACGTCATCCCCGAGGTGCTCGGCCCGGTGGCCGACGCGCGCACCGGCGAAGAGCGTGAGTTCATCATGCCGTTGCGCTGCCCCAACTGCGACACCGAACTGGCGTACCAGAAGGAGGGCGACATCGACATCCGTTGCCCGAATTCACGGTCCTGTCCCGCGCAGTTGCGGGAGCGGCTGTTCCACCTGGCCGGCCGGGGCGCGTTCGACATCGAGGTACTCGGCTACGAGGCCGCCGTCGCGCTGCTGGACGCCGGTGTCGTGCACGACGAAGGCGACATCTTCGATCTGGACGAGGAAAAGCTGCTCCAGGTGGACCTGTTCCGCACCAAGGCGGGCGAGTTGTCGGCCAACGGGCGCAAACTGCTGGACAACCTGGAGACGGTGAAGGACCGTCCACTGTGGAAGGTCATCGTCGGCCTGTCGATCCGGCACGTCGGCCCGACGGCGGCGCAGGCGCTCGCCCGCGAATTCGGCTCGCTGGAACGGATCGAGAACTCCTCGGAGGAGGAACTCTCCAGCGTCGACGGCGTCGGCCCGACCATCGCGCGCGCCGCGGTGGAGTGGTTCGCCGTCGACTGGCACCGCGAGATCGTCGAGAAGTGGCGCGCGGCGGGCGTGCGGATGGAGGAGGAGCGCGACGAGTCCATCCCGCGCAACCTCGAAGGCCTGTCGATCGTCGTCACCGGTTCGCTGAACGACTACTCCCGTGACGAGGCCAAGGAGTTCATCATGGTCCGCGGCGGCAAGGCGGCCGGTTCGGTGTCGAAGAAGACGGCGTTCGTCGTCGTCGGCGACGCGCCGGGGACGAAGTACGACAAGGCCGTCCAGCTGAAGGTGCCGGTGCTCGATGAGAACGGCTTCCGGGTGCTGCTGGAGAGCGGCCCCGAGGCCGCCGCCGAACTGGCGCTGCCGACCGACGAGGAGGACAGCGGTGAGTGACCTGGAGATCCGGCCCGCGCGCGTCGGCGAACTGAAGGCGGTCGGGGAACTCACCCTGGCCGCGTACTCCGCGGACCGGGTACTCGTCGAGGGCGTCGGCTACGCGGCCGAACTCCTCGACGCCGCCCGGCGCGCCGAGCTGGCCGAACTGCTCGTCGCGGTGGACGGCGACGGCACCCTGGTCGGCACGGTCACCATCGCGCGGCCGGGGACAGCGTTCGCCGAGCTGTCCCGCGAAGGCGAACTGGAGTTCCGCATGCTCGGCGTGCTGCCGTCGGCCACCGGGCGCGGTATCGGCGAGGCGCTGACCAGGGCGGTCATCGAGCGGGCGCGGGAGCTGGGCGTGGACCGGGTGGTGCTGTGCAGCATGGTCACGATGGAGCGGGCGCACCGGCTTTACGAGCGGCTCGGTTTCACGCGGCTGCCCGAACGGGACTGGGAGCCGCATCCCGGCGTCACGTTGGTCGCCTTCGGCCTGGAACTCGGCGTATGAGCCGGACCAACATCGATATCGACGACGAGTTGGTCGCCGCCGTGATGCAGCGCTATGGGTTCAAGACCAAGAAGGACGCGGTGGATTTCGCGTTGCGGAGAGCGGCGCCGGTGATCACCACCGCCGACATCCTGGCGCTGGAAGGGATCGGCCGCGAAGCGGATCTGGACGAGGTACGCGATGCCTCGTGAACAAACGCTGCCTGATCGACAGCTCGGTGTGGATCGATTCCTTCGCAAGTGGGGCGACGCGCGCGCGGGATCTGGTCGTCGAGCTTGCCGCGCAGCCGAAGATGATCGTCACCTCTGAGCCCATCGTGATGGAACTGCTCGCGGGAGCGAACGCCGAGGCGATCTTCGACTCGTGAGCCGCTCTGCCCGACGCGCCATGAAAGGTCCTTTCCTTGCAAAATTTGCAAGGAAAGGACCTTTCATGGCGCGTGTGTGAGGGGTTCAGGTAGTTGGCAGCGCGAACTACCGCATTCAGAGGACGAAACGCGAGGGTCAGCTGTCCAGCACGACGGCGACGATCCCCGCGAAGTGCGCCAACCGCGCCACCTCGGCGGCGCGGAAGTTCGGCCCACCCGGCCGAGCGACCAAGAGCGCCTTCCCCGGCTTCCCCAGCGGGGTGGCCGCGAGTTCGGTCCCCAGTTCCTTCCACGTCTCCGGGATCCACGCCTCCTCCGCGTCGAGGATGGTGGCGCGTTCCAGCGGAAGCCACGGCAGATCGGTGATCGGCGTCTCGGGCGCGGCGTTGGACGACGCCAGCCGGACAGCGCCGGATTCGGCGTGTTCGACGACGACGGCCCAGCCCGCCCGGATGATCCGCGGCACACCTTCGGCGAGGATCTCCAGGCCCGAAGCGGGCTTCGCGGCGATCTCCTCGACCAGTTCGAGTTCGCGATGGGTGTCCAGCACCCCGGCGTACGGGCGGACGGCGTCGACCTCCACGCCGTCGACGCTTTCGGCGGCGGTGATCAGCGCGTCCGGCAGCCTGCCGGAGGGGATTTCGACGACGAGGTCGTCGACGGCGATTCCACCGCCGCGTTCGACCACGTCCACGCTCAGGATGTCGGCGCCGACGGTGCCGAGCGCGGTGGCGACCGCGCCGAGGGTCCCCGGGGTGTCCGGTAATTGGACCCGGATCAGGAACGACACACGCGCCCCTCTCGCCTCAGGCGTTCCAGCCTCGCCGTGGAACGCGCTACGCCGGGCGCCGATTGTGACAGACCGGACGACGTCGTGGGACCCGACGTCCGTGACACGGGATAACGAACCAGCCACTCCTTACCCGAAGCGCCCGCCCGAGCCGGAGTGCAGGCCGCGGGCATAACCCAGTCGAGTCCGCCGACGCCGCCACCATAGACTTGCAGCTTCCGACAGAACCCGCACAGCACACCCCGGGAGTCACCCGCGTGCCCAACATTTCCCGCGACGAGGTCGCGCACCTCGCCAAGCTGGCCAGGCTTGCCGTCACCGAAGAGGAGCTGGACGTCTTCGCAGGCCAGCTCGACCAGATCCTGGACTCGGTGGCCAAGGTGAGCGAGGTCGCAGGCGAGGACGTCCCGCCCACGTCGCACGCCGTGCCGCTGACCAACGTCTTCCGTGAGGACGTCGTCCGACCGGGGCTGACCCAGCAGCAGGCGCTGGCCGGTGCGCCGGCCGCCGAAGAGGGTCGTTTCCGGGTGCCGCGGATTCTGGGAGAAGAGCAGTGACCGAACTCATCAAGCTGACCGCCGCCGAGCTGGCGGACAAGATCCAGGCCCGTGAGGTCTCGGCGGTCGAGGTCGCCCAGGCGCATCTGGACCGGATCGCCGAGGTCGACGAGCACATCAACGCGTTCCTGCACGTGGACACCGAGGGCGCGCTCGCCGCGGCCCGCGCGGTGGACGCCGACGTCGCCGAGGGCAACGCGCCGAAGTCGCCGCTCGCCGGGGTGCCGCTGGCGCTCAAGGACGTGCTGACCACCAAGGGCATCCCCACCACCGTCGGTTCCAAGACGCTGGAGAACTGGATCCCGCCGTACGACGCCACCGTGACGCGCAAGCTGCGCGAGGCCGGGGTCGTGGTGCTCGGCAAGACCAACATGGACGAGTTCGCGATGGGCTCCTCCACGGAGAACTCCGCGTTCGGACCGACGCACAACCCGTGGGACCACGCCCGCATCCCGGGCGGTTCCGGCGGTGGCTCCTCCGCGTCCATCGCGGCGTTCGAGGCCGCGATCGCGATCGGCACCGACACCGGCGGCTCGATCCGCCAGCCCGGCGCCGTCACCGGCACCGTCGGCGTGAAGCCGACGTACGGCGCTGTCTCCCGCTACGGCCTCGTCGCCTTCTCGTCGTCGCTGGACCAGGCGGGCCCGTGCGCGCGGACGGTGCTCGACGCCGCCCTGCTGCACGAGGTCATCGCCGGTCACGACCCGATGGACTCGACCTCGATCGACGCGCCGGTCCCGCCGGTGGTCGCCGCGGCCCGCCAGGGCCTGACCGGTGACCTCAAGGGCGTCCGCGTCGGCGTGGTGAAGGAATTCGCCGGCGACGGCTACCAGGCCGGCGTGCTGCGGTCCTTCGAGGCCGCCGTCGAGCAGCTGCGTGCGCTCGGTGCCGAGGTCGTCGAGGTCTCGTGCCCGAACTTCACCTACGCGCTGCCCGCGTACTACCTGATCGCGCCGAGCGAGTGCTCGTCGAACCTCGCCCGGTTCGACGCCATGCGCTACGGCCTGCGCGTCTCCGACGACGGCGCGCACAGCGCCGAAGAGGTCATGTCGCTGACGCGGGAGAAGGGTTTCGGCCCCGAGGTCAAGCGCCGCATCATGCTCGGCACGTACGCGCTGTCCTCCGGGTACTACGACGCCTACTACGGCTCGGCGCAGAAGGTCCGCACGCTCATCACGCGCGACTTCGAGGCCGCGTACGAAAAGGTGGACGTGCTGGTCTCGCCGACCACGCCGACAACGGCGTTCAAGATCGGCGAGCGGGTCGACGACCCGATGGCGATGTACCTGGCGGATCTGTGCACCATCCCGTCGAACCTCGCGGGCAACGCCGCCATGAGCGTCCCGAGTGGACTGTCGCATGAGGACGGCCTGCCGGTCGGCCTGCAGATCATGGCCCCGGCGATGGCCGACGACAGGCTGTACCGCGTCGGCGCCGCCTACGAGGTCGCGCGCGACGCCGCCAACGGTGGCTCGCTGGTGCACGAGGTTCCGGAGCTGGGAAAGGCGTGACTTGCTGACACGCATCGAGATCGACGGCTTCAAGTCGTTCGATCACTTCGGGTTGGACTTGCCGCCGTTCCTCGTTGTGCTCGGCCAGAACGCCAGCGGTAAGTCCAACCTGTTCGATGCGATCCAGCTGCTGAGCCGCCTCGCGACAGCACCGCGAGTGAAGGAAGCCTTCAACGACCAGCGTGGAGATCTGCTGGAGCAGTTCCGACGGCGTGGCGACGGCACGTTTCTCGGAGCGATGACCTTGGCGGTCGAGCTGACGCTCGAGCCGTCCGTCGTCGATTCCTTCGGTGAACATGCGGACATCCGCCACACCCGGGTTCGTTATGAGCTGCAGATCGTGCTGATGCAAGATGATGAGTACGTCTCCCCGATGGTGGTTCACGAGGCGGCGTACCCGATCGGACGTGATCAGGACAGGACGCCCGATTCCGCCGGTGCGAACTATGACGACTTGACTTCACCGCTGCTGGAGACGGTCCTCGGTGACGCGGAACGTACCTTCGTCCTGCACCGGCAAGGGGAAAAAGCCAGGTTCATCCGTGCCGACTTGGCCTTGTCCACCGTCTTGTCCACCATTACCTCCGTGGTGGACTTTCCCTACTTGTTCGCCATCCGCAGGGAGTTCGAGTCCTGGCGCTTTCTGCAGCTCGACCCAGTCGCGCTGCGGATGCCGAGCAGGATCGGCCTGTCCGACGAGCAGCTCGCGCCAAGTGGGGCAAACCTCGCAGCGGTGCTTCGCCGAATTGAGCGAGCTACCCGTGACGACTTCGGCAGTGGGCTCGATGAGATCGCGGTCGATCTGGTTCAGGTGATCCAGGGATTCAGCGGGGTCGAGGTCAAGGAGAACAAGGCGGCCGGTCAGTGGGAGATCGAGCTGACCACTGGCGACGAAGGCAAGGTCAGCGCCCGGGTCGCCTCGGACGGGACGCTCCGAGTGCTGGCCCTGCTCGCCGCCTTGTACGACCCGGAGCACCATGGGTTGCTCTGCTTCGAGGAACCGGAAAACGGCATTTTTCCGCAGCGTTTGCGGAAACTCATGCATGTGCTCAAGGCGCTGACCGCCGAACCTGAGCCGGGTGAGCCGCTGACACAGGTGATCTTGACCAGTCATTCGCCCCTGATGCTGGCGGTCCTCGAACCGGCGGACATTGTGGTCATGGATTGGGTGTCGCGTGTCTCGCCAGGTGGACCCTCCAGCCGTGTTTCGCGGGTTCGTGTGCTCGCGGATCAGGCGGGTTCCGGGCTGGAGCCCGTGTCCCGGTTCGAGCAGTGGGAACTGCTGGCGATCACCAAAGACGAAGCCCGCCGGCTGCTGGAGGGCTGATGCGGCAGTTGCGCACCGTCGTCGCCGTTGAGGGAGCGACCGACGACACATTCTTCAGCCAGTTGCTCGCCCGCGCCCTCGAGGAGATCGGCCGGGAGCGGCCAGGCAAAGGTTTCGACGTCGACCGCCCCTTGGTCTTCGAACGCCAAGCCGATACCTGGCGGATGTTCGCTCAGCAGGTCCTGGATCAAACACCCCGGTTGAACCTGGTCTTCTTCCATTACGACGGATCGGCCAATCCGGATCGAGAAGCCGCGAAAAGCTGGGCTCCGATGATGGACGCATGGGGCAAGGCCGCGAGCGGCATGGACGCTGCTCCTTGCTTTGTGCCGCTGGTACCGGTTCGGGAGATGGAAAGCTGGGCGCTGGCCGACGTCACGCTGGTCAACGAGCTCGCCGGGGTCGACGTCACGACGACCGGCGTTTTCGAAGTGGACCTGCTGTCGAAGGTGGAGAAACTCACGAATCCCAAACGCACGCTGGCCGAGGCCCTGCGATCCGGCACGAGGCGAAAGCGCCGGAGCAGGTCTGTGCACGACTATCTCGACACGATCGCCAGGCGGATCGAACTCGACAGGCTTCGAGCGGTGCCGTCTTTTCAAGCTTGGCAAACCGACACCGAGACGGCGCTACGGCGGATCGGATTCATAGAATGACTTCCAGCGCGACAGTAGGAGGAAAGAAGTGACCGCCGTGGTTGAGTTGATGGACTACGCCGACGTCATCGAGCGGTTCGACCCGGTGCTGGGCCTCGAGGTGCACGTCGAGCTGAACACGAACACCAAGATGTTCTGCGGCTGTGCCAACGAGTTCGGCGGCGAGCCCAACACCAAGGTGTGCCCGACCTGCCTCGGCATGCCCGGTTCGCTGCCGGTCGTGAACGGCAAGGCCGTCGAGGGCGCCATCCGCATCGGCCTCGCGCTCAACTGCGAGATCGCCGAGTGGTGCCGGTTCGCCCGGAAGAACTACTTCTATCCGGACATGCCGAAGAACTTCCAGACCTCCCAGTACGACGAGCCGATCGCCTTCAACGGCTACCTCGACGTGACGCTGGACGACGGCGAGGTCGTGCGCGTGGAGATCGAGCGCGCGCACATGGAGGAGGACACCGGCAAGTCGCTGCACGTCGGCGGCGCCACCGGGCGGATCCACGGCGCCGAGCACTCGCTGCTCGACTACAACCGCGCCGGCGTGCCGCTGATCGAGATCGTCACCAAGACGATCGAGCACACCGGCGGCCGCGCCCCCGAGGTCGCCAGGGCGTACGTGAGCGCGCTGCGGGATCTGCTGAGCGCGCTGGACGTCTCCGACGTCCGCATGGACCAGGGTTCCCTGCGCTGCGACGCGAACGTGTCGCTGATGGCCAAGGACGCGACCGAGTTCGGCACGCGCACCGAGACCAAGAACGTCAACTCGCTGCGCAGCGTCGAGCGCGCCGTGCGGTACGAGATGACGCGCCAGGCGGCGATCCTCGCCGAGGGCGGCTCGATCAAGCAGGAGACGCGGCACTTCCAGGAGGCCGACGGCACCACGTCGCCCGGCCGCACCAAGGAGACCGCCGAGGACTACCGGTACTTCCCGGAGCCCGACCTGGTGCCGATCGCGCCGTCGCGCGAATGGGTCGAGGAACTGCGCAAGACCCTGCCGGAGATGCCGTCGGAGCGCCGCAAGCGCATCCAGCGTGAGTGGAACCTGACCGACGAGGCGCTGCGCGACCTGCTCAACGTCGGCGCGGTCGATCTGGTCGCCGCGACCGTCGAGGCGGGCGCGACGCCGGACGAGGCCCGCAGCTGGTGGGTGAACACGCTGGCGCAGGAGGCCAACTCCCGCGAGGTCGAACTGGCCGAGCTGGCGATCACCCCGGCGCAGCTGGCCGAGGTCATCGGGCTGGTGAAATCGGGCGAGCTGACCAACAAGCTGGCCAAGGAGGTCGTGCAGGGCGTCCTCGCCGGCGAGGGTTCGCCGTCCGAGGTCGTCGAGAAGCGCGGTCTGAAGGTCGTTTCCGATGACTCCGCGCTCATCGCGGCCGTCGACGAGGCGCTGGCCGCGCAGCCGGACGTCGCCGAGAAGATCCGCGGTGGCAAGGTGGCCGCGGCCGGGGCGATCGTCGGCGCGGTCATGAAGGCCACCAAGGGTCAGGCCGACGCGAAGCGTGTCCGCGAGCTGATCGTCGAGCGAGTCGGTGCCTGAGCTCGCACTCAAGAAGGTCACCTGGCGTGAGTGGCTCGGCCTCGCGGCCGGGCTGCTCGCGCTGGTGGCCCTGTTCCTGCCGTGGACGACGCTGACCGCGTCACGCCCGGAGATCGAGGACGCGCTGACGTCGTTGCCCGCCAACGATGTCACGCGAGACGCGTGGCACGCGGGATTTCTCGCCTGGGCGCCGCTCTTCCTGCTGTTCCTGTCCGGTCTCGCCGTCGTGCTGTTCGGCCGTGTCGACGCGGTCCGCCGGGCGGGTCTGCCGCATCTCTGGCTGATGGCGGCCATCGGCGCGCTCCTGCTGATGGTGCTCGGCTGGGTCACCCTCGACTGGCAGTTCGACGCCGACCAGCGGGGCATCCTCTCCGCGGCGGGTATCGAGATCGGGACCGGCCTCGGCCGCTACCTCGGCCTGCTCGCCGCCGTCGTTTCGGCCGTCGTCGCCTTCTTCGACGTCCGGCTCTTGCGCGCCGAAACCCGCACCCGCCGCTGACCAACCTTCCGCATTCAGTCCTCTGGATGCGGAAGGGTTCGTCGCACCTTGATATGTGACCTTTTGGTCACATATCATGAGCTCATGAACCGCACGCTGAAGACTCTCGTCACCGTCCTCGTCACGCTCCTTCTCGGCAGCGTGCTGACCGCGGCCCCGGCCGCCGCGAAGGAGCCGTGGCGAACACACGAAGGAACGATCGACGGCGCGAGATACCTGGTCAAAGTGCCGAAACGGTGGAACGGCACGCTGGTGCTGTACAGCCACGGGCTCTATGTGAAGGAATGGCCGCCGGAGCGGATCCAGCTGGCCACCCGGCCGGAGACCGAGGCTTGGCTGCTCGATCAGGGTTACGCGCTCGCCGCGTCGAACTACAAGGGCGTGTTCGGGTACGTGATCGAGGAGGCGCTGACCGACCAGGTCGCGTTGCTGGACTGGTTCCAGGCCAACGTGGGGAAGCCGCGGCGGACCATCACCAGCGGGATGTCCATGGGCGCGGTGATCTCGCTGAAGCTGGCCGAGGACAACCCCGGCCGTTTCGACGGCGTGCTGACGCAGTGCGGCGAATACGACGCGAACGGCACCTGGAACAGCGCGCTGGACATGCTCTTCGCCCTCAAGACCCTCCTGGCGCCGGACGCGGACATCGACCTGGTCAGGCCGCGCGATCCCGAAGCCGCCCAGGCCGCGCTGTCGGCGATCGTGGCGGAAGCACAGAAGACCGACTCGGGGCGCGCCCGGATCGCGCTGGCCGGGGCACTCGGCAACATCCCGGGCTGGGTCTTCGCGCATCAGCCGGAGCCGTCCGCGCCGTCGGACCGGCTCGCCCAGCAGGCGATGTGGGTCACCGCGGCCTACGTGAACGGATACGGCCCCGTGGCACGTGCCGAAATCGAGCGCCGGGCCGGCGGGAACCCGTCGTGGAACACCGGGATCGACTACCGCCGCATGCTCGACGGCTCCGCCCGGCGTGACCTGGTCCGGCACGCCTATCGGCAGGCCGGTGGCGTGGAGCTGGCGGCCGACCTCGACCGGCTCGCCGCGGCGCCGAGGATCTCCGCGGATCCGGCGGCGGAGGCCTATCTGCGGCGCCACGCCGTGGCCGCGGGCACCACGCCGTCACCCGTGCTGACCGTGCACACCACCGGTGACGGCGGCGCCGTTTCGGACCAGACCCGCTGGTACGCCGACCAGGTCCGCCGGAACGGTGATCCGGAGCGGCTGCGCCGGACCTACGTCGAGCGGGGCGGACACTGCTCGTTCAACGCCGCCGAGGAGATCGTCCTGCTGCGCACCCTGGTGTCCCGTGTGGACAGTGGGCGTTGGGCGTCCACCGGCCCGCGTCCGCTCAACGCCGCGGCGAACGGGCTCGGCCCCGAGTACCGGCTGGTCCCGGAGCTGTTCAGCGAGAACTTCGACGAGAAGCCGATGGCACCGGCGTTCGTGCGGTTCACCCCGCCGGAGTTCCCGCGGCCGACCACCTGACCACCCTTCCGCATTCAGTCCTCTGGATGCGCGGGGGAGGGCCACTCAGTCCTTGCCGCCGCCGTTGCCGCCGATGGTCGGCGAGATGAGGACCACGCGGTCGTCACTCGACACCGGTGCGCCGCCGTTCTTGTTGACGGTTCCGGCCACCGCGAGCTGCGGGCTGATCATGCTCATACCGGCCAGGCGGCCGAAGGTCTTCGGCGGCTTCCCGGTCTTGCCGTCCAGCGTGAGGCCGGGTTTGCCGGTCACCGCGCCGTCCGGGGTGACCGGCAGGTTCTGCAGGTTCCCCGCGATCGACGTCGTCACGTACAGATAGCCGACGGCGCCGACGAAGTCCGCGCAGCCCGCCACACCGGGCTTGTCGGTCCAGCTCCACGCCGGGGTGGTGAGCGGCTGGCCGGCAGTCAGGCGGTAGACGACGTCCTTGTCCGCCAGGCTGTCGGTCAGCCAAAGGCGGGAACCTGCCTGGTCGCGGCACAATCCGCCGGGGGAGTGCACACCGGTCGAGAAGACCGCCGAACCCGCCGTCGGGTTGCCCGGCGCCGGTTTGCCGGAGGTGTCGATGCGCAGGACCTTCCCGGCGAGCGACGCGGGATCGGCCGCCAGCCCGGGGTTGCCCGCGTCACCGGTGGCGACCAGGAGCGCGCCCTTGCCGTCGGTGCCGATCGCGCCGCGGTTGCCGGTGGCGCCCTTGGGAATGCCGGTCAGCACCGGTTTCGGCGCCTGTCCCTTCGCCAGCCGGACGACCCGGTTGTCGGTCGGGGTGGTGATGTAGGCGAAGACGAGCTGGTCCTCCGCGAAACCAGGGGACACCGCGAGCGAGGTGAGCCCGCCGTCGCCGGAGCCGTCCACGGGGATCGTCGCCCAGGCCGCCGGTTCCTTCTCCGCGGCCGCGAGCAGGATCCGGCCGCTCTTGCGCTCGCCGGCGAGGGCGCTGGGCGCGCTGCCGTCACCGGGAATCCCGGCGACGGCGGCGACGGTGTCCAGGCAGGTCGCGATGACCGACTTGTCGAAGTCCTTGCAGCCCTGCGGCGGCGGGACCGGTGTCGGGGGCTGGTTGGAGCCGCCGCTGCCGCGGCCTGGGCCGGAATCGCCCGCCTCGCCACCGGGGCCGACCTGCGGCGGGACCTCGGGGGACGGCGGGTTCACCGGGGTGAAGTTCTGCCCGGCTGCCGTATTGTCGAATTTGGCGCAGCCGGAAAGCAGAAGCGCGCCGCAGGCCAGCAGAGCCAGCGGCGAAGTCCATTTCCGCCGGTACCGGGTACGCACGGGCCCAGCCTAGGTGGGCACGCGTGAGCCACGGGTAAGAGCCAGTCGGCGGTGCTGCGACGCGATCGCGGACGCGGGTTCACCAACAGGTACTCGGAGGCACTGGATACCGTGGTGATCATGACCGTTACCGTCCTGGTGCCCGACGAAGAGGGTGTGGCCGCGCTTTCGGAGATCGAGGGCGTGCGTCCGGTGGTGTACCGCCGGGGAGAGCCCGCGCCCGCCGAAGCCGCCGAGGCCGAGGTCCTCGTGACCGGTGACCGGCCCAGCGAGGAACTCTGGCAGGCCCTGCCCAACGTCAAACTCGTGCAGTTGCTGGTGGCCGGTGCCGAGGACTGGATCGGCAAGATGCCGGACGGTGTCCTGCTGTCGACCTGCCGCGGTGCGCACGGCGGAAGTTCGGCCGAGTGGGTCGTCGCCGTCCTCCTGGCGATCTACCGCGGTCTCCACGATTTCTCCGACGGCCAGCGACAGCGCCGGTGGGAACGCCGGACCACCGACACCCTGCAGGGTAAGCGGGCGCTCATCGTCGGGGCAGGCGATCTCGGCAGGCATCTGCGCCGTCGGCTGGAGACGTTCGACGTGCGTTGCACGATGGTCGGCGCGACCGCCCGCGAGGGTGTGCACGGCGTCGCCGAACTTCCCGGCCTGCTGCCCGAGCACGACGTCACGGCCCTGATGGTGCCGCTCACCCAGCACACCCGCGGCCTGGTCGACGCGGAGTTCCTGGCCGCGATGCCGGACGGGGCGATCCTGGTCAACGTGTCCAGGGGGCCGGTCGTGGAGACCGACGCGCTCGTCGCGGAACTGGCTTCCGGCCGCCTTCGCGCCGCGCTCGACGTCACCGAGCCCGAGCCGCTGCCCGAGGACCATCCGCTCTGGGAGGTGCCGGGACTGCTGCTGACGCCGCATGTCGGCGGCGCGGTGAGCGGGGTGCGGCAGCGCGCCTACGCGGTGGTGGCCCGGGAACTGAGCCACTATCTGAGTGGAGAGCTACCGAAGAACCTGGTCCACGGCGAGTACTGAACAGGGGGTGACGGGCGTGGCGGATCTTCATGTCGGCTGCGCGATGTGGACGCACAAGGCGTGGGCCGGGCGGTTCCTGCCGCGATCGCTGCCCGCCGCGGAGCGGCTGCGGGCTTACGCCGGCTGGTGCAACGCGGTCGAGGGCAACACCACCTTCTACGCGACCCCGGCCCGGGACACCGTCGCGACGTGGGCGCGGCAGACCGGCCCCGGCTTCCGGTTCGTGGTCAAGCTGCCCAAGATCGTCACGCACGAGCGGCGGCTCGCCGGTGTCGAGACCGAGATGCGGGCGTTCCTGGACGCAGTCGAACCGCTCGGCGATCGGGCGGTCCTGTGGACCCAGTTGCCCGGCTCGTTCGGCCCGTCGGACGTGGACACGCTCGGCCGTTTCTTACGCCGTCTCCCCGCGGGCGTCCGGCGTGCCGTGGAGGTGCGCCATCCCGCCTTTTACAGCGACGCCCAGTCGACTTCGATGCTCGAGCGGACCCTTACCGCCGTGAGCACCGAGTGGGTGCCGTTCGACACCACGGTCTTCTTCCGGAGCCCGCCGGTCAGCGAGGCCGAACAGGACGCCTGGGCCAAGAAACCCCGGCTGCCGCGCCGGACGCGGGGGCTGACCGACCGGCCGATCGTCCGCTACCTGGGCCGGGACTCGGTCGAGGAGACCGTCGAAGGGTGGCGGCCGTGGACCGAGGTGGCCGCCGGATGGCTGCGCGAGGGCCGGTCGCCGACGATCTTCGTGCACACCCCCGACAACGACGACGCCCCGGCGCTCGCCCGCCGGTTCCACGACGACGTGCGGGCCCTGGTCCCCGGCCTCGACCCGCTGCCCGAGCCCGAACCGGTCGGACCGGCGACCCTGTTCTGAGTCGTCACGCCGGATCGCGCCGCGTCTCGGTCGCCTGACGGGCCTGTTTCCCCTACCCTTCGCGCGTGAGCGATGACTACCAGACCAGCATGATCTCGGACGTGGCCGACCCCGACGGGGGCCCGAACCCGGTGGAGACCAGGGGCGGGATCGATCTCGGTCTGCTCGTCCTGCGGGTCGTGCTCGGCGTGACCATGGGCGCGCACGGGCTCCAGCACCTCTTCGGCGCCTTCGGCGGGCCCGGGGTCGGCGGCTTCGCCAGGGTGCTCGGCAACTTCGGATACACCAGCCAGACCACGCTGCTTTCGTGGATCACCGGGATCAGCGAGGTGCTCGGCGGCGCGCTCGTCCTGGTGGGCCTGTTCACCCCGGTCGGTGCCGCCGCGCTGCTCGGGGTGTGCGCGAACATCGTGTACGTGAAGTTCGGCGGCGGGTTCTTCCAGAAGGAAGGGCAGGGCTTCGAGTTCGAACTCCTGCTGGCCGCGGCTTCGCTGACCGTCCTGCTCGCGGGCGCGGGGCGGATCTCGCTGGACGTCAACACCCCGTGGCGGAAGCGGCCGCTTTCGTTCGGGCTGATCGGGCTCCTGCTGACGGCCGCGGCTTCGGTCGTGGTGATCGTCCTCTGCCGCTGAGGGTTCCGAACGAGCCGCGTCCAGAGGACTAAATGCGCTCGTTCGGCCCACCGCGCGTGCTATGAAAGGTCCTTTCCTTGCAAAATTTGCAAGGAAAGGACCTTTCATAGCAGCCGGATGTACCGAGTACCGGCTTACTTGTTCGGGTCGCGCACGGCGCCGGTGTCGGCGGAAGTCGCCATCCGCGCGTAGGCCCGCAGCGCGGCGGTGATCGGCCGGTTCCGGGAGACCGGCTGCCAAGGCCGCTCGCTCGCCTCCATCTTCGCGCGCCGCTCGGCGAGGACGTCCGCGTCGACGAGCAGTTCGAGACGGCGCTCGTGGACGTCGAGCAGGATCCGGTCGCCGTTCTGGACCAGGCCGATCGCCCCGCCCGCGGCGGCCTCGGGGGAGATGTGCCCGACCGAGATGCCCGACGAACCGCCGGAGAACCGGCCGTCGGTGATCAGCGCGCATTTCTTGCCGAGGCCCGAGCCCTTGAGGAACGCGGTCGGGTGCAGCATCTCCTGCATCCCGGGGCCGCCCGCCGGGCCTTCGTAGCGGATCACCAGCACCTCACCGGGCTGGATCTCCTTCTTGAGGATGGCCGAAACCGCCTCTTCCTGGCTTTCCAGCACCCGCGCCGGGCCCTCGAAGTGCCAGAGTTCCTCGTCGATGCCCGCGGATTTGATGACCGCGCCGTTCTCGGCGAGGTTCCCGCGCAGGATCGCGAGCCCGCCGTCCTTGGTGTAGGCGTGCTCGACGTCGTGGATGCAGCCGCCCGCGGCGTCGGTGTCCAAAGAGGACCATCGGTTCTCGGTGGAGAACGCCTCCGTGGTCCGGACCCCGCCGGGGGCCGCGTGGAACAGCTCGATCGCCCGTGCCGACGGTTCCTTCGCGCGGATGTCCCAAGTGGACAGCCAGGACTCGAGGTCCGGCGAGTGCACGGAGTGGACGTCGGTGTTCAGCAGCCCGCCGCGGTACAGCTCGCCCAGGATGGCCGGGATGCCGCCGGCGCGGTGGACGTCCTCCATGTGGTAGTCCGAGTTCGGCGCGACCTTCGACAGGCACGGCACCCGGCGGCCGATGGCGTCGATGTCGTCGATGGTGAAGTCGACCTCGCCCTCCTGCGCGGCGGCGAGGATGTGCAGCACCGTGTTGGTCGAACCGCCCATCGCCATGTCGAGGGCCATCGCGTTCTCGAACGCCTTCTTCGACGCGATCGAGCGCGGGAGCGCGGATTCGTCGTCCTGTTCGTACCAGCGCTTGCAGAGTTCGACGACCGTGCGTCCCGCGTCCTCGAACAGCGCCCGGCGGGCGGCGTGCGTGGCGAGGGTGGAACCGTTGCCCGGCAGGGAGAGGCCGAGCGCCTCGGTCAGGCAGTTCATCGAGTTCGCGGTGAACATCCCCGAACACGAACCGCAGGTCGGGCAGGCCGAACGCTCCACAATGGACAGACCGTCCTCGTCGACCTCGCTGCTGGCCGACGCGGCGATCGCGGTGATCAGGTCGGTGGGCGCCTGCGCCACCCCGCCGACGACCACGGCCTTGCCCGCCTCCATCGGCCCGCCGGAGACGAACACCACCGGGATGTTCAGCCGCATGGCCGCGTTCAGCATGCCGGGGGTGATCTTGTCGCAGTTGGAGATGCAGACCAGCGCGTCGGCCTGGTGCGCGTTCACCATGTACTCGACGGAGTCCGCGATGATCTCGCGCGAGGGCAGCGAGTAGAGCATTCCGCTGTGCCCCATGGCGATCCCGTCGTCGACGGCGATCGTGTGGAACTCGCGGGCGACACCGCCCGCCTCCTTCACCGCGCCCGCCACGATCTCGCCGAGATCCTTGAGGTGCACGTGCCCCGGCACGAACTGGGTGTACGAGTTCGCGATGGCGACGATCGGCTTGCCGAAGTCGCTGTCGGTCATCCCGGTGGCGCGCCAGAGCGAGCGCGCGCCCGCCGCGTTGCGGCCGTGGGTGGTGGTCCGGGAACGGAGTTGAGGCACGGCTGACTCCAAGGTTGTGAGAGGGGACCAGGCGCTGCCGGGCGAACCGGCGCCAAACTGGTCCTACCAATCCTACTCCCCGGAACCCTCGCTCTTTTCCGGAGCCTTCTCCCCGGCCTCGGCGACGTCGTCCGTCAGCCCGGAAGGATCGGCCATCCGGCCCGCGCTGACCAGCGAGATCACCGGAAGATGGCGAGTGCGCACGGCGGGGAGGGCGACCTTGGTCTCGTCCTTCAGCACCGCCTGCACCTTCGCCTTGTCGGTGATGGCGAGGCCCTTGAGGGACGTCCAGGGCAAGTCCCGCCGCCCGAACATCGTGCGGACTTCCAGTCCCTTCGCCGTCGCTGTCGTGCGGGTCCGGATCACGAACACCGCCAGCGCGATCGGGAAGAGGTAGAGCCATTGGAGGTACGGCACGTCGCCGAACGCGACAGGCGTCACACAGACCACGAGGAAAGCGATCGCCAGCAACGCCGTGTTCGGGATCTTGAAGACGGCCTTGCGGTCCTCGTTCGCCTGTTCCCGCTGCTTTTCTTCTGCCACGTCAAAGATGGTGCACCGCCGCCTCGGAGGCCCCGAACGCGGGTCGCGCGACGCACCGATGGTGTCCAGTATGCGGAATCGCCGTCCCGCAGAGTTGACACTCTTGACGGCGACCGACTAGCTTCATTCTCGTGACAACGCAGACCGGCCTCGTACTTCCCAAGCGCGTCGACGCTTAGGGAAGTCTCCGCTGCGTCGACGCGCGACCCTCGTGCGACCACTCCGGTCGGCGGGGGTTTTTTGTTGCCTGGAACAATTTCAATCGCCGAACCAGCCAATGAATACCCGAACGAGTGACTAGACAAGACGAGGCAAACAGCGATGACCAGTGCCACCTCGCGAGCTGAAGCGAACTCCGGTACGCCCGGAGCCCGACCCAAGCCGGCGCCGCCTGCCGGGACCCCCGTGCGGGTCACCGGTGCGCAGTCGCTCGTCCGTTCGCTCGAGGCGGTGGGCGCCGAAGTCGTGTTCGGTATTCCCGGCGGCACCATTCTCCCGGCGTACGACCCGTTGCTCGACTCGACGAAGGTCCGCCACGTCCTGGTCCGCCACGAACAGGGCGCCGGCCACGCCGCCACCGGCTACGCGCAGGCCACCGGCAAGGTCGGGGTGTGCATGGCCACGTCGGGCCCCGGCGCCACCAACCTGGTCACCCCGCTGGCCGACGCGAACATGGACTCGGTCCCGGTGGTCGCCATCACCGGTCAGCAGTCCCGCGCGCTGATCGGCACGGACGCCTTCCAGGAAGCCGACATCTGCGGCATCACCATGCCGATCACCAAGCACAACTTCCTGGTCACCGACCCCATCGACATCCCGCGCACCATCGCGGAGGCCTTCCACCTCGCCTCGACCGGCCGCCCCGGCCCGGTCCTGGTGGACATCCCCAAGGATGTCCTCCAGGAGATGACCTCCTTCTCGTGGCCGACGGAGATGCGGCTGCCGGGCTACCGGCCCACGCTGCGCCCGCACGGCAAGCAGGTCCGCGAGGCCGCCCGCCTGATCAGCAAGTCGCGGCGCCCCGTCCTCTACGTCGGCGGTGGCGTGATCAAGGCCGACGCCTCGCGTCAGCTGATGGAACTGGCCGAGCTGACCGGGATCCCGGTCGTCACCACGCTGATGGCGCGCGGCGCGTTCCCCGACTCGCATCCGCAGCACCTCGGCATGCCGGGGATGCACGGTTCGGTCGCCGCCGTCGCCGCGATGCAGCGGGCGGATCTGCTGATCGCCCTCGGCGCCCGCTTCGACGACCGCGTCACCGGGCAGCTGTCCTCCTTCGCGCCGGACGCCGCCATCGTCCACGCCGACATCGACCCGGCGGAGATCTCCAAGAACCGCAAGGCGGACGTGCCGATCGTCGGCGACTGCGCGGAGATCATCACCGAGCTGATCGAGGCCGTCCGCGCCGAGACCGACAAGTCCGCGAAGCCGGATCTGAAGGATTGGTGGACCCAGGTCGGTTCCTGGCGTGACGACTACCCGGCCGGTTACGAATGGCCCGAGGACGGAACCCTTTCGCCGCAGTACGTCATCGAGCGCATCGGTTCGCTCGTCGGCCCGGACGCGGTCTACACCGCGGGCGTCGGCCAGCACCAGATGTGGGCCGCGCAGTTCGTGAAGTACGAGAACCCGCGCACCTGGATCAACTCCGGCGGGCTCGGCACGATGGGCTTCGCCGTCCCGGCCGCGATGGGCGCCAAATTCGGTGTCCCGGACAAGCAGGTCTGGGCGATCGACGGCGACGGCTGCTTCCAGATGACGAACCAGGAACTGGCCACCTGCGCCATCGAGGGCGCGCCGATCAAGGTCGCCGTCATCAACAACGGCAACCTGGGCATGGTCCGCCAGTGGCAGAACCTCTTCTACTCGGAGCGGTACTCCAACACCGATCTCGGTACCCACAAGCACCGCATCCCCGACTTCACCCTGCTCGCGGAGGCGCTCGGCTGCGCCGGGCTCCGCTGCGAGACCAAGGAGGACGTCGACGCCACCATCCGGCGCGCCATGGAGATCAACGACCGCCCCGTCGTGATCGATTTCGTGGTGGGGAAGGATGCCCAGGTGTGGCCCATGGTGGCCGCGGGCACCGGTAACGACGAAATCATGGCCGTGCGCGGAATCCGCCCGCTCTTCGACGACGACGAGGTCGCCGCCGCTGGTGAAATCGACGCAGCGGAGCTGAACGCGGCCACAGCTGAAGGAGACGCCCGATGAGCGTGCACACCCTGAGCGTTCTGGTCGAGAACAAACCCGGTGTCCTCGCACGGGTTTCCGGACTGTTCTCCCGGCGTGGTTTCAACATCGAATCCCTCGCCGTCGGGCCCACGGAGAATCCCGAGGTGTCCCGGATGACGATCGTGGTCGCCGTTGAGGAGCTACCGCTCGAACAGGTGACCAAACAGCTCAACAAGTTGGTCAACGTCATCAAGATCGTGGAATTGGAAAAGTCCACAGCCGTGCAGCGTGAACTGCTGCTCGTCAAGGTCCGCGCCGACAACACCGTGCGCAGCCAGGTCCTCGAGACGGTTCAGCTCTTCCGCGCGAAAGTGGTGGATGTGTCCCCGGAGGCGCTCACCGTCGAAGCCACCGGCACTTCGGACAAGATCGGTGCCCTGCTGCGGATGCTGGAGCCCTATGGCATCCGCGAACTGGTCCAGTCCGGAATGGTCGCGGTCGGCCGGGGCGCCCGGTCCATCACCGCCACCTCCGCCCGTTAATCCATCCATGCCCCCGCCACCACCCTCAACGGAGAAGCTTCGCTTCGCTGAGCCCAATCTTTAAGTCAGTAAGTCAGGAAAGGAAGTAGTACCCCTCATGGCAGTGGAAATCTTTTACGACGACGACGCGGACCTTTCGATCATCCAGGGTCGCAAGGTCGCCGTGATCGGCTACGGCAGCCAGGGTCACGCGCACTCGCTGAGCCTGCGCGACTCCGGCGTCGACGTCCGCATCGGCCTGCCCGAGGGCTCGAAGTCGCGGGCCAAGGCCGAGGAGCAGGGTCTCCGCGTGCTCACCCCGGCCGAGGCCAGCGCCGAAGCCGACCTGATCATGATCCTCGCGCCGGACACCAAGCAGCGCGCCATCTACGAGAAGGACATCGAGCCGCACCTCAAGGACGGCGACGCGCTGTTCTTCGGCCACGGCTTCAACATCCGCTACGACCTGATCAAGCCGCCCGCGAACGTCGACGTCGCCATGGTCGCCCCGAAGGGCCCGGGCCACCTGGTCCGCCGTCAGTTCGTCGACGGCAAGGGCGTCCCGGCGCTCATCGCGGTCGAGCAGGACGCCTCCGGCAACGCCCAGGCGCTCGCGCTGTCCTACGCCGCCGCCATCGGTGGCGCCCGCGCGGGGGTCATCAAGACGACCTTCACCGAAGAGACCGAGACCGACCTCTTCGGCGAGCAGGCCGTTCTCTGCGGTGGCGCCTCCGCGCTGGTGCAGACCGGTTTCGAGGTGCTCACCGAGGCGGGCTACGCCCCGGAGATCGCCTACTTCGAGGTGCTGCACGAGCTGAAGCTGATCGTCGACCTCATGTACGAGGGCGGCATCGCGCGTCAGCGCTACTCGATCTCCGACACCGCCGAGTACGGCGACCTGACCCGCGGCCCGCGCGTCATCTCGCCGGCGGTCAAGGAGGAGATGAAGAAGATCCTCGGTGAGATCCAGGACGGCACGTTCGCCCGCGAATGGGTCGCCGAGGACGAGGCCGGACGGCCGAACTTCACCAAGCTCGAGGAGCAGGGCAACCAGCACCCGATCGAGGAGACCGGCAAGAAGCTGCGCGACCTGATGTCGTGGGTGGACCGGCCGATCACCGAAACCGCCTAGTCGTCACCGCGAAGGGGCCCTTCATCGTGAAGGGCCCCTTCGTTTTGCGCAGCGGAAAGCGATACTGTGGGCACCATGAGTGAGCAGCCGGTGGACGACAAGGCCCATATCCGGCACGAACTGGATATGAGCGACGCGAAGTGGATCCGGGCGGAACCGGAAGGCGCGGACCTCGACGACTGCGTCGAGTACGCCTTCGTGCCGCACACCGACGGCGTCACCTACACCGCGATGCGCCAGTCCTCGAATCCGGACGGCACCGTCCTGGTGTTCACGCCCGCCGAATGGGACGCCTTCGTGAAAGGCGTCCGGGACGGCGAATTCAACCTCCCCGGCTGAAGCGCGCCACGGCTCAAACGAGGGCGAACAGTTCCTTCAGGCGTCCGCCGGCGGCCGCGACGGCGATATGGTCGGCGTAGTCACGGGATTCGACGATCAGCCCGTCGCGTACGCGCAGTACGAAGATGCTGGAAACGCGGAATTCCGGGCTGCCGCCCGCTGTGCCCTGATAGTCGAACTCGCCGATCACCACTTCGGGGTCGAGGGTTTCGTGGATCACCAGATCACGGACCTGGAAGCGGACGTCGTGCTTCGCGCCGAACGTGAAATGCTCGCGCAGGTCTTCCCGCGTCTCCAGTGTCTTCGCCCCGGGCAGGAACGGGTGCGTGACATGGGTCTTCTCGGCGTACAGATCCGGTAGCCCGGCCCAATCGCCGTCCGCGACACCGTAGACGAGCCGCTCGAAGACGCCGCGCGGGCTCTTCGGATCCGCCGTCGAGGCAGGCCGCGGCGGGACCGGTGTCAGCTCCCGTTCCGCGGTTTCGAAGCTCTTCTCCAGTTCCTCCAGGCCATCGCGCGCCGCGGTGAGGCGCAGGTAGTCGTGATAGTCCCGCGAGTGGGCGATGAGTCCGTCGCGCACGCGGAGGACCTGGACATTGGCGATGTCGAGGGACTTCCCGGTGTCGAGCACCTCGCCGACGTTGCGGTACTCGGCGATGATCACCTCCGGGTCGGTTGTCCCGTGAATCAGGACATCGGCCCGCTCCATGCGGACGTTGAATCCTCCTGAGAAGATCTTCCGCAGCGTCTCGCGACCTTCGAACCGGGACGGCACGGGCGGGCGCTGGGGATTCTCGACGACGGCGTCTTCCGCGTAGAGCTCGAACAGTTCGTCCCACCGTCGGGCGGTGACGAGTTCGGAAAGCTCGTCGAAGACGTCGCGGGGTGTGGTCATGGATCCTCCCAGTCAGACAAAACGGAGTCTGTAGTCCGCCTTGACGATACGGACTACGGACTCCACTTGTCTACCTGGGTTCCGCTGGCTGGAGGACGGGTTCTGGGGCATGTCCCCAATCCTGTGTTGATCAAGCTGCGCAACCAGGTGACCCCCCCGCGACGATGAAGGAATTGGGACACTCAACGTCCCAATTCCTTCATCGTCGGCCTGCGCCATGACGAAGAGGTGCCTGACCCGCACGATGCCGACTTTGCCGGTGCCCTGGCGCTGGACGTAGTGAAGGGGTCCTTCATGTACCTGGGGAGCGCTTGATCGTGATGCGGGATGTCCCGCGTGATGTCCGCCCCAGGACGGTGAGTCACAACGGGGACCAAATGGCGAAGGCAGGGGTGGCTGGGGCCGACGCGACCTACGTCCGGAAGCCATCAGAGGACTAAACGCGGAGACCGGCCAACCTGAATCGCCACGCATGACCCGCCGCCGCACGAAGCCTTACCGCCGGGTCACTCCGCGACGGCGAGTACGACCTTGCCTGTGGTCCGGCCCGCGGCCACGAGTTCTTGCGCCTTCGCCGCCTCTTCCAGCGAGAACACGGTGTCGATCGTCGGCTTGAGCCGTCCGCTTTCGACGAGGTCCGTCAGTGCCAGCAGGCCGGTGCGGTCCGGCTCGGCGAGGGTGAACGCGGTGGTGACGCCCGCGGCCGCGGCCAGTTCGGGCAGCCGCTCGTCGTTGGTGCGGGTCAGCTGGATCAGCCTCCCGCCGCGGCGAAGCGTCTTGAGCGACCGCGGCCCGTACTCCAGGCCGATCGTGTCGAGGACGACGTCGACGTCACGGACCTCCTCGGCGAAATCCGCGGTGCGGTAGTCGATGAGTTCGTCCGCGCCGAGGCCGTGCAGGAAATCGTGCTTGGCCGCGCTGGCCGTGCCGATCACGTACGCCCCGCGTGCCTTGGCGATCTGGACCGCGAGGTGGCCGACCCCGCCCGCCGCCGCGTGGATCAGGATCCGTTGTCCCGGCTGGATGTCCGCCGTGTCGACGAGGCTCTGCCAGACGGTGAGCCCCGCGAGCGGGACCGCGGCCGCGTGCACGTGGTCCAAAGTGGACGGTTTGCGCGCGAAATGGCGGCTCGGCGCGGCGACGTACTCGGCGTAGGCCCCGGCCTGGAACGGGAACGACGGCATGCCGAAGACCTCGTCGCCGGGGGAGAACAGGGACGCGCCCGCGCCGACCTCCTCGACCACGCCGGAAACGTCCCAGCCGAGGATGAACGGCGGGTCGCCCATCGGGCCGATCCCGCCGGTCTCGCGGGTCTTCCAGTCGACCGGGTTGACGCCGGCGGCGTGCACCCGGACCAGGATCTGGGTCGGGCCGGGGACGGGTTTCTCGACGTCGACGAGTTCGAGGACTTCGGGGCCGCCGAGGCGGTTCTGGCTGATCGCTCGCATGGGTCCATTGTTCGGCGAGCGTCGTACTTCCGGCGAGGCTCGGGAGAGCCAAGCGTCGTCAGGATCGGGACAGCTGCAACGCCTCGTGAGTGGTAATGACGGTTCTAACCGCCATTACCACTCACGAGGCCCAAGATCTCCCGCTGCCCGAAATGCTCGGCCCAGCCCACGGCCGACGACGAGTACAACGAGTCTTCGAGCGAAGGATCCGCCCCGGCCGCCAGCAGGGCCCGAACGGCGTCCACATGCCCGCCCTGCACGGCCAGATGCAGCGCCGTGACGCCCTCGCCGTGGGAAAGCGCGCCGAAGGTGCCCTGACGGTTCACGTCCGCGCCCAGTTCCGCGAGCGTCCCGATCACCTCGGCCTTCCCCTGGGCGGCGGCCCAGGTCAGCGCGGTCCCGCGGTAGACGTCGGCATCCACCTTCGCGCCGCGCTCCACCAGCGTCCGCACCGCGTCGGAGCGGTCGTTCCGCGCGGCCCACGCGAGCGCCTCGTCGACGATCTCGGCGGGATCGTCACTCGGCCGCCATTCCGGGAAACCGCTGTGCGGCCGGTGGAATTCGCGATGCGCGCCCGCCGCCGGGGAGAGCGTGCCGTCCGGCGCGAGCACCGTGTCGAGCAGGCCGGCCCGGCCGAGACCGGCGGCGACGCGCAGGTTGCCGGGGGCGAGGTCACGCGCGGCCAGCAGTTCCGCCGCCTCGCGATGGCCCCAGAACAGCGCGACCACGAGCGGCGTCCCGCCGTCGCCGCGGGCCGGGACGCCGACCGGGGCGCCCGCGTCGAGCAGCATCGTGACCAGCAGCTGCGAGCCGACGTACCCGGCCTGGTGCAACGCCGTCCAGCCGTGCACGTTGGCCGACGCCGGATCGGCCCCGTGGTCGAGCAGGATCCGGCACAGCCGCTCGTCACGGGTCGCGGCGGCCATGCCGAGCAGGTCGTTCCCGTTCTTCCCGTGCGCGTGGACGAGGGTGGGCAGGTCGCCGATCAGGCGCGCGAGCCCGGCGAGGTCTCGCGCGTCGATCAGTTGCCGTGCCTGTTCGAAGGCGAGTTCAGCCGGTGACGTCACGCTTCCGCACGCTACCGCCCACCCCCGACAGAATCCGCCATTCCGCCAGTGGGATCCGGTCGTCCCCGGTCAGCACCTGAAGGCAGACGTGGTCGGCGCCCGCGTCCAGATGGGCCTGGATCCGCGCGGAGATCGCTTCTTCGCCCACGGCGACCAACGCGTCCACGAGTGCGTCCGAGCCGTAATCCTCCTCGGTGAAGCCGAACCGCCGCAGGTTCGCCTGATGGTGGGCCGCCAGTTCCAGGTACATCGACACGTGCTGGCGTGCGAGTTCCCGGTCCGAACCCAGTACGACCGCCTGCTCGACGGCCAGGAAAGCCGACGGTCCCATGACCTCCCGCGCCCGCGCGGTGTGCTCGACCGGGACGAAGTACGGATGTGCCCCGTCGGCGCGTTCCGCCGCCAGGGCGAGCATCTTCGGTCCCAGCGCGGCCAGCAGCCGCCGATGCGGGGAGTCCGGTGTGGACAGTTCGGCAGCGTCCATGCCGTCGAGGTAGCCGCGCATGGCTTCCAGTGGTTTCGTACCCCGCCGGTGCCCGCCCAGCCCGAGGACGAACCGGCCGGGATAGGCCTCGGCGAGAGTCCGCCCGGCGGCCGCGGCGGTGGCCGGTTCGCGCTGGTCGAACCGCGCGATCCCGGTGGCGACCTTCAGCCGGGAGGTCGCCGCCAGCAGCAGACCCGCCTGCGTGAAGGCCTCGCGTCCCAGGTACTCCCCGAACCACAACGTGTCGAACCCCAGCTCTTCGACCTCCGAGGCGGCGTCGCGGACTTCGCCGATTTCCTTGCCGTCGAACGAGAATGTCCAGATCCCGACGCTCATCGCGTCACCGCCGTCAAGGCAGGGGCGAGCCGTTCCAGCTGGTCCACGACGGCAGCGAGGTCGTCCCCTTGGGGAGTGACGAGCACGGTATCTGCGCCGGCGTCGACGAGTTCCTTGATCCGCCGAGCGATCCTCTCCTCGTCACCCCAGGCGACCAGCCCGTCCACAAGCCGGTCGCTGACGCCGTCGATGTCCGCGTCGGTATAGCCCAGTCGCTTCCAGCCCTTGAAGTAGTGCGGGACGTCGTACCGCTTCATCAACGCGATGTCGTTCGCGACATTCGCTCGCGCCTGCTCCCGGTTGCCGAGCAGGACCGAATGGGTCGGGATGAGCAGCTTGTCCGGTCCGAGGATCTCGCGGGAGTACGGCGTGTGCTCGAAGGGCTGGGCGAACGGATGCGCTCCGTCTGTCAGGTCCCGGGCGAGTCCGAGCATCTTCGGGCCGACGGCGGCGAGGATCCGCGGGAACGGCACGGGCGCCGGGAACTCGGCCGCGGCCTCGTCCATTTTCGCGAGGTACTCACGGGTCTGTTCGAGGGGCCGGTAGTCCGCCCCGGACTTCGCGGCCTGGAAAGCGTGCCCGATCCCGACGCCGAGGACGAACCGGCCGGGAAAGGCGTGCGCGAGCGTCCGCGCGCCGCTGTGGGCGGTGCGTCCGGTGCGCGACCAGATATTGGCGATCCCGGTGCCGATCACCACCCGCGCGGTGGACGCGAGCGTGATGCCGCTGTGCGCGAACAGCTCCCGGCTGCCGGGACCTTCACCGGCCCACACCGTGCGATAGCCCAGCTCTTCCAGCCGCCGGATCGCCGCCAGTTCCTCCTCGGGGGCCGGATGGGCCATGCCGAGCGGTAGCCAGACGCCCACCGGCCCCAGCCGGTCCCGGGTCTCTTCGATCAGGTTCATTCTTGTCACTCCAGCTAACATGAGGCAGCCTCCGGTTATATCGCCGACTATACGGAGGCTGCCTCCGATTTGTCGAGACTAGGCTCGGGAGCGCGATGGACACCGACAAGAAGCCGATGCGGGCGGACGCCCGGCGCAACTACGAGCGCCTACTCGAAGAGGCGAAGCATGCCTTCGCCGCGCACGGGGTCGAGGCCTCGCTGGAGGAGGTCGCACGCCGGGCCGGTGTCGGAATCGGGACGCTTTACCGGCACTTCCCCACGCGGGAAGCCCTGATCGAGACGGTGCTCCGTGAAGGGTTCGACACGCAGGCCGCGGTGGCCCGTGAACTCCTGGACTCCCCGGAGCCGCTGAACGCGCTGAAGGCCTGGCTCACCGGGATGGGCGAGCAGTCGGCGCGCTACCGCGGGCTGCCCGAGCTGATGGTCGACGTCCTCAACGACGAGACGTCGCCGCTGTACGCCTCCTGTCACACCATGCGTGATCAGGTGTCCCAGCTGGTGGAACGTGCGAAGGCCGCGGGGGAGCTTCGGGCGGACGTCACAGTCAGCGAAATCCTGGTGGTGCTGCACGCGCTTTCCTGGGCCAGCGAACACCTTTCGGGTGACAACCGCCTCGAACGGCTCCTCGATCTCGTTTTCGCCGGATTACGGGCGAGTTAACAATCCCCTGTCACCAGGTCTAAACTGCGGCGCAACCGGGCACAACGGCGTGACCGTCAACAGTGAGTCGCAGGCACAGACCAGATAGTGGGAGCCGTATCGTGACCAAGCCGAACAAGCCCGTCGTCCTCATCGCCGAGAAGCTCGCGCCTTCCGTGCTGAGTGTCTTCTCCGATGAGGTCGAGGTCCAGCATGTGGACGGCACGGACCGCCCCGCGCTGCTCGAAGCCGTGAAGACGGCGGACGCGCTGCTCGTGCGGTCCGCCACCAAGGTCGACGCCGAGGTCCTCGCCGCCACCACCTCGCTCAAGGTGGTCGCCCGCGCCGGCGTCGGACTGGACAACGTCGAGGTCCCCGCCGCCACCGAACGCGGTGTGCTGGTGGTCAACGCGCCGACGTCGAACATCGTCTCCGCCGCCGAGCACGCGGTCGCGCTGCTGCTCGCGGTCGCCCGCCGCGTCCCGGCCGCCGACCAGAGCCTCCAGGGCGGCGCGTGGAAGCGCAGCGCCTACTCCGGCGTCGAGATCCAGGGCAAGACCATCGGCGTGGTCGGCCTCGGCAAGATCGGCCAGCTGTTCGCGCAGCGGCTCGCCGCCTTCGATACCAAGCTCATCGCGTACGACCCCTACGTCTCGGCCGCCCGCGCCGCGCAGCTCGGCATCGAGCTGGTCACGCTGGACGAGCTGCTGGAGCGCGCCGACGCGATCTCCATCCACCTCCCGAAGACCCCGGAGACCAAGGGCCTGATCGGCGCCGAGGCGCTCAAGAAGGTCAAGCCGGGTGTCATCATCGTCAACGCCGCGCGCGGTGGCCTGATCGACGAGCAGGCACTGGCGGACGCGGTCAGCTCCGGCCACGTCGGCGGCGCCGGTATCGACGTGTTCGTCACCGAGCCCACCACCGAGAGCCCGCTGTTCGGCCTGCCGAACGTCGTCGTCACGCCGCACCTGGGCGCGTCGACCGCCGAGGCGCAGGACCGCGCGGGCACCGACGTCGCGAAGTCCGTGCTGCTGGCGCTGCGCGGCGATTTCGTGCCGGACGCGGTGAACGTCGCGGGCGGCGGCACGGTCGGCGAGCACGTGCGGCCGTACCTCTCGCTCACCCAGAAGCTCGGCACGGTGCTGACCGCGCTCAACCCGAAGGCCCCGGCCTCGGTGACCGTCGTGGTCAAGGGCGAGTTGTCCACTGAGGACGTCAGCGTGCTGCCGCTCGCGGCCGAGCGCGGCGTGTTCTCCGGCGTCGTCGAGGACCAGGTCACCTTCGTGAACGCGCCGCGGGTGGCGGAGGAACTGGGTGTCCAGGTCGAACTGGTCATCGAGCCCGAAAGCCCCAAGTTCCGCAGCCTGGTCACCGTCCGCGCGGTCTACCCCGACGGCGCGACCCTTTCGGTGTCCGGTTCGGTCACCGGCAAGGACGAGGTCGAGAAGCTGGTCGAGGTCAACGGCCGTCACTTCGACCTGCGCGCCGAGGGCAACGTGCTGCTGCTCGAGTACCCGGACCGCCCGGGCATCATGGGCCGCGTCGGCACGCTGCTCGGCGAGGCGGGCATCAACATCGAGGCCGCGCAGATCAGCCAGACCACCGACGGCGCGGACGCGGTCATGCTGCTGCGCGTGGACCGCTCGGTGGACTCGCACCTGCTGGAGCCGATCGGCGCCACCGTGGGCGCGCACACCATCCGCGCGGTGTCTCTTTGATCGCGCGCTGACGTAAACGTGCCGAAGGGGCGCCGTTTCGTACACAACTCGCGTTGTGTGCGGAGGGCGCCCCTTCATCACGTTTCCGTGGGCCTCCGGCCCAAAAGAGGGCGCGCGACGGGTGAAGTCTCCGTCGGGCGCGGTGCGCCCTTTGGGAGACCCTTGGGCTGAGTCGGCTCTGGTCGCGTTGAGAGTCGCGATTAGTCGACCAACTGCGGTCGTTGTCGGTGCAGGGTTCGCGAACGCGAGCAAGATTCAATAACGGTGAAAAATGCCTACTGAAGTCGGGCGGATGGGCCGATAGGTTCTTGCGGCGAGGCCGAACCATCGCGTCGTCAAGGGCACGGCGCGGCGCCGGGGCTCACCGTCGGGGGTGTGTTCGAGCGGCAGGCAGGTTCCGAGTCAAGGCCTCGAGTGAGGGCACATACTCATGAACAGATCCCGCGTTCCCCGATGGGCCATCCGCTCATCGGCCGCGGTCTTCGCCGCACTGCTCGCGACATCCGTGACCGGGGCCACCGCCTCCGCGCAGGATGTCCCCCTCGCGGACGGTGTCAAGCCGGCGAAGATCGACCGTAACGGATTCCAGGGCAAGGTCGAACCGAAGCTCAAGGCCGCTCAGGGCCAGATCACCGCCTTCGTCGAACTGGCCAAGCAGCCCGCCGTCGACGCCTTCAACGCCGAGCAGAACAAGGGCGCCGGCAAGGAGAAGGCCAAGCAGGCCGCGAAGGTCGCCAAGGCCGACGCCGCCGCCACGGTGAACTCGGTCGTCGGCCAGCTCAAGGCCGCCGACGCCGGCACCCAGCTGGTCACCCAGACCGCCAACGCGGTCGCGGGCGCGGTCGTCACGGCCGACGCGGCGAAGATCCGCGAGCTGGCGAAGCGCCCGGACGTCGTCTCGGTCAAGAAGGTGGTGCCGAAGACCCGCACCAACTCCAGCGCGGTCCAACTGACCAACACGCTCGCCTCGTGGCAGCAGACCGGCCGCTACGGCGACGGCATCCGCGTCGGCGTGATCGACGACGGCATCGACTACACCCACGCCGACTTCGGCGGTCCGGGCACCGCCGAGGCGTACAAGGCGATCAACCGCGACCAGGCCACCCCGGCGTTCCCGACCGACAAGGTCGTCGGCGGCGTGGACCTCGTCGGCGACGCCTACGACTCGGGCAGCGACGACCCGGCCCTCAAGATCCCGAAGCCGGACCCCAACCCGCTCGCCTGCGGCCACCACGGCACGCACGTCGCGGGCACGGTCGCCGGATTCGGTGTGGACGAAGCCGGGAAGACCTTCACCGGTGACTACAAGAAGCTGAACAAGAAGAAGCTCGAAGCGATGCAGATCGGCCCGGGCACCGCGCCCAAGGCCTTGCTGTACGCGATCAAGGTCTTCGGCTGCGACGGCTCGACCAACGTCACCTCACAGGCGCTGGACTGGTCGCTCGACCCGGACGGTGACGGCGACTTCACCGACCACCTCGACGTGGTCAACCTGTCGCTGGGCGGCGACTTCGCCACCCCGGACGACCCGGACTCGCTGTTCGTGCGCAAGATCGCCGCGAACAACGTCGTCCCGGTGTTCTCCGCGGGCAACGGCGGCGACCTCAACGACGTCGGTGGCGCGCCGGGCAACACGCCCGAGGCGCTGACCGTCGCCAGCAGCCGTGACGCGTCCGTCCTGCGCGACGCCGTCGAGGCCGTCGCTCCCGACGGCGTCAAGGGTGCGAAGACCGGGCAGTTCAGCCAGAACTACGCGACCTACGAGACGCTCGACGTCACCGCGCCGGTGGTCACCATCTCCGCCGAGAACGCCGCCGGCTGCAAGCCGTACTCCGCGGCGGACAAGGCGAAGGCCGCGGGCAAGATCGTCCTGCTCGAATGGGACGACAACGACGCGACCCGCGCCTGTGGTTCGGGCGCCCGCTCGAACAACGCGCAGGCGGCCGGCGCCAAGGGCGCGCTGTTCACCTCGACGCTGGAGCACTTCTCGGCCGGGATCGCCGGTAACGCGGCCCTGCCGACCTTCCAGTTCACCGGCAGCGCGACCGCTTCGATCCGCCCGGCGGCCACCGCCGGCACGCTGCAGATCCGCATGACCGGCAAGGGCCGCGTGTCCGTGCCGACCTTCGATCAGTCCATTGTGGATACCCCGAGCTCGTTCACCTCGCGTGGCGGGCGTGGCCCGGCCGTCAAGCCGGACGTCGCGGCGCCCGGTGACTCGATCTCGTCCGCGCTGTCAGGCAGCGGAGCGGGCCGTCTGGTCATCTCCGGGACGTCGATGGCGGCTCCGCACACCTCGGGTATCACCGCCCTGATCCGTCAGGCGCACCCGGACTGGTCGGTCGAGGAAGTCAAGGCCTCGGTCATCAACACCGCCGGTCACGACATCCATGACGCTTCGGGCCGGGTCTACGGTCCGCAGCGCGTCGGCAGCGGCCGGATCGACGCGAAGGCCGCGCTGGACAACCAGGTCCTGGCCTACGTCGTCGACAACCCCGGCTTCGTCACGGTCAACTTCGGCACCGTGGAAGCGGGCGGCCCGGTCACCCTGACCAAGACGGTCAAGGTGGTCAACAAGGGCATCAAGCCGGTCGAGTACTCGGTGGGCTACGAAGCCGTGAACTCGCTCCCCGGTGTCGAGTACACAGTGGACAAGCCGACCGTGAAGCTGAGCCCGCGCGGTGTCGCGCTGGTGAAGGTGACCCTGAAGATCGCCGACCCCAAGGCGCTCCGCAAGGTCATGGACCCGACCATGATGGCGACCCAGGTCGGCCTCGCCCGGCAGTTCGTGGCGGACGCCTCCGGCCGGATCGCGTTCACGCCGAAGAGCGGCACCACCGTTCCGCTGCGGCTCTCGGTGTACTCCGCGCCGAAGCCCGTCTCGTCCATCAACACCCCGGGCAACGTGAACTTCGGCGCGGGCCAGGACCAGGCCGTGCTGAACCTGACCGGCAAGGGCGTGGACCAGGGCACCGGCCCGCAGCGGTACCGCTCGCTGATCAGCGTGCTCGAACTGCAGGCGGAATCCCCGCAGCTGCCCGAGTGCGACGGCGACGTCACCACCGACTGCACGCTGAACCAGACCGCCAAGGGCGGCGACCTGCGCTACGTCGGCGCGGCGTCGACGGCTCCGCTGGCCAAGGCGCAGGGCACGCCCGAGAACGCGCTGCTGGCCTTCGGTCTCACCACCTGGAGCGACCTGGCGAACATGGGCAGCAACACCTCGCCGTTCGTGGACATCGACACCACGGGCGACGGGCAGCCGGACTTCGAGACCTACGTGACCAAGGTGACGTCCACCGACGTCCTCGTGGCGGTCACCGTGGCGCTCAAGCCGGGCTTCCCGCAGGTGGACATCCAGCCGGTCAACGGCCAGCTCGGCGACGTCGACACGAACGTGTACGACACCAACGTCGTCGTGCTGCCGGTGAGCATCGCGGCACTGGGCATCGACCCGAACGCCGCGTCGCACAAGATCAGCTACACCGTCGGGACCTCCGGGTTCTACGCGGCGCCGGGTGCGGGCTCGTCGACGATCGACTACGTCGGCACGCCGCTTTCGTTCGACGCCTTGGCTCCCGCGTACTCGGTCCAGGGCGGTGGCGACTCCGCGCTGGGCTACGTCGCGAAGCCGGGCACGGCGCTGGTGGTCAACCGCAACGCGGCCGCGCAGGACACCGTCCTGGGCCTGCTGGCGATCGAGCACCACAACGCCTCGGGCAACCGGGCGAACGTGGTGAAGATCCAGGCGAACGCCGGTGGCGGCAACGCCGGTGTCGACCGGCCGGGCAACGGCGGCAGGCACACCGGACGTCAGCCGATCGGGGTCGGCTGATCCACGGTGCGGTAATCCGCGTTCGATGAGGTGAGGGACGCCCTGGCGGCAGGCATTTCGCCAGGGCGTCCCTTCTTGTTTTCACCCTTTCGGCTGTCTCGCTCTGTGGGAGGTTCCGGCATAAGGGTGGTGCGGCTACGGCTACCGGGCTACAGCCGGTAACCTTCCGCTGCTGGCGTTTTCTTGCGGATGGGCCATCCGGACTGCCGGTGGCCTGGTCTACGGAGGTGTGTGGATGCGGCTCGCGGTGATCCCAGGAGACGGGATCGGGCCCGAAGTGGTCTCCGAGGCGCTCAAGGTGCTCGGTGAGGTCGTCCCGGCGGCGGAGATCACGAACTACGACCTCGGCGCCGCCCGGTGGCACTCCACCGGCGAGCTGCTCCCGGAGTCCGTACTCGGTGAACTCCGGCAGCACGACGCGATCCTGCTGGGCGCGGTGGGCGACCCGACGGTGCCGAGCGGCATTCTGGAGCGCGGGCTGCTGCTGCGTCTCCGGTTCGAGCTCGACCACCATGTGAACCTCCGCCCCGCGCGGTTGTACCCGGGTGTGCGCGGCCCGCTCGCCGACTCGGGCGAGATCGACATGGTCGTCGTGCGCGAAGGCACCGAAGGCCCGTACGCGGGCAACGGTGGCTTGCTGCGCAAGGACACCGAGCACGAGATCGCGACGGAGGTCAGCGTCAACACGGCGTTCGGCGTCCGGCGCGTCGTGACCGACGCGTTCAACCGGGCCGAGGCCCGGCCGCGTAAGCACCTGACGCTGCTGCACAAGACGAACGTGCTGGAGTACGCGGGTTCGCTGTGGTCGCGGATCGTCGAAGAGGTCTCGCTGGAGCACCCGGAGGTGACGGTCGCTTACTCCCATGTGGACGCCGCGACCATCCACCTGGTGACCGACCCGTCCCGGTTCGACGTCGTGGTGACGGACAACCTGTTCGGCGACATCATCACCGACCTCGCGGCGGCGGTGACCGGCGGCATCGGGCTCGCGGCGAGCGGGAACCTCGACATCACGCGGCGGAACCCGAGCATGTTCGAGCCGGTGCACGGCAGCGCCCCGGACATCGCGGGGCAGGGTCTCGCCGACCCGACCGCCGCGGTGCTTTCGGTCGCGTTGCTGCTGGACCACTTGGGACAGAAGGAAGCGGCGCGGCGGATCGAGGCCTCGGTGGCCTTCGACCTCGCCACCCGCGACCAGGCGTCGCCCGGTGCGACGCACGCGATCGGTGACCGGCTGGCGGCGCTCGTGTCGTCCAACGTGCGCACGGTCACGCAGTAACGACCGCTCGACTTCGGCCGGAAGGCCTGAAGGAGCCGAAGGGGCCCTTCACCGCATGCGACGCGGTGAAGGGCCCCTTCGTCGCATGTGATGAGGGGAAAGCGTCCTTCAGCTCCCGCCCGCCGCTCCCAGCACGTGGGAATACCAGCCCGGCTTGTGGACGCCCGGGCGGAGCGTGTGCCATGATGCGTTCGTGACCTCCTGCACCATCATTATCGCCGAGCGCGCCGGATAACAGCTCCACAAGAGCCCCCGGCGCGCAACCTCTCGCACCCATGCGGGAGGTTTTTTTGTTGCCTGAACACGTTTCGCCACCACCATGAGGAGTTCCCCGTGACTCGCACGGAGCCCGCCGACACCCCGCTCGGCGACGCATTCCACCTCTACGACACGACGTTGCGCGACGGCGCGCAGCGTGAGGGGATCTCCTACTCCGTCACGGACAAACTGGCGGTGGCGAGGCTGCTCGACGACCTCGGGGTCGGGTTCATCGAAGGCGGATGGCCGGGCGCGCTGCCCAAGGACACGGAATTCTTCGCCCGCGCCGCTTCCGGCGAAGTGAAACTCCGTCACGCCGCGCTCGTGGCCTTCGGGGCGACGCGGAAGGCGGGTACGAAGGCGGAGCAGGACACGCAGGTGCGGGCCCTGCTCGACTCCCAGGCACCGGTGATCACGCTGGTGGCCAAATCGGACCTTCGTCATATCGAGCGCGCGTTGCGGGTCGATGTCGACGAAGCCTGCGCGATGGTGCGGGACACCGTCGCGTTCCTTGTCGGCGAAGGACGTCGCGTCTTCCTTGACGCGGAACACTTTTTCGACGGCTACGCGTTTTCCCCGGACACCGCTCTGAAGGTGCTCGACGCGGGGGTGAACGCCGGTGCCGACGTCGCCGTGCTGTGTGACACCAACGGCGGCCAGTTGCCGCTCGGCCTCGCGGAAACCGTCCGCGAGGTCAAGGAAAGGACGGGATTCCGGCTCGGAATCCATTGTCAGGACGACACTTCCTGCGCGGTGGCGAACTCCGTCGCCGCCGTGCAGGCCGGCGTGACGCACGTCCAGTGCACCGCCAATGGTTACGGCGAACGGGCGGGTAACGCCGATCTGTTCGCCGTGACGGGAAATCTGGTGGCCAAGCTCGGCATGGAGGTGCTCCCGACCGGAGGCGCCGCCGAGCTCACCCGGGTCTCCCATGCTCTTGCCGAAATCGCGAACATCGCCCCCTACACCCACCAGGCTTATGTGGGGGCGTCGGCCTTCGCCCACAAGGCGGGACTGCACGCGAGCGCGATCAAGGTGGATCCGTTGCTGTACAACCACATCGATCCAGCTTCGGTCGGCAATGACATGCGGGTACTGGTCACCGAGATGGCCGGCAGGGCCAGCCTGGAGCTCAAGGGACGTGAGCTCGGGGTCGACCTTGCCGGCCAGCCCGAAGCGCTGACGAGCGCCATCCGCAAGGTGAAGCAGCTCGAATCCGAGGGCTGGTCCTTCGAAGCCGCGGACGCCTCACTGGAACTGTTGCTGCGGCGGGAGGCTGACGGCCCGCAAAGCGATGTCCTCGACGAACCGCCGTTCGAACTCGAGTCGTACCGGGTCGTACTGGACCACCGCTCCGACGGCGAGGTCGTCTCGGAGGCGACGGTGAAGGTGCACGTCGCCGGGCGGCGCGTGATCGCCACCGCCGAAGGCAACGGTCCCGTGCACGCGCTCGACGCCGCCCTGCGCGAGGCACTCAGCCCGCATCTGTCCTGGTTGGACAGTGTCGAGCTGGCCGATTACAAGGTGCGGATCCTGCCCGGGCATCCGGGCACCGACGCCGTCACGCGCGTGCTCGTCGAGACCAGCGACGGTGAACGGGAATGGACCACGGTCGGCGTGCACGGCAACATCGTCGAGGCGAGCTGGCTCGCGCTGTGCGACGCGCTCGTGCACAAGTCACTCACCCAAGCGTGAGCGCGGCATGCGATCGAGTGGCGACAGTAGGTGAAAATCCGCCTGTCGGCGGTGTTTGACGATCACGCTCCGCCGCTAACCTGAACGGTGGCCTGCAAGGGGACAGGTACCGTCTCGCCTGCGACCCGGTCGAGCGTGCCTGCCGAGGATCGGGGGCACATGTGGCGTCGTGGGATGACCGGCTGCCGGCGGAAACCGATTTCGCGCGGCTGACGTGGGTGAAGAGTTCATACAGCAACGACGACAAGGACTGTGTCGAGGTCGCCGTCGCGCGTGCCATGGTCTTCGTCCGGGATTCGAAGGCCCCGGAACCGATGCTCGGCTTCGCCCCTGTCGCTTGGAAAACCTTCATCGACGGCTCGCTCGGCAGCTGAATCGGTTTCGCCCTCTGGCGGCCCCTCCTTGTCCGGTGGGGCCGCTTCGTCGTGTCCTGGGGTGAACCGGAACTCATGCAGGTAGCTGCATGCGATGCGGCATAGTGCAGCTCACTTTATGGCAGGTCGCGGTATGCGCCGGTCAATGTGACTCTGGTCATAAAGAATGGTACCGTTCTGCCAGGTGGCAGATTGCGAGAACTCAGGAGGACTGTAAATCATGACGAGGGCCCAAACTCCGGTGACCAGCCAGCGGCGCCTGCTGGCGGCTGTGCGGGAGGCCCGCGACACGCTGAGGCTCACGCAGAAGGAGGTCGCGGAGGCACTCGACTGGTCGGTTTCGAAGATCATCCGGATCGAGAACGGCTCGGTGGGCCTGTCCACGACCGATCTGAAGGCCCTGCTCTTGCACTACGGCATCACTGACCGGGATCGCGTCGAGACCTACGTCCGGCTGGCGAGGGAAAGCAAGCAGCCCGGTTGGTGGGACGAGTACCGGCGGGCGTTCAAACCGGAGTTCGTCCGGTTCCTGGGGCTGGAGGCCTCGGCGGTGACCGTCCGGCAGTTCCAGCTGCTCCTCGTGCCCGGGCTGCTCCAGGCCCCCGAGTACATCCGATCCCTGATGGAGAAGGGGCGGAACACACCGGAAGAGACCGAACGTGGAATCGAAGTCCGCCTCATCCGGCAGCGCCGACTGAAGGACCTTGAATTCACGCACCACTTCATCATCGACGAGTCGGTGCTGTACCGACGGGTCACCGACGTGGACGGCTGGCGGAAGCAGCTCGCGCACCTGCGGGAAGTGGCCGAGCAGCCCAACGTCACCTTGCAGGTGTTCCCGTTCACGGCGGGCTACCTGCGGGGCCTGCGGAGCTCGTTCCAGCTCATGGAGCTGTCCGACCAGATGAACGACTACTTCCTCACCGTCGAGCAACCCTCGGGCGACGTCTACTTCGACGAAGCCGCCGGGGCCGACAAGAGCGAAGAGTATCTGAAGATCTTCTACCAGCTCGAAGAGGCGGCCCTGCCGCCGGAAGAGACCCCGCGCATGATCGACAAGGCGCTGGCGAGGCTGGAGGAAGAATGAGATAGCCCGAACGTGAAAGGGCGGCTTCTGCTGGCACAGAAGCCGCCCGAGTGGCAATACCCACAGGACTCACCGCGTAGCGAGGCGTGGACGTACTGCCGGATCGTCAGCATACGACCTCATCGCCTCCGGAGGCTGCCCCCGTCCCGGTGGCCGTCGGCGTTCACCTGTCCGAGCGGACCGGGAACACCGCGGCGCCGAAGGACCCTGCGGGCCGCGAATGGCCTTGTCCGACGAAGCGGCAGGACGTCGCCTCGTTCCAGGAGGATCCAGATGAGGGTCTTTATCAGCTATGCCCACGACACCGAGGGCAGGAAGGTCGCTCAAGCGCTGGCCGAAGCCCTGCGGAAGCGCGGGGTCGACGTTCTCTGGGACCGGGATCTCCCCGAGGGGAATCCCGTCTCCCTGCCGGAGTGGATAGTCACCTCGGTGACGGCCTATCCGGTGCTCTGTGTCTTGTCACCCGATTACGTGCTGAGGTTCGGCGCCGGTGACGGCACGGCCGCGCGCAAGGGTGTCCTGTTCGAAAGCCGGGTCCTGCAGCGCAGGATCTACGACCACACCGAGTCGGGTGGCTGCCCGGTCATCCCGGTCGCCGATCTCGGCTTTTCCGCCGATCTCGCCCCCGTCGTGCTGAAGAACCTGGTGATCTCCCGGTTCGACGCGGACACCGAGGACGGCCTGGAGCAGATCGTCCGCCGGTTGCTCGCCTTGGGCCCGGTGCCGCCGGTGACACGGCCGCCGGTCCCGCCGCCCGAAGTCGGCGAGGAGCTGGCGCTCGTGCAGGACCTCGAGGCGGCCGCGCCGTCCTCGGCCGCGGGGCCCGCGCTGGTGCACGACTGGCTCGGCGTCGTCGCCGACTTGAGCCGTACGGATCTCGTCCGTGCGCTGCCCGCGGTCGAGCGGATCGTCAAGGCCGCGGGGGACGCGGAGGCGATGAGACGGGTGGCCGAATGCTGCCTGCGGGCGCTGCCCGACGGCACGCTCGTGGCCGACGACCGGCGGACCAGGGCCTGGCTGCTCCTGCACTGTCAGGCCTGGTATCTGCACCGCATGCACCAACTCGCCGCGGCCATGTCCACTGTGGACGAAGGCATCCGGCTGGCCAAGGAGTGCGGTGACGGCTGGATGGTCGCCTTCGGCAAGCGGCTGCTGGCGACCCTGCACGGCGAGCTGGCCGAGGTCTCCCGGGCGGACGCCCGCAGGCACCACCTGGTCCAGGCGGTGGACTGTGCCAAGGCCGCGAGCGCGATGTTCCACGCGCTGGATCCCGCCGGCGACGAATACGGGGCCTGCCGCACCGTCCTCGCCTGTGTCTGGTTCACCCAGTACCGCCTCGACCGGCGGCGCTCGGCCTTGAAACGGGCGAACAAGCTGGCGGGCCAGGCCGTCACCTATCTTCCCCAGGACCGCACCCGCGAGTATCACGAACTCCTGATCCTCCGGGTCCGGATCTCCATCGCCCGCGGTGAACTCCCCAGGGCGAGGGAGCTGGTGGACAAGGCGCTCACGTCGCTGGCCTGCCATGCCGACGACGGCGCCTCCTACACCGAACTCCTCGGTTCCGCGCATCTGGCCCGGGCCGAACTGAGGCTGAAGGAGGGCGGCCGCGACGCTCCGGTGAACGCGGCGAGGGACGTCAGCCTGGCGTTGAAGTTCTTCGACGAGATCTCGCTTCCCTACGCCTCCGCGACCTGCCGGTGGCTGCTGGCCAGCCTCCTCCCGGAGACGGCCGGGGTCGAACGCGGCGACGTCCGGATCTGCGAGCGGCTCTTCGCCGACCCCCGGGTCCGGCTGCGCGGCCTGGAGGAGCGGAGCCGCCGGATCGGCGAATGCGTCGGCGGCCGCTGGACCCGGCGCTCCGAATGGAAGGAGATCGCCCGCAAACTGCGCAGCCAGGTCTGAGCGGGGCCTCGGTTCACGAAGGCAGCTCGGCCAGCCGCTCCCGGACCCGCTCCGCGTCGGGGAGGCGGTGCTGGGCGACGTAAAGCTCGTAGGCCCGCTTGAAGTACTCCGCCGCTTCGTCGAGCTTGCCGCTGGAGAACTGGATTTCCGCGAGGTGCTCGATCACCTCCGCGGCGAAGAACCTGTTGTCCTGCCTCAGACTGAGTTCCAGCGCACGCAGGTAGAAGCGCTCCGCCTCGCGGGGAAGTCCGGCGCCACCGGCGATGGAACCCAGGTTGTCCAGGGTCACCGCGACACCGCTGCCGTTGCCGTGTCTTTCGTGCAGGGACAGGGCGGTGGTCGCGTACTCGCGGGCCCGCTCGTACTCGCCCAGTTCCGCGTACTGCCGGGCGACCGCGTTCAGCGCGTGCGCCTCGCCCACCTGGTTACCCGCCCGCCGGTAGAGGTCGAGCGCCTGTTCGGCATGCCACAGGGTGTTTTCGTGATCCGCCCGCCGCGCGTGGGCGCGGGCGAGGTCATGGTGGGTATGCGCCTGTTCCTCGGGCCCGGCCGCCCCGGCCAGCGCACGGACCAGCCAGGTCAGCGCCTCCTCCAGCTCACCCGCCCTGGTGCAGGCCCGGCCCAGCTGCCGCTGCGCGAGGACGCGCATCACCGGTGAATCCAGCCGCTCGGCCGCGTCGACGCCCAGCCGCGAGGTCTCGACGTTGTCGTGGATCAAGCCTTGCCGGTGCTGGTAGGTGTCGAGGGCCCGGGCGAACCACCACACCCGCTCCGGGAGATCTTCGGCGGCCGCCAGTCGCTGCATCGCGGGCAGGGTGCGGTGCTCGGCGGCGAACCACTCCAGCGCGGCCGCCTCACCGGCGAATTCGAGGGGTTTGACCCCGCGTTCGGGTACGGGCTCGGCGAGTCTGGCGCGATGCGGGTAGAGCAGGCGATCGGCGTGCAACGCGCTGTGGAGGTAGAAGTCCACCGCGCGCCGCCTCGCCCCGATGAGCTCGGCCGTCGGATCGAGTCGCTCGGCGAGTTCGCCCGCGTACCGGTGCACGAGGTCGTGCATCCGGTAGCGCTTCGGAAGGTGTTGGTGCAGAAGGCTTTTGAGGTCGAGGGAGCGCAGCAGGGCTGTCGTCCGCGCGGTACCCAACGCCAGCAGGCTCGCGACGGCGGCCTCGTCGAATTCAGGCTGTGGCAGCAGGCCGAGCAGCCGGAACCCGCCGGCCTCGTCGAGTCCCAGGCCGCGATACGACCACGAAAGGACGGTCCGCAGGTCGGCCGATCCGTCACCGGCGTCGAAGGCGTCCAGCCGGTTGCCGAAGCCACGCAGTTCCTCGGCCGTCACGGCCAGGGGCAGGTCCGGCCTGCTCGCCGAGCGCGCGGCGATCAGCGACACGGCCAGCGGCAGCCCCGCCGCATGGGCGAGCAGGAGATCCACCGCCTCCGGTTCGGCCAGCACCCGGTCCGCGCCGACCTGGTGCGCGAGCAGGTCACGGGCCTCCGGCTTCGACAGCGCGCCGAGCCGGAGCGACGTCGCGCCGCGCAGCCGGAGGCCTGCCAGGTTCGTCCTGCTGGTCACCAGGACCGCGCAGGTGCGCGTGCCGGGCAGCAGCGGCGCCACCTGGGCGAGGTCCGCGGCGTTGTCGAGGACGATGAGCGTCCGTTTCCCGGCCAGGACGCTGCGGTAGAGCGCCGAGGCGGAGCGTTCGTCCGTCGGGAGCGCGGCGGGCGCGACCCCGAAGGCCCCGAGGAAGGAGTGCAGCACCGACAGCGCGGACGGCGGTTCGGCGGGCCGGTCGAACCCGCCGAGGTCGGTGTAGAGCTGGCCGTCGGGGAACCGGTTCAGGTGATGGTGCGCCCAGTGCAGCGCGAGGGTCGATTTCCCCACCCCGCCCGGCCCTTCGATGACCACGACGGACGCCGGATCGGCGAGCGGGCCCAGCGTCTCGGTCAGGACGGCGGTCTCCCGCTCGCGGCCGACCAGCCACGGCGGCGGGAAGGGCAGCTGCCGCGGGACGATCACCGGGTTCGGGGGATACGCGTCGGCGGTCATCTCGCGGCCTTCCCTCGCCCGGCGTGCCTCGGCCTGCCTTCCGATGGTCGCGCTTGCCGGGCGGGCACACAGCACCTGGACGGGTGCACTTTCGGTGGCTTTCGGTGTATCCACTCGGAGCCGGTCGTGATCGGCACCCGTAAGGTGGAGGGCGTGCGTCTAGCTCGAATTGCTCATCCCGGTGGTGTCGCGTTCGCTTCGATCGAAGGGGACGGCGACGACGCCCAGGTACTGGAAATCGCCGAGCACCCCTTCGGCAACCCCAACTTCACCGGCAAGCGCTGGCCGCTCGCCGACGTCCGGCTGCTCGCGCCGATCCTCCCGTCGAAGGTGATCGCGGTCGGCCGCAACTACGCCAAACACGCCGCCGAGTTCGGCAACGAGGTCCCGGCGGACCCGATGCTGTTCATCAAGCCGTCGACCACGGTGATCGGCCCGCACGCGCCCATCCGCCGTCCCGACGGCATCGGCCGCGTCGATTTCGAGGGTGAACTGGCGATCGTCATCGGTCAGCCGGTGAAGAACGTGCCCGCCGCCCGCGCGGCGAGCGTGATCCTCGGCTACACCGTCGCGAACGACGTCAGCGCGCGTGACCTGCAGAAGGCCGACGGCCAGTGGGGCCGGGCGAAGGGTTTCGACACCTTCTGCCCGCTCGGGCCGTGGATCGAGACCTCGATCGACGCCGCCGACCTCGCGCTCCGGTCCGAGGTGGACGGTGTGCTGAAACAGGACGGCCGTACTTCGGACCTGGTGCACAAGATCCCCGAGCTGGTCGAGTTCGTGTCCGGGGTGATGACGCTGCTGCCCGGCGACGTCATCCTGACCGGGACTCCCGAGGGCGTCGGCCCGATCGAGGACGGCCAGTCGGTTTCGATCACCATCGACGGTATCGGCACCCTGACGAACCCGGTGCAGGCCGTCTAGCCTCACGTGCCATGAAAGGTCCTTTCCTTGCGAATTTCGCAAGGAAAGGACCTTTCATGGCGTTCGGGGCACTCAGCTCCCGGCCGGCTCCATCGCCCGCCGCGCGAAGGCCGGGGCGTGCTCGGGCCGCAGACCGAGCCCCAGCAGCCGGGCGGGGAAGTAGGACAGCACCGGGAAGCGGCGGAACAGCTTCACCATCGGCGCGGGCGGGCCGTTGCGCCTGCCCTCCATGACCGGCCGCATGACGTTCTTGTGCAGCATCCGTTGCAGCCCCTGCACCAGCATCGTCGGCGCGAGACGGCGCCTGCGCACCTTCGCCAGGTCGGCCACCGACGGCCTGCCCCGGCGCAGCGGTTCGGCGAGCAGGGTGGCGGCCGCGACCGCGTCCTGCACCGCGAGGTTGATGCCGACCCCGCCGACCGGCGACATCGCGTGTGCCGCGTCACCGATGCACAGCAGCCCGTCAAGATGCCATTTCCGCAGCAGGTTCAGCTTGACGTCGAGGAATTTGATGTCGTCGGTCGTCTTCAGTTCGTCCACGCGATCGGCGAATTCGGGGCAGACGTCGGCCACGTTCTCCCGGAACCAATCGATGCCCTTGGTCCGCAGGTCCTCGCCCTTGGGGCCGAGGTAGGCGACCTGGAAGTAGCCCTTCCTCGGCAGCGGCACGGCGAACCGGCGATTCCGCATCCTCGGGGTCAGCCCGCCCTCCATCTCGCCCTCTCTCCGCGAGATCCGGAACCACCACGCGTCGAAGGGGGTGTTGTACTCCTTCGGCACCAGCCCGGCTTCCCGCCGGGCCAGCGACCAGCGGCCGTCGGCGGCGATCACCAGGTCGGCGCGTAGTTCGCCGGTCTTCCCTTCGACGTCGCGGTAGCGGACGCCGGTCACCCGGCCCCCTTCCCGGATCAGCCCGGTCATCTCGGTGCTCTGCCGCAGCGTGAACGCGGATTCCTTCGCGCCCGCGTCGGCGAGCAGGTCCAGGAAGTCCCACTGCGGGACCATCGCGACGAAGGGATGCGCCACCTTCAGCCGGGTCAGGTCGGCCAGCCGCATCATCGTGCCGTCTTCGGCCGGGAAGCCGGCGTAGGAGATCTGGCTGTGCGGCAGGCTGAGGAATTTCTCGCCGAGCCCCAGCTCGTCGAGCAACGTCAACGTCGACGGGTGCACGGTGTCGCCGCGGAAGTCCCGCAGGAAGTCCTTGTGCTTCTCCAGCACTGTGACCTCGACCCCGGCCCTGGCCAGCAGCAACCCGGCGACCATCCCCGCGGGGCCACCGCCGACGATCACGCAGCTCGTGTGTTCGTGCATTCGTCCCACCCCTTCGAACCCTTATTCATCACTTGTTGAATAAGCTCAGCATGCACCTGCCCCGCCGTCGTGTCAAGCGCCATCCGGACAGATCCGCCGACGAGGTCACCGTCCGGCCGCGGTGACCCGTGAGCGACCCGGTGTGACTGTCCAAACAGGACTCGGTCGCGCCGGAACGGTCCTCGAAGGACGGTCGAAGGGGAGGTGCGGGGCGTGTGCCCATGTGGACGGTCCGGGTTTCAAGTCCCGCAAGGCTTTCGCCGCCGTCACGGGGCGTGTGACACGGCGAGCCGGAAGTGTCGCCGAACGGTGACCTTTCACTCGGTCGCCCGTCGTTCGGCGTTGCCTGGTAACTAAAACACGTCATCTCACCAACTGGGAGTAGACTGCCCGCGCCGGAACAGACCAGCCTTAATCACCTCATCGGCAGAGTCGCGATCGCGCTGAGTGCCCTAGCCTCACTTGGTGGATTTCGCTCTCGTGCCCCGGACCCCGTCACGAACCACCCCGACCGTGCCGGACGAGGCCCCTTGGGAGCCCCCGGAGTTGCGGCTGGTGTGTCTCGACATCGACGACACCTTGATCGACTGCACGGCGGCGATCCGGCTCAGCCTGCGCGCTCTCACCGGCCAAAACGACCTTTGGCCACTGTGGGATCTCATCACCGAAGAGCATGTCGCGCTGGTGGTCGCGGGCGAAATCGATTACGCGACGATGCATCACAAGCGTACTGAATGCTTCCTCGCGGAGATCGGCATTCTGGCCGACGAAGACCAGGTCACCGGCTTCGAAAGACGTCGTCGTGAAATCCTCACCCGTTCGTGGCAATTGTTCGAAGATGTCCTCCCATGCCTGGAATGGCTGCGGGCCGCCGGTGTCCTGGTGGCGGCCGTCACGAACGCGTCGGGCACGCATCAGCGCAAGAAGATCGCCGATCTCGGTCTCGCCCGGTTCTTCGACCATGTGGCGATCGCCGGTGAACTCGGAGTAGCCAAACCGGACCCGGCGATGTTCCACTCGGTCTGCCTCGGTCTCGGCTGCGACCCGGCGCAAGCCGTCCACGTCGGGGACAAGCTCGACACCGACGCCATCGGCGCCCGTGACGCCGGCCTGGGCGCCGTCTGGCTCGATCGGGACGGCATCGCCGAGCGCGCCCCGGCGGGCGTGCACACCATCTCCGGCCTCGATGAGCTGCCTGAGCTGCTCGTTTCCGAGTTCGCGAAGCTCGGTGTCCCTGCTCAGCGCGCTACGGCGACCCCCGCTTTCACGGTGCGGAACAGCGTGCTCTAGTATTCTTTCTCGTGCGGCACCGAGCCGGTCAAGATCGGAACGGTACCTCACTGGGGTATGGTGTAATTGGCAGCACGACTGGTTCTGGTCCAGTTAGTCTAGGTTCGAGTCCTGGTACCCCAGCTGGAGAAACTCTCCGGAGTGAAACACAGAGTGACCCCCCTGCGAAGGTGGGAAACCCGGTCTGGTAAGTTTCTCCGCAGCAACACAGCAGGTGAACAACTGAAAATCTCCTCCCAGAGGAGAAATTTCCTAGCCCCCGTCGTCTAGCGGCCTAGGACGCCGGCCTCTCACGCCGGTAGCGTGGGTTCGAATCCCATCGGGGGTACGTACAGCTACCACGCAAAGAGCGTCGATCATTCCGATCGGCGCTTTTTGCTATTTCAGTAGCCGACATGGCGTCTGTGATCCTTTCTCCTGCTTCCGCTATCGCGGGCACTTGATCTGCTGGCAGTTTAACCCCGATCGTCACGACATCGCCGAGGCCGTTCAGCTGCACGGTGAGCTGTGTCACCTCGAATAGCGTCTGAAGCAGGGCCTGCGGAGCCCTGGCCAAGTTGACCCGCAAGTAGGGGACGGCGTCCAGAAGGCTGAGGTCCGAGGGTGTGGGTGGTGCTGGAGTCTCGATGTCTTGCGCGTCCAGCTGAACCATCTCGGCTTGAACGGTGTTCTTGTTCGCCGCCAGTTCGTTGTAGTTCTGCCTCAGCGCCTTCGCGAACGGGTCGTCGGGTGCGCCGTCTTGGGCTTGGCGGAGCAGGGCGTCCTGTTTGCGTTCGATCTCGACAAGCTGTCGTTGTAGACGCTCTCGGTCCTCCTCCCGTGCTCGTGCGGCAGTGTCGTCCACAGTGGCCAGATCGGCTTCCAGAATGGACGTACGGTCAGGACCGAAGATGCGTTCGGCGAAGAAGCGCCCGACGGCATCCAGGAGTTCGTCTTCGCGGATGCGGACCGCGGTGGGCAGATCGGCATGAGGGTCGGCGACGCCGCGGTTGTTCTTGCGGGGCCAGCACAGGTAGTAGGTCGGGCGCCCCTTCCGGAAGTCCCCGATCATACGTCGCCCGCAGCTGTGGACGACCCGTCCGCGGAACAGGTACGTGCGATTGGTCTGAGGGTGCTGGTTGGTGGTCCCGTCGGCCCGCGAACCGCGTCGTGCCGTCCGACGGCCGGTGAGTTCGTCGAACATCCACTTGGGCGCCAGCGGTTCGTGAACAGGCTTGGGGGACCAGACCCACTTGTACGGCTCGTTGACCTTGCCGCGTCGCGACTTCGTGGCTCGGCGGTTGAAGACCTGGTAGCCGGTGTACTTGGGGTTGGTCGTGATGCCGTGCACCGAGCTTTTGCCCCAGAAGCCGCGAGTGCGTGCCTTGCTGGGCGCGGTTGGTGGCGGGTAACGCTCGAGATCGGCGTTCAGCAGGTCCGCGATGGTCGCGCAGCCGAGACCGTCGTAGTACCGCCAGTGGAAGATCTGCGTGACGGTCTCGGCGCACCGGCCGTCCGGTTCGAGACGAGACTTGGTCTTGCCCTTGTCGGCCTTCGTCGGGTTGGGGTGCGGAAGCACCTTGGCCTTGTAGCCGTACGGTGGCTTGCCGATGTTCCAACCGTCTCGGACGTGTGTGCAGAGCCCGCCCCAGGACTGTTCCAGGGTGTTGAGGACCTCATACTCGGCGATGGACTGGTTGATACGGCGCTGGAGGACGCGCTGCGCGCGGCTGCCGGACAAGGTGATCGGCTCGTTCGACGCGAAAAGCGGCACATCCGCGCGCTCAAGTTCACGCTCGATGGACAGTCCCTCGAACGCCCGGCGCGCGACACGGGAAATCCCCTCGCAGATGACCACGTCGAACGCCCGTGTGTGCGCAGGTGCTTCCTTGAGCAGGTCGCTCACGCCACCTGCTCGAGGGACCGGGATGTCGAAGCGCTCATAGTCTGTACCGCGGCCTCGGTTGTCCAGGGCAAGCCGGCCGGACTCGACGTCGTAGAAGTGGGCCACGATCACCCATGAGTCGGGTATCGCTGCCTTGCAATTGGCGAGCTGGCGCAGCATCGACTGGCGAGGATCCTGCAGATCCTCGGTGGATGTCCGGCCGAGGAAGGCCACCCGGACTTCGTCGCGGAGCAAGGCGGCGGGCATGCCCAGGGGCGATACGGCGTAGTCGGACAGCCCGGAAGGCCCGGAGACGTAACTGCCGGGGACCGGGGGATTGTTCGCTTGCTCGAAGGTCGTCATGTCGGCGGTTCGTCCTTGGGGCTTGCTTGGCCGGATTGGTGCGCGGCCCACCGGATTAGCTCGCTTATCGCGGCGTTGAGCCGTCCGCGAAGACGATCGCCCTGGCTACCGGAAACCGTTGTGACGTAAGCAGAGTAGCGGCGATCGCCAGATCTGAGGCGTTGATCGTAACACCAAACTAGCCTGCCGCATGGCCCTTCGGGCGGCTCAGGAACGACCGCGCTGTCCCCAGAAGTATTCATCCAGTCCATCCCGAACTGCCGAGACCTGCCTCAGTCAACGGCGAGACTTCGCCGCCGCAGAGAGACGGAACGACGAATCGAAAGAGATCGACCGAGACATGTATTTTCGGTCGCCGCTCGAATTCACCGATCGGTCGACGTCCAGGTTTACGCCGCGCAAGACGCCTATCGAGACTGGCCGAGACCTCGTCTCGTTCGGCTGGAAGAGCAGCGAGACCCAGCGGTGGATCTCGTCTCGCGAAGTTGGGCCGAGGTCGCCCTCTCCGTTGGCGGCCCTAGCACGGAAGTGTTCGGCGCACTCCGATCAGGTGAAGGTCGGCTTGCCCCAGAGCCGGGGCAAGGATCTGAGCCAGGGAAAGGGCGAGGGGTGGCTTCGAGCCTCGTGGCGATCTTGCCGCCACTCGAAGGGCCACCGCGATGTCCGCCACCTCCAACCCGCTCACCGCGCTCCAACGCCAGCTCGCTGACCCGAAGTCGCGCTCGCGATTCGACACCGCCCTCTGTTCCTGGGCGGCGCAGGATCCGGCGTTGGCAGACCTTGGTGCTCACGAGCGGCTTTCGGAAGTCCTCGCCAGCCGTGACTACGCGCGTCACGACGAAGTTCTGTACGCGCTGTTGCAGCGGGCTGCGCTCGCCGGAGCCGAAGGGGTCGTCGCCGGGGAAGTCGTGCTGAACGCCATGTTGCCCGCGGTGCCGGGCATCGTTGGACGCGTCATCCGGGCGAGCCGGGCTGCCATCGGCACTTTCGGAGCCCGCCGCGGCATAACGGGAGGCGGAGTCTCGGCGAACGAAGCCAATGCCGATGTCCAGGCCGCGGTCATCGGTCACCTCTGGGAGCAGATTCGCTGCTACCCACTTCGACGACGACACCACGTCGCGGCCAACCTGGTCTTCGACACCCAGAGGGCCGCGCTGCGCGCACTCGGTGTTGACATCACGCAGGCCGCCGCCGAGGTCGTGACCATGGACGGCGTTGCGGCGAACCAGCCGTTGGTCGAGAAGGACGCGTCGGAGGAGTTGCTGGAGCTGCTGTCGTGGGCGGTCGAGCAGCGATGGCTCGACGAACAGGAAGCGGCGATCCTGAGCGCTCGGTACTTCGGGGAGCAGATGGGCCGGGACGGGGTCGCGACCGACCGGCAGCTTGGGGCGCTGTTCGGCGTGAGCCAGCCGACGGCGACGCGGAGGCGGAATCGAGCGCTCGGCGCGTTGGCTGAGGCTGGAAGCCGCCATCGCCGGCTACCTCCGCTGGCGCAACCGTCACTGCCACCCCTAACGCCACTTCGCCGTCAACTCCACAACCCGCCGCCCCAATTACCTACCCAACGTTGCTTGATGCGGCACAAGGAGGCTTTCACCGATCAGGGCCATGTCGCCTCCTGTTTCGGACAGTGCCAGCAGCGTCGGCGGAAGGTCTTCCCGGATCTTGCGTACTTTGTCCGGGCTTGCCCCTGCCACCACCGTGACTTGCGCCCCCAAGTCCAGCGCCACCTCCGCGTCCTCTTCGTCGTAAATCTCGAACACCGGGGTCATCCGCAATGCTTCGGCGAGTGCCGCGAACTGGGCCAACTGCACCGGCTCGGCCAGCGCCGGCAGCAAGGTGACGGCGTCCGCGCCGAAGGCCCGCGCCTCCCAAACCTGATACTCGGCGACGACCAGATCGCGCTGTAGCACCGGAGCATCCGTCGCGGAGCGAACGTCCAGCAAATCCGCGAACAGGTCCCCATCCTGATCCGACCACGTGCGAACAGCGACCGCTGGACATCCGTGGGCCGCTGCCACCCGAGCTTTCTCTGCTGAATTGACTTCGCAGACCGCCGATCGCCGGTGCGATTGGCAGATCTGCCGGAAGTTCCGGCTCGGCTGGCTGTCCCCGGCCAGCGCCCGGATGCTGGCGATACCGCAAGCACGACGCCGGGCGTGAGTCCGTGCTTTCGCCTTGCTCGAGCAGTGAGGCATTTTCATCGGTAATCCTTCCTCTGTCGGTGCTCGTGTCCCAGGGCATCGATGATCTGCTCGGCGACGTGCGCCATGCCTGCTGCTCCGAGCGTCACTACGAGGTCGCCGGGCCGGGCGAACCCGGTAACCGCGCGAGCCGCGGCCGCGGGCGTACGCGCCATGCACTTGTCCTTGTCGGGGAGATCTACCAGCGTGGTCAGTGCCTCCGCTGGGACGATGCCGTCAAAGGCCTCGTCCGAGTCGAAGACCGGCAGAACGACCACTTTGTCGGCAGCGCTCAACGCGGCGGCGAGCTCGCCCTTGAACGCGTCGACCCGGTACTGCCGGCACGGTTCGACGACCGCGACGAGACGGCCGTTCGTCGCGGTACTCCGCAGCGCGGTGAGAGAAGCTCGAATGGACGTGTGATGACATGCGTAGTCGTCGTAGACCCGTATACCGGCCGGTGAGCCCTTCAGCTCGAACCGCCTGGACACCCCGGAGTATTGCGTGATCCCGAGGACAGCACCTGCCTCGGAAGCACCCATGCACATCGAGGTCAGCATCGCGGCTGCGGCGTTCATTGCCATGTGCCTGCCGGGGACCGGTACCGTGACTTCAGTTCTGTTGCCATCGCGATATCGGGCGACGCCGCGCACAGCGGTGGGCAGCTCGCGCTCGATCCGCATCGACAGGTCGGCAGATGCGCTCTCGCCGAAGGTGTACACCGGAATTCTCTTGGCACGGAGATCGACAGCGACCTGCTGCGAGTTCTCGTCGTCGGCCGGCAGCACCACGAAGCCTCGTTCGCCGACCTTGGACGCGAACTGGGTGAACGCTTGCCGCAGACCGTGGATGTCTTTGTAGACGTTGAGATGGTCGGTGTCGATATTCGTGATCACGACCACGTCGGGTCGATAGGCGAGGAATGATCCGTCGCTTTCGTCAGCCTCGAAGACGACGGCGCGTGTATCGCCGCGCCCAGCGCCTGACTCTCCGCCGAGTTGTCCGCCGATGACGTAGTCGGGGGAAAGTCCCGCCCCGTGGAGTGCGCTGATCAGCATGGCCGCGGTGGAGGTCTTGCCGTGCGTTCCGGTGACGGCAACCGAGAGCCGCCCCTTCAACAGTTCGGCGAGCGCGGCCGACCGGTGCAGCACCCGAATGCCGCGTTTCATGGCAGCCCGAAGCTCGACATTGGTGGGCGAGACAGCAGTGGAGTAGACGACGGTGTCGACGTCCTTGACGTTCTTCTCGCTATGAACGGAGTAGATTGTGCAGCCCAGTTCTCGTAGCCGCTGCAACTCGAACCGATCCTCGATTTCACTCCCGCTCACCTGCAGCCCGCGCAGGCGGAAGGCTTCCGCCACACTGGCCATGCCGACACCGCCGCAGCCGACCAAATGGACCCTGCCCAGCGCTGCGAGATCGGTGGGACTCTTTTCCGGATAGCCGGTTTCCTGTGCAGAGATGTTCACCCCACCGAGAGTACTGGTGTCTCTTTCATTGGCGTGTCCGTATTTCGTCACCGTCGTGTCATCGCCCGGTTCGGACGAATGGGTTAACCTGGCAATTCACGACGGATCGGTGAACATTTCAACCAATGAGTCGTGAAATATTGTTCCGGTTGCCCGTAGTGCACCGGGATAAAGAAGGTCGCGGGAGCGTCGCAAGCATTGACGGCGCAGATGCTGCGTCGAATGTAGGCGGATGGTCCCCCGTTACCTTCTTCGTAGCTCTTGATCAAGGAGTTCGTGGTCGCCAGGCCCGGCATGACTTATGCCCCAGTCGAACCCATGCTCCGGGGAGTGTCACCGGGTTTGGTGGCATCGAGGGGCCGCTGGATCGGCGACCCCGCCGCGGTGCGCGGTCGTCCAAGGTAAGCACGCCGTCGACGCCCGTCCGTCGGCGTCCACCGCGGCAGCCGGCCCCGCACCTGCGCCCTCCAGCGACGCTGTCATATGCGTCGACTGACGCGGACTCTCGACGAGTGGGAACACTGTGGAGGCCTGACAACGCCTCTTCGCGGGCGCTGGGGCGTCTCGCCGCGCGTTACGCGGCAGGTTGCGGTCAAACCTTGGCTTCGTTCGTCGGGGTGACGGCCAGCACGGCGTCGCGGAATGCCCTACCACGCTCCATATAGTTCGCGAAGAGGTCGAACGACGCTGCCGCGGGCGCCAGCAGCACCACGTCGCCGCGGTGCGCCATCGCGCCGGCCTCGCGCACCACCATTGCCATGTCCCGTGCGTTTCCCCCGACCAGCATCCGGACGGGAACGTCGGGCGCGTGTCGTGCTATCGCTGTAGCGATCGCCTCTTGATCCTCCCCGATGAGCACTGCTCCGCGCAGCCGGTGCGCGGTCTCAGCGACGAGGCTGTCCACTGACGCGCCTTTAAGCTGGCCTCCAGCCACCCACACCACGCGCTCGTGGGCGCGAAGTGAAGCCAGCGCCGCGTGCGGATTGGTGGCCTTGGAATCATCGATGTACCGTACGCCTCCGACCTCGGCCACAAACTCCGCGCGGTGTGGGGCGGGCCGGAACTCCGCCAGCCCCGCGCTCACGGCTCGCGTTGTCACGCCGTAAGCGCGGGCGACGGCGGCAGCGGCCAGCGCATCGAGCAGCCCGGACTGGCCGGGCGGGCGTATGTCGGCGACCTTGGCCAGCTGCTCGTCTACGCCAAAGGCCCGGTCCACCAATACGCCGTCCCGCACGCCGAGCTGTCCCGGTGCGGGATCGGCAAGGGTGAAGCCAACTCTGCGACGGGCAGGTGCCCGGGCCAGCAGGTCGGCCACCAAGTGGTCATCGACTCCACCTACGGCGATGGAGCCGGTCAAGGCACGTGCCTTGGCCGCGGAGTAGGCGGCCATGTCGCCGTGCCAGTCCAGATGGTCCTCTGCCAGGTTGAGCAGCGCCCCGACCGCCGGCCGAACGGAGGGTGACCAGTGCAACTGGAGACTCGACGCCTCCACGGCCAGTACCCGGTGCCCGGCACCTACCACCTCCACCACCGGCAACCCGATGTTGCCGCACGCGATCGCTTCAAGGCCGGCGGCCCGCAGGATCGCCTCCAACATGCCCACCGTCGTGGTCTTGCCGTTGGTACCGGTCACCACCAACCAAGTCGGAGGGGCGGCCAATCTCGCGGCGATACGCCAGGCCAGTTCGACTTCGCCGATCACCTCGATGCCGCGCGCGACAGCTGCGGTGAAAAGCGGGCTGTCGAGCCGCCAGCCCGGACTGGTGACCATCAGTTCCGTTCCCTCTGGGGGCTCGGTGAGTCCGGCAGCAAGGTCGACGCCTGGGATGTCGGCAAGGGTGGCAAGCCGATGGGCAGCGTCGTCGGTAACGGTGATCCGCGCACCGGCCGCGGTCAGCACACGTGCGACCGACCGGCCAGTGACGCCCGCACCGGCTACCAATACTGCCCGGCCTGCCAACCATCGGACATCTGCCGGTCGCCTGCGCGGCCAGGAGAGTGATTCGCTGTCGACGTTCTCGGCGGGGGCCGGTACTCGCGGACGAGAATCCTGATTCATTGCGCTTTCCTCGCGGTATCGTCAATCAGGCTTCTGTGGAGCCGAATGGCCTCGTCAAGCCTGAAGCGTTGCCGGCTGCGGCAACGCCGCCGATCCGGCCTGCGTGATCGGCTCGATAATGTCGAGAACGATCGCCGCTGCCCCAAGCTGTCCTGCGACGACACGTGGGTTGCCTTGTATTTCCGCTACCGGGCAGGGATCGCCTCCTCGAATCGATCCCGGGCTTGGTCGTGGGAGGCCCCGAATGCTCGAAGCGCAGACGCCGGTGCGCGTGTTCGGAATGCCGACATGAGGGTGTTTGGTGGCGCACCACAGTATTCTACTCCGTCCGTATCCGCCCGAAAACCTCGGAATCAAACTCATCGCCGATGAACTATTACCTAAAGTGCGAGTGAAAAATTACATCGGACCCTAGCGTGAGAACGATTTTCTGGTGCCCAAGGTGGCGCCTTCGGGACGCACGCGACCCGGCTGAATTAAGTTTCTGCTACATTCGAACAGGACTACATGTTGGCGTTGACGTCTTCTGCGGGTGACGTCGGGGAAGATCTGGCTGAGGAGATCGGCGCGCACCCTGCGCGAGCGCCGACTTGGTTAAGTCGGGCTGATTTCTGTCTCGTCTCACCGGTTGGTGCCTGTCGAATCAACTACTCGGCGGACCAACCTTGGATCACTACTATGCACACGGGAGTCTCATCATGCGCCGCACCAGGCGGGCGCCTTCCCGGTCAATTACGGAGAGGCATCGCATCGTCAATGCGAAACCCGGCAGGGCCGTGCCCTATGCCGCCACAGGCTCGAACAGGCGCTACATGGTGGTACGACTGGTGTTTGTGGCGGCGATCTTCGTCGTTGGCGCGAGGCTGGTGCAGGTGCAGGTGTTCGAGGCGGATACGCTCTCGGCAGCCGCCGAACGACAACGTACCGCAGTCACCGACATTCCCGCCCCACGCGGGTCCATTTTGGACCGCAACGGCGCGAAGCTCGCGTTCAGCGTGGAGACTCAGACACTTTCGGTGAACCTCAAAGTGCTGCACAAGAGGATGGACGAGTTCGCCGCGAAGCATCCCGCGAGCGGGCGGAACTTCGAGAACGAGGTCGCTGGGGCGGCGAAGTACATCGCCGCGAAGCTGCCCAGCGTGATCAGTGAACAGCAGCTGCTCACGCTGTTCCACAAGCCTGCGGCGTTCACCTATCTGCTACACGACATCGAGCCTTCGGTGGCGACGGATATCGTCAAGAAGTACACGTGGATCCAGACGGAGAAGCGCGCCAGGCGGGAGTACCCAGGCGACTCGCTGGCCTCGAACGTTGTCGGACTGGCGAATTGGCGCATGGAAGGCCCGGACGTGTCCAAGCACAACATCCACGGCGTGGCCGGGCTGGAGGCTGCGCGAGACGGTGACCTCGCCGGGACTCCGGGACGCCGGGTAGCGAACACGCGGAACGGCAACGACAACCTAGTCATCCCCGGTACAGAACGGGACATCCAGGCGGCGATCCCGGGATCGAGTCTGGAGCTGACCATCGATTCCGACGTCCAGTACGAGCTGCAGCAGAAGCTGGGCGCCTATGTCACGCAGTCACGCGCCAAGGGAGGCCAGGCCATAGTCATGGACGCGAAGACCGGCGAGGTCTACGCACTGGCCGACGCGAAAACGTTCAACCCCAACGACTCGTCGACGCGGCAGGACGCGGAGAATCTCAACAATCGGCCGGTCACCACACCGTTCGAACCCGGCTCTGTGAACAAGATTGTCACCGCGACCGCGGCAATCGATTCCGGCATGGCCACCCCGACGTCGACCCTCAAGGTCCCCGGCGCACTGAAGGTCGCCAACCAAACGATATTCGACGCGTGGAACCACGGCACGCAGACGTTCACCACGACCGGCGTCTTCGCGAAGTCATCCAACGTCGGGACAATGCTGCTGGCGCGGAAGGTCGGCGAGGAACGCTGGCTCGACCTGGCGAAGAAGTTCGGCGTCGGTCAGAAGACCGGGATCGGCCTGCCCGGCGAGAGCGGCGGGTACGTGCCGCCGCGCAAGGAGTGGCACACCTCGACCTTCGGCAATCTGCCGATCGGGCAAGGCCTGTCGATGACCGTCGTGCAGATGACCGGGATGTACCAGGCCATCGCCAATGACGGGCTCCGCGTGGAACCGCGGATCGTCAAGGCGAAGGTCAGTCCGGACGGGACGGTGGTGCCGGAACCGGCGCCGAAAACCGTACAGGTCGTCAGCCCGCAGACCGCGAAGACAGTGCGTGACATGATGCGCGCGGTCGTACAGAACGGCAAGGGCCAGAACAGCGGCACCGCGCCCAGCGCGGCCGTCACCGGCTACCAGATCTCCGGCAAGACCGGCACCGGCCAGCAGGTCGACCCGAAGACGAAAGCGTACAGCGACACGCTGAACAACATCACCTTCGCGGGGATCTTTCCCGCCGACCACCCTCGATTCGTGGTGGGAATCCGCCTCGACGCGCCGGATTCCACCTTGCCATCCGGGAGCTCGGCAGGTCCACTGTTCCACTCGATCGCATCCTATTTGAGCCGACGGTACCAGATTCCGCTCTCCGACGGCCCTGCTCCGGTGGTCCCCCTGGTCATAGAGTGACTGAGCTGATATCCCTAGGTAACTGTTCAGGCTATTCTGATTCCTGTTGGCGGCCAGGGGTTTCCGGTGATCGTGCCGCGGAGTGCGGTGAGGGATGTGGATGTGGTTCTCGCGCAGGGTGGAGATCTAGGCGTGGACGTGGAGCCAGGTGTGGGCGCCGTGTCGGGTGCGCCAGCCGCCGGAGTCTTCATCTGGGCTTTGATCACGAGTAGGTCGCGTTCGGCTCGGCTATTGGTGAACGGGACGGCGAGGTCGTGTGCGAAGCGCAGCACGTCGTGCTGGTAGTCACGTAGACCTACCAGCAAGCGGCGGGCTTTGCCTTTGTGGCCTTTCCCGGGCGGGTGCAGGAACAGGCCGACGTTGACCGTGCGGATGAATCGTGAGAGCAAGAGGGTCCGCGATGTCGGATGAGATGGCGGTCAGGCTGGCGTCGGGGGCCGAAGCCTGTGAACAGCGAAGGCGTATCGCCCTTGACCGCTGTCGGCGCCGATCAGTGTGGACAGGACCTGACATGCGTGACCCCGGCCACTGTGACCGCCGATCGTGGTCGTGTGTTGCTCATGTCTCTCCTCCTGCTCCCCTCTTCGTGGCGCTGTCGGCCATGGATGAAAGGCGCGTGCGAGCAGCCGGTTTCCCTCACGGCTTCCTCACGGTGCCATGCGCCTGCCAGCCATGAAAGGGAAAGTATCCACGCAATACTCCGTATCAGACGGACTCCGCGTCACCGTGAGACATACCGGCTGCACGAGCACTGATCGCGCTGTTCAGCTCCGCCGGGAGCAAGCCGTCGTTGTCCGTAACCTCGGCTCCGTCCGGTTGTCCCAGTTTACTCGGGGAGTTCTCTCATTTTCGGAACCGGACCGTTCCCGACGTGCCGAAACCATTGCTCTGTCTTCCGAAAGCTGGGGCGGCACGCACCCTGTGTACATCAAACCGGGAACGGCCCAGTCTGCAGGTGTCTTGCCGCACCCTGTCTAGAACTGACCTAGCTGATCAAGAATTCGTCACCATGGCCTAGTGAGAATTTACACTTATGTCGGCGCGGTGCTCATGTTGCAGGCTTAACGACCCGATGTCCCTGGTATGTGATGGTTTCCCAGTCGCGAGCATTGGCGAGAGCTGTGTTCGGCAGATCCTCCACCTTCGAGGGGTGGCTGGCTGATGCTCGAGATACGGAGGTGTGCATCATCGTGATGGCAAAAGCCAACGCCGTCGTTCAGTGGGAGTGCCGGACACGCATCTACGCCGGTCATGATGCATGGAAACTAGTCGCATCGGAGCAGCAGCCTTCATGGTCGCGAAGTGTTCTGGTTCTCGGCAGCGGATTCGCCGCCGCCAACTTCCGACTCGTGGAGGAGGTGCGGCGCAGACTCGATGTCCCGATGGGTAAGACCCAACTGGTCCAAGCGCCTGCGACGGTAGAGCAGGTCGAGTCGCTCGTCACACTGCTGGCGGGTAGCGATGCGGAGACCGTTGTAGCCATCGGCGGGACCGCCACGCTGGACGTTACGAAGATTGCCTGTCACGAGTTCGCCGACGACCGGACCCTGACAACGATCCGTGCACGCGGTACGCGACAGGGTGTGATCACGCTGCCCTTCGGCTCGCCTGGGCGAGTTCGACAGGTTCTCGTGCCGACGACGATCGGTCCTGCCGCCGAGATCCGTCCGTACGCCGCGGTGCAGCTTCGCGGCCAACAGCGCCTCATCTACGGCGCCGGACTCCAGCCCCTGTTGGCGGTCATCGACAGCGAGTTCACCGACTCACTGCCGCAGCACGCTCTTCTGGGTGGAATCCTGGCTTCCTTGATCCGATTCGTGGATCCGCACATCGATGGGAGCAGCCATGGCCTGCTGACGGTCGCGGCAATCAGGAACGCTGTGAGTGTGCTGGTATCACTGGGAAACCGGGCGCAAGATAATGGTCTAGCGGCGTCCGATCGGCTACGCGCCAGTTATCTGAATGCCGCACAGACTGGGCTGACGTTCGCGGAACGGCATCCTTATGTCAGCACGACCTGCGCCATCGCAGCTGAGATGACCGGAGCGCTGAAGCTTCGTCCGGTCACCGCTATGGCTGCAGTGCTGCCGCACCTCTGGCGGCGAATCGAGAACGGTGACAGCCGATTCGGCGACGGCGGTCGACTGCGGCAGGCCTGGGGTTGGATACGCGCTGCCGGATACCCGGATCTGCCTGATGATCCAGCTGAGGGTATCGCCGAGCTGATTAGGTTCTGGGGCATTGATATCGGCGTCCCAAGAGGTGACCAGGCCGTGAACTTGGCCGCTTCGCGGACAGCCCGGTTCTGGGGCGGCAAGGCATCCCCGCTCGCTGGAGTATCGGTCGCAGATCTCAGGGACCTGATCTCCGACACGGTGTCCCGTGACGATGACTCTGCCGGGTCTGCAACCTGACGCGGTACGTTCGGCCGTCGCAGGGGGTAACGGCTGCTCCCCCCTTCAGGTCAGGGTGGACGTTTCACTCGGTGAAGGCGTCGGACCACCGTGGAAGACTCGCCGGAGTAGGTCGTTTCATCAAAAGAAGGCATCGCCAGGGGGAACATTCAATTCTTCACTGTTCGACCATTAATTTGAGTACGCCCCATTCGGGGGGCAATCGTCAGATTTCTTGTCGCGTCCGTCAGTCTTGGTCATAGTAATCCGTGATCCCCACAGTGAGGGGGCTGTCGAATACAGGGCGGAAGACTACAGATGACGAACAAGGAACGGAAGCATCGAGGTCTGAGGCCTCTCGCGCGTGCCGCAGTACTCACCACGCTTAGCGCCGCGCTAGTGGGCGGGGTTGTCACGCCGGGGATCGCGGCGGCCGGCAACGACAGCTGGGTGCCGCTGGCGAGCACGCCGGGTACGCCGGAACGCATGCACTTCACGGTAGACAGGGAAAGGGGCGTCACCTACCCCGGTGAACGGACCACGGTCGCAGTCGAATGGGACCTCTGGAACATTTGGAACCAGTTCCAGGCTGACAAGGCCGGAAATGGGACCTTCAGCTTCTGGCAGGATCTGGTAAAGGTGGGTGCCTGGCAGACAGCGAGTCTGACGCTGAACGGCATGCCGTGCGCCAGCTTCGGTGACCGGAACGATGGAACCGGCGAGCAGAAGTTCCAGCTTGCGAAGGAGTCGGGCGGCACCAACGTCGATCCCGTCGACGTGGGCGGTTTGGTCGCCATGATCCGAAATACACTGTCCGACGTAATCAACGGCGTGGTCACCCAAGACGTCGTTCCGGATATCTTCAAATCGAAGGTTCGCGCGACGTGCGAATTCACCGTGCCGAAGAGCCCAGGCGACAAGATCGTCGTCGGCGGAGACGTGGGTATGAGGAACCTCTTCGGCATCGTGCGATCGAATCAGAATGGACGCGCCGTTCTGCCTGTGGAGCTGCCCGCGGCGCCGGGCAAGCCGACGATCACGGCTGTCGGCCCCAACCTGGAGGTTCGAGAAGGTGGCAACCTGACCGGGACCGCCGACGCAGGGGCCGTCGTGCAGTTCAAGGTGAACGGCACTGTCTTCCCCGAACCCAGCGTGCGCGCGGACGCGCAAGGAACATGGAAACTGAAGCTGCCGGCCGACGTGAAAGCCGGTCAGGGATATCAGATCCAGGCAGTCGCCCAGAAGGACGGCGGCGGCCTCACCTCCGAGTCGGATCCGAAGTGGGTCAACGTCAAGTCCGACGACGCACCAGCCCCGGTCGTGGAGAAGCCGGTGATCACCTCGCCCGCGGGTGACGTGCGGCCAGGTGATGAGCTGAAGGTCACAGGTACCGAGGGTAGCGAGCTTACCGTCGTAGACCAGAACGGCAAAAAGATCGCCGGTCCTGTCGAGGTCAAGGAAGGAAAGGCCGTGATCAAGCTGCCGGCCGACCTGGCAGATGGCAGCCAGATCAAGGTGGTCGCGAAGCCGAAGGACGGCAACGGTCTCCCCGTGGAGTCCGACCCGAAGTCCGTCCGGATCGAAAAGCCGGAGTTCTACCAGAACGTGACGCCTACGGCGAAGCCAGGCGCGGAGGACTACCTCGACGTCAACTTCGAGCCGAAGAACGGCGACCTGCTCAGCATCGCGAACAAGACCTTGACCTTGAAGGCGCCGGACGGCTTCACCTTCAAGGACCACGTGTCCTATGTAGTCGTGGGGAAAGACCGCGGTCAAGGTGCCTTTGACTGGATCGGCGACCGGGTAAAGAAGAACGACGACGGCACCATTGTTGTGACCCTGCCGCCGGCCGAGGAGATCAAGGCGACCTTTGGGGATGACATCAAAGCGTTCAAGATCTCCGTTACGACCATCGCCCTGGCAGGTGACAGTGCGGCACCAGGAGACAAGACCGACGGCGAAGCCAAGCTTGAAGGATTCCCCCCGGTAAAGTTGAAGGGTACTATTATCAAGCCGTAACAGGACGAATCTCTGCCTGAGATAAGTTCATCTTGTTTAAGTATTTCACCGACGCGGCCGGGGCAGTTGGCTTCCGGCCGCGTCGGCGAAACTGCAGAGACGGGTCAATCTCGTAAACAGTCCATTGCGGACAAGGCTCTACTTTCGTGGCTGGTCCTGCCGGCCGGCTCTCATTCAGAAATCCTCAGGAGAGATCATGCCTGCACTGGGTAACCCAGTGGCGGCCCAGGCCGGAGACCTGGAGCAGCCACAGCCAGTCGACCGAGTTCTGTCCCCGGCGGCGGCCATCGCGGCAGCCGGCGGACGCCTGCTGGTCGACGTTGTCGACGATCTTGCGAAGACCGGCGGATCGGGCGAGCTTCACCAGCTCTTCGCTTTGACGCCGGGCAATTCGGCGACTGAGCTGGCAGTGGACGAAGATGGCACCGATGCCCCGAAGGTGTTCGATCAGCCAGAGCAGGCTTGGATCGCCTTTCGCGAAGGTGTGCCGGGCACCAGGCTGCTCGCGGTCGGGGACCAGCTGAGCCGTGTGATCGCAGTCGTCCAGTCGAGTGACGATGTCGACTTTCGTCCGGTAGACGCCGAATCCGTGACTGGCGCCGGAGCCCCAGATGCGTTACGCGTCTGGAGGGAGTACCTGGATCGCCAACCCGATGACTTGGACGGCGCGCCCGGGGAAGTGCAGGGACGAGGCATGTGGCGCCTCGCCTATGCAATGCTGGGTGCGGTGGCGATGGTCCTGGCATTCCTGTTCGTCCGGGTGACGATGGACGATTCGTTCATTACCTGGAGATACGGTCAGAACTTAGTGAAGCACGGCATCTGGAATTGGAACAGTGAGGGACCTCTGGTAGAGGCGTATACGAACCCTCTGTACGCGGCCCTGTCGATAGTTCCAGCGCTGCTGGGGGTTTCAGCCGAGCTGTTCTTCAAGGTGCTGGCGGTCTGTATCGCGGTCCTCTATATTGTCGTAATTCTCCGGGCCCGGTTGCCGAGGGCGCAGGAATTCGTCTTGTTGGCGGTGGCGCTGGCCACCCCGATCTTCCATCTCCAGCTCTTCATGGGGTTGGAGACAGTGTCCTTCGCACTGTCGATCGGCTGGCTGTTCGCGATCGTCTATCGAAGGGGGGCGTTGGGAACCGGCGGGTTCGTACTGGCCGGCGTGGTGGCACTCAGCAGGCCGGAAGGCATCGTGCTGGCCGCCGTGGCGATCGCCTGTTCGTTGCTTGTCGACCGCAGCACGGCCAACCGGCACGGTGCGTACGCCGTGCTTGGCGGCTGGGCCCTCTATTGGGGCGCCCGATGGTGGTACTTCGGTTCCTTTTTCCCCAACACGTTCTACAAGAAGACCGGTGGAGACGAACCACTACTGATCAGGATTATGCAGGTTCTGCCAGTGGCCGGACCGATCGTGTTGCCCGTCCTTATCGGCCTGGTGTTGGGCTTCGCGATGTATCGCAGGGTCACTGGAATCTCGCTGTTGTCCCGGACCGAGATGCTGCGGGACGCGGTGCCGGTGATACTGGCGGTCGTCTCCGGTGCCGTGGTGCTCGGGGTGTACCGGCAGTCTGATCTGGTGATGGACATCGGTCACCGATTCTGGTGGCAGTTGTTGTTGCCCGTGGTGCTGGTGGTGTTGAGCAGGCCAGTTCGCTTGGCGTCCGATTCCGACGTGCCGGAGACGGGGAGGCAGCGCGGTATGGCGCTGGCAGCGGTCGCCGTGGCGACCGGCGCCGTGCTTGCGTGGGAACCTGGGCAGATTTCGGCTGGCATCGCCATCGGGACCGGGGTTGTCGTGATCGCGGTGGTGGGAGGCGCCGTGCGCAAGATCGTCGCGGCCACCGCGCTCGCAGCGGTGGGATTCTCGACGGTAATCGGTTTCGGTGAGGCCACGGAGATGACCAGCATGCTGGCCTATCGATACCGCTTGGCGGCGGCGCACGAAGCAGTCGGCAAGGCCATCCGCGAAACTCGCCTACCCGACGGTGCGCTCGCGGTAGCGGACGCCGGGGTGCTGCCCTACCAGGCCGATCGCCGCGCTATCGATATCGGTGGGCTTGCGACGAGCGAGTCGGTCGATGGCACCCTCGACAGTGCCTTTTTGGAGAAGCAGAACCTGCAGCTCGCGATCCTTCTGTCCAGTTCGGATGACGCTGGATCGGCGTGGAGCACTGATGCCGCCCAGTCGGTCAGGTCCTATGTGACCGATCCCGGGCGCGACTTCTGGTCGGCGCCGGCGGCTGAGTTCGCGCCGAACTATTACCTGAACTACTGGATCGGACCGGAGTGGCGGAAGAGTGATCTGTCGCAGCGGCTCAACGAGGTGTTCCAGAGGTCTTGGGCGCGGAACGACAGGTCTGACACGGACATCGTCATGGACAACCTGTGGAACTTCTCGGTCCTGAGTAGGTAGTGATCATGTTCAGCACAGTAATCGAGGTCTTCACCTACATCAGTAGCGCTGTGTTCATCACGTACGTATGCGCGATCGTGGTGCCATTCGTGAACCGGAGGAAGTATGCCGAAGGCAACGCCGACGAGTTCGAGTGGCACATCTTCGTTCCGTGTCGAGACGAGGAAGCCGTTATCGGTGACACGATCTTTCGGCTGCGGGCGACTTTTCCCGACGCACACGTATGGGTCATCGACGACGACTCGCACGATGGCACCGCGCGAGTGGTGACCGCGCTCATGTACGCCGCGGGTGACCCCGATCCACAGCTCCATTTGGTGCGCAGGCGCCCTCCACAAGCGCGCACCGGGAAAGGCGACGCGCTCAACGCCGCCTACCAGGAACTCGACGCCTGGCTGGGCAAGCATCTGTCCCGGGAGAAGATCATCGTCGGCGTCGTCGACGCGGACGGGGTGCTCGCCCCGAACTGCCTTGACGTGTGCGCCGCTGATCACCTGTTCGGCAATGGCGCTGTGGGTGCCGTACAGATCGAGGTCCAAATGCTGAACCAGAACGTCGAACCGGACTGGCCAAGCCGCCCTAAGCGATGGGCTGCGCTGAAACTCGTCCAACTACAGGACATGGAGTTCCGTACCGCGATCTCTGCCGTCCAGCATTCGCGGGCATACGCCGGGACGGTGGCGATGGGCGGTAACGGCCAGTTCACGCGGATGTCCGCGTTGCACAGCATCGCACGGGGAACCGGCCAGCCCTGGCGTGGCCTGCTACTGGAGGACTACGAACTCGGGCTGCACCTGCTGATGGCCGGCTGGCGTACGGCTGCCACCTCGGACACCCATGTCTCCCAAGAGGGTCTGTACAGCCTACGCCGATTCATCACCCAGAGAACCCGTTGGGGTCAGGGAACGATGCAATGCATCCGCTACCTCCCCGCGGTCTGGCGGTCGTCATATTTCGGAGCGGTCGGTGTCGCCGAAGTTGGCTACTACCTGGTCCAACCTTGGCTGCAACTGGTTGGCATAGCCGTTTACCCCATTCCCTTCATGCTCCTGCTCTGGCAGGTGATCAGTGACCCATCTGCAAAGGTGACCGCGGTGAGCGGAGGCGGCTGGCTGATGCTGGTGCTGTTCGCGGTGCTGGCCACAGGCCCCTTCGTGATCTGGGGCTTCATCTACCAGTTCCAATGTCGCCGACAACGCGGTCTTTTCACGGGGCTGGGTATGGGCCTTGGGTTCGCGCTGTATGTCTGCACCTTCTACGTGACGTCCTTGCGCGCGGTCTGGCGGATCATCCGCGGGCAGCATGGCTGGGCCAAGACCCGGCGCAACGCCGAGGCGGTAAGCGGTCGGGAAATCGCCATCGAAGTTTGATCGAGTATCGCAGTGTTTCAAATATCCAGCTATTTAACAGTGAAAGAAGGAAGCAAATGTACAAGCCTGGAATCGGCGGCGTCACTGGTGGAGTGGGCGGGCTCGCAGTGACCGGCGCCAATTTGAGCTGGTGGATCTCGCTCGCCGTGGCGTCCATCATCGCCGGCACGCTGATCGCGTTGTTCGCCCACCGTCGCAGGCGACTGTCCCGAGAGGACGGAAACTGATCATGCCACACGAGATCTTGCTGTTCGCGGGAACGAGGCCGGAAGCGATCAAGGTCGCGCCGGTCGCGCTGGCGGCTTCGAGGGCCGGCTTCTTGACCACGCTGGTCGCGACCGGACAACATCCCGACATGGTGGAACAGGGGCTGGCTCCATTCGGCCTGTTCCCTGATGTCGAACTGAAGCTCTCCCGAGTGGATGGATCGTTGAGCGAGTTGTGCGCGCTGATGATGCCCGCCGTGGACAAGCTGCTAGCCGACCGAAGTCCGGACGTGGTGCTGGTGCAAGGGGATACCGCGACCGCTTTGATCTGCGCGCTCGCAGCGTTCTGGCGGCGGATTCCGGTAGTCCACCTGGAAGCCGGATTGCGCACCGGGGACCTGTCCTCACCTTTTCCAGAGGAAGCGAACCGGCAACTGGTATCCCGCATCGCCTCACTACATCTCGCGCCAACACCGGCAGCGGCCAAGGCACTCGTGGCGGAAGGCGTTCCCCCTGAGCTGGTCGAAATCACCGGCAATACCGTGGTGGACGCGGCACGATACGTCGCAGCTCAGGATATGCCGCCCCGCGACCAGGGGCTCGAGGCAGCCGGAAACGCCGCCGGTCCCTTGGTGCTGGTGACGGTGCATCGCCGGGAGTCCTGGGGGCATGGCATCGCGCATGTCCTCGATGCGGTGCGTCGTATCACCCAGGAGTTCCCAGACGCCACCGTCGCGTTGCCCGCCCATCCCAATCCCAATGTCCGCACGCAGGTGGAGCTAACTCTCGGCGACTGTCCCAACGTCACGATCACTGAGCCGCTCGACTATCCGGACCTGATCTGGACGTTGAGCAGGTCGGCACTCGTGATCACCGACTCCGGGGGCATCCAGGAGGAGGCACCGACCTTCCGGGTGCCTGTGCTGGTCGTGCGCGAGACGACGGAACGTCGCGAGGCAGTGGAGGCGGGTCTCGCGTACTTGGTCGGTACCGAGTGCCAGCGAATCGTCGCGGCGGCCCGGGGCATTCTGAAGGGCAGGAGCAGGCTTCCGAATGTCGCCAACCCATTCGGTGCGGGTGACGCCGCGTACCGCTCGATCGACGCGATCGGCCGAATGCTTGATGTGAATACCCAAAAGGTGATCGGCGACCCGACCGCCACGGCCTCCTGGGCATCGTGGAACACGCAGCAATCGGTCGGCCTGCCGTGACGACCACGAGCCGAGCATCACCGCACCGACCGGTCCGACACAGTGCACGCGCACCGGTGATATGGCGGGTCATCGGCTTCACTGGGGAGTTGTTGGCAATCCTCGGCCTGGTCCTCGGCGGCTTTCTCGCATACCAGAAATGGGGAAAGCTGAGGGAGGTCGAGGATACCCAGGTGAGCCTTGGCCAGCAACTCTCCGAGTCCTGGCAGCAGGAACCTCCTGCGGGGGAGCGGACCGTTCCCGAGGGAAGTCCGCTGACTCACCTCTCGATTCCCCGCCTTGGCTTGCGATGGACAGTTGTCGAAGGCACGGACCAGCGGAGCCTCCGAGCGGCACCCGGTCACTACCGGGGTAGCCAATTGCCTGGTGCACTCGGGAACTTCGCGGTCGCGGCACACCGGAGTCCCGGATTGTTCTGGGATTTGGACAAAGTCCAACCGGGTGACGAGATACTTATTGAAGACAAGAGCGCACGGTATGTGTACCTAGCCGAGAGAACTAGCATCACGAGCCCAGGGGATTCCGCGGTTCTCGCAGCGGTTCCTGGCGAGCCCGGCGCAGCGCCCAGCGCTGCGCAGGTCACCCTGACAACATGTAATCCAAAATGGGACAACTACGAGCGGCTGATTGTAGTCGGACGGCTTCACTCAACGGCCCCGAAGACTCCAAGTTCGACTGCGGGGGCACCGGGAGGCACTTCGTGATCAGGTTCGTGTGGCAGCTACTTCCAGGTCCTCACGCGATTCGGCTGGTGATATTGGTCGGTGTGCTGATCGCGATCGCGGCGACGCTCTGGTATGGGGTATTTCCCCTGCTTTCCGATCTGATTCCACTCGGAGAGCCAACCGTGGGGTAAAGGGCGAGCGGCTGAGGAGTATCTATGGTGGGTCGCCGGCGAAGGTAACCAGTCGAACGTCTTTGCGATGGCCAGGGTGGAGCGTCGGCGAATGCCAAACGCGCGTGAGCATGAGCCTCGGAGTGGTGAACTGGCAGGCTCCGTAGCCCGTCTCGACGGGTAGCGATTCGTGCTCGAAGGTGTGCTCGCTGTCCTATTGGTGGCAGCCAGACCAGAGTGGTCAGGGTCTTGGACGAGGTCGGCTCGGATTGAGGTCTGACGGCCTCGCTCGTTCATAATTATGAACACTAGCCGAGTATGAGTTATTGAATGTAATGATTGTCGATTGGCGTGATTGTTTGTAATCTGCTTGCAGATGATGTTCGATAGCTTGACTTTCGAGTCGGTCGCACAATGTGGTGGGAGTGGCGAATGCTGTTGAGGCGCATGGTCCGGTATGCATTGATAATAATTGTTCTGTTAATGAACTGGGGTGCTCACGCGGTCGGCGCGAGTGAACTCACTTCGTCGTCTCAGGCGTGTTCTGAGCCTGGAATAAGATGGCAGCGGGCCACACCTGCGAGCGTGGGCTTGAATCAGACCGAGATCGACAAGGCGATCGAGTTCGCGAAAGCGAATAGTTCCGAAACCGTGCGAGTGTATCGGAACGGTTGCCTTGTCGCGGAAAATTCAGACGTGCCAGAGGATGCGTATCAGAAGGCGCAGAGTTGGTCGGTGGCCAAGTCGGTGACTTCCTTGGCCTTCGGTCGGGCGTGGACACTGGGCTTGATCAGTCCGGACGATCCGATCGGTGCTCTCTTCCCTGAGGCGGATATCCAGCATGGTGCATTGACGATGCGGCATCTGCTCACCATGACAGCCGGAAACGATCAGCAAGTCATGCGAGATTTCAACACCACCCTCCTCGACCGGATTGTCGACGGCCTGACCACAAGTCTGATCGATGAACCCGGCAAACGTTGGAATTACTGGCAGTCGGGTGTTGCACTGGTCGCCGAGGCGATAGGGCGTGCGGCTCGGGTAGATTTTCAGGTCTTTTTGCAAGAGCAATTGTTTACACCGATCGGCATCGACCCTGGAACGTGGTCCTGGGGACGAGATTACAGGGGTCATACTCTGGGGTTCTATGATCTGCACATGACTGCCGATGCTTACGGCCGGCTCGGTGAGCTCATGCGCCGTGGTGGCATTTGGAACAGTAATCAAGTCTTGTCGAATGACTATGTAAAGCTCGCGTTGCAGCCGATAGAAGCATATCCATGCTATGGATTCCTGATTTGGCGTACTGCCGTCAAGGAATGTAACAACGAGAATATGCTCGGCCTTCCGGAGGACATGTTTCAATACGCGGGCATGAAGGGGCAGTTGGTCACGGTTTTCCCATCTCAGGGGGTGGTTACGGTACGTACTGGCGGCAGCGGTTTCGGCGCCAGTAGTGTCAGTGGTTCCGGTAGCGGCGGTGCGGCCGAGCGAAGGTTTCACGACCTCGTTCTTGGCGCGATCGAGGATGATCCCGTTGCGACACCGACCCTCTCGTCCAGGCCAGACATCAAGCACCAGTTGTACGGGTCCGAGTTCATCTGGCCGGAGTTCGGTGGCGCCCTGCGTTCCTATTTGCAGGCTGGACTCCCACCTGCCGGGCCATGGCGGTCCCGCGCGACAGTGATTGGAGCTGGCAAAGTCACACCTGATGGTCGTAGCGTCTATGTCGAGCTGAAATGTCCACTGTTGGTAAATGGCGCCTCGCCGTCGTGTGAGGGCAAGGTGAACCTGGACCGCAGCACGGAGCGGTCGTATAACATAGGCGCTGGTGAAAGAACCGAGATCTGGTTTCCGGTCGACCCGCCGGTGACGAGCGAGGTTCAGCTCGCGGTGCGCGCTCGCACCTTCGACGCGACCGATAAAGGAACGATCTCGACAAGCCTGCTCACGGTGAGGCCGTCGTGAGCCGCAGATTCCCGAAGAAGCGGACAGCTCTCGTCGCAGTGAGCGCTATCGTCGGTTCGGCTGGCGCGCTAGGTTTCGGGGTCGGGTGGTATTACAGCGGCGAGATCCTGAGCACATCCGATGGCGGTCAAGTGTCGTACGACCAGATGGTGCTCGGGTCCACCGCAGATACGGTCATCTTGGCGGCCTCCGAAGCTACCGCTCGTCCTGGCACGTTCAACCTACTGTGGAAGGCCGGTTCGCACGCCGAGGTGGGTGCGGTCGTCCGCAATGACTCCGAGCGAGTCGAGCGAACACTCCTGTCGGGCACTCCGCCTCCGGATGGGACCGAGGTGGCTGTGGCCAACCGAGTGCCGACGGCCGACCCGGCCACGATCGGCCTGACCTTCGAGGAAGTCCAGATTCCGACCGAGCTCGGTGAGGCGCCAGCCTGGTACGTCCCAGGTCGGGGTGACACCTGGGCAATCGAAGTACACGGCCGGATCCATACGCCGGATGCTCGTAGCGAAGGTCTCCGGGCGATGACTACCCTGCACCGTCTAGGGCTGCCTATCCTGGACATTACCTATCGCAACGACTATAATGCGCCCGCCTCGCCCGATGGCTTCAGTCATCTGGGCGAGTCCGAGTGGCGCGACCTCGAGGCGGCGATGGAGTTCGCCAGGGTTAGAGGTGCGCGTGCCTTCGTCCTGATCGGATGGTCTATGGGTGGGATGGTCGTGACCCAGCTGCTCACGAACTCGAAGCTTGCTGATTCCGTGGTCGCGGTGGCATTGGACTCGCCCGCCCTCGATCTGCATGCGGCGGTCAACCTGGAGGCCGCTCGTCGCGGAGTGCCGACGTTCCTTTCGCCTCTAGCGGAGGCCTTTGTCGACGCTCGGGCGGGGGTCGACTTCAGCAAGATGAAGCCAATTGACCATCCGCCGCGGGTCAGGCCACCGACTCTGTTGATTCACGGTGACAAAGACTCCGTCGTGCCTGTCGAGGGTTCCCGTGCCCTCGCGGGCGCGGCGGGACGGCTAAATTGGCCTATCCAGTACGAGGAGTTTGCCGACGCTGAGCACACCGGCTCCTGGAACGTCGACCAGAGTCGTTACGAGCGTTTACTCTCGACCTTCTTGGCTGATTTCGGCCCTTTCGCTAGCCGCTAAAGATGGCACTGTGAAAGCCTCTTCAAGTCTGGGTTCTATCGGTCGGTAAGTGGGTTCGCCGGATGCGGTATGGCGATTACGTCACTCCCGTGCCGTTGACTGGATATACTATTAGCCATGGCAGTTTGGTTGCCGCCGCCCTACGTGATGTTGTCGAATATGGCACTGGAGATCGAGCGTGCGCAAGCAAGTGGCACAATCCCCGAACGCGTGATAGGAAATGCTGAGGATTCGAAGTTGCCCGCCACCGATTCATAGCCAGCCTCGCTGAGCGGCTATACGTACGGACTCAGTGGCGTTTCTCGCTGAGAGCTTGCCGATAGCCCTGGTGATGTGGTTGCGTACCGTTCCTTCGGCAAGGTACAGCTTCCGCGCGATCTCGGGAGGAGGTGTGCCATCTGCGACAAATCCGAGAATCTCTCGCTCGCGTGCGGTCAACGGGTTGTCGCCGACTGACAGCGCGTTGGACATCAACTCCGGAGAAATGATGCGCTGACCGGCGTGGATGTGGCGTATCGCTGTGATCAACTCGCGGCTCGACACTCCTTTCGGGAGGAACCCGTTCACCTCCAGGGTGAGTGCTTCTCGCACCGTTCCCGGTTTGTCCAATGAGGTCAAAAGCAGGATCCGCGCGGTGGGGTAGCGGTCCCTGAGTCGAGCCACCACCGTAAGTCCGTTAACATCTGGGAGCCCGATGTCGAGGAGCACCACGTGCGGGTCGGTGGTGGCGACCAGGTCGAGCACTTCGTCACCCCGCTCAGTGGTGCCGACTACCTTGATGTCGTTCTCCAGCGACAGCAAAGCGACCAGGGCTTCCCTGAGCACCCGTTGATCTTCCACGATCAGAATTCTGATCATGCTACCGTCCCCTCCTGTCAGCCGGATCCTCGCGAGTCCAGTTACAGTGAACGATCGTGCAGTGGCCCCGGACTGCTGGGCCGGGTGGTTCGTTGAACCTTGCGGCGACCTCGAGCCCCGTGGGCGTCCACAGTCGATCACTCTTCCATAGTGCTGCGAGAACTGCACCAGGTCGTGTGTAGTTCGCTTAGTTGCAGAGTAGGTATCATGGTGGCGAGGTTGGCGTCTTGGGTCACGGTTCCACCCGATCGGGCACCTCGCGTCTTATGGCGTGTCGTCCCTGGGGCAATTCTGCCGGCCTGAGACCACGCACAAAGGCCATGTTGTTCACGGCACTGTAAATGTACAGGTGAATATGAACGTGGGCCAGGTGAAATTTTACACAATGTCGGGACTTTGACCTGATCGGCATCTGTTTGATCTATGTCGCGCAGGCAGCATCTTCTGTGTGTGCATAGGCTGAGCGTCGATCAGGTGCGGACCGGGAATGACTCTGTCGTTAACGAGAATCTGCCGGCCGGCTCCGCAGTGCCTCATGTCCCGTCGGCCGTGTCTCGCCGTGTCTCGTTGGCTCACCCGGTCGGGGGTTTTACCTCGGAGCGCCGACGCGCCTAGTGAACTTTTTCATGCCGGAGCGTATCATCGCTGGATGAGTCGCCTTCGCGTCGAGTTTGGGGAACGTCGTGTACCGCTCGTCTCTGGTTAAAGGTTGGCGTAGGCGTACCTGGTCCAACAGCTTCCCCAGCCAGGCGGCCATTGTGGGCATTGTCCTGGCCTCGCAGGTCTTTCCAGTGACCCAGTTGACAATCGGGCTCTACGGGTGGACGCGAGCAGTTCTGACGCTTGTGGTCCTCCTGCTCATGCTCGGCGTTCTGCTTTTGGCCTTGACGGAGAAGGCGGCCGCTGGCAATCGGTGGCTGCAGGTGTCTTTGATCGGTGCTCAGATCCTGCTGCTGGCCGTTGTAAAGATGTGGTTGTATCCGTACGCTCATCCTCTCGAACTCATGGTGGGATGGCTATTCCTGTTGCTGTGGCCAGGTCTTCGTCCATGGCTTGGATATATCGCAGTCCTTGTTGTCTACTGCTTCAATTACGTCAATGGACTGGACGCGCCAGAGCATCATATTTTTATCATTGATATCAATCATATGTCGACCTTGAGTGTGGTTGCTTTTACCACACTTATGTGGTTCGTCGTCGGAGTCGCCGTACATGCGCTAGCTGGTGTCATTGCTTTAACTCGTGAGCTGCACGCAGCCCGCACCGAGGTGGCACGTCTCAGTGCGGCCGAAGAACGTCGTAAGATGTCTCAGCTCCTCCACGACGAGGTCGGCCATACGATGGTCGCGATCATGCTCCGCACCGAACTCGCGCAACGACTCATGTCGACGGCTCAGGAGCGCGCGAATGTGGAACTGTGCGGCGTCTACGATGCAGCCAAAAAGACGCTGCAAAACATACGCGCAATCGCGCACAACAATCTCGGTACTGAATTCGAGCGTGAACTGTGTGGTGCGATGAACCTGCTGAAAACGGCGGGTGTAAATTGTGATCTGCACACCACTGTGGCGCCATTAGGGCCGGCGGCCGAGATCCTTGCCTGGAACCTCCGCGAAGCGACGACGAACATCCTGAAACACAGTAACGCAACTACCTGTGAGATCGTCCTGCGGGACGATGGTAAGCAATATCACCTTAGCATCCGTAACAACTGCAGTAGGCAAAGTGAGAGTACCGGCGGCGGCTCGGGTCTTGCCATGATCCACGAGCGGACCGCAAGGGAGGGCGGAAAGGTAACCGTGGATCGGACCGGAGACGTATTTACGCTCGCCTTGTCCGTTCCTCATGGCCTAGTGGGTAAAAGGGTGCAGACTTCGTCGGCTGATCCGAGGGAGACAACGTCGTGAACGCGGGCGGAATGTGTTTCTGTCGCGACGAGGACGCTTGATGACGTACCGGCACCTGATTGGACTCAGATGCAGCTTGCCCTGGGCCGTGGGGTATTCGGTGATGTCGATCATCTGCTTGACGTTCGGCCGCCAGCGGTGATAAACCGGCGCGCCGGATCCGTTGCGCTCTGGCGGCCCAGCCTAGTTGAGTATATCCCGTCTTATCGCGTGCGACGAAGGAATACAAGCGCGGCGTTGTCGGACGGACAACGATTCCGGGATCAGCAGGATTGACCCGAAGTAGGTGCCGGCAGGCAAGGTGATGTCGAGATCGTCCACATTGGCCGCTACGGTCAGGGTGAATCCCGCATCTTCGAGTGATGCTCGCAGGCGATCGGCTTTCGCGTCGATGTGCAGGACGCGAGGGTCCTGTGCCATGAGTACAGGACCTGCGCGAGATGGCTTCGGTTCGGCGTGCAGATCCGGAGCGCGTGACGCGACGTCGATCACCTGTCGTCCGAGTCGGGAGAGATCTACGGCAAGTAGTACTAGATGTAATAGTACCTACTGGCGAGGGATGCAGCCGAGACCCGGCGAGTGCCGCCGGGCGCGGCGGCAGCGAATCAGCCCTGCGGGAGCGGGCCTTGCATTTCGCGGATCTCGGCCTCCTGAGCGTCGATGATCTTCTGGGCTAGTGCCTTGGCGTCGGCGTTGGAACCCTTGGCGAGTTCGGTCTTCGCCATGTCGACCGCGCCCTGGTGGTGCCTGATCATCATGCCGAGCCACATCTTGTCGAAGTCGGCACCCTTGGCCTGCTCGTTCCTTCATTTCGGCCTCGGTCATCATGCCGGACATCGAGCCGTGATCCGTCGTCGGCGCGCTGGGGGTCGCCGACATCGAACCGTGGTCCATGGGCATGCTCGGACTCGCCGCGGGGCTCGCGCCCTAGGCGGTCAGCCAGCCCTGCATCTGCTGGGCGAACGCGACGTCATCCGCGTTGTGTCCAGCCTGCTGACCGGCCGACGGAGCCGCCGACGAGTTGTGATCCATACTGGACATTCCGGCGTCGTTGCCGCTGCAGCCCGCGAGAACAAGTGCGGCGGCCATGGCGACACCGCTGACGATCAATGATTTGCGTATGGTGAATACATCCTTGTTTGTCTTGCTGAAATGAGTGTGATCGACGAAAGCGGTCCATCACACGCGCAATACGCACAAGGAGTTCAAGATCAGTCGGCCTTGCCGGTCCGGAGGTCTGGACGGTGCCGGCGGGGCGTGAGGGCCGGCTGGTTCGGCTGCCAGGTGCACCGGATCGGCTCGGCGTAACCGGAAAAGCAGTCCCAGCCCGGCGATCAGGGCGCCGATCGCACCGAGTACGGCGAGGCACAGGTGCAGAAAGCCGTGGTCGTCGTGCGGTGAGGTGGGATGGCTGCCGTCCTGCTTGGCGACTGTTCCTTCACCGTGTCCAGACTGGTGACCTGCGCCGCCGGGGACATCTCCGGCATGCCGGTCGACGTCGTGAGGTGATGCATCGTGGTGAGGCAAAAGGCGAGCACGCCCAGCAGGACAACCCGCTGAGTTCTGCTGAGCGCGCTCGCCGTCATGACCCAAGGTTACCCATCTGCTTCGGCATTGGCGCCGTCATGGCTTTCACACCGTCACCGGGGTGAGGCGTTCGGCGTTGTCGAGGGCGCGCAGGCACCAGGCGCAACCGGCGCCGATCACGGCGAGGGTGGCCCATGGTGCCGCTGGGACACCGGCATTTCTCGCGACGTCCAAGGCAGTCCCGGTGAGGAGGTTGCCGAGGAGGATGCCCACGCCGACCACGGTGTTGTAAAGCCCATAGTGCGTCGCGACCAGCTTGCCGCCGGACAGGGCGACGATCGTGTCCATTTCGAACGGGAAGACCACGATGGTCCCGAGTGCCAGCAGGGCCGCGGACAGAATGAGCGATACCCAGCTCACCGCCGGATCGCCCGTCGCGCCCGCGGTGAGCATGGGCGGCAGAAACGCCGCCCCCATGAACAGGAGACCGACCGCGAGACATCGTCCCGGTCCCCACCGATGCCGGCACCACGCGGTGATCCGCAGCTGTCCGGCGATCGCCAGTCCGCCGGACACCGCGAACAGCAGCGCCACCAGTGTGGTGCCCGCCACTCCGGGCCCGCCGACCCGGCGAGCCTCGAGGGGGAGTGCGAGATAGACCTGGAACGACAGCACGTACGAGCCGATCATCGCGAGCGCGAACAGCACGAACGAGCGATTGCCGAACGCGGTCGCCCAGTCCTGCCGGATCGAGGTCCGCGCGGCAGGGTCGCTCTTGGCGCGCGAACGAGGGGGCAGGGACCGGATCTGCAGCACGGTCAGGACCGCGAACACCGCGGCTGCCACGAGGCAGGTCACCTGGAAGGCGACGCTCGTCAGGACGAGTCCGACCACTGGGCCCAGCAGGATGCCGGCCTGGTAGAACACGTTGAACAACGCGAAGGCTTCGACCCGCCGCTCTTCACCGGCGTCTTCGGCGAGGTAGGCCCGCACCGCGGGATTGAACAGCGCGCCCGCGAACCCGGTGGCCGCCGAGGCGATGATCAGGGCCGGAACCGAATCGACCAGGCCGAGCAGGGCGAACCCGCCCGTTCGGAGCGCGCATCCGGCGACGATCAGCGGCTTGTAACCGAGCCTGTCGGCCAGCGTGCCACCAATGAGGAACATCCCCTGCTGGGAGAAGTTCCGTACGCCCAGGATCAGCCCCACTGCCCAGCCTGCCAGCGCCAGATTCGCCGACAGGTGCCCGGCGAGATAAGGCATCAGCATGTAGAAGCCCAGGTTGATGGTGAACTGGTTCAGCATCAACAGCTGGGAAGGCCGGTCAAACGACCGGAACTTGACGGCCAGATCCTTCACGCCCGCACTCCGGACGGGTCGACGACGTGCGCGCACCGTGTCCACCGCTCGACGACCTGCGCGGCGGGATCGTCGACGACATCGGGCTCAGCCGCGGGGACCTGCCCGAGCAGGTCGTTCGCAGCGCAGTAGTCGTCGTTGTAGACGGTGTCGAAGTAGCGGTGAGGGCCGTCGGGGAAGATCGTGACGATCCGCGTGTCGACCTCTTCCGTCCTCGCCAGCCAACCGGCTACGAGCGCTACCGCTCCGACGCTCCAGCCCCCGGTCGCGTGGTGTGACGCGGCGAGACGACGGCAGTTCCACACCGCCTCGGCCGGGGCGACCCAGTGGACCTCGTCGAAGCCGCCGTAATCCACATTGCGGGGGTAGATGCTGGATCCGAGCCCTCGCATCAGCCGTGGGCGCGCCGGCTGCCCGAAGATCGTGGACCCGACGGTGTCGACACCGATGACCTTCAACTGCGGGTAGTGCGTGCGCAGGACTCGCGAAACGCCTGCCGAATGGCCGCCGGTACCGACCGAGCACACCAGGATGTCGACGCGGTCGAGCTGCGCCACCAGCTCGAGCGCGAGCGGCGCGTAGGCGTCCACGTTGTCCGGGTTGTTGTACTGGTCGGGGCAATACGCGCCGGGTTCTTCGGCGAGGAGCTGCCGCACTCGTTCCCGGCGTGCCTGCTGCCAGCCCCCGCTGGGGTGCGGGGTGGTGACGAGCTCGACGCGAGCTCCGTGAGCGGCCAGCATCCGGTGCACGATCGGCTCGAGGCCCGGGTCGGTGACCACGGTGACCGGATGGCCGTAGACGATCCCGGCGAGCGCCAAGCCGAGCCCCAGTGTTCCGCTTGTCGACTCGACGATCCGCGCTCCCGGAGCCAGGTCGCCCCGTTCCCGTGCCCGGGAAATCATGTGCAGGGCCGGGCGGTCTTTCATGCCGCCGGGATTGAATCCTTCGAGCTTCGCCCAGAAGCCGCGGCCGGGCTCGGTATCCGGCTCATCGATCCACAGCACCGGGGTATTGCCCACAGCACTCGCCGGATTCCGGCCGTGTGTGATGGTCCGTTGGCCCGGGAGGATGTTCCCGGGCAGGGTCGAGCCGTCGGCGGACAAGGGTGTCCTCATCGAGATCTCTTTCACTGAATCGTCGCGAGGCGCGACGATTGGACGGACGTGAACGGCTGAGGTGTTCAGCCCGATCACGTTCGCGTGACACAGATCTCGATAAGTAAGGCGCGCCCGGGTCTGCAAGGATCCCGCCCCGCGCTCTCAAAGCCGGAGCAGTGGACCGATGACCGGAATAATCCGGTAAACGAATTCTCGGGAGGGATCGCCGACCACGTGGTATCCGTCGCTCCTCGCGTACCGCGGTTAATGACGTCCGTGGTCTCAGGTTGCTTGTGCGCGTGGTGGTCCGGCTCGCAGTCGTCGGTCGGCGGTGCATGCGTCGCGAGGCTGGTGGTGACATGCTCGTCCGCGTGGGCGTGTGCTTGCGGGAAACATTGCCCCAGCTGCAGAGAGAGAAGGCAAAAGAGCAGAGCGATGAGCCACAGCATGGACATCACTCTGCGACGCGGCGTAGTCGGATAGCCCCTCACAGTTATCGAACCGTATCAGCAAAGAACTCGCTTCTGCCACCTTTGGGCGCGCTGGTTCTGCTATTCGTGAAGAATTCACTCGGTTTCGCGGCCGACTACTACCGTAGGTAGTTGAGGCCGCATGGTATTTGAACACACTGTGATCGAATGCGGATCGGGTCACCATGGCGTTCCGGGATCCGGGAAAGTCGGCACTCGACCGACGGCACGTTGTTTGGTTTTGCGATTAATCGCTTCGGTGAGGTGAAAAAGGCGGGTGCGGAGTCATGTGGGACCCCGCACGCGCCTGCTCGCGCCGTCAACGGGGAGGGGCGGCGCGAGCGGCGTGGAATGCTTCGAGAGCGCCCTATCATGGGTGATACTAATTTCGCTAGTAGTTGCTTGGCAAGCCTGCTGCCCATGTTCAGTCGTGGCGGAGGAGACCGTCCAGGGTGACTTGGACAAGTCGCCGGATCGTGCGCCGTCGGCGATCAGTGCCTGGATGAAACCCTTGAGATGCTCTTTTGGCGTGTTCGACGTGCTCGCCCTGGTGGAGCAAGGCGGACAGTTCGGTGCCGTGGTGTTCGTGGGAGATCAGGTCGTAGGTCTCCAGTGCAGCGGTGAGGCGGCCCAGCGGTTCGGCGGCGCGATCTTTCACCGCGGTGAGCAGGCTCAGGTGGCGGGAGATCTGGCGCTGGCGCCAGGCGATCAGGCCACGTTCTCCGGCCAGTGTGGCAGCGGTGTCCAAGGCCGCGTCCGGCACCGCTTGCCGGTGCGTCTCGACCGACTCGATCCAGAGCTTGGGCACTTGATCAGCTTACCTGTGACCTGGGATACGGCTGCGCACGCTGCTTCGGTTTGCGCTGTCCGTAACGAGTCAGGCCCTGTGGTTTTGCAGACGGCCACGACGGTGGTCACCAGCAGAATCAGGATCGCGGCGGCGTCGACGATCGGTTGGACCCGCATTCCGGACAACGGCTCCAGTGGCAGGGAGGGCAGCGCGGCTGTTGTCGCGATGTGGCCGATCACCTGCGTGTGCACCAGCAGGACGATCGTGGCCAAAGTGGTGAGCAGAAGTTCGATCGTCACCCAGTAGCGCCGCAGCAGTCTCCATGCGGTTCCCCGGGACTGGACTAGCTCGGAGAGTGGGGCGGCGAAGCTCAGAGGCACGATCACGAATTTCGACACCATCTCTGTCGCGAGATAGGCCGGCGCGTGCCGGATGGCTGCCGCTCGGAGGCCGAGGCACGGATCGGGAGCTATCGTCGGCTAAGACGAGGCGGGGTCCACTCCCGACCCGTGCGACGACCAGATTTCCATGTCCGTGCCTGGACGAACAGTGCAAAGAATCACGACAAGCGTGATCATTTCGTGCTTGATTGCCAAGGTCGCAACGCTTCCCAGGCGACGGGAACAGTGCGCGTAGTTTCGGCCGAGTATGCCAATTCATCATCGGAGGCACCTGAAGTATTACACGAAACTGCACGATGATCTCGCCGATCAACCAGGTGGAACATACATTTAGAGCCGCCGCTCAAGCGCCTTGGAGAAACACGTATGCATAGTCGTGCAAACTTACACGTACCGCAGCTTGCACCGTCAAAGACCAAGCCGATCACAGTCGCATTGCTGGATCGGATTCCGCTGGTTCATCTGTCAGTTAAGGTTCTCGTCGCTGGCGTCGACGACCTGTGCTGGACGTGGTCCTCCACGAACCGCGAGGCGGCGTCCCGCGAGGCGGCGACCCGCCGCCCGGACATCCTGCTGATCGAGTCGGGAATCGCGGTCGGCTGGGCCAGGCACACAGCCGGCGCTACGTCGAAGCTGGCCGGCACCGTGGTCGCACTGGTCGGCGCAGTGGATCACGTCGATCGGCTTGCCGACGTAGGTATCCGGCATATGATTCCGCGCACAGTGCATCCGAAAGATTTCGCCAACTTGGTGAGGCGTGCACACTGCGGGGATCCGCTAATTCCGGCGGAGATGCGCACTCCGTCGGGCAACGATCCATGTGCTCCGCAAGTCGACTGGACTCCGGCGTCTTTGACCGAACAGCAGCTGAGAGTATTACAGCTTATCGGCGGCGGCCTCAATAACAACGAGATCGCCAAACGATTGTCAGTATCGCAAGAGACTGTCCGCACTCACACGAAGAACATCTACCGTACACTACATGTCAGGAACAGAGCGCACGCGATTACTGTCGCATATGCGCAGGGGATCATGCGTCCAGTGCTGCGGTGACCTTGCTTCTCGCCGCCGGCGGAACCTATTGATCGCCCGTTGTAAAGTGCAAGAGGAATGCAGATGTCGAATGACCGGTCGGTGTTGGTGCATTGGGTGACTCGCGAGTTGGCTGTCGATCGCGATGGTGCACCTGAATCTGTGGCTTGCACCGGTGTCGAGTTCACCTACTGGATCGACGATCAGGTTCTCGGCACAACTTGGGTTCCTGTCAGCGAGGCGCCCAATTTTGCTGATGATGAAAAGCTGATCATGGCACTGCATAAATCATGGCGCTGGTCACACGGGTGTGCCTCGTAAGTCGCTTGCACTTGTTCCGTGGAGGACAATACCTGCGGATCCGACGGTGAGCGACCTCGCGCGGGTCTGGCTCGGCATGTCGCATCGGGCGCCACTCACTGGGCGCGTAGGTTCACCCTGTAGGGGTTTCGTCCTCGCGAAGCTGCGCCGACGGATGTAGTCTCGCTCGTTGTGACAAAGCCTCACCGACTGCTGCTTCTGTGGATACTCTGCACATCGAGTTTGTGGAAGGCTGTGTACCGATCGGCACTGGCCAAGGATGGCGCAGACGTAACTGGTCGAGTACTTCCCAAATTGGGCCACCATTGTGGGTACTGCGTTGACTGGTCGGCCGCCTGCTCCTGAATTGGCGGCACGTCAACGCCGGGTTTCCGCTGACTTTTCGACATAACGGAGGACCGCGAGGCGTCGACGCGCCTCGCGGTCCAGGTGCGGTCCACTCTCCCGAGTCTCCTGCTGATCAACAAGACCGGGTGTCAATCATCTCCGTCAGTTTAGGTCGACACGTGAGCCCACGGAGCGAAAACGACAATCTTCACGGTCGGCGCCTCGCCCTCCCTCGCGTATCGCTCGAAGAACTGTGCACCCCATTTCCCATCCGTCTTCACGAGGCCGAATAGCGTAATGACGCTACCATTCTTCTCGGCTCGCCCCATCAGAAAATCGGTCGCCTCCTTTCCTGCCTTATCGAGGTCGTCAGTGAAGTCGAGCAGTAGCTTTTGGTCGCCTCCCAATACAGGGATGGACTCAACGGGATGAGGCTCCTTGAAGGTCTGCCCCGGGACGACATCCGCGTGTGCCGCCGGTTGGGCGGTCAGTAGCGCGCCAGCTGCGATGATCGCAGAAATTACGGTTCGACGAAGCAAGTTCCGACTAATCATTGAAAGCATCTCTCAAACCCATATCCTAGCGTGCGGCGAATCGGCTTCTGCTGGTTAGTCTAAGATCAGAACAATCCTTGGGGCAACCTAGCGCGGAACGAAGTTCAGTTTTTCACTCTACGAAGGGAATTACTCCATTCTCTTGAGTCTGCCGGGCCTCGGAGGCGCTGCCGCTTTACGTGCCGAACGTCAGGTCGACGCCTCTCCCGGAGCTGTCGGGATCAAGGCCGCCACGGGTGCTCGGGTCATCCGTCGGCGCCCCGTTGGCCACGGCGCCCTGGGTCCCGGCCGGTGGCGGGGTACTCGACAGCACGACGCGCTCGACCCGCTCTGGGGCGTTCCGGACGATCGCGTCCACCTCCAGGTGATGACCTCTCTCCCACAACAACTTGAATTCAGCGGGGCGGGCGGTCTCCGAAGACGGCGTTAGAGCGATTGTCTCGGTACTGTGGCCCAGTACCTTCTCGTCGTACGCCACACGGCCGCCATCAGACGCGCCCAGGATTTCACCGCTGTAGTACCAGCCACTTCCGCAACCGGTTCCGGCCACACCGCGAACCGCCACCACAGCGACTGCGATCGTGCGCATGCGCGGGAACGAACGTTTCACGACGGCCTCACCGTGACTAATCCTTCGTGGATAGCTTCCTTCGTCGGTATGGTTGTGAGTGCGCGCACGAGACGTGAGCCGACGCCCGTCGGTCACCGGTTGGTCGAGCGGGAACCAAACATCAGCCTTCTCGCCGCGTGCGGCAAAATGCGGTCGGTGCCGTGATCCAGGCTTGCGATCCCCCTTTGCGCAGAGCTACCGGTTTAGCCCACCGGAGGACACTTGAGCTCGAGATAGGCGTTAAGACCGTTCGGCGACACCTTGGCGGACCCGATGATCACTGCGCGGGAGCGCCACGGTCCAGCAGTTCCCCGCAACGGACTCCCAGGGCTCGATGCGACGGTATTCGCGACCGGACATGGCGGCCTACGCCACGCGAACGACCGCACCAAGGCTGGCACGGTCAAGCCGGGGGAGACCTACACCATGAACATTCCGCTCTACACCGTCGATCACGTTGTCCCGGCCGGCCATCGGCTTGGGGTAGTCATCGCGGGATCGGACGATTACGTCCCAGGAGGCGACGGTCGGTACACGGTCTCGCTCGGGCAGACCTCGTTGGGCGTTCCGATCGTCGGCGGCCAGGTGAACGCCGACGCGCCGGAGAATACCGCGGCCCTCGCCCGCGTGGCGCAGCGGGAAGGCGTCCGGCCGAGGCAGCTGCTCGATCTGCCGATGGCGAGGTGAGATGTGGGCTGCAGGGGCGACCCGTGGCGTGAGCACCAGGGTGACCCCAAGGGCGGGGAGGCCCAGTCCCAGCGCGATCCGGTTCGCCGGCGCGAGATCCGGTTGCGGCCAGCGATCGGCGCTCGCTGGCGGCCACACCGCCGCGCCGGATTCTGGAGCCGGGCCCGGCCAGCCAGCGCACGAGGACGTGCACTCGCTCACGCTTGGTGTCGTAGCCCACGATCGGTGCTACATGGCAGGCGGCCGCCAGGCCATTGGCGGCGCCGTCGTCCGTGCGGATGGCCAGGTCGAGATCCTGGCAGACGATTCCGGGTCGGCATAGTTGAATGTCTGCGGCTTGGCTTGGCCGGTGGTGGTGTCACGGGAGATGCCGAGGGGATTGCGCCAGTGGGCGAGTTCGTTCAGCCACTGGGCGAACTGGTGCATCCGCTTGTATGCGGCGGCGGTCTCGAAAGGGCTGACAACAGAGGCTGAGTCCTATTTGCGGCCGCAGTAGCCGCCGGAGCCGACGCTGACCTGGACCCGGCACAGCGCTGCGACCGCGTCCTGCCGGTGGATCTCACAGGAGCCGACAGAGGCGCACCAACTAGTGAACATTTCGAGCACGGCCTCGCTGGCCGCGGCCGGGGCGGCGAGAAACCGCCTGCGGTATGCCGCAGCGTCCATCGTCTCGTCCAGTGCCGATGCGCGTACGTGCCTGCCGAACCGTGCCGGATACCTCAGGCCTAACAGGGTGCCGTGGAGGAATTCATAGATCTTGGTCTGGTCAACGCTTAGGACTTGGCGGAGATAGTCGCAGGTCCCGAGCGCTGTCGTTGTTGCTCAGAAGGCCAGCATGTATAGAGCCAGAATCTGTCGCGCACGCTGCGCGCGACAGTGCGCAGGTGAGCGGAGCCGGGTTGGCCGGGCCGAATGAAAGGCTCGCCATCATCCCGCCGTCGGGCGGCCGGCCGCCTCGTTCTGGCTACACCCGTGCCGTCGCAGTCTCACCATACAGACGAGACCAGTCCACCGGCACGATGTTCTTCCGCACTCTACGCCAATTGGCCACGTTGTCGCGTCGGCAGGGTTCCCAGGCCTGAGCCGAAGAAGCCGGTCGTGTCGGAATGCTCGGGTTGGGAAGCTCCGACACGACCGGCTCAGGTGGCCACATTCACGACGGGGGCGCGAGGACGCGAGACGGGACCTGCTCGATCCTCCTACTTCGGGAGGATGCCAGGTCATAATGGTGTGATCGGGATCCCGATCGCGTGGTGTGGCCGCCGTTGCCGAGGGTCGTCTACCCGGCGGCCCACCAGCCGTTCGTGGCGGGAACGAACAATCGGTGCAGCGTGCTTGATGCCGGTTTTGCCCACCGCGTTCACCGCGGCATTTGAGCTTGCCCGGGTTAGGCAGACAGTTGGGCGTGAGCTGTTTCATAGGCTATCGGAGTTTGGTAGCCGCGTGAAGAGTGAAGTCTTCTTGTGTTGTAGAACGTGATGTATCTGAGTAGTATCCAGCGCGCTTCGGCGTTTGTTCTTGGCTGCGGATATGGATGAAGCGCCTCGTTCTTAAATGATCCGAACCAGGATTCCATGGCCGCGTTGTCAAGAGCGCTGTGGTTTTGCCCTATAGAAGGAATCATTTGCGCTTTCCGTGCGATGGTGAGCCAGGTTTCGGAGGTGAATTGGTATCCGCGGTCACTGTGGATAATGCAGTGCGGTGGCGGTTTTCGGAGTGCGATCGCGTCGCGTAGTGCGGTGTAGGCGGTGTTCGGGGTTTCGTGGCCGGCGGCGGCCCAGCTGATCACGCGGCGGCTGTGTGCATCGATGATGACCGCCGCTCGCAGGTACCCCTGCCCGGTTTTGATCATGGTGAGGTCGGTGAACCACAACATGTTCGGGCGTGGCCGGTCGAAGATCCGGCGTACTCGATCTTTGATCTCCGGGCGCCTGATCGGTGGCGCGGCACGCGGCTTGGTCTTGCGTCTTCCTCGGATGGCGCGGATGTCGTTCTCCCGCATCAGCCGGGCCACCCGATGTCTGCCCACGCGTACGTCGGCTCGGATGAGTTCTTGATGGATTCGCGGCGAACCGTAGGAACCAAGTTCGGCGTGCAGCTTGGTGATCTGCTCCAGCAGTACGCGATCTTCGACCGCACGCGGTGAGGGCGGCCCCGTCAGCCGGCGTTTCCAGTCGTAGAACCCCGACCGAGAGACATCCAGCACTCGGCACATCAGCGCGATCGATCTCGATGGGTTGCGGGCCTTCTCCGCATGAATCCAGCCATAAAGCGCTACTGGTCCTTGCGGCGTGCGAAGAAGGCCAGAGCTTTTCCCAGGATCTCCAGCTCCTCCTCTTTTTCCTTCAACTTCCGCTTCAACTTGACGATTTCGGCCTTATCGGATGATTTCGGAGCATAGGAATCATCGGTGGCCTCAGCAACTTCGGGCAACAACTTCCCTTCGTCGTTCGCGGCCTTCCTCACCCAGTTCGCAACTGTGGTCGGCGACAGATCAAACTCCGCGCCAATCTCGGTGAAAGTCCGCCCACCACGACGGAACAGATCCACTACCTGATCCCTGAACTCCTCAGAAAACCTTCTGGACACCAGGACACCTCTCCGTGGTCGCTAAGACCACTCTGACGGTGTCCGCCGGACCGGGGCAAGCTCAA
>NZ_ASJB01000018.1 GCF_000478275.1 Amycolatopsis orientalis DSM 40040 = KCTC 9412
GCAATGCCGCTAAGTTAAGCGTGGTGTGATCAGGATCTTCGGTGGGACGTCGTAGCGCTGCTCGTGGTGGCTGGGGCGTTTGATTCGGTGGTATTTGGCGAAATGTCGTCGTACGACGCGCGGGTAGCTGCGGCGACGTCGGGCAGGGTTGACTATTTCGAGGATTTCAGCGATGGCGAGGTTTTTTGCTTTCGTGAGTTTGCGAGGGGGAAAAGTCCGCCTGCCCCGTGATCTGGCGGCGGATTATCCGGAGGCTGCGGATGAAGGACAGTCGGTCCGGGTCGATGTCCGCGGTGTCGGCGGCTTCGAGCATGAGGTGCCGGATTGCGTAGTGCGCAAGGAGGATTCCCCAGATTTCCTGTTTGACCATCTCCGGTGATTTGGAGCGCAGGACGCGACCGTGCCCAAGCTGGTGGATCTCGATTTCGTCGAGAGTGAGCTCGAACTCCCAACGTTCGTGGTATAGCGCGGCCAGATCGTGGGCGGGTGCGTCTTCGTGGTCGAGAATCGAAGTGATCAGCCGAAAAGTTTCGGGACCGTCTTCCTGACGATTACTTATGGTGTACTCGACCACGCGACACGGCGTTCCCGACGCCGCGAGGATGGCATTCTCGTCTCGACCGGGGCGCGCGGCCCGCTGACGAATCTTGCTTTGATGCTCGGGATCGAGCAACACCGACCGGTACGATCCGTCCGGATAGACCTCGAGTGCCGGAAGCACCATCTTGGAGGACGTGCGGAACAGAAGGTCGGCTCCGATGTCTCTCACTGAGTGCCACAGCTTGTAGCTGTAGAAGCCTCGATCCGCCAAGAGCAGCATGTCCGGTTCGATGTCGGGGAGCAGTTGCGGGACAAGTGTTTGCTCGCCGGTGTGCCATGTTCCGAGAGCAGCACCGACGATCGCATGCGTCCCGCACTCTCCCAGGCCGACCATGCGAACCAAAGGAAAAG
>NZ_ASJB01000019.1 GCF_000478275.1 Amycolatopsis orientalis DSM 40040 = KCTC 9412
TAATATTGCTTTGTCTGCCAAATCTAACTCTCTCTGAAATTGTCTTGCAGTAACTGCACTCGCAGAAATAGAGAAAAAAATACAATTGTTAATAACCTTGCCATATTTTTTAGTCCGTAACTGTTAATGTGCTATCTGGCTCTGAAAATATTAACTCATTTAATTTTTGCATGTCATTAGATAAACCAGTTATACAACCCTCGGAACAGAATCGAGGTCCTAAAGACGGACCAAAAGCGTTTAAACAACTATGTATTGAAAATCCATTGCGATTATAAGTTCCTGTATTAACTGACGGTAATCTCGTATGCCGTCTTCTGCTTGAAAAAA
>NZ_ASJB01000020.1 GCF_000478275.1 Amycolatopsis orientalis DSM 40040 = KCTC 9412
TCGCGCCGCCTTCCACTTGTTTCTGGAGATCGATGTTTCAACGATGCGGTATTCCGCGAGGGGTTCGTTCAGTCCATATGCCTTGAACCCCCGCTTTAATACGGACAGCCATGTCGCCAAATCCTGGCGGGTTCTAATATTCGGCATCCGGATATCACCCGTTTGTTCTCTGTCAATCATCACCGTCAAGCAGCCGATGATCGTATTTTTTAATACATCATCATATGTAAGGCTTACGGGTGCATGAATGGTTTTATGAAGCGGTTCGCCGTCTTGGCTGATCATCTCGTATGCCGTCTTCTGCTTGAAAAAA
>NZ_ASJB01000021.1 GCF_000478275.1 Amycolatopsis orientalis DSM 40040 = KCTC 9412
TTCTTAAAGCAGAAGACGGCAAACGAGACATCTGTCACCGCGAAAAATGAGTAAAACGCTTTTTTCCAAGGCGAATCTTTTTCTACCAATTGATTCAAAGTCGCTGAAAATAAAAAATGTCTGATGTTCACAATGAACGTCGTCATGACGATTTCGATGATTCCTGTCTGAACGGCAAGCATGCTCAGAGACATATACTGGGACGCTCCTCCGAAAACAAGGGCGCTCATCAAAAACGTTTCAAAAAG
>NZ_ASJB01000022.1 GCF_000478275.1 Amycolatopsis orientalis DSM 40040 = KCTC 9412
AGTCGACTGACTGCGATTGGCCCCGGCGAAATGGAGACGTCGCGTTGTCTCTATTCCGCCGGGGCCACCGCAGTGCAGCTTTTGACGCCGCATAGTAGTCACTCCGGTCCCCTGTAATCACTCGTCAGAATTAAAGATAGGCATTCCTTGTTACGTAAAATTACGAACACATGTTCGAGTTGTTTTGGTATTCTTGGGGTGTGTCCGAGACGATCCTTCCCGAGTTGCCACAGGAGTTGTGGCGCGCCGGCAAGCTGGAGCTTGCTCATGGCGTGCAGCAGTTCCTGCAGGTGATCAGGGTCGCCACTGCCGGACTGGGGCGGTATCTGGCGGAGATCGAGTCGCGCGGGGCGAAAGACTTGTACGGTTACGGCTCGACGATCAAATGGTTCGCCGATGTGGCCGGGCTGTCGTTCGGTGAGGCGCGGCCGGTGGTGAATCGTGCGATCGCGCTGAACCCGACCCGGGCTTTGGATGGCAGCGAGCTGCCTCCGTTGGCGCCTGCGACGGCGGCTGTGGCTGCGGAGGGGGTGGTCGGGGACGAGCGGATCCAGCAGATTTTGGACTTCCTGGCGAGCCTGCCGCTCGATACGTCGGCAGAGGATCGGGAGAGCGCGGAGAAGACCCTGGCCGAGCTGGCCCGGCACGCCGGTCCCCAGCAACTGGCGAAAGCCGAACAGAACCTACTCGGCTGGCTGGATCCTGACGGGGCTGAGCCGAAGGAGCCCGAGCCGAAGCAGTCGCGCCGCGAGTTGACGTTGGAGCGCCGCAAAGACGGCTTCTGGACACTGAACGGGCTCCTCGACGACGAAGCCGGTGCCCGCACCGCCGCCGCCCTGGAGGCGTACGCGTCACCCCGCCCGGTCGACGAATTCGGCCAAGCCGACCTGCGGACCAGACCCGAACGCCTCGGCGACGCGTGGGTCGACCTGCTCGATCTCGCGATCGCCTGCCCCGACCAACCGGGGACCTCCGGTTACCGGACGCTGGTGCACGTCACCATCGGCCTCGACGAGCTGAAGTCGGGTCTCGGGACCGCCTGCGTGGACTACGTCGGGACGATGACCGCCCGCGACGCCCGCATGGCGGCCTGCGACTGCCTCATGCTCCCCGTCGTTCTCAACGCGGCCGGTGAACCCCTCGACGTGGGGCGGATGCGACGGTTCGTCACCCCCGGCCAGCGCCGGGCCTTGAACATCCGCGACCGCGGCTGCGCCTTCCCGGGCTGCCATCGCAGGCCGAAGAACTGCCACGCCCACCACCTCCACCACTGGGCAGACGGCGGACCCACCGACCTCCGCAACCTCACCCTGCTCTGCGGGTTCCACCACCGCCTGATCCACCACGGCGACTGGGAAGTCCGCATGGCCGCCGACGGACTCCCCGAGTTCATCCCGCCCCAGTATCTGGACCCGCTCCGAAGAACCCGGCGCAACACCCTCCACCGCGCCGCCTAGCCACTGCATCACCCGAGGAGCCCGCCAGCCACACCGGCGACGGGCCCCTCGGCATGCCCCCAGACAGACAACACCGTCACAGACGACCCACCCGCAGACGTTTGAGGTTCAGACGGCTCGTCTCCCCGGACCGACAACTAACATCTGCGCTCAGGGGTTCACCTTCCCAAGAACTGCCATCGGGCTCGCCTTCGAGAACCGCCCGCCACTGATGACTACGGCACACACCCGTCTATCGAGAAAGAAAGGTCCCGTTTCCGCTCAGCGAAGGCTGGGGGTTCCTGCGAGCGGAAACGGGAGTCAAGGCCGGTACGGGGGCCGCCTCTCGGCGAAAGGCACAACATGGCTCCGGCCGGACCGGTATTCCATGAAGGCGAAGGGTGAGCCCGGGGGCACCAACCGTACCGACACTCTCTATAACGCATACTCTTCCGAAATGTTCCCCAGCGGACGTGACGCCCGTCATCACCCTCGAACCCGATCAGAAAACAAAAGACCCGCTTCCGCTCAGCGAAGGCCTGGGGGTCACCTGCGAGCGGAAACGGGAGCTAAAGCCGATACGGAGGGCCGCCTCTCGGCGAAAGGCACAACATGGCTCCGGCCGAACCGGTATTCCACGAAGGCAAAAGGTGAGGCCCGGGGGCACCATCCGCACCGACACCCTCTACAACGCACACACCCGCCAAATGTTCCCGAACACCTAACAGACGACCACGTGACCTACATCGCCAAATCCCCGCCAGAAAACAAAGGACCCGCTTCCGCTCAGCGAAGGCCTGGGGGTCACCTGCGAGCGGAAGCGGGAGCTAAAGCCGATACGGAGGGCCGCCTCTCGGCGAAAGGCACAACATGGCTCCGGCCGAACCGGTATTCCACGAAGGCAAAAGGTGAGGCCCGGGGGCACCATCCGCACCGACACCCTCTACAACGCAGACGCCCGCCAAATGTTCCAGCCCGGACAGTGACCCACGTCAACACTCGAAAGCAGTAACGCTCAGCAAGGCGGCGGAACCTGCTCCACCAATTCCTCCGGGGCGGACAGCCGCCATGCCTCGTAGACGAGTTCGTTCAGCTCGTCGGATTCGAGGCCGTCGAGGTGCACCACGACCCAGCCGAATCCGCCGGCCGTGAACTGCACCTCGAAGACGTCCGGCCGCTCGGCCACGAGGGCCTCTTGTTCGGACAGAGTCTGCTTCAGGCCGACGGTCTGCGTGCGCGGCCAGTAATAGCCGAATCGCTTACCGCGCACGCTGTACGACTCCCACTCCGTCGCGTCGGAACGCTCGACGTCGGCGAGCTTCTCCAGCATCCGGTGGAACTCGTCACTCGGCACACCCATCTTGAACCCCAAACACAGCTGCCCCCAGGAAACTCGGCGGCCACAGTGTAGGCGGACGGGCCGACAAGATCAGGAGCCCGCCCGCAGCTCCGCCTTGCGCACCTTTCCGGACGCGGTCCGAGGCAGCCCTTCAACGAACTCGAAGCGTACCGGCACCTTGTACTTCGCCAGCCGCCCGAGCAGGAACTCGCGCAGTTCCTCGTCGCCGACGTCGCCGGAGCGCACGACGAAGGCGCAACCGACCTCGCCCCATTTCCCGTCCGGTACCCCGATGACCGCGGTCTCGGCCACCGCGGGATGTTCGTACAGGATGTTCTCCACTTCGGCCGGGTACACGTTTTCCCCGCCGGAGATGAACATGTCCTTCAGGCGGTCGACGATCCGGAAGTGCCCGTCTTCGTCGACGGTGGCCACGTCGCCGGTGCGGAACCAGCCGTCTTCGGTGAAGGCGGCCGCGGTCGCGTGCGGGTTCCGCCAGTAGCCGGGGGTGACGTTCGGGCCCTTCACCAGGATCTCTCCTGGTCCGTTGCCCGGTGGGTCGAGCCGGGCGTCGGCGAAGAACACGGGCACGCCCGCGGAGCCTGCCCGGCCATCGCTTTCGCGCGCCTCCAGGAACGTCACGCCCGGAGCGGTCTCGGTCAGCCCGTAGCCCTGGCAGAACACGAGCCCTCGCCGCTGATAGGTCCGCACCAGCTCCTCCGGGACCGCGGCGCCGCCGCAGATCAGGCTCCGCACCGACGACAGATCGGCCGACGGCCACCGCGGGGACGCGGCCAGTGCGGCGTACATCGTCGTCACCCCGAACATCCACGTCACCCGGTGCCGTTCGATCAGGTCGAAGCAGCCGTCGACATCCCAGGACGCCGTGAGGAGCGCGCAGCCGCCCTTGATCACGGTGGGAAGCAGGGTCTGCGCCAGCGCGGCGATGTGGAAGAGCGGCGCGGTGACGAGCGTGACCTCGTCACCGCCGACGTCCACGCCGATCAGCAGGTTGAACGTGTTCCAGAGCAGGTTGGCGTGCGTGAGCGTCGCACCCTTCGGGCGTCCTGTGGTGCCCGACGTGTACAGGATCAGCGCGACGTCGTCGGGAGCCACCGTCACGTCGGGCGCGGTCCCCGCGCCCTCGCCGAGCCAGGTTTCGTAGTCCTCCAGCGCCACTAGCCGCGCGGCGGGGCTCTCCAGCCCGTCGACGACCTTCGCCGTCTGTGGCGCGTAGATCAGCACCGTGGCACCGGAGTCGGCGAGGATGTGCTCGATCTCCGGCGCCGTCAACCGGAAGTTGAGCGGGACGAAGATCGCGCCGAGCGACGTGGTCGCGAACAGGGTTTCGACGAACGCCGGATGATTCGGGCCGAGGTAGGCCACGCGGTCCCCGTGGCCCACACCCGCCGCCGCCAGCCGTGACGCCAGCTTCGCGATCCGCCGGGCCAGCCGGGCGTACGTCGTCGGTTCGCCTTCGAAGAGCAGTGCGGTCCGTTGGGGCGAGATCCGTGCGCGGCGGGCTGGCCAGCCGCCGATTCCCTCATCGCGCATCCGTGGTCTCCTATTCGACGACTTCGGCGGTTTCGGCGGTGGACCGGACAGGGCTGGGCTCGGTCAAGTTTCGCCGGTTCGTCTCCTTCAGCGCCAGGACGCAGCCCGCCGACAACAGGCAGAACGCCGCGATCGTCAAGGACACCGCCGTGGTCGACGGTCCGCCCGACGCGCGCTGGAATTCGGCGAACAGCACCGGCGCGAACCCGGCGCCGAGACCGGCGAGCTGATAGCCCAGCGAGGCACCGGTGTACCGGTTCTCGGTGGCGAACAGTTCGGTGTAGAGCGCCGCCAGCGGCCCGTACATCATCGGGTGCAGCACGCCCTGCCCGAGCACCAGCGCCACGACCAACAACGTCCCGCTGCGGCTGTCGACGAGCGGGAACAGGACGAACCCGTAAACCGCCGTCACCAGCGCGCCGATCAGCACGATCGGCCGCCTGCCGAACCGGTCCGAGACCGCTGACCAGCCGATGATCCCCACCACCGCGCAGACGGACGAGACGGTGAGCGCGTTCAGCACGGTCTGGCGTCCGTGTCCCGCCTGAACGCCGTACGCGAGCACGAACGTCGTCAGTGTCCCCTGCACGACGAACGCGGCCAGGCCGACGCCGACCCCCAGCAACAGCGTCTTGGGCTGCTCGCGCAGGACGGCCACCAGCGGGAACCGCCGTCGTCGCGCCACGGTCCTGGCGGCGAGGAACGCCGGGGTCTCCTCGACCCGCGACCGGACGAACAACCCGATCGCGAGCAGGACCACGCTGAGCAGGAACGGCACCCGCCACCCCCACGCGAGGAACGCGGCCTCGCCGGTGACGGCCACCGTCGCGGTCATCGCCACCGTGGACACGACCATCCCGCTCGGCGCGCCCGCGTTCGCGAAGCTGGCCCACAGCCCGCGCCGGGAGGTGGCGTGCTCGGCCGACATCAGGACGGCGCCGCCCCATTCGCCGCCGACCGAGATGCCTTGCAGTACCCGCAACAGGATCAGCCCGACCGGCGCGGCGGCGCCGACGTCGGCGTAGGTGGGCAGGAGTCCGATGAGGAAACTGGAGACGCCCATCAGCGTCATGGTCATCACGAGCATCCGCTTGCGGCCGAGCTTGTCGCCGAAGTGGCCGAAGAGCACGCCGCCCAGTGGCCGCGCGAGATAGCCGGTGGCGAACGTGCCGAAGCTGGCGACGGTCGCGAGGGCGGGGTCGAGGTCGGAGAAGAAGACCTTGCTGAACACGACGGCGGACGCCGTGGCGTAGAGCAGGAAGTCGTAGTACTCGATGAGGCTGCCGAGGTAGCTCGAAGCGACGGCTCGGCGGAGCTGGACGTTCTGCTGGGATCGCATGGCTTTCCCCTTGTCGTCAGGCGTAGTGCCGGTAGACGGCCCGCGCGACGCACGCGGGCTTGGCGGAACCGTCGAGTTCGATCGTGAAGTCGAGGACCATCTGCACTCCCCCGGCGATGTCGGTCACCTCGGCGACCTTCCCGGTGAGGCGGATCTTGCCGCCGGACGGCACCGGGCTGGGGAATCGCACCTTCTCAAGCCCGTAGTTGACGCTCATCCCCACGCCGGTGATCCGCAGCAGGTCGCTGAAGAGCGGGATCAGCAGGGACAGTGTCAGGTATCCGTGCGCGATGGTGCCGCCGAACGGGCCGTCGGCGGCGCGTCCGGGGTCGACGTGGATCCACTGATGGTCGCCGGTGGCGTCGGCGAACCGCCCGATGCGGTCCTGGGTGATCTCCAGCCAGTCGCCGTGACCGAGGTCCGCGCCCGCGAGTGCCTTGATCTCTTCGATGCCGTTCGCGTGGGTCATGCTTCTCCTAGTCGGTTTTGACGAGACCGAGCAGCCTCGCCGCGTTGTCCTTCAGGATCTTCGGGCGGACCTCGGGTTTGATCTCCAGCTCGGCGAAGTCGGCGAGCCAGCGATCCGGGGTGATCACCGGGAAGTCGGAGCCGAACAGCACCTTGTCCTTCAGCAGGGTGTTGGCATACCGGACGAGCTGCGGCGGGAAGTACTTCGGCGACCAGCCGGACAGGTCGATGTGGACGTACGGTTTGTGCGTCGCCACGGCCAGAGCCTCGTCCTGCCAAGGGAACGACGGATGCGCGAGGATGATCCGGAGTTCGGGGAAGTCGACGGCGACGTCGTCGACCAGCATCGGATTCGAGTACTTGAGCCGGATCCCGCCGCCACCGGGTACGCCGGCGCCGATCCCGGTCTGCCCGGTGTGGAAGAGCGCGGGAACGCCGAGTTCTTCGATGACCTCGTAGAGGGGATACGCCATCGGGTCGTTCGGCGCGAACCCCTGGATACTCGGATGGAACTTGAACCCGCGGACACCGTATTCGCCGACCAGCCTGCGTGCCTCGCGGACGCCCGCCCGGCCCTTCCACGGATCGATGCCGGCGAACGGGATGAGCACGTCGCCGTGTTCGGCGCAGCTCTCGGCGACCTCCTCGTTCGCGATCCGCGGATGGCCGGTGGCGTGTTCGGCGTCGACCGTGAACACGACCGCGGCCATCCTGCGTTCCCGGTAGTACGCCGCCATTTCCGCGATCGAAGGCTGCCGGTGCCCGTGCGCCTTGAAGTACTTCTCCGAGGCGCCGAACAGGGCCGGACTCAACGAGCCGTGGCCGTTTTTCGAGATCTCCGCGTGCGTGTGGACGTCGATCGCGACGACGTCGTCGATGTCGATGGGCACGTCACGGCCCCTTCGGCGCGGGGATGCCGAAGCTCTCCGGCTCGGCGCCGATCCCGGCGTGCCAGGAGGCCGCGATCCGCTCGGCGGTCCAGCCGCCGTCGGCGAAGTCGACGGCCTTCTCCCTCGGGTGCGCCCAGAGCGCGAGCCGGTCGCCGCCGATGCCGATCGCCTGGCCGGTGACGCCTTTCGCCTCGTCCGAAGCCAGGAAGACGACGAGCGACGCGGCGTCCTCGGCCGTTCCCAGTCCTTCGTCGCGACGGAGCCACGGCGGGAACGGTTTCCCGGTGCGCTCGGCCTCTTCGATCACCGGCGCGAACGCCGGGATGGTGCGGGTCATCTCGGTCGCCGCGACCGGGACGATCGCGTTGACCAGGATCTCGGCCTTCGCCAGTTCCATCGCCCAGGTGCGGGCCATCGCGGCGATCCCGGCCTTCGCGGCGGCGTAGTTGGTCTGCCCGAAGTTGCCCCGCTGTCCCGCCGGCGAGGAGACCAGGATCAGCCGCCCGCCCTCCCCCTGCTCCCGCATCCGCACCGCGGCCGCCCGCGCGCAGGTGAACGTGCCGCGGAGGTGGACACGGACGACGTCGTCGAAATCGTCGTCGGACATCTTCCACAGCACCCGGTCCCGCAGGATCCCGGCGTTGGTGACCATCGTGTCGAGCCGTCCGAACTCCTCGACCGCGGTGGCGACCAGCCGTCCGGCGACCTCGGCGTCGCCGACCGGGGCGACGACCGGCACGGCCCGTCCGCCCGCTTTCCGGATCGCGCCCGCGGTTTCGGTGGCGGCCTCGTCCACGTCGTTGACCACGACGGCGGCGCCGGCGGCGGCGAGCGCTTCCGCGTAGGCCCGCCCCAGTCCGCGGCCGCTGCCGGTGACCACCGCGACCTTGCCCGACAAGTCCATGAAGCAGTCCTCTCGTCGTCCGCTGCGGGACTCAAAGTAGGTCACTATTCCGACCGCCGTCAATAATCTGCCCAACATCATCGGCTAAGCTGCTCTCCGTGACCGAAGACGACACCGCACCCGGCCAGGCCCATCGGCCGCAATCCCTGATGCTCACCTTCCTGGGCATGCACGTGCTCGGCCACGACACCGCCGTCTACTCCGGAAGCGTGATCGACGTGTTCGCCCGCGTCGGCGTCTCCGAAGAGGCCGTCCGCTCGACGCTGACCCGGATGGTCGGCCGTGGCCTGCTGATCCGGCAGCGACACGGCCGCCGTGTCTACTTCGGACTGACGCCCCGCGCGACGGAGGTACTGGAGGACGGCGGGCGGCGGATCTGGGACACCGGCGCGGTCAACCGTGATTGGGACGGCACCTGGACACTCGTCGGCTACTCCCTGCCCGACAGCAGGCGCAGCGACCGGCACGATCTGCGCAGCCAGCTCGTGTGGGCGGGTTTCGGCCTCCTGCAGAACGGATTGTGGATCGCGCCGGGCACCAGGGACGTCACCGCGATCGCCGAACCGCTCGGCCTGCTCGACCACGTCACGGTGTTCACCGCGCAGGAGGCCAAACCGACCGATTCCGCCGACCTGGTCCGCAAGGCCTTCGACATCGAGGCGATTTCCGCGCGGTACCGCACTTTCCTCGACCGCTGGGACCGGCCGAAGCCACTTCCGTCGGCCCCGGACGACCTCGCCCGCCGTCTGCTGCTCCACACCGACTGGCTCCAGGCCGTACGCCAGGATCCGCATCTCCCGGCGGAACATCTCCCCAGGGACTGGCCCGCCATCCGGGCGGAGCAGGTCTTCGCGCGGCTCGACGCGCGGATCCGGGAGGCTTCGACCCGGCTGGCGGAAGAAGTGCTCGACGTGGTCGCGGTCGCGGACGGTTGATCCTCGCTACCCTCGCCTTCGGAAGTGAGTCACCCGACCCTGGGGAGCTGCGGAATGGACCGTCCGGCCACGGCGGAGGAACTGTTCGACACCATCGGTTCCGCCTACGAGGAGGTCTTCGGCCGTCCGCCGGTGATCGACAGGGCGCTGCGGCATCTGCTCGGCGCGCTGCCACCGTCGTCGAGGGTGCTCGACATCGGCAGCGGGACCGGTCGTCCGGTGGCCGAAGAACTGACCGCCGCCGGGCACCGCGTGACCGGGCTCGACGTCTCGTCGGTGATGATCGACCTCGCCCGGCGGCAGGTTCCGGCCGCCTCCTTCGTCCACACCGATGTGCGGGACTGGGCATCCTCCCCCGAGTCGTGGGAAGCCGTCTGCGCGTTCTTCCCGTTCTTGCAGATGCCGCGCCGGGACACCGAAGCCGTGCTCGCCGACATCGCGCGATGGCTGGTCCCGGGCGGACTGTTCGCTCTCGTGACCGTCCCGCACGACATCGAGGACGTGCCGGTGGAGTTCTTCGGCCACACCTTCCACGCGACCAGCTTCGCGCCGGAGGATCTGGTGCGGCGGGTCGAGGCTGCCGGGCTGGAGGTCACCGGAACACATTCGGAACTCTTCACCGCGGAAGAGCCGGGCACACCACCGGAGGAGCACCTGCTGATCACGGCTCGCAAGCCGGGTCGCGGCTGATCATCACTATCCTCGCCTCGTGCCCGTCGTCAGCGTGATCACCCCGGTCCACCCGCCGAGCCTGCCGTACTTGACCGAGGCCTACGAATCCCTCGCCGCGCAGGAACTCCCGCCGGACTGGACCTGGGAATGGCTGGTGCAGGAGGACGGTGAGACCGGCCTGCTCGACGACGTCCTCCCCGCCGACGAGCGGGCGTTGCCCGGTTCGGGCCGCCGGGGCGGACCCGGGGTCACGAGGATGATGGCGATGTCGCGAGCCTCGGGGGAGCTGATCAAGGCGCTCGACGCGGACGACCTGCTCGCGCCGGGCGCGCTCGCGCGGGACATCGCGGTACTGGAAAATCCCGCGATCGACTGGACCACCTGCCGGGTCCTCGACCTCTTCCCCGACGGGACCACGGCGGGCGTCGACAGCGATCCCGAGGAAGGACCGATCGAACGCGGCTCGTTGTTCCGGCACTGGCGGCGCAACGGCTACCTCTCCCCCGTGGTGGCCGGGACGCTGTGCATCCGCCGCGAGGTGCTGCTGGACCTGGGCGGCTGGATGGCCCTGCCCGCGTCGGAGGACACCGGGCTGATCCTCGCCGCGAACGCCGTCTCCGACGGGTACTTCGTGTCCACCTGCGGAATGTTCTACCGGAAGTGGGACGGGCAGGTCACCCGATCCGCCGCGCACAACGACGACACAGAACGGCTCGCGCGGATGAAACTGATCGAGGAACGCGCCGAGACCATGCTCGCGCGGCGGGCCCGGTCGTGAGCGGCGAGGCCGCCATCCCTACAATTCGATGCTCACGTCCGGTGACGCGGCGACCATGTCGAGCAGCGACTTGGCGCACAGATCGCGGGTCTGGTCCCTGGTCAGCCGCCGGTACTTGAGCCAGTCGAGGCAGACCGCGACGACGAACGCCAGCCAGCCGCGCACGGTCACCCGCAGGGTCTCCGGCGGCTCGACGTCCGGGCACAGGGCCGCCAGGATCCGGCGGCCCTGTTCGGCGAAGTTGTTGTCCAGGACCTCCCGCACGTCGTCGACCGCGATGGCCGTGCCCGCGTGCAGGGCGCGGTAGCCGTCCTCGTTGGCTTCGGCGTAGCGGAGGTACGCGTCGAGGCCCGCCATCAGCTGCTCCGCGACCGGCAGCGTGGGATCGGTCCTGGTCATGTCGAGCAGGCGTTCACCCTCGGCCTTGATGACCTCGGTGACGAAGTCCCGTTTCGTCGGGAAGTAGTGGTAGAGCAGCCCTCGCGACACCTCGGCGATGTCCGCGACCTGTTCGATCCACACGTCGTCGTACGGCCGTTGCGCGAACAGGCGGGCACCGATCCGCAGCAGCTGTTCCCGCCGCTCGGCGGTGCTCAGCCTGCTGCGGGGCCTTCCGGAAGTACTCGCCGCCATCCGGTCATCGTACTTACTTGACACGGGTTCAGTAACAGGCCACGCTCGCTATTGGATGTCGATTCAACAGTGCTTACCTGGAGGGGCCATGGCCACCGCTCTCCCCCATCCCCCGCGCCGGATCCCGCTGGTCGGCGACGTGCTCGGTGTTTCGCCGCAGACCCCCGTCCAGGACTCGATGCGGCACGCCGCCGAACTGGGCCCCGTCTTCGAGCGCAAGGTGTTCGGCCGCAAGATCGTGTTCGTCCACGGTGCCGGTCTGGTCGCCGAACTCTCGGACGAGAAGCGGTTCGCGAAACACGTCACGCCCGCGATCTCGAACCTGCGCCCGCTCGGCGGCGACGGCCTGTTCACCGCGCACAACGAGGAACCCAACTGGCGGCGCGCGCACGAGATCCTCGCGCCGGCGTTCAGCCGTGACGCCATGCGGCGCTATCACCCGACGATGCTGGCGATCACCCGTGAACTGCTGGACACCTGGGATCGCGGTGGCGAGGTCGACGTCACGGACGACATGACCAAGCTGACGCTGGAGACCATCGGGCGAACGGGATTCGGCTACAGCTTCTCGTCGTTCGAACGCGCCGAACCGCATCCGTTCGTCGCCGCGATGGTCCGCACCCTGCGGCACGCGCAGCGGACGGTGATCCAGCCGCCGGTCATCGGCCCGCTCCTCAACCGGAAAGCGAACCGGCGCAACGAAGCCGACCTCGCGTTCCTCCGCTCCGTCGTCGACGAGGTCGTCGAGGCGCGCCGGGACGACACGAGCACCGAAGACCTGCTCGGGCTCATGCTGAACACCGTGCAGCCGGGCACGGGCGAGGCGCTGGACGAGGTCAACATCCGGAACCAGATCATCACCTTCCTCATCGCCGGGCACGAGACGACGTCGGGCGCGCTGTCGTTCGCCTTGTACTACCTGGCACGGAATCCGGACGTCCTCTCCCGCGCACGGTCCGAAGTGGACAAGGTCTGGGGCGAACACCCGGATCCGTCCTACGAGGAGGTCGCCAAGCTCCGTTACGTCCGGCGCGTCCTGGACGAGGCGCTGCGGTTCTGGCCGACGGCGCCCGCGTTCGCGCGCCAGGCCAAGGTGGACACCGTCGTCGGCGGCGAGTATCCGATGCGCGCGGGACAGTGGGCGCTCGTCCTCATCCCGGCTCTGCACCGTGATCCCGTCTGGGGCGACGATCCGGAGTCGTTCGACCCCGACCGCTTCGCCCCGGATCGCAACCGGGCCCGCCCGCCGCACGTGTACAAACCTTTCGGCACCGGGGAACGCGCCTGCATCGGACGGCAGTTCGCCCTCCACGAGGCGACGCTGGTACTCGGCATGCTGCTGAGCCGGTACGAACTGCGCGGTGATCCGTCCTATCGGCTGAAAGTGCAGGAACTGCTGACGTTGAAGCCGGAAGGGTTCAAGCTCGACGTTTTCCTCCGCGACCGCGCCACAGCGGCTGTGACGGCCTAACCGCGGGGCTTGAGCAGCTCGTCGAAGAGGGCGTCCACCAGGCCGCGGGGAATTCCCGCCCCGGTCAGGGCACGGTAGACGATCGGGCCGACGACGGCGTCGATGGCGGCGTCGACGTCGAGCCCGGGCGAGATCTCACCGGCCTCGATTCCGTTCGCGAGGAGTTCGCGCTCCCGTTCGCCTCGCGGGCCGAGGTAGCGGTCTTGCAGGCTCTTGGCCGTTTCGGGGCTGTGCTGTGCCTCGGCGATGAGGGCGAGCAGGACCTTTCCGGCCGGGTCGCGGGTGACGAACCGGGCGAAGCCGCGGAAGTAGCCGCGGATACCGTCCGCCGTGGACTTCGCCTCCGGGACGGGAAAACGCTTCTCGCTGTCCTCGATGAGCGTGTCGAGGAGGATCTCGACCTTCGAAGGCCACCAGCGGTAGATCGTCTGCTTGGCGACACCCGCCCGGCGCGCGATCGCCTCGATGGTCAGCCGGGCGAAGCCGTGCTCGACGAGCAGGTCGTCCGCGGCATGGAGCACGGCGAGGCGGGCGGCCTCGTCGCGCTGGTTGCCGGAGCGCGCCCTGCGGGGCTGCGAATTCACGGCTGGCATGCGGACCACAGTACCGGCCGGCGCGGCCAAGCCGCGTCGCCAGGTGCCGTGCTACTGTCTAGACGCAACGTCGCGTCTAGACAAAGTTCCCGCCACCAAGGAGTTTTCGTGTCCACCACCTCCGAACGTCAAGCACTCGTCATCGGCGCCTCCCGCGGTTTGGGGCTCGTCCTCGCCGACGAGCTCACCCGGCGCGGCTGGCGGGTCATCGCCACCGCCCGCCGGAACGACGGCGAACTGCGGGCGAAGGCCGACGCCTCGAACGGGCGACTGCGGGTCGAATCGCTGGAGATGACCAGCGACGAGCAGCTGTCGGCCTTGCGTGAGCGCCTCGACGGAACCCCGCTCGACCTGCTCTTCGTCAACGCCGCGATCGATCGCGGGAACCTGCCCATCACCGAGGTCTCGACCGAAACGTTCACCGAGGTGATGATCACCAACGCGTTGAGCCCGCTGCGTGCCGTCGAAGCCCTTCGCGGGTCCGTCGTTCCGGGCGGCACCGTCGCGGTCATGTCCTCCAGGCAGGGCAGCGTCTCCCTGAACACCAGGCCCGGCTTCGAGCTTTACAAGGCCAGCAAGGCCGCGCTCAACCAGTTGATGCGCAGCTACGCCACGCGATACGCCGACGACGGGCAGACCAAGCTCCTCATTCACCCCGGCCACAACCAGACGCCGCTCGGCGGCCCGGGCGCCCCGCTCAAACCCGAGGAGAGCATCCCCGCCGTCGTCGACGTCCTCGAAGCGCAAGCCGGTACTCCGGGCCTGCAGTTCCTGGATCTTCACGGCGAGGTCGTGCCCTGGTAGCGCCCGGTCACATCCGGCACCCGGGATCCGTCAGTGCGGTGAAGGCAAGACGGAAACCCTGGAGGAGAACATCATGCAAGCCCGGATCCCGAACCCTGCGCTGGCGAACCCCGCCGCACTGAAGGCCCTGATCGCGTTGGCGGAGTCGACCGGCGACACCGGCGTCCCCAAGACCACGCACTACCTGATGCACGTCCGCGCCAGCCAGATCAACGGCTGCGCCGGCTGCCTGGAGATGCACACCAAGGAGATGCGCGAGGCGGGCGAATCCGACGAGCGGATCTTCACCGTCGCCGCGTGGCGTGACACGGCCTACTTCACCGAGCCCGAACGTGCGGCACTCGCGCTGGCCGAGGCACTCACCCGGATCGCGGACCGGGCGGATCCGGTCGACGACGGGATCTGGGACGAAGCGGCCCGTCATTACGACGAACGGCAGCTTTCGAGCCTGGTCCTCTCGATCGCGGCCATCAACACCTGGAACCGGCTCAACGTCGCCACCCGGCAGGTCGCCGGGGCCTCCTGACCCTCAATGCCAGGTATACCGGCGCATGTCCCTGATCCTCTGTTGATCAAGCTTCGCAACGGGTGCGACCCCGCGCCCTGCCCCTGAAGGCAGGCATTTCCCGACCAGCTCACCGCGTCTGGCGCAGCTCCACACAGCACTCGGCCGCGCCGGGAGCGAGGACCGCCTCCACGCTCCCGGCGCGGACGCCGGTCAGGAAGCCGGCGAGAAAGGCCTGGTTGATCCCGCAGACAAGCTCCGGCGCCTCGGCGGCCAGCGGGTGGAACGGGCAGTTCCGTAGCCGGACACAGGTCCGGGTGTCCCGGCTCGGCTCGAAGCCGAAACGGCGAAGCACCCCTTCGGCGACGGTGAGCGCGCGCTCGGCACCGAGCCTGCCCGGCCGGGTCCGCGCGCGTTCCTCCTCACCCAACGCGAGGCCGCGCTCCCCCGCGACCCGCAGCACGGCGTCCCGCGCCGTTTCACCGGACCCTTCGGCGAGCACCGCCTCGGTGAGGATGCTCGCCAGGATCTCGTGCCGCCTCGCGGGAAGCTGCACCTGGATGCTTTCTTCGACCGGTTCGTAGACCTTGGGCTTGCGCCCCACCTTCACCACCGGGCCCGCCGCGTAGCCGAACTTGAGCAGCCCGGCCGCCACGAGCTTGTCGAGGTGGAACGCGGCGAGCTTGCGGGAGATCCCGACCGCGGCCGCCGCCTCGTCCCGCGTCACCGGACGCCGCGCACGCCGGGTGAAGGCGTACATGCCGCGGCGGAGGTCGTCGTCGAGCGCCGACACCGCGGCGATGGCGGGGACGTCGAGGCCGTCCGGATCGGACACTGTCACGTACACCACGATATCGCCCATCTCAACCGGCGGAACATTCTGGACCGCCGATCTACCATGTAGGCTGAACCGGCGGACGGTAAAACGCCCAAAAATCTTAGTCAAACAGCACTGGGGATCGCGGTCCATCCTAGGAGGCCTTATGTCCACTCCCGCCTTGCGCGTCGTGCATGAACCCGGGCCGGGACCGGACCTGGTGGCCGCCGAGGCCGCGGCCGCCGATCTCCTCACCGCACTGGGCATCTCGCTGGACTCCGAGAGTCTCCGTGGCACCCCTGGCCGGATGGCGCGCGCGTACGCCGAGTTGTTCACGCCGCGCTCGTTCGACCTCACGACCTTCCCCAACGACGAGGGCTACGACGAACTGGTCCTCGCCAGGGGCATCCCCGTGCGGTCGGTCTGCGAACACCACCTGCTGCCGTTCGTCGGGGTCGCGCACGTCGGCTACCTGCCGGGCGAACGGATCCTGGGGCTGTCCAAGCTGGCCAGGATCGTCGAGCACTTCGCCTGCCGCCCGCAGGTTCAGGAGCGGCTCACGAAACAGGTCGCCGACTGGCTCGACGAGCAACTCGAACCGCGCGGCGTCGGTGTGGTGATCGAGGCCGAGCATTCGTGCATGACCCTGCGCGGGGTCCAGGCCACCGGATCGAGCACCGTCACCTCGACCCTGCTCGGCACGCTGCGCGAAGACGCCCGTTCGCGCCAGGAGTTCTTCGCCCTCACCGGCATCAACGGCTGAGCGGCCGCCTAGACTTGCCCTTCCGTTCGGCCTCGGGAGGGAAGCACGGATGGTGCTGGTGCGCGACGTCGATCCGTCGATCCTGCTGAAGAACCAGCCACTCGGCGGAGACCTGCGCCCGTACCTGCCACGGGACGCCGATCGGGAGATCCGGGCCGCGTTGTCGGCCGCCCCGGTCACCCTGATCGTCTACGAGCACAATTCGGGAGCGCGGCGGACAGCCTATGAAGCGTTGCTGGCGTCGTTCTCCGACTACGAACTGATCCTGAAGCCGCGGAGCACCGACCTCGCCCAGCTGCGGGGTCCGGCCGACGCCGTCGTCTGGCTGGACGGCGAACTGGACGAGACCTTCCCCTCGCTTTCCGGCGCCTTGGCGGTCTGGCTCGGCCGGAACTCCGCTCGCCGGGTCTTGGGGATCATCCGCGAAGACCGCTACGAGAACCCGGCATTGCGGGATGCCTTCGATCGTCTTCGTCCCACGGTCGTGAGACTCGCCGCGGATCTCTCCGACGGTGAGCGTTTCGTCGCGAATCAGATGTTTCCCGGGGCGGCACCCCTCAGCAAGGCCGGGCAGCTCGCCGGACTGACCGGCCAGGAACAGCCGTCGAGCCCCGCGGACGCCCCGATCCCCGACCTGTACTCCGCCCACGTCGCCGATTACCGGCCCGACACCGACGACGGCGTCGACCGCCTCGGCATCGGTCCCGACGTGCGGATGCTCGCCGACCTGGTCGTCTCCCGGATGATCACCCCTCCCCTGTCGATCGGCCTGTTCGGCAGCTGGGGTTCCGGCAAGAGCTTCTTCATGCGCCAGATGCAGCTGCGGGTCCGCGAACTCGCCGATTCCGCGCGCGAGGCCGAGACCACGGCCGGGGCGCACGGGAAAACCGTGTCGTCCTACTGTTCCAGCGTCCGCCAGATCAGCTTCAACGCCTGGCACTACAGCGAAGCGAACCTTCTGGCCAGCCTCGCCACCCACATCTTCGACAACCTCGCCGCGAGCGGCGCCGAGAACGATCTCCAGCGCCAGGCCGACGCGCTCGCGGAACGCCGCAAGACCGAGAAGACGCTCCTCGGCAGGCTCAGCGCGGTCCGCCTCGAACGCAGGACCCTGACCGCTCGGCAGAAGCAGGCGACGCGGCGACGGCGGAAGCCCCGCGAGTACGTCCGCGCGGTCTTCGACAGTCTCACCGAAGCGGACAAGGCGTGGATCGCGTCCCGGCTCGGGGTCGACCGGCCGACCGCCGAGGATCTCGAACGTCTCGCGCAGGAGACCGGCGGGCTGCGTTCGGACGTCGCCGAATTCTGGCGACGGCTGCGGCAGGATCCGGTTCCGTTGCTGGTCCTGATCGGCGGGCTGGTGACGGTCCTGGTCGTCACGCTGCTCGTGGGCCGGTCACAGGTTTCGGGGGTGCTCGGCGGGCTCACCGTGGTGAGTTCCGCGCTGACCGTGGTCCTGCGGATGCGTGCCAGCGCGGGCCGGATCCACGACGCACTCGGCAAACTCGGTGGTCCGTCCGAAGAGGACGAAGAGACCGAGCGACGGCTGGCCGAACTGGACGCGGAATCCGAGCGGCTCGAGAAGGCTGTCACCGAACTCGCGCCCGGGCTGGATCTCGTGTCGTTCGCCGAGTCCCGGCTCTCGGACTACGTCGAGCATCTCGGGGTGGTCTCGTTGCTGCGCAAGGACCTCGAGACGTTCGCGACCATGCTCGCCGAAGTACCGCACGGTTCCGGCAAGATCGAGCGGACCGTGCTCTACATCGACGACCTCGACCGGTGCCCGCCCAAGGTCGTCGTCCAGGTCCTCGAAGCCATTCACCTCCTGCTTGCGCTGCCGGTGTTCGTCGTCGTGGTGGGCGTCGACTCGCGATGGCTGAAGAAGGCCGTCGAGCAGCACTACGAGCAGATGCTCGGCGACGATCCGGAAGCCTTCGCCGAGAACTACCTGGAGAAGATCTTCCAGGTCCCGTTCATGTTGTCCCCCATGGACGATCCAGGGTTCGCGGGGCTCGTGCGCGGGCTCGCCGCCACCGAGGGTCAGGACGCCACACCGGTGAGCGTGCCCGCGGAAGCGGACGAGACATCCGGCGCCCACTCTCGAATCCCGGCCGGGCTTCCTCCGCACGAGGCAGCACCGGGACCGTCGTCTGAACAGTCCACAATAGACCTTCGACCCCCTCGTCTGGTCATCTCACGGGCGGAGCTGGACTTCCTGGCGACACTGGCGCCGCTCGTCCGGTCCCCGCGGGCCGCGAAACGGCTCCTGAACCTGTATCGGCTGCTCCGGGCGAGGCTCGCCGGCGAAGAACTGGCCGAGTTCGTCGCCGACGGCTCGCGGGAGGCACCGTTTCGCGCGGTGCTGGTGCTGCTCTCGGTACTGGTCGGATACCCGGAGGCCGTCTCCTGGTTCTTCGCCTCCCTCGCCGGGACGGATCCCGGTGACAAGGCGCTCGACATCGTGTCGTCGCTGAACGACCACGAACTGCGGCCGAAGCTCGAACGCGGCCTGTCCGGCGAGTCGTGGCCGGAATTGGCCGCGTCCTATCAGCGCTGGCTGCCGCTGGTGAACCGGTTCTCGTTCACCCGCGAGGGCTGAGTCCGCGACCGCTCGATGTCGGGGCCCCGGTAGAGCCGTTCCGGGATCCGCGCCAGCGTCGACGGATGGACCTGCGGGCCGAGGCCGTAGAGCTTCTGGAAGCTCATGATCAGCGGCCGCCACCGGTCGGGGTCGATCCGGTCGTCGGTACCCGGCATCCGGATGTCGTCGTGGACGTGGACGCGCTGCACGCGGACCTCGAACACGAGCACCCCGCCGCGTTGCGCCTCGTCGTCCTCGGCGAGCGGGTGGACGGCCTCGACGACGGCCTCCATCGCCACCGGGCATTCCGCCACCCGCGCCGGGCGGACGGTCTCCGAAGCGACCGGGGTGAGCCCGGCCCGGCCGAACTTGTCCGCTTCGTGCCGGTAGCCGCGTTCGTACTTCCGCGGCGGGACGGGATCCGATCCGGTGGTCAGTGCCAGCCGGTCCACCGCGGCCGCCAGGTCGTCGGAAGGGAGATTCAGAACACATTCGCGGTTGTGCATGAGATTCTGCGCCGTCTTGGATTTCGCGCCCAGTCCGAGCATCCCCCGCCAGCCGAGCCAGAACGCCGACGACATCGGAGCCAGGTTTCCGGCCCCGGTCTCGTCGACCGTCGAGAGAAGCACCACCGGGGTGCCGAAGTAGAGGATTCCGGGCTCTATACGGGTGTGCGCGGCCTCGGCCGCTGACGTGGTCACTGTCACGACCGCCAGCTTCGCCGCGCCGCGCGACGGACGCTGGCGAGAATCGGACGTCGCGATCAAGCTCCTCGGCAGACGGCCTCACCGGCCGCGAGCGCCTACCCTTTCGGTGGAGGTTCCTTGCGGCGGGCGCGAAACCCGTGTCGTTCGGAGTACTGCGTTCGGCCGATTGCTGGTAAGTTCGCCGAACTTGAATGACGAAGGAGGCGCCGGCAGCTGCCCGGTCAACACCCGAACGCGCGTGGTGAGGCGAATCGCATGCGAGACGATGTGGTCCAGGCGAGCTCGATCCTCGGGCACTCTCCCGGCCAGGTTTGGGAAGTGATCGGCGATCCCGAGTCCTACTCGAGGTTCGTCGCGGAGATCAGCTGGTGCGAGATCCGGCAGTCCGCCGAACGCGGACGCGGCCCGAAATGCCTCATCCGGCTGGAGCCGAGGCCGGGCAAGCTCGTCGTCGGCGACATCGAAGCCCGGGTCTGGCGGCCCGGTGAGCATGTCGTCTGGTGCGGCGTCGAGGACGACGGCAACTGGGTCTCGATCGAGCTGCGGCAGGCTCCCGACAACGGCACGGAACTCGTCGCACAGCTGATGCTTCCCGCGCGGAACGCGCATCTGGTGTCCGCCGCCTCGTTCAAACGCACCGTCCGCGCGGTGACCCGGCGGATCGACCTGCACCTTTCGGGGCGGGCCGCGCCACCGCAAGAGGAACCCGCGCATACCAAGGCCACCACGCTGCACACGGCCAGCACGCTGATCAAGGCCGGGGTGCTCGCGGCCGCGCGGCCGGACAAGATCGCCCGGCAGCTCACCTCGCTCTCGCAGTGGGGCGCGACGGTCGCGGGCGGCTACACGGCCAACGCCGCCCGGGTGCCGGACGACGTCGCGCTGCACGACGAGCGCAACGTCCGGACGTTCAAGCAGGCGGCGGAACGCAGCAACCAGATCGCGAACGCACTGGCACTGCGCGGAGTCCGCTCCCGCGACCGGATCGCCCTGTTGTGCCGCAACCACGCCGCGATGGTCGAGTGCCTGATCGCGTGCAGCAAACTCGGGGCGGACGCGATCCTGCTCAACACCGGGCTTTCCGCCGGCGCGGTCGCGAACGTCGTCGACCTGCACAAACCGGTGGCGGTGCTCGCCGACGACGAGTTCTCGCGCGTCATCGCCGACATCCCCGGCGATTTCCTGCGGCTGTCCACCTGGCCGGAGACCGAGAACGGTTATCCGACGATCGACCAGCTGATCGCCGGGGTGCCCACCACCAAACTCAAGCCGGTGGACCGGATCGGCAGGCTCGTCGTGCTGACCTCGGGCACCACGGGAACACCCAAGGGCGCGCGCCGTCCGACGCCGAAGGGACTCGCGACCTCGGCCGCCATGCTGGACCGCATCCCGCTCCGCACCGGTGACCGGTTCGTGGTGGCCGCGCCCCTGTTCCACAGCTGGGGCCTCGCCGGGATGCAGATCGGGATGGCGGTGCGGGCGTCGCTGTCGCTGATCCGCCGCTTCGACGCGGAAGAGATCCTGAGGACCATCGCCGAACACCGGGCGGGCGTGCTGTTCGCCGTCCCGATCATGTTGCAGCGCATCCTCGATCTGCCCGAGCGGATCCGCAGCCGGTACGACCTGTCGTCGCTGCGCATCGTCGCCAGCAGCGGTTCCGCGCTGCCGGGGACGATCGTCACCGAGTTCATGGACACCTTCGGCGACGTGCTCTACAACTTCTACGGCTCCACCGAGGTTTCGTGGGCGAGTATCGCCACCCCCGAAGACCTCCGCGCGGCGCCGACGACCGCCGGCCGCTGTCCGCCCGGCACCCGCGTCGCCATCCTCGACGAGGAGCACAACCGCGTCCCGCCGGGCTGGGAGGGACAGATCTTCGTCGGCAACGACATGCTGTTCGAGGGCTACACCGACGGCGCCAGCGTGCCGCGCGCGGACGAACTGATGGCGACCGGTGACGTCGGCTACCAGGACGCCTCCGGTCGCCTCTTCGTCACCGGCCGGGCCGACGAGATGATCGTGTCCGGCGGGGAGAACGTGTCACCGCGCCCGGTCGAGGAGGCCATCGTCGCGCTGCCCGGTGTCCACGAAGCGGCCGTGATCGGCGTGCCGGACCGCGAGTACGGGCAACGGTTCGCCGCCTACATCGTCCCGAAACACGGGGCCCGGATGAACGCCGAGGACGTCCGCGCCTACATCCACCGTCGGCTGGCGCGTTTCGCGGTGCCACGGGACGTGTACTTCGTCGAGGAACTGCCCCGGAACGCGACCGGCAAGGTGCTCAAGCGGTTGCTGAAGGACGAGACCTGGCCGATCGACCAATAGTGTCCTTTGTGGACCCTCAGGACGCGTGCCGCTTCCGCAACAGGAAGCGCTGGATCTTCCCGCTGGGCGTTTTGGGCAGCGCGTCCACGAAGTGCACCTCACGCGGGTAAGCGTGCGCGGCGAACCGTGTCTTGACCAGACGCCGCAGCTCGTCCGCCAGCTCCGCGTCGGCGGTGACGCCGTCCCGTACCACCACGTAGGCCACGACCACCTCGCCCCGCAACGCGTCCGGCACGCCGATCACGGCGGACTCGGCCACGGCGGAATGCTGCTGCAGAACGCTTTCCACGTCGAACGGGCCGATCCGGTAGCCGGCCATCAGGATGACGTCGTCATCGCGTGAGGCGAAGGTCAGGTAGCCGTCGGCGTCCTTGGCGGCGACGTCGCCCGTGTAGTACCAGCGGCCGTCGGGGCTGAACCGGGCGGCGGTGCGTTCGGGGGCATCACGGTAACCCCGGAACCACAGCAACGGACTCGCGGGAAGGTCCAAGGCGACGCGGCCACGCTCCCCCGGCTCCGCCACCACGTCGGCGTCTTCCCGGAGGACCTCGACGGCGAAGCCCGGCAGAACCCGTCCCATGGAACCCGGTTTGACCTCCGCGCGGAGGTCCGGATGCCAGGCGTTGCCCACCACCATGCCGAGTTCGGTCTGTCCATAGTGGTCATGAACGCCGACGCCCAGCTTCGACGACGCCCACTCCAGGACGTCCGGCGTCAGCGGTTCGCCCGCCGACGAGCAGTGCCGCAGCCGGAGACCGTCCGGCACCGGCGCGTCCGCGTTACGGAGCGCGCGGTACACCGTCGGCGCGGCGGCGAAGTTGGTGACGCCGAACTTCTCCAGCACCGCCCAGGTCAGCTCGGCCGAGAAACCGGCGTGCAGCAACAGGCTCCGCCTGCCGGTCGCCATCGGCGTCATGATCGCGTAGTACAGCCCGTACGCCCATCCGGGGTCCGCGGCGTTCCAGAAGACGTCGTCGGCCCGGACGTCCAGCGCGAAGTCCTGGTACGCCTGGAAACCCGCGAGCGCGCGGAGCGGGATCGGGACCGCTTTGGGCGTCCCGGTGGTCCCGGAGGTGAACAACTCGACCAGCACCCCGGAACCGCCGGTCACCGCCGCTTCCGGCCACGGCGCCGCACTGTTCTCCAGCTCTCCGAACGACAGGGCTCCACCGGCGGCGTCACCGGCGACGACGATCCGGCGCCCGTCGTCGGCGGGCAGGTCCGCGGACGGCTCCAGTTTCGCCAGCTGGTCCGCGTCGGCGACGACGACCTTCGTGCCGTTGCCGGTGATCCGCAGCGCGATCGCGGGCGGCGCGAACGCGGTGAACAGCGGAACATGCACCGCGCCCAGCCGCCAGATCGCCAGCAGCGCCACCACCAGCTCCGCCGACTTGCCCATCAGGGTCGCCACCCGGTCCCCCGGCCCCACCCCGAGGCCGGCCAGTGCCCCGGCGAACCGCTCCGACCGCTCGCGCAGTTCGCCGTAGGTCAGGTCGTGGGCGGTCAGGCCGGGTTCGATCACAGTGAACGCCACCGCGTCCGCGGGATGCCGGTCGCACAGCAGGGTCGCGGCGCTCGCGAGCCCGTCGCCGTAGACCTCGAGCAACCGCCGGACGTGAGCTTCGGTCATCGTTTCTCCCGCGAACTTCCGAAGGCGTACAGTTCCGGGAATCGTGCGGGCGGACCGGATCCGCCACCACCCCCGATCGAGGGGGATCACCGAGGAGGGTGAGCCGATGCGGGTCGACGACGCCCAGCTGCTCGGCGCGGTCTCGAACCTGCGCCGCGACACCGGTCTGCCGGTCGGATTCGCCGGGATCGCGGGTCCCTCGCCGCGGATGAAGCTGACCGCGTTCCTCGGCAACCGCGGCACCGCACTCGACGGCCTGTCCGTCCGCGCGGGCCTCGGCCTCGGCGGCAAGGCGCTCGCCCTGACCCGGCCGGTGGTCGCCAACGGCTACCACAGCGCGACCACGATCAGTCACGACTACGACGAACCGGTCCGCGACGAGGGCATCCACTCCGTGGTCGCGATCCCGGTCGTGGTGCGCCGCCGGGTCCGCGCCGTGCTGTACGGCGGCCTGCGCGACGAGGCCGTCCTCTCCGACCGCACGATCACCGCCGCGCTGCACGCCGCGCGCGACCTCGAACAGACGATGGCCGTCGAGGACGAGATCGAGAAGCGGCTGGCCCAGGCGCGACCGCTCGCCGAGCATCAGGAGGACGCCGCGCCGCGGGAACGGCTACGCGAGGTCTACGGCGAACTCCGCGCCCTTGCCGGTCAGGTCGCCGACAATACGCTCCGTGCCCGTCTCGACGAGGTCTGCGAGAACCTGACCGGCGCCGCCACCGCGGCGGTCCGCCTCGCGCCGAGGGAACTGGACACCGTCGCGCTCGTGGCTCTCGGCCTGACCAACGCCGAGATCGCCGACCGGCTGGGCCTGACCACCGAAACGGTCAAGAGCTACCTGCGGGACGCGATGCGCAAACTCGACGCGAACTCCCGGTTGCAGGCCGTCACGTACGCGCGGCGGCTCGGCCTGCTCCCCTGACTCAAGCAGGCGGCAGCGGCGAGACCGAGACGATGCAGTACTTGTCCTCGCCTTCCCGGCGGACCTCCATCGTCGTGCTGAACTCCGACTCGTAGTTCAGCGTTCCGGACATCGTCACCGAGATCAGGTCCGGGCCGGCCGCTCGCGGATCCTTCGCGGTGAGCGACGCGTTCCGGTCCCCCAGGGCCTTCGCCGCGGCACGGACCTTTTCCTTGGAATCCGCACAGGCCGATTCGGCGGCCTTGTCGGCTTCGTCGCCGAACACCGCGAGCATGAACTTGCCCGCCAGGACCGACCCCCACTCGACGCTGAGCGGAGTCTTGGTGGCGCTCGACGAAGACGACGGTTTGTCGTCACTCAGCAGGAAACCGGGTGCCACGAAAGCAAGGATCACGAAGACGATCACCACGAGCGCGCCTCCGCCGGCGATGAGCCCGATCATCAGGCCGTTGCCCTTCTTCGGCGGCTGCTGCCCCGGGAACTGCGGCCCGCCGTACCCGGGCGGCGGATACCCCTGCTGCGGGTATTGCTGCTGCGGATACTGCTGGGGCGGGCCCTGCTGCGGGTAGCCCTGTCCCCATTGGGGTCCCTGCGGATACGACATCGATGCTTCCTTCTCCCCAGTCGATCTGTCCGGCGAATCTACCGTCCCCTTCGGACAGTCGGAAACCAGCTCCGCGGGCCTGGTGTCGCGATTAGACTCGAAAGCATGAAACGGCTGGCCGTCGTGGTCTTCAACGGGGCTTCACTCGGCGCGATGTCGTTCGCGTTCGGGGTCTTCGACATGGCCGCGCAGTTCGGAGAACTGCCCGACCTCGAGATCCGGGTCGTCGGGGGCGAGCGGGGGGCCGCGCTGCGGGGTGGCGGCCTCACCGTCCCGGTCCCCGAGGACCTCGACGCGATCCGTGACGCCGATCTGGTGCTGGTCCCGAACTGGCGGTCGCCGGCGGAGAACCCGCCGGAAGCGGCGCTGGCCGCCCTCCGCACGGCGCACGACCGAGGCGCCCGGGTCGCCGGATTGTGCAGCGGCGCGTTCGTGCTGGCCGCCGCGGGACTGCTCGACGGCCGTCCGGCGACCACACACTGGGCGATGGCGCCGTTGCTCGCCGCCCGCTTCCCGGCGGTCCGCATCGACGAATCGGTGCTCTACATCGACGACGGTGACATCCTGACCTCCGGCGGTGGCGCCGCCGGGATGGACCTCGGCCTCCACCTGATCCGCTCGTGGTGCGGCGCGGAGGTGGCGAACCGGCTCGCGAAGGGCATGGTGGTCCCGCCGCACCGGCCCGGCGGGCAGGCGCAGTACATCGAGTCGCCGATGCCCGAACTCGACGAGGGCGACCCGGTCTCGGAGACGATGGCGTGGGCGCTCACCCGGCTCGACACCGCGCTCCCGGTCGACGAACTGGCCAGACGGGCGCATATGAGCAGGCGCAACTACGACCGCCGGTTCCGGGAGATCACCGGCGCCGCGCCCGGCACCTGGCTCACCCATCAGCGGGTCATCCGCGCCCAGCAGCTGCTCGAATCCACCGACCTCCCGGTCGACGAGATCGCCCGGTACTGCGGGTTCTCCTCCTCGGCCGCGCTCCGGCCGCACTTCCGGCGGCAGGTGGGGGTCACGCCGGTGGCGTACCGGGACACCTTCGGGACCCGGCTGGGTGTCCTCGAACCCATGCTGTCCTGAAACCGGGCTGTCCGGAAACCGACGCGCGTTGGCGAAAACACCGCTCACGGTCGGGGCGCCTCCTGGCCCAGGATTCAGTACATGACCGAAGAGAGCCGTTCCTTCCTCAACCGCCGCTCCATGCTCACCCTGGGCGCGGGTGCCGCGGCCGCGCTGGTGGCCTCGGCCGGGACCGCCGAGGCCGGCCGGCCGAACACTCCCGGCGACGCGGAACTCGCCCGTTCCCTCCCCGGCGGATTCCGCAGTGCGTACGCGCAGGTCAACGGCGTCCGGCTGCACTACGTCGCGGGCGGCCGGGGCGAGCCGCTCATCCTGCTGCCGGGCTGGCCGGAGACCTGGTGGCAGTACCGGAAGATCATGCCCACCCTGGCCAAGCGCTACCGCGTGATCGCCGTCGACCTGCGGGGCATGGGCGGCTCGGAGAAGCCCCAGGGCGGGTACGACAAGAAGACGATGGCCCGTGACATCTTCGAACTGGTCCGCGCGCTGGGCTACCGGCAGGCGCATATCGCGGCTCACGACATCGGCGCGATGGTCGCGTTCAGCTTCGCCGCCAACCACCCGGAGGCGACCAAGACCGTCACGCTCATGGACGTCTCCCACCCGGACGAAAGCCTCTACCAGATCCCGATGCTGGCCCCGCCCGGCCAGCATGTGCACGTCTGGTGGTTCGCCTTCAACCAGGTCGCCACCCTGCCCGAGCAGCTGCTGGCCGGCCGGGCGCGGTTCCTCGTCGACTGGATGTTCGACCATCTGGTGGCCGATCCGGCCTCCATCGGCGACCGGGACCGGGCGATCTACGCCGCCGCGTACGACCGTCCGGACGCGATCCGGGCGGGCAACGGCTGGTACCAGGCGTTCGGCCAGGACATCGAGGATCAGAAGGCCTACGGGAAGATCACCGCCCCGATGCTGGGCCTGGGGTCGGAGTTCAATTACGACTACCTCGCGGCCGTCCTGCCGTCCAAGGCGGTGGACGTCCGGGTGCGCAAGATCGCCGATTCGGGGCACTTCGTGGCCGAGGAACAGCCGCGGGCGGTCATCGACGAGCTACAGGCCTTCCTCGGCTGAGGCTTATACCCCGAATGGATCAATGCCGCCCACCAAACCGCCTGATTCACTCGGTCAGGTGAAAGACTCGGCCAGGCGTCATTCTCGCGGCGGGGTCCCCTCTTCTCTGGTGTGTCGGTACCGGCCGGGCAGCCCCCCGAACGGCCGGTACCGACACGGAAGTACAGCTCGACCGATCCACCAGCGGCCTTGTCAATCCACGCGTCGCGCAGCGCCGGCCCGGCGCGTGGAAAGGCCTGCCGGTCGGTCGCTCCCCGACCGTCAGAGGATCGCCTCGGACCGCCGGACCATCACCTCCTCGACCGGCCTGCGCTCGGTCATCGCCACCGGACGCCCGTAGCCCAGTCGCAGCACCGCGTGCGGACGGCCGAGATCGGCGAAGATCCGGTCCATCGCCGCCCGCGTCTCCCGCGTCTCGAACGGCCTGCCGACGAACGACGTCGCGAGCCCGGCCGCCGTCGCGGTCAGCAGCACCCGTTGCAGCACCATCCCCGCCCGCAGGTCCGCGGCGGGTCCGCCGTCCGCGGTCAGTACCGCGCCCAGCACCGGCTCGCCGCCTTCGGGCTCGGCGGCGGAGAACGATTCCTGCGCGGGGATACCGTGCGGCGACGGCGGCCGGTCCGGCGCCGTGACACCGTCGGGGGTGTTGGCCGACCGCCGCGTCCACAACGCGACCTCCGCCTGGAACGCGCCGTTGCGCGCCTGCGCGGCTTCGGCCCGGTGCAGGACCCGTGCGACGGCGTCCGCCCGGTCGCCTCGGCCGAACAGCTCGAGCAGCCCGCCCTCCACCAGCGCGGAAGCCCGCAGTGTCGTCCGCGCCCACACGGGCACCGGCCTGTTCAGGAACGGGCGGCGGTTCGTGTGACGCCGAAAGACGGCCTCGGCCAGCTTCCGTTCTTCCGCCGAGGAAAACCAGTCGCCGTCGATCCGGAGGTCGGCGAGCAGGTCCGGCTCCTCCGGTGACGGCAGCACCCGCAGCGAGAGCGTCTTCCCGTTCGACCGCAGGGAAACGATCAGGTTGAACACCGCCGCGCCGCACGCGAGGCGGGCTTCGCGGGCGTCCGGATCGGCGATGCGGAGCACCCTGGTGCGGTCGAGCCACACCTCGATCCGCTCCCGGTCGACGACGAACCGCCACGGCTGGGTGTTGAGCGGTGACGGCGCGCGCACGGCGGCCGCCACCGCCTGGTCGACATGGGTCGGCAACGGGATCTGCATCGTGGACTCCGGGAAATGTGGGGTTGACCCACCTTCTGCCGGGGTACCCGGCGACCGCAGCGGCCGCCGGTCACGAATCCCGAGGACTTTCGCCCCCGTTTTTTCGCGGAGCGAGGACTTAGGACCCTGTGCCATCGACGGCGGCGATGGGAGTCTCGATGACCGGAACGGAGCCGACGATGACCGACAACACCGGCAAATGGACCATTGACGTTTCCCTGCAGCACGGGCCGTACCGGGTGCGCGCGGAGGCGTTGCTCCGGCATCGGGACGGCGGTGAGTTCATCGGCGTCGGGCTGGCGCACGCCGGGCTGAGAGACAGTTCGGTCTCCCAGGTCGGTGCCTATCTCGCTGTGGCACGCGCGCTTTCGGACCTCACCGCGGAGCTCCTCGAGACCGTCGCCTCCGACGTCGACGCCGAGGTCTCGCGCGCGGTGGAAGTCACGGAAGTCGACGGGATCCTCGCCGCCCACTCGGCGAACTGAGAGCTCAGCGCAAGGGGGCGGACCACTCGACGCGGGTGCCGCCCTCTTCGCGTGTCTCCACCCGGAACCGCCCGCCCGCCTTTTCCGCGCGGTCGCGGAGATTCCGCAGGGCGCCGAAGCCGCCGGGCGCCTCGCCGATCCCGGCGCCGTCGTCGGTGACCACGATCCGCAGGACGTCGTCCTTCACCACGACGCTCACCGAAACACCGTTCGCCCCCGCGTGCCGGACGACGTTCCCGACCGTCTCCCGCACCACCGCCTCGGCGTGTTCGGCGAACAGGAGCGGGATCGAGTCGAGCGGCCCGGACAGGCTGACCGTCGGATGGATCGGGGTGTCGTCGGTGAGTTCGGTGATCGAGTCGTAGAGCCGGTGCCGCAGCCGGACGTCGTGCTGTCCCGCCTCACCGCCGTGGAGATCGAAGATCGCCGTGCGGATCTCGTGCACGATCTCGTGCATCTGGTCGATGCTCTCGCCGATCCGCCGCCGCAGTTCCGGTGTGTGTGCCCGCCGGTGTGTGCTCTGCATGGCGAGACCGACCGCGAACAGCCGCTGGATCACGTGATCGTGCAGATCCCTCGCGATCCGGTCACGGTCGGCCAGTACGTCGAGTTCCCTGGCCGTGCGCTGCTGTACGGCGAGCTGGAGCGCGAGCGCGGCCTGGTCGGCGAACGAGGCCACCACCGGCAGCTGGGCGAGCTCGAACGGGGTCGCACCCGGATTCCGCACCGCCATCAGCACCCCGGACGTGCGTTCCCTGGCACGCAGCGGCACCACCAGCGTCGGGCCGAAGGACAGTTCCCGGTCGTCACCGAGCACCAGTTCGGGCACACTGCGCGGGGTCCGGTCGCGATAGACCGCGCCCGGCAACGAGGCGGCGACGCTGATCCGCGTCCCGGTCAGCTCCCCGGACCGCGCGCCGGCGCAGACGGCGATGGTGAGTTCGTCGGCCTCTTCCTCGCCCTGCTGGCTGACGTCGACCCTGCCGGAACCGGGAAGGGCCAGCAAAGTGAGGTCGGAGCCGGTCAGTTCCAGGGCCCGGCTGGCGATCAGGTTCAGCGCCTCGACCGGATCGGTGCCGCCCAGCAGTTCCGTCGTCACCTCGCTGGTCGCGGCCTGCCACTGCTGCCGGATCCGTGCCTGCTCGTAGAGATGGGCGTTCTCGATGGCGATCCCGGCCGCGGCGGCGAGCGCCTGGACGACCACTTCGTCGTCGTCGGTGAAACTCTCCCCGCGTTTTTCGGTGAGGTAGAGATTTCCGAACACCTCGTCGCGTACCCGGATCGGCACGCCGAGGAAGGACCGCATCGGCGGATGGCACGGCGGGAAACCGACCGACGCGGGATGCCTGGAGATGTCGGCCAGCCGCACCGGTTTCGCCTCCTCGATGACGTAACCCAGCAGGCCGTGACCTTTCGGCAGATGCCCGATCTGCTGTTTCGTCTCGCCGTCGATGCCGAGATAGACGAATTCGGCGAGCGAACCGTCGTCCGCGATCACCCCGAGCGCCCCGTAGGTGGCTTCGCCGAGATCGATCGCCGCCTGCACGATCCGGCGCAGCGTGGTGTCCAGCTCCAGCCCCGAGGCGATGGCGAGCACCGCTTCGAGCAGGCCGTCCATCTTGTCGCGCGTGCCGATGAGCCGTTCGATGCGATCCTGGAGATCCCCCAGCACCTCACGGACCCGCAACTGGGACAGCGCGCCGGAGATCCGGTCGTCGCTTCCGCCCAGCCCGTCCTGAGCCGGCATCTGCTTCGCCTCCGAAGATCGGGACGACTCGCGGCCGTGGTGACTTTTTCCTCTTTCGGCCCCGCATCGCAGGCGGGACCGTCTCACCGAGAAACCGTGGTTCTCGGAGATACGGCATTGCCCGTGGCGCGGCGATGGGAGAAACCATGACCTTACAAGTCACCAGGGTCGGACGTTTGAACTCCGATCAGGTGAATTCCGTGCTCCGGTCGGCCATGCTGGCCCCGTCGACGCACAACACCCAGCCGTGGCTTTTCCGGTGCGCCGGCACCGGGATCGAACTCCACGCCGATCCGCGCCGGATCCTACCGGTCACGGATCCGGACGGACGCGAACTCGTCCTCTCGTGCGGTGCCGCCCTGTTCACCCTCCGGACGGCGATCCACGCACTGGGCTTCCATCCGGCGACGACCCTCCTGCCGAGCCGCGCCGATCCCGATCTGCTGGCCGTCGTCCGTCCCCTGGCCGAACGCACCCCCGATCCCAAGATCGCCCGGCTCGCCCGCGCGATCCCCCGCCGCCGGACCAACCGGCGGCCGTTCCGGCCCGCCGCCGTCCCACGCTCGGCCCTCACCACGCTCCGCCACGCCACCGAACTCGAGCACGCGTGGATGCCGAGCCTCGACGCCGAACAGTGCCGTCATCTGCGTGACCTCACCGCCCGCGCGCGAGGAGACCAGCTCGCCGATCCCGCTTTCGTCGCCGAACTCGGCCGCTGGACCCAGCTGGGCGCGGGTACCCGCGACGGGGTGCCGTCCTACGCGACCGCCGGCGCCCCCGCCGACGAAAGCTGGCTCCTCCAGGAATTCGGCGGCCCCGGCGAGGGCACGCGGCCGGATCGGCTGGTGGTGGTGATCGGGTCGTTGACCGACGAACGGCTCGACCGGCTGCAAGCGGGCCAGGCGCTGCAACGGGCCCTGCTCACCGCGACCTCCGCGGGACTGGCCGCGTCGTTCATCTCGCCGCCGATCAGGGTCCCATCGGCACGGGCCGAACTCAGGCGCCTTCTCGGCTGTGGTGTGTGGCCGCAGGTCCTGCTGCGCCTCGGCTACGGCTTGCCGTTGCCCTGGACCCCGCGCCGCCCACTGGAGGACGTCCTGCTCGAAACATTCGTTTCCGCCTGAGCACGGTGATCCGTCACTGCCGTCGCAGTTCCGTGGCCAGCACCGCCGCCTGGGTACGCCGCTGCATGCCGAGCTTCGTGAGCAACCGGGACACGTAGTTCTTGACGGTCTTCTCGGCGAGGAACATCCGTTCGGCGATCTGCCGGTTGGTCAGCCCTTCGCCGATCAGCTCCAGCAGCGTGCGCTCCTGCTCCGAAAGCCCGGCGAGGGGGCCCTTCCTGACCGAGTCGTCGCGGAACTTCGCCATCAGCGTCGCGGCGGCGCGCGCGTCCAGCAGCGACCGGCCGAGGCCGACCTCCTTGACCGCGGCCACCAGGTCCATCCCCCGGATGTCCTTGATGACGAACCCGCTCGCGCCCGCCATGATGGCGTCCAGCATCGCCTGCTCGTCGGTGTAGGAGGTGAGCATCAGGCATTTCAGCTCGGGGATCCTGGACCTCAGTTCCCGCGCGAGTTCGACGCCGTTGCCGTCCGGCAGCCGCACGTCGAGGACCGCGACGTCGGGCCGCAGCGCCGGAATCCTCGCCAGCGCCTGGGAAAACGTGGCCGCCTGGCCGACAACGCACAGGCCTTCGTCCTCCTCGAGCAGGTCCGCGACACCTCGGCGGACCACCTCGTGGTCGTCGACCAGAAACACCCGGAGCATTCCGACCTCCACGGTTTCCCTCCTCGGCTCAGAGCGTACGGTGCACGACCGGTTACTGCGACCGGCCAAAGGACCCTGTTCGGCGCCCGTTCGAGTGCCCTGGCCGCCGGACCCGGTCCATTTGCATCAGGCGAGTCAGGACGTTGTCTTCTTCCCGGAGCCGGTCCGCCGCTGCGACGATCACCCCATGTCCGAGACCACGCTTTCGCCGGCTCACTCGTCCGGCACCCCAGACCCGGCAGACGACGTCGTGGCCATGCGCAACCGCGTCCGTTTCTACCGCGCCCGTGCCGAGCAACTCCAGTACGCGCTGGACCACCGGCTGCCCATCGAACAGGCGAAGGGAATCCTCGCCGAGCGCTACCAGATCGACATCGATTCGGCGTTCGACCTGCTGCGTTCGTTCTGCCGCAACAACAACATGAAGATCCACGACGTCGCCAGGACGCTCGTCGAGCAGCCGAGCGAAGGCGAACGACGACTGTCTTGCTGAGGCACGCCAAGCTCGGCGGCGGGCCCGCGACCACCACCGGCACCGCCGACACCGCGGGCACGGACTGGGTCATGAACCGAACGCCGCCCCCCAGACTTCGGGTGCTCGTAGCGGACGACAATCCGGTCATCGGGGACGCCCTGCGCGCCCTCCTGGAGACCGAACCCGACATCGAAGTGGTCGCCATCGCGCTCACCGCGGGGGAAGCGGTCGCCCTCGCCGAACTGCTGTCCCCGGAGGTCGCCGTGCTCGACGTCCGGATCCCGGGTGGCGGCGGCGCGTGGATGGCGAGGGAGATCCGGCGGCGGGTTCCCCATACCCGGCTGATGGCCTTTTCCGCGCACAGCGACACCCGGTCCATCGCCCAGATGGCCTCGGCCGGTGTCTCCGAATACGTCGTCAAGGGCAGCCCGAACACCGAGATCGTCGCCGCCATCCGCCGTCTCTGCGTGAACAGCGCCAACGGCACGGAGTACTGACTCTCCCCTCGTGAGTGGTAATGAGGGTCAGAACCAAGGGTGTTTTAGGTACCTACCGGGGGTAGGTTCGTTAGCGGCTGGCCGTGAAGGCCCCCTTCCCTCGGCTCAGCCGAGGAAACTCGACCTTCACACCTTCCCCAGTACATGATGGCCCCCTTCCTTGCGCCTAGCGCAAGGAAGGGGGCCATCATGTACTTCACCGCGAGCAAAGCCGCAGACCTACGAGCAGGTACCCGAGTGAGGGATGGCTAGAACCGTCATTACCACTCACGAGACCTTCGCGGGTGGAGCTCAGTCCGGCAGCCAGCGTTCCATGCAGGCCAGCAGTTCCGCCGCGTCCACCGGTTTGGTGACGTAGTCGCTCGCCCCGGCGGCGAGGCTCTTCTCGCGGTCACCTTCCATCGCCTTCGCGGTCACCGTGATGATCGGCAGGCCCGCGAACTTCGGCATCTCGCGGATCGCCGCCGTCGTGGCGTGGCCGTCCATCTCCGGCATCATCACGTCCATCAGGATCAGGTCGATGTCGTCGTCGGCCAGCAGTTCCTCGATACCCTTGCGCCCGTTGGGCGCGTGGACGACCGACAGCCCGTGCAGTTCGAGCACCCCGGAGATCGCGAAGACGTTGCGGGCGTCGTCGTCGACCAGGAGTACCTTGCGTCCCCGCAATCGCGGGGATCCCGCGGGCGGGTCGGTCGCCTTCGCCTCGGGAGCCCCCGAGGTCACCTCGCGCTGGTGCATCAGCGGGAGGATGCCTTCGAGTTCACTCGCCGAGATGTGCAGCATGATGCGTTCCCGCAGCATGTCGAGCGACGGCAGCAGTTCGACCGGGTGCAGCCGCGCGTGGCCCTGCAGCAGCCGGTCCTGCGCGGCGCTGAGCTTGCGGCTCGCGTGTGCCAGCACCGGGACCTCGACAGGATCCGGTCCCTCGACAAGACGTTTGAGGAACGACAGCGCGCTCGTGCCGGGAATGCTGGTGTCGAGGACGACGCAGCGGTAGCTGTTGCGGCGCAGTTCCTCGAAGGCCGCGATCGGATCCGACATGGCCCGCACCTGGACCGAGCCGTGGCTGTCGGCGAGGTCGGCGGCGACCCCGCGGGCGAGCAGCGTCAGCAGGCTGTTCTGCTCGCTTTCCACGACCAGGACGCGCCGCTCGGCCGCCGTCGACGCGGAATTGTCCATAGTGGACTCGGTGACGATCTGGGCCGCGGCGAACCGGGCCACCGGCAGGAAGAGGGTGAACGTGCTTCCCCTCCCCAGCACACTGTCCGCCCGGATCTCGCCCCCGAGCAGGTACGCGACCTCGCGGCTGATCGACAGGCCGAGCCCGGTGCCACCGTACTTGCGGCTGGTGGTGCCGTCGGCCTGCTGGAACGCGCCGAAGATCGAATCGAGGTTCTCCTCGGCGATCCCGATCCCGGTGTCGATCACGCTGAAGGCCACCAAGGACTCGTGCCCGTCCGCCGACGGCGAGACCAGGGTGTCGACCAGTTTCACCCGCAGCTCGACGCTGCCCGCCTCGGTGAACTTGACCGCGTTCGACAACAGGTTCCGCAGCACCTGCCGCAACCGCTGCTCGTCGGTGAACAGCAGCTCCGGCACGTCGGGCTCCACCGTGACCTGGAAGTCGAGGCCCTTCTCCGCGGTCAGCGGGCGGAACGTCGTGCCGACGTAGTCGAGCAGCTGGCGCAGCGGGAACGGCTCGTGGTGGATGTCCATCTTGCCCGCCTCGACCTTCGACAGGTCGAGGATGTCGTTGATCAGCTGCAGCAGGTCGGTGCCCGCGGACTGGATCACCTTGGCGAACTCGACCTGCTTGGGCGTCAGGTTCTGCGTCGAGTTCTGCGACAGCACCCCGGCGAGGATCAGCAGGCTGGTCAACGGGGTGCGGAGTTCGTGCGACATGTTGGCCAGGAACTCGGACTTGTACTTCGACGCCAGCGCGAGCTGCTGCGCGCGTTCCTCGATCTCCTGGCGCGCCTGCTCGATCTCGAAGTTCTTCACCTCGATGTCGCGGTTCTGCTGCGCCAGCAGCTCCGCCTTCTCCTCCAGCTCCGCGTTGGACCGCTGCAGTTTCGCTTGCTGTGCTTGGAGTTCTTCCGAACGCGCCTGCAACTCCTCGGCCAGGCGCTGGGATTCCTCCAGCAGCGAATCGGTCCGCGCGTTGGCGATGATCGTGTTGACGTTGACCCCGATGGTCTCCATCAGCTGTTCGAGGAAATCCTTGCGGACGGCGGTGAATTCGCCGAACGTCGCCAGTTCGATGACACCGAGGACCTGGTCTTCGAACACGATAGGCAGCACGATAAGCGTGACCGGCGGGGCGGAGCCCAGACTCGACGAGATCTTCACGAAGCCCGGCGGGGTCCGGTCGACCACGATCGGTTTCTTGGTGTGCGCGGCCTGCCCGATCAGCGACTGCCCCATCGCGAACTGCGCGGGCAGCTCCGGATTCTCGCTGTGCCCGTAGCTGGTGATCAGCCGCAACCGGGTGCCGTCCTCGCCGGATTCGGTGAGGAAGAACGTCCCGTGCTGCGCGCCGACCAGCGGGGTCAGTTCGTCCATGATCAGCTTGGCCACCACCCGCAGGTCCCGGTGGCCCTGCATCAGACCGGAGATCCGCGCCAGGTTGGTGTTCAGCCAGTCCTGTTCCTCGTTCGCCCGCGTCGTCTCACGCAGCGACTGGACCATCGCGTTGATGTTGTCCTTCAGCTCCGCGACCTCGCCCTGCGCCTCGACGGAGATCGACCGGGTGAGGTCGCCGGTGGCCACCGCGCTGGTGACCTCGGCGATCGCCCGTACCTGGCGGGTCAGGTTCCCGGCCAGTTCGTTGACGTTCTCGGTCAGCCGTTTCCAGGTCCCCGACACGCCTTCGACCTCGGCCTGGCCGCCGAGCCGTCCCTCACTGCCGACCTCGCGCGCCACGCGCGTGACCTCGGCGGCGAACGCGGAGAGCTGGTCGACCATCGTGTTGATGGTGGTCTTGAGTTCCAGGATCTCGCCGCGCGCGTCGACGTCGATCTTGCGGGACAGGTCGCCCTGCGCCACCGCGGTGGTCACCTGGGCGATGTTGCGGACCTGGCCGGTGAGGTTGTTCGCCATCGAGTTGACGTTGTCGGTGAGGTCCTTCCAGGTACCGGCGACGTTGGGCACCCTGGCCTGCCCGCCGAGGATGCCCTCGGTGCCGACCTCGCGCGCCACGCGGGTGACCTCGTCCGCGAACGCCGAGAGCGTGTCGACCATCGTGTTGATCGTCTGCGCGAGCGCGGCGACCTCGCCCTTGGCCTCGACGGTGATCTTCTGGGACAGATCCCCGCGAGCGACCGCGGTCGCGACCTGCGCGATGGAGCGGACCTGATCGGTGAGGTTGTCGGCCATCACGTTCACCGACTCCGTCAGACCCTTCCACGTCCCCGACACACCCTTGACATCCGCCTGCCCGCCCAGCCGCCCCTCCGTACCGACCTCACGCGCCACCCGCGTGACCTCGTCGGCGAACGACGACAACTGGCCGACCATCGTGTTGATCGTGTCCTTGAGTTCCAGGATCTCCCCGCGCGCGTCGACGCGGATCTTCTGCGAAAGGTCGCCTTTCGCCACCGCGGTGGTCACTTCGGCGATGGAACGCACCTGGTCGGTGAGATTGTCGGCCATCACGTTCACCGACTCCGTCAAACCCTTCCACGTCCCCGACACACCCTTGACATCCGCCTGCCCGCCCAGCCGCCCCTCCGTGCCCACCTCGCGCGCGACGCGTGTGACCTCGTCGGCGAACGACGACAGCTGATCCACCATCGTGTTGATCGTGTTCTTCAACTCCAGGATCTCGCCCCGCGCATCCACCGTGATCTTCTGCGACAGATCGCCCTTCGCCACCGCGGTGGCCACCTGGGCGATCGACCGCACCTGCGCGGTGAGGTTCCCGGCCATGAAGTTCACCGACGTCGTGAGGTCGCGCCAAGTCCCGGCCACCCCGGGAACCTGGGCCTGGCCGCCCAGCGCGCCTTCCGTGCCGACTTCGCGCGCCACCCGCGTGACCTCGTCCGCGAAGGACGACAACTGATCCACCATCGTGTTGATCGTGTTCTTCAACTCCAGGATCTCGCCCCGCGCATCCACCGTGATCTTCTGCGACAGATCGCCTTTCGCCACCGCGGTGGTGACTTCGGCGATGGAACGCACCTGATCGGTGAGGTTGCCCGCCATGAAGTTCACCGACGTCGTGAGGTCGCGCCAAGTTCCCGCCACCCCGGGAACCTCCGCCTGGCCGCCCAGCCGTCCTTCGCTGCCCACCTCGCGCGCGACTCGCGTGACCTCGTCCGCGAACGACGAAAGCTGATCCACCATCGTGTTGATCGTGTTCTTCAACTCGAGCATCTCGCCTTTGACGTCGACGGTGATCTTCTGCGACAGATCGCCTTTCGCCACCGCCGTCGCGACCTCGGCGATGTCGCGGACCTGACCGGTCAGGTTGCCGGCCATCGCGTTCACCGAATCGGTGAGGTCCTTCCAGGTCCCCGAAACCGACGGCACCGCGGCCTGACCGCCGAGCTTGCCGTCGGTCCCCACCTCGCGCGCGACCCGGGTGACCTCGGAGGTGAACAACGCCAGCTGGTCGACCATCCCGTTGAAGACGACCGCCATCTCGTCCATCAGGACGTCGTCCACCTGGGGCAGTCGCGTGCTGAAATCGCCGTCCCGAACGGCTTTCAGCCCCTCCAAAAGCCGTTGCAGGCCTTCGTCGTTCAGCGTGCGGACCGCGGCCCGCTTGGTTCCCGGCTCCGGCATCGAGGTGCCTCCTTCATTTCGGTCCCCGCGGTCCAGGGGAAGACCGTCATCTCCGCACGGTCGCGGGGGCGGCCAGCGGAATCCAGAAGGCGACCGACGTGCCTTCCCCCGGCCTGCCGGAGATCTGGAACCATCCCTGCGCCGCCTCCGCGCGCTCACGCATCGACGCCATTCCGATGTGCTCACCCGACAACGTGGCGGGAGAACTTTCGGCGCCCGGCTTCATCCCGACGCCGTTGTCGGCGACCTTCACCAGCAGCCCGCCGTTCTGTTCGGTCAGCGAGACCACGACGGCGCTGGCGTTCGCGTGCTTCCGTACGTTCACCAGCGCCTCCTGGAGGATCCGGAAAGCGGTGACGACGAGTTCCGGCGGCGGCTTGGCGGTGAAATCGTGCCGCAGCGTGCAGTCCAGTCCCCAGCCTCGGACGACCTCGTCGAGATAGTCGCGGATGGAAGCGACCAGGTCGTCGTCGTTCAGCGCGGGCGGGCGCAATTGGGCGACCAGGATCCGCAGCCGACGGATAGCACCCTGGATCGCGTCGTCGAGTTGCAGCAAAGCGGAATCGCGGCGTTGGGCGGCGAGCATCTGCAGGCGCATGCTCACCGCGATCATCGACTGGATGGAATCGTCGTGAACATCCCACGCGATACGGCGACGTTCGGTTTCCTGTGCCCGCACCAAATGCGTGAACGCCTGGTGGTGTCCGCTCCTTTCCTCCAGTGTCCGCTGCCGTTCGGTGAGGTCCCTGGTCACCTTGCCGAATCCGACGAGCGTGCCGACGGGGTCACGCAGGGCGGTGAGCACGGTGTTGGCCCAGAAGCGTTTCCCGCCCCGGCGGACCCGCCAGCCCTGGTCCTCGTGGCGGCCCATCTCGGCGGCGATCAGCAGCTCCGCGGTGGGTCTGCCGTCGGCGACGTCCTCCTCGGTGAAGAAAACCGAGAAATGGCGGCCGAGGATCTCCTCCTCGGAATATCCCTTGATCCGTTCCGCGCCCGGGTTCCAGCTGATCACCCTGCCGTCGACGTCCAGCATGTAAATGGCGTAGTCGACGACGCTGTGCACGAACAACTCGAAGAGCACAGCATTGCGGTGATCGGGCGCCGATTCCGATGGCAGCATGGCCATAGTGCAGCTTGGCACCCGAGCGCGCCCCGGCGCTACGGCCGTTCGAGGAGGCCATTCCTGCGTGCGTGCGCCACGGCTTCGAGTTTCGAATGGGTTCCGGTCTTCACCAGGATTCGCTGCACGTGATTCCGCACGGTATTCCGCGCGAGCCGCAACTCCTCGGCGATCCGGTCGGTTCCCGCGCCCTCGGCGATCAGCCCGAGCACCTGGCGCTCCCGCAGGGTCAGCCCCGGCCCGAGCGGACCGGAACTCCCGGCCAGCATGGCCAGCGCGCCGCTGAGCAGTTCCGGATCGATGATCACGTCGCCGGCGGCGACGGTGCGGATCGCCGTGACCAGCTCGTCGAGGAGGCCCGACTTCAGCAGCAGCCCGGCTCCGCCGACTTCGAGGATCCTGGCGGCGATGGCGCTGTTCGCGTCGCCCGTCAGCACGAGCACTCGGCTCGACGGCGAAACCGCGAGGAGCCGCGTGATCGCCTCGATCCCGTCGCCGTCGGGCAACCGCCGGTCGAGGAGGACGATGTCGGGCAGCTGCTCCGCCGCCGCGACCATCCCGTGGGCGAGGGTCTCCACCGAAGCCACCAGCTGGATCTCGGGGAACTCCTCGAACGCCGCGCCGAGTGCCTCGGCCACCATCTTGTGGTCTTCGACGAGGAGCACCCTGATCGGGGCCGCGGCCGGGGACACGGGCCGCAGGGAGTTCGGGTTCGGCATGCACCTTCTCCGTCGATCGTGGTCTCGCCGGGACCGGTGTCCGGCGGATTTCGCGGTACGGGAGACGCCAAGTCCGGCCGACATTGTCCCACCACCGCGGGCTTTCCCGGGCTTTCGACGCCAACCCGTGACACGTCGTACCCGTCCGGCGACCGACTGGGGTCTTTGTGCCCTCGATGGCACTACCTTCGGCGGTGACCGGAACGGCCCGCCGTACCGCATCGTCGAAGGTGGCAATTGCCGGACCGAGGCAGGGAAAGGGTGACCGGGACGTGACCACGAGGATCTGCGAGACCCGCCGCCGTCCCGGCGCGCACGCCGGCGCCCTCCGGGCACTCGTCTCCGCCGAACTCGAGAAGCTGCCGAGGGTCGCGGTGAAACCCGAAACGCCCCCGCCCCTGCTCGACGACGTCTTGACGACGGTCCGGCGACTCGACGGCGTGGCCCCGGCCCGCAACGCCGCCGCGCGGCCCCGGCACCGGTATCACTTCCCGCGGTGGAACCCGCGGGACCGGCGCGTCCAGCGGCTGCGCGGCTGGCTCAGCGGTGCGCCCGGCTGACCGGGCAGGCCCTCAGACCGGACGCCACCGGCCGATGTCGGCCTCCATCGGCACGATCCGGGTCAGCGACGAGCGGACCTTGAGTTCCAGTGCCCGGTCGCGGCCGCGGCTCCCGCGCGGCGCGTACGGGTAGAAGGTGCCGCGCTCCCGGCGGTAGACCATGGACAGCTTCGGGTGGCGCATGTCCCTCAGCTCGGCGAAATCGACCGTCGTATGCGACAGCCAGGCCGCGAAACCCGCTTGGGCCAGCCTGTCGTTGACGTCGACGAGGTCGTTGAGCAGCCAGCCCAGATCCCCGTTCTCCCGCCAGCAGCGGACGATCGTCCGCCCGCGCGAGTCGTGGATGATCACGTTGCGGCGGACGGAATCCCCCGCCAGGCCCGCGACGATCTCCGCCTCCGTCCCCGCTCCGGGACGGCCCTCGGCGACGAAGCAGACCGTGCCCACGCCGGTCGGCGCGAGCCCGAACCCGGACCGCAGGGTCAAGGCAGACGACCGCAACTCCAGCAACGGAAGCAGGCTCGGCCGTACCGAGCGGTTCCTCCCCAGAAGGCTTCCCAGTAGCGCCATGGCTTCACGCATCCTCTCATCTGCGTAAAGCCTTTCCGATAAGGTCCTCGCGCCCTAGGGCCGCACGGTCGCGGGTTCGGCGGGACAAGTCACCGGATCCGGTGACCAACGACCCTACCGGCAACTGCCGGATACCGTTCGGCAGTTGTCAACGGCCGCGTGACCGGAGGAATTCCTCGCTGTCCACCGTACCGTCGACGACCCCGTGCGCCACGTCCGAGAGCTTCCGGTTCGTACTGCGGGCGAACGCGCGCAGCCGCTGAAAAGCCTTGGAGACACCGACACCGGCACGTTCGGCGAGCATCCCCTTCGCCTGTTCGATGATCACCCGGCTGTCGAGCGCCGTCTGCAACTGCTCCGACAGCGTCCGGTAATGGCGTAGTTCCCGTTGCTGGATCAGGCACAGCGTCGCGACGTCCGCCAGCGCCTGTCCCAGCCGACGGTCCTCGGCGCTCAAAGCCGCGGTTTCCGTACTCAAGAAGGTGACCGCACCGACGGTTTCCTCCATCGCCCGCAACGGGAGAGCGGAAACCGCGGCAAAGCCCAGCCCGGCCATCCTGGCGACGTAGCCGGGCCAGCGGGTCACCTCGGCGGAAAGGTCGTCGACGGCGACGCCACTCCCGGTTTCGAATGATTCGAGGGCGGGCCCCGCTTCCACCGCCGGATACCGCTCGGATTTCAGGCCGGGAAGGAAGACTTCCGCCGAATCGATCGGCAGCAGCCGTACGCATTCACTGGACAAGGTGTCCACGACCCGATCCGGTCCCTGGTCCTCCGCGACACTCGCGGTCAAACTCGCGAACGCCGCGCAGACCGCGGATTCCCTGCCCGCCCCTGCGGCGATCCCCGCGTCCCTCCCCATGAACGCCATCACCGGTCCCGGAGGTCAAGTCGCCTATCCGCGCTTCGCACCGCGCGCCGAATACTCACCCGAGCGATTCTGGCCCGCATGGGGGCACCCGGCAACGACCAGATGGACGATCCTTCATCAAGTGGTCACGGAGTACGACGACCGGGTGATCTCGGTGCGATAACGGGTCAGGTTCTTATTGCCGTCGCAATGAAAACGGCGGCACGGTATTCGCCAGCAGCGCGTCTTCGTCCATAGTGGACTCGCCGAATCCCGCCTTGCCGATCTTCTCCGCGACGAGGGCGCCCGCATCGTCGAGCACGTCGGCCCGGCCGCTCAGGAACGCCCACTCGTGCTCGTCCGAACCGTAGTAGAGGACGGTACCGAACGATTCGGTGAACCTGCGCCACGAGGCGATCAACGTCTGGTTCCGCCAGAGTGTCGGGCAGCCCGCCTGACAGCCGACCACTCCCCCGGCGGTGAGCAGCTTCGCGCACCGGGCCAGGAAATCGTTTCCGTACAACCGATTGTGCTGCGCCTCCGGATCATCGTTCTCGTCCGGCAGGTCGATGACGATCACGTCGTAGGCGTCCCCGCGCTCCCGCGCCTCGGCGAGGAACTCCCAGCCGTCGCGGTAGTGGACGCGGACCTTGCCGTCCCGGCGCTCGGCACGGGCCAGCTCGCCGGGCGTGTAGCCGTAGGGAAGATGCTCGGCACAGGCCCGCACCGCCTCGGCGTCGATGTCGACGTGATCGACCACCCCGGCCCCCGCGGCGACCGCGAGCTGCGAGGCGACCCCTTCGCTGGAGCCGATGATCAGCACCCGCTCGACCCGGTCGGCGAGCAGCAGCGACGGGATCATCAGCGCCTCGTGGTAGACGAGCTGGCTCAGTTCGGTGCTCTGCCGTTCGTCGTCGCAGAACAGGGAGATCCCCTGCGCCGTCCGTCCGATGAGGACGTTCTGGAACGCGGTGCGCCGCTCGAAGAGCACCTCCTCGACGTCCCAGTTCCGGGTGAGCCCCGGCCCCATCGGCTCGGCGATCCGCCGCTGTGCCATCAGTTCTCTCCTCGTTCCACAGTGGACATCCGGACGGTACCGGCACCCAGCAGCTTGGCCAGCAGGGCGACGGCCCGCTCCGGATCCGCCCGGTCCCCGCAGGTGAACACGTCCACGAACACCGCGCCGATCTCCGGATAGGTGTGCACGGAAGCGTGCGATTCGGCCAGCAGCGCGAGCACGGTGACCCCTTGCGGGGCGAAGGAATGCGACACGACCTCGCAGACCGTCGCCCCCGCCTCGGTCACCGCGTCCGCGAGGGTCTTCTTCAGGAGTGCGGGATCGTTGAGCAGCGCCGGTTCGATCCCTTCGAACTCCGCGAGGACATGACGGCCGGCGAACCGGCCGACGAGTGGTACTTCACCCGGCATCGGCGAACCTCCCCACACAGTAGGTGCGCAACGGCTCGATTCCGTTGAAGGCGACGGACGAATAGCTGGCGGTGTAGGCACCTGTCCCCGGGATGTCCAGCAGGTCACCCGCCCGCAGCGACATCGGCAGGGCGCAGGGTGTCCGCTGGTACAGCACGTCGTCACCATCGCAGGTCGGCCCCGCGAGGACCACCGGCCCTTCCGGTCCCTTGACGCCGACGGGCTCAAGCCGATACGCGACGGCTTCGTTCTCGCACTCGGCCATTCCGTTGTACCTGCCGACGTCGAGGTATACCCATCGGCGTTCGTCGGTGGCGGCGCGGGTGGTCACCAGGACGACTTCGGTCCGGATGAGTCCGGCGTCGGCGACGATCACCCGGCCCGGTTCGAGCAGGAGTTCCGGACCAGGCCCAGGCAGATGCTCTCCGAGGGCGGCGTGGATCACCGCGGCGTAATCCGCCAAGGACGGCACGGGTTCCCGGTGCCCGGTGGCGAACCCGCCGCCGATGTTGAGCCTCGCCAGCCCGACACCCGCGTCGGCGGCGACCTTGGCCGCGGTCGCGACGCCGATCTCCCAGGCGGCCGGATCCGGTTGCTGCGAGCCGACGTGGAAAGCGATTCCCGGCCGCAGCCCGGCGTCGACGGCCTGGCGGAGCAGCGTCGCGGCCACCGAAGGCTCACAACCGAACTTGTGGCCGAACGGAGTGACCGAGTCCGGGCCACCGGTCAGCAGCAAGCGGATCGAAACCAGCGAACCGGGCGCGTACTCGGCCAGATTCGCCAGATCACCGGCGGAGTCCGTGGTGAATTCACGAACTCCGCGCGTATACGCGAACGCGATGTCCGACGGCTTCTTGATCGTGTTGCCGTAGGCCAGTTCCGCCGCTTCCGCGCCCCGGGACAGGCACAGCTCGATCTCGCCCGTACCCGCGACGTCGAACCCCGCTCCCGCCGACAGCACCGCGTCGAGCACCTCTGGAGCGGGATTCGCCTTGACCGCGTAGCGGATCAGCGCGTCCGGGAACGCCGCCGCGACCGCGGCCGTCCGCGCCGCGACCAGGTCGGTGTCCACGACCAGGCAGGGCGTCGGCGGTTCACGATCCGCCAGGAAGGCGCGGATCCGGTTCAGGCTCTCGGTCACGCGCCCCAGGGTGTCAAAGGCCGATCACGCGGGCGGAACCCGGGGTCACGCCCGCGCGTCACCCGAGGCCTGCTCCGGCAGTTCGACGCCGTGCTCGGCCGCGAGCCGCTCCAGGTTGGCCAGATCGGCGCCGACGGCGGACGCACGATCCTCGTCCGATTCCCGCTTGGCGATCCGGACGTCTTCCCTCGCCTGCCGTACCCGGTCCCGCAGATTCACCGCGAACTCGCTCATCGTGCACCCCCGATCTCCCGCACCTTGTCTGTCTTCACCCTAGGACCCTCCGAATTCGTGGCCGACGTGATCTGCGTCATCACGGGCTAGTTCGTGGTCGGAATGAAGCAGTATGACGGCACCGCCGAGGTTTCGCAGATCAGCGGAGGCCGGCTTTTTCACCGGGGGCGGCGACGGGCGCCCGGCGGCCGAGCACCGCGAGCGGGGCGAGGGCGCACAGCCCACCGGCGATGGCGACCAGAACGTATCCGCCCACGCCGAACAGCTGCCCGGCGAGCAGACTGGCCGCCGCGGACGTCCCCCAGACGAAGGCGTCGACCGTGCCCTGCGCCCTCGCGCGCTGAGCGGGCGGGAGGTCACGGCTGAGCATGCTGCTGCCGCCGACGAACACCAGGTTCCAGCCGTAGCCGAGCAGGAACATCGCGGCCGGGATTCCCACGTGATGCGAATCGGGGGCGCCGATCGCGGTCACGGCCGCGACGGTGAGCGTACCGATCCCGCCGAAGATCGTGGCGCGGCCGCCCCAGCGGTCGGCGATCCAGCCGGACAACGGCGCCAGCGCGAACATCCCGATCAAGTGCGCGCTCAGTACCCAGCCGACGACGTCCAGCCCCTGACCGTGCCGGTGCAGCTGCACCGGGGTCATCGTCATCACCGCCACCATCGCCAGCTGCGCGCCGACCATCGCCACGAGCGGCCCGAGGATCAGCGGATCCCGCACGGACATCCGCTCCCGCCTCGGTACTCGTTCCGCCGGGGCGGCGAGACCGCGCGGCAGGGCGGCGACGGCGAGCACCGCGATGGCCACGACGATCGCGCCCGCCACGAGGGGGCCGGACAGGGCTGGCAGCTCGGCGGCTTCCGCCCGTGCCGCGGCGGGTGCGATCAGGGCGGGACCCGCGATCGCGCCGACCGTCCCCGCCCAGACCATTGTGGACAGTGCGAAACCCTTGCGATGCTCGGGAGACAGGTCGGCGGCCGTGTAGCGGGAAAGCTGTGCCCCGCTGTTGCCGAAGCCGATCAAAGGCATCCCCGCCACCAACATGAGTACGGATCCGGCGAGGGCACCGCCGAACGAGACGAGCGCGCCCACGACCGCGGTTCCGTACATCAGCACCAGGACGAAACGCCTGCCGTAGCGGGCGGCCAGCGCGCCCGAGGTCAGCGACCCCGCGGCGGAACCGAGCACCAGCGCGGCATTCGGCAGTCCGCTCCACGCGGCACCGGCATGGTCGACCACGATCAGCGCCGCCGTGGTGGACAGCCCGACGACCGCGGTGCTGAGGCAAGCGACGCCCATGAAGAGCGCGAACATCGGTTTCATGATTCAAATCTAGGGAATCCGGGCGCCCCGGCGAATAGGCTGACGAAGGCGTCGAGGGAGCGCGAGGCGCATCATGAAAGGAATCCGGGCGCGATGACCTTACGATCGGAAAGACCGCTGGACGACCTCGACTGGCGGCTCGTCGAGACGCTCCAAAGCGACGGACGGCTCTCGTTCAAGGAACTGGGACGCCGGGTCAACCTCTCCGCGCCGGCGGTCGCCGAGCGGGTCCGCCGGCTGGAGGAGACGGGCGTCATCACCGGGTATCGCGCACAGGTGGACGCGCGCCGCACCGGGTACGACCTGCAGGCGTTCGTCGAGATGCGCTGCTCGCTCGGCAGCTGCCTGTTGCGCACCAGCAAGTCGGAGGACTATCCCGAGGTGGTCGAACTGCACCGGCTCAGCGGTGACCGCTGCACCATGCTGAAGGTGCGGGCCGTGTCGCTCGAACATCTCGAAGGCCTCTTCGAACGGCTGGGCAAGCACGGTGAGCTGCGGTCGTCGGTGGTGCTGTCGACGCAGTTCGAAGGCAGGCCGGTCGGGCCTCCAGTCGAGGACTACCTGAAGGCCACGAAGAGCGAGGGCTGGAGCGTCTGAACCCCGATCAGGAATCGAGAAGCGCCGGAGGCCGCGGCTCACCTAGCGTGAGCATCGTCGCGGACACCCCGCACGGACAAAACCGGATGAACGGCTCGAACTGGTTAGATCGAGCCCGGTGAGGCTGACGGACCGTACACGCGGCCCACATCAGGATGGAGACACGATGCGCAAGACCACCAGGCCGCAGCCGCCCGAGCAGCACCCCGCCGACACCCACGACCTGATCCGTGTCCTGGGCGCGCGCGAGAACAACCTCAAGGACGTCGCCGTCGAGCTGCCGAAGAGACGGCTGACGGTGTTCACCGGCGTTTCCGGCTCGGGGAAGAGCTCACTGGTCTTCGACACGATCGCGGCGGAGTCGCAGCGGCTGATCAACGAGACCTACAGCACCTTCGTGCAGGGCTTCATGCCGACGCTGGCCCGGCCGGAGGTCGACGTACTCGACGGCCTGACCACGGCGATCATCGTCGACCAGCAGCGGATGGGCTCGGACCCCCGTTCCACCGTCGGCACCGCCACCGACGCCCACGCGATGCTGCGCATCCTCTTCAGCCGGATCGGGAAACCGCATATCGGCTCACCGCAGGCGTTCTCCTTCAACGTCGCCTCGATCAGCGGCGCGGGCGCCGTGACCGTCGAGAAGGGCGGCCGGACCACGAAGGAACGCCGCGAATTCAGCATCACCGGCGGCATGTGCGCGCGCTGCGAAGGGCGGGGCACGGTCAACGACATCGACCTCACCGCGCTGTACGACGAGAACAAATCCCTCAACGAAGGCGCGCTGTCGATCCCCGGTTACTCCATGGAGGGATGGTTCGGCCGGATCCTGCGCGGCTGCGGCTTCTTCGACCCCGACAAGCCGATCAAGAAGTACACCAAGCGGCAGCTGGACGATCTGCTCTACAAGGAGCCGGTCAAGCTCAAGATCGAGGGCATCAACCTGACCTATTCGGGTCTCATCCCCTCGATCCAGAAGTCGTTCCTGGCCAAGGACAGGGAGGCGATGCAGCCGCATATCCGCGCGTTCGTCGACCGGGCGGTCACCTTCACCACCTGCCCCGAATGCGACGGGACCCGGCTCAGCGAGACCGCGCGGTCGTCGAAGATCAAGCGGATCAACATCGCCGACGCCTGCTCGATGCAGATCAGCGACCTCGCCGAGTGGGTCCGCAAGCTCAAGGAGCCGTCGGTCGCGCCGCTGCTGGAGAAGCTGCTGCACACCCTCGATTCGTTCGTCGACATCGGGCTCGGCTACCTCTCGCTGGACCGGCCCTCGGGCACGCTCTCCGGCGGCGAGGCGCAGCGCACCAAGATGATCCGCCACCTCGGCTCGTCCCTCACCGACGTCACCTACGTCTTCGACGAACCCACGATCGGCCTGCACCCGCACGACATCCAGCGGATGAACAACCTGCTCCTGCAGCTTCGCGACAAGGGCAACACGGTACTGGTCGTCGAGCACAAGCCGGAGACGATCGCCATCGCGGACCACGTCGTCGACCTCGGCCCCGGCGCGGGCACGGCGGGCGGGACGATCTGCTTCGAGGGCACCGTCGACGGCCTGCGCGCCAGCGACACCATCACCGGCCGTCACCTCGACGACCGGGCGACGCTCAAGGACAGCGTCCGCACCCCCACCGGCAAACTGGAGATCCGCGGCGCGGACCGCCACAACCTCCAGAACGTCGACGTCGACGTCCCCCTCGGCGTCCTCTGCGTCGTCACCGGTGTCGCGGGCTCCGGCAAGAGTTCGCTGATCCACGGCTCGATCCCCGCCGCGGAGGGCGTGGTCTCGGTCGACCAGACGCCCATCCGCGGTTCGCGGCGGAGCAACCCGGCCACCTACACCGGTCTGCTCGAACCGATCCGCAAGGCGTTCGCCAAGGCCAACGGCGTGAAGCCCGCGTTGTTCAGCGCCAACTCCGAGGGCGCCTGCCCGAACTGCAACGGTGCCGGCGTCATCTACACCGACCTCGGCATCATGGCGGGCACCGCGACCACCTGCGAGGAATGCGACGGCAAGCGGTTCCAGGCTTCGGTGCTGGAGTACAGCTTCGGCGGCAAGAACATCAGCGAGGTGCTCGCGATGCCGGTGTCCGAAGCCGAGGCGTTCTTCGGCGAGGGCGACGGGCGCATCCCGGCCGCGCACGCCATCCTCAGCAGGCTCAACGACGTCGGGCTCGGTTACCTCAGCCTCGGCCAGCCGCTCACCACGCTGTCCGGCGGTGAACGGCAGCGGCTGAAGCTCGCGACGCATATGGGTGACAAGGGCGGCGTCTACGTCCTCGACGAGCCCACCACCGGTCTGCACCTGGCCGACGTCGAGAACCTGCTCGGCCTGCTGGACCGGCTCGTCGACGCGGGCAAGTCGGTGATCGTGATCGAGCACCACCAGGCGGTCATGGCGCACGCCGACTGGATCATCGACCTCGGCCCCGGCGCCGGCCACGACGGCGGCAAGATCGTCTTCGAGGGCACGCCGTCCGACCTCGTCGCGACCGGTGCGACACTCACCGGCGAGCACCTGGCCGCCTACGTCGGCAAATAACCCCACCCCGCTCCCCGCATTCCGTCCTCTAAATGCGAGGCTCGGCCCGGTGCCCTCGCGTTTAGTCCTCTAAATGCGGGCTCGGGTGGCGCGCGACGCTCGTGGCTCCCGAGCGGGGAAGATTCCGGCCGTTCGACGTCCAGAATCTTCCCCACTCGACCTGAATGCCCGATCCCACTCCCGCATTTAGTCCCCTAAATGCGCACAGTCGGCGCGACACCGGCCCGGTCTTTCCGCATTTCGTCCTCTGAATGCGGGAGGGCGGTTCGCTACTGGGCCGGTCCTTCCGCGTTTAGTCCTCTGAGTGCGAGGGGGGGAGTCAGTCGGTGTCGGGTTCGAGGCCGTCGCGGTCGGCCCACTCGAGCAGGGTGTCCAGCGAGTACTTCGTGTCGTCGATGCCCGCGTGCAGGTCGCCGAGTTCGGCGAAGCGCGCGGGCACGGTCGCGATGGTGAAGTCGCGGGGCTCGACGTCGTCGATCTCGTCCCAGGTGATCGGGGTCGAGACGACGGCTTCGGGCACGCCGCGGACCGAGTACGCGCTCGCGATGGTGTGGTCGCGGGCGTTCTGGTTGTAGTCCACGAACAGTTTCGAGGGATCCCGGTCCTTGCGCCACCAGGTGGTGGTGACCTCGTCCGGCATCCGGCGTTCGACCTCGCGCGCGAAGGCGAGCGCCGCCCGGCGTACCTCCTGGAAACCCCACCGCGGTTCGATGCGGACGTAGACGTGCAGACCGTGTCCGCCGGAGGTCTTCGGCCAGCCGGTGATGCCGAGTTCGTCCAGGATCTCGCGGACGGTGCCGGCGACCTTCCGCACGGTGGAGAACGGGCAGTCGGGCATCGGGTCGAGGTCGATCCGCCACTCGTCGGGGCGTTCGGTGTCGGCGCGGCGGGAGTTCCAGGGATGGAACTCGACCGTCGACATCTGCACCGCCCAGATCACGTCGGCGGGATGTGTGACGCAGAGTTCGTAGGCGTGCCTGCCGGACGGGAAGTCGACGCGGACGGTCTGCAGCCACTCCGGCGCGCCGTTCGGGACGCGTTTCTGGGGGACCTTCTCCCCCGAGACACCGGACGGGAACCGGTGCAGCATGCACGGCCGCTCCCGCAGCGCACGGACGATCCCGTCGCCGACAGCGAGGTAGTACCGGACGAGATCGAGCTTGGTCTCACCCCGCGCCGGGAAGTAGACGCGATCCGGGTTCGAGACGCGCACCGTCCGGTCACCGACCTCGATCTCCACCGCCGAGCTTTTCGCCATGAAGGGAAACTAACCCGAAATCCGGCGGTCCGCGTCCGCTCGACGCGGATCGGCGCTCTGCCAGGATGGCGGCATGGCATCCCGGACCCGCGCGGAGGCACTGACCCGCGAGCGCATCGTCGAGGCCGCCGTCGCGCTGCTCGACGCGGACGGCGAACGCGGGCTCACCTTCCGGACGTTGACCGAACGCCTCGCCACCGGCCCGGGAGCGATCTACTGGCATGTGGCGAACAAGGGCGAACTGCTCGCCGCCGCGACCGACTCCGTCATCGCGGCCGCGTTGACCACCGAAGCGGTCGCGGGCTCGCCCGAGGACGAGATCCGCGCCGTCGCGCTGGGCCTGTTCGAGGCGATCGAGCGGCACCCGTGGCTCTCCCCGCAACTCGCCCTTCAGCTCTCCCGCAGCCCTTGGGGCTCGGTGACGCCGCGGATCTTCGAAAGTGTCGGGCAGCGGGTCAGCGCGCTGGGCGTCCCCCAGGACACCTGGTTCACCGCGACTTCGGCGCTGGTGCACTACATCTTCGGCGCCGCGGCCCAGAACGCCGCGAACTCCCGGGCGCTCGGATCCGGCGTGGACCGCGCCGAATTCCTTCGCGCCGCGGCGAACGCGTGGGAAGAACTCGACCCCGGCGAGTACCCCTTCCTCCGGTCCATCGCCGAAGAAGCCCGTGACCACGACGACCGCGAGCAGTTTCTGACCGGGATCGATCTCATCCTTGCGGGGATCGCCGGCGCCGGGCCCGGTGAATCGCCGCGACCGTGATCGCGAAGACCGCGCCGAGGAAGGTGACGTCCACGGCGGGCACCCAGCGCACGTCTCCGCCCTTGAGCACGTACGCGCCGACCGGGCGCGCGGCGAGGATGAACCCGCCACCCTCGCCTTCCTTCTCCTGTTCGCTGCCGTGCCCGCCGCCTCCGCCGCCGATGACGCTCGCGGCCGGGATGATCACGACGCCGTCGTTCTCCACGGGCTCGCCGTAGACGCGCCGGACGGTGAGGTTGTCCCGCATGACACCGACGATCTTCTCGAGTCCCATCAGGCCCCCACCCTGTCCAGTTCCAGCGCGATCGCGCCCCGCAGGAGTTCCCGCGCTCTGTCCGGTTCCATCGAACCAGAAAGCCACCGCTCACTGAGCCCTTCGACGAGACCGGTGAGCCGTTCCGCGGCGGCTCCGGCCTCGACACCGCCGACGCGCCGGATCACCTCGGCGACCTCGTCCACCCAGGTCCGGGTCGCCGCCGCCAGCGGTTCACGCAGTTCCGGGGTGAAAACGGCGCTGGCCCGCAGCTCGCCCCAGGCGGTGCTGTTCTCCCGCACCGCCTGGATGTCCTGCAGTTCCCCGAGCAACAGGAGTTCGAGCTCGGCGCGGGGATCCGCCGCCTCGGCCGCGGCTTCTCCGGTGTACGCCGCGGCGCGATCGCTGACGAATTCCAGCGTCTTCTCGAGCAGTCCGGCGCGGTTGGTGAAGTGGTAGTAGATCAGCGACGTCGAGATCCCGGCCTCGGCCGCGATCTTCTCGACCCGCAGGCCCCGCACCCCACTGCGCGCGATCACTCGCACGGCCGCTTCCAAGATCTTTTGCCGACGGTCCAACACGGGTGATCACCCCAGCGGTCTCATCCTGACTGAATTTTCAGTCAGGATGCTATCGTGACATCCCCTGTTCGGCCGAGGAGTACAACGTGACCGGTTCGCCGAAGCCCGCCGCCGCGACAGCCCGCAGGCTGGGCGCCGAATGGGAAAGTCACGCACGCACCTACCTGTCGTGGCCCGCGTCGGCCTCCATCTGGGGAGCGGACCTGCCCGCCGTCCGCGAGGAGATCTCCGGGCTGGCCAAGACGATCGCCGACTTCGAACCGGTAGTGCTCCTAGCCCGGCCCGAGCACGCCGACGCGGCTCAGCGGGCGTGCGGTGACACCGTCGAGGTCGTCCCGATCCCGGTCGACGACCTGTGGGCCCGCGACACCGTCCCGGTGTTCGTGGAGGAGGCGGGCAAGGTCGCGGGAGTCGACTTCAACTTCTCCGGCTGGGGCGGCAAACAGAACCCGCACGACAGGGACAAGGCCGTCGCCAGGTCGGTACTGGACAAGTACGGCCTGGCGCGCACCGGAACCTGGATCACCGCCGAGGGCGGCTCGTTCGAGACCGATGGCGCAGGCACGTTGCTGGTCACCGAAAGCTCACTCGTCAATGACAACCGCAACAAGGGCAGGACCCGTCAGGCGATCGAAGACGAACTGAAGAAGGTGCTCGGCGTCCGGAAGGTCATCTGGTTCGCGGGCGTCCGCGGCGAGGACATCACCGACGCCCACGTCGACTGCCTGGCCCGGTTCACCGCGTCCGGCGTCGTCCTGCTGGACAAGGCGGCACCCGGCACTCCGCCCGATTCGTGGTCCCGCGCGGCCGCTCAGGCGAAGTCGGTGCTCGCGAACACCACCGACGCCGACGGCAAGCCGTTCGAGGTGATCGACCTCGTCCAGCCCGATCCGGACAAGGTCGGCGGTCACGACGAGGACAGCGTGATCTCGTACGTCAATTTCTACGTCGCGAACGAGTCGGTCTTCGTACCGGAGTTCGGTGACACCCGGGCGGACGGCCGCGCTCAACAGGTCTTGCGTGAGCACTTCCCCGGGCGCGAGATCGTGCCGGTGAAGATCCCGACCATCGCCTCGGGCGGCGGCGGGATCCACTGCGCCACCCACGATCAGCCTGGTCAGCCCTCCTGAGGCAGGACGGACATCACTTCCGAGACCGGGCGCAGATGCTCCTCCAGCAACCGCGACGCCTCTTTCGCGTCGTGGTCGTTCAGGGCGGCGACCAGTTCCCGGTGTTCCGCGTTGATCACCGTCAGCCGTTCGGGCCGCGCCTCCAGCGCGCGGACCGTGACCCGTTGCTGCCGCGAGCGGAGCGTGTCGTACAACTCGGTCAGCACCGAATTGCCGGCGGCGTTCACGATGGCGCGATGGAAGCGGCGGTCGAATCCCGAGACGGCGAACCAGTCGTGTTCGGCACCGGCGCGCACCATCGCTTCGATGAGTTCGGGCAGTTCGGCGGGCGCCCCGGCGCGGTTCGCGCAGAGCGCCGCGATGGCGTGGCCTTCGATCAGCCGCCTGCTCTGGTAGACCTCTTCCAGTTCCCGCGCGGTGACCGTGCGCACCTGCGCGCCCTTGCGCGGCAGGAGACTGATGAACCGTTCGGCGGCCAGGCGGTGGAACGCCTCGCGTACCGGCGTCCGCGAAACGCCGACCACACCGGAAACCCACATCTCGTCGAGGAAGCGGCCGCCCTCCAGCTCACCTGAGATGATTCCGTCGCGCAGCCACGTATAGACCCGTTCGCGCGCCGGGCCGCCCCCTTCGGCGGTCGCAGTCATCCCGTCCCCCTCTGTGCCGTTACTGTCCGCGACAGAGCCTACACCTGGACCAGCCAAGTATCCATCATGTATACAAGACTTCCACGTCTTGGAAGGGGTCCCATGGTGCACGTCGCGGTGGCGCAGTTCGCGCCCGGCAACGACAAACAGGCCAACCTCGCCCGCGTCGCCTCCCTCGTCGGTGAAGCGGCCGACCGCGGGGCACGGGTGGTCGTGCTGCCCGAGTACTCGCTGTTCACCGTACCGACGATGAGCCGGGAATTCGTGACCTCGGCCGAAGAACTCGACGGGCCGTTCGTCACCGAACTCCGCGGCCTCGCGAAGGACCGCCGGATCACCGTCGTCGCGGGTATCAACGAAGCCCTCCCCGGTGGCGACCGGATCTCGAACACGCTCGTCGCGGCCGGTCCCGACGGGGCGATCGCCGCCCTCTACCGCAAACTGCACCTGTACGACGCCTTCGGTTTCCGCGAATCGGAACTCGTCCGGCCCGGCGACATCGAAGCACCCGAGACCTTCGAAGCGGACGGGTTCGTCTTCGGCCTGCAGACCTGTTACGACCTGCGCTTCCCGGAGGTCACCCGGCGGCTGGTCGACGCGGGCGCGGACGCGGTGCTCCTCCCGGCCGAATGGATGCCCGGCCCGCTCAAGGAGGACCACTGGACCACCCTGGTCCGCGCGCGGGCGATCGAGAACACCATCTATCTCGTCGCGGCGGGACAGGCGGCGCCGACCGGGTCGGGGCACAGCATGATCGTCGACCCGATGGGCGTCGTGCTCGCCTCCGCCGGCGAACGCACGGGCACCGCCGCCGCCGAGCTTACGGCCGAACGCGTTTCCGAGGTCCGCGCCAAGAACCCGGCCTTGGAACTGCGCCGGTTCGCCGTCACGCCGAAGTCCTGAGTATCTTCTGAGGCGGAAGTCCGTTCGTGAAGACACGCCCTCGGGCGTGGTGACGCGCTTCCGCTCGCCTGGGTGCCGGGTGGCCGCCCGGCACCCAGGCTCACCTCACGGCACCAGCAGTCCCCAGTGGACGGCCCACGGGACGAACAGAACGGCTCCGGTCAGCAACAGGCCGACCCGGAATCCCCCGCCACCTTTGGCCCGCCACCACGAAACCGCGGTTACCGCACCGGCGGCGACGACGCCGACCGCGGTCAGCTGCAGCGCGAGCCACGGCAGTGTCCGTCCTAAAAGGACAGGGCCGGGCGCCATCGCCGCCCCTGTCGTCAACACGACGTAGTAGACGAGGAATCCCATCGTGGCGAGCAAACCGGTCGACGCCAGCCAGCGCGCCGGCTTGGCGAGCGGCACGGCCCCGCCACGACGGCGGCGGAACAACGCCGTCACCGGATAAGCCGCGAACGCGAGCAGCGCCAGCGCCCACACCGCGATCTGCGACCACGGGGTCTCATACCAGGCAAGCGGCGCCAGGGCGGCACTCTGACTCGCCTGCACCGGTGGCGGATCCGCGGACGGCCGGACCGGCCCGTCCTTCAGGCCGTTCACCCAGGTCCCGACGAGGTCGAGATAGCCGGGGGCGAACCCGTCGAGCTTGTCGAAGCCGTCGGTCGTCGACCGGAGCGCGTGCTGAGCCTGAGGGAACACCTTCAGCGTGTACTGCCGATTCCCCGTGCGCTCCAACGTTTCCCGGAAGATCCGCACCGCCTCGCCGGGCGGGGTGAGCCGGTCCAGTTCGCCCCACATCCCGAGCACCGGTTGCCGCACCTTCTCCAGCACCGGCACGGGGTCGTACCCGGCTTCGGGGAACGCACCGGCACCCGCGAGGGTCCGCATGTTCGTCGACGCGACCATGTCCACCATCGACCCGGTGACGCCGCCTCGCCGCAGGTACGTCTCGAAGGCCCAGGACTGCTGGCGGTCGGGTGAGACGCCGTTCGCCCCGATGGTGACCACGAAGGCGACGTCCTGGGACTTCGACGCCGCCAACGGCGCGACCCAGCCCCCTTCGCTCAACCCCCACACCCCGACGCGGGCCGGGTCCACGCCCGGCCGTGAACGCAGGGCCTGGACGGCGGCGAGCGCGTCGTCGGCCAGGACCGAGTAATCCCGCTCGAACAGTGAATAACCCTCGGTCCGTTTGTCGTAGATCAGCGTGGCGATCCCCGCTTTGGCGAAAGCCTCGGCTTCGGCTCGGTAGTCGTCCCGGTCGTGTTCGCCCGAGCCGTGCACCATGACGATCCCCGGCGCCGCACCGCCGCCTCGCGGCGCGACCACCGTTCCGTGCAGGGTGACGCCGTGGCTGGTGAACGAGACGTCACCAGTGGAAGCCGCGGCGGGTACCGGCGAGGACACCGCCATGACGGCCGCGATCGCCGCACCGATGGCCCCTGTTCTTTTCCAGAGCAGCATGCTGCTCCCCCTTGTCTGTGGAGTCGTCCGTGAAGACACGCCGTCCGGCGTGGTGACGCGATCAGAGGTGGTCGAGTGGCCGCTCTCCCACCTGCTTTTCAGTTCCCCCGCTCACCTTCCTTCCCGTCCGGATCCGGGAACGCGATCCAGCGCACGAACACCTTCCGCGCGTCCGGGCCGGGCTCCGGCCGCCAATAGCGGCGCAGCAGCTCGAGATAGTCGTCCCAGAACTGCGCGAGCTCCTCGATGTCCACGTGCACCGCGCCCCGGGAGAACACCAGCGCGTCGCCCCATTCACCCAGCTCACCGCGGCGTTCGAGGAAACGCGCCAGCTGTTCGAGGTCTTCGGTGAACGCGGCGCGCTGCGCCTCGTCGAACACCGCGCGCATCTCTTCGCTCTGCTCACTGTGCCGGGGCCAGCGGATGTCGCGCTGCCTCGCGCGCCACCAGCGTTCCTTGCCGTGCGCGAGTTCCGGCGCCTCGTCGACGAAGTGGTATTTCGCCAGTTCTCGCAGGTGGTAGCTGGTCGCGCCCGAACTCTCCCCCAGTTCCTTGGCCAGCTTCGTCGCCGTCGCGGGCCCTCGGCCCAGCGCTTCCATGATCCGCCTGCGCAACGGATGCATCACCGCCTTCAGGACGGCGGGATCGGTGATCTCTTCGGGCGGCGGTGGACCGGTCATGCCACCAACCTAGCCGTGCAAAGAAGATTGTGCAAAGACTTCTTTGCACGCGGTTCAGACCTGTCCCTCCGGGCGGCCCGAGGATTCTGCTGGGATTTCGGTGAACTCAGCGTGAAATTGACAAGTTCACTACGAAGGTCTTGTGCCGGGCGGACGAAATCCGAGCGGCCCGGCAGGTTTTTCGTTGTGTCGTCCCCGAAATTCGGTTGTATCGGATAGTTTTGCCCGGAGTCGACCTAGCGGGAGAGAACATGCCGAAGCACCGCCCTCGACAGACGGACAGGCTGTCCGCCCGGCACCGGACGGCCTTCGCGCTCGCCGGCGGGGCACTCGCCGTCCTGCCCGCGGTCACCGCGTCGGCCGGTCCCGACGACACCCCGATCGCCGCTGCGAAGGACACCGCGCCGCAGAACCAGGCGGCGCAGTGGCAGCCGCCCGCCGGCGTCGTCCCGGAGATCGCGGTCGACGGCAGTCTCCCCGAACCGCCCAACCCGGATCCGCTGACCGTCCCCGGCGGCACGGGCAACGTCGGCGGCTCGTTCGCGCCGTCGGGTGCGCTCGGAATCCCCGCCAGCATGATGAAGGCGTACCGGAACGCGGCGGACATCCTCGCCAAGGAGCTGCCGGGCTGTCACATCGACTGGGCCCTGATCGCCAGCATCGGCCGGATCGAGTCCAACCACGCGCGCGGCGGCTACGTCGACGCCAAGGGCAACACCCTCGAACCGATCCTCGGCCCGCAGCTCAACGGCGCCGGACCGTTCGCGGCCATCCCGGACACCGACGGCGGCAAGTACGACGGCGACACCGCTTGGGACCGCGCCGTCGGCCCGACGCAGTTCATCCCGTCCACGTGGAAGGGCTACGCCTCCGACGGGAACGGCGACGGCGAGTCGAACCCGAACAACATCTACGACGCGACCCTGGGTTCGGGCCGCTACCTCTGCTCCGGCGGCGTCGACCTGACCTCCGAGCAGACCCAGCGCGTGGCCGTGTATCGCTACAACCACTCATTGTCCTATGTGGACACCGTGATCCGCTGGGCGGTCGCCTACCGCGGCGGCGTCGCCACGCTGCCGGACAGCCAGGTCCCGGTCGGCGCGCCCGATTCCTCGAACGTCGCCGCCGACACACCCGGCGGGCAACTGCCGGTCCCGACCCTGCCCGGCACTCCCCCGCCCGGCACGACCACGCCGCCGCCGAGCCCGCTGCCCGGCTCGTCGTTCCCGCCGAGCAGCCCCGTGCCACCCACGAGCACGTCGCCGTCGAAGCCGACCAGCACCCCGCCTTCGTCGACGCCGCCCTCCTCCACACCGCCCTCGTCCACGCCGCCTTCGAGCACCCCGCCGTCGTCGACTCCTCCTCCGTCGAGCACCACGACCACTCCGCCGCCGTCTTCGACCCCGGCCGGGAACACCGGTGACGCGACGCCGACCAGCTCCGCTTCGCCCACGCCGTAACCCACGCGTTTAGTCCTCTGGATGCGAGGCTCGTCGTGCCCGGAATGTCCTGAACGTGTTCCGCGTTACCTCCTCTCGTAGATCATCGAGCCGAGAGAAGTGGGACACGGATGTCGTCTTTCGTCATGACCGCCGAGGAACGGGAAGCCTTCCTGAGTGAGGTCCACATCGGGGTCCTGGCCGTGGAACGGGAAGGACGGGCTCCGCTGGCCGTACCGGTCTGGTACGACTACGAGCCCGGTGGGGAGCTCCTGATCTGGATGGACGGCGGTTCGGTCAAGGACAAGGCGATCAAGAAGGCGGGCAGGCTGAGCCTGGTCGCGCAGTCGGAGACCCTGCCGTACAAGTACGTGACGGCCGAGGGGCCGGTCATCGCCAACGACGCGCCGCCGACCCGGGAGCAGGCGCTGAAGATCGCGCATCGGTATCTGCCCGAGGCGGAGGGCACGAAGTACGTCGATGGCGCTCTCAACGACAACTCCGTCCTGGTCCGCGTCCGGCCGGAGAAGTGGCTGAGCAACGACCAGGGCAAGGCGTAGCACCGGATGAGATGAACGGGACTTTCCTGGCGGGCCTTGGCATGAAAGTCCCGTTCATCTCGTTCCCTCAGCCCGCGATCGGCTCGAACTCGACGACGCTGTCGAGCGCCTTGCCCATCGCGGCGTTCCCTTCTCGTTCGATCATGATCTCCACCAGCACCGGCCGCGAAGTGCGCTCCGCCTCCTTACGCGCCCATGCCAGCGACGCCCGGATCTCGCCCGGCTCGGTGACGCGGGTGCCGGAGCAGCCGTAGGCCTCCATGACCTTCACGTTGTCCGTGCCGATCTTGTCGTAGTGGATGTCGACCTCGAAGTTCATCTCGTAGCCGGTCTCGGCCTGCCGGATGAGCCCGAGGTACTCGTTGTTGAGCATGATCAGCACGAACCCGACGTCGTACTGCGCGGCCACCGCCAGCTCCTCCACCAGGAACTGGAACGAGTAGTCCCCGACGACGCCGACGACCTCCGCCTCCGGTTTCGCCTTCTTGACGCCGATCGCCGCCGGGATCTCCCAGCCGAGCGGACCCGCCTGGCCGCACACCTGGTAGTGGCGGGGCTTGTGCGCGCGCTGGAACTGCCCGGACCAGATCTGGTACAGCCCGATCGCGGTGACGAAGTAGGCGTCCTCGCCGTAGAACTCGTTGATCTCCTTGAACACGCGCGGTGCCTTGATCGGCGTGTCGTCGAAGTCCTCGCGCCTGGGCAGGCTCTGTTTGAGTTCGCCGATCCGTCGCGGCCACGCCCGATCCCGCGCCGGGGAACGTTTCGACGCGGCCGCGATCAGCGCGTCCAGGAACGCTCCCGTGTCGGACACGATCCCGAGGTCCGGCCCGAACACCTTGCCCAGCTGGGTGGGTTCGATGTCGACGTGGATGAACTTCCGGCTGCCGCGGTAGACCTCCAGGTCACCGGTGTGCCGGTCACCGAACCGGGCACCGAGCGCGAGCACCAGATCCGCTTCGAGGAAGGCCGCGTTCGCCCACCGCTGCGACGTCTGGATCCCCGCCATCCCGGCGAACAGTTCGTGGTCCTCGGGGAAGGTCCCCTTGCCCATCAGCGTCACGCCGACCGGCACGCCGAGCAGTTCGGCCGCGGTCCGCAGCCGGTCACTCGCGCCACCGAGCACCACGCCGCCGCCGGCGATGATCAGCGGCCGTTCCGCGGCCAGCAGCAGATCGAGCGCCCGCTCGACCCGGGCGGGCGACGGCGTCACCGTGGTGACCGGCAGCGGCGAGTCGATGCTGGAGTCCCATTCGATGTCCTGGCGCTGGACGTCGATCGGCAGGTCGATCAGCACCGGGCCGGGGCGGCCGGACCGGGCGACGCGGAACGCCTCGCGGAACACCCAGGGCAGCTGCGCGGCCTCCTTGACCTGCACCGCCCATTTGGTCACCGGCTTCGCGATCTCGACGATGTCGACGGCCTGGAACGCCTCGGTGTGCAGCTTCCGCGAATCGGCCTGCCCGGTGATGCAGATGATCGGGATCGAGTCGGCCTGTGCGGTGTAGAGCCCGGTGATCATGTTCGTCCCGGCGGGCCCGGAGGTGCCGATCGCGACGCCGACGTTGCCCGTGGTCCTTGCCCAGCCGTCGGCCATATGGGTCGCGCCCTCTTCGTGGCGCACGATCAGATGCTCGATGCCGCTGCCCTGCATCGCTTGGTACAGCGGGAGGATCGCGGCGCCGGGGCAGCCGAACGCGGTGTCGACGCCCTCACTGACCAGGACGTCGACGACGGCCTGCATGGCGGGGATTCTGGGCATGCGTCACTCCTTGCTTTCCGCGCCGGACAGCGCTTCGACGACTTTCAGCAGGGCGGAGTGATCGAGCGAGCCGTGGCCCATCGCCCGTCCGGCGGCGATGAGCTGGGCGACCAGCCCGGTGATCGGCAGTGCGACGTCGGCCTGCCGGGCGGCGGCGAGCGCGATGCCCATGTCCTTGTGGTGCAGATCGATCCGGAAGCCCGGCGCGAATTCCCTTGCCACCATGGACTTCCGCTTGAGTTCGAGGATCCGGCTGCCCGCGAGGCCGCCCGCCAGCACGTCCAGTCCGACACCGGCGTCGACGCCCGAGGCTTCGAGCAGCACGATGGCTTCGGCGATCAGCCCGTAGGTCCCGCCGACCACCAGCTGGTTGGCGGCTTTCACCACCTGCCCGGCACCGTGCGGCCCGACATGGACGATCGTCTTGCCGACGGCTTCCAGGATCGGGAGCGCGGCCGCGAAGTCGTCGTCCTCACCACCGACCATAATGGACAGTGAGGCCTGCTGGGCACCGGCCTGACCGCCGGAAACGGGCGCGTCCAGCACCCGGATCTCCCGTTCGCCCGCCCGTTCGGCCACCTCGATGGAGGTCTCCGGCCGGATGGTGCTCATGTCGATCAGCAGGGTCCCCGGTTTCGCCGCTTCCAGCACCCCGCCCGCCGCGAGCACGACGGCCTCGACCTGAGGGTGGTTCGGCAGCATGGTGATGACGACTTCCGCGCCCGAGACGGCGTCCGTCACCCCGGTGGCCGCCCGTCCGCCCACGGCCTCCAGCCGGGCGAGCGCGTCGGCGTTCGTGTCGAATCCGCTCACCTCGTACCCGGCGGCGGCGAGATGTCCCGCCATCGGCCCGCCCATGATCCCCAGTCCGATGAATCCCAGCTTGGTCATGCCAGTCCCCTTCGTTCGAAAGGCAGCCACGACAGCGAATCCGCGCTCGGCCCGTCGGGCTTGTACTCCACGCCGACCTGCCCGCGGTAGCCCGCCGTCTGCAGCTTTTCCAGGTATCCCTCGATGTCCAGCGTTCCGGTCCCCGGCTGGTGCCGCCCTGGGGCGTCGGCGATCTGCACATGACCGATCCGTCCGGTGTGGACGGACACGACCCGGTCGAGGTCGTCACCGTTGACCGCCAGGTGGTACAGGTCGGCCAGCAGCTTCACGTTGTCCCGCCCGAGTTCGTCGAGCACCTTCAGCACGTCGGCCGCGGTCTTGAGCGGGTACTTTTCCGCTCCCGACAACGGCTCCAGGACGATCTCCGCATCGACCCGCGCGGCGGCGTCCGAGGCGAGCGCCAAATTCTCCAGCCCGAGCTTGTCCTGCCCGGCCGGGTCTGCGCCGTCGATCCGGTTTCCGTAGAGCGCGTTGAACCGGCGGCAGCCGAGCCGCTCACCCAGCTCGATCGCGGAAGCGACACTGTGGGCGAACTCCTTCTCACGGCCGGTCCAGGTGACCAGACCCCGGTCGCCGCCCGCCATGTCGCCGGGGAAGAAGTTCAACCCCGTCACCGCGACCCCGGCCTTCTCGACCGACGCGACGAACGCGTCGACGTCGGCGGAGTCCGGCACCGCCGTCTCGAACGGCCACCAGTACTCGACCGCGGTGAACCCCGCCGCGCGCGCCGCCTCCGCGCGTTCGAGGAGCGGCAACTCGGTGAAGACCATCGACAGGTTCAGCACGTAGGGCAGCGCATGACGCGAACCGGCAAGATCAGCCATCGAAACCTCAGTTATTTCGCTCTGCGGAAACTTTCTTTCGTATATCGAGAATAGCCCGCTGACCTGGCCTCGGTCAACGGGCTCCGGCCCAGAGAGAGCTGAAGGGAGCTTTCACCGCATCCCATGCGACGAAAGCTCCCTTCGCCGCGTGCCATGCGGGGAAAGTTCCCTTCAGCCACCCGGTCGGGCGGAAGTCCACGAATTGTCGGACCCCATCGTTACCGTCGACCGCCATGGACACGACGCCCTTCCGAGCCCGCGTCCCGGAGGCCGAACTCGAAGACCTCCGCGCCCGGCTCCACCGCACCCGCTGGCCCGAAGACGAGACCGTCGACGACTGGTCGCAGGGGGTTCCCGCCGCCTACCTGCGCGAACTGTGCGCCTACTGGGCGGAGACCTACGACTGGCGCGCCGCGGAGTCCCGGCTCAACGCGATCCCCCAGTTCCGGACCGAGATCGACGGCCTCGGCATCCACTATCTGCACGCCCGCTCACCACATCCCGGCGCACTGCCGCTGATCCTCACGCACGGCTGGCCGGGTTCGGTCTTCGAATTCCTTGACGTGCTGGGCCCGCTCACCGATCCGGTCGCCCACGGCGGCGACGCGGCCGACGCCTTCCACGTCGTCGTCCCGTCCCTGCCCGGTTACGGCTTCAGTGACAAACCCGCCAAGACCGGCTGGTCGATCCAGCGCATCGCCGACGCTTGGATCCGCCTGATGACAGGCCTCGGCTACGAACGCTTCGGCGCGCAGGGCGGCGACTGGGGCACGAGCATCACCACGCTCATGGGACGCACCGCTCCCGAACGCCTCGCCGGGATCCACCTCAATCCGCCGCTCGCGGCACCGGACCCGGCGACGTTCGACGACCTGACCGAGTTCGAGCGGAAGTCGCTCGCCGATCTCGAACACGCCAAAGTGGACGGTTCCGGCTACGCGAACCAGCAGGCGACCCGGCCGCAGACGATCGGCTACGCGCTGACGGACTCGCCGGTGGCGCTGTGCGCGTGGATCCTCGAAAAGTTCCAGGCGTGGACCGATTGCGACGGCCATCCGGAGAACGCGCTGAGCCGGGACGCGATGCTCGACGACATCACGCTCTACTGGCTGACCGGCACCGGCGCCTCGTCCGCCCGGTTGTACTGGGAGAGCTTCGGCGAGGTGTCGAGCTGGTTCTCCGAGTCCACCGTGGACAAGATCTCCGTGCCGACCGGCTGTTCGATCTTCCCGCGCGAGACCCCGCGCCCGTCCCGGCGCTGGGCCGAACGCCGGTTCACCGACATCCGGTACTGGAACGAACTCGAGCGGGGCGGGCATTTCGCCGCCTTCGAACAGCCGGCTGTCTTCACCGAGGAGGTGCGGTCGTTCTTCCGGCTGGTGCGCTGATCGCTTGACCGTGACACCGTGTCAGGCTGTCTGGTGGGAGACGTCATGTTCAGTATCGGAGACTTCGCCAAACACGGCCGCGTGTCGGTCCGGATGCTGCGTCACTATGACGCCATCGGGCTGCTGCGGCCCGCCAGGGTCGACCCGTTCAGCGGCTACCGGTCCTACACCGGCGATCAGCTGGCCCGGCTCAACCGGGTGATCGCGCTCAAGGATCTCGGTTTCACGCTCACCCAGGTACAGGAGATCCTCGACGCCGAGATCGGCGTGGACGAGCTGCGCGGAATGCTGCGGCTGCGGCGGGCCGAGCTCGAAGCGGCGATCGCGGCCGACGAGATGCGGCTCAGGGCCGTCGAGGCGAGGCTCCGGTCGATCGAAAGCGAGGGAGTCATGCCTTCCGAAGACGTCGTCGTCAAGAGCCTTCCCGCGGTGCGCGTCGCCGAGCTGACCGGCACGGTGAGCGGATACGTCAACGAGGAGATCGGGCCGGTGGTGCAGCGGCTCTACCGGGAGCTGTTCGGCGCGCTCGGCCCGATCACCCCGTCGGGACCGTTGATCGCCTACTACGAGGACGACCCCGGCGGCGAGAAGGTGCTGATCCACGCCGCCGCCCCGATCTCGGCCGAAACCGACGGGAGCGAAGGGTTTTCGACGGTGAGCCTCGCCGAGGTCCCTGCCGCGGCGACGATCCTGCACCGGGGCGCGATCGAGACCGTGCTCGCCAGTTACCAGGCGCTGGCGAAATGGGTCGACGCGCACGGATACCGCGCGAGCGGGCCCGCACGGGAGTACTACCTCGACTGCCCGGCCGACGGCGACCAGTGGGTCACCGAACTGCAGCAGCCGATCACCAAGGCCTGAACGCTCGTGAGTGGTAATGACGGTTAGAACCGTCATTACCACTCACGAGCCGGGCAGGAAAGCGAGTACGGCTGCCCGGAAAGCGTCCGGCGCCTCCAGCCACGGCACGTGGCCGACGCCGGGCAGCCGCACCCTGGTCACCGAGGGCAGAGCCCGCTCCAGCGAGTCGACAGCCCATCGGGGCCGGATGTCCGCCGCCCCGTCGATGATCAGCACCGGCACGGTGAGCGCCCGGCAGGCCTCGACCAGCTCCCGCTCCGGCGTCGCCCGCATTTCCTCGCTCAACAAAGCGTTCGCCTCGTAATTGACCGAGAACCAGGGCGTCGCCATCGACTCGGCGTGGCGGTCGCCGTCCGCCACGAAGTCCGCTGTCCATTGCAGCACCGCGAGTTCCCGCTCTTCGGCCTCATCGCGATCCTTCCCGCGCAACTCGGCCCATCGCGCGTGCCGGTCCCCGAGGGCCCGCTCGAAGTTCCGCTTGAACTCCGGGTGCCAGCCGTGACCGAGGCCGACACCCGACACGTAAACGAGCGCGCTCACCCGCGCGGGATACGCGAGGGCGTAGAGGAGACCCAGCTGCGCACCCCACGAATGCCCGAGCACCGGGACGCGATCGAGCCCGTGTTCCTCGCGGACGGCGTCGACGTCGGCCACCATCCGGCCGAGGGTGTACGGGCCGCGCGGTTCCGATCGTCCGGCGCCGCGCTGGTCCCAGCGGATCAGGCGGAACCGCGAGCCGAGATCGAGGGTGCCGAACATGTCCCACAGCCCCGGGCCGCCGTGACAGCACAGGATCGGCTCACCGCTGCCGGTCGCCGAGGTCCACAGTTCACGGCCGTCGTCGGTGATCATCACGCGATTATCCGGTAGGCGCGGCAGGCGTTGTTGGCTATCTTCCGCGCATGACGAAGGAGACGCCGCCGCAGCGGACGGCCACGCTCGCCGACGCCCCCGCCATCGCCGCGCTGATGCGGGCTTCGGTGCTGGAGTTGTTCCCCCGGTTCTACGACGACCGCCAGACCGCGAGCGCGGCCGACCACATCGCGCATATCGATCTGCGGCTGATCGAAGACGGCACCTACTTCGTGCACGAGGCGGACGGCGAGATCGTCGCCTGCGGGGGCTGGAGCAGGCGCAACAAGACGCATGCGGGTGCCGGCGACGCGGCGGACGACGACCGCCCGCTCGACCCGGCCACCGAGCCCGCGCGGATCCGCGCCATGTTCGTCCGCGGCGACTGGACACGGCGCGGGCTCGGGCGCGCGATCCTCGAATCGTGCCGCCTCGCGGCGAAAGCCGAGGGATTCACGTCGCTGACGCTGACCGCGACCATGCCCGGTGTCCCGCTGTACCGCGCGTTCGGCTTCACCGAGGTCGAACGGGTGACGGTGACGACGCCCGACGGCGTCGACGTCCCCGGAGCCGTCATGAGCCGGGATATCGACCAGCCGGATAGCATCGGCTGATGATCTCCGGGGCTACCGCACTCTCGTTCGTCTTGGTCTGCCTGCTCGGCGCGATGGCACCCGGACCGGATTTCCTGGTGGTGACCCGCAGCGCGATCCTCGGCGGGCGCAAGGCCGGGATCGCCGCCGGACTCGGCATCGCGCTCGGCGTCTTCGTCTGGGTGGTCGCGATCGCCCTCGGTGTCGCCGCGATCCTCACCGCGTCGGCGATCGCCTTCACCGTGGTGAAGCTGATCGGCGCCGCCTACCTGATCTTCCTCGGCGTCAAGGCCTGGCTGGCCGTGCGCCGCGGCGACTACGCCGAACTCAAGGACAAGGTGACGCCCGTCGTCGCGCCGCGGGCGGCGTTCCGGCACGGCCTGCTCACCAACCTGCTCAACCCGAAGGTCGCGGTGTTCTTCCTGGCGCTGCTCCCCCAGTTCCTCCCCCACTCGGCCACGACGGCGGAGACCCTGCAACTGGCGGCGCTGGCCACCATGGTGGCCGTCGTGTGGACCTTCGTCCTGGCGACGCTCGTCGGTTCGCTGCGGAGGTTCTTCACCGCGGGCCGGGTGCGGCGCGCGATGGACGCGGTGATGGGCACCTTGCTGGTCGGGCTCGGCATCCGGGTCGCCGTCCAGAGCTGAAGGTGCCCATCACCCCCCGGCTACAAGGAGTCCTCGGCGAGGCGCGTACCCGTGACCCGGGCGGCGATCTTGGCGAACGCGGTGTCCCGTGACGTCGACAGGTCGTCGGCGAACGGCGAGAACCCGCAGTCGTCACAGGTACCCAGCCGGTCGGCCGGGATGTACCGCGCCGCCTGAAGCACCCTGTCACGCACCTCTTCGGGCGTTTCGACCCGCGGATCGATCGGATCGGTCACGCCGACGAAGATCCGCTGTTCCGGCCGGGAATGCTCGGCGATCACGCGAAGCGCCCGCTCGGGGTCCGGCTCACTGGCCAGCTGGACGTAGACGTTGCCCACCTTCAGCTGGAACAACGTCGGCAGCAGCGCGGCGTAGTCGACGTCGAGGCTGTGCACCGAGTCCTGGTCGCCACCGGGGCAGGTGTGCACCCCGATCTTCTTGCGCTCCTCCTCGGAAAAGCGGTCCAGCACCGCGTTGTTCAGGTCCACAAAGGACTGCAGCAGCCCGCCGGACGGGTCGAGCTTCAGCGACAACCTGCCCTCGGTGAAGTCGATCTGCACGCTGTCCGCACCCGCGTCGAGACTGCCGCGGATATCGGCCTCGGCTTCGTTCACCAGGTCGGCGATGAACTCTTCCTTGCTGTATCCGGCCAATTCCTCACCGGGATAGACCAGTCCGATCGCCGACGCCGCGATCACCGCCTGCTTCACCGGCGTGGTCGTGTGCTTCTTGGCCGCGCGCAGGTACGAAGCGGCGTAGGTCTGATAGCGGAACGGACCGGCGGTGAGCCGCGGAAGCTGCCGGGTGTGCCCGTCGGCGAAGGGGATGACGACGCCGTCCGGAGCCAGCGAAGTCAAGCCCGCCAACGGATACGTGGCGAAACTCGGCTTGCCCTGTTCACCGTCGGTGATGACCGGCGAACCGGTCTCCTCCATCCGTTTGATCGTCTCCACGAGGGCCTTTTCCTGCAACTCGCCGAGCCCGTCGGCGTCGAGCCGTCCGGCGGCGTGCTCGCCGAGTGCTTCGACGAGATAGGCCGGACGGGGAATACTGCCGATCGGTTCGGTGGGTATGGTCATCGTGCGGTTCCTCCCAGGTGGAGCGGCCCGTGGCCACCACGGCCGTGAGTACGGAAACTACCGATCACCCCCCTCTTTGACGATCTTTCTGCGTGCCGAAACCCCGAATGGGCCAATCTCACCATCCACAGTGGACGCGACCCGGCCACGCCGTATAGGTCGTTATACGAAAGTCGGCGAAATTCGATGCTTATACCGCCTTGGCGCTGGGTATTCCCTGGTTGTCGACCGGGCGGGCGCGCCGAAGGAGAAACCGATGCTGAGCCATCACGATCGGCAAGAACTGGAGAAGATCGAGCGCTGGTTCGAACTGACGGAGCCGGCACTGGCCGCCCGGCTCAGGTCCGGTAAGCCCGCGCACCCTCCCCTGCTCCGGCTGGCGGTCGTGCTGAGCCTCGACCTGACCGCGGGGCTGCTGATGCTGCTGGGGATGGTGACGAACAGCCCGGCCCTGCTGCTGATCGGGATGATCACCGTGACCAGCGCCGTGATCGTGCATCTGTCCCGATTCGGCCGTGACTGACCGTCTTCCCGCTCGCCGGTAGAGTCCGGGCGTCAAGTCCGGTTCACGGGGAGGAAGACCATGCGGTTCATGATCATCATCAAGGCGGACGAGGATTCCGAGGCCGGGAAGATGCCGCCGATGGAGGCGTTGACCGCCATGGCGAAGTTCAACCAGGACATGGTCGACGCCGGGGTGCTGGTGGGCGGCGAAGGCCTGCAGGAGAGCTCCAAGGGCGCGCGGGTCACGCTCAACGCCGCGGGGGCCACCGTCACCGACGGCCCGTTCACCGAAGCCAAGGAACTCGTCGGCGGCTTCTGGATCGTCGACGTCCCGTCGCGCGCCGAAGCGATCGAGTGGGCGAAGCGCTGCCCCACTCCCCCGCACGGTGACACCGTCCTGGAGATCCGCAAGATCCTCGAAGCCGAGGATTTCGGCGACGCCTTCACCCCGGAACTGCAGGAGAACGAGCAGCGCATGCGCGACGAGATCGCCGAACGGTCCTAAGCTCGCTCCATGGCCGTCCGGGAGTGGGTGCTCCACGTCGACCTCGACCAGTTCATCGCGGCGGTCGAGGTCGCCCGGCGGCCTGAGCTGCGCGGCAAGCCCGTGGTCGTCGGCGGCACGGGCGATCCGGCCGAGCGGGCCGTGGTGGCGACCGCGTCGTACGAGGCGAGGGAGTTCGGCATCCAGTCCGGGATGCCGTTGCGGACCGCCGCGAAACGCTGCCCTGACGCGATCTTCCTGGCGACGGACGCGCCCGCCTACCAAGAAGTCTCCGATCGGGTGATGGCGACCCTGCGGGAGTTCCCGGTGGTCGTCGAGGTACTCGGCTGGGACGAGGCGTTCCTCGGCGCCACCACCGACGATCCCGAAGCCCTCGCCGCCGACATCCGGCGGGTGGTGGCCGAGGAGACCGGGTTGTCCTGTTCGGTCGGCATCGGCGACAACAAGCTGCGCGCCAAACTCGCCACCGGATTCGCGAAACCGGCCGGGATCTTCCGTCTCGTCCAGGAGAACTGGTGGGACGTCATGGCCGAGAAGCCGACGGACGCGCTCTGGGGCATCGGCGCCAAGACCACGAAGAAGCTCGCCGCGGCCGGCTATCACACCGTGCTGGAGCTGGCGGGCGCCGACGCGGGCGATCTCGCGGCGCGGTTCGGCCCGAAGCTCGGCCCGTGGTACCGGATCCTCGCCGGCGGGATCGGCGACGCCGAAGTCACCGCGACGCCGTATGTGGCACGGTCCCGCAGCCGCGAGACCACGTTCCAGCAGAACCTGACCGACCCCGAGGCCATGGCCGCGGAGGTCGTCGCGCTGGCGAAACGCGTTTCCCAGGACGTCGCCGAAGAAGGAAGACCCGCCGCGCGGGTGGCGGTCAAGGTCCGGTTCGCGCCGTTCCTGACCCACACCCACAGCGTGACCCTGCCCGCGCCGACCGCGGACCCGGCCGGGATCGAGAAGGCGGCGCTGGCAGTGCTCGACATGTTCGACCTCGGCAGGCCGGTCCGCCTGCTGGGTGTCCGCGCCGAATTCCCCCCGGCGGCGGCGCGATCAGCGTCGCCTTGACAGCCATCGCGGCGTTTTGCCATTCTGGTTTCGGGCCGAGAGGCGCTGCGACGGAATTTCTTCCGCCACGCTCGGCCCGCTGTGACAGACGTAAGGGCGCCTCCCACTGCGGAGGTGCCTCTTTTTTGTCTGACAACACTTTTCCGGCCGTCGAGGCCGAGTTCTGAACCTCCGCGCTGCCTCCGTCCTTCCCGCCATCGGCGAGAAGGACCGCTTCACCCTGCCTTGCTCGATGATTGGAGACCCAGTGAGCCCCACCCTGTCCAAGGTCAACGGGATCGAATTCGCCGTCGCCGACCTTTCCCTCGCCGAGGCCGGTCGCAAGCAGCTGCGCCTCGCCGAGGTCGAGATGCCCGGTTTGATGGCGCTGCGCCGCGAATACGCCGCCTCGCAGCCGCTCAAGGGCGCGCGGGTCGCGGGATCGCTGCACATGACGGTCCAGACCGCCGTGCTGATCGAGACGCTCGTGGCGCTGGGCGCCGAGGTGCGCTGGGTGTCCTGCAACATCTTCTCGACGCAGGACGAGGCGGCCGCGGCCGTCGTCGTCGGCCCGAACGGCACCGTCGACGCCCCCTCCGGTTCGGCCGTGTTCGCCTGGAAGGGCGAGACGCTCGCCGAGTACTGGTGGTGCACCGACCAGCTCTTCGACTTCGGCGACGGCCGCGTCCCGAACATGATCCTCGACGACGGCGGCGACGCCACCATGCTGATCCACAAGGGCGTCGAGTTCGAGGCCGCCGGTGCCGTCCCGCAGCCGACCGAAGAGGACCCCGAGGAATACCACTCCGTGCTGCGGACGCTGCGCGAGAGCCTCGCCCGTGACGCCGGCCGGTTCACCCGCATCGCCAAGGAGGTCCGCGGCGTCACCGAGGAGACCACCAACGGCGTCAAGCGGCTCTACAAGCTCGCCAAGGAAGGCGAGCTGCTGTTCCCGGCGATGAACGTGAACGACTCGGTGACGAAGTCGAAGTTCGACAACAAGTACGGCATCCGTCACTCGCTCATCGACGGTCTCAACCGCGGCACCGACGTGATGATCGCGGGCAAGGTCGCGGTCGTCTGCGGCTACGGCGACGTCGGCAAGGGCGCGGTGGAATCGCTGCGCGGCCAGGGCGCCCGCGTGGTCGTCACCGAGATCGACCCGATCTGCGCGCTGCAGGCCGCGATGGAGGGTCTCGACGTCGTCGAACTCGACGACGTCGTCGAGCGCGGTGACATCTTCATCACCACCACCGGCAACTTCGACATCATCATGGCCGACCAGATGGCCAAGATGAAGCACAACGCGATCGTCGCGAACGTCGGGCACTTCGACAACGAGATCGACATGGCCGGGCTCGCGAAGACGCCGGGCATCCAGAAGATCGAGATCAAGCCGCAGGTGCACGAGTGGGTCTTCCCCGCCACCGATGACCGCGAAGCGCACTCGATCATCGTGCTGTCCGAGGGCAGGCTGATGAACCTCGGGAACGCGACCGGTCACCCGAGCTTCGTGATGTCGAACTCCTTCACCAACCAGACGATCGCGCAGATCGAACTGTTCACGAAGCAGGGCGAATACGCGACCGACGTCCACGTCCTGCCGAAGCACCTCGACGAGAAGGTGGCGCGCCTGCACCTCGACGCGCTGGGCGTCCGGCTGACGAAGCTCACCAAGCGCCAGGCCGAGTACATCGGCGTGGACGTCGAGGGTCCGTACAAGCTGGACCACTACCGATACTGAGCACCCTCGTGAGTGGTAATGACGGTTCTAACCGTCATTACCACTCACGAGCCGGGCACACTACGGACAGTGACGTTAGGCCGAATGCGTGAAAACTACGGCCGGATGGACCTGTTTCCCCGGGCATGGACCGGGCATCCCCTAAGTAGCCACACCCCGGCATCAACTCGGCCGGGCGACTACGAAGGAGAAGGTGCCCCGTGATCATTCTCGGCGTCATCCTGATTGTCATCGGTGTCATCGCCAGCATCCCCGTCCTGTACTCGATCGGGATCGCGCTCGCGGTCATCGGCATCATCCTGGCCGTCCTCGGGAACACCGGGAAGGCCATCGGCGGTCGCGCCCACTGGTACTGAGCACCGAGCCAAAAACTGGTACTGAGCCCCCGGTACCAGCACCGAAACGGACCGGGCACCCGGCGTACCCCTCACGCCGGGTGCCCGGTCCGTTTCCGTCCCCCGTCCACCGGGTAATCCATCGTGGACGAGGAGAAGGAGGGAGAGCCGATGGCCGGACCGGACCCCCGCCCCTACTTGGCGGCGGCGAAGTACCCGTGCGGACGCGACGAACTCCTGCGAGCCGCCGCGGCGGCCGGAGCGGGTGACGATGTCCTCGGTCCACTGGGGACGCTTCCCGCGAACGACTACGCGGACGGAGACGGAGTCTGGGAAGCGGTGCGCGACTGCGACGGCGCTTCGATCCACGACACCGCGAAGGAAGCACCGTGACATGAAGGGGTCCCCCGGCTCCGAGGGGGAGGGAGAGCCGGAGGACCCCGTCATAGTTAACACATTTCCGGCCACGATGTACACGAAGGCTTACACCTTCGGGTGGCAATCGGTGCCGATCACCCGGATCAGGCCGGACTGGTGTAGCAGCCGCCGGTCAGGAAGCCCGCAGCAACAGCCGGGCCTCCACCTCCGCACACGTGCAACCACCGTCGACGTCGAAACAGTCGATCGTCAGCGTGTGCCGGGCGAAATCGAGGTCGACGCAGCCGTCTTCGCTGCATTCGATGAAGCCACCGTCGAGGTGGACCACCAGGGTTCCGTGGCAGTGGTCGAGTCCGCCGGCGCAGAACGCGCACTCCATGCTCATGCCGCCTCCCGCGATCAGAGAGAAGATCGCTCCGGAAAAGTTCTCCTCGGTTGCCTTGATACCACCGAGGCACGACAGAATCCGGCATCCGCGAGAGGCGGCGTGTCGCGACACCCGGCCACGTGAGGCCGGGTGCATTGTCCACAAAGGAGGGTCAGGCGCTCTTCGGGGTTCGCTTGCCCGTGGCGGGTTTCTTCGCCGCGGTGGCCTTCTTGGCAGTCGACGCGGCCGGTTTCCGGCTCTTCTTGGCCTCGCTCACGCTGGCCTGCAGGGCCTCCATCAGGTCGACGACGTCGGCCTTCGCGCCCACGGCCTTCGGTTTCGCCGTCTCGTTGCCCGCGGCCTTGGCCTCGATCATGGCCTCCAGCGCCTCACGGTAGGAGTCGGTGTACTTCTCGTGCTCGAACACCGGTTCCGAGAGCGAGTCGATCAGCGAGCCGGCCATCGTCAGCTCCTGCGGCCGCACCTGCGGCGGATCGTCGTGCAGGAAGCCGAAATCCGGGACGCGGACCTCGTCGGGCCACAACATCGTCGTCATCATCAGGACGTCGCTGTGCACCCGCAGGATCGCGAGCGTCTCCCGCTGCCGGATGGCGACCTTCGCGATCGCCACGTGGCTCGCCTTCTGCAGCGCGTCACGCAGGACGACGTACGGCTTGACGGCGTTCTTCTGCGGTTCGAGGTAGTAGGTCTTGTCGAAGTGGATCGGGTCGATGGACTCCAGCGGCACGAACTCGAGCACGTCGATCGCCCGTGACGACGCCAGCGGCAGTTCGGCCATGTCCTCGTCGGTGAGCACGACCATCTCGCCGTCGGGCAGTTCGTAGCCCTTGGCGATCTCGGCGTAGGGCACTTCCTCGCCGTCGATCGTGCAGAACCGCTTGTACTGGATCCGGCCACCGTCGGCCTCGTGCACCTGGCGCAGCGAGACGTTCTTGTTCTCGGTGGCCGCGTAGAGCTGGATCGGGATGCTCACCAGCCCGAACGACACCGAGCCCTTCCACATCGAACGCATCGCGCCGCACCTCCACCGCCGTTACCGACCGTACTCACGCTCGGTAACAACGGTAGCCCGAAACGTCGGACCGCGACAGTCCCGTGAACCCGATCGCGGGACTGTCGCGGTCCGAAAATCACGCTTCGGCCAGGTACTTCTCCGCTTTGGCCGGGTCGAGGAACCAGTGCTGGAAGTCGGTCGGATCGGAGAATCCGTTGGCGAACCGCTTCGCCACGGCCGGGTTCTCCCCCGCCGCCCCGATGATCTGGAGCACGTGCGGGGGCGGCGGCTGCAGCATCGCGTTGGTCCAGGTCGTCACGTGCTGGGCGTATTCCCAGTACTTCTCGAACGCCGCCGTCATCCACTCGGCGTCGAACGGCTTGTCCCCGCGCTCGAGGATGGAGTCCAGATAGGACGCCGCGCAGTGGCTCGCGTTGTTGGAGCCCTGCCCGGTGATCGGGTCGTTGGCGACCACGACGTCGGCCATGCCCAGCACCACCGTGCCCGAGGCCAGTTCGCCGACGGCGTTCCGCACGACCGGCGTGTACCCACCGGCCAGCGTCGCCTTGTCGTCGGTCAGCACGGCGTTCTTGGACCGCTCGTACTCCCACGGGAGGAACTGCTTCATCAGCGACAGGATCCGGTCGAGGTGTTCCTGCGGCGACGGCCGGTCGTTCCAGCAGTCCAGCGGCCCGCCGGGCACGCCCTCGAAGAACAGGATGTCGCAGTTCCCGCTCAGCGTGTACGCGGGGATCATGAACAGCTCGCCGACACCCGGGATGATGTTGAACCGCACGGCGGCTTTGTCCGGATGCTCCGGCCGGGGCTCGAGGCCGTGCACGTAGGCCAGCGAAAGCGCGCGCTGCGGCTCGGTGTAGGGCGAACGCTCCGGGACGCGATCGAACAGCTGGACCAGCTCACCCTTGCCGGCGGCGATCACCACGAGGTCGTACAGCTTCGCCAGCGGCGCCAGATCGGACGTGGTCACGCCGTGGATGACGACCTTGCCGCCGCGCTCCTCCACCAGCTCCAGCCAGCCCGCCATCTTCACGCGCTGGTCCACCGACTGCGCGAACTGCTCCAGCGGCCCGAACCAGTCCAGCACCCGGCTGGAGTCGGGACCGGCGATCGACACGCCGAGCCCCTCGACCCGGACGGTCTCGTCCTCCCACAGGTTCAGCTTGTGGTCCCGCTCGTGCTGCAGGGCGGAGTGGAACATGCACTGGGTCGACATCACCTTGCCGGACCGGATCTCGTCCGGTGTCCGCGCCGACATCACCGTGACGTCGTAGTCGTGGGAAAGCAGGCTCAAGGCCAGCTGCAACCCCGACTGCCCGGCACCGACGATCAGAACCTTGCGCATCCTCGACGTTCCTCCCAGAACTGGTCAGCTGAGCGAAGCAAACTCACGTCCCCCGGAGAGCACCGCGAGGGACAGCGTGTGGGTCACCAGTTCCTGCAGCGTCGCGACCGCCGACTTGGGGTCGCGTGCGTCGCAGGTGATCAGCGGGATGTCCGGGGACAGCGCCAGCGCGTCGCGGACCTCGTCGAGGTCGTGCACCGGCATTCCCTCGAACTGGTTGACCGCGACGATGAACGGCAGTTCGGAGTCGTTCTCGAAGTAGTTGATCGCGGCGAACGACTGGTCGATCCGGCTGGTGTCGACCAGCACGACGGCGCCGAGCGCGCCGCGCGACAGGTCGTCCCACAGGAACCAGAACCGGGCCTGACCGGGCGTGCCGAACAGGTACAGGAGCAGGTCTTCGCGCAGGGTGATCCGGCCGAAGTCCATCGCGACCGTGGTGGTGGACTTGGTTCCGGGCGGCACCAGCTCGTCGACCCCGGCACCCGCCTCGGTCATCCATGCCTCGTTGCTCAGGGGCGGGACCTCGGAGACGGAGCCGACGAACGTCGTCTTGCCCACGCCGAATCCACCGGCGACCACGATCTTGGCGGAGATGGCGAGAAGATCGGCGTCAGACCGGGAGGCGCTTGAGTCCATCGAGGATCCTCTCGAGCACGTTCGTATCGTGGTTGTAGGCGTGCGCCGTCGGGTGCACGAAGACGGCGCCCTGGGTGGCGAGGTCGCCGATGAGGACGCGCACCACGCCCAGCGGCAGGTCGAGTTCCACCGACAGTTCGGCGATCGACGAGCGGTCGCGGGCGCGCTCGTACAGCGAACGCGATTCGGGCATCAGCGCCTCGGCCAGCGCCGGGTCGTAGCGCGGCACCGAGATCAGGGTCTCCACCAGCAGCAGGTGACTGCTCTTGGTCCGGCCGCCGGTCAGCGCGTAGGGCCGGATTCTGCGGCTGCGCATCTTGACGGGCCGGTCCGGAGCTTGGTCGCTGGACACGGTCATCCCTTCCTTCTCCGGATTCTCAGGCCTGCGGCCGTCGGGCGGTCAGGACCTGCCGGAGCCCCGCTCGCACCTCGGGGGTGAGGGCGTGACCGGCGTTGGTGATGAACTGGGTCATCTCGTAGGCGACGACCTTCATGTCACAGTCGGGTTCGGTGAGCACGGCGAGCCCGGCTTCGGCACCGATCCCCATGAACAGGAAGTACCCGCGGGTGAGCCGGATGATGATCTGCTCGCAGTTCCCCTTGCCGAACAACGCGGCGCTGTTGCCCGCGAGGCTGAGCAGTCCGCTCGCGATGGCGGCGAGCTGCTCCGCGTCGTCGTTGGACACCGATTCCGAGGCGGTCAAAGGGAAACCGTCGACGGACATGATCAGCGCGTGACTCGCGCCGTGCACCTTGCGCACGAAGTCGTCGAGCAGCCACGTGAAATCCGTGGTCGCGTCCTGGGCGGTCACTGGGTGTTTCCTCCGGTCTCACGCTCGTGCCGGTCATCGAGAGCGGCACGCTCGCCGTCGGTGAAGGCGTCGAGGTCGGCCAGCAGCGCCTCATGCCCGTCCGCCGGATCGGCGGACGAGGGGGTCGGCGGGGCCGGTTCGTCGGGCAAAGTCCTGATACTGCGGGAAACCCGGCGCGGCAGGCCACTGGCGGTGGTGCCGCCGTCGGCGGGCGGCGGGACGGCCGTGCGCGGACGCGGGCTGGGCTTCCGTTCTTCCGGCTCCGGTGCCGGCGACCCGGCGGGGCGGCGCCTCGGCAGTGCCGACGGCGTCGCGACCGGGCTCCCCACGGGCACTCCGTTGGCGACCCTCGTCTGGGGCAGCACGACGGTCTGCGTGCCGGACCACTGCGCCTCGGCCAGCTCCGACACCACCGGGACCGGCAGCAGCACGGTGGCGACCGTGCCGTGCGGGGTACGGCGGTCGAGTTTGACGATGATCTCGTGCCGGTGGGCGAGCCTGCCGACGACGGCGAGTCCCATATGCCGCACCGACTCGTCGTCGAGCACGGGGCCGGCGGAGAGGCGTTCGTTCAGCGCCGCGAGGCGCTCCGGCGGCATGCCGATGCCCTCGTCTTCGATGCGGATCAGCACGCTTCCCTGTTCGGTGAGGTGCGCGCTGACGCTGACCGGCGAACTCGGCGACGACTGGTTCGCAGCGTTGTCGAACAGTTCCGCGAGGATCCGGCTGACGTCCTCGGCGGCGAAACCGACGACGCCGAGGGAAACGACGCGGCCGATCGTGATCCGCGAGTAGTGGTCGATCGACGACATCGCGGCCCGCATCACGTCCAGCATCGACGAGGTCCCGGCCGCCGCGTCGTCGGCGTCACGGCCGGCGAGCACCCGCAGGTTCTCGGCGTTGCGCCGCAACCGGGTCGCCAGGTGGTCGAGCCGGTAGAGCTCGGCGAGACGGTCGGAGTTCTCCTCCCCCGCCTCCATCGTCTCCAGCTGCGCGAGCAACTGGTCCAGCAGATTGAGGTCCCGCAGCGCGACGTTCGAACAGACCCCGGCGAGTGCGCCGGCGTCCGGCGCTTCCACGGCGGGCCGCTGTTCCGCCGCCGGTTCGGCGGGTGGCGCCGAAGGGGCGTGCCGGGGCGGTGCGGCGAGGAACTGCGCCGCGGCCACCCGGGAGCGGTCCAGAAGAACCCGTGAGCGGTCAAGCAAGCCTCGAGCCCGCGTCACCATGTGCTTCCACTTCTTTCTCTTCGCATACCCGGACCCGTGTTGCACTCCCCAGTGACAACGTCCGACATGCAAGCAGACGGAACTATCGGTGTCCACAACCGGTTTCCGTTCAACAGCTGGCAGTGACGTGGTAACGAAAGCATTGCGGCTGGTGAGCGGTGCACACTAGGCCATTCGGCTCAATTTGCCCGTCAGGTGCGCCGTGTCGTGCCCGAAAAGTGCGGAGTGCGCATAAATTTGCGTGCCACGCAACTTTTGCCTACCCTTGCCGTCGTGCCCACGGACCCCGTCGCCCCTCTCGGACTACGCGAACGCAAGAAGCGCGCAGCTCGGCGCGCCATGAGCGAGGCGGCGCTGAAACTCGCCGCGGAGAAGGGCGTCGAACAGGTCCGCGTCGAGGACATCGCCAGTGCCGTGGGGGTTTCGCCGCGCACGTTCAACAACTACTTCTCCAGCAAGGAGGAGGCGATCTGCTCGTTCATCGTCGAACGGCAGGAACGCGTGCGGGAGGCGCTGCGCGAGCGGCCCGCCGGGGAGACACTGTGGGAGGCGGTCAGCGCCGCGACGCTGGAGGCCTACGGCAGCTCGGGGGAACCGGACCGCGGCACGGTGAAGGTCGCGCGGTCGATGATGCTGCATCCGTCGATGCACGGCGAGTTCCTCAAGGCGCACGCCACCGTCGAGCAGGTGCTGGCCGAGGCGATCCTCGAACGGGCAGGGGCAGGTCCGGAAAACGCGTTGAACGCGCGGCTCATGGCGGCGATCGTGGAGTCCGCGGTGAAGACCGCGTTCTTCAACTGGCTGACGAACGAGGGCGCCGAGCCGTTCCTGGAGACGATCGAGAGCCTCCTGCGGGAGGCCGCCACGGGCGTCCCCTCGCTCACCGGACCCGAATCGGTGAAGAAACCGAAGAAAAAGTAACACCTACCCACCACTGGGGGAGAAACCGTTGTGCTGACGAAGCTGTTGCGCACTCACCTGCGCCCGTACCGGCGAGACCTGTGGCTGATCGTGCTGCTGCAGTTCGTCCAGACCCTCGCCGGGCTCTACCTGCCGACGCTGAACGCCGACATCATCGACGACGGCGTGGTCAAGGGCGATATCGACTACATCCTCGGCGTCGGCGGCGTGATGCTGCTGGTGTCGCTGGTGCAGATCGCCTGCTCGATCGGCGCCGTCTACTTCGGCGCCCGCACCGCGATGGCGGTCGGCCGCGACGTCCGCGGCGCGATCTTCCACCGCGTCCAGGACTTCTCCGCCCGTGAGGTCGGCCAGTTCGGCACCCCGTCGCTGATCACCCGCACCACCAACGACGTCCAGCAGGTGCAGATGCTGACGTTGATGGCGTTCACCCTGATGGTGTCCGCGCCGATCATGTGCTTCGGCGGCATCATCATGGCGCTGAACCAGGACGTCACGCTGTCGTGGCTGCTCGTGGTCGTGGTGCCGATCCTCGGGATCTCGGTCGGGATCATCATCGCGAAGATGCGGCCGGCGTTCCGCCTGATGCAGGAGCGCCTCGACAAGATCAACCAGATCCTGCGCGAGCAGATCATGGGCATCCGGGTGATCCGGGCCTTCGTCAAGGACACCCACGAGCGGCGGCGGTTCACCAAGGCCAACACCGAACTGCTGGACGTCTCGCTGGTCGTCGGCAGGCTCATGGCGCTGATGTTCCCCATCGTCATGCTCGTGATGAACGCCTCCAGCGTCGCCGTGCTGTGGTTCGGCGGGCTGCGCATCGACGACGGCAGCATGCAGATCGGCGCGCTCACCGCGTTCCTGTCCTACCTGATGCAGATTCTGATGGCGGTCATGATGGCCACCTTCATGTTCATGATGGTGCCGCGCGCCGAGGTGAGCGCCGAACGCATCACCGAGGTGCTCGACACGCACACCAGCGTCGTGCTCCCCGCGAACCCGATCAGCCCGGGCGAAGTGCACGGGCGGCTCGAGCTGTCCGATGTGGAATTCCGCTACCCCGGTGCGGAGAAGCCGGTGCTCCAGGAGATCTCGCTGCTGGCAAGGCCCGGTGAGACCACCGCGATCATCGGCAGTACGGGCAGCGGCAAGACCACGCTGCTCAACCTGATCCCCCGGCTGATGGACGCCACCGACGGTTCGGTTCGCGTCGACGGCGTCGACGTCCGCGAACTGGATCCGACCGTGCTGTCCGACGCCGTGGGACTGGTGCCGCAGAAGCCGTACCTGTTCGCCGGGACGGTCGCCAGCAACCTCCGGTACGGCAAGCCCGACGCCACCGACGAGGAACTGTGGCACGCGCTGGAAGTGGCGCAGGGCAAGGACTTCGTCGAGCGGATGCCCGAGGGGCTCGACTCCCCCATCTCCCAGGGCGGGACGAACGTCTCAGGCGGCCAGCGGCAGCGGCTCGCGATCGCGCGGATGCTGGTGCGCCGCCCCGAGATCTACCTCTTCGACGACTCCTTCTCCGCGCTCGACTACGCGACCGACGCCGCCCTGCGGCGGGCGCTGGTGGCCGAGACCGCCGAAGCGACCGTGGTGATCGTCGCGCAGCGGGTCAGCACGATCCGCCACGCCGACCGCATCATCGTGCTCGACGAGGGCCGCGTGGTCGGCAGTGGAACGCATACCGAACTCATGGACGGCAACGAAACCTACCGGGAGATCGTGCTGTCCCAGCTGACCGAACAGGAGGCCGCCTGATGAGCGCGCCCGAGTCCACAACGGACACTTCAGGCACCTCAGGTGCTTCGGCCGCTCCGGCGAAAGGCGTGGGCGAGCGCGCGAGCGCGCCTCGCGGGCCGGGACCGGGCGGCGGGGCCGCCTTCGGCCGCGGTCCGGCCGCCCTGATGGGTGGTCCGGCCGAGAAAGCGTTGGATTTCAAGGGTTCACTGAAACGACTGCTGCGCCTGCTTCAGCCGCAACGCGCCGTCCTGTACGGCATCCTGGCCTTCGGTGTCGCCAGCGTGACGCTGAGCGTCATCGGCCCGAAGATCCTCGGCATGGCGACGGACCTCATCTTCGCCGGTGTCGTCGCCAAGGACATGCCCCCGGGGCTGAGCAAGGAAGAGGTCATCGCCGGGATGCGCGCGAGGGGTGACAACACCCTCGCCGACATGTTCTCGTCGATGGACTTCGTCCCCGGCCAGCGCATCGACATCGACGCCGTCGGCCAGGTCCTGATGTGGGTCCTGCTGCTCTACATCGTGGCCGCGTTCTTCGCGCTGCTGCAGGCCCGGCTGACCACGAACCTGGTCCAGCGGGCGGTGTTCGAGCTGCGGGAGAGGATCGAGGAGAAGTTCGCCAGGCTCCCGCTGAGCTACTTCGACCGCCAGCCGCGCGGTGAGGTGCTGAGCCGGGCGACCAACGACATCGACAACCTCGCGCTGTCCCTGCAGCAGACGCTCGCGCAGATCGTGTCGTCGCTGCTGATGGTCATCGGCGTGCTCGTGATGATGTTCGTCATCTCGCCGGTGCTGGCGCTGGTCGCGCTGCTTTCGGTGCCTGCTTCGGTGTTCGTCGCGGCCAAGATCGGCAAGAAGGCGCAGCCGCAGTTCATCAAGCAGTGGTCCACCACCGGGCGGCTCAACTCGCATATCGAGGAGATGTACACCGGGCACTCGCTGGTCAAGGTGTTCGGCCGCCGTGCCGAGGCCGAAGAGGTCTTCCGCGAGCACAACGACACGCTCTACGGCGCGAGCTTCAAGGCGCAGTTCATCTCGGGCACCATCCAGCCCGCGATGATGTTCATCGGCAACCTGAGCTATGTGCTGGTGGCCGTGATCGGCGCGCTGCGGGTGGCGTCCGGGACACTGTCGCTCGGCGACGTCCAGGCGTTCATCCAATACTCGCGACAGTTCAGCCAGCCGGTCACGCAGATCGCCAGCATGGCGAACCTGCTGCAGTCCGGGATCGCGTCCGCGGAGCGGGTCTTCGCGTTGCTCGACGCGGACGAGCAGGATCCCGAGCCCGCCGAACCCGCGCGGGTGGCGAACGTGCGCGGCCAGGTCGAGTTCGAGCACGTGTCGTTCCGGTACGCCGAGGACACGCCGCTCATCGAGGACCTGTCGCTCACCGTCGATCCCGGGCACACCGTGGCCATCGTCGGGCCGACCGGCGCGGGGAAGACCACGCTGGTCAACCTGCTCATGCGGTTCTACGAACTCGACGGTGGCCGGATCACCCTCGACGGTGTCGACATCGCCGAGATGGACCGCGAGGACCTGCGGTCGAAGACCGGCATGGTGCTGCAGGACGCGTGGCTGTTCGGCGGCACCATCGCGGAGAACATCGCCTACGGTTCCGAGGGCGCCACGCACGAGGAGATCGTCGCGGCGGCCAAGGCGACCCACGTCGACCGCTTCGTCCGCACCCTGCCGGAGGGGTATGACACGGTCATCGACGACGAGGGCGGCACGGTCAGCGCGGGTGAGAAACAGCTGATCACCGTCGCACGGGCGTTCCTGGCGAAGCCCGCGATCCTCATCCTCGACGAGGCCACGAGTTCGGTCGACACCCGGACCGAGGTGCTGATCCAGCGGGCGATGAACTCGCTGCGCGAGGGACGGACGAGTTTCGTCATCGCGCACCGGCTCTCCACCATCCGCGACGCGGATGTCATCCTCGTGATGGAGAACGGCTCGATCGTCGAACAGGGCGACCACGAAACGCTGCTGCTCACCGGCGGGGCGTACTCGCGGCTCTACGCCGCCCAGTTCGCCGAGGCGTTGGCCGAAACCGACTGATCGCTCCTTCGTGAAGGCCCCTTTCCCTACTCTCACAGTGGGAAAAGGGGCCTTCACCACGCGTGGTGGCGGGGAACGGCGCTAGGCTTGCGTGACCGGATCCGGAGGGGGTGCGCTGGCCGACCATGGCGGAGAAACTCGGCGAATACCGCCGTAAGCGCAAACCGGACCGGACCCCCGAACCCATTCCGGACGGTGACGGCGAAACCGGGTCGAACGACCTCTTCGTCATCCAGGAACACCACGCGAGCAGCCTGCACTGGGACGTCCGCCTCGAACGGGACGGTGTGCTGGTCTCCTGGGCGGTGCCGAAAGGCCTGCCGATGTCGCCCGAGACCGAACGGCTGGCCGTGCACACCGAGGACCATCCGATGGAATATCTCACCTTCGAGGGCGAGATCCCCGTCGGCGAATACGGCGGCGGCAGCATGACGATCTGGGACACCGGCCGGTACGAGACGCTGCACTTCAACAACCACAAGGTCGAGATCGTCTTCCACGGTGAACGGGCACGCGGGAAATACCTCTTCCTCAACGTGAAGAAGGACGGGAACGATCGCGGCTGGCTGCTCAAACGGCTCGACCCCGCCGAACCCGGCAGAGCGGAGCTTCCCCCTTTCCTCGCCCCGATGCTGACCAAACCCGGACGTCTCCCCTCGACCGGCGAAGACGCGGAATGGGCTTACGAATTCGACTGGTCCGGGCGCCGCACCCTCATGCGCGTGTCCGGCGGCCGGATCACCGCCTACGACGATTCCGGTGACGACGTGACCGGGCTGTACCCCGAGTTCCGCGGCCTCGGCGAGCAACTCGGTGCCACAGAAGCCTTTCTCGACGGGGAAATCGTCGTCTTCGACGGTGGGAAGCCGAGTGTGGACGGACTCGGGCACCGCGCGCGGGCCACGAAGAACTCCGCGAAACGGCTCACCGCCCGGTATCCGGCGTTCTACCTGGTGAACGATCTCCTGCACCTGGACGGCCGTTCCTGCGTCGATGCGTCCTATGTCGAGCGGCGGGAACTCCTCGACGGACTCGGTCTCGCCGGACCTCATTGGCAGGTCCCCCGGCACTACCTCGGGGACGGCGGCGCGGTCGCGCGGGCGGCCCGCGAACACGGACTCGCCGGGATCGTCGCGAAACGCGCCGACTCCGCCTACCACCCGGGAAAGCGCACCGGGGAATGGCTTTCCATCACCGGCGCCAGGGTCCAGCAGGTGGTGCTGGGCGGCTGGCGGCCGGGAGGCGGCAGCCGAGCGGGCACGTTCAGCTCGCTCCTGCTCGGTGTCCCGTACGAAGACGGCTTGCGGTACATCGGGAACGTCGGTGTCGGATTCGCGGGCGAGGAACTGGAGGACCTCTCTCGCCGGCTGTTCCGCTTGGAGCGCAAGACATCCCCGTTCCATTCCGTCCCGGAGAAACAGGCGAAGGACGCGCACTGGTCGCGGCCGACCCTCGTCGGCGAGGTCGTCTTCGGCGGCTGGACCGACGCGGGTTGCCTGCGCAATCCGCGCTGGCGCGGCCTGCTGCCGGACGTCACCGCCGACGAGGTCGAACTCGACGGCTGACCAGGCCGTTCTTCAGATGGTCGTGAGTGGTAAGTGCCGTTAGAACGTCACTTACCACTCACGACCCACGTGAGGGGGTTTAGGCTCGCACGTCCTCGAAATCGCGCCAGACGTCGAGACCCGCGCCGACGCCGCTGACGTCCAGGATCCGCGACACCAGCGTGGTCTTCACGATCACCGAGAACCGCGGCGACACGGCATTGGCCTCCTCAAGGGCGTGCAATCCCGCGCAACTGAGGAAACCGACGCCGGACAGATCGAGGATCACCCGTTTGGCCTTGACGCACGCGCCGCTGAGTTCGGTGCGGAACCGGCCGACCGTGGCCGCGTCGATCTCCCCCACCGCGGTGAGGACGAGGACGCCGTCGGGCCGTCGGCTGCTGGTCACGGCCAAGGGAGGCGGGTCGCCGGGAACACGCTTGCCAGGCAACATTGGGGGCGCCTCTCTCCAGACCACCAAGTTCCCTCGACGGTACTCGGCGGCGGCGGCAGGTCAACCCCGCGTTCCCTCATTTGAGCCATTTCGGGCGGGAACCTTTACGTACCTCTTGCCATTCTCCGGCGAAACGCCGGTGCGCGGCTTCGGCGGTGGCGACCGAACGGCCGTACAGGAGGCCGTAGGTGAAAGCGTTTTCGCTTTCGGCGTAGGCGCGGAGCCCGAGGAGACGCAGGACCTCCCGGGTGACCACCACGTCGTGATGGGTGCCGAGCGTGCTTTGCACGGCCTTGACGTTCTTACGCCATTTTCGAAGCTTCTTGCCGGTCACCGGCCGGACCGTGTCCGCGGCGTATCGGGCGCGCTTGGCCTTCTTGCGCACCTCGTGCGACGCGGCGTCCTGCTCCGAGCCCGGCCGCAGGTCGTTCGCCGCCGCGACGGCCTTGCGCAGTTTCCGGTCCGAACGCGCCACCGCTTTGCGGAGTTCCTTCTTGCCATCCTTGATCTTCCGCGGCTTCGCGACGAGCTTTTCCAGTGCCCGCAACAGATTCGTGTACCGCTTGCTGTCGAGTGCCCGGACGGCGCGCACCTTGGCCTCCTGGGCCTCGCGTGCGAAGTGCCGCGTCATCAGCTGCTCGACGTTGCCGAGGACCAGTTCCGCCGGAAGCGCCTTGACGTCGTCGTGCAGCCGTTCGGCCATCACCTCGTTGTCCCGCGCCGGTCCGAGTTCGCCGCCCAGCCAGCGAAGTTCGGCGGCGAGCTCGTTCGCGACGTCGGAGTCGAGGGAGCGACGGAACGTCCGCAGCGCACTCCTCAGTCGCCTGCTCGCGACCCGCATCTGATGTACCGCGTCCTCGACGTCCCGGCGAACCCCGATGTCGTTGCGGCGCAAAGCGTTCAGCTGCTCGGCGAGGTAATCCGCGAGTACCGAACCGGACGCCGCCCCGGCCGACGGGACGAGTTCGTCGGTCAGCCTCCGGAGCTTCGACGGCCACCTCGACCGCTCAGCCCCCGCCTTCACGACGGCTTCGTCCAGGCTGTCGAGCACTTCGAGATCCGTGCCGGGCGAAAGCTCGATCTCGATCTCCCGCCAGCGATCGAGATGCGCCTTCTCCCCGCCCGCCTCACCGGTGACGACGTCGTCCGTCAGCGTCGCGAGCTCGCGACCTTCCTTGTCGAGCAAGGCGTACGACGTGCGCTCGGTGCGCAGGTGCGCGGCCTGGACGAGTTTGGCGCCGAGGGTGTGCGCGCGGACCAGCTTCGCCAGCGCGCCCGGCACCTTGTCCGGCTTGCCCGACAACGGAAGCCGCAGTTCCTCGCGCCTGTCCGCGCTGACCGGCAGTTTCAGATGCCAGCCCTCGTCGGTTCCGCCGAGCCTGCGGCGCAGCGTGATCCCCGCCTGCGCGAGCCTGAAGTCGGCGGTGTCGAAGTACGTGGCGTCGAGGACGTCCACCCTCGGTTCGGCCTGGTTCGTCACGGGACCGGCCGGGACCAGCGGCGGGATGGGCCGGTCGGCCGCCAGGTCGTACTTCCGCTCGATCTCCGCCTCGGCGACCGGGGCACCACCCTGCGTCTTCGTCACCACGAACTCCTTCTCCTCGGCTACCAGGAAGGATTACCCCAGGACGAGGCGCCGGGAAACCCCGATCGGGTCACTCCTCCATCCGGTCGTACCGGTCCGCCCACTCGGCGAGCATTTGCCGCGAATTCTCCACTGTCAGGGTATCGCTTTCCAGCCGCGCAACAAGCGAATAGTACGCCTCGACCGCCACCCGGTCGTCGATGAACATCCCGGCCGCATAGGAATCCGTGTACACCACCGCCGGATGCTCCGAGAATTCCATGATGGTGAACGAATTCTCGATTGTTCTGCTCACTTCGTTCGTTTCGGGGACGACACGGATGGAACAATAAGGGAGATTCGCCGACAGGACGAGGTGCAGCAGCTGCTCGTGCATGATCCGCGGCCCGCCGACGACGGAACGGAGCGCGCGCTCGTGGACGTAGAACCGGCACTGCGGCGGCCGGTCCCGGCGCAGCAGCTGCTGCCGGTCCATCCTGGCGCTGACGATCTGGTCCAGCCGCGCCTGATCGCGGTTGCCGAGCAGTTCGTAGGTGGTGCGGGCGTACGGTTCGGTCTGCAGCAGCGCGGGGAGGGTCAGCGACTCGTAGCGCACCAAGGTATGCGCGAGATTCTCTTGGATCATCAGGGATTTCGTCGGATCGACGAGTTCGTCGAAGTACGGCCGCACCCAGTAGAGGTCGTTGCCGGACTGCGTGAGTTCCAGGAGCAGTTCGCGCTCGGGCTCCGCCTCGCCACAGGTCGCGAGATACAGCGCCGCGTCCACGACGGACAGCTCGCGCAGGCCCTGTTCCCACCTCGTGACCTTGCTCTGCAACCAGCCGTTACGGCGGCTGACGTCGGCTCCGCTGAAGTGCCTGCGCTGCCGGAACGCCTTCATGCGGTGGCCCAGTTCCCGGGTCCGCGCCGTCGAATCCTTCTCAACCATGCGGGCCAAAGTAGAGCCGAACTCCGGCCGCGCAGTGACTGCCACGCGGTAATTCACCTCAATTGCTGACCACTTGCACTCCCGCATTCACGCGAAGCGCCGCTTCGCGAGCGAAGCACCTTCGCGCGCGAAGGGTTCTTTAAGTTTATAGCGCAAGAAAGAAATGGAGGCCAATTGCGGGAAAGGGGAATTGTTGCGGGATCGGCACGGCTCCCCCAGGCACTCCCCGCGGGCACGGGCGGCCGGTCGCGCAGCAGCCCAGGCGTCGTGAGCGGCGATGACGGTTCTATTTTGAGAGGTAGGGCAAACGTGGCGTGATCGACTCGATGCCGTGAAGGTCCCCTTGCCTACCCTCAAGGTAGCGAAGGAGGCTTTCACTACCTTGGCGACCTACGTGAGGCTCCCTCACGAGACGGGGACCTGTCCGCGAAGGGCAGTTTTCGGTGACTCGGTGTCCGGTTGATGCCTGAAGGCACGTTCCTGAACGGGGTCGTGAGTGGCAAAGAGCGTTCTAACGCTCTTTGCCACTCAC
>NZ_ASJB01000023.1 GCF_000478275.1 Amycolatopsis orientalis DSM 40040 = KCTC 9412
CAGGCACCGTGGAGTTGAAGCACATTATGTCAGTCCAAAAGACGCCGGGCTGTTCGTGACGAGCGAACCCGGCAACGCACAAGTGCTGCCCGAGTCCTACGACAATCTGTTTCAGCTCAGACAGCAAAAGGGCATCATTATCTTTCCCGGCTTCTTCGGATTCAGCCAGGAAGGAGAAGTGATGACGTTTTCGCGCAGCGGCTCTGACATTACGGGCTCCATTTTAGCGAATGGATTGAAAGCCGAGTTGTATGAAAACTTCACTGACGTTGACGCCGTTTATTCTGTCAACCCGGCGATCGTATCCAACCCGAAAGAAATCCGCGAGCTGACATACCGGGAAATGAGAGAGCTCTCGTATGCCGTCTTCTGCTTGAAAAAAA
>NZ_ASJB01000024.1 GCF_000478275.1 Amycolatopsis orientalis DSM 40040 = KCTC 9412
CTTTTCCTTTGGTTCGCATGGTCGGCCTGGGAGAGTGCGGGACGCATGCGATCGTCGGTGCTGGAGCTTGTCAAGTTTTCTGTGTAAGTGATGGCAAATGGATGGTTAGTTGATGTGCTGGCTGATGCGGTCGGGGTAGTGCAGGACGAGGGCGCCGAGGGCTTGTTTCCAGCCGTGGACGATGGCGCCTTCGACCAGGCGTGCGGGGGCGGTGCGTTGATTGGGTGGTAGGCCTTTCTGCTTCTCGCGTTGGCGGGCGCGTTTGTCCTCGATATCGCGGATCGCCAGCCAGAGCAGCTTGATCACCGCGTCGTCGGTCGGGAAGTGCCCGCGGTTCTTGATGATCTTGCGGAGCTGGTAGTTGAGCGACTCGATCGAGTTCGTGGTGTAGATGATCTTGCGGAGTTCGGGTGGGAACGCCAGGAACGGGATGAACCGCTCCCAGGCGTTCTCCCAGGTCGACACCGTGGCCGGATACTTACGGCCCAGCTCGGAGCTGGCGAAGTCGGCAAGCTCGACCTGCGCGGCCTCGACCGTGGGCGCGGTGTAGATCGGCCGCAGCGCGGCGGCGACCTTCCTGCGGTCGGAGTAGGACACGAACCGCATCGCCGCCCGGATCAGATGCACCGTGCAGGTCTGCACCGTGCTCTGCGGCCAGGTCGCCTCGATCGCCTCCGGGAACCCGGTCAGCCCATCACAGCAGACGATCAGCACGTCACGGACCCCGCGATTGCGCAGCTCGGCGCAGACCCCGGCCCAGAACTTCGCGTCCTCGGTGGCCTGCACCCAGATCCCGAGCACGTGCTTGACGCCGTCCAGGTCGACCCCGACGGCGATGTGCGCGGCCTTGTTGCGCACCTGGTGGCCGTCGCGGACCTTCACCACCAGCGCGTCGAGATAGATGATCGGGTAGATCTCCTCCAGCGGCCTGGACTGCCAGGCCTTGACCTCCTCGAGCACCGCGTCGGTGATCGTGGAGATCGTGTCGTGTGACAGGTCGGTGCCCAGCGTGCGGGCCAGGTGGTGCTGGATGTCGCGCACCGTCATGCCACCCGCATACAGCGAGATGATCATGTCGTCCAGGCCGCCGGCCCGCCGCGCGCCCTTCGGGACGAGCCGGGGCTCGAACGTGCCGGCCCGGTCACGGGGCACCGACAGGGCCACATCCCCCACCTCGGTCGCCACGGTCTTACCGGTCACGCCGTTGCGCGAGTTACCCGACCCACGACCGGCCGGATCTCCTTTGACATAGCCGAGATGCCCGGTCATCTCGGCCTGCAGACCGCGCTCGAGCACGGTCTTGACCAGCTCGGGCAGGAACCCGCCCTCACCGGTCAGGGTCAACCCGCCCGCATCCACCTTGGACATCAACTGGTCCAGCAGACCAGCCTCGATCATCTCGTTGATCGTCTCACGCGCCGGCGACTGATCATCGGTCATGGTCACCTGTGTACTCCTTCAACAACAGTTGATCTCATACACAGAACATCTGACACGCCCCGGTGCCGCTCGGAACATGGCACACCGGCGAGCAAACACTTGTCCCGCAACTGCTCCCCGACATCGAACCG
>NZ_ASJB01000025.1 GCF_000478275.1 Amycolatopsis orientalis DSM 40040 = KCTC 9412
TTTTTCTCATAAAACTCATACATGCCTGAAAAAAAGAAAAAATAGTACTGAATGATGTCATCCGCGCTCTTAACCGTTTCCTTCTGCCTTTTAATTTTCCGGAAAAGCTCGGCTGATTCTGAAACTGCTCCATCATCAATTTGCAGCGATAGTCCAACAGCTGAAAATAAAGCTCCAGATCTCCGCTTTTCTCCATTTTAGAAAGCAGGTTTTGGATCTCGTACCTCAAAGATACAGCCTGGAGCGCTTCATGGCGCTTGATCATGGTGTACCACTGATTCAGGAGCCAGGCCGCTATCTCGTATGCCGTCTTCTGCTTGAAAAAAAA
>NZ_ASJB01000026.1 GCF_000478275.1 Amycolatopsis orientalis DSM 40040 = KCTC 9412
ACCGGGTCCCCGCCCTCCCCCGTCCCCCCTGGCACCTCTGACCCCTCCCCCCGACTCCCCCTCACTCACCCCATGCATTTCGTCCTCTGGATGCGGTGGTTGCGCGCGCAAGGACCGCATCCAGAGGACGAAATGCATGGGTCAGGCCCCGGAGTCAGGCGCCGGTCAGGGTGCCGAGCAGACGCGCGCAGGCGGCCGCGCTGCTGCGGTTGCCCGCCCCGGTGAACCGCGAGGACGCGCCGGTCAGCACCTTCGCGGCGGCCTGACGCTGGCCCAGCGTCGTGTAGGTGCGGCCGATGTCGAGCCGGACCTGCGCCGCGCAAAGCTCGTCCGACAGCGACTCGAGCAGGTCGAGCGCGCGGCGCAGACAGGACATCGCACCTCGCGGATCCCCGCGCCGCAGGTGCAGTTGTCCTTGCCTGCGCAGGACGAGCGCCATCCGGTGCGGATCGTCGAGTTCGACGCAGAGCCGCCATGCCTCGTCCAGTTCGGCCTCGGCTTCGTCGAGCAGGTCGAGGTCGGCGCTCGCGACGGCGTGCGACGTGTGGAGATGCGCCATGCCGAGTACGTCGCCGATCTCGGTGAAGATCGCCAGCGCGCGCTTGGCGGTCGCCCGCGATTCCCCGGGCCGCCCGGTCGACCGGGCGACGACGCAGAGCCCGGTCAGCGCCCTGGCCCGGCCGGCGGGATCGCCGATACGTTCGCTGATCCGGTACGACTCGGTGAGCGTCCTGGTCGCCTCCGGGTAGTCGTCCCAGTACAGGTGAACCTGGCCGATTCCGCGCAGCAGCGCGGCTTCCCCGCGTGCGCATCCCGACGCCCTCGCCGCCGCGAGCGCGCGCCGGTGGCACCGCGACCATTCCGCGTACAGTCCACTGTGGTCGAAATACGACGCGGCGACCACGGCGATTTCCCAAGCCAGTTCACCCAATCCGGCGTCCGCCGCCTGCGAGACGGCGGCCTCCAGCGAGTGAAACTCGCTCTGGAACCACGAAAGCGGTTCGGCCACGGGCGTTTCGTCGAGCGCGGTACGGGCCGCCGTACCGGGTTCGGGCCGGAGCACACTGCCCGGCAGCCGGGCCGCGGCCTTCTCCGCGAGCCAAAGCCAGCCGCCGAGCACCCGTTCGACGGCTTCCGCGCGCTCGCGTTCCGGCTCGGCGCCGACTTCCTCGACGGCGAACGCGCGCAGCAGTTCGTGCACCCGGTAGCGAGGAGTGCCGCCGTCGCGGGAAATCGGCTGGATCATGTGCCGGTGCCGCAGGTCTTCGAGCGCGCCGTCGACGCGGTCGGGCTCGCCGCCGTCCGCCAGTGCGGCCGCCCATGCGGGGAAATCGGCCGTCGGCAGGAGACCCAGCCTGCGGAAGAGGCGCTGCCGGTCCGGCGCCAGCTGCCGGTATCCGAGGGAGAGGCTGCTGCGGACGGCGAGGTCGCCGGTGCGGAGCCAGTCGAGCCGCCGCCGTTCGACGGACAGTTCGACGGCGACGTCGGCGAGTCTCCAGCCGGACCGGTGGCCGATCCTGCTCCCGACGATCCGCAGCGCCAGCGGAAGCCCACCGCAGTATTCGAGGACCTGTTGGGCGGCAACGGAATCCTCGTCGAACTCGCCGGAATCGGTGAGCCTCGCGAGCAGTGCGGCCGCGTCGGCGGACGGCAGGACGTCGACCGGGACCGGGCGGCCGATCTCAAGGCCGTCCAAGGCGAACCGGCTCGTGACGAGCACCGCGCAGCCCCCGCCCGCGGGAAGCAGCGGCCGCAGCTGGGCCTCACCGGCGGCGTCGTCGAGGACCAGCAGGACCCGGCGCCCGTGGACCAGACTGCGGAACAGGCAGGCGCTTTCGTCGACGTCGGCGGGGACCGCGTCGGCGGGGACACCGAACGCGCGCAGGAAGCCGGCGAGTACGGCCTCCGGTGGGCGCGGTTCGTTCGTGGTGCCGCGCAAGGCGGCGAAGAGCGTGCCGTCCGGGTACGCCCCGGCGACCTGATGCGCGAGCCGGATCGCCAGCGACGACTTCCCGATCCCGCCCGCGCCGGTGAGCAGCAGGACGCGCGGTGTCTCGCGGTCCTCGTCCGGGGCCAGTTCCGCCAGCAGGTCCGCGACGAGCGCGTCGCGGCCGACGAAATCCGGGATACCGGGCGGCACCTGGCTCGGCACCAGGGATTCCCGGTACGCGGGGTATTCGCACGCGGTCGTCCCCGGGCCGTCGCGCAGGATCTCGCCGTGCAACGCGCGGATCGCCGGGGACGGTTCGATGCCCAGTTCGTCGACCAGCCCTCGGCGCCATTTCCCGTAGACGTCGAGCGCCTCGGCCGTCCGGCCCGCCCTGGCGAGCGCGATCATCAACTGCCCGCAGGTCCGCTCGCGGAACGGGGCGGCGGCGAGATTGTCGCGCAGTTCGGGCACCAGGCGGTCGTGCTCGCCGAGGCCGAGTTCGGCCTCGATCCGGTCCTCCAGCACGGAAAGCCGCTGATCCTCCCAGCGCGTGATGACCTCGGCGGCGACGGGGACCCCGGCGAGCACAGGTCCGCGCCACAGCTCGAGCGCCTCCCGGAGACGCTGCGCGGCCTCATGATGGCATTGGCGCATGAGCAGTTCGCGGCCTTCGGCGGCCAGCCGGATGAACAGGCCGGTGTCGGTCTCCTCCGGCCGCACGTCGAGAAGGTACGCCGCGCCCCTGGTCAGGATCGGCTGTTCCCCCAGCGGTGAACGCAGAGCACGACGAAGGCCGGAAATCAGCCCTTGGACCTGCACTTTCGCCGACGCGGGTGGTGCGGCACCCCAGAGTTCGTCGATGATCCGGTCGCAGGAGACCAGTTGTCCCGCCTCGATGAGCAGCAGGGCGAAAAGCCGCCGTGCCTGCGGCGGGCCGAGCGGGAGGCCCACCCCCGCCCATTCGGCGGCAGGCTCCCCCAGCAAGCGATAAAAGCGTTCTCCTGTCCTCATGAAGCCCCCTTCGATGTGACAGCAAGTCCCAGAGTGTCACAGCCGAGCAGGCGCGGGCGTCATCCGTTCGGGCGAATCGCCGAGCGGTCGGTTCGACACAACGCGAGCAGTTCGTCGAGCGCCTGCTCCGGACCGCCGTAGGTCAGCTGCGCGATGACGAACATGGGTGCGATCACCCGGCTCCAGGCGAAAAGCCTGTCCCCGTCGAGTCCGCAGGCGGCCGCCACCACCTGGCAACGGGCCTCGACACCCTCGTGCCCGGCGCCGCCCACCACGTAGTCGACGGCGTCGAAACACGGGTCACCCACGCACGCCTTCGGGTCGATCGCGACCAGACCGCGCGACGGGCCCCCGTCCAGGACGTTGCCGGGATGAAGATCGCCGTGCAGCAACACCTTCGTGGACTGGGTGTCCAGCAACCTCTCGCACCGCCGGATGGCCCGCTGCCAGGTGACCTCGTCGATCCGCGCGGCGATGGCCGGTTCGGACAGCCTCCGGCCGATGCGGGCGAAGGACTCCTCGAACCGGCCGCGCAGATCCGACCGCCACCGCGGCGGCACGGGTACCGAATGCAGTGCGGCGAGCAGCTCACCCCATTGTCCCGGCAGGGAAGCCTGCGGCAGATCCTCGGCGACGGTGCCGGGCAAGATCTCTTCCAATACCATCGCCCCGGCCTCGGCGTCGGCGGCCAGCACGGCCGGAACCCGGCCCGATTCCGTGAAGACGCGCAACATTTCGACCTGGTTGGCCAACAAGGTCTTGTCCGGGCTGAGCTTGAGCACGGCGGGTGTGCCGTCGGGCCATCGACATCGCAGGACGACGGATGAGGCTCCGCTCTCGAAGAGTTCCCCGAGCGCGAAACCCCGGCGGGAGGCCAAACTTGCCGCGAGCGCCGGAACTTCCGCCAGCCACGCCTCGGCGTCAGGACCGAATCTCCCGGCCAGCCTCGCGCGTACGTCGTCCATGTCCATCCCGGTAGCTTGCCCACCGGTGCCGGAGCACGTTTCCCCGGGTGTGCCGCCCGGTTCAGGCGGCCCGGACGATGCTCACCGGCCGGTTCGATCTGTGCCCGGACGGCCGATCGAGCGGATCACCGTCGCCAGCGTGCGGATCTGGTCCGGGCCCACCTGGCAGCAACCACCGAGCAACTCCGCCCCCTGGTCGATCCAGCCGTTCACCCTGCCGGGATCGAAGGTCGGCTCGCCTCGCCAGATCCGGGCGGCGGCGTCCCACGTCTGGCCGCTGTTGGGATAGACCACGGCGGGTTTCCCGGATTCCTCCACCGCCAGGGCGATCGCCGCGTCGACGTCCGGGGCGGGACTGCAGTTCATTCCCGTGGCGATGATCCGTTTGGCACCGGCGGCGACCGCGAAGGCTTCGGCGAGCGGCTGTCCGGCCCGCGTGCGCGCACCGTCCACCGTGTAGGAAAGCCAAGCGGGAACGTGGTATTCGTCGACGAGTTCGGCGAGTACGACGGCCTCGTCGAGATCCGGGATCGTCTCCACGGCGAGGAAGTCCGGCTCCGCGGCGACCAGGACGTCGAGCCGCCGCCGGTGAAACGCCGCGAGTTCGGCCTTCTTCAGACCATAGCGGCCCCGGTATTCGGCCCCGTCCGCGGAGATCGCGCCATAGGGCCCGACCGACGCGGCCACCCACAACTCTCGGTCGGGCGAGGCCCGTTCCGCCGCGACCCTCGCGAGTTCGACACTGCGCCGCAGCACGGCCGCCGTCGTTCCCTCGTCGACGCCGGCGGCGGAGAACCCTTCGAAGCTGACCTGGTAACTCGCGGTCGTCGCGATGTCCGCGCCTGCCGAGTAGTAGGCCTCGTGCGCGGCGACGATGGCGCCGGGATCCTCCAGCAGCAGTCTCGCCGACCACAGCGCGCCGCTGGGATCGCATCCCGCCGCGGCCAGCTGGTTGGACAGACCTCCGTCGAGTACCAACGGCCGCCGTGTCGGCAATGCCACCGTGTCCTCCTCGTTCGCCGAACCGTTGCTCCTCAGTCTGCGGGACCTCTTCCCCGATCAGCGAATCCGGGCCGCGAGCCCGGCGCTGAGGACCCCCAGCGAGGCCAGTGCCGCGACCGGGAACGCCACGAGCCAGGGCGCCCGCTCCACATAGGACATTCCCTCCGCCAGCAGCAGGCCCCACTCCGGGCTCGGCGGCTGGGCGCCGAGCCCCAGAAATCCCAGTGAAGCGACGGCGAGCGCGACCCCGGGGACGCGGATCACCGCGTTGCGGACGACCGGCGGGACGACCGCCGGGAGCACATGCCGGACGAGCAACCACGGCCCGCTCGCGCCGAGGGCACGGGCGGAGTCCATGTACTGGGCGGCGTGTTGTTCCAGTGCCAGCGACCGGGCGTGTGCTGCGAGCGGCGCCCAGAGCACCGCGGCGACCGCGATGGCCGCGCCGAGGACTCCCGGCCCGGCGACCGCGGCCACGATCAACGCCACCACGGTCGGCGGCACGGCGTTCATCGTGCTCACCACACTCGAACCCCGCAAGAGCAGTCCCCAGAGCAGGCCGAAGGCGAGCGCCACGGCCGTCACGGCCACGGCCAGGAGCACCGTCGCGACCGTTCCGTGGCCGATCCGGGCGAGCAGGTCACGGCCGAGCGCGTCCGTCCCGAAAGGATGGCCGGGCGACGGAGGCAGCATCCGTGCCGCGAGGTCGACGGCCCGCGGGTCGCGCGTCAGGCCGGCGACGGTCACGATCCCGATCACCGCCCCGAGAACGAGGACGGGCATTCTCGACCGTGCCCTGGTGGTCACCGGCGGGGCTGCCATCGCGCCGTCGGTGAAGGCCGGGCCGAGCAGGAGGCGCTGTCCCGCCGCACCGAGTCCCCCGGCCACGACCCCGGCCAAGACGATCGCCAGTACACAGCCCCGCACCACCGGCACGTCCTGGGCAAGGGCCCCCGCCACGGCCAGCCGTCCGAGGCCCGGTACCGCGAAGACGACCTCGACGGTCACCGCGCCGCCCAGCAGCCCGGCCATCAAGAGCGCGACCTGTCCGCTGAGCACCGAGCCCGCACGCCTGCCCACCGCCGGCAGCACCCGGCCGCGCGGGAAACCCGCCGCGCGCCAGGTGGTGACCCACGGCTCGTTCACCACCCCGCGCACCGCGTCGGCGGCGATGGTGCCGAGTACCGCGCCCGCCGGGATGCCGAGCGCGATCGACGGCAGGACGGCGTGCGCGACGCCGTCCCAGCCGGCCGTCGGCAGGAGCCGCAGCCGCACCGCGAACACCAGCAGCAGGATCATGGCGAGCAGGAATTCCGGCAGTGCCGCCAGGAATGCCGCCGTACCACCGTTTCCGGTGACCACCCGGCCCGTCAGCCCCTGACGCAGGCTTCGTCCGACGAGCAGCAGCGCGACCAGCAGCGCCACCACGACCGCGAACCCGGCCAGGGTCAGCGAGACCCCGAGCGCGTGCGACACCGTCGGTCCGACCGGCTCGCCGGAGACCCACGAGCGGCCGAAGTCGCCGTGTGCCAGCCCGGCGAGCCATTGCCGCAGCAGACCGAGCGGCCCGCCGTCGAGCCCGAGTTCCGCGCGCACCGACGCCAGGGCCGCGGCGTCGGGTTCACGATCCGCCAGCCTGGCGCGGAGCACGGTAAGCGCCGGGTCGGTCCCGGAGGGCACCGGGAGCAGCCCGGCGAGCAGGACGATCACGGGCAGAAGGGCGAGGCGGCGAAGAACGGTCACGGTCGACGGGTCGTCCTGGTGATCAGGTGCCGTTCGAGCGAGTCGGCGGGCACACCGGTGACGCCCGGCGCGATCCCGATCCGGGCGCGTTCGTGGGCCAGCGGGATCAGCGCGCCGGTGGCGAGCACGGAGTCCTCGATCTTCAAGGCGGCCGTCTGGCGGGCGCCGGGGTCGGTCACCGCAGCCGCTTGCCCGACGGCGGTGTCGATGGCCGGATCACACAAGCGCGAAAGGTTGTACGCACCAGCGCAGGTCAGGTCGCTCGAGAGGTACGCGATCGGGTCGCCGGAGTCGAGCAGGTAGGACCGCGTGGCGACCACCGCGTCGAATTTGCCTTCGAGCAGGTCCGGTTCCAGCAGGCTGTACTCGCGCACGACCTGCTCGACGACGAATCCCTTGCCCCGGAGGGCTTCCGCGATCACGGTCGCCGCCTCCGGCAGCTCCGCCCGGTCGGTGTAGGTGGCGAGAACGATCTTCCGGCCCGCGGGCACGGCCGGTGCCGCCTGCCGGCCGGTGGCCCGCGGCGACGCCCACGGACTGGCGGGACCGTAGATACCGCGCGCGACGTCGGCCCGGCCTTCGAAAACTCCCCGCACGAGCGCGCCGGTGTCGACGGCCGCCCGCGCCGCCGCCCGGGCACCCGCGTCCGCGAACGGCGGCTTGGCCATGTTGAGGTGCAGGGAAACCGTCCTCGGCAGTGGGACGTCCAGTACCTGCTTCGCGTCGAGGCTCGCGGCGACCGCCACCGGAATCGCGTGCACGATGTCCGCTTCCCCGGCCCTCAGCGCTCCCGCCCGCGCCGTCCCGTCCGGCACGAATCGAACGTCCACACCGGACGCTTCCGGCGCACCCGCCCAGTACCCGGTGAAGGCGTCAAGAGTGGCGGCGTCCTTGCCCTGTAGGGACGTCAGCACGAACGGACCCGTACCGGCCCCACCGGGTCGACCTTGTCCGCCCGATACGCCGACGGCGCGAGGATGACCAGGTTCGGCGACGAAAGCCGTTGCGGCAGCGTCGGATCCGGCTTTCCCGTGGTGACCACCAGGTCGTGGTCGCCCTCGGCCGCGGCGGTCAGCCCCAGCCCCTTGAGCGCACGCGGAACCGGGCTCGCGGCGGTGGCCTTGGTGAGCGAAGTGGCCGCGTGCTGCGCGGTGAAGACGGTGCCGTCGTGGAACTTGACCCCGCCGCGGAGCCGGAATCGCCAGGTCGTCTCGTTCACCCGTGTCCAGCTCTCGGCGAGTCCCGGAACGGGCGCGCCTCCGGCGTCGAGTTCCACCAACGGCTCCGCGACCCCGAGCCGGGTGAGCAGGAACGCGTCATCGCTCCACGGGGACAGCGCACGGGACGGCGGGAACGACAGCACGGCACGCAACCTGCCGATGTCCCCACCGCCCGACGCGGCGCCCGCGAAACAACCCGTGGCGAGCATCGCCACCGCGAGCAGGAGCACCGCTCCGCGAAGCTTCCGGATCATGACTTGCCTTTCGATCAGCGGGCGAACGCGCCGCGAGTGGTGAGGACGGCGAGCACCACGGCCCCGCCGAACGGGAAGAGCGCGAGCAGGAGCCAGGCCACCGGCCCGGCGCCGAGCACGGCGCCGCTGAAAGTGCTGCCGAGCAGAACGGCCAGCCCGCCGACCGACGACAGGAACCCGAAGTGCGCGCCGAGCCTGCGTTCCCTGGCCAGCACCGGCACCAGCTCCTGTGCGAACGGGACCGCGAACATCTGCCCGATGGTCAGCAGGACGACCATCAGCACCGCGGGAACGAGTCCGGGAAGCGGAAGGGCGACGACCGCGAACGCCGCGGCCATGAACAGGAATCCGGTCGCCACGCCGCGTTCCCGGCCCAGCAGCCGCCGGGCGAGCGCGGAAAGCGGCAGTTGCCCGAACACGATCATCAGCGAGGCCAGCGCGAACAACCAGCCGAGCGCGGAGTCGGATCCGGTGGCCGCCCGCAATTCGCTGGGCAGGGCAAGGTAAAGCTGGTTGTAGGACACCCAATAGCCCGAGTAGGCGACCGCGAAGACCAGGAACGTCCGGTTCCGGACCACGTCACTCCAGCCCGCGAGCACCGGTTCGGCCCGATGTTCGCCGGGGCGGTGCGGCAGAAGCCAGGCGTGGCCCACCGCGATCATCGCGAACAGACCGGCCGCGACCACGCACGCGAACGAGAAGTCCTTGACCACCAGCGCACCGAGCAGAGGGCCGGTCACCGTGCCGAGCTCGCCGCAGACAGCGAGCATCGCGAACGTGGTCGTCCGCTCCCCCACTTCCGCCTCGCGAGCGAGAGACGCTTCGACCGCCGGGGAGAACAAGGCTCCGGCGAACCCGGTGAGCACGACACCCGCCAGTACGCCAGGCAGGGTCTGCGCCCAGGCCAGCGTCAAGAATCCGGCTGTCCGCACGGCGCATCCGGCGAGAATCACCGGTTTCGCGCCGAACCGGTCGGTGAGCAGACCGCCGACGAGGAACAGTCCTTGCTGACTGAACGTCCGCAGACCGAGAACCAGGCCGACGAGCCAGCCCGCGAGGGCGAGGTCGTCCACGAGATGCCCGGCCAGATAAGGCACGACGAGGAAGAAGCCGATGTTGAACAGCAGCTGGGTGAGGACCAGCAGCCTGCTGATCGGTGACAGCTCGCCGAACCGTGCCAACGTCCGCAGGCGCGTGCGAACCGCGGTCACCGCTCTCCCTTCCCGTGTGGACGATCAGCGAGAGCTTAATGGTTGTCATTGTCGACTAACCCGCTCCAGTGATCCACCCCACGCGGGATTTCGCTGACGAGGGAAGGTCGTGAGCGCCACGCTCGAGACACTGATCGTCTCATGCGAGGCGCATCGGACATCCGCGTCATACTTCGGCCACGCGGTCGCGGAGCCGCGCGACCTCTTCTTCCGCGCTACTGGGCCGACACCCGGACCTCGGCGCGGTGCACGCGGATCCGCTTGCCCGCCCGGCGGGCTCGCTCGACCCACCCGTTGCGACCGGCCTTCAGCATCTGCTCGGTCCGGTAGTCCACTTCGGCCAGCACTCCGGTGAGCAGTACGTCGTTGCTGTTCATCACGTTTCCCCTCAGGAACTCACTACCTCGTTCGGTAATGACCAGATTCGTCCTGAGGGGTGCCTGCCGGCATCGGGTGATCACCTACACCAAGCGCGGATAGACCCCTTACCCTCGCTTATTCGCTGCTCGAAGGCCATAAGGGCACCACGTCCGGACGTGGAGAGGCCCCGTGAACAAGAAGTCCACGGGGCCTCTCAGCCGATCGAGGCTCTACCAGCCGCGCTCGGAAAGACGGTGGGGCTCGGGCACGTCGTCGACGTTGATGCCGACCATGGCCTCACCCAGGCCCCGCGAAACCTTCGCGATGACGTCCGGGTCGTCGTAGAACGTGGTGGCCTTGACGATCGCCTCGGCACGCTGCGCCGGGTTGCCGGACTTGAAGATGCCGGAACCGACGAACACGCCTTCGGCGCCGAGCTGCATCATCATCGCGGCGTCGGCCGGGGTCGCGATGCCGCCCGCGGTGAACAGCACGACGGGGAGCTTGCCCTTCTCCGCGACCTCCTTGACGAGGTCGTACGGGGCCTGGAGTTCCTTCGCCGCGACGTAAAGCTCGTCCTCGGGCAGCGAGGAGAGGCGACGCAGCTCCGCGCGGATCTTGCGCATGTGCGTCGTCGCGTTCGAGACGTCGCCGGTGCCCGCCTCACCCTTGGAGCGGATCATCGCCGCGCCCTCGTTGATCCGGCGCAGCGCCTCGCCGAGGTTGGTGGCACCGCAGACGAAGGGGACGGTGAAGGCCCACTTGTCGATGTGGTTCTCGTAGTCGGCCGGGGTCAGCACCTCGGACTCGTCGATGTAGTCGACGCCGAGCGACTGCAGCAGCTGGGCCTCGACGAAGTGGCCGATGCGGGCCTTCGCCATGACCGGGATCGAGACGGCCTCGATGATGCCGTCGATCAGGTCCGGGTCGCTCATCCGCGCGACGCCGCCCTGCGCGCGGATGTCCGCGGGGACCCGTTCGAGCGCCATCACCGCGACGGCACCGGCGTCTTCGGCGATCTTCGCCTGCTCGGCGGTGACCACGTCCATGATCACACCGCCCTTGAGCATCTCCGCCATCCCGCGCTTGACCCGGGCGGTGCCGGTGAGCGAAGTGGTGGCCGTGTTCGTGGAGTCGTCAGACACTGCTGGACCTTTCGGAAAGCGCACGAGGAGAGTGACTCTTCCGAGGGTAGGCCGCTTTTGGACCTCTCAAGCAGGCCAGTCCGCGACGATTTCAGCAGTCCACTGGGTGATGTGGCCCGCATTTGGTCCTCTGGATGCGGTGGTTGCGCGTGCAACCACCGCATCCAGAGGACGAAATGCGACGAGACCTAGCGCGCCAGGCCCTGCTCGAAGGCGAAGAGGCCGTCCGGGTCGTACTTCCGCGCCACCCGCCGCAGCCGCGGCAGGCTCTCGCCGTAGTACGCCTTCGCCCAATGCGGCATCTCCGGGTCGATGTAGTTGACGTAGCCCGCCTGCCCCAGCTCCCGGCCGAGTTCGTCCCTGACTTGGCCGATCACCTGCCGTGCCCGAGCCTCACCATCACTCGTACCGCGGATCACCTGGATGCTTCCGAGCGCGTCCCGATGCGGGAAGCACGACTCGCTCGGCGGCACCCGCGCGATCGCCCCGCCATAGGCGTCGAAGATCGTGTACAGATCCGGATCGCTGGTCAGCAGCGAGGCGAGCACGTCGGTGTCCCGCACAGGACGGGTGAGGATTCTCGAAGTGGCCACGTAATCCGCCCGCTCACGGGCCACGGCCGGGAACCCCGCCTCCTCGGCGAAGGAGCGCATCGCGGCCAGATGGCCCTGCTCGGTCACCTCGCGCTTGATCGGCTGAGTGCCGACGCGGCGGACGAGGTCGTCGAGCAAGGGATTCACCTGCGCGGCGGAGCCCACGAAACAACCGCCACAGTTCGCGACCGTCGCGCCGAGGCCCATCCCGGCCCACAGTTCGTCCGGCATCGCGGGTTGCCATTCCTGCCACGCCGCGACGAGGTCGGCGAGCGCCGCGGGCGGGAAGGTCAGCGCGAAGTTGGTCAGCTTCCGCGCGGCCGCCGTCCTGAAGGTGAACGACGTGACGATGCCGAAGTTGCCGCCGCCACCGCCGCGCAACGCCCACAGCAGATCCGGCGCCGTCTCCGCCGACACCAGGCGCAGTTTCCCGTCCGCGCCGACGAAGCGCACGGATTCCACGCTGTCGCAGGTCAAACCGTACTTACGGGCCAGGACGCCGATCCCGCCGCCGAGGGTCAGCCCGGCGATGCCGACCGCCGGACAGCTGCCGGCGGGCAACGCGCGGCCCGCCGCCGCCAGGGCCTCGTACACCTGGCCGAGTACCGCGCCCGCGCCGATCGCGGCCCGGCCGCCCGGCAGGATCTCGACCGAGGAGAGCCGGGACAGATCGACGATGAGCCCTCTGTCCACTATGGAGTATCCGGCGTAGCTGTGACCGCCGGAGCGCGCCGCGATCGGCACGTGATGCCGCGCCGCGAAATCGACACAGCGCCGGACGTCGTCCTCGTTCGCGCAGACCGCGATACCGGCGGGCAGCCGATGGTCGTACAGCGAGAAGAACCCGAGCCGTGCTTCGTCATATCCCGGCTCGCCGGGCCGGAACAGCGGGCCTGCCAGCCGGGCGCGCAGCCGCTCCCACTCGTCCCCGCCACCGGGGCCGGGGACCACCGCCATCGCCGGGACCGCGCCTGCCAGCCTCAGCACCGTCCGTCTGCCGAGCTCCATCGCTCATCCCCCACCCTCGGATTCGGTCGGATTCGCCTCCGGGTGTCCGCCATCGAGCATAGCGACGGGTCGACATTCGGGGGTTCCCTCGCCGGTCGCCTTGCCGCGACGGCGGTCGCGGGTGTGTGATCGAGGACACACCTGTACCCGGCGTCGTCTGGTGAGGAGACCGGCATGGCCGAAAAACAGAGCAAGAACGGAGACTCCGGGGCCGCCGTCGCTGTGGACGACCCGGCGAAAGTACGCAACGTGGTACTGGTCGGCCCGTCGGGTTCCGGCAAGACGACGCTCGCCGAAGCACTGCTCGCCGCGTCCGGCACGGTGACGCGGGCAGGCTCCGTCGTCGAGGGCACCACGGTCTGCGACCACGACCCCGCCGCCGTCCGGCAGCAGCGGTCGGTCGGCCTCTCGGTCGCGCCGGTACTGCACCAGGGGCACAAGATCAACCTCATCGACACCCCCGGGTACGCCGATTTCGTCGGCGAACTGCGGGCCGGGCTCCGTGCCGCCGACGCGGCGCTGTTCGTGGTCTGCGCGGCGGAAGGCGTCGACGCGGCCACGGTCGCGGTCTGGGAGGAATGCGCGGCCGTCGGGATGCCGAGGGCGGTGGTCGTCTCCCGGCTCGACCATCACCGCGCCGACCCCGAAGGCGAGATCGCGGCCTGCCAGGCCGCCTTCGGAGCCGGTGTCCTGCCGCTGTACCTGCCCGCCCGCGACGGGCTCGTCGGGCTCATCACCCGCCGCTACTTCGACTACTCGGACGGCTTCCCGCCCAAGATCGGCGAGCCGGACGAGGCCGATCTCGCCCGGCTGAACGAGGCCCGCAACGAACTGATCGAAGGGGTCATCGCCGAGAGCGAGGACGAGACCCTGATGGACCGGTACCTCGCCGGTGAGGAGATCGCCGAGGACACGCTGATCGCCGACCTCGAAACCGCCGTCGCCCGCGGGTCCTTCCATCCGGTGATCCCGGTGTGCGCGACGACCGGGGTCGGGCTCGCCGAAGTCCTCGACGGCATCGTGCGTGCCTTCCCGTCGCCGCTGGAACACGTCCCGCCGGAGGTCACCTCGCCCGACGGCGAGCCGCACGCGCATCTCCGCGCCGATCCCGACGGCCCGCTGGCGGCCGAGGTGGTCCGGACCGCGGTCGACTCCTACGTCGGACGGGTGTCACTGGTGCGGGTGTTCTCCGGGACGTTGCGGCCGGAGCGCCCGGTGCACGTCTCGGGCCACGGTCTCGCCGAACGCGGGCACGAGGATCACGACGCCGACGAACGGGTCGCGCATCTGTACTCCCCGCTCGGCGCGAACCTGCGCGAAGTCCCGTACTGCGTCGCGGGCGACCTCTGCGCGCTCACGAAGGTCGGCTCGGCGGAAACGGGCGACACCGTTTCCTCGCCCGACGACCCGCTGATCATGAAACCGTGGACGATGCCGGAGCCGCTGCTGCCGGTCGCCGTGATCGCGAAGACGCGCAGCGACGAGGACACGCTGGCGCGCAACCTTTCCCGGCTGGTCGCGGGCGATCCGACCCTGCGCCTGGACCGCAACGCCGAGACCAACCAGCTCGTGCTGTGGTGCATGGGCGAGGCGCACGCCGACGTCGTGCTGTCGCGGCTGCGCGCGGGAGGCGCCGACGTGGACACCGAACCCGTCCGCATCAGCCTGCGTTCGACCTTCGCCGGACCGGGCCGCGGGCACGGACGGCACGTCAAGCAGTCCGGCGGCCACGGCCAGTTCGCCGTCTGCGACATCGAAGTCCAGCCGCTGCCGCGGGGTTCGGGCTTCGAGTTCGTGGACAAGGTCGTCGGCGGCTCGGTGCCCCACCAGTTCATCCCGAGCGTCGAGAAGGGAGTCCGGGCCCAGGCCCAGCGCGGGGTGGTCGACGGCCATCCGCTCATCGACATCCGGGTGACCCTCGTCGACGGCAAGGCGCACAGTGTCGACTCCTCGGACGCCGCGTTCCAGACCGCGGGCGCGCTGGCGCTGAAGGAGGCCGCAGCGGCCGGGAAGATCGCGTTGCTCGAACCACTCGAAGAGGTGGCGGTGCGGCTTCCGGACGAGCATCTGGGCACCGTCCTGGGTGATCTCTCGTCCCGGCGTGGACGCGTTCTCGGCACCGAATCGGGTGAAGGCGGCCGCACGGTCATCCGTGCCGAAGTGCCCGCCGTGGAACTGCTGCGCTACGCGATCGACCTGCGTTCACTGACCTCGGGCACGGCGACGTTCACCCGTAAGCACGCGCGGTTCGAGCCGATGCCGGAAGGAGCCGTGGCCCACTGACCCCTCGCGTTTAGTCCTCTGGATGCGGTAGTTGCGCGTGCAACTACCGCATCCAGAGGACTAAACGCGC
>NZ_ASJB01000027.1 GCF_000478275.1 Amycolatopsis orientalis DSM 40040 = KCTC 9412
CTGCACCACTACCAGCGTCGCCTCGGCGTCCAAACAGGACACAACACCAGCGAAACGACCAGGTGTCAACAACTCTGTCAACGCGGACTGCTCCGCGGACTCGATGACGACAACCTCACCGAGACCTGCGAGCGCATCACCGTCAGCCAACGGCACCGGCGACAGCACCAGCCATTCACCATCCGGCCGGGCCTCCGGCACCCGCACCGGAACCCACTCGACCCGGTACCGCCAACCCTCGACCACCGAGGACTCGCGACGCCGCTGACGCCACGCCGACAAGGAGGGCAGCAACGCGCCCAGGAACTGTTCGTCCTCGCCCGCGACCCGCAGTTCGGCGGCGAGCGTGCGGACGTCGGCCCGCTCGACGGCGTCCCAGAACTCACTGTCGGCCACGCCGTCCCGCACTTCGGCCGCGGAACCGCCGCCGAACTCCAGCCAGAAGCGCTCGTGCTGGAAGGCGTAGGTGGGCAGGTCGACCCGTTCGCCCGCCAGGAGGGCCGTCCAGTCGACGCGGGTTCCCCGGGTGTGCAGCGTGCCCAGGGTGGTGACCGCGGTGTGGACCTCGGGCCGGTCGCCGCGGAGC
>NZ_ASJB01000028.1 GCF_000478275.1 Amycolatopsis orientalis DSM 40040 = KCTC 9412
GCACTCGGCGGCCAACCACCCACCAGCCGACTGCAACCAACCTAATGGCCAAATACACCTAGCTCGTTGTGCCACGCTCCGAGGGGGGCGGCCGCCCGGCCGTCTCCTCGGACGAAAGGACTCCACAGTGTCATCGAGACACACCTGGGTGGTGCGGGGTTCGGCGCTTCTGGCCGGTCTGACCGCCGCCGCCGGACTCGCGACCGCGGCCCCCGCCGCGGCGGCGGAGCCGGTCCGGTTCACCACACCGGCGCCGACCGGCGACCACGCGATCGGCACCACCGAACTCCATCTGGTCGACAGCTCCCGGCCCGATCCCTGGAAACCGGATCGCCGCCGCGAACTCATGGCCACCGTGACCTATCCCGCGGACCGCCACGGCGACGGACCGCGGGCGCCCTGGCTCAGCGACGCCATGGCCGACACACTGGACGACGGGCTGAACAGCCCGGCCTACCTCGACGTCCCGCCGGGCTCGATCGACTGGACGTCCGCGAAACGCCACGCGCGTACCGGCGCACCCGTGAGCCGGTGGGGCGGTCCGCGTCCGGTCGTCGTGTTCTCGCCCGGCTTCACCGTGCCGAGGGAATTCGACACCGTCCTCACCGACGATCTGGCGAGCCGCGGATACGTCGTCGTCTCGCTCTCGCACACTTACGAGAGCATGGCCGTCGAGTTCCCCGGCGGCCGGATCGAGCGGGCCCCGCAACGGGAACTGGATCCCGCGACGATGAAGACGGCCATCGACGCCAGGGTGGCGGACAGCCGGTTCGTCCTCGACCAGCTGACCCTCCTGGCACACGGGGTGAACCCCGACGCCGGACACCGGACGCTGCCCCGCGGCCTCGGCCGGCTGCTCGACCTCTCCCGTATCGGCATGTTCGGGCATTCCTACGGCGGGTTCACCTCCGGCGAAACGATGTACCACGACCGCCGGGTCGACGCGGGGATCAACCTCGACGGCGCGATGGCTTCCGCGTTCGGCTTCCCGGAAGGCACCCCGTACGTTCCGGGCGAGGTCGTCAAGCACGGACTCGACCGGCCGTTCCTGTTGATGGGCTCGGAACTCACCGATCCGGTCACCGGCAAGCCCGTGGAGCACACGCACGCGAATCCCTACGACCGCAGCTGGGTCGAGTTCTGGGGGAACCAGCGGGGCTGGAAACGCGATCTACTGCTGCGCGGGAGCGCGCACATGGGCTACAGCGACCTGCAGGCCGTCGTCCCGCAGCTGGCCTCGCTCGTCAAACCGGAGAAGGTGCGCGCACTCATCGGCACGATCGACCCGCGCCGCTCCGTCGCCGCGCAGCGCGACTACATCAGCGCCTTCTTCGACCTGCATCTGAAGGGCCGGGACAGGCACCTGTTCGACCGCGAGTCGCCGCGCCATCCGGACGTCGGCTTCATCGACTGACACGCGCGTGAAGGCCCCCTTCCCTCGGCTGAGCCGAGGGAAGGGGGCCTTCACGTAAATTGGCCAGGTGACCGAACCACGGAAACCGATCGTCGAGATGCCGCTGCGCGTGCGCTACCACGAATGCGACGGGCAGGGCATCGTCTTCAACGCGCACTATCTCGCCTACGTCGACATGGCCATGTTCGACGTGGAGAAAACCCTCTTCGGCTCCCACAAGAACGCGCTGGAGCACGGCGCCGACCTCGTGGTCGCCGAATCGAACCTCCGCTACCACGCGCCGTGCCGCTACGACGAAGAACTGGTCATCGCCGTGTTCCTGGATCATCTCGGGACGACGTCGCTGATCGTCGACTTCGAGGTCCGCCGCGGCGGAACCCTGTGCACCGAGGTGAAGACGCGCTACGTCTTCGTCGATCCCGTGACGCTGAGGAAGGCGGCGCCACCCGCGTCGGTGCGCGAGGCGTACGCCGCCCTCCTGCCCGCTCAGGCGGACTGAACGCCGGGGCGCCGATCCTCCACGACGTAACTGGCCCGTGTGCTGATCGGCGCGCCGGGGGTGTTGACGTACGGGACCACCCGGAAGTCGCTGCGCCAGCGCTGCCGGTTCACGTTCACCCGGACGTAGCCGCGCTGGTTGTTGAAGAACTTCATATGCGGGTTGGCCTTCAGCAGATTCTCCCCGGCCGGTGTCATGTCCGCGCCGTTGCCGCCGCTGGTGATCGACGTCCCGACGAACTCGCTCGCCACGGTGGGCGAACCCGGGTCGCCGAAGTCGCGCTTGAGGTCCCAGGCGTAGTTCTGGTGCCGGTCGCCGGTGATGACCACCAGGTTCCGCACCCCGCGGTCCTGCGCCGCGGCGAGGACGCGGTCGCGGTCGGCGACGTAGCCGTCCCACGGGTCGAGGTAGACGTTGGTGGCGGCACCCGCGTCGGTGTCGGTCTGCCCCATCGGTGCCTGGTTGCCGAGGATCTGCCACCGCGCGCGGGACCGGGAGAAGCCGTCGAGCAGCCAGTTCCGCTGCTCCGAGCCGAGCAGGGTGCGGTTCTCGTCGAACCGTTCGGTGCAGTTCGCCGACTGGCCGTCACCGCAGGGCTGGTCGTCGCGGTACTGGCGGGTGTCGAGCATGGTGAACTCGGCGAGCGTGCCGTAGCTCAGCCGCCGGTGAAGCCGTGCGTCCGGGCCCTTCGGCAGCTGGGCGATTCGGTACGGCAGGTGCTCGTACATCGCCTGGAAGGCCTGGGCGCGGCGCTGGCGGAACACCGCCGGGTCCTGGTCGGGTTCGTTGTCAGCCTGCGAAAGGTCACCGGCCCAGTTGTTCTCCACCTCGTGGTCGTCGTTGACGTGGATCCACGGGAAGGCGGCGTGCGCGGCCATCAGCGGCGCTTCGGACTTGTAGAGCGCGTACTGGAGCCGGTAGCGCGCGAGGTCGAAGGTCTCGCCCTTGAACTGCGGTCCCACCGGCGTTCCGCGGCCGACGCCCGTGACGCCGCTTTCGTAGAGGTAGTCGCCCAGGTGCACGACCAGGTCGAGGTCTTCGGCCGCCATGTGGTCGTAGGCGGTGAAGTGGCCCGCCTCCCACGACTGGCAGGACGCGAACGCGAAGTTCAGCTCACGCGGCGACGACCAGGCGACCGGCGCCGTCCGCGTCCGGCCGACCGGCGAGATCTCGCCGCCCGCGCGGAACCGGTAGAAATACTGGTGATCCGGCGCGAGACCGTGGATCTCGGGGTGCACGGAGTGGCCGAGTTCGGGCGTGGCGACCACGGAGCCCCGGCGGATCACGCCGCGGAAGCGCTCGTCGACCGAGACCTCGTACTCGACGCGCACCGGCGTCCTCGGCATACCGCCGAAGCCGTCGGCCTCGTAAGGCTTCGGCGCGAGCCTGGTCCAGAGCACGACACCGCCGGGCAGCGGGTCACCCGACGCGACGCCGAGGGTGAAGGGGTTGCCGACACCGCGGGCGAGCGGCATCGCGCCGGCGGCGTTCCAGGCACCGGTCCCCAGCAGGACGGCGGCCGCGCCGGCGGAGCCGTAACCGAGGAAGCGGCGCCGCGACAGGGGATGAGGGAGTGAAGGCATGAAGCCCTCCTGTGGTGGGATGGTCACGGGCGGCCTCATGCTCGTCCGCGTATATGGCCTCCCGGCCGCCCCCAGGCGAAGCGCCCGTGAACGAAAGACGATCAACCCTCGTGTTCCGCATCCTGTTCTACCGCCCCGAAATCCCGCCCAACACGGGTAACGCGATCCGCTTGACCGCGAACACCGGCTGCGAACTCCACCTGGTGGAACCGCTCGGCTTCACGCTGGAGGACAAGCAGCTGCGGCGCGCCGGACTCGACTACCACGACCTCGCGCGCGTCCACGTCCACGCCGACCTCGACGCGGCGTGGGCCGCTCTGCTTCCCGCACGGGTCTACGCGTTCAGCGCGTCGGCGACGCGGCTGCACACCGATGTCGCGTATGAGCCCGGCGACGTGCTGATGTTCGGGCCGGAGTCGGCCGGGCTGCCTGCCGAGGTCCAGTCGGCCCCCGAGGTGACCGATCGGGTGCGGCTGCCGATGCTGCCGTCGAGCCGGTCACTGAACCTGTCCAACACTGCGGCGATCAGCGTCTACGAGGCTTGGCGGCAGAACGGCTTCGCGACCCCGTGACACCCCTGGCCCCAATGCTATGAAAGGTCCTTTCCTTGCAAATTTTGCAAGGAAAGGACCTTTCATAGCACGCGCGGTAGGTGAAACTAGGGCAGTCGCTGCCCCAGGAAGAGCGAAGCGGCGGCGCCGATCATCAAGACCAAAGTCCCGATGATGACCCAAGGACGGCTCGCGTCGGCGTCCTTCAGCTCGTAACCGATCTGCTCGCCGAGGTCGTTGTACACGCGCTTCAGCTCGTCCGCGCTGGCCGCCTTGTAGAAGTCGCCGCCCGAAAGCCGCGCGATCTCCTCAAGCGACTCGTCGTCGACCTTCACGTCCTGCGGTTTGCCGTCGATGTCGACCGAACCGTGCGTGGTCCCGAACGAGATCGACGAGATCGGCACCTGGGCCTGCTTCGCGGCCTGGGCGGCGGTGTAGCCGCCTCGCGGTGCGTACAGGTCGTCGGGCACCGTCTGCTTGCCGTCGCTCATCAGGACGATCCGGGCGGGCGGCGGGCCTTCCGCGCCGCCGACGATCGCCGAGAAGCTCTCGATCGACTGCAGTGCGGCGAAGATCCCTTCACCGGTCGCCGTCGACTGCGCGAGTTTCAGGTTGTCGATCGCCTTCACCACGCCACCGCGATCGGTGGTCGGCGCGACCAGCACGGTCGCCGTCCCCGCGAACGAGATCAGCCCGAGGTTCACCCCCGGCGTCATGTTCTGCGCGAACGAGCGCGCCGACTCCTGGGCCGCCTTCAGCCGGGTCGGGGCTACGTCGGTCGCCTCCATCGACAGCGAGGTGTCGATCACCAGCATCACGGTCGCCCGGTTGCGGGGCACCTTCTGCTCGGCGGTCGGCCCGGCGAGCGCGACCGTGAGCACCAGCAGCGAAAGCACGATCAGGATGGCGGGAACGTGCCGCACCCAGCCCTGGCTCTTCGGCGCGATCTTGTCCAGCAGTTCCAGGTTGGCGAACCGCATGGTGCGCTTGCGCCGGGCGCGCTGGGAGAGCACGTAGCCGACGGCCACGGCGACGACCGCGAGCAGCAGCAGGAACCACCACGGCGAGGCGAATCCGGTCAGGCTCACGCGACACCACCGGACCAGCGGCGCTTGCGGGCCACCACGAACCGGACCATGTCCGCGATCCAGTCCGAATCGGTGCGCAGCACCAGATGCGCGGCACCGGCCCGCCGCAGCGCGGCCGCGACCTCCTGCCGGTGAGCGTGCGCCGCGGCGCCGAATTCCTTGCGCAGCAAGGCCGAAGCGTGCACTTCGCGCTGTTTCCCTGTCTCCGGGTCGGCCAGCACGACGGTGCCCACGTCGGGCAGGTCGATGTCGCGCGGGTCGAGGACTTCGATGGCGATGAGGTCGTGGTGCCCGCCGAGCGCGCGCAGCGGGCGCTGCCATTCCGTGTCGCCGAGGAAATCGGAGATCACGACCGCGAGCCCGCGACGACGCGGCGGACGGCGCAGTTTCTCCAGCGCCGCCGCGAGATCGCCGCGGACGCCTTCCTCGGCACGCGGGGTCTCGGCGATCTTGCGGACCAGTCCGCGCGCGTGCGGAAGCCCGCCGCGGGCCGGGATACGCGTGATGCTGCCCGCCCCGTTCGAGACGAGCGCGCCGATCCGGTTGCCGCCCCCGCCGGTCAGGTGGGCGACCGCGGCCGTCGCGCAGACGACGAGGTCGCGCTTCTCGCACAGCGCGGTGCCGAAGTCGAGGCTCGCGGACACGTCCGCCACCAGCCACGTCTCCAGTTCGCGGTCGGCGACGGTCTCCCGGATGTGCGGGCTCGTCGTCCGCGCGGTGACCGCCCAGTCCATCCGGCGGACGTCGTCACCGGGCTGGTACGGCCGGGCCTCCCCCGGTTCGGAACCGGGTCCCGGCACCAGGCCGAGATGGTTGCCCTGCAGCAGACCGTCGAGACGGCGGCGCACGTCGAGTTCGAGCGTGCGCAGGCCCGCCTCCATCCGCTCCCCGCGGAGGACCGGCGGAGCCCAGGAAGGACGTTCGCCCTTCTCGTTCTTCACTCGGATTCCTTACCTGACGGGCGCGCCGGCCGGGACCGGGCCGCCTTGTCCGGCCCCGCCCTGCGGACGGGCCGAAACCTGCGGCAGCGGCACGGTCTGCAGCACCCGCGTGATGATGTGGTCGATGGGGACGCCGTCGGCCAGCGCGTCGTAGGACAGCACGAGCCGGTGACGCAGCACGTCGGGGACGACGTCGACGACGTCCTGCGGCAGCACGTAGTCCCGGCCGCGGACCAGTGCCAGCGCACGGGCCGCGGCGATGATGCCGAGGCTCGCCCGCGGCGAGGCGCCGTAGGACACCCAGCCCGCGACGTCGGCGAGACCGTGGTCGTTCGGGGTACGGGTGGTGAGCACGAGGCGGACGACGTAGTCGACCAGCGCGTGGTGCACGAACACCTGCGAAGCGACGTTCTGCAGCCGGACCAGCTCGGCGGGGCTCAGCACCTCTTGCGGGGTGGGCGGGGTGACGCCCATCCGGTAGATGATCTCCCGCTCTTCCTCGGCGGTCGGGTACTCGACGACGATCTTGAACAGGAACCTGTCGCGCTGCGCCTCGGGCAGCGGGTAGACGCCCTCGTTCTCGATCGGGTTCTGCGTGGCGAGCACGAGGAACGGGTCGGGCATCGGGAAGGTCTGGCCGCCGATCGACACATGCCGTTCGGCCATCACCTCGAGCATCGCCGACTGCACCTTCGCGGGCGCGCGGTTGATCTCGTCGGCGAGCACGAAGTTCGCCACCACCGGGCCGAGTTCGACGTCGAACCGCTCGGCGCCCTGGCGGTAGATCCGGGTGCCGAGGATGTCGGCGGGGACCAGGTCCGGGGTGAACTGCACCCGCGAGAACGAGCCGCCGACCACACGCGCGAAGGTCTCGACGGCGAGGGTCTTGGCGACGCCGGGGACGCCTTCGAGCAGGAGGTGCCCCCTGGCCAGCAGGCCGACCAGCATCCGCTCGACCAGCCTGTCCTGGCCGACGATGATCCGCTTGACCTCGAACACGGTCCGCTCCAGCAACTGGGCGTCCCGCGCCGGCGTTCCGGGCTGCTGCTGCGCGCCGTCGGCGTAGCCGGGCTCGGTCACTCGTGCCTCCTGTGTTCCCCGCTTGCGTTCTTGCGTCCGGATGTGACCGTAGTGGTCGGTGGCACAGCCGTTCGTGAAGGTAGCCAACCGGACCACCGGTATGACCGCTGTGAAGGGCTTCCGCTCACGTCAGCCCCCGGTCCTTCCGGAACTCCGCCAGGTCGTCCCACGCCTGCCGCGGATGCATCGCCATCCGCCGCCGGACGACGGCGAGCCGGTGCAGCCCGGGCTCCAGCCGGTCACCCGTCAGGGTGTCGTCGAAGATCTCCAGTACCGTCGCACAGAACAGTACGAAACAGCCGCTGTGCCACCGCAGGTCGCTGATCGGCACGATGGTGTCGGCATCGGTTTCGACCAGGCGCACGGCGAGTTCGACCAGGTCGACCGGTGCATTCGTACCCGGGATGGCGAGCAGGTCCGTGGTCAGCGCGATCAGTTCGGGCGAATTTTCCAGACCGGCCGCCGTCGAAGTGAAGGCCCGGGTCTTACCCGCCATCTCCCCGGCGACAAGGCTGCGCGCGACGGTCTCCAACGACGGCTGGTAAACCTCGTTCGCCAGGTCGACCATCTCCACGACGTACCGTTTGAGTTCCCGGGGCAGCCCGCCCGACAGGCAGTGCGTCAGGTAGCAGAACTGCTCGGAGATCCCCCTCAACCGCAGGGCGACCCACAACCTGCTTTCGTCCAAAGTGAACGGTTCGAGCCGCACCATCTCCGAGAACGCGCTGTCGAAGGCGTCCCGCACGCCGAGCCCGCGCTGCTCGAAGCCCAGCACCGCGTCGTCCGAAACGGACACGAAGAACAGGCAGCCGGGGACGTCGAAGACACCCTTCACATCGTTGATGAACTGATGCGCCTTCTCGGGCTCCCCGATCTTGTCCAGTTCGTCGATCGCGATCACGACGCGCCCGGCGACCTTCTCCGCGGCGAGCCGTTCGGCAGCCAGTTCGGCGAACTCCCGGAACTTGTCGACGACCTCGGGATGCGTGAGCTGCTGCTCGGCACGCTGGGTCGACCAGGTCCGGCCCGCCTCACCCTTCAGCGGCATGCTGAGCTTCCCGGACCATCCGGTCGTGTAGGTCTGCAGGAACCGGATCCGGTCGAGTTGCTGCCTGGTGATGCGCTGCAGCTGGTTGAGATCCGCTTCTCCCCACCGCGCGATGGCGTACAGGAGCTGCTTCAGGAGAACCCTGAGCAGGCCGAAGGCCGCCCCCACCAGGACAAGGGCCAAGACACCGGCGGCCAGCAAGCGCCGGACCGGAAGTGCGGCCCACATCCGCCGCGGCGTGAAGCCGCCGTCCAGAACGTCGGTACCGAAAGCCGCGAGCTCGGAAAAGGCTCGCTGAGGACTTCCACCCCACAGCAGCCAAACAGCCACCAGGGCGACGCCGACCTTCAGGAGGAACGAGCCCGACCGTCGTACCAGCCCCCACCACGCCGTCCACCGGTGAGCACGATCCGCCGGCCTGACGAGCTCTGGCGGGATCGCCGCGAGCACGGCCTTGCACAGCAACGCGTGCAGGTGCAGCACGAAGTCACGGGCTTCGTAGGCTGCGGGCGCCGAAGCGACCACCACCAGCGGCGGGGCATGGCCCGCCTGGCTGAGCAGCCCTCGTTCGAGCGATCGGATCGACGTGGTCTTCCCCGCGCCCCGGGACCCCGCCAGCGCGACGGCCACCGAGTCGGCGCGATCGATGATCCGCCGCAGCCTCTTGACCGCCTCCGTGCGCACGAGGTCGGGTCCGAAGACCTTGTCGAACGAGCCCGGCCCGGCAAAACTCAGAGTCGTCCGGTCGTAGGTGAGCCGGTTGTCCCGGATGTAGGCACGGAGTTCCGGCATGACGACCTCGCGGAGCACGTGGTCCCGGCGGTCGCCGAGCGCGATCATGTCCGGATGCGGAATCACTTCCGCGCGCTGGTCCTTGTCCCTGACGAACAACAAGGGAAGCCGGCGGGCGATCACCCCTGCCGCCAGCACGGCGACGCAGAGAAAACCGAGTATGCCGAACGCCTTCAAGAACAGCGGCATCGCCTGCCAGGCGAGTTGCAGGAGACTGAGGTAGCCCGTCACCATGATTCCGGCGACCGTCAGTACCCGCGCTTCGTGAAAGACCAGCGCCGGGGACGAGCGTCGCCGGAAGACGTGTCTTGCCCGTTCCCTCTCCAACTTGACCCTCACGAACGCCGAAGCGCTGGCGAGGACCGCTTCCCGTGCCTCCTCGGCACGCAGTTCCTCCAGTTTCAGCGCGTCCGAGATCTCGTCCGTGACCAGGGCCTCGTCGACCAGTTCTTCCAGGATCAGCCGGGTGGACCAGGTGTCGAAATCGTCGAAGAAGGCGTCGCTGTCGAGGAGAACGCTCGCGTGGTTCGGTTCCGTGGGCGGCTCGTTCACCGGCCTATGATGCCGAACCGCACCGAGAGGTTCCCTGCCGCTCTGGTCTCCCGCGTCGGAAGTCCGTGCCGGAAGCCCGTGCCGGTCACGACCGGTGGATCAACGACCGAGCGGGGAAGATTCCGGCCGTCCAACGGCCGCGATCTTCCCCACACCACTCACGACTCACCCGACCGGCGACCAGGCGACCTAGGAAAACCGGTCCAGATCCTCCGGGGTGTCGATATCGTCGCTCTCCCCCGGCTCCTCCGGCACTTCGACGATCTCCAGCCCGCCGAGCGTCCGCCGCAGCGACGCGTTCTCGACCCGCTCAGGCAGCGCCGACCGCAGTGCCTCGGCCCGCCAGGCGCCGAGCAGCCACTGCCGCTCGCCCGAGGAATCGACCAGGACCGCCCCCGGCGCCGTGCCCAGCGCCGCCGTCAGCCTGTCCACAGTGGACTTGCGCACCCCGGCGAGGTCACCGGCCAGCACGACGACGATCTCCGTGGGCACCATGGCTAGCCCCGCCGCCAGCGCGGCGACCGGGCCCGCGCCCGGCGAAGCCTCCCGCGTCCACCGCACGCCGCCGAAACCCGGCCGTTCCGGGCCGACGACGATCACCGGATCCGCGTCGGCGAGTGCCGCCAAAGCCCGTGTCATCAACGGTTTCCCGCCGACGGGCAACGCGGGTTTGTCCACACCGGACAGACGGCGCGCGGCACCGCCCGCCAGCACGATCCCCGCGTACGCCACGCCTAGCCGATCAAGCGGGTCGCGTACGGCATGATGCCGCCGTAGCGCACCGGCGCGATCCGCACCCGCAAGCCTGACTGCGGCGCCTCGACCATCTGCCCGTTCCCGAGGTACATCGCGACGTGGTGGATGCCCCGCGCGCTGCCGCCCCAGAAGAGCATGTCACCGCGGCGCATCTGGGAAAGCGGCACCTTCCGCCCGGCGTTGTACTGGTAGCCGCTGTAGTGCGGAAGCGCCCGCACCCCCGCGAAGGCGTAGATCATCAGCCCGGAACAGTCGAAGCCGATCTTCATGTAGTCGCCGTAGCGATCCGCCGTGCCACCGTCGCGGATACCGCGGGTGGGGCCGGAGGTGTTGCCGCCACCCCACGCGTACGGAAGTCCCAGCTGCGACAGCGCCCGCTGCACGACGGCCTCGACACTCGCCCCGGCGGGAGCCGACTGGACGGGCCTGCCCGACGGACGGCCGCCGCCGCCCTGGCTCGGCCTCGACGCGGCGAGCGCGGCCTGACGGGCGCGTTCCTCGTCCTCGCGGGCCTTCTGCGCCTTCCAGTCTTCGTAGCGCTGACGCTGGCCCTGCAGGCCGCTGACCTTCTGCTGTGCCTCGAAGAGCTGCTTCTCGACGTTCGCCTTGTCGGCTTCCAGCAGCTCGTTCTGCGTGGCCTGGGTGTCCTGCGCGTGCTGGGCGGCGCTTTGGGCGTTGTCGGCCTCGTGCTTCGCCGCCTCGGCCTCGCGCTTGCGCTCCTGCGCGATCTCCAGCTTCTTGCGCGCCGTCGCGTCCTTGTTGGACTTCTCCGTCTGCGCGCGCTTCATCGTGTCGAGCGCGTTGAGCCTGCTGCCGCCGACAGCGTCGAGCAGCTGCGCGCGGCCGAGCAGTTCTTTGGGGCTGTCGGCGGTGAGGTAGGCCGACACCGAACCGATGGTGCTGCCCTGCTGGAAGCTGGCGGCGGCGAACTTGTCGAGGTCCGCGCGGGCCTTGTCGATGGCGGCCTGCGCGGCGTCGGCCTCGGTGCGCGCGGACCGCGCTTCCCGGTCGGCCTGCGCGGCGGCGTCCTGCGCGCTCTCCGCGTCGACCCGCGCCTTGTTGGCCTCTTCCATCTTCAGCTCGACTTCGTCGTTGAGCTGAGCGAGCTTCGACTCGGCCTGGGCAAGCTGGTTGGTGAGCCTGCCGACATCGCCCGCCTTGGCGTTGGCCTCGGCCTTGCTCGAGTTGATCTCGGAGTCGCTGGGGTTCGGCGGGGGCGGCGGGACCGCGACACCCGTGCCGGTCACCCCGAGCAACAGGACGACGCCGAGCGCGGCGATGGTCACGCCACGGCGGGCCACGGCCCCGGACCCGGTTTCACCACGCACGATCCGCCCACCTCCTGATCTTGAACTTCCGGCTCACTGTGCCACTGCTGCATCAGCATTACCAGAAGCACCACCAGGAACTTACACACCGTAGGCACCATTTCCCCTCAACGGGGGACGAACAGACGAACGTTTCGTCACTCGAACGGACGCGGCCGATGAGACGTGGATGACCGGCGTGGCGGCTTGCCAAGCCAAACAGGACGGGCGTACTGTTTGAAGGGACGAACGAGGTGTGCCATCCCGCGTCCGGACTTACGGTGGGGGTGCGCAAGACTCGCTCCGGGTCGACCCGAACGGCCTGGAAACACACTGAGAACACACCGAACTGACCCGGGACGAACGCTCACGAGCCTGAGTCCATGCCACTGGAGTTAGAAGTGACTGCACCTGCCAGCAAGGACAGCTTCGGCGCCAAAGACACGCTGAAGGTGGGCGACGCCTCCTACGAGGTGTTCCGCCTGAACAAGGTCGAGGGCTCCGAGCGCCTTCCCTATAGCCTGAAGATCCTGCTCGAGAACCTGCTGCGGACCGAGGACGGCGCGAACATCACCGCCGACCACATCCGCGCGCTCGGCAACTGGGACGCCAAGGCGGACCCGTCGATCGAGATCCAGTTCACCCCCGCGCGCGTGATCATGCAGGACTTCACCGGCGTGCCCTGCGTCGTCGACCTCGCCACCATGCGCGAGGCCGTCACCGACCTCGGCGGCGACCCGGACAAGGTGAACCCGCTGGCTCCCGCCGAGCTGGTCATCGACCACTCGGTCATCATCGACGTCTTCGGCCGCGCCGACGCCTTCGAGCGCAACGTCGAGATCGAGTACGAGCGCAACCGCGAGCGCTACCAGTTCCTGCGCTGGGGCCAGGGCGCCTTCGACGAGTTCAAGGTCGTCCCGCCGGGCACCGGCATCGTGCACCAGGTCAACATCGAGCACCTCGCGCGCACGGTCATGGCCCGCAACGGCCAGGCGTACCCCGACTCCTGTGTCGGCACCGACTCGCACACCACGATGGTCAACGGCCTCGGCGTGCTGGGCTGGGGCGTCGGCGGCATCGAGGCCGAGGCGGCCATGCTGGGCCAGCCGGTCTCCATGCTCATCCCGCGCGTCGTGGGCTTCAAGCTCACCGGCGAGATCCCCACCGGCGTGACCGCCACCGACGTCGTGCTCACCATCACCGAGATGCTGCGCAAGCACGGTGTGGTCAGCAAGTTCGTCGAGTTCTACGGCGAGAGCGTCGGCGCGGTGCCGCTGGCCAACCGCGCCACCATCGGCAACATGAGCCCGGAGTTCGGCTCCACCGCGGCGATCTTCCCGATCGACGAGGAGACCGTCCGGTACCTCAAGCTCACCGGCCGGTCCGAGGAGCAGGTCGCGCTCGTCGAGGCCTACGCCAAGGAGCAGGGCCTCTGGCACGACCCGTCGCACGAGCCGGAGTACTCGGAGTACATCGAGCTGGACCTCTCGACGGTCGTCCCGTCGATCGCCGGCCCGAAGCGCCCGCAGGACCGCATCGAGCTCACCGACGCGAAGAACTCCTTCCGCAAGTCGATCCACGACTACGTCGGCGGCGAGCAGGCTCCGCACACCAACGTCGACGAGGCCGTCGAGGAGTCCTTCCCGGCCAGCGACCCGGCCGCCCTCTCGTTCAAGGACGAGGGCGCTGTCGAGATCCAGTCGGCGGCGAACGGCCACAGCGGCCGCCCGACCAACCCGGTCAAGGTCAGCACCTCCGACCGCGGCGAGTTCATCCTCGACCACGGCGCCGTGGTGATCGCCTCGATCACCTCGTGCACCAACACCTCCAACCCGTCGGTCATGCTCGGCGCGGCGCTGCTCGCGCGCAACGCGGTCGACAAGGGCCTCGCGGTCAAGCCGTGGGTCAAGACCTCGATGGCGCCGGGTTCGCAGGTCGTCACCGACTACTACACCAAGGCCAACCTGTGGCCGTACCTGGAGAAGCTGGGCTACCACCTGGTCGGCTACGGCTGCACCACCTGCATCGGCAACTCGGGCCCGCTCTCGGACGAGATCTCCGCGGCGATCCAGGAGAACGACCTCACCGCGGTTTCGGTGCTCTCGGGCAACCGGAACTTCGAAGGCCGTATCAACCCCGACGTGAAGATGAACTACCTCGCGTCGCCGCCGCTGGTCATCGCCTACGCGCTCGCCGGCACGATGGACTTCGACTTCGAGAACCAGCCGCTCGGCCAGGACACCGACGGCAACGACGTCTTCCTGAAGGACATCTGGCCCTCCGCCAAGGAGATCCAGGAGACCATCGACTACGCGATCACGCAGGAGATGTTCACCAAGGACTACGCCGACGTCTTCGACGGTGGCGAGCGGTGGAAGTCCCTGCCCACCCCCGAGGGCAAGACCTTCGACTGGGACGCGGAGTCCACCTACGTCCGGAAGCCCCCGTACTTCGAGGGCATGAAGGCGGAGCCGTCCCCGGTCACCGACATCTCCGGCGCGCGCGTGCTGGCGAAGCTGGGCGACTCGGTCACCACGGACCACATCTCCCCCGCCGGCGCGATCAAGCCGGGCACCCCGGCCGCGCAGTATCTGACCGAGCACGGCGTGGAGAAGAAGGACTTCAACTCCTACGGCTCGCGTCGCGGTAACCACGAGGTCATGATCCGCGGCACCTTCGCGAACATCCGGCTGCGCAACCAGCTGCTGGACGACGTGCAGGGCGGCTACACCCGCGACTTCACCCAGGACGGCGCCCCGCAGGCGTTCATCTACGACGCGGCGCAGAACTACGCGGCGCAGGACATCCCGCTGGTCGTCCTGGGCGGCAAGGAGTACGGCTCCGGTTCGTCGCGTGACTGGGCGGCCAAGGGCACGTCGCTGCTGGGCGTGCGCGCGGTGATCACCGAGTCGTTCGAGCGGATCCACCGGTCGAACCTGATCGGCATGGGCGTCATCCCGCTGCAGTTCCCGGCGGGCGAGTCGGCCGCGTCGCTCGGCCTCGACGGCACCGAGACGTTCGACATCTCGGGTATCACCAAGCTGAACGAGGGCGAGACCCCGCGTACGGTCCACGTCACCGCGACGAAGACCGACGGCACCAAGGTGGAGTTCGACGCGGACGTCCGCATCGACACCCCGGGTGAGGCGGACTACTACCGCAACGGCGGCATCCTGCAGTACGTCCTGCGGAAGATGACCCAGGCGTAAAGCGGCCCACGCGAAGGCCCCTTTCCCCGCACTTCGGGGAAAGGGGCCTTCGTCGTTCTTCGGTACCGTGCGGGCATGACCACGGGGAGAGTTCAGGTCGAGAACGGCGAATTGGCGTACGAGGCCCGGGGCGACGGCGATCCGGTGATCCTGCTGCACGGCGGGATCCTCGACTCCCGGATGTGGGACGCCGAAATGACGGCGCTCGCACCACACCACACCGCCATCCGGTACGACGCGCGCGGGCACGGCGAGTCGTCCACACCGACGGAGCGGTTCAAGCACTACGAGGATCTCCGCGCGCTGATGACCGCGTTGGGACTCCCCCGCGCTTCTCTGGTCGGCTTGTCCGGTGGCGGCCGGATCGCGGTCGACTTCGCGCTGACCTACCCGGATCTGGTCGAGAACCTCGTCCTGGCCGCTACCGGGCTCAGTGCGATGGTGACGAAGGACCCCTTCGTCCTGGAGCAGAACAAGAAGCTCGAAGAGGCGGGCGCCAGGGGCGATCTCCCCGGTGCCATCGAATGCATCCTGCGCATGTGGGTGGACGGGCAGCGGCGCGCACCCGCCGAGGTCGATCAGCGAGTCCGGCGGCTGTGCCAGGAGATGTACACGCAGACGGTCGTGCGGCACGGACTTTCCGGCTTCACGCTGATGGACGAACTCCGGGCCGTCGAACGCATCGGCGAGCTGACCCCACGCACCCTGACCTTGGTGGGAGATCTGGATTCCCCGGACATCCTGGCCATCGCCTGCCAGATCGAAGGCGAAGCACGCGACGCCCGGAAACTGGTCGTCCCCGGGGTCGCGCACATGATCAATCTGGAGAAACCCGACTGGTTCTCCGGGACAGTGCTGGATTTCCTGGCCCGCTCGTGAGTGGTGATGACGGTTCTATTTGAGAGGTAAGGCAAACGTGGCGTGATCGACTCAATGCCGTGAAGGTCCCCTTGCCTACCCTCAAGGTAGCGAAAGAGGCCTTCACTACTTGGCGACCTACGTGAGGCCTCCCTCACGAGACCGGGGCCTATCCACAAAGGGGAGTTTTCGGCGACTCGGCGTCCGGTTGATGCCTATATGCACGTTCCTGAACGGGGTCGTGAGTGGTAAAGAGCGTTCTAACGCTCTTTACCACTCACGACCACGGCCCGGCTTCCGCCAGCCAGTCCGGACGCTCGCCGGGGCACAACATCTTTGCCTCACCCCTCTCTAACCGTCATTACCACTCACGACCTCGGAGCAGTCTTCCCGGTGCTCGGGGCGGCGGTCGACGACGCGGCCCAGCGGGCGCAGGAGCACGTTGACCCCGACGATCACCACGGTCCCCGCCAGCGCGACGACGTAAAGTCCCGCGCCCGCAAGGGATCCGACGGCCGCGGAGCACCACAGCGTGGCGGCGGTGTTGAGCCCGCGCACGTTCAGCCCGTCCCGCAGGATCACCCCGGCGCCGAGGAACCCGATACCGGAGACGATCTGGGCGGCCACCCGCGTCGGGTCGGCGTCACCGCTGCTGTTGAGCCCGCCGAAACCGTGGGCGGACAACAGGACGAAGAGGGTGGCGCCGACGGCGACGAGGGCGTTGGTGCGGAGACCGGCCATCCGGGCGCGGTACTGGCGCTCGATGCCGATGACGGCGCCGAGGCCGACGCCGGTGCCGACCCTGAGCAGCATTTCGAAGGTGTTCATGATTCCGGCTCTTTTCTGGCGTGCGTACACAAAGCCAGACAGGGAAAGGAGACCGGAGAAGGTCAGCGCACCGCGCACGCGGGTGAACGGCGACCGCTTCCGGTCGATCCAGAACTGTCTTCCGGCATGTGCCGCTCACCTCGCTTTCTTACTCGAACGGTGTTGATCAACCTTCGGAAGATACCACGTCGGTCAGGGCTTCCAACGCACGGCGACCGCGCCGGACCGGCCGACGATCACGCCGTGAACGTTGATCGAAGTCGCGAAGGTGATGGTTCCCGGGCCTGCTCCAGCCGCCCTTCCGAGGTCGGTGAGGCTTCCGTCGGAGTTCCAGCGCACGGCGGTGTAGCGCCCTTCTGTGTCCTTCGACATACCGACCGCGGTGTTGCCGGGACCGGCGGCCCGCGCTTCGCTGTCCGGCTTGTCGGTGACCGGGAAACCACCGAGGTCGGTCACCGCACCGTCCGGCTTCCAGCGGGTGGCGAACACGCCGTAGCTGCCGCCGATCGAACGCTGCACCGTGCCGACGATCGTCCCGTCGGCGCCGATGCCGAACGCCTTCGCGTGGTAACCGGACGGCAGGTACTGCAACCCGAGGACCGTCCCGTCCGGGGCCCAGCGGGTCGCGTGCGTCTGGTGGTCCTGCGCGGTCGACCAGCCCGCGATGGTGCCGTCGTCGGCGATCGCCGCCCCGCCGCCGGAGGTCCCGCCGGGGAGGGTGGCGAGTTCGGCGACCTTGCCGTCGGTCCCCCAGCGGACCGGCTTTCCGTAGTAGCTCGAGTAGGACGCCGAGCAGTAGCCGGTGATCTGGCCGGTCGCGTTGATCGCGTCCGCCTGGCAGTACGTCGTATCCGGCAAGGACTCCAGGACCGTGATCCGGCCGTCCGCGGCCCAGCGGACCGCACGCTGGCCCTTGCTGTTCGACGACCGCCCGACCACTGTTCCCGCGGCGTTGATCGCGGTGGCCCCGCTCCCGGTGTCACCGTCCGCGGTGCCGAGATCGGTGACCGTTCCGTCGGCGCCCCAGCGCACGGCGTGCGACGTGCCGCCCGTGTTGGACCAGCCGACCGCTACCCCGCTGTCGTTGATCCCGGCGGCACCGGCGACCGAGGAACCGGGCAGCGCGGGAAGCTCGGTGAGTACCGGGGCGGCCGAGGCCGAGGCCGGGGCGAGTACGGCCAACGCGACGGCGGATGCCCCGGCAATGGACAGAGTTCTCTTGGTACGCAAAGGTTTCCTTCCCCCAAGGCCGCGGCGAGAACCGCGGATCAAGATCACCTTAGCAAGCGGCGATCGCTCCTCCCAGGTCATTTCCGGCTCCGGAAATTGCCGCTAATTGGGCGAGCGGAACGCCGCACGGATCGTCTCCCGCAGCCAGCGCTGGGCGGGGTCGGCGTCGAGCCGGGCGTGCCAGAGCTGCCGGACCTCGACCTCCGGCAGTTCCGCCGGGACGGGGAACCAGCGGATCCCGAGCGAGCGGCCGTACTGCTCGGCCAGCCGCTGGGGCACGAGGCCGATGTAGTCGCTCGACGCGACCAGGAACGCCGAGACCGCGGAAGTGGGGACGACGGCCGCGACGCGCCGCCGCAGTCCTTCGGCCTCCAGGACGTCGTCGAGCGGGCCCCGCGTACGACCGCGCCGGGACGACGAAACGTGGGGATGGCGGCAGAGCTGCGCCAGCGTCGGACGGCGGGCCCGGCCGAGCGGGCTGTCGGCCCGGACGATCGCCACCACCCGTTCGCGGTACAGCAGCGTCGAGTGGATGTCCGGTGCCGCGAGTTCGCCCGCGCCGATGTCCAGATCGACCGAGCCGTCCCGGAGCGCCTCGGCGCTTTCGCTGCCTTCGGCGACGAACCGCAGGACCACGCCCGGCGCGACGGCCGCGGTCGCTTCGACGGCCGCCGTCGCGAAGGTCGCGGCGACACCGTCGTTGATGCGGATGGTGAAGGTGCGTTCCAGCTCCCTGATCGCCGGTTCCCGGTCCGCGCTGATCAACGCCGACGCCTCGTCGAGCAGCGATCGCACCCGCGGCGCGGTCCGGAGCGCGAACGGGGTCGGCACCATCCCGCGCCCGGCGCGCACCAGGATCGGATCCCCCATCGCCCGGCGCAGGCGGCTCAATGCCCGGCTCGTCGCGGGGATGGACAGGTGCAGGCGCTCGGAGGCACCGGTGACGCTGCCGTCCCGGAGCAGCGCGTCGAACACCCGCAGGAGGTTGAGGTCCAGCTGGTCGGCCATAGTTGCATCGTACGCAAATAGTCCTTTCCAAAGTTGCGTCGCACGAAGGCCGCGCTGGTCCCTAGCGTGGTGGACATGCCACTCCGCCTTCAAAATCGTGAGGACCCGGGCGCCACCTCGGGTCACCCGGCCGCCCGGCGCGGTCTGCTCACCGTCCTGTGCGCGTGTGTCGTGCTCGTCGTCGGGATGGTCGCCGCGATCAACCTCGCGGTGCCGATGCTGGCCGCGAGCGACCTGCGCCCGTCCGCGTCCGCCCTGATCTGGATCGTCGACACCTACGTCGTCTTCTTCGCCTGCCTCGTGATCCCCGGCGGCGCCGCGGGCGACCGCTTCGGCCGCAAGGGCGTACTGCTCGCCGGTCTGGCGCTGTTCGCGCTCGGCGCCCTGCTCTCGGCGGTCGCGCCGAACCTGCCCATCCTCCTGGCGGGCCGCGCCATCACCGGCATCGGAGCCGCCGCCGTACTGCCCAACACACTCGCCGTCCTGCTGCACGCCGTACCCGCCGAACGCAAGGGCGTGACCATCGCGACCTGGGCGTCGATGACCGGGATCGGCGGCGTGGTGGGGAACGCCGGCGGTGGCGCGGTGCTCTCCGGCGGGTCGTGGCGCTGGCTGTTCGCGGCCGCGATCCCGCTTTCCCTGGTGCTCGCCGCGCTCGTCGCCCGGATCGCGCCGGTGTCCCCGCGCCACGACCGTCCCCTCAGCCCGCTCGGCGCCGTCCTGCTCGTCGGTGCGTCGGTCGCGTTGCTGCTCGGCATCGTCGAAGGACCCGAAGCGGGTTGGGGCAGCCCGGTCGTCCTGACCGGATTCGGCGGCGCCGTGGTGCTCTTCGCCCTGTGGACGTTCGTGGAGCTGAAGGCCCGGCATCCGCTGCTCGATCCCCGGTTGTTCCGCGTGCCCGCGTTGCGCGGCGCCTGCCTCGGCATGACCGCGATCTTCTTCGGGATGTTCGCGCTGTTCTACGTCAACGCGTCGTTTCTCCAGTACGGCAAGGGTTTCAGTGTCCTGCTGACTGGGCTCGGGATCATCCCGCTGACCGTCCCGGTCATCCTCGGCGCGCGACAGGTGGGCAGGCTCGTCCGGCGAGCCGGGGTCGACGCCACCGTCGCCCTCGCGTTCGTCTTCGTCGGCTGCGGACTCCTCGGACTGTCCACAAGCGACACCGCTACGTCCTACCTCGCTTACGCCGCCTGGCTCGTGGTGACCGGGATCGGTGTCACGCTGGCGCTTCCGACGCTGTCCGCCGCCATCGCCGGTTCGCTGCCCCCGGCACAGGCCGGTGTCGGCGCGGGGCTGCAGGCCACCACCCGCGAGTTCGGCAGCGCGCTCGGTGTCGCGGTCATCGGCACCGTCCTCACCGGACGGTTCGCCGCCGCGCTGCCGCCGGACGTCCGCGCGGGCCAGGATCCGCACACCGTCGCACAGGCCCTCGCGGCGGCTCCCGGGCGCGCCCCCGAAGTGATCTCCGCGTTCGTCACCAGCACGGGCACGGCCCTGCGGGTGATCGGCGTGAGCGTGCTCGTCCTCGGGGCGCTCGTCGTCCTGCAGTCCCGTCTTTCCCGCACCCGCGGGAACCAGTAGAAGGAGCGATTCCCATGCACGTATTCGTCACCGGGGCGACCGGGTGGATCGGCTCGGCCGTCGTGGACGAGCTGCTCGACGCCGGGCACGAGGTCACCGGCCTCGCCCGTTCGGACACCTCGGCCGCCGCACTGGAGCGCAAGGGCGCCCGGGTGCGCCGCGGCGACCTGGACGATCTCGACGGCATCCGCGCGGGCGCCGAAGCGGCCGAGGCCGTCGTCCACCTGGCGAACAAGCACGACTGGGCCGACCCCGCCGCGACCAACCGGGCCGAACGGGGCGCCGTCGAAACCATCGCCGACGCGCTGACCGGAACCGGCCGGGCCTTCGTCCTCGCCGCGGGTCTCTCGACCCTGGGCAAGGGGCGCCCCGCCACCGAAAGCGACCTCTCCCCCGCCGTCGGCCCCGATGCGCATCGCGGCGGCAGCGAGAACCTCGCGCTCGAATACGCCGAGAAGGGCATGCGGGTGATCAGTGCCCGCTTCGCGCCTTCGGTCCACGGCGCGGGCGATCACGGCTTCCTCGCGTCGATCGTCGCGGCGGCCCGTGAACACGGCGTCTCCGGCTACATCGGCGACGGCACCACGGCGTGGGCGGCGGTGCACCGCACCGACGCGGCCCGGCTCGTCCGGCTGGGCCTCGAAGGCGCGCCCACCGGCTCGCTGCTCCACGTCGTCGCCGAAGAAGCGGTCACGACAAAGGAAATCGCCGAAGCCGTCGGACGGACCCTCGGTGTCCCGGTGGTGTCCGTCGCGCCGGAGAAGGCCGCCGAGCACTTCGGTTTCGTCGGCCGGTTCTTCGCGACGGACATGTCCGCGTCGAGTGCGCGCACCCGCGAACTCCTCAAGTGGACCGCGTACGGGCCGACCCTGGTCGAGGACATCGAAGCCGGCGCCTACTCCTGAAAGGAATCACCATGTCCGAAGTGACCGCGTTCATGCTGGTGAAGACCACGCCCGAATGGCTCGGCCTGACGGTCGAACAACGTGTGGCGGTCTTCAAGACCGAAGTACTCCCGGCGATCGAGAGCAAGGTGAAGGGAGTCAGTTCCCGCTTCTACGACACCGAGTTCTACTCGGCGCGGGTGACCGACGTGTGGGTGTGGGAGGCCCAGGACCATCACTCGTACCAGCTGCTCATCGAGGCGCTGCGCGAGACGCCCTTCTGGGACCAGTACTTCGAGATCGTCGACCTTCTCGTCGGCGTCGAGAACGCGTACGCCACGAACTACGGCCTGGACGCCTACGCGAGCGTCGACGTCTGAGGCCAGAAGTCCGTGAAGGCCTCCTTCCCTACCTTGAGAGTAGGGAAGGAGGCCTTCACGGACTTGCGCCTTGATCAGGCAGTGGCGGTTTCGAACGGCTGGACGTTCGGCTGGAACACCTGACCGTTGGCCGGGACCTTCAGATCGATCAGGTAGTCGGCCGTCACCTTGTCCACCCCGAGCGAGTCACCCAGGATGCAGTGCCCGAAGGCGTCGACCGACAGCAGCCGGGCGTTGCCCAGCTCGGCGGCCATCCGCTTCGAGAACAGGTACTGGGTCGCCGGGTCGTAGTAGTTGCCGACGACCAGCACCGGGGTGTCGGTCTTGGCCTGCCACGGGCCGCGGTAGACGTCCGGGTTCTTCGCCGGCCACACCGGGCAGCCCGCGATGTCGGCGAACGCCTGGTAGCGACCGAAAGTGGGCGATTCCTTCTCCCACTTCGCGGCGATCTCGGGAACCTTCTCCTGCTTGATCGTGATCTTCTTGTCCGAGCAGTTCACGGCGAAGTAGGAGTCGTCACCGGTGTACGGGCTGTCCGGGTCCGCGTCGGCCCGCCCGTTCACACCCGACCGCAGCACCTTCAGCTCGACGGCCTGCGCCGTCTGCGTCTGCGCCGCCGGCGGGTGGATGACGTTGTACAGCGCCTGCAGGTCGTCGGCCAGCGCCGGGAACGACGACGGCGAATACAGCACACCGGAGACCGTGCCGGTGAACGTGTTGATGTCGTAGCCGCTGCCGTCCGGCAGCTTGATCGGCTGCTGGCGCAGGTACGTGCGGAGTTCGTCGAACTTCTCCCGCGGCGTACCCGAGCTGAACGAGCACTTCGGCCCGACCTGCGCGCACTTGCGCAGGAACGCGTCCAGCGCGATCTCGAACCCGCGAGCGCGCTCGCGGTCGTACTGCACGCCGTCGCTGGTGCGCAGCGCCGGGTCGACGTTGCCGTCGATGACGATCGCGCGGCTCTGCTTCGGGAACATCGACGTGTACGTCGACCCGATCAGGGTCCCGTACGAGAAGCCGACGAAGGTCAGCTTCTGGTCGCCGACGGCCGCCCGCATCTTGTCGAGGTCACGCACGACGTCCTTGGTGGACATGTGGTTCAGCAGCGCGCCGGCGTTGTTCTTGCAGAACTGGCCGTAGTCGCGGTAGGACGCCAGCGTGCCGGAGATCTCCTGCCGCGAAAGCGGTACGGGGATCTGCGCGGCGAAGACGTCGTCCGCGTCCTCCTGCGTGGTGAAGCATTTGAGCGGGTTGCTAGCCCCGACGCCGCGCGGGTCGAACCCGATCAGGTCGAACCGGTCCAGCACCTGCGGCTGGAAGTAGTTCGCCGCGCCGATCGGCATCCGGAACCCGGAGCCGCCGGGGCCGCCGGGGTTGAGGAACAGCGAGCCGATCTTCTTGTCCGGCGTCTTCGCCGCCCGCTTCAGCATCGCGATGTCGATGGTGCCGAGCGCCGCGTTGTCGTGGTCGATCGGCACGCGATACCGCGCGCAGCTGTAGAACTTCACCTGATCGGCGGGAACGCCCCGGATCTGGTCCGCCGTGCAGGCGCCCCAGGTCACCGGCGCCGTCGCGCCGACCTGGGCGGCCGATGTCCCGGTCTCCTGGTCGGCGGCCGCCGTTCCGGGCATCCCGGTCAGCGCGGCGCCGGCCACGAGTGCCCCTACCAGTGCGAAACCGCGCACCGGCCTCCTTGTGGATCTCGGCAAAACGACTCCTCCCTCGGCTGGCGACATGCCGGAACATGTCGCGCGATGCGCCGCCGACGTCACGGCGCGTAACACCAAGCGAGCCTCGCACAAGCCGGTAACCCAGTCACCGGCCGAAAGGATGGTACGAACCTATCGAGTGGTGGTCTTTAACTCGAAAATCGGTAACGCACGGCGAGCGGACTCCTCCTCCATGGAGTAGCCCGGCCAGAAGTCCAGCAGGAGCCTCCACATCGCGTCGCGCTCCTCGCCGACGAGTTCCCTGGCTTTGACCGGGATCTCCTTGCCCGCCAGCGCGACGACCGCGTCGGGCCGCGAACGCAGGTTGTACGTCCACGCGGGATCGTTCGGCCTCCCCCAGTTGGAGCCGACGAGCACGATGTCGCCCTCGTGCGGGAAGTACAACAGGTTGGTGTCGCGGGGCAGCCCGGTCTTCCGGCCGGTCGTGGTCAGCCGCAGGGAAGGGAGCCCGGCCATCGCGACCAGGCTCACCTTCCCCTTGAACAGGCGGTGGAGTTTCTTGTCCACCCAGATGATCCCGCCCGCGAGCTTCATCAGCCACGGTTTCGTGCCGAGCGCGCGGGCGAGGAACGTGAGAGGGTTAGCCACGCACAGATCTTGCCAGGCTCACCCCGAACCGCGATTCCGAGTCCGTCCACCATTTCTCCACCGCGAATCCGGCTTCGGCCAGCTCGGCGGCGATACCCTCCTGCCGGAACTTCGCGGAGATCTCCGTGCGCACGTACTCGCCCTCGGCGAATTTCACCCTCAGATCGGCGCCAGGGATATCGACGGTCATCGACTCACGGGCACGCAGGCGCATTTCGATCCATTCGTTCTCCTCGTCCCAATACGAGACGTGGTCGAAGGCGGCCGGATCGAAATTCGCGCCGAGGCCGTTGTTGATCACGTGGAGCATGTTGCGGTTGAACTCGGCGGTGACCCCGGCCGCGTCGTCGTAGGCGCGTTCCAGCGTTTCCCGGTCCTTCACCAGGTCCGTCCCGAGAAGGAGCCACTCGCCTTCGTCGAGCACTTCGCGGACCGAGCGCAGGAAGGTGGCGCGATCGGCGGGCAGGAAATTGCCGATCGTGCCGCCGAGGAAGACCACCAGCCGGGGCCGGTCCCCCGGCAGCAGGTCGAGGTGCCGGGTGAAGTCCCCGACCACGCCGCGGACTTCGAGGGCCGGGTAGTCGGCCGTGATGGCTTCCGCGGCTTCGGCGAGCGCGGTTTCGGAGACGTCGAGCGGCACGAACTCCTTCAGTGTGCCGTGGCTCGTGAGCGCGTCGAGCAGGAGCCGGGTCTTCTCACTCGACCCGGAACCGAGTTCGACGAGCGTGTGCGCGCCGGAGCTTTCCGCGATCTCGCCGCCGCGCGCGGCGAGCACCTCCCGTTCGCTGCGGGTCGGGTAGTACTCGGGCAACGTGGTGATCTTCTCGAACAGTTCGCTGCCGCGCGCGTCGTAGAACCACTTGGGCGACAACCACTTCTGGTCGGACTCCAGTCCGGTGCGGACGTCCGCGCGCAGCTGCTCGGTGATGTCCGACTCGCTGTGGTGTACGTCGAGATCCACTTCGGTCATCGTGCCTCAGGGCTCCGATCGGCTTCGAGGGCGAGGTTTTCTTCCAGGGCGACGATCTCCACGCCGTCGCCGGTGACCCGGACGGCGTGGTGTTCGGGAACGGGTGTCCAGCCGGGACCGTCGTCGCACGGTTCGGACGCGACGAGGACGCCGCCACCGGTGTCCCGATAGGACAGGGAATGCGTCCAGGCGGTGCCGAGGAGCGTGCTCCCGTCCGTCAGCAGGAAGTTGAGCCGTGATCCCGGCCCGGCTTCCTCGACGGCGCGGGTCAGCCACGTGACGGCCGCGAGCGGGTCTTCGCCCGCTTCGAGCCGCTCGCGCAGCAAAGCCCACAGCAGCACCGAATCGGTCGTCGCCTCCAGCGTCAGCAGGCGGGTGACCGGGAGTTTCGCGGCCAGTTCGGCCATCGAATCCGGCCAGCCCCTGATCAGCCCGTTGTGACTGAAGAGGTACCGGCCGCCGGTGAACGGCGCGGTGGCCGCCTCGACCACCGGCATCCCCGTCGTGCCGTTGCGGACCGCCGCCATGAAGGCGGGCGACCGCACCGACCCGGCCAGCGCGGGCAGGTCCCCGTCCGTCCACAGGGGAGCGGACCGGCGCAGGCGCAGCGGCTCCGGGCCCTCGGCGTACCAGCCGAGGCCGTAGCCGTCCGCGTTGACCGAACCGCCGCCCCGCATGTCGGCCGGGGCGTAGGACTGTACGAGCAGGGAATGAGGGGCATGGAAGAGCACTTCGGCGGGCGAACGCGGCTCACCGAGATACGCGAGATGACGGCACATGCCGCTCAGCCCACCTCGCCCGGTCGCGCGTCCCTGGCACAGCGGAACCCGGAGAAGATCTGCCGCCGGATGGGATGGTCCCAGTTGCGGAACGTGCCGCGGATGGCCGCCGCGTCCGTGCCGAACGAGCCGCCGCGCAGGATCCGGTAGTCGCCGCCGAAGAACACTTCGGAGTACTCCCGGTACGGGAACGCCGCGAATCCCGGATACGCCTCGAACCCGCTGCTGGTCCACTCCCAGACGTCCCCGATCAGCTGGTGCACGCCCAGCGGCGACGCCCCCGCCGGATACGCGCCCACTTCCGCGGGCCGCAGGTGCCGCTGCCCGAGATTGGCGTGCTCGGGGGTGGGTTCCTCGTCGCCCCAGGGGAACCGGCGCGAACGGCCGGTCGCCGGGTCGAACCGGGCCGCCTTCTCCCATTCCGGTTCCGTGGGCAGGCGCTTGCCCGCCCAGGCGGCGTACGCCTCGGCCTCGTGGAAGGAAACGTGGACCACCGGCTCCGCGGCGGGCACCTTCTCGTGGACGCCGAACCGCGTGCGCCACCAGCCGTCCTGCTCGCGCTTCCAGAAACGTGGTGCGTTGATCCCGTGCTCGCTCCGGTACGCCCAGCCTCGCTCGCTCCACCACTTCGGGTCCTGATAGCCGCCGGAGTCGAGGAACTCGGTGTAGGCCCCGCAGGTGACCGGTGTGGTGTCGATGAAGAACGCCTCCACCGCGACCTCGTGCGCCGGGCGCTCGTTGTCCAGCGCCCAGGGTTCCGCCGAGGTGCCCATGGTGAAGGCCCCGCCGGGGACGAGGACCTCGGCCGGCAGCCGCCCGGACCGCGCGGACGGCGGAGCGGGCGCGTGCAGCACCGGATCGCCCTTGCGGAGCTGGTGGGTGGCCAGCATCGTCTCGTCGTGCTGCTGCTCGTGCTGGGTGATCATGCCGAAGGCGAAGGCGTCCTGGGTGAGCCGCCTGCCTTGCAGTGGAACGTTTTCCAGGATGTCGAAGGACTTCTCCCGTACCTCGCTGACGTATTTGCGCGCCTCTTCCGGGCCCAGCAACGGCAACTCCGGTCGATCGGCGCGGGCGTGCTGGAACGCGTCGTAGATGTCGTCGATGTCCGGGCGCAGCGCCTCGCGGCCGCCGACGTCACGGACCAGCCAGAGTTCTTCCTGGCTGCCGATATGCGCCAGATCCCAGACCAGCGGGGACATCAGCTTCGAATGCTGGCGGACCAGCTCTTCGTCGTCGATGTCGGTCAGCGCGACACTGCGCTCGCGGGCTCTGGTGAGCGCCTCGGCCGCGTGGGCCCGCAGGTCTTGCGGGCTCAGCGCGCGAAGCGGGTTGGTCTCGATGCTTTCCACGCTCATGACTGGTGACTCCTCGAACCGTGCACGAGGGACTGCACGCCCTCGCTGATCTCGGTGATGCTCTCCGGCGGCAGACCGGTCATGCCGAGTTCGGCACAACCGAGGTCCACCACCTCGCTCGCGACGGCCGCGATCGCCCGGTCGGCGAGGCCGAACCGGGCCGCGCACTCCCATCTGCCCATGACCGGTTCGCACAGTTCGAGCACTTTGTCCACTGTGGACGGGCGTGCGAGCAGGGCGGTCAGCAGGGCCACCGGATGCAGCCACCTGGCGGCGGGCTGCGCGTCCAGGTAGCGGATCTCCAGGTACCCCTGTGGACGGACCGGCGTGAAGAAGGTCGTCAGGTGGTAGGCCAGGTCGTGCTCGGTCGGCTTGCCGAGTCCGGCGCCCGCGCCCCTTCCGTCGATCCAGTCGGCGAAAGTCAGCGAATCGGGCGCGTCCCAGCCACCGTCGCGGCCGGGCAGCACCATCAGCGGGGTGTCGAGGATCCGGCGTGCCCACTCCCCCGCCGGATCCCGGCCCGGCTCCGCCGAGCGGGTCCGGGCCTTCTCGGTGTCCATCACGGCCAGCCAGCGCGCGGACGCGTGGCCGGTGTCGCGTCCGGCGTGGACCCGGGAATTGGCGAAGGTGGCGAGCAAGGGCGGACCGAGGGCGTGGACGGCGGCCCAGCGGGTGGCCAGATCGCCTTCCTCGCCGGCGTCCACACAGACCTGCAGGCCCGCCGTGCTGCACATCATCGTCGCGCCGCCCTCGCCCATCGGGGCGAAGCGGCGTTCCATGGCGGCGTAGCGGGGTGTGCCCAGTTTGCGGGCGGGGGCACGAAACCTGTCTATCCCGCTGTCGCCGAGGTGCAGGCCTCGGGCGGCGAGAAGGTCTTGGAGATGGGCCAGATCGGCCGAGACGACGGCGTCCAGGTGGCGCAGCGTGGTCTGGGGTTGAGCGGAGATCTCCACCTGACATCCGGGCTCGAGGCTCAGTGGTGAACCTGCCGGAAGCGGGAGGGCGGGGCTGTCGGGGCGCAACGTCCGCGGGGTGTGCGGGCCGAGCGCGGCGGCGAGATCGTCGGGTTCGAGGGGCCGGGCGGGCTCGTCGGCGTAGTGCACGGTGTACTCCAGCTCTACGCCGAGAAGTCTCGGTGGCCCGTGTTTGAAGCACACGGAAGCCACATACGCCTCACCTTCGGCGCGGTCCGAAAGGACCTTCGCCGTCGCGTTCGACGCGCTCCCGGACTTCTCGGGGAAATCATGAACAGTAGTCATCTTTCCGCCGTCCAGTCGGTTGTCCGATCACTGAGAAACCTTGACTTCGGACGCTACACGCGGGGTCCGACAAATTCAGGTCGGTTCTTACCGGGCAGGATCGCCGGACCACCACTCAGGACAGGACGAGTCAGGGCAAAGCGGGCTCCGTGCCCAGGCCCAGCGCCGCCGCCGCGGTACGGACCGCCTCGATCACCAGCTGCAGGGCCTGCCGCCGCGACGACGTCGTCCGGTAGGCGATCGAAACCGTTCGGAGCAAGGGTGTGGTCAACGCGACAACGTCGATCCCCGGCGGCCGCAGACCGAGCCCGAGATCGGACACGAGGGTTACCCCGAGCCCCGCCCGGACCATCGCCATCGCCGTCGACTGCTCTTCCACCTCGTGGTTGATCTTGGGTTCGAACCCGTGCCGGTGACAGGCGGTGCGCACCGCCCGGCCGAAATGACTCTTCGGGCTGGCGAGGATCCACGGGTGCTCCGCCAGTTCGAGCAGTGACGCGCTGCCGTTGGGGACGGCGCCGGACGGCACCGCGGCGTGCAGCCGTTCGACCGCGATCACCGCGCGCTCCAGGCCGGCGTCCCACGGCATCGGCGCGTCGGAGTAGTCGATCACGAACGACAGGTCCAGTTCACCGTCGCGGACGGCGTCGGCGGTGTCCTCGGGCGCCAGTTCCCGCGTCCGCACCTGGATGCCCGGATGGTCGCCCGCGAGCGCGGCCAGAGCGTGCGGGAGAAGCCCGGAGGCGACCGAAGCCCACACCCCGGCCATCAGCCGGACCGAGACGGTCGACTGGGCCTCCTCCAGCGCCAGCGTCGCCCGCTCGACCGAGCCCAGGATCTCCTCGGCGTGCTCGGTCAGCAGAAGCCCCAGTTCGGTCAGCTGCACCCGTCTGCCGAATCGTTCGAACAGCTTCGCACCCACGTCCCGTTCCAACTGAGCCAGCTGCTGCGACACCGCCGACGCGGTGTAATGCAGTGACGCGGCGGCCGCCGTGACGGTGCCGCGCCTGCTCAGCTCGCGCAGCATCCGCAGGCGGTGCAACGAAAGCTCCATGTCCCCAACGTAAACGGGCGCGGTTGCGGATGCCGGATGACGCGTTACACCAGTTTCTCTGCACGACATCGTTCAGATTCGGTAAATGGACGCCCGCGCCCGCCGGGGCGCACCCTCGGAAGTGGCGCAGGACGAACCCGAACCCCGAAGGAGGTGGCCGCATGGCCGCGAGGAACGCCGAACCGCTGATGAGGCTCATCTGGACCGACCCCGTCACCGGTGCGACCGGCTACCTCGTCGTGCACAGCCTGGTCTCCGGTATCGCGACCGGCGGCACCCGGATGCGTGCGGGCTGCACGATGTCCGAGGTCGAGGACCTGGCCAGGGGGATGGCGAACAAGACCGCGACCTTCGGCCTGCCGGTCGGCGGCGCCAAGGGCGGTATCGACTTCGATCCCAAGGACGACCGTGCTTTCGGTGTCCTGGAACGGTTCTGCGCGTTCCTGCGGCCCTGGATCGACAACCACTGGGTGACGGCCGAGGACCTCGGCGTGCCGCAGCACCTGATCGACGAGGTGTTCGCGAAGCTCGGGCTGGAGCAGTCGTACCACGCCGCGATCCGCCGTTCGGCCGATCCGGCGCACACCCTTCGCCGGGTGCAGGCCGGGCTGAGCACCCCGGTCCCCGGCGGGCTCCTGCTCGGCGACGTCATCGGCGGTTACGGCGTCGCGCAGGCCTGTCTCGGCGTCGCCGACGCGTGGGAGTGGCCGGTCGAGAAGACCACCGTCGCCGTGCAGGGCATCGGCACCATGGGCGGCGGCGCGGCCTGGTACCTGCACGAAGCCGGGATGACCGTCGTCGCGGTCGCCGACGCGGCCGGCACGCTGTACCGGCCCGAAGGCCTCGACATTCCGGCACTGCTGGACCTGCGTGACGAGTACGGCGAGATCGACCGGAGCCGGCTGCCGTCGGACGTCCGGCTGCTCCCCCGCGACGAGATCGTCGCGACGGAGGCCGACATCTTCGTCCCGGCGGCGATCTCCTACGCGCTGCGCGCCGGGAACCAGGGCGCCGTCAAGGCGAAGGTCGTCATCGAGGCGGCCAACGCGGCGACCACCCCCGACGCCGAAGCGGGCCTGGCCGCTCGCGGGATCCCGGTCATCCCGGACTTCGTCGCCAACGCCGGTGCGGCGGCGTGGGCCTGGTGGCTCCTGCTCGGCGAGGTCGGCGCGGACCCGGCCGACTCGTTCCTGCGGCTGCGGACCGAGATGCGCGCGAAGGTGGCGCTGCTGCTGAGTTCCTGGAACCTCGACCGGATCGCGCCCCGCACCACCGGCCTGCGGCTCGCCGAAACCACCCGTTCGGACGCCACCACCACGGAGACCGCTCCGGTTCTGGTCATCCCCTGACGTCATGCGCGTGAAGGACTCCTTCCCGCGGCTGAGCCGCGGGAAGGAGTCCTTCACGCGCGTCTGGGTCAGGAGGCGAAGCGGTCGGTGGCGCCGATGAGGACGTCGCGCATCGGCTCGTCCTGGGTGCTGTGGCCGACCTCGTCGATGATCACCAGTTCACTGCCCGGCCAGGCGTGCGCGAGTTCCCACGGGGTGCCGACGAGGTTCCCCAGATCGAGACTGCCTTCGGCGAGCACGGCCGGGATATGGGCCAGCGTCTTGGCCTCCCGCAGGACCACGCCTTCGTCCAAAAAGGACCCTTGGCTCCAGTAATGGGTGACCAGCCGTGCGAACGCCAGCCGGAACTTCGGTGACTCGAAGCTCTTGTACGGCGGGGAAGTCGGGATGACCGCGTCCTCCCAGGCACACCAGTCCGCGGCCGCCTTTTCGTGCACCGCGGGATCGGGATCCATGAGCAACTTGTGGTAGGCCGCCGCGAGGTCGCCGTCACGGTCCCCCTCGGGGACGCCGTCTCGGAACCTGGCCCAGGCCTCGGGGAAGACCCCGCCGAGGCCGCGGGTGAGCAGGTCGGTCTCGCGCCGTCGCCCGGTGGCCAGGCCCATCAGCACCATCTCGGACACCCGGTCCGGGTACCGCTCGGCGTAGACCAGCGCCAGCACCGAGCCCCAGGAACCCCCGAAGATCAGCCATTTCTGGATGCCCAGATGCTCGCGGAGCAGCTCCATGTCCGCGAGCAGGTGTTCGGTGGTGTTGGCGGAGAGGTCGGCCTCGGGCTCGCCGGCGTGCGGCGTGCTCCGGCCGCAGCCCCGCTGGTCGAACAGCACGACGCGGTACCTGTCCGGGTCGAAGTAGCGGCGCAGCCCGGTGCTGCAGCCGGTGCCGGGGCCGCCGTGCAGCGTGACGGCGGGTTTGCCGTCGGGATTCCCGCAGACCTCCCAGTACACGAGGTGCCCGTCGCCGACGTCGAGCATCCCGTGGTCGTACGGTTCGATTTCCGGATAGAGCCGTGTCACGTTCTCGTCCTCCCAGACCCGCGCGAAATACAACAGCGCTGTCACAATAGCCCCGACGGCGGGCTGGGTCGCGTGGTTTTCGCGCGCGGGAGGGCGTTCCGGCCCGATCAAGCCGCTGCCTACTCGCCACGGTGTCCCGGACTCCTTCCGGTGAAGTACATGAAGGCCCCCTTCCTTGCGCCTGGCGCAAGGAAGGGGGCCTTCATGTACTACCGGGGTATCAGCCGCCCAGAGTCGAGGACACATGGCGGAGCGCGTCCGCCAGTTCCGCGGGTCCGGCCGGTCCGATGTGGACCACCGTGTCGTTGCCCCGCCCCGTCGTGTAGCTGAGGTACCGGCCCCAGTCGGTGTCCGCGAAATGCAGCGGATCCTCGACCGCCGTATGCCTGCCGACCTCGTCGCGCTTGCCGGCGTAGAGCTCACCGCTCCCCTCGACCGGCCGCTGCACGAGGCTGACGATGTCCGCGACGACCGGCGGCAGCGAATGCGTGTCCGGACCGCGCCGTGCCGCCTCTTCGAGTTCGTACGCGCGGATCGTGCGGAGCCTGCCGCCGCCCGCGGGAACGGGCGGCAGCTGCTCGATCAACGTCTCCGGCAGCCGACGCCGGTCGATCTCCTGGAGCCCGACCCAGTCACCGGACGCCACCGCCAGCACCGCCTGCAAGCCCAGTGAGGCGGCGAGCACGCCGTAGGTCTGGCCACCGGCGTTCACCCAGCCGTAGTACTCGACGGCCGGTTTCGTGAGCACCGGCAGCCAGTCCAGGAACTCGACCGAGGTACGGCCGTTCGAGTCCAGCAGCCCGGCCTGCGCCAGGGCGGCTTCCACCCGCTTGTCCGCCTCCGCGCGAGCCGTCCTGGAGATCCAGCGCGGTTCGGGACGCAACGTGATGTGCAGGTCGCCGACGCGTTCGCGTTCGGCGAGCACCGCCAAGGCTTCGACCGGGACGTCCACCCGGCCCGTTCTGACGGTCATCCGCTACTCGCCGATGACCGGCGGGCTGGTCCGCTGGTCGGTGCCGAAGATCGCGTCGGGGTCGGCCTCGATCAAGTAGTCGGGACGCTGGTGCTCGTCGTCCTCGTCGCCGCCCTCGCCGCGCCTGCCGCCGGCCCCCATCGGGCCCATCTGACCGGCACCACCGCGGCCACCGGCACCACGGCCACCGGCCAGGTGGTCGGCGCCGCCCAGGCCGCCGAGGCCACCCATACCGGAACCCCTTCCGCCGCCCAGGCCACCGGAACCGGGTCCGCCCGCGCGGCCGCCGGGGCCACCCTCGCCACCGAGGAGCCGTCCCGCCGCGCTGCCGGGGCCGGGCACGTTGCGCCCGCTGCCGCTTCCGGGCGGATTGCCGCCGCCACCGCCGGGCCCGTAGTTCTGGCCGAGCCCGTTGGTGAGGCCGATGACGTCGTCCAGGTCGCCGGTACCGCGTCCGCGGTCCCTGCCCGGGATCTCGGTGGTCTGGCCCGGCCTGTTCCGGCCGCCGCCGGACGGGAGCGTCGTGTCCCCGGGACCCGGCCTCCGCGTCGGCGTCGTGATGCCGTTGTCGTTGCCCGGCCGGTCCCTCGGGGTCACCGGCCGGTCGTCGCCCGTCCCCGGCCGGTTCTGGTTCTGATTCTGGTTTTGGTTCTGGTCGGTGCGGTGGTCGTCCGTCCCGCTGGTGTCGGTGCGGTCGGTGCCGTCGTTCTCGTCCCCGCCACCCGTCTTGCCGGGCTTCACCGGGATGACGGGCGGCGGCTTGATCGGCGGCGGGCCACCGTCGACCTTGATGCTGACGTTCGCGCCGTCACTCTTCAGCACGCCGTAGTCGGTCGGCAGGCTGGACCTCGTGTCGAGCGTGGACGTGTCGTACTGGTCCATCACCCGGACGTTGTTCTGGTTCGCCGCCTCGTGCTTCGCGACGCCCTCTTGGTAGTTCTTGATGTCGTTGTTGACCATGAACGGCCCGGCGATCGGGATCGCGCCCTTGAGGCCGGTGGTCCAGGGGTTGGGCTTTTCGGGCTTCGGCGGCACCGGGACGACCGAATAGCTGGACTCGTCGAAACTGTCGGCCTGCATGGTCACGGAATCCCTGGTCGTGAAGAGGGGTTCCGCCGTCTCGCGGAAGGCCAGCTCGAGCGGACCCGCGCCCGCGTTCGCGGCGTCGGCGGCCGAGCCGGTCCAGGAGGCCTTCATCCGCTCCTGCAAGGACTTGATGCTCATCCCCCGCTGGACGTACGCGCCCGAAAGCTCGGCCACGCGATCCGCCGCGCTCCGGAGATTCCGGGTGTCACCCTGGGTGAAGTTCTCGAAGATCTGCTTGCCGTCCACCCTCATGCCCCCTTGAGCGTCTTGATCACGGCCGACGCGAGCTTCCGCGCGGTCTCACACGAATCCTGCTCACCCTGATAGCTCTTGGCCAGCGTGCCGATGGCCAGATCGTCGGCGACGCCGACGGCCATCGTGCAGTTCCCCTCGGCCCGCTCGTCGGACAGTCCATAGAAGACCGTCGGATAGCCGTCGACCTCCGGTCCGGGCGCGACGAACCTCATCCGTCCCGTCTCCTTGGCCTGGTAGAACCCGGCGAGCCCGCCGGTGCCGCGCTCGCGGTTCCCCGATCCGATGAGGACCTGGACCCCGTTGCCCTTGCCCTGCTTGGACATCGACCAGCCGCAGGACGGGTTGGTCCCCTCGGACCCGCTCGCACCGCCACCCGGGCGGCCCGGGTCGGTGTATCCCAGCGCGGCGAGGTCTGCCTGCGCCACCACGGTGCAAGGCTCGGTCAGGAACGAGTCGCGAACGGTGAGCGGGGCGGACACCTTCGGGACGTTCGGATTCGCGGGTGCCGAGGAGGCGCCCGACGACGCGTCCGACCCGGTGGTGGGACTCGGTTTGCCCGGGTTCTCGCCCGAGCAGGCGACCAGCGCCGCCGAGGCGAACACCAGTGTCGTAGCGGCGATACAGCTTTTCAGCACGTTAGGCATCCTCAGGTCGACCGCATGGTGTTCGCCGCGTCGGTGGCCATCGTCTTCGTCTTGGCCAGCTCGAGCTTCGCGATGTACCCGACGATGTACTCCTTCATCGACTCGTTCTGCTTCTTCAGCGAGTGCAGGGAGTCCATACCGGCGTCCACGTAGCTGGAGCTGACTTCGTCCTGCCCCGGCGGCATCAGATCGAAGAGGATCTCCTCGATCCTGTCACCGTCGGCGGCGACCTTTTCGAGCTCGTCCTCCCACAGCCCGATAACGGACTGGAGCTCGTCGGGACTCATCTCGAAGCCGCCGCCACCCCCGCCTCCGCCGCCGTAAACGGTCGGCTCCGGCGGGGTGGTGAGATCACCCCAGACGGCCTTGATCGCGCTCGCGGCGTCGCCGATGATGTCCACGCCCGCACCTTCCCCTCAGCATTCACGCACCGTGACGGACAAAGCGTAGCCAAGCGACCGGCGGGCTGTCAGCCGATCCGATCGATCCTCGGACGCGTGTCGGACCCGACCGGTTCCCCCTGTCGGGCGAAGATCCCGCGAACTGGTCACAGTACGTACGTACGGATTGCTTTACCAGGGTTCCCGGTGACAGGATTCCAGGATGCCACGGGTCAGCCAGGATCACCTCGACGCACGCCGGCGCCAGATCCTCGACGGCTCCCGCGTGTGCTTCGCGCGGTATGGCTACGAGGGTGCCACCGTCCGGCGGCTCGAGGAAGCCACCGGCCTGTCCCGGGGCGCCATCTTCCATCACTTCCGCGACAAGGAGTCCCTGTTCCTGGCGCTCGCCGAGGACGACGCGGTCCGCATGGCCGACGTCGTCGCCGAACAGGGTCTCGTCCAGGTGATGCGCGATCTGCTCTCCAACCGCAGCGAGCACCCCGCCGACTGGCTCGGCACACGGCTGGAGGTGTCGAGGCGGCTGCGCACCGATCCCGAGTTCCGCGCCCGCTGGGCCGAGCGGTCCCACCAGCTGACCGCCGCGACCCGCCGCCGTCTGCTGCGCCAACGCGACGCCGGGATCCTGCGCGACGACGTCGATGTCGACGTCCTGACCGCCTATCTCGAACTGGTCCTCGAAGGACTCGTCTCCCATCTGGCCATGGGCCTGCCGGGCGACGATCTCGGTCCCGTCCTCGACCTGGTCGAGGAGAGCGTGCGGCGGCACCGCGCCCGCACGGCCGGGGGAACGCGTTAAGATTGTCCCATCACCGCAGTACAGCGGTGGTATCCGTTGGTTTCCGAGTGAGGAGTGACTCTTTTCGTGCGCGACGCGCGGTCACCTGGTGACAGTATCGAGCCGGGTGGCGCACCCGGCTGTTCCGCGGACTTTCCCGCCGATCCCCTTCCCGGCGGCGGGAAATGATGGAAATCCTGTTCGCCGTTCTCGGCATTCTCCTGTTCCTCCTGCTGACCATCGGCACCGGCCTCGCCGTCGCCGCTGAGTTCTCCCTCACCGCGCTCGAGCGCAGCACGATCGACGCGAACGTCCGCCAGGTCGGCGACCGCCGCGCGCACACCGTGCAGAAGGCGCACCGCACCCTCTCGTTCCAGCTCTCCGGCGCGCAGGTGGCGATCACCATCACCACGCTGATCACCGGTTACCTCGCGGAACCGGTCATCGGCGACCTGCTGCGCCCCCTGTTCACCGGCGTCGGGTTCTCCGAAGGCGTCGCGAAGGGTGCCTCCCTGGCGGTCGCGCTGGTCCTGGCGACGTCGCTGTCGATGATCCTCGGCGAGATGATGCCGAAGAACCTCGCGATCGCCCGGCCGCTGCAGACGGCGCGCGCCGTCGCGGGGTACCACTCGCGGTTCTCGTCCCTGTTCCGCTGGCTCATCACCCTGATGAACAACAGCGCCAACTTCCTGGTCCGCAAGTTCGGCGTCGAACCGCAGGAGGAACTGCGGTCCGCCCGCTCGCCCCAGGAACTCGGCTCGATCGTGCGCTCCAGCGCCGAAAGCGGCACGCTCGACACCTCGACGGCCGAACTGCTGGACAAGTCGCTGCGCTTCGGCGAGCGGACCGCGGACGAGCTGATGACGCCGCGCGTCCAGCTCGAATCGCTGACCGTCGACGACACGATCAACGACCTCATCGAGATCTCGCGGCGCACCGGTTTTTCGCGTTTCCCGGTCTATACCGAGGATCTCGACGACGTGCAGGGCGCTGTCCACATCAAACAGGCCTTCACCGTGCCCGCCACGCAACGCGCCACGGTGCGGATCGGCTCGGTCATGCGGCCGATCCCGACGGTCCCCGAATCGCTGCCCGGCGACTCGCTGCTCAACCGGCTGCGCGATTCCCGGTTCCAGCTCGCGATCGTCGTCGACGAGTACGGCGGCACCGCGGGGCTGGTGACCCTGGAGGACGTCGTCGAAGAGATCATCGGCGACGTCCGTGACGAACACGACGAGCGGGAAGCGCCGTCCTCCCAGCAGGTCGGCGCCGACAACTGGCTCGTGTCCGGGCAGCTTCGCGCCGACGAAGTCACCGACGAGACCGGGTTCCGGATGCCCGACGGCGACTACGAGACCATCGCCGGGCTGATCCTCGAGCGGCTCGGCCGGATCCCCTCCCCCGGTGACGCCACCGATCTCGACGCCTGGCGGCTCACGGTGACCAAGATGGACCGTCTCCGCATCGCCGAGGTCGAGGTCCGCCGGGTCAGCGAAACCGCCACGGCCGCCGAGCAGGAGCCCGCCCGATGAGCGACTGGTTCAACATCTTCCTCGTCGTGGTCCTGCTGCTGGCCAACGCCTTCTTCGTCGGCGCCGAGTTCACCCTGATCTCGTCGCGGCGTGACAGGCTGGAAGCGTTGCTGGAACAGGGAAAGACCCGCGCGCGGATCGTCATCAACGCGAGCAGGAACGTCTCGCTGATGCTCGCGGGCGCGCAGCTCGGCATCACGATCTGCTCGCTGCTGCTCGGGCGGCTGGGCGAGCCGGCGATCGCGCATCAGCTGGCCGGGTTCTTCGAGCTGCTCGGGATCCCCGACGTGCTGCTGCACCCGATCTCGTTCGCGATCGCGCTGGCGTTCATCACCATCCTGCACGTCCTCATCGGCGAGATGGTGCCGAAGAACCTCGCGATCGCCGAGCCCGAGCGACTGGCGCTGTGGCTGGTCCCGGTGCACGTGGCCTGGGTCAAGGTCGCCAACCCGTTCATCTGGCTGCTGAACTTCGTGGCGAACTCGCTGCTGCGCCTGTTCAAGGTCGAGCCGAAGGACGAACTCGAAACCGCCTACACCTCCGATGAACTCGCCGAACTGCTCAGCGAGTCGCGGCGCGAGGGGCTGCTGGAGCAGTCCGAGCACCAGCGGCTGAGCAAGACGCTGTCGTCGGTGGCGAAGACGGTGGCCGACGTGCTGGTCCCGACGGCTCAGCTGACCACGCTGCCCTGCTCGCCCACCCTGGGCGACGTCGAACGCGCGGTGTCCTCGACCGGGTTCTCGCGGTTCCCGGTGTGCACCGACGACGGGACGCTGACCGGCTATATCCACGTCAAGGACATCCTCGACCTCGTGGGCGAGGATCCGACGACCGTGGTGCCGTCGGACAAGACGCGCGGGCTGACCGAACTGCGCGCCGACGCCCGGCTGGACGAGGCACTTTCGGCGATGCGCAAGGAAGGCAGTCACCTGGCGCGGGCGCTGAGCCCGGCGGGGAACGCCGTCGGGGTCGTCGCGCTGGAGGACCTCGTCGAGGAATACGTGGGAACTGTCCGCGACGGTACCCACGTGATGTCGTGACCGGCCCGATCGTCCTCCCCGAGCCTGTCTGGCTGGCCAGGGAGGACGACCACGTGACCCGGATGCGGCGCTGGACGACACCGCACCAGCGCCGCCGCTCGCGGGGCGAGAAGCATCCGGTGCTCGACTTCCTGTTCACCTACTACTCGCACCGGCCCGGGCATCTCGAACGGTGGCAGCCGGGGCCGGGTGTGGTACTCGAAGGCCGGTCCGCGCACAAGTTCCTGGAGCGGAAGGGATACGTCGAGACCCCGGACGGCGTCATGCTGGATCCGGCGGGTTTCACCGAGGGCCGGGCCAAGACCGCCGAATTCGTCCTCGGCCTGCTTTCCGCGACCGCGTCCCGGGCGCCGAGACTCAGTTGTTTCGGGCTCCATGAATGGGCAATGGTTTACCGGGAATCGGCGGATGAGGTTCGTCACTCACAACTTCCGCTCCGCCTCGGCTCCGACGGCACGGACGGTGTCGTCGAGTCACTGGAGATCCGGTGCGGGCATTTCGACGCCTTCCGGTTCTTCACCGAGCCCGCGCGGCCGCGCAACACGCTGCGGCCGGAGCGGGAGAACCAGATCGAGTTCGAGCAGCCGGGCTGCCTGCACGCGAACATGGACCTGTTCAAGTGGGCCTACAAACTCGACCCGTTCATCCCCGCCGAGCTGGTCGGGGACTGCTTCGAGCTGGCCGCCGACATCCGGGAGCTGGACATGCGCGCCAGCCCGTACGACCTCGCGTCGTACGGGTACTCGCCGGTGCGCATCGAGAGCCCGGAGGGGCGGGCCGAGTACGCTCGCGCCCAGGCCGGTTTCGCCCACCGGGCCACCCCGCTGCGTGAGCACCTGATAGCGCATTGCCAACTACTCCTGACCGAGTTAAAGAAGGCGCCCGCGACACGCGGAAAACAACTGTGAGTTGCCACATTCCCCGTAACATCCTCCCCTGTTAGAGTGATAACGGTTTGATTGCATACGCAGCGCGAGCGCGCACGTTTCGAAAGGACAACGATGGGGCGACACAGCGTGGCCGAGGAGCCGGTGCCGCATCCCCTCGATCCGCCGAAGCGGCCCCAGGGTCGCGGTGAGGCGACCGGTTCGCACCGGATCGTCGGGAAGAAGGCCCCGCGGCGCCGGATCGCCAAGTGGCCGATCGCCTGCCTGGTCCTCGTGGTCCTGGTCGCGATCGGTGTGTTCGGCTGGAACTGGGCGGACGGGGAACTCAACACCCGCGCCGAGGCCCAGGCCAAGGCCTGCAGCGCCGGTGACACCCCGATGCGGGTGGTCGTCACCCCCAGCATCGAGAAACCGGTCCGCGCGGCGGCCGAACGCTGGAACAACGCCGCGACCGTGGTCCGCGACCACTGTGTGATCATCCAGATCGACGCCCTGTCCTCGGCGGCCGTGCTCGACGGCCTCGTCGGGCGCACGAACCTGGACTCCATCGGCGGTCTCCCCGCCGCCTGGATCCCCGAGTCGTCCTACTGGGTGACAGAGCTGAACACCGCCAAGCCCGAACTGATCGGTTCGCCCGCCCAGTCGGTCGCGACGGCGCGTTCGGCCGACTACCCGCTCGTCGGGCTCGCCGGCAAGACCATCGACGAGGTCCAGATGCGCGCCTCGCAGACGTTCCGGCAGTTCCTGCAGCAGCCGGCCCAGCAGGCCGACTTCGCCGCCGCGGGCATCAAGGCCACCTGAGCCGCCGAAGCACAAAGAGCCGTAATGGCGCGTGAAGGCCCCCTTTCCTCGGCTGAGCCGAGGAAAGGGGGCCTTCACGCGCAGCCGGACCGCTAGACCAGGTCGAAGGTGTCCGGGTCGGGCCCGGTGCGAGTGCCGTCGTCGAATTCGGCGAGGGCGGCCAGATCGTCTTCGGCGAGTTCGAAGTCGAAGACGTCGAAGTTCTCCCGGATCCGGGACGGCGTCACGGATTTCGGGATGGCCACCGTGCCGAGCTGCAGATGCCAGCGCAGCACCAGCTGCGCGGGGCTCTTGCCGTACTTGGCCGCCAGGGCGGTCAGGGTCGCGTCGGACAGCAGGGATCCCTGCGCGAGCGGACTCCAGGCCTCGGTGACGATGCCGTGCGCGGCGTGGAACTCCCGGAGCGCCTTCTGCTGCAGCCGGGGGTGCAGCTCGACCTGGTTGACCGCGGGCACGATCCCCGTCTCGTCGAACAGCCGCCGCAGATGCGGCTCGTGGAAGTTCGAGACGCCGATCGCCCGCACCCGCCCGTCCGCGTAGAGCTTTTCCAGCGCCCGCCACGTTTCGACGTACTTGCCGAGCGTGGGCATCGGCCAGTGGATCAGGTACAGGTCCACCCGGTCCAGGCCCAGCTCGGCCAGGCTGGCGTCGAAGGCGCGCAGAGTCTCGTCGTAGCCGTGGCCCGGATTCGGCAGTTTCGTGGTGATGAACAGTTCGTCGCGAGGCACGCCCGCCGAGCGGATCGCCTCGCCGACACCGGCTTCGTTCCGGTATGACGCGGCGGTGTCGATGCTGCGGTACCCGGCTTCGATCGCGGTCCGGACGACCTTGGCCGTATCGCCCGCGGGCACCTGCCAGACGCCGAAACCGAGTTGGGGGATGGCTACCTCGTTGTTCAGGACGACGGAAGGCACGGCCATGGATGCAGAATCCTCACTGGGGTCTGTGGCAGGACTTCTTGCCCCGCATCATTCCACCCCGCGCGCGGCGTACGCGCGCAGATACTCGGCCGTGTCCGCGTCGGCCGGGAAGAAGGACTCGATCACCAGCTCGGCGACCGTGATGTCCAACGGCGTCCCGAACGTGGAAACCGTGCTGAAGAACGTGAGATCCACGCCCTCGTGCCGCAGCCGCAGCGGGACGAAGATGTCACCCGGGCCGGGGACCTCCACCTCGGGGACCGGATCGTCGCACGGATAGGCGGCCAGCTCCTCCAGCAGTTCCGTCAGCGCCGGATCCGCCGTCTGGGTCACCTGGCGCCGCAGCCTGCCGAGCAGATGGGCCCGCCACTCCCCCAGGTTGAGCACATGCGGCGCCATCCCCTCCGGGTGCAGGGTCAGCCGCAGGACGTTGACCGGCGCCGTCATCAAGGTGGGCGACACCAGATCGGTCATGATCGACACGCTCGCGTTGGCGTCGACCAGGTTCCACCCGCGATCGACGACGGCGGCCGGGTACGGCTCGTGACTCGTCATCAGCTGCCGGACGGCCTGGCGTACCGCGGCCAGCTCCGGGTCGCCGAGCCCGCTCTCCGGGTACGCGGGCGCGTAACCCGCCGCCAGCAGCAGCTGGTTGCGTTCCCGCAAGGGCACCTCCAGGTGTTCTCCCAGCCGCAGCACCATGTCGCGGCTGGGCTTGGACCGCCCGGTCTCCACGAAGCTCAGATGCCTGGTCGAGATCTCGGCGTTGATGGCGAGGTCGAGCTGGCTGATCCGGCGGCGATCGCGCCATTCCCGCAGGAGTTCGCCGACGGGGCGGCCCACACGGCCCGCCGTCACTGTGGTCGTCACGAGCACGAACTTACGCACCGCGTCCGCGGCGCCGCCATTACCTCACGCGTAATCGACGCGACCCACCCTCGGCCGACAGAGTTGCGTCATCGGTTACCCCACAACGGAACAAGGAGACACCATGTCGGACATCCAGCGCGTCGCCGAGCAGTACATCGCCGTGTGGAACGAGACGGACACCGCAAAGCGCCGTGCGCTCATCGCCGAGGTGTTCACCGAGGACGCCACCTACACCGACCCGCTCGGCGCGGTCACCGGCCACGACGGTGTCGACGGCTTCATCGCCGGCGCGCAGGCCCAGTTCGCCGGGCTGACCTTCAGCCTGCCCGCGGCCCCCGAAGCGCACCACGACATCGCGCGGTTCCAGTGGTACCTCGGCGCTCCCGGCGCCGACGAGCCGCTCGCGATCGGCTTCGACGTGATCACCGTCGAGAACGGGCGCATCAAGCAGGTGCTGGGCTTTCTGGACAAGATGCCCGGCTGACCTACGCGAAGGCCTCCGGCGGCGGACAGGAGCAGACGAGGTTGCGGTCGCCCGCGGCCCCGTCGATCCGCCGCACCGGGGGCCAGATCTTCGCGGCGGTGAAACCCGCCGGGAAGACGGCGATCTCCCTGCTGTACGGGCGATCCCATTCGCCAGCGAGGCAGCGCGCGGTATGCGGGGCGTTCCGCAGCGGGCTTCCGTCCACCGGCCACTCCCCCGCTGCGATCTTCTCGATCTCACCGCGGATCGCGATCATCGCGTCGCAGAACCGGTCGAGCTCGCCGAGATCCTCGCTCTCGGTGGGCTCGACCATGAGCGTCCCCGCCACCGGGAACGACATCGTCGGCGCGTGGAGGCCGTAGTCGGCCAGCCGTTTGGCGACGTCGTCGACGGTGACACCGGTCCGTTTGGTCAGTGCGCGGAGGTCGAGGATGCACTCGTGCGCCACGAGTCCCTCGTGCCCGGCGTACAGCACCGGGTAGTGCTCCGCGAGACGTTTGGCGACGTAGTTGGCGTTCGCGACCGCGGTCAGCGTCGCGCGCCTCAGGCCGTCCGCGCCCATCATCCGCACGTAGGCCCAGGAGATCGGCAGGATCGACGCGCTTCCCCACGGCGCGGCACTGATCGGCCCCACGCCGGTGGCCGGGCCGGCGTCCGGCTGGAGCGGGTGGTTCGGCAGGTACGGCGCCAGGTGCGCGCGGACACCGATCGGGCCGACGCCGGGTCCCCCACCGCCGTGCGGGATGCAGAAGGTCTTGTGCAGGTTGAGATGCGAGACGTCGGCGCCGAACTTCCCGTACTGCGCGACCCCGATCAGCGCGTTCAGGTTCGCCCCGTCTACGTACACCTGGCCGCCCGCGTCGTGCACCAGCGCGCAGACCTCGCGCACGGTGTCCTCGTAGACGCCGTGCGTCGAGGGGTAGGTGATCATGATCGCGGCCAGGTCGTCCGCGTGCTCGTCCACAGTGGACTTCAGATGCCCGAGGTCGATATTGCCCTGGTCGTCGCACTTCACGACGACCACGCGCATGCCCGCCATCACCGCGCTGGCCGCGTTCGTCCCGTGCGCGCTCGACGGGATCAGGCAGACGTCCCGCGCCGCGTTCCCGCGTTCGCGGTGGTAGGCGCGGATGGCCAGCAGCCCGGCGAACTCGCCCTGGCTGCCCGCGTTCGGCTGCAGGGAAACCGCGTCGTAGCCGGTGATCCCGGCCAGCCAGCGCTCCAGGTCCCGCACGATGGCGAGGAGTCCGGCCGCGTCGCCGGCCGGCGCGAACGGGTGCAGACCGGCGAACTCGGGCCAGGTGATCGGCTCCATCTCGGCCGTGGCGTTGAGTTTCATCGTGCACGAGCCGAGCGGGATCATGCTCCGGTCGAGTGCGACGTCCTTGTCGGACAACGACCGCAGGTACCGCAGCAACGCGGTTTCCGAACGGTGCGCGTGGAAGACGGGATGCGTCAGGTACTCGCTGGTGCGGCGCAGATCCGGCGGGAAGCCGTCGGCGGTGTCCGCGTCGAGGGAGTCCACATCGGACACGGCGACACCGAAAGCCTTCCACACCAAGGAAAGGTGCTCGCGGGTCGTCGTCTCGTCGCAGGCGATGGCGACGTGGTCGGCGTCGACCAGCCGGAGGTTGACGCCAAGGTCCCGTGCGGTGCCGACGACACCGGCCGCGCGCCCGGGGACCGCCACCATGACGGTGTCGAAGAATTCGCAGTGCACGACGTCGACACCGCTTTCGGCCAGCCCCGCGGCGAGCACCGTGGCCATCCGGTGCGCGCGGTTCGCGATGGCGCGCAACCCTTCCGGCCCGTGGTACACCGCGTACATCGACGCGATGACCGCCAGGAGCACCTGCGCGGTGCAGATGTTGCTGGTCGCCTTCTCCCGGCGGATGTGCTGTTCGCGGGTCTGCAGCGCCAGCCGGTACGCGGGCGCGCCGTCGGCGTCCTTCGAGACCCCGACGAGCCGTCCGGGCAGCTGGCGTTCGAGCCCCTGGCGCACGGCGAGGTACGCCGCGTGCGGGCCACCGAAGCCCATCGGCACACCGAACCGCTGAGTCGACCCGATGGCGACGTCGGCGCCGAGTTCCCCGGGCGGCCGCAGCAGGGTCAGTGCCAGCGGATCCGCCGCCATCACCACGGCCGCGCCCAGTGCCTTGGCCTCGGCGATGGTGTGCTCCCATTCGCGGACGACGCCGGAAGCACCCGGATACGAGAGCAGCACGCCGAAGAAGTCGCCGCCGAGGCCGAGTCCGGTGATGCCCTGCGAGAGATCCGCGGTCACCAGGTCGATGCCGAGCGGTTCGGCGCGGGTGCGCAGAACCTCGATCGTCTGCGGCAGCGTGTCCTCGTCGACCACGAACCGGTTCGATTTCGCCTTGCCCGCCCGGCGGACCAGCGTCATCGCCTCCGCCGCCGCGGTCGCCTCGTCCAGCATCGACGCGTTCGCGATCGGCAGCCCGGTCAGGTCGGCGATCATGGTCTGGAAGTTGAGCAGCGCTTCGAGGCGGCCCTGCGAGATCTCCGGCTGATACGGCGTGTACGCGGTGTACCAGGCCGGGCTCTCCAGCACGTTGCGGCGGATCACCGGCGGGGTCACGGCGTCGTGGTAGCCGAGGCCGATCATCTGGACCATGGGCCGGTTGCGCGCGGCCAGCGCGCGGAGTTCGGCGAGCGCGGCGGTCTCGGTGGCGGGCGGCGGCAAGTCCGGCGGTGTCGCGGATTCCCGCAGCGACACGGGAACGGCTCGCTCGGCCAGATCGTCGAGGGAGGTCACGCCGACGACGTCGAGGATGCGCGCGAGTTCTTCCGGGCCGGGACCGATGTGCCGGTCCGCGAAGGGGGTTCCGGATTCGAGAGCGGCCAGAGAAACGGGCTCCATCGGGGACCTCCCAGGACGCGGGGGTGAGGCCGGGACGGATGTCCTGGCCCTCCCCACTCTGTCCGTACTCCCGTGGGAGCGCCTGAGAGTTTCGCCCGAGTGTTGAGCCGGGCTTGCACCGTCGGCGGGGCCGCCAGGCTGTGACCTGGCGAACCACTTTCCAGAGGCGTCTCGTCCGCGCGGTCCAGGGTGCCTGAGAGGTTCCGGGGAGGACTTGCTCCTTCGGCGCCGAGCTCAACGGTTATCGACTCGGTCTCTCCCGCGCGGATTCGTCGACCGCGGAAGTGAGCCTACCCTGCCGCGCGCGCGGCTTCATGATCAGCCGGTGCGACGTGCGTTACGGCGCTGTGTGAGTTCGTCCGGCGCGACGGTTTCGATCGTGCCGCCGTCGGCGCGTTCGGCCGGGAACTCGTGGATGGTGCCGCTGATCTCCTGCATCGCGCCGCTGACGGCGATACCGAAGACGCCCTGACCGCCCTGCAGTAAATCGACGATCTCTTCGGGCGAGGTGCATTCGTAGACGGTGGTGCCGTCGGAGAACAGGGTGACCCTGGCGAGGTCACGGACGCCGCGCAGGCGCAGATGGTCGACCGCGACCCGGATGTTCTGCAACGAGACGCCGGTGTCCAGCAGTCGTTTGACGACCTTCAGGACGAGGATGTCCTTGAACGAGTACAGCCGCTGCGAACCGGAGCCGTGCGCCGTGCGGATACTCGGCGCGACCAGCTTCGTCCTGGCCCAGTAGTCGAGCTGCCGGTAGGTGATCCCGGCGATCTGACAGGCTGCGGGACCGCGGTAACCGACGAGTTCGTCCGGGAGGGAAGAGTCGGGGAACAGCTCACCCTGCTCGCCGTCAGCGACCGGAACGAGCGGCTCTTGAGGGCTACCAGCCTCGACCACGCCATGCCTCCCCTCGCCCGACCTGGCGGCCGGCGAACAAAGCCGCGCGAACCCAGGTGAGTCCGCACCGGAGTGAACCGTCAAGACGGATGCCCCGGACATCCGAATCACACCTTGGCGATTTACCTCCATTGACGGTAAGCGCGTCCGGCAAAGCGGTCAACGCGACGCGCGGTCGGCCTCAAGCTCTTCTTGAGACTTCTTCGGAACAGTCCCCCGATCGGCTGCGCGCTTGCCACTTTTACTCAGTCGTGTTAATTTTTACTCATGCAAGTAACACCTTCGACACAAGGCGCCCTGCAAGAGGTGCAGGCCGAACTGGGGTTGTCGGTCACCGAGGCCGCCCGGCGGGCGCAGATCATCGGGGCCACGATCGCGACGATCTCCGATCTCGGCTACCACAAGACGTCGTTCGCGAAGATCAAGGAGCGGGCCGGGCTGTCCAGCACGCGGATCATCTCGTACCACTTCACCAACAAGGCGGGCCTGATGCAGGCCGTGGTCACCACCGCGACCGGCATGAAGGACAAGTTCCTCGAGGAACGGACCCAGGGCACGACCGACCGGGCCGGGCTGCTGCGCGGCTACATCGAGTCGGAGATCGCGTTCCTCGGCTCGTACCCGGAACTGGTGCGGGTCATGGTCGAGATGGCTTCGAGCGGTTCCGACGCGGAGGGCTGGTTCATGTCGGCCCCGATCGTCGAGGAGTTCCGCACCGGCCGGCTCGAACGCCAGCTACGGCAAGGGCAACGGGAAGGCGCTTTCGGCGAGTTCGCGCCGGATGTGATGGCGCTTTCGATCGCGCAGGCCATCGACGGCGTCGCCGCGAAGTTCGCGGCGGATCCGAAGCTGGATCTGGAGCGGTACGGCCGGGAACTGGCGGACCTGTTCACGCGCGCGACCGCCGCCTGAGTCGTGAGTGGTAATGACGGTTCTAACCGTCATTACCACTCACGAGCCCGGTCACGTATCCGCGCCGCGGAAGTCTTCCGGCGAGACCGAGTCGAGGAACTCGCGGAACTTCTCGACCTCGTCCTCCTGCTCGTCGGGGATGATGAGGCCCGCTTCCTCCAGCACCGCGTCCACGGCGTGGATCGGGACCCCGACCCGCAGCGCCAGCGCCACCGAATCGCTCGGCCGCGCCGAAACCCGGATATCCCCGTCGAAGACCAGTTCCGCGAAGAACGTGCCTTCCTTCAGGTCGGTGATGACGACCTGTTCCAGCTCACGGCCCAGTGCTCCGATGACCTCTTTGAGCAGGTCATGGGTCAGCGGACGGGCCGGGCGGACTCCCTGCTGCTCCAAGGCGATGGCGGTGGCCTCGACCGAGCCGATCCAGATCGGCAGGTAGCGCTCGCCTTCGGTTTCCCGCAGCAACAAGATCGGCTGATTGGCGGGCAGCTCCACCCGCACGCCGACGACGCGCATCTCGCTCATCGGGCTTCGCCTCCCTCTCGTGCACACGGGCTGCAGCGCTTGTCTCGACGACCAAGCGACGGCACTTCCGACGCTACCCGTCTTCCGAGCGCTGTGCTCGCTGTCCGGACATTCTCGGTTCGCTCGCGGCAAACCCGACTCTCACGGTACGGCATAGGGTGCCGAACATTCAGTCATTGACAACTGACCTCACAACGGTTCCCGGTCCCCGGAGCCGCTCAACCGCCCGTGACGGCCCGTATTCCGGCCTTCACCAAGAGCGTATGTAACGCGACGGTCAGCGCGGCGAGCTCGCGGACGACTTCATCGCCCCTCGCTTGGGCGTCCTCGTCACGGTGCCGATACACCGGGGTCACGATCTGCTCCAGCAGGCCGACCTCACGGTCGGCCGCGGCCCGGAAGGCACGCAGATGTCTCGGCTCGATACCGAATTCGGTCATCGCCTTCACGGTCTTCGCCACGAGGACCGCGTCCGGGTCGAAGAAACCCGCCGCTCCAGGGCGAACGAGACCGTATTGCCGCAGCTCAGCCAGGGTGGCGGCATCGATGCCCGCCTGGCGGAGCAGATCTTCCTCGGTCAGCCTGATCTCGCGATCGCTCTCGAAGTCCCCGGGGGACGGCAGTCCGCCGTTCTCCCCCGGGGCGTCGAGTGAAACGAGTTTCCGCGGCGGTCTGGGCCCCGCCGCCGAGGGCACGGCGCCCTGATCCGCCGCGTCCAGCTGTTCCTTGATGACCTTCAGCGGAAGGTAGTGATCCCGCTGGGCGGACAGGACGAACCGCAACCGCTCCACGTCCGCCGGAGCGAACTGCCGGTACCCCGACGGGGTCCGGCCCGGCTGGACCAGACCCTCCGCCTCGAGGAACCGGATCTTGGAGATGGTGACATCGGGGAAATCGCCGCGCAGCTGTGCCAGCACGGCTCCGATGCTCAACCCATCGCGCTGCGACGCATCCCGATCAGGCCGCCCGGCCGCCGTCACTGTGCCCCCTGGCCCCCGTGACCCGGGCCGGTCAGGAAGACCAGGCGGAACTTGCCGATCTGCACCTCGTCGCCACCGGCGAGGACGGCCTGGTCGACCGGCTCGCGGTTGACGTAGGTGCCGTTGAGGCTGCCGACGTCGATGACGACGAACTCGCCACCCTCACGGCGGAATTCGGCGTGCCGCCGGGAGACCGTGACGTCGTCGAGGAAGATGTCGCTGTCCGGGTGCCGTCCCGCGCTGGTGGTGTCGCGGTCCAGAAGGAAGCGCGAACCCGCGTTCGGGCCCCGCTTCACGACCAGGAGCGCGGAACCCGCGGGCAGCGCGTCCACACCCTGGACAGGGGCCTCGGCAGCCGGAGGAGCCTCAGTGCCTTCGACGTCGGCCAGGAAGTCGGCCCGGAAGACAGAAGTCCGCTCCGGAGACTGCTCCGGGGGAACGCCGGGCCCGTCGTTCGTGCTCACCTGAGCTCTCCTAACGCATGTGTGTTGCCACTACTCAAGAACGTGTGGAGGTCAAACGTACCGTGCCTGATCGAATCTCCGGTCCGCGGCTCCCCCTACTCGGATCGGACGGCCGCGGCCTGCGGCTATTCCTGGATCAGTGCCTGATACGCCTCGGCCTCGAGCAGCGATTCGACCGAGGTCGCGTCGTCGAGCCGGAGCTCGATGAGCCAGCCTTCGCCGTAGGGGTCGCTGTTGATCAGCTCGGGCGACTCGGTCACCGCGTCGTTGACCGCGACCACCTCGCCGTCGAGCGGGGCGAACAGTTCCGAGACGCTCTTGGTCGATTCGACCTCGCCGAACGCGTCGCCGGCGCCGACCTGCTTGCCGACCTCCGGCAGGTCGACGAACACCACGTCACCGAGCTGGTCCTGCGCGTACTCGGTGATGCCCACGCGCACGAGCCCTCCGTCGCGTACGGAGACCCACTCGTGCTCCTCGGTGTAACGCAGTTCTTCTGGAGTGGACAACGCCGCTCCCCTTTCTGATGCCCTCACTCGAAACCGACGCGCGAAGTTTCGCATCCCGCCGGGTCACGCGCCCGGCGCCTCCCGCAAGGCGGGTGTTCCGGCCGAACGCAGCGCCCGCACGGTCTGGACGACGTACAGCACGCCCGAATAGACGTACAGCACCGCGCCCCAGGCCGTGAAGGCGTACCCGATCGGGCGGGCGACCGCGGCGATGTCGGAACCGCCCTGGGTGAGCAGCAGGAGCGGGAACGCGTACATCAGCACGAAGGTGGCGCCCTTGCCGATGTAGGTGACCTCCGGCGGGGCGAATCCGCGGTGGCGCAGCAGGAGCACGCAGACTCCCAGTACGGCCTCTCGGACGACCAGCGGGACCACGAGCCACCACGGGATGATGTCGCGGAGCAGGAAGGCGATGAGCGTCGCGAGGATGTAGAGCCGGTCGGCGGCGGGGTCGAGCAGCTGCCCGAGCCGCGACATCTGGTTCAGCCAGCGCGCGAGTTTGCCGTCGAGCCAGTCGGTGAGGGCGCTGAACACCAGCAGCGCGAGCGCCCAGCCGTCCTCCTTCGGGCCGAGGAGCAGCCACAGGAAGACCGGCACCCCGGCGAGCCGGAGGATCGAAAGCATGTTGGGAACGTTCAGGGCCTGCCGCAGCAAAGAGGGCTCTTCGCTGGTCACGCTCGGTTCGGGGGGCGTACTCACCCGCGCAGCCTATCCAGAGCCGCCCCCGTCGTCCGGCTCAGCTGGCCCGGGTGTGGCTCCAGCCGCGGCGCTGCAGGTCCGCGCTGGTCAGCGCCACGGGCCTGCCCCGATGGTCGGTGCCCATCCAGCGGATGTGCCCGGCGGAACTCTCCAGGACGTACGGGCGGCCGCCGCACCAGACGACGGTGCACGGTGCCGTGGGCGGCAGCTCCGCGCTCGCCGGTGCGGTGGCCTGGAATGACGCGGGATCGTTCTGTTCGTCGGTCTTCATCGCTCTCACGGTTTCGGTGACGGGGACTGGGACACGCCGGAGCGCTACCTTTGTTTTCGGCAGAACAGGGCCGGGCGTTAACGGTCCGGCGCCGGATTCGTCCGATCGGTTCGCGACGACAGCGGTGTGTTGTCGCGCCGTGAACGGCATGTTAATTGTCCATAATGGACAGTGATTGGGCGGTCCTCGCGTACCGCCGCGCCGCCGTCGCGATAGCCTCCCGCGAATCGAACGTGGCTCAATGCCACGGCATCGGGCCCGGCCGGGTCAGAATGGGCCGGCCATGACCGGCCGACGAAAGGATCGCTTTGCCCGTCTCGACGACCACGGGATCGTGGCGGCGACTGTTCGCGGCCTGCGCCGCCGCCGGCACGCTCGCCGCCTGTTCGGGCGAAGGTCCGCCACCGGCTGTCACCTCCGCGACGCTTCCGCCGCCCCCGACCACTTCGCCCACGGCACCCGGTTCGATACCGTCGATCCCGTCGCAGAGCGCGCCGAGTTCGCCCACTGCCCCGAATCCCGCCCCCAAACCGAAACCCGCTGAACCGGTACAGGGTTCGTGCGGCACGGTCACCGCGGCGAGTGGGCTGACCCTTCAGGTGCTCAACGGACCGGGGGTCTCCTGCGCGGACGCGACCGGGATCGTCGGCTCGTTCCACCAGAGGATCGCCGGACGCCAGTCCGCGGAATCGGACGAGCCGGTCAGCGAGACCGTCGACGGCTGGCTGTGCGTTTCCGGCGCCCCCGCCGCACAGGGCGGCACCAGTTGCAGCAAGGGCGAGCAGAACGTGTTCGCCGCCGTCGTACCCGTCGAATGAACCATCCCCGAGAAGAAGGGCCTATGAAGAGCCTCTCCGCACTCCCCGCCGCGGTCGCCGTCGTCCTGCTGAGCGGTTGCGGGGCCGATCCCGCCCCCTCGGCCGCGCCCGCGCCGTCGTCCGCCGCTCCCGCCGCCGAACAGGTGCCCCCTGGCACGCCGTGCGGCGAGATCGCCGGGTTCCAAGGAGCCAAGAACAAGGTCTTCGCCCACGGGAAGACCGACTGCGCCGAAGCGACCCAGGTGCTGACGGACTACTTCACCAAGTTGACGCCCGCCGAGGCCACGTCGCCGCAGGGCCCCGGGCCGGTGGTGATCGGCGCCTGGACCTGTGGGAGCGGGCCGAACGATCCGGTGACGACCTGCTCGACCGAAGACGAGCGGCAGGTCGAAGCGAAGCGCTCCTGAGGCTCGTCGCCGGCGCCTGCGGGGTTCGAGTGTGGAGGATTTGGGACGTTGACCGTCCCAAATCCTCCACGGACTGCATGTCGCGGTTACAGCGTCAACCACGCTTCGTGGCCGCGTTCCCCGACGAGAAGGTACCCAGGGCGATAGCCGGGCGGGACAACGAAACAGACGAGCCCGGTGGCGCCGTCGAAGGCGCCAGGAGCGCCCGCGCAACCGTCGACCCGCCGCGGCTCGCCGTGCTGGTCAGCGGACAGCTTCAGCGAAGTGTCACCCAGCCCCCTCGCCTCGGCCCGAAGCGTGAGAACGTGGAAATCGCTCAGCCACGCGGCGGCTCCTTCAGGCGGCCCCGGCTGGATTCCGGTCACGCGCACCGTCAGTTCCCCGGCCACGACGCTCTCTCCCCGGTCGGCCGCCGGCGGATCCCCGGCCTCACGCCCGTACTTCCACAGATTCAGGGCGGGATCGACTCCCTCGCGATAAGCCGTCCCGCCGAAGCCGACCGGCGTGAGCACGACGAACGAGGCCAAGACGACACCGGCGAGGAACGACGGCAATGCCCGCGCCGTCCCCAGCCTCCCCGGCAGCAGACGGCGCCCCTGCCACACCGCCAGGATCCCGAACGTCAGGAGCAGGCCGCCGAGTGACATCGCGGCGATCTTTTCCCCGGTGTGATGGGCTTCGACCTCGGCGCGCGCGCCGCGCACGGACAGCACCCGGTCCGTCAGCGAGGAAAGCCGGGCGACCACGGGCTCCCCGCGGTGGAATTCCTCCCCTACCGGGAGTTCGAGCACGCGCCGGTCTTCGGTGACCGCACGGACCTCGTAGATGGTGTGCGGACCGTTCTGTCCTTCGGTGATCGTGAAGTCCGACTCGCTGACCACCGCACGCACGACGCGGGTTCCGCCCAGCCCCTCGGCGGCCCATCGGCCGACGAAAGCCGCGAGGAATCCCAGAACGACCCCGAGCACGATCAAGCCCGCCACAGCTCGGGTTCGCCGCTCGTTGTTCCGTGACTGCTCCTGGACTGTCACCGATCACCCCCGCACCGTCGCTCCAGGGTAGGCACCGCCCACGACAGGCGGGCACAGGATTTATGCCCACAAGATCCTTTCCGGAGCCGCTTGTCACACCAAGTAAGAGTCGTCTAGACTCAAACTATGCTCACCAGGGACGAAGCCGTGACGATGATCGAGAAGTCGGTCGACGCGGCCTCGCTGTTCGCCCGCCACGGCTACCGCGATCTGGCGGCGGCCGTCCATCCCGACCGGAATCCCGGCGACGCCCGGGCCAATCAGGCCGCGGCCACCCTCAACCGCCTCTACGGCGACTGGAAACGTGCCCGGCGGCAGACCGTCACGACGGCGACGTCGGCCTACACCCTCACCGGCCCGCACGCCGTGGGCAGTGTCGCGACGACGTACCGGACCACCGGCCCCCACCTGGTCAAACTCGTCCGCTCCCCCGCGCTGAACCCGCTGATCCACGCCGAGTGGACCGCGTTGCGGGCGCTCGACGTCTTCACCGAACGGCACCGCTGGCTGCGCCCGTACTACCCGCGGCTGCTCGACACGTCGGGTCCGGTGGCGCGGGGCGACCGGGCGTTCAGCGTCCTCGAACCGCTCATCGACGGGTTCACCACCCTCGCCGAGATCCGGAAGGCCTTCCCGGACGGCCTCGACGGCCGCGACTACGCCTGGATGCACCGGCGCCTCCTGCGTGCCGTGGCCGGGTCGCATCGCGCGGGTGTCGTCCATGGCCATCTCACCGCCGACAACGTGCTGGTCCATCCCGAACGGCACGGCATCGTCCTGATCGGCTGGTCCTTCGCCGTCGAGGACGGTGCGCCGCCGCTGGCCTCGGACGGATCCGTCCACTACCCGCCCGAGGTCCACAAAGGACTTCCGATGACCGCGGCCACCGACGTCCACATGCTCCACCGCCTGATGCTTTCCCTGCTGGCGCCCGGAGAAACCCGTCAACGCGAGTTCGCCACGTGGTGCACGCAGGACGCCCCGGGACAGCGGCCCGACGCCGTCGAGCTGCTCGACGAGTACGACCACCTGCTCGCCGACCTGTACGGCCCCCGCACCTTCCGACCCTTCACCATCCCCGAGACAGGAGCCTGACCATGGGACACGGACACTGGGACGACAACGCCTACGCCGCCGCGAAAACCTTCCGCGCGGCCAAGGGCGAGGACGACTTCGGCTACACCGCCGATCTTCGCGCCAAGCCCGCGAAGGAGTGGAAGGTCGCACCCGCGCTCGATCCGCTCGACGCCGTCCGGGAATGCCGGGATTCGGCCGACCACGCCGATTCGACGCCGATCGCGGTGCTGTTCGACGTCACCGGCTCGATGCGCCGGGTGCCGCGGGTCATGCAGGGCAAACTCGGCAAACTGCACGGATTGCTGAAGCGCCGCGGTTATCTGGCCGATCCGCAGGTCCTCTTCGGCGCGATCGGCGACGCCGACAGCGACCGGGTGCCGTTGCAGGTGGGGCAGTTCGAATCGGACAACCGGATGGACGAGCAGCTGCGCACGATCTTCCTCGAAGGCGGTGGCGGCGGGCAGAAGAGCGAATCCTACGAACTTGCCGCCTATTTCATGGCACGGCACGTGGTCACCGACGCGTGGCAGAAACGCGGTCGCAAGGGCTACCTGTTCCTCATCGGCGACGAGCTGAACAAGCCCGCGCTGGAGGCCCGCCACCTCCAGCGCGTACTCGGTGACGACGTCCGGGAGGACATCGATCCGGCGTCGGTGTACCGGGAACTGGCCCGCAAGTGGCACGTGTACTTCGTGCTGCCGAACCAGTCTTCGTACTACAACGATCCGGAGATCGGCGAGCACTGGAACGGCCTGCTCGGCCAGAACTTCCTGAAACTCGACGATCCCGGCGCGGTGTGCGAACTGATCGCGGCCACCATCGGACTGGAGGAACGGGTCGTCGACGTCGACCGGACCCTCGCCGACCTCGCGGACATCGGCTCGGTCGCCGAAAGCGCGGCGGTCGGCAAGGCGCTCGCGAAACTGGGCGCCCGATCGGCCGGCACCTCGGCGGTGCCCGACCCGGACGGGCCGAACGACGTGGTACTGCGATGAGCCTCCTGGACGGGCACGTGGTGGTGGTCGGGCTCGGTTTCGGCGACGAGGGCAAGGGAGCCGTGGTCGACGCGCTCTGCGCCGGACGGCCCACCACCGCCGTCGTCCGGTTCAACGGCGGCGCGCAGGCCGCGCACAACGTCGTCGCGGACGGGCGGCACCACACCTTCAGCCAGTTCGGGGCGGGCACGTTCGCCGGCGTGCCCACCCATCTGTCCCGGTTCGTGCTGGTCGAGCCGTTCGCGCTGGCCGAGGAAGCGCGACGGCTCGAAGTGGCGGGAGTCCGGGACCCGCTTTCACTGCTGAGCGTGGACGGCCGGGCGCTGCTCACGACCCCGTTCCACGTTCACGCCAACCGGGCGCGGGAGGACGCCCGCGGCGCGAACCGGCACGGCTCGTGCGGGAAGGGCATCGGCGAGACCGTCTGGTACTCGCTGCTGCCCGGGGCCGCGCCGGGTGCGGTGGTGGAGAACCAGGAGGTGATCGGGACGCCGGGGGAAGCGCCCACGGTCGCCGACTGCGCCCGGCCGCCGGTGTTGCGGCGCAAACTGGACGCGCTCGCGCGGTTCTACGCCCCGCTGGCCACTCCACCGCACGGCGTGGACGAACTGGTGGCGCTCTACCGCGATTTCGCGGGCGCGGTGCGGATCACCGACGGGGACGAGACGGGACGGCTGGCGGATTCCGGGCGGCTGGTGTTCGAGGGAGCGCAGGGGGTTCTCCTCGACCAGCACCACGGGTTCCACCCGCATACGACCTGGTCCACGACGACGCCGCACAACGCCCGCGCGCTGCTGGGCGGGCGCCCGCACGCCGTCGTGGGCGTCACGCGGACCTACCTCACCCGGCACGGCGCGGGGCCGCTCCCGACCGAGTCCGCCACCGTGCTCGCCCGGTTTCCCGAGGCGCACAACGGCACCGGCGAGTACCAGGGCACGTGGCGGGCCGGACATCTCGACGCGGCACTGCTGGACTACGCGATCGCGGCGTGCGAGGGCGTCGACGCCCTCGCGGTGACCCATCTCGACGCGAGCGGGCTGAAGGTCGTGCCCGCGGACGGCTCCCCCGCCGTCGACCTGCCGGATCCGCTGACGTGGTTCGGTGCCCGGCTGCCGGTGGCCGTCGCCGGGTACGGCCCGGACAGGGCCGGTTACCGGCTCGTGGAGACGAGGTCGACAATCAACGCGTGATCGAGTCGACGCCGGTGTCCGTTGACGTGCTGGTGGTGCGGTTCGCGCCCGCCGCCCGGACCGTGCTGCTGGGAATCGCGCCGCGGGCCGCCGAGCCTTTCCAGGGGGAACTCGCCCTGCCCGGGGTGCTGCTCGGGCTCGGGGAACGGCTGAGGGACGCGGCCACCCGCGCGGCCGTCACCAAACTCGGGCTGCCGCCCGGCGCGCTCTCGGCGACGGGACAGCTCGCCACCTTCGACGAGCCGAACCGTGATCCGCGGGGCCCGACGCTCTCCATCGCCTTGTGGGCCACCACGTCCCCCGCGCTCGACGAGCCGGGGAACGTGGTGTGGACTCCGCTGGACGAGGTCCCGCCGCTGGCGTTCGACCACGACCGGATCGTCGCGGACTGCCGTCCGCTGCTGGCCGACCGGCTGTGGCGCGACGTCTCCTTCACCGCCGGGCTGCTGGGCCGGACGTTCACCACGGCCCAAGCGCTCGACGTCACCGAAGCGCTGACCGGGGACCGCCCCTATCCGGCCAATCTGGGCCGGACCATGGAACGGGTCCCCGGCCTGCGGCGGACCACCGAGCACGCGGCCGCCCTCCCGAAAGGAGGACGGCCGCCTTCGCTGTGGCGCTGGGAATGACGGGTTGGCCGACGGCGAAGTGTCGGGAGTCCATGAAGGACTCCTTCCCGTCCTGGAGGGTCCCTTCGAGACACTTGCCGCCGACTCGATCACGGTCACGCACTGTAACTAGTGGCACGCAAGTGTTACCGCTCGTGAGGGGTGTGTGGATTCAGGGACGTTGAACGTCCCTGAATCCACACACCTCGCTTCGGTCACCGACCGGTCAGACGGTAGTCACTCGGACATTGTCGTTCGGCTTGTGTCCCTTGTGGACGACCGGGGACGTCGGGTGCCGCCCCTGGCAACGGGTTTCAGATTCCGCAGGAGGACGCCGACCAGAACCGGCTGGACCGGTGCGCCACATGCGTGTGATCGTCGTGGCCCGGGTAGCCCGGCCCGAGGATCTCGCTGAACCCGTGGTTGCGGGCCTGCCGCGCGAGACCGCAGAAGCCCTGCGACCCGGCCCCGAGGTCGACGGCGTCCCCGTAGAGGTGACGGCTGTTCGTCGCGCCGCCGACCGCGTTGTTGCAGGCGACACTGCGGAAGCCGCCGTTCACGTCGATCGGCCGGTCGCCCATGGCGTGCCGCATCGCCTGCAGCTTCCACATCGACACCAGCGCGTTGGCCTTCGCCGTCGCGGCCGGGACGTTGCCGCCCGACCAGTCCGAGTTGCACTGGTTCAGTTCGGCGTAGGTGAAGTTGACCGGCGTGCAGTCGTTGTCCTGCAGCTCGTAGATCTTCGCGAACGTGGCCGGTCCGGCGACGCCGTCGGCGCCCAGCCCGTACGCCTGCTGGAACCGCGTGACGGCGGCCTTGGTGCCCGCGCCGAACTGGCCGTCGAGGGCCAGCACGCCGCCGTAACCGGGGTAACCGGCGACCCGGATCTGCAATTGCCGGACGTCGTCCCCGGACGCGCCCTCGGACAGGGTGCGTCCCCAGGTGTAACAGGCGTCGGCGGCGGTCACGTCCCCCGCGGTCACCGGGCCCGGATCGGCGGCGGCCGGAGCGGCCACCGCGGTGCCGAGCCCGGCCACGAGGGCGAGCATGGGCAGCAGAAGACGAATACGCATGACAGGAACACCTTTCAAGGCAGGGAAGGTGAGTCCCGTGACCCCCACGGGATGTCAACGATTCACTGCCCAGCAGGCTAACGTGTCTTCACCTGGCGCACTGTGGGTCGTTCGACCCACAGAGGTGCCCGGCCTCGTGAGTGGTGATGACGGTCAGAACCACCATTACCGCTCACGAGGCGGGGAAGTCCTCCTCGCGGAACTCCCCCGGCGGCCGTTCGCCGGCGCCGGTCTCGCGGCCCCGCAGTTCGACCCGCCGGATCTTGCCGGAGATCGTCTTCGGCAGCTCCGCGAACTCCAGCCGCCGGATCCGCTTGTACGGCGCCAGGTTCTCGCGGCAGAAGGCCAGGATGGACGCCGCCGTCTCGGCCGTGGGCGCGTGGCCGTTCGAGAGCACGACGTACGCCTTCGGCACCGCGAGCCGGATCGGGTCGGGCGCGGGGACCACGGCCGCCTCGGCGACGGCTTCGTGTTCCAGCAGGACACTTTCCAGTTCGAACGGTGAGATCCGGTAGTCCGACGCCTTGAAGACGTCGTCGGTCCGGCCCACGTAGGTGATGTAGCCGCGTTCGTCGATCGAGCCCACGTCACCGGTGTGGTAGAAGCCGTTCGCGAAGGCCGCGGCGGAGCGCTCTTCGTCGTCCGCGTAGCCGGTCATCAGCCCGACCGGCCGCTTGTCGAGGTCGAGGCAGATCTCGCCCTCCCGCGCGCGTTCGCCGGTAACCGGGTCGACGAGCGCGACGGTGAAACCGGGCAGCGGGCGGCCCATCGACCCCGGCACGACCTCCTGTCCGGGAGTGTTGGCGATCTGGACGCTGCTCTCGGTCTGCCCGAAACCGTCGCGGATCGTGACGCCCCAGGCCTTTTCGACCTGGTCGATCACTTCGGGATTGAGCGGCTCGCCCGCGCCGACCACCTTGCGCGGCGGCGTCTTCAGCACGGTCAGATCCGCCTGGATCAGCATCCGCCACACCGTCGGCGGTGCGCAGAAACTGGTGATACCGCACCGTTCCATCTGCGCCATCAGGGAAACCGCGTCGAACCGCGCGTAGTTGTAGAGGAACACCGTCGCTTCGGCGTTCCACGGCGCGAAGACGTTGCTCCACGCGTGTTTCGCCCAGCCCGGCGAGGAGATGTTGAGGTGGACGTCGCCCGGTTCGAGGCCGATCCAGTACATCGTGGACAGATGGCCGATCGGATACGAGACCTGCGTGTGCTGCACCAGTTTCGGCTTCGCCGTCGTGCCGGAGGTGAAGTACAGCAGGAGCGGGTCGTCCGCCGCGGTCGGTCCGTCCGGGGTGAAGCTCTCCGGCTGCTCGTAGGCGTCCACGAAGGACTGCCAGCCCTCGACCGGTTCACCGACGGCGATCCGGGTGTAGTCGCCCGCGACGTTCTCGAACTTGTGCGCGTCGACCGAGCGGATCACCACGTGTTTCGCCGCGCCCCGCTCGACCCGGTCGGTGAGGTCCGCCGGGCCGAGCAGGGTCGAGGCCGGGATGATGACCGCGCCCAGTTTGATCGCGGCGAGGATGGTCTGCCACAGCTCACCCTGGTTGCCCAGCATCAGGATCAGCCGGTCGCCCCTGGCCACGCCGAGCGAGCGCAGCCAGTTCGCGACCTGATCCGACCGGCGCGCCATCTCCGGATAGGTCCAGCGGTTCTCGATGCCGTCCTCTTCGACGATCCACAGCGCGTACCGGTCCTGATTGGCCGGATCGGCCGCGACGACGTCGAACCAGTCCAGCGCCCAGTTGAACTCGGCCGGCCGGGGCCAGGTGAAGTCCCGATACGCGGTTTCGTAGTCCTCGCGATGGGCCTGCAGGTAGTCCCGTGCCTCGCGGAACGTGCGGTGTGCCTCCGAAGCGCTCACGATCTTCCTCCTGGTCCGCCGGGTGGCCGCGGGTTCTTTCTACTCTCCCTTGAACTCGGGCGCGCGCCGCTCGAGGAAGGCCTGCACGGCCTCGCCGAGGTCCTTGCTGGGCAGGAACGCCGCGTTCCAGGCCGAGACGTAGCGCAGGCCTTCGGCGACCTGGCGTTCGGTGTTGGCCGACAGCACGTTCTTGGTGCCCTGCACGACCAGCGGCGGGTTGGCGGCGATCTCCCGCGCCATCCCGCGCGCTTCGGCCAGCAGCGTCTCCTGGTCCGCGTAGACGTCGTTGACGAGGCCGATCTTCTCCGCGCGGGCGGCGTCGACGTCCTTGCCGGTCAAGGCCAGTTCGCGCAGGTGCCCCTCGCCGATGATCGGCGCGAGCCGCTGCAGGCTGCCGAGGTCGGCGACGATCGCGACCTTGACCTCGCGCACGCTGAACTTCGCGTCCGCGCTCGCCAGGCGGACGTCGGCGGCCGCGATCACGTCGACACCGCCGCCGATGCACCAGCCGGAAATGGCGGCGATGACCGGTTTGCGGCATTCGGCGATCGAGGACACGCTCGCCTGCAGGCTCTTGACCTCGTCGAGGAACTTCGTCCGCGGCCCCGCGAGCGCGTCGCCGCCGAGCATCTCGCCCCAGCTGGGCATCATCGCGGGCAGGTCGAGCCCGTAGGAGAAGTGCTTCCCGCTGCCGGTCAGCACGACCGCCCTGACCTGGGGGTCCGCGTCGAGGGCGCGGAAGACGATCGGCAGTTCACGCCAGAAATCGGGGCCCATCGCGTTGCCCTTGGACGGACCGAGCAGCGTCACTTCGGCGACGTGCCCGTCGATCTCCACCTTGAGCGAAACGAGATCGGGAAGACTGTCAGCTGTAGCGGTCATGGGGTCATCTTGACTCATGTGATTGACAGGCTGCCAACGGCCACTGTGCCCGGGCGGGCCTGAGATGCTTTCCTGGTATCACCGGGTACTACCGGTGAGTACCCCGACGATCGACGAAGGACGGTGGGAGATGAGCCCGGCCAGCAGTGCCACCGCGGTCGCCGACCTGCCCGCACTGATCCCCGGACGGCACCGGGAACGCTCTTCCCGGCCGATCGAGCTGTCGGGATCCTTCACCCATGAGGGGCACCGGCTCGCCTACACCGAGTTCGGTTCCGGCGACCGGGTGGTCGTCCTCACCCACGGCATCATGCTGACGCGGCGGATGCACGCCCCGCTCGCCCGCAAGCTGGCGCGCGCCGGCTTCCGCGCGGTGACGCTGGACCTGCTCGGTCACGGCGACTCGGACCGGCCCACCGACTCGTGGCTGTACTCGATGCCCGCGTTCGCGGAGCAGACCGTCGCTCTCCTCGACCACCTGGAGATCGACGCCGCCGTCATCGGCGGGACGTCGCTGGGCGCCAACGTCGCGCTCGAGGTGGGCGTCGCCGCGCCCGAACGCGCGCTCGGGCTGGTCGTCGAGATGCCCGTGCTGGACAACGCGATCGTCGCCGGGCTGATCACCTTCGCCCCGCTGCTCATGGCCGCCCGGTTCCTGCCGGTGACCGTGCAGGGTGTGGCGCTGGCGGCGAAACTCGTCCCGCACGGCAACCAGTGGGTCGACGTCGTCACCGACACGCTGTCCCAGGAACCCGCGCCGATGGCCGCACTCCTGCACGGCGTGCTCTTCGGCCGGATCGCTCCGCCCAAGTCGGTCCGGCGGACGATCGAGACCCCGGCCCTGGTCATCGGGCACGAACGCGACCCGATCCATCCGTTCGGGGACGCCGACACGCTGGCCGCGGACATGCCGGCGGCCGAGTTCGTCCAGGCGAGGAGCCCGGTCGAACTGCGCTTCGACCCGAGTCGGCTGACCGAGGCGATCGCCGGATTCTCCGCGCGCTGCCATGACCGCTGAGCCGGAGCCGTCCCGGGATCCGGGCGCGACGGAACTGCGGACCGCACGACTGCTCTTGCGTCGTCCCCTGCCCGAAGACCTCGACGCGATCTACGCGCTCCACACCGATCCGGAGGCCTGTGCGCACAACCCGTCGGACCTGCTGGAGACCCGCGAGGACGCGGAACTGCTGCTGCTCCGCTGGTCGGACCAGTGGGACCAGTACGGGTTCGGGTACTGGACGGTCCGGCGGCGGGATTCGCCGGAGTCGCTGGGGTTCTGCGGCGTGAAGGTCGTCGGCTTCGGCCGTCACGCGGTCTTGAACCTCTTCTACCGGTTGTTCCCGTCCGCCTGGGGTTCCGGGTACGCCGTCGAGGCCGCGACGGCGGCGATGGGCTGGGTGCGCGCCCACCGGCCGGACGACCTCGTGATCGCCCGCGTCCGGCCGGAGAACGTGGCGTCGCAGCGGGTGGCCCTCCGGGCCGGTCTGGTCAGGGCGAGTGACTTCGACACCCCCGGCGAGGACGGGGCCGACTGGTTCTACATCGCGGGCGGGGACCACGAGGGCTGAGCCAGCCCCGCCACCGGACCGAAGACGATCACCGCGGGCGGCCGCACCCCGGCCGCCGCCGCGTCCTCGACCACACTGTCCAAAGTGGATCGAAGAACCCGCTGCGTGCGCATCGTGCCGTCCTCGACGATCGCGACCGGGGTGTCCCCCGGCCGTCCGTCCAGGAGCGCCTTCGCGAACAGCGGGAGCCGCTCGACGCCCATCATCAGCACGATGGTGCCGCGCATCTTCGCCAGCAGATCCCAGTCCACCAGCGACTTCTCGTCACCCGGCGCGACGTGGCCGGACACCACCACGACCTCGTGGGCGACGCCACGGTGGGTCACCGGGACGTCCGCCGCGGCGGGGACGGAGAACGCGCTCGTGATGCCGGGGACCATCGTCACCGGGATGCCCGCTTCGGCGCAGGCGAGGACCTCTTCGAAGCCGCGGCCGAACAGGTACGGGTCGCCACCCTTGAGCCGGACGACGAACTTGCCCGCCTTGGCCCGCTCGATCAGCGTGGAGTTGATCACGTCCTGGCTGGCGGCGCGGCCGTAGGGGATCTTCGCGGCGTCGACGATCTCGACGTCGGGCGAGAGTTCGTCGAGCAGTTCGCGCGGGGCCAGCCGGTCGGCGACGACGACGTCGGCCCTGGCGAGGAGACGGCGGCCGCGGACGGTGATCAGCTCCGGATCGCCGGGGCCGCCGCCCACCAGCGCGACACCGGGAAGGTCGTCGTGGGCGTCCGGCACGCGGCCGTCGGCGACGGTGCCCGCCCGGAGGCCGTCGAGGATGCTGTCCCGGACGGACGCCGACCGCAGCGGCTCCCCGCCGGAAAGGACGCCGACCAGGAGGCCGCCGTGCCTGCCCGAAGCCGGGGTGACGGCGCTGCCGAGGTCTCCGTCGTCGGCGCGGACGCAGAACACCCGCGCGCGTTCGGCTTCGGCGCAGACGGCGGCGTTGACCTCGGGGTCGTTCGTGCAGGCCAGCGCGTACCAGGCGTCGGCGAGGTCGCCCTCGGTGTAGCGGCGCTCGTGCCAGACGATCTCCCCCGCGTCGGCCATGGCGCTCACCGACGGCGTCGTATGCGGTGAGACCAGTTCGACCCGCGCGCCGGCGCCGATCAACCGCGGCAGGCGGCGCTGGGCGACCGTCCCGCCACCGATCATCACGACACGACGGCCGGCCAGGTCGAGGCCGGAGAGGTAATGCGGGTCATCCATGCGGGGCAGTGTAAGGATTCAGTGGCCCGGACCGCGATCCGAGTGAGAACCGCCTCAGCGTTCCAGCAGGGTCAGCAGCTCGGTGTTGCCGAACATCTTGGCCGCGTCGATCGCCGACGGCTCCCCCGCCGCCGGGTCCGCACCGCCCGCGAGGAGCGCTTTCACGACGCCGGGCTCGTTCTTGAAGACCGCGCCGGCGAGCGGGCTCTGACCTCGGTCGTTCGCGCGGTTCGGATCGGCGCCGCGCTCGATCAGCGCCGCGACGGTCTCCGCGTGACCGTGATAGGCGGCGAGCATGACGAGTGTGTCGCCACGGTCGTTGGTCAGATTCGCCGAGACACCCGCGTCGACGTACGCGACGAGATCGGCCGTCGCGCCGGCCCTGGCGTAACCGAACACCTTCGCCCACAGCGCGAGCAGTTCGGGGTCGAATTCCTCGGGCTGCCCGGGGTTCGCAGTCATACGGCGATTCTTCCACAGGAACCGCCGTCCGGGCGGCGCGTGAACACCGCCCGGACTCCATGCCTCAGCGGCCCGCGTTGGGATAGGGAAGCAACGCCATCTCACGGGCGTTCTTGATCGCCGTGGCGACCTGTTTCTGCTGCCGGGGCGTCAGCCCGGTGACCCGGCGGGCACGGATCTTGCCCCGGTCGGAGATGAACTTCCGCAGCAGATCGGCGTCCTTCCAGTCGACCTCGGTGATCTTGTTGGCGTGCAACAGGTTCGTCTTGCGCTTGAGGGGGCGGTCCCGCGTCGGTCGTGCCATGGCGCTCACCAGCTCGACTTCGTGACGCCGGGCAGCTCGCCGTTGTGCGCCATCTGGCGCATCCGGACCCGCGAGAGCCCGAATTTCCGCAGGTAGCCGCGGGGGCGCCCGTCGGCGGTGTCACGGTTGCGGATCCGGGTCGCGCTGGCGTCCCGCGGCATCGCCTGCAGCGCCGACACCGCGGCCGCCTTCTCCTCGGGGGACGCGGAAGGCGAGGCGATGGTGGCCTTCAGCGCACGCCGTCGCTCGACGTGGCGCGCGGCGATCACCTTGCGCTGCTCGTTCTTGGCGATCTTGGACTTCTTGGCCATCAGCGCTCCTCCTTGAACTCGACGTGCTTGCGCGCGACCGGGTCGTACTTGCGCAGCACCATGCGGTCCGGGTCGTTGCGGCGGTTCTTCTTCGTGACGTACGTGTAGCCGGTCCCGGCCGTCGAGCGGAGCTTGATGATCGGCCGGATGTCGGTGCTCTTGGCCATCAGAGCTTCACCCCTTTCGCGCGGAGTTCGGCCACCACGGCCTCGATCCCCCGCTTGTCGATGGTCTTCATGCCCTTCACCGAGACCCGCAGCCGGACCCAGCGCCCCTCGCTCGGCACGAAGTACCGCTTGGCCTGCAGGTTCGGCTCCCAGCGCCGGGACGTGCGCCGATGCGAGTGCGACACCTGCTTCCCGTAGCCCGGTTTGCGGCCGGTGACCTGGCACACGGCTGACATGCACCCTCCCAAGTTGATATCGGTTGTCGTTTTCATTTACTCTACACAGCCGAACCAGAACGCCCTCGACGCCCCGGAGCTTCAGTGACCGACAACCCCCGCGTGCCCCTCGTCCTGATCGGTGGCCTCGCACCGGGACCGAACGCCGACCTCGCCGAGCGGCTGCGCCTTGCCGAGCCCGGCACCGCCGTCGTGCATCACGACCTGAGGCAGATCCACTCCGGAGTGGTCAAGCGGCGGATCCGGCTCGGCGACGGCGACCAGCTGACGATCCTCGAACTGGCGCACGGCTGCGTGTCGTGCACACTGCGCGAAGACCTGCTGCCGCTGCTGCGCAAGCTTGCGCGGATGCCGCAGGTGCGGCGGATCGTGGTCCGGCTCGACGAGGCCATGGAGCCCGAGCCGGTGAGCTGGGCGCTGCGGAACGTCCTCGTCGGCGACAGCCCGGTGATCGAGGACGTCGATCTCCAGGCCGTGCTCGCCGTCGTCGACTGCGAGAGCTGGCTGACCGACGCCACCGGCGACGAAACGCTGGCCGAACGGAACATCCAGGCCAGCCCCGAGGACGAGCGCACCGTCGCCCAGGTCGCGCTGGCCCAGGTCGAGTTCGCCGACCTGCTCGTCCTGGCCGGCGCGGCGACCGACGCCTGGTCCGCGGCGAAGGCGTCGGCCGTCCTCGACCGGGTCGCGCCGTCGATCCCCCGGATCGAACTGTCCGAAGTGGACGGCGCGACCGTGCTCGGCGCCGTCCCGCCCGGCGCCCGGCGCGGTGAGGTCACCGACATGCACGGACCGCTGCTGTACGGGGAACCGCCGTTGCACACCGACTGCGGGATCGGGCTGCTCACCTTCACCGCGCAACGGCCGTTCCACCCGGAGCGCCTGCACGACGCGATCGACGTACTGCTCGACGGCGTCGTCCGGAGCCGGGGACGGCTCTGGGTGGCGAGCCAGCCGGACATGGCGCTCTGGATCGAGTCGGCGGGCGGTGGCCTCGGTGTCGGGCACGCGGGCCCGTGGCTCGCCGCCGACGGCGGACCGGACTGGGCCGACGTCTCCCCCGAACGCCGCACGCTCGCCTCCCTGCGCTGGGACCCGGTGTTCGGCGACCGTGCGCAGGAACTCGTCGTCGTCACCGATCAGGCCACCCCCGACGAGGTCGAGGCCGCCCTGCGCGGGGCGCTGCTGACCGACGGGGAACTCGCCGCCGGTGAGCGGGAATGGCTCCGCTACCCGGATCCGTTCGGCGAATGGCACGAAGAACCGTGTGAGGACACGGAAATCGACCCCGAGAAGCACGACGTGAACGTGTCGAACCGAAAGGACGAAACGCAGTGAAACCAGGTATCCACCCCGACTACCACCCGGTGGTGTTCAAGGACCTCTCCACCGGGGACGCCTTCCTGACGCGGTCCACCGCCACCTCCGAGCAGACCATCGAATGGACCGACGGCAACACCTATCCGGTGGTGAACGTCGAGATCAGCTCGTGGTCGCATCCGTTCTGGACCGGCAACCAGCGGATCATGGACAGCGCGGGCCAGGTCGAGAAGTTCCACCGCCGCTACGGCCGTCGTGGAGGTTCGAAGTAATGGCCGTCCCGAAGCGGAAGATGTCGCGCAGCAACACCCGGTCCCGGCGCTCGCAGTGGAAGGCCGCCGTGCCGGACCTGGTGCCGATCAAGGTGAACGGCGAGACGAAACTGGTGCCCCGCAAGCTGATGAAGCACTTCCATCAGGGTGGGGAATGACGACGCCGGTCACGGTGCTGTCCGGGTTCCTCGGCGCGGGGAAGACGACCGTGCTCAACCACGTCCTCGCCAACCGCGAAGGACTGCGGGTCGCGGTGATCGTCAACGACATGAGCGAGGTCAACATCGACGCCGCGCTGGTGCGGGACGGCAACAGCCTGTCCCGCACCGAAGAGCGGCTCGTCGAGATGACCAACGGATGCATCTGCTGCACCCTGCGCGACGACCTGCTGGAAGAGGTCTCGCGGCTCTGCGCGGACGGCCGGTTCGACTACCTGCTCATCGAATCGAGCGGGATCTCCGAGCCGATGCCCGTGGCGGCGACGTTCTCGTTCGCCCGCGAGGACGGCGCCACCCTGCTGGACACCGCGCGTCTCGACACGATGGTGACCGTGGTCGACGCGGTGAACTTCGAACGGGAACTGGCTTCGGGTGACGCGCTGACCGAACGCGAACTGGACCAGTACGAGGGCGACGAGCGGACGGTCAGCGACTTGCTGATGGACCAGATCGAGTTCGCCGACGTCCTCCTGCTGAACAAGGCGGATCTCGTCCCGGCCTCGTCCCTCGAACGGCTGACAGCGGTGCTGCGACGGCTGAACCCCGCCGCGGAAGTGGTCGTCTCGACGCACGGCCGGGTTCCGCTGGAGCGGCTGCTCGGCACCGGGCGTTACGACGTCGAGCGGGCACAGGAGGCGCCCGGCTGGGTGGCCGAACTCAACGGTGATCACGTTCCGGAGACCGAGGAGTACGGGATCTCCAGTGTCGTCTTCCGCTCCGGGCGGGCCTTCGATCCGGAACGGTTGTGGGATTTCGTCGAGCGGCTCGATTCCGGCGAGTACGGGACCGTCCTGCGGTCGAAGGGGTTCTTCTCCCTGGCGTCGCGGCCCGGGGTGACCGGGCTGTGGTCGCAGGCCGGGTCGGTCGCGCGGTTCGAGCCGCAGGGCGTCGAGGACGCGCCGAGGCAGGAACTCGTGTTCATCGGGGTGGGACTGGAGAAGGACGCTCTGCATGACGCGCTTCGGTCGTGTCTGTCCAGTGTGGACTTCGCCGGGGTGGATCCGTTCCCGGAGTGGGAGGCGGTGCACGTCCACTGAAGTGTCATGAGGGGTCCCTATAGGACGGATCTCGTCCTATAGGGACCCCTCATGACACACGCGCGCGGTCAGTGGTCGTCGTAGTGGTCCCCGTGCACGGCGTGGCGGTGACCGTCGTGCAGGTAGTCGACGTGGTCGCCATGCGGGACGGCGACATGGCCGCAGCCCTCGCCGTGGGCGTGGTCGTGGCCCTGATGCGGGACGTGGGCGCCGGCCTCGCACTCGTCGTAGTGTCCGTCGTGAGCGCGGTGCAGGTGACCTTCGTGCACGTAGTCGACGTGGTCGCCGTGGGGCACGGCGACGTGGCCGCATCCTTCGCCGTGGGCGTGCGTATGGCCGGCGTGTTCGGTGTGCGCGGCGGTCATCACCGGATCCTTCCTGATCGATCTTGCCTGATCAGGCGGACCGTAGCACCGGTTTTCGCGCCCGGCAGCGCTCTCACCCGACCGAGTATCCGCGCGTTTCGTCCTCTGGATGCGGTAGTTGCGCGTGCAAGCACCGCATCCAGAGGACGAAACGCGGGCAGTTCAGGACGAGCAGCAGCCACCGGCGGGCGCGGCACCTTCGTAGGCGTCGTGCCAGTTCCACCACGCGTACGCCGGGGTCTGCGGGTACCCCTCCGGCGAGTCCTCCCACTCCTCCTGGCGCCCCAGCGCGGTGATGTCGAGGTAGCTCCAGGTGCTCCCCATCGCCTCGTCGCCGCGATCGTTGACGAAGTACGTCCGGAACACCTGGTCACCCTCGCGGATGAAGGCGTTGGTGCCGTGCCATTCGCGGACACCGAAATCGACGTCGAAATCACCGGCGATCGTGTACCACGGCATCGTCCAGCCCATCCGCTTCTTCAGCCGCGCGAGATCCGCCTGCGATCCGCGTGAGGCGAAGGCCAGGGTGGTGTCGCGGGCGTTCAGGTGGGCGACGTGCGCGACCTGGTCGGCCACCAGCGAGCAGCCTTTGCAGGCGTGTTCGGGGAAACCGTCCACCCCGGGATCGAAGAACGCCCGGTAGACGATCAGCTGACGGCGTCCCTCGAACAGGTCGAGCAGGCTCACCTTTCCGGACGGTCCCTCGAACTCGTACGGCTTTTCGACCGCGACCCAGGGCATCCGGCGGCGCTCGGCGGCGAGCGCGTCACGGGCGCGGGTCAGCTCTTTTTCCTTCACCAGCAGGCGAAGCCGCGCTTCTTCCCATTCCGCCGGGGTGACCGTCTTCATCGCGCCAGCTCCGCGGGCAGCACGCTTTGCCGGTTCGGCCGCCCCTCGCCGGTGGTGATCAGCGCGCGCAGGCTGGTGCCGACGTAGAACGTCCACGCCTTGTGACACACCTCGAAGCATTCGTACTCCGGCACCAGGCCGTGATGCGTGAAGCGCGCTTCGGTCTTGCCGTCCTTCTCGGTGATCTCGAACGTGATCGTGGTGCCGACCCATTCGGTCTCGTCCCGGGTGAAGTCCAAGTGGTTTTCGAGGACCAGCCACGAGACCTTGCGGCCAGGCTCGGACTCCGTGATCCGCATCCGGCAGCGGTGGACCTCTTGGTAGTGGTAGTCGAACTCGTCGCCGACGCGCACCGTGCCGCCGTCGACCTCTTCCGACCACCAGCCGCGGACGTCGGTGAAGGCGTCGTAGACCTGCCGCGGCGTCTGGTCGACGGTGAAACTCGTCGTGAAGCTCATGATGATCCCTCCAGATGGTCTTTCAAGGCGGCGAGCGGGCCGTCCCAGTCGCGGGCCAGCGCCGCCAGGAACTGCTGGGCGACCTGCATCGGGGCCGAGCGCAGCCGGTAGCGCACGCGGCGCCGCTCCCCCTGTTCCGGGGTCACCAGTCCGGCGTCGGTGAGCAGGGCGAGGTGCTTGGCGATGGCCTGCCGGGTGATGGGCAGGCGCTCGGCGAGATCGGTCGCCGTGGCGGGGCCGCCCGCGGCGAGCGTGGCGAGGATGCTCCGCCTGCTCGGGTCGGCCAGTGCGACGAAGACCTGCTCGGCGATCGCTTCGGTGTCAGGCGGCATCGAGGTATTCGATCAGTTCGCCCAACTCGGCCGCCCACCCCTTCGTGTTCCCTTCGAACGCGACGCGGTGGGCTTCGTCCGGAAGCTGCGAGAAGCCGCTCTCGACGACCGTGAGGCGGGTGCCCGCACCGACCGGTTCGAGGGTGAACTCGACGTAGGTCCGGCGGGGGTCGTCGTCGGGCAGGCCGTAGATCTGCCAGGTGAAGCCGAAGATCTCCGGCTCTTCGACGCGTTCGACGCGCATGTTCGCCTTGTGCCCGTTGTCCCACTTCATCTCGGCGTCGCCGCCGGGCCGCAGGTCGATGGTCGCCTGGTTCCCGAACCAGGTGCCCAGTCCCTCGGCCGTGGTCAGCGCGGCCCAGACCTTGGCGGGCGGATGGGCGATCTCGACGGTGCGTTCGATGCGGTCGGGGAATCCCATGACGGCCTCCTCAAGTAGCAATCAGTCGGTTGCTATAACTTTGTATAGCAACCGACTGATTGCGTCAAGGGCGACTCAGGAGGCCGTGTACAGCGCGCCGAGGAACTCCAGCAGCAGCCGTTCCCGCAGCGAGCCGGGCGCGGCGGCCAGCAGTGCGTTGATCTCCGCCATCCGCGAAGGCAATCCGGCACCGTATCCGAGGCCCGCCGCCGCCAAGAGCCCGGCGAACTGTTCCGGAGTCAGCGTCCCGGGATCCAAGGCGCCGACGAACTCCGCCACCGTCGGGTCGACGACGACCGGGCCCGACTCGCGGGCGGCCGCCACGGAAGCGGCGAGATCGGCCAGGAAGGCCTTCTCGCTCCCACGGTTCGCGGCCGTCACGGTCAGGTGCAGGTTCGCGGGCGACGACTCGTGGGCGAACTGGGGCTGGACGTACCAGCCGCGCTCACGCATCTCGTCCGCGACGGTGAACAGGTCGAAACCCGCGTCGGCGTCCACGGTGAACGCGAGCAGCGTCGACACCGGATCGCCGAGGACGCGCAGCCCGTCCAGCGCCTCGATGCCGGCGCGAATCTCCACGGCCGCCTCACGCGCGGCCGAAGCCAGCTTCACGTACCCCTCGTCGCCGAGATGACGCACGACCGCCCACGCCGCGGCGAGCGGGCCACCGGACCGCGTGCTCTGCAGCGTGGTGTTGAGCATCGTGTAGCCGGGCCAGTCGGCGCTGGCGAAGTACTGCGTGCGCCGCAGTCCGGCGTTGGCGTGCAAGAGAACCGACACGCCTTTCGGGCAGTAGGCGTATTTGTGCAGGTCCACCGAGACACTGGTGACGCCGGGGACGTCGAAGCCGAACGGGCCGAGCCCCAGATACGGCAGGACCCAGCCGCCGATGCAGGCGTCCACATGGAACCGGACGCCGTCCAGCAGCGCCGCGATCTCCGGGATGGGGTCGAGGACGCCGTGGGCATACGACGGCGCGCTCGCGACGACGAGCACCGTGGTGTCGTCGACGGCGGCGGCCATCGCCCCGGGAACCGCGCGGAAGGTCACCGGATCGACCGGCACCGGAAGCACGCGGACACCGAAGAAATGCGCCGCCTTGTGGAACGCGGCGTGCGCCGTCGTGGGCAGCACGATGCTCGGCGACGTCACCTCCGGCCGCGCGTCGCGGGCGGCCAGCACCGCGAGCATGCACGACTCCGTACCGCCCGAGGTCACCGAGCCGACCGTCTCCGCCGTGCCGCCCAGCAGCCGCGCGGCGGTGCCGACGAGGTCGTTCTCCATCCGCAGCAGGCTGGGGAACGCGGTGGGGTCGAGGCCGTTGGCCGACGACGCCAGCGCGTGCGCCGCCGCGCCGAGTTCGTCCACTTCGGACAGACCGCTGTCGTAGACATAGGCGAGCGTCCGGCCGCCGTGCGTCGGCAGATCGCCCGCGCGCAGTTCCCGCAGTTCCCTCAGGACGTCCTCGGCGGTCACGACCGGCGCTCCAGCACCGACTTCCGGAGCAACGGGATGCCCAGCACGATCAGCACGGCCGGGAGGATCGACGCGCCGAGCAGGATCGCCGTGAGCGCGCTGTCCGGCTGCGCGGCCTTGGCGTCGAGACTGGACTGGTACCCGCCGAACTGCAGCACCAGCCCCCACAACCCCGGCCCGAGCGCCAGCCCCAGCGTCTCCGACGCGGTCCAGACCCCGGCGGCGACCCCGGCCCTGGTCTCCCCGGTCCGCTCCTCCTCGTCGCTGATCAGATCCGGCAGGATCGCCAGCGGGAACACCGAGATCCCCGCGTACCCGACGCCGCAGAAGGCGACGAACACCATCGTGACCGCGAACGGGAACACCTGGGCGCCGAGCAGCCCCAGCAGGCCGACGCCGAACGCGGCGGTGGCGATGCGGAAACCGGCGAGCTTCCCGAGGCTCGCGCCGAGCCTCGGCCACAGGGGCATGGTCAGCAGGGCCGGGCCGACGAAACCGACGAACAGGACCGTCGAATAGCCGGAGCTGCCGAGGATCCGCTCGGCGAAGAACGGGATCGCGGCCAGCACCGTGCCGATCCCGAGGGCCTGGATGAAATAGACCCCGAGCAGCCAGCGGAACGGCCGCCACTGCGCCAGCGTCCGGAGCAGCTCGCGCGGGCTCACCGTGTTCGGCCGCAGGGCGCCGACGGGGGCGTCCTTCAGGCCGAAGTACACGCCGAGCGTCGCGAGCAGGATGATCACGGCGATGAACACGCCCATCAGCCGGTACCCGGCGATACCGCCGACGAGGTCGGTGATCGCGGGCGCGCCGCCGCCGGAGACCAGGATGGCGACCGCGAGGAAGCCGATCCGGACGCTGGTCAGCTTCGTGCGTTCCTCGGCCGAGTCGGTCAGCTCGGCGGGCAGTGCGTTGAACGGCACCTGGAAGAACGCGTACGCGGTGGCGCACAACAGGAACGCGACGACGACGTAGATCGCGTCGGGCACCGGGTCGCCGAAGCCGGGGTGCGCGAACAGCGCCGCGAAGAGGACCGAGACGCCGATGCCGCCGTAGAGCAGGAATCGGCGTCGGCTGCCGGTGCGGACCATGTCCGCGTCCGAAAGCCGTCCCGCGATCGGGTTGAACAGCACGTCCCACGCCTTGGGAACGAACACGATCACGCCGGCCACACCCGCCGGGACGGCCATCGTGTCGGTGAGGTACTTCAGGAGGAGCAGGCCGGGAACCGTGCCGAAGGCGCCGGTGACGAACGAGCCGAGCGAGTAGCGATACCTCGTCCGTGCTGGCAGGGCTGCCATGATCCTCCTCGAGGCGATTCTCCCGATGAAGGCCTCAGTATTGGATCTTGGCCACCACCGGGTAGTGGTCGGAGGGAATCGTGCCACCGTCGTAATGCACGAGCTGTACCGGGCCGACAGCGGCGAGTGGACGGCCGCCGGCCCGCACGGCTCCGACGTAGTCGAGCGAGTCGCGGTAGGTCGCCGGGACGGACTTCGCGGCCTGCGGGTTGGTCACCGCGTCGAAGGTGTACGCGCCTTCGCCCGCGGTACGGAGGACACCATCGAGGAAGGCCTCACCCTGCTGGATCTGGGTCCGGCCGAGGGAGTCCTTGCGCGTTTGTCCCGCCCAGTACTCGATGTTGAGGTCGCCTGCCACGACGACCGGCTCAGTGGCGGGCGCGTATTTCGTGACCAGGTCCCGGATCTCGCCGAGCTGCGCCATCCGGACGTCATGCGCCTTCGGCAGCGTCTCCGGTCCCTCGTCGGCCTGCATATGGGTGCCCGCGATCCAGAGCGGTTTCCCGTTCACGACGAGCCGGGCGAGCGCGGCTCCCTTGTTGGACAGGTAATCCGCCGTGCCGGAGTAGGAATTGCCGAAGACCAGCTGGTGCTTCTCGGTCACCGGCGCCTTGCTCAGCACGGTCACCCCGCCGTTGACCACGATGGGGGAATTCGAGCAGTTCCCGTTCACCGTGGTCCAGCCCGGCGACGTCGTGCAGTACTGGCCGACGAGCGGCGTCTGGTACGGCCAGACGTCCTTCAGCCGGTTCCGCAGCTCCTCCGCCTGGGCGCTGAACGCCTCGTCGAGGACGACGACGTCGGCGTCGTTCGCGCGGATGACGGCCTCGGCGGCGCGGGCCCTGGCCTGTTTGTCCGAGGTGTTCGGACTGGCGATCCACGGGAGCTGCCAGATGTTGAACGCCATGACCTTCACCGAAACCGCGGCTTGCGCGGGGACGGCGGATCCGGCGAACAGGGCGGCGGCGATGGCGAGTACGGCGAGCTTCCGCACAGAAGACCCTTCCGGTGTCAGGAGACGACGAACGTCCGCGAAGTCCCGCTGAACGCGGAGATCGCCCCGTTCCAGCCGTTCTTCCAGTTGCCGAAGTGGACCACGCGGTATTTGCCGATCGGGGCGTTCGGGGGGATCTTCCAGTGGACGACGGCTTTCGATTCGGCGACGAACGTCCGCGCCCAGCGGTACTTCGTGTCCCAGTCGCCGTCGTCGGCGTGACGCACCCACTTGCCGTCGACCAGCCGCTGGATCTCCAGGAACGTGCCGCCGCGCCGGAGGTCGTTCTTCGGATGCCCGGTGACGAACTCGACCGCGACCTGCTCACCGCGCGCGTAGGTGCTCTTCGCGTCGACCAGGACGTCACCGAAGCCCTTGAACGCGGGCGCGCTGTCGAAGACGACCCCGGGCTGGAAGTTGATCAGCTTCCCGCGCAGGTCCCTCGGTGTCGGCCCGTGTGGCACCGTCGTCCCGGCCTTCATCGCGGCGGCCAGCTTGGCGAATTCCTGCTGGTACGCGGGAAGTGTGTAGCGGCCGAAGAGCGTCGACGCGCCTTCGTACTGCTGCGAGTCGTACTCCTCCGGGGTGGTGACGTACTGGCTGTAGGCGTTGGCGTAGCCCTGGACGAGCACGTTCTCCAGCGGGACGCCGAGTTCCGCGGCGACGGTCCGGCGCAGGCGCAGCCCGGACACGATGGTCAGCTCGGCGGGTACGGCCACGAGGTGCAGCTGTCCGATGCGGACGAGCTGCAGCGGCAGGACCTCGGGCGCCCACGGATACGGCTTCATCGCACCGAACGGGACGGCGACGACCTTCGGCGCCTGCGCGTCGGCGAGGGCCTGCGGGATCGGCGCGTCGATGCCGCCGAGCCAGTCGATGAACGGGTTCTTCACGCCTTCCGGGAGCGGCAGCCCCGGGCCGTCCTCCCGGCTTCCGGCCAGCATCGACACCCCGATCGCGGCCGTGCAGGTGTGCTGCGGCCGCCCGTTCGGGGTGTACTTCGCGTCGACCGCGACGTCGGACATGTCGACGTAGCACATACGGTGGTCGACGCCGCCTGTCACGGCCTCGGCGGCCGCGTCGAAGGCGCTTTTCGCGGCGCGGAACTGGAGATCGCCGATGGTGCGGGTGTTCTCGAACTCCGTCTCCGGCGTGCCGGGTTCGAGGTTCAGGTTCGGGCTCATGTCGCCGGTGTTGGTCTGCGGGAACGCGGCGACGAACCGCGGGTTCCCGTCGAGGTACCGCACGCCCGCGTGGTCGTGCTCCCATTCGTAGGCGGCGTACCCCTTGTTGTCGCCGCTGATCAGGTGGTTGCCGTTGCTCATCGACGTCCCGTGCGTGGCGAACCAGCTGATCGCGCCGATGTCGGTGCCGCCCTGGCTGAACCGCAGCACCGTGACGGCGGGGTCGATCGCCTGCGGGAAGTGATCCTTGTCCGCCTTGGGGTTCAGGTCGAAGGCCGCGCGGGAGCGGTTGACGCTCGCCGTGGTCAGTTCGGCGCGGCCGAGCCGGATCGACCCGGGCGCGAGGTTCGCGTGCGCCCGGCTGATCGCCTCGAAGATGCCGTCGACGACGGCGTCGTAGACCTCCTGCTGGAAGCCGAGGATCGCCAGATCGTAGGCGGCGTAATGGGAATCGCCGCCGCACGCGGAGTGGGTGTGCGTGGCGTTGAGGAGCACGTTCTGCTCGGTGTACAGGTCGCCGTACGCGGCCTGGAGCTTGCGCAGCACACCCTGGTGGACGGACTGGAACAGCGCGCCGAGGTCGGCGGTCACGAACGCGATCCGCTTGGCGCCGTCGTCGACCACGAAGGCCCGCGCCCGGGTGCGCAGGTGGATGCCGGCGGTCTGCTGCTGCGGCATCGAGTAGCCCATCATGCCGTTCTCGGCGGCCGGGCCGGTGACGTCGGAGATCCCGGCACCGACGCGGAAACCCGCTGATGGCGCCGCTTGTGCCCGGTGGGCGCCGAGCACACCGGCCGCGACCGGCAACGCCGCCGCACCCGCGAGAACCCGCCTCCGGCTCACCGCCATGAGTAGCACCTCCCGACGTCGAACATGAACCGACTTCATGTTCGTTGCCGGGACGCTACGTGATGGCCCTCACGCCCGCAACCCACGAACGCATCCAGAGGACTAAATGCGGGGGTGACGAGACGCCGGCATCGAGCCGGTCAAGCCTCGTGAGTGGTAATGACGGTTCTAACCGTCATTACCACTCACGAGAGCGGGCTACGAAAGGGTCTCCGCGACCTTCGTGAGCGTGGCGGCATCGCCCCGCAGCAGTAACGTGGTCACCACGGTCTCCTCCCAGGCGGCGAGTTCGTCGCGGATCTTCTCCGCCGGTCCGATCAGGGAGGTGTCCTCGACCAGCGACGTCGGGATCGCGGCGGTCGCCTCGTCCTTCCGTCCGGCCAGATACAGCTCCTGGACCTTGTCGGCGACGTCCTCGTATCCCATCCGGGCGAAGACGTCGTGGTGGAAGTTGACCGATTTCGCGCCCATGCCACCGATGTAGAGCGCCAGCGACGGTTTGATCCAGCTCGCCGCCTCCTCGACGTCGTCATGGACGAGGACCGGGACGGACGCGGCGACCTCGAAATCGTCGAAACCGTGCCGGGCGCCAGGGCGCGAGAATCCCTCCTGGAGCGCGGCCCGGTAGAAGCCGTCGCTCTTGGGCGAGAAGAACAGCGGGAGCCAGCCGTCGCAGATCTCCGCCGAGAGCGCCACGTTCTTCGGGCCCTCGGCGGCGAGGAAGATCGGGATCTCCTCGCGGAACGGGTGCACTGTGGACTTGAGCGGCTTCCCCAGTCCGGTCCCGCCCCGCAGCGGGAGCTGGAAGTGCTGTCCGTCGTGGGTCACCGGCGCTTCCCGCGCGACGACCTTCCGCACGATGTCGACGTACTCACGCGTGCGGGCCAGCGGCTTCGGATACGGCTGCCCGTACCAGCCTTCGACCACCTGCGGCCCGGACGCGCCGAGCCCGAGCACGAACCGGCCGCCGGACAGGTGATCCAGCGTCAGCGCGTGCATGGCCGTCGCGGTCGGGGTGCGCGCCGACATCTGGACGATGTTGGTGCCGAGCTTGATCCGGCTGGTCGACGCACCCCACCAGGCCAGCGGGGTGAAGGCGTCCGAACCGTAGCCCTCGGCGGTCCACACGGAGTCGAAGCCGAGTTCTTCGGCCTTCAGAACAGCGTCCAGCGCGCCCTCGGGCGGGCCGGAGGACCAGTAACCGAGGTGGTAACCCAGCTTCATCGAGGCTCCTCGTCAGACGTTCGGTGAGTAGTGCTCGGGTTTGCCCCGCTCCGAAAGCGGCGGAAGGTTCCTGGCGGGAGTCTCGACCAACGGGGCGTCCGGGGCCAGCTCGCCACGCTCCCGGCGCCAGCCCGCCCTGGCGCGCGGATGGTAACGGAGATCGTGAGGGACCAGCTTGAACGCCGCGTTGATCAGCTTTCCCACGCGGCGGTGCCGTCGCTCGTCGCGGGCGGTCCAGGTGTGGCCGAGCCGTTCGCGGATCGGCTGGTCGTACATGCCGACGGTCAGCCAGACGAAGTTCCGCGCCACGCTCCCGCGGACGAGGTTCCAGGCGAGGTCGGGCAGCCAGGGCAGGAAATGCGGCTTGGCGATGTCCTGGATCTCGAGGACGTCGCGGGTGGCCTTGTTGTCCTCCAGGACCTCCTCGCACATGCGCTTCCAGTACAGCTGGAAGTCCTCCCAGGACGCCGGCACCGGCCGCATGCTCATGCCGTACATCTCGTACCACTGGACGTGCTCGTCGAACAGCTTCCGTTTCTCGGCCTCGCCGATACCGCCGATGAAGTTGTCGGCGATGAGGATCGCGCTCATGAAGAACGTCGCATGCGCCCAGTAGAAGGTGTCCGGGTTGAGCGCGTGATAGCGCCGGCCGTGTTTGTCGACGCCCTTGATCCGATCGTGGTAGCCACGCACCTCAAGCGCGGTCCGCCGGGCGCGCGGACCGTCGTAGATCACTCCCCCGATCGGGTACAGCGAGCGGAACAGCCGCTGCCAGCGCTCCTCGAAGAACCGCGAATGCTCCTCCACGCCCGCGCCCAGTTCGGGGTGCATGTTCTGCATGGATCCGGCCCAGAGCGCGATGAGCAGCCCTCGCCAGTCACCGAAGTACTTCCAGGTCAGGGAATCCGGTCCCAACGGCCGCGGCTGTGTCATCCCCGGTCTCCTCACTGAGCTGGTTAAACTGACCACAACTGTTGTCAGGTTAAAGTTGACAACGGCCGTAGTCAACAAGAGGAGCCGATCATGGCCGGCCGCAGCTGGGCAGGCACGACGCTGGACGACCGCAAGGCCGCCCGCCGGGGACAACTCGTCGAGGCGGGTCTCGACCTGCTCGGCACCCAGGGCAGCGCCGGGGTGAGTGTCCGCGCGGTCTGCCGCCACGCCAAGCTCACCGAGCGGTACTTCTACGAGAGCTTCACCGACCGCGAGGAACTGGTCGTCGCGGTCTACGAGTTCATCGCCGAGCAGGCGCGGCAGGCCCTGGTCGACGCGGTCAGCGACACGGCCGCCCCCGCGGACAGGGCGAAGGCCGCCGTCCGCGCCTTCGTCGAACTGATGCTCGACGACCCGCGCAAGGGCCGCGTGCTCCTGCTCGCGCCGATCACGGATCCCGCGCTGACCACCCGCGGGATCGCACTCCTGCCCTCCTTCGCCGAGTTGGTCAGCGGGCAGCTCTCCCACGGCGACGCGGCCGAACGGCAGATGATCTCGATCGGGCTGGTCGGCGCGCTGAGCAACGTCTTCATCGCCTACCTCGACGGCTCGCTCAAGGTGAGCCGCGACCGCCTGATCGACCACTGCGTCCGCCTCGTCCTCGGCGCCGACCGTCAGCCCTGACCGCGTTCGGCGACCAGCTGCAGGGCGATGTCGATGATCATGTCCTCCTGCCCGCCCACGTACTTCGCGGCGCCGACGCGGTACAGGATTTCGTGCGCGGGGACGTCATAGCGTTCGGCGGCGCGCTCCGCGTGCAGCAGGAAACTCGAGTACACGCCCGCGAAACCCTGCACGATCGACGACCGGTCCATCACCGGCAGCCGCGTGATGTAGGGCTTCACGACGTTCTCGGCCGCGTCCATCAGCACGTCCTTGTCGACGCCGGTGCGGATCCCGAGCCGTTCGAACGTCGCCGCGAGCACCTCCGTCGGCGAATTGCCCGCGCCGGCGCCGAGCGCGACGAGTGAGCCGTCGATCTGCCGGGCGCCCGCGCGGTAGGCCAGCACGGAGTTCGCGACACCGAAGCTCAGGTTCTGGTGCCCGTGATAGCCGACCTGCGCCTCGTCCCCGAACTCCGCCACCAGCGCGGCGATCCGGTCGGCGGACTCCTCCAGGATCAGCGCCCCGGCCGAGTCGACGACGTACACGCACCGGCATCCGGCGTCGACCATGATCCGGCCCTGTTTCGCCAGCGCCTCCGGTGTGGACATATGGGACAGCATCAGGAAACCGACCGTCTCCAGCCCGAGGTCCCGCGCCGCGCCGAAGTGCTGGACGGAGACGTCGGCCTCGGTGCAGTGGGTCGCGATCCGGACCGCGCCTGCGCCGAGATCGGCCGCCACCCGCAGGTCGCCGACCGTGCCGAGGCCGGGCAGGAGCAGCACGGCGATCTTCGCGTGCCGCGCCTCGTCGACCGCCGCCTCGATCAGTTTCCGTTCGTCGACCAGGGAAAAGCCGTAGTTGAACGTCGAGCCGCCGAGACCGTCGCCGTGGCTGACCTCGATCAGCGAGACGCCCGCGTCGTCCAGCGCCCGCACGGTGTCGCGCACGTTCTTCTCGGTGAACTGGTGCGCCATCGCGTGGCTGCCGTCGCGCAGGCTCGTGTCGACCAGCCGGACCTCGCGGTCCACGTCGTCCCAGCTCATGCCGCCACCCCCTGCGTGGCCAGCAGGTCGCCGATGCGGGCGGCCGCGGCCGTCATGATGTCGAGGTTGCCCGCGTACTTCGGCAGGAAGTCCCCGTTCCCGGCGACTTCGAGGAACACCGCGACCCGAGCCTGTCCGCTCCACCCCGGCCTCGGCGGGTCGTACTGCGGATCCGCCTTGAGCGTGTAGCCCGGCACGTAGCCCTGGACCGTCTCGACCATCCGGTGGATGGATTCGGTCACCGCGCCGAAGTCCGCGTCCGGGTCGATCGCGCAGAACACCGTGTCCCGCATGATCATCGGGGGCTCGACGGGGTTGATGATGATGATCGCCTTGCCGCGGCCCGCTCCCCCGACGAGTTCGATCCCGCGCGCCGTGGTCGCGGTGAACTCGTCGATGTTCGCCCGCGTCCCCGGGCCCGCCGAACGCGACGAGACGGACGCGACGATCTCGGCGTAGGGCACCGGCGTCACCCGCGACACCGCTCGCACGATCGGGATCGTGGCCTGGCCGCCGCAGGTGATGAGGTTGACGTTCGGCACGTCCAGCCGTTCGGGCAGGCCGACGGCCGGGCAGGTGAACGGACCGACCGCGGCCGGGGTCAGGTCGATCGCGCGGATCCCGGCGGCGGCGTAGCGCGGCGCGTTCGCCAGATGCGCCTTCGCCGAGGTCGCTTCGAAGACGAGGTCCGGCAGTTCGTCGCGGGACAGCAGCCAGTCGACACCTTCCGCCGACGTCTCCAGCCCCAGCTGCGCGGCCTTCGCCAGCCCGTCCGAGGCCGGGTCCACGCCGACCATGTACCGCACTTCGACGTGTTCGCTGCGCTTCAGCTTCGCGAGCAGGTCGGTGCCGATGTTCCCGGGACCGACGATCGCGGCCACCGCTTTCCGTTGCGCCATGTCGGATGACGCTCCCCGAGCGGATAGGGCACACTCAACCCATGCGTGCCGCTGGGCGGAACGACGAGGAGGAACGAACCGGAGCGGACGGCCTCGTGGCCGCCCGGATCTCCGCGCTGCTCTCGGCCTTCCGGCCCGGCGACGAGGCCTTGGGTGTCTCCGAACTGGCGCGGCGGACCGGACTGGCGAAGTCGACGGTCCACCGGCTCACCGGTCACCTGGTCGCGACCGGACTGCTCGAACGCGAGGGCCCGGCGCTGCGGCTCGGGCTGAAGCTGTTCGAGATCGGCCAGCTGGCGGTGCGACGCCGCGGACTGGTCGAGGCGGCGCGCCCGTATCTCGCCGACCTCCGCGAAGCGACGCGGAACACGGTGCATCTCGCGGTCCTGGAGGGCACGGAGGTCGTCTATCTCGACATCCTGCGGGGACCGGACGCGCCCTCGCTGCCGTCCCGGATCGGCGGCCGCTTTCCCGCGCACGCCACCGGGGTCGGGAAGGCGATCCTCGCCTTCTCGCCGGAATCCGTGGTGACACAGGTGATCGAGGCCGGATTGCCCCGGGTGAGCGTCCGGACGATCACCGCCGCCGGACTGTTGCGCCGTCAGCTCGCGAAGGTCCGCGCCGACGGGATCGCGTTCGAACGCGAGGAATCCGGCGTCGGCGTCGTCTGCGCGGCGAGCCCGCTCCTCGACGCGAAAGGCGTCGCGGTGGCGGCGTTGTCGATCTCCGGCTGGGCGAATCGCATGCACACCAGCCGCGTCGCGCCCGCGGTCCGGACCGCGGCTTTGGCCCTGTCACGAAATCTCTAGCTCGTCGACCGAGGGCTCGTGACGTGCCCGCTCTTCCCGCCCTGACCCCGCATTTCGTCCTCTGGATGCGTTTTCAGCCGCCGAACATCAGCCGCCAGTCGTCCAGCGACTTGGGCTGGAACACGAAGTTCGTCTCCTTCACCCGCGAAAGGTGCGCCGACGGTTCCGCCGAGTACTGGTGACCCGGGTAGACGACCGGATCGCCGTCCAGCCCGGCCAGCCACTGCAGGCTCCGGTAGATCGCTTCCGCGTCGCCGCCGGGGAAATCGGTGCGGCCACAGCCTTCGAGGAACAGCGTGTCCCCCGAAACGAGACGGCCGTCGACGAGGAAGCACTGGCTTCCCGGCGTATGCCCCGGCGTGTGCAGCAGCCGGATCGGGACCGCGCCGACCTCCAGGACGTCGTCGTGTTCGTGCGAGCGCAGATCGGTCCCGGAAACGCCGGTGATCCGGCGGACCCACTCGGCTTCCGCGGCGTTGACGTGGATCGGCACCTGGACGCGCTCCAGCAGTTCCGCGATCCCCGGCAGCGAGAAGCCCATCATCTCGCCGCCGACGTGATCGGGGTGATGATGCGTGGCGAGGACGCCGGTCGGCCGCATGCCGTCGGCCTCCAGCACATCCAGCAGATCGCCGACGGCGTACGCCGGGTCGACGATGACGGCCTCGTTCGTCTCCCGGTCGCCGATCAGGTAGGCGAAGTTGACCATCTGCGTCGCGACCGGATCACCCACCGCGAAGTCACGGCCCGCGAGCAACTGCCGGAAGTACAGCCTGTCAGCCATGGCCACACCTTACGGGGCCTCACTCCCCCACGGTGCCGTCGGCCAGCTCTCGCAGGATGTCCAGATGGCCGGTGTGCCGCGCCGTCTCCTGGACGACGTGCGCGAGCACCCACCGGACGGTGAACCTCCTCGACCGGCGCGCCCGGTCACCGGGCGAGACCCCGGCCAGCGCGGCTTCCGAGTGGGCCCACTCGGCGCGGTAGGACTCGACGACCGACCGCGGATCGTCGTCCTCGGTCAGGTCCCAGCTCGGATCCGGTGAGCCTTCCCACAGCGACGGCAGCTCCTCCCCGCCCGCTTCGATCGACAGCCACCAGCGCTCGACCGCGGTCAGATGCTTGAGTACGCCCAGCGCGCTCATCCTCGGCGACCCCGGCAGCGGTGTCGCGGCCGCCTGCTCCCTGGTCAGCCCGGCGACCTTGTTCACCGCGGTGGCACGGAGAAAGCGCAGGAAGTCCCACTGGATCCCGGCCTCGTCCTCGGCGATCCCGTCCGGCCAGGCCCGCTCCACCGGCTCGGCGCTCGAACTCGTGTTCGACATGCGGACACCTTACACATCGGACAGGGCTAGGCTGGCTCGTCATGTGGTGGGGATTGATCTGCGCGTTCTTCGCGGCCTGTGCGTACGGCGTCGCTTCGGTGATGCAAGCGATCGCCGCGAAGGCGACCTCGGGCGACGAAGACCGCGTCGATCCCCAGCTTCTCGTACGGGTGCTGCGGCAGTGGAAGTTCGTCGCGGGCCTGGCGCTGGACGTCGTCGGGTTCGTCGCGCAGGTGGTCGCGCTGCGCGTGCTGCCACTGTTCGTGGTCCAGGCGGCGCTGGCGGGCAGTCTCGCCGTGACCGCGGTCGCGGCGCGGACGCTCGGTGTCCGGCTGGGACGTCGCGAGTGGACGGCGGTCGCGGTGGTCTGCGCCGGGCTGGCGCTGCTCGGGATGTCGGCGGAGAGCGAAGGTTCGTCGGCGACCGGGCTGGGTTTCCGGCTCGTGCTGGTCGGCGCGGTGGTCGTACTCGGCACGGCCGGGATGTTCGCCGGCCGCGCGGCACGGCGGATCCGGACACCGGCGCTGGGGCTGATCGCCGGGCTGTGCTTCGGCGTCGTCGCGCTTTCCGGCCGGGTGCTCCCCAGCCTGGCCCCGCTCGACCTGCTGACCGACCCGGCCGCGTACACACTGGCCGCGGCGGGCGCGATGGCGATGCTGTTCTACGCCACCGCGCTGCAACGCGGCAGTGTCACCACCTCGACCGCGATGATGGTGATCGGCGAGACCGTGTTCCCGTCCCTGATCGGGGTGCTCGTGCTCGGCGACACCACGCGACCCGGTTTCGCGGCCGTCGCGGCGGTGGGTTTCGTGCTCGCCGTTTCGGCGGCGCTGGCACTGGCCCGGTTCGGCGAGCCCGCCCCGATCGAGCCGGTCAGCGCGCCGCTCGGCTGACCCCACGACGGGACACCAGCAGCCAAGCCAGGTACAGCCCGCCGATCGCCCCGGTCACGAGGCCGACGGGCAGGCCGGCCAGGAACTGCTGGGTGATCAGATCGCTCGTCACCAGCAGGAGCATCCCCATCAGCGCGGCCGCGGCGAGCCCGGGACCCGAAGACCGCGTGAGCCGCTTCGCCAGCTGAGGTGCGGCGAGGGCCAGGAACGCGATCGGACCGGCGGCCGCCGTCGCGATCGAGCACAGCCCCACGCTGACCCCGAGCAGCACGATCCGGCTCCGCTGGACCGGCACGCCGAGTCCCATGGCCGAGTCGTCGCCCATCTCCAGCAACGAAAGCCTTCTGCCGTAGACGAAGGCGGGCGGAAGCAGGACGGCGATGGCGACCGCGACCGGGACCACGTGCTCCCACCCGCGTCCGTTGAGCCCGCCGACCAGCCACGCCTGTGCCGCCAGGCCGTCCTGCCAGGCCGCCCTGGTGAGCAGGTAGGAGTTGAACGCGATGAGCATCGCGTTCACCCCGATCCCGACGAGGATCAGCCGGAACGCGTGCACGCCGCGGTTCAGCGCGAGCAACGCGATCAGGGCCGCCGTCACGACGCCGCCGACCAGCGCGCCCGCCGACACCTGGAGCATGCCGCCGTGCACGACGATGATCGACAACAGCGCGCCCGCGGCGGCCCCTTCGGTGAAGCCGATGAAATCAGGGCTGCCCAGAGGATTTCCGGACAGGCTCTGCAGGATCGCGCCACTGACCGCGAGCGCGCCGCCGACCAGCAGCGCGGTCAGCAGCCGCGGCAGGCGCAGTGTGGTCACGATGAATTCGGTGCTCCGGTCGCCGAAGCCGAACAACGTCTGGATGACTTCGCCGACGGACAACGGGTAATCGCCGGTCGTCATGCTGACCGCGCCGACGAAGAACACGGTGACGGCCAGCAGCGTGACGACGATCGCCGCCCTCGGGGTGACACGCAGGGAAAGCCCGCCGCCCGGGGTGCGCAGGACGCGGGTGCTCAACGGTGGTCGCTCCTTGATCGTCACAGCCGGGCCAGCTTCCTGCGGCGGCAGAGCGCGATGAACACCGGTGCGCCGACGAACGCGACCACGATGCCCGCCTGCAGTTCCTCGGGCGGGATCAGCACGCGGCCGAGGACGTCGGCGCCGATCAGCGCGATCGGCGCGAGCAGCATCGAATACGGCAGCACCCACCGCTGATCGGGGCCGACCAGCATGCGTGCGGCGTGCGGTACGGCGAGGCCGAGGAACAGGATCGGCCCGACCGCCGCGGTCCCGGCACCGCAGAGCAGGGTCACCACGAGCGCCCCCAGGACCCGGGTACGGCCCACGTGGGCGCCGAGCGCCTTGCCGGTCTGGTCGCCGAGCGCGAGGACGTTGAGCGGCCGGGCGAGCAGCAGCGCGATGATCGCGCCGACCACGACGAACGGCGAGATCTGCAGCAGCACGTCCCATTTCCGGCCGCTGAGCGAACCGACGTTCCAGAACCGGAACTGGTTGAACGTCTCGGGCATCAGCAGCAGCACCCCGACGATGTAGGCCTGGAGCACGGCCATCACGGCGGCGCCGGCGAGCACGAGGCGGTCCGGGGTCGCGCTCCGGCCCGCCGAGCCGAGGAGATAGACCACCACCGAGGAGAGCGCCGCCCCGGCGAAGGCGAACCAGATGTAGCCGAGCACGCCGGAGACGCCGACGAAGGCGATACCCGACACGACCGCGGCCGAGGCGCCGGTGTTGACACCGAGCAGGCCGGGATCGGCGAGCGGGTTCCGGGTGAGTGCCTGCATCACCGCGCCCGCCAGGCCGAGCGCCACCCCGACGACCACGCCCAGCAGCGTCCGCGGGATGCGGAGGTCGTGGATGATCACCGCGTCGGTCGAGCCGTCGTTGTGCCACAGCACCGACCAGGTCGAGGTGAACGGGATGCTCTTCGACCCGACCCAGATGCTGAGCAGGAAGACTAGTGCCAGCAGGGCGAGCCCGAGCACCAGGCCGCCGGCGCGGAACGTCCGTGCCGCCGCGCTCGGCGGGGACGCCGCGGCGGGCGGGCGTTCGGTGACGACCACGGGACCTCCTTCGACTGAGGCGAGGCTAACCGAACGCCGGAGTTCACCTCAACGAGCTACCGACTTAGACTAGCCTTACCTACCCCGAACAACGGAGGCGCCGGTGACCGCAACGGCCACCACCAGCCGAAGCGTCCTGCGCCAGGCTATTTCCGGGCAACGACGGCAGGTCACGCTCGCGTCCATCCTCGCTGCCGGGCACCAAGGCGGTGAAGCACTCGTCCCGGTGATCATCGGCGTGGTGATCGATCAGGCCGTCGCCGGCGGCTCGGTGGGCACGCTCGTGTTCTGGCTCGCCGTGCTCGGCGTGGTCTTCGCCGGACTGTCCTACAGCTACCGGTTCGCCGCGCGCGCGGCCGAAGGGGCCTCGCTGCGGGCGGCGCACGACATCCGCATCGCGATCAGCCGCCGGGTCCTGCATCCCGGCGGTGGCGCCGAAAACGGCAAGCTGGCCGGCGAACTGGTCAATATAGGCACCAGTGACGCGCAACGGGTCGGGGTCGTGAACGCCGCCCTGCCGTTCGGGATCGCCGCGCTCGCCGGAGTGCTGGTCAGCGCCGTCGCGCTGCTGCGCATGTCCCTCCCGCTCGGTCTCCTCGTCCTCCTGGGCACGCCGCCGCTGCTGTATCTCGCGCATCTCATCGGGAAACCGCTGGAGCGCCGGAGCGAGGCCGAGCAGGAACGCTCGGCGCACGCGTCGGGGGTCGCCACGGATCTGGTCGCCGGTCTACGGGTGCTCAAGGGCATCGGCGCCGAGCCTGCCGCCGTCGCGCGCTACCGCGACACGAGCCAGAACTCGCTGAAGGCGACCTTGCGCGCCGCGAAGGCCAAGGCCTGGCACGACGGCGCGGTACTCGCGCTCACCGGTGTCTTCATCGCGATCGTCGCCCTCGTCGGCGGGCATCTCGCGTCGTCGGGCGCGATCAGCGTCGGCGACCTCGTCGCGGCGGTCGGGCTCGCCCAGTTCCTGCTCACCCCGTTCCTGATCTTCTCGTGGGTCAACAGCGAACTGGCGCAGGGCCGCGCGTCGGCGTCCCGCGTCGCCGACCTGCTGACCGCGCCGACGGCGGTCGAAACGGGCGACGGTGAACTTCCGTCGCCCGCCACCGGGAACGTCCGGCTTTCGGGCGTCTCCTACGGCAGCCTCCGCGGGGTCGATCTCGACATCCCGGCGGGGCAGCTGGTCGGCGTCGTCGCCACCGATCCCGCCACCGCGACAGATCTGCTCGACTGCCTAGGCCGCGCGGGCGATCCGGCCGAGGGCCAAGTCCGCGTCGACGGCATCGATCTGTCCACTGTGGACCCGGACCGGGTACGGGAGGTCGTCCTGGTCGCCGCGCACGACGCGGACCTCTTCGAAGGGACGCTGGCGGAGAACGTCCACGCCGGTGGCCCCGCGCACGACCAAGCGCTGGCCGCGTCGGCGGCGGACGAGGTCGCGGCGGCGTTGCCGGACGGGATCGCGACCGCGGTCACCGAACGGGGACGCTCCCTTTCCGGCGGGCAGCGGCAACGAGTGGCCCTCGCCCGCGCGCTCGCCGCCGAGGCGCCGGTCCTCGTCGTCCACGACCCGACGACGGCGGTGGACACGGTGACCGAGGCGAGGATCGCCACCGGGCTCGCCCGGCTACGACAAGGACGGACCACGATCCTGGTGACCACGAGTCCCGCCCTGCTCGCCGTGACGGACCGCGTCGTCGTCCTCGACGGCGGCCGGGTCACGGCCGAAGGCGGCCACGCCGAACTCGCGCTCGATCGCGCCGACTACCGCGCGGCGGTGCTGTCATGACCCGTGAACTGCTCCCCACCGCCGACGGCAAGCGGATCCGCGCCGTCCTGGGCGAACTGCTCCGCACTTCGAAGGCCCGTGCCGCCGGCGCGCTCGCGATGCTCGTCGGCGCGACCGCCATCGGGCTGCTCACCGCTCCCCTGCTCGGCCACATCGTCGATCTCGTCACCGGGAAACGACCGGCCACCGAGCTGACCACCCCGGTGGTGGCGCTGGTACTGGTCGCCATCGCCCAGGCGATCGCGACCGCGCTGGGCGTCTCGCTGACCGCGCGACTCGGCGAGACCCTGCTCGCGGAACTGCGCGAACGGTTCGTGGACCGCGCCCTGGGCCTCCCGCTGGAGCAGGTCGAACGCGCGGGTTCCGGCGACCTGACCGCCCGGGTCACCAACGACGTCACGGTGGTGGCGAGGGCGGTCCGCGAGGCCTTGCCCGAACTGGGCCGCTCGGTACTGACCATCGTGCTGACGCTCGGCGCCCTCGCCGTCCTCGACTGGCGGTTCCTCCTGGCGGCACTGCTGGCGGCCCCGATCCAGCTGCACACCGTGCGCTGGTACGTCCGCAACGCAGTCCCGCTGTACGCGGAGCAGCGGATCGCGACGGGTTCCCAGCAGCAGCAACTGCTCGACACGATCGGCGGCGCGAAGACCGTGCGCGCCTTCCGCCTCGCCGACGCCCACGTGGAGCGGGTCCGGCAGCGATCGGAGGGCGCGATGGACCTGATGCTGCGTGGCGTCCGGCTGATGACGAGGTTCTTCGCCCGGCTCAACCTCGCCGAGTTCGTCGGTCTCTCCGCCATGCTCGCGGCCGGTTTCCTGCTGGTGGGCGCCGACGCGGTGACCATCGGCGCGGCGACGGCGGCGGCGTTGTACTTCCACAGTCTCTTCGGCCCGATCAACACCGCGCTGGCACTGGTGGACGACGCGCAGGCCGCCGCGGCGAGCCTCGCCCGCCTGGTCGGCGTCGCCGACCTCCCCGCGCCGCGGGAACCCCAGCGGCCCGCGAAACCCGTTGACGCGTCGGTGAAAGCGGCGGGCGTCTCCCATTCCTATGTGGACGGACACCCGGTGCTGCGGGACGTCGACCTGAGTCTCGCCCCCGGTGAGCGGGTCGCGCTCGTCGGGGCCAGCGGCGCCGGGAAGACGACACTGGCCAAGCTGATCGCCGGGATCCACACCCCCGCCGCGGGCACGGTCTCCGTCGGCGGCGTACCGCTCGACGAACTCGGCCCGTCCGCGACCCGGCAGGCCGTCGCGCTGATCAGCCAGGAGGTGCACGTCTTCGCCGGTTCGCTGGCGGACGACCTCCGGCTCGCCCGGCCGGACGCGTCCGACGAGGATCTGTTGGCGGCATTGGACAAGGTCGGCGCACGCGGCTGGGCGGAAGCGCTGGGCGAAGGCCTCGCGACCGTGGTCGGCGAAGGCGGTCACCAGCTGACGGTCACCCAGTCCCAGCAACTGGCGCTGGCCAGGCTGGTCCTCGCGGATCCGCCGATCGCGATCCTCGACGAGGCCACCGCCGAAGCCGGGAGCGCGGGCGCGAAGACCCTCGAAGCCGCCGCGGCGGCCGCGCTCGAAGGCCGGACCGGCCTGGTCGTCGCGCACCGGCTGACGCAGGCGGCGGCTTCGGACCGCGTCGTCGTGCTCGACGCGGGCGTGGTCGTCGAGAGCGGGACGCACGACGAACTCGTCGCCTCCGGTGGCCGGTACGCGACGTTGTGGGCGGCCTGGTCGGACAACCGTTCACGGACGTGATCCGGGACGCAGTGGCGCCGGTTGCAATCGGCCGTCCGGCGTCTTAGGTTAGGCAAACCTGAATCTCGATTAATCCGGCTTCGCGCCGGATCGCCGATCAAGAAGGACGGATGATGGCCCGAATCCCCACCCTCTCCGCCGTGCGCGGACGCCTGAAGACCGCCGGCGTCCTGGCGTCCGCCCTGGTACTGGCCGCCACGCTCACCGCGTGCGGAGGTGGTGGCGAACCGGCCACCCCGGCCGCGCAGAACGCCGCCGGTTCGGCGGTCGACGCGAACGCGTTCCCGACGACGATCGAGCACAAGTACGGCAGCACCACCATCACGCAGGAGCCCAAGCGGGTCGTCACGGTCGGCCTGACCGAGCAGGACGCGCTGCTCGCCCTCGGCGTGGTCCCGGTCGGCGTCACCGAATGGCTCGGCAAGTTCCCCGGCACCATCGGCCCGTGGGCGACCGACAAACTCGGCGGTGCCGCGCTGCCGGAGGTCCTCAAGGACGTCGACGGGCCGCAGTACGAGAAGATCGCCGCGCTGAAGCCGGATCTGATCATCGCGCTGTACTCCGGGCTCACCAAGGAGCAGTACGACAAGCTGAGCCAGATCGGCGTCCCGGTCGTCGCGCAGCCGAAGGAGTACAACGACTACGGCATCCCGTGGAACGAGGCGACCAAGAAGGTCGGCCAGGCCGTCGGGCGTGCCACCAAGGCGAACGAACTGGTCAAGGGTGTCGAGGACAAGTTCGCCCAGGTCCGCAAGGAGCACCCGGAGTTCCAGGGCAAGTCGGCGCTGATGGCGTCGACCTACGAGGGTTATTTCGTCTACGGCAGCCAGGACGGCCGCTCGCACATCCTCGAATCGCTCGGCTTCAAGCTGCCCGCCGATCTCGACGCCGCCATCGGTGACAAGTTCGGCAAGAGCCTCAGCGCCGAACGGACCGACCTGCTCGACCGCGACGCGCTGGTGTGGCTCATCGACACCCCGGCGAAGGCGCAGGAGATCCTCGGCAAGGACGCGCTCTACAGTGGACTGAAGGTGGCGAAGGAAAAGCGCGAGGTCTTCATCGAGAACGAAGGCACCTATGGCAGCGCGGTCTCGTTCGTGACCGTGCTGAGCCTGCCGTACGTGATCGACCGGATCGTCCCGCAGCTGTCCGCCGCCGTCGACGGTGACCCGAAGACCGAGGTCAAACCGGCCGGCTGAGCCCTTGCGGAAAGGAAACGGGGCCGCGACTTTTCGCTCGCGGCCCCGTTTCGTGCGCCATGACGGTCAGTGCGGGAATCCCCCGAAGTTGTGCAGCGGGACGGTGATCTGCTTCAGCCAGGTCTTCGTGGTGAAGTCACGGGCCTTGATGACCACCGAGCCGGGTGAGACCTCGATCTGCAGCCCCTGGTTGAACGCGCCGCCGAGGGATACTTCCCCGCCCTTGCCGTCGTCGGTCCAGCCGACCTGGACGGCCGCGGTGTTGACCACCGTGAACCCTTCGAGGTTGCCGGTGCCCGGGACCACCCGGCGGACCACCCAGTCCGACAGGGTGAGATCCCAGTGCGTGTGCCCGGAGAAGAGGAACACGTCCGGATGGCGCCCGAGGATCGAGAGCAGCCTGTCCGACTGGAGATAGTCGGAGCGGTAGAGCTTGTTGTGCGTACCGGAAACCGTGTTGGGGAGCGGATGATGGGTCAGCACCATCACCGGGCTCCGCCGGTTCGACCAGTACCGGAGACGTTGTTCGAGCCAGGTGAACTGGCTGTCGCTCATCCAGACCTCGTCCCACAGCTTGGGGTCGTGGTACTTCGCGTACCGCTCGGTTCCGAGGCACAGCACCGGAACCCCGCCGAACGACGTCTCGGAGTAGACGGTGTTGCGGCCCGCGAACCGGTAGAAGCTGCGGAACAGGGAATCCTCGGTGGTCCCGTTCGGCCAGGTCTCCTGCGCGAGCGTGTCGGGGTCCCGCCATTTCGGGACGTAGAACTCGTGGTTGCCGATGGCCCAAGCGATCTCGCGCGGATGCGGGTGCTTGTCCAAAGTGGACCGCAGCTGGGCGTACTCGAAGTCGTAGCCACGCGGGGTGAGGTCACCCGCGATACCCAGTCCCGCGCTGCCCGGGTTGATCGCCCGCAGATCGTCGAGCGCCTTGCCGAAGTCGGCCAAGTCACCCTGGATGTCACTGAGGATGTTGAAGCGGACGACGGGCCAGTGCGGCCATTTCGCCGGTGGCCCGGGTCGTGCCTCCGCTTGCCCCGGCAGCATCGCCGCCCCCGCCGCCGCGCCACCGGCGGCCACCATGAACGCTCTTCGATCCATAAAGCGAACCGTACTCACGTTTTATTTCGGCAAAGGAAATCAGGGACCAACACTCGGCTCTCGGGTCTCGTGAGTGGTAATGACGGTTCTAACCGTCATTACCACTCACGAGACCGCAAGCGGGGTCAGGACTCCATGGCCTTGACGAGCGAGGCGGGCCGCAGGTCGGTCCAGTTGGTCTCGACGTATTCGAGGCACTCCGGACGCGAAGCCGGGCCGAACTTCGTGGTCCAGCCCGCCGGGACCTCGACGAACTCGGGCCACAGGCTGTGCTGCCCCTCGTCGTTGACCAGCACCAGGTACGTGCCGTCGGGGTTCTCGAACGGGTTCGTCATGCCTTGTTCTCCTTCTGTGTATCCGATGAATCCAGCGAGTCCGCCCGCCGCGTGAGCGCGTCCAGCGCGGCGAACCAGTCCTCCGCCAGCTCCCGCACCGACCCTTCGGTCAGCACGGCCTCCGGCCAGGACCAGTGCGCGCCCAGTTCGGGGCCGCCGGGGCGGTCCTCGGTCAGGGCGTTGATCGTGAGCGCGTGCGAGACCGGCATCTCCTCGTCCGCCCCGAGTTCCGCCGCCTCGGCCTCCGCCGCGTACGACCAGTCGGTCGCCTCCGGGACACCGATCCGGCCCAGGTAGTTGAACTCGATCTGCGGCTTCGCGAACTTCGCCAGCTCGGGACCGGTGCGCGGGTCGAGGTACCGGAGCACGCCGTGCCCGATCCCCCCGTCCGGCAGCCCGTCGAGATGGGCCCGGACCCGTTCCAGCGCGACACCCGCGGCGGCCCCGCCCGCGAACGCGTCGTCCAGGTCCAGCTCGCCCAGGTCGAGGCATACCGGGACGACGCTGGTGAACCAGCCGACCGTCCGCGAAAGATCGGCCCCGCCCGCCAGGTGCTCCTCACGGCCGTGCCCTTCGACGTCGACCAGCACCGCCCTGCCCTCGTCCCGGCGCCACCGGGCGACGGCGAGCGCGAGGCCGGTGAGCAGGACGTCGTTGACCGTCGCCCGCAACGCCGACGGCACCCGGGTCAGCAGGGGCGCGGTCCGCTCCGCGGGCAAGGTCAGCGCCACCTTCTTCACGGTTCCCTGCACGTCCCGCGCCGGGTCGAGCGGCCGGTCCAGCGGGATCGGGTCCGCACCGGCCAGCACCGACTTCCACAAATCCAGCTCGCCATCCCGCTTCCGTGCGGTCAGCGCCTGCGACCACCGCCGGAAGGAGGTGTCCACAGAGGACAGCTCGGGCACCCGGCCGAGCGCGACGGCTGCCCAGGCGGAAGCGAGGTCCGGCAACAGGATCCGCCACGAGACACCGTCGACGGCCAGGTGGTGGATCATCAGCAGCAGCCTGCCTGGTTCCGAGGATCCGGCGTCGAACCACGTCGCGCTCAGCATCACGCCGGCGTCCGGGTCCAGCCGGGCCCGCGTCGGCTCCGCGTGCCGCTCGATCAGCGCGAACAGGTCGCCGCCCCCGGCGTCGACCCGGTCGACCCGGACCTCGACGGAGTCGGCCACCCGGAGCGCCCAGCCGTCCACCGACCGGTCGAGCCGCGCGCGCAGCATGTCGTGTCGCGCGACGACCGCGCCGAGCACGGTCTCCAGCTGCGCGCCGGTCATCCCGGACGGCGTCCGCAGCAGCGCGGCCTGGTGGTATCCGGCGATCGGCCCGCCCAGTTCCCGGAGCACGTGCATGATCGGCGTGAGCGCGACCGTGCCGTCGTCCTCCAGGCTCTCGGCGACCTCGGCCAGCGCCGCGACCGTCCGGCCCGCGAACACGTCGTGCGGCGTGATCTTCAGTCCGGCCGCACGCGCCCGGCTGACCAGCCGCATGGCGACGATGCTGTCCCCGCCGAGGGCGAAGAAGTCGTCGTCGGCACCGAGTTCCGGTACGTCGAGCACCTCCGCGAACAGCGCGCACAAGGTCTTCTCCCGCACCGTCTCCGGCGCCCGGCCACCGGCCAGCTCCGCGTAGTCGGGCGCGGGCAGGGCTTTGCGGTCCAGTTTCCCGTTGGACAGCACAGGAAGCGCGCCGAGCGTGACGAACGCCGCCGGGACCATGTAGTCCGGCAGCGCCTCGGCAGCGAACCTTCGCAGGTCCTCTCGGTCCACAGTGGACACCACATAGGCCACCAGCTGCTTGACCCGCGGGCGGTCCTCGCGCACCAGGACGACGGCCTGCGCGACCTCGTCGTGCCGCTCCAGCACGGCTTCGACCTCGCCGGGTTCGATCCGGAACCCGCGGATCTTCGCCTGGTCGTCGGCGCGCCCGCCGAAGTCCAGCCGTCCGTCCGCGGTCCACCGGGCGAGGTCGCCCGTGCGGTACATCCGTGCGCCCGCCGGACCGAACGGATCGGCCACGAAGCGTTCCGAGGTCAGCGCCGCCCGCCCGAGGTAACCGCGGGCGAGACCGGCACCGGCGATGTACAGCTCACCGGTGACGCCGGGCGGCACCGGCCGCAGTGCCGCGTCCAGCACGTAGGCGCGGGTGTTCGCGACGGGACGGCCGACCAGCGGCTTCTCGCTGTCCCCGATCCGCGCGACCAGTGCGTCCACTGTGGACTCCGTCGGTCCGTACAGGTTGAACGCCTCGGTCCCGTTCAAAGTGGCCAGGCGGCGCCACAGGCTCTCCGGGACAGCCTCGCCGCCGACACCGATCACGGCCAGCGGGCACCGGTCGCCGTCGAGCAGGCCGGCGTCCGCCATCTGCGCGAAGAACGACGGCGTGACCTCGATGAAGTCGAAGCCGTCCCGCTCGATCATCGCGGCCAGCAGTTCGGGGTCGCGCCGGGTCTCCTCGTCCACGATGTGCACGGCGTGCCCGTCGAGCAGCCACAGTTGCGGCTGCCAGGACGCGTCGAAGGAGAACGACCACGCGTGCCCCACCCGCAGATGCGGCTTGCCGGTGGCTTCGACCGCGGGCCGGTGGAGGGTGGCGCGGTGGCTGTGGAACAGGTTCACCACCCCGCGATGCGGGACGACGACCCCCTTGGGCGTTCCCGTCGAACCCGACGTATAGATCACGTACGCCGGATGTTCCGGGACGAGCGGCCGGATCCGGTCCCGGTCGGTCAGGTCGTGCCCCTGCCGGTCCTCGGTGACGAGCGCGCACAGCGCGAGCGTCTCGATGCCGGTCCGCGGCAACGACTCCAGCAGCTCGGGTTCGGTCAGGATCAGCTTGGGCCGCGCGTCGGCCAGCATCGCCGCCAGCCGCTCGGCCGGATAGTCCGGGTCCAGCGGCAGGTACGCCGCGCCCGCCTTGTGGACGGCGAGGATCGCCAGCAGCACGTCCGCCGACCGCGGCAGCGCCAGCGCGACGAAGTCCTCCGGCCCCACCCCGTGGGCGACCAGCGCCCGGCCGAGCCGGTTGGCGCGCTCGTTCAGCTCCGTGAAGGTCCAGGTGACGTCGCCGGACACCACCGCCACCGCACCGGGCGAACGCCGGACCTGTGCCTCGAAGAGACCGGCCACGGTGGACGGCTCGACGGTGAGCCGCGTTCCGTTCCCCTCGCGCAGGATCCGGTCGAGTTCGGCCTCGGCCAGGATGTCGACCCTGCCGACCCGCCTGTCCACATCGGACACCATCGCGGTCAGCACCCGCTCCATCGCGACCGGGAGTCGTTCCGCCAGGCCGTCGTCGAACAGATCGGCGCGGTACTCGGCGGTGAGCTTCAGCCGCGTGCCGGGTTCCACCGCCCAGGTGAGCGGATAGTGCGTGGAGTCCTCGTGGCGCACGATCTCCCCGCGCAACCCGGCACCGGCCTCGTCCTCCTCCGCGCCCGGATAGCTTTCGAACACCATCAGCGTGTCGAACAGCTCGCCGAGCCCGGCGCCGCGCTGGATGTCCGCGAGACCGAGGTGCTGGTGCGCGATCAGGCCGGACTGCTCGTCCTGGACCCGGTCGAGCAGCGCTCCCAGCTTTTCGGCCGGGTCCAGCACGATCCGCACCGGGAGGGTGTTGATGAACAAGCCGATCATCCGCTCGACCCCGGCCAGTTCGGGCGGCCGCCCGGCGACGGTCGCGCCGAACACGACGTCCGTCCGGCCGGTCAGCCTGCCGAGCACGATGCCCCACGCGGTCTGGACGAGGGTGTTCAGCGTCAGCCCCCGTGCGCGGGCCAGTTCGGCCAGCGCGGCGGTCGCCCGCTCCGGTAACTCCAGGGTCCGGCGGTCCGGCAAGGCCGGGACGCGCTGCGGGTCGTGCGGGACGAGGTGGGTCGGCTCGGTCAGCCCGTCGAGTGCCTGCCGCCAGGCGGACTCCGCCGCCTCGCGATCCTGGTCCCCGAGCCACGCGAGGTGGTCACGGTACTGCCTGGCGGGCGCCGGGTCCGCGCCCGCGTAGAGCTGGGACAGCTCCGCGAACAGTTGCGGCACCGACCAGCCGTCGAGCAGCACGTGCTGGTGGGTGAACACCAGCCGGTGCCGCCCTTCCGGCAGGGCCAGCAGCAGGAAGCGCAGCACCGGCGCGGCCGCCGGATCGAAGCGGCGCCGGTCGTGGGCCGGCTCGGCCTCGACGGTGTCCGCGGCTTCCACGAAGCGCCAGGGCACCGTGACCGAGCGCGCCACCAACGCGACCGGACGGCCGGAAGCCAGATAGCGGTAACCGGTGCGCAGCACGGCGTGCCGGTCGACGAGTGCCTGAGCGGCGTCACGCAGGCGGTCCGGGTCGAGCGGTCCGTGGAGGTCGAACGACACCTGGACGGTGTAGACGTCCGGGCCGTCACCGTCCATGGTCGCGTGGAAGAGCAACCCGGCCTGCAGCGGCGTCAGCGGCCACACCTCGGCCGTGTCGGGGGCTGCTTCGAGGATCTCGGCGCGTTCGCCGTCGTCGAGTTCCACCAACGGCTTCCCGCTCGACGCCGAGGGCGCGTCCAGCCGTACCGCGCTGACCTCGGCCAAGGCCGCGACGGTGCGATGCCGGAAGACATCGCGGGGGCTGAGCAGGAGCCCGGCGCTCCGCACCCGGCCGACCAGTTGCATCGCGACGATGCTGTCGCCGCCGAGGCGGAAGAAGTCGTCGTGGACGCCGACCCGCTCCAGCCCGAGGACACCGGCGACGAGCGACGCGAGCAGCTCCTCCCGCGGCGTCCGCGGAGCGTCGTCGGACACGGCCTCGGCGAAGTCCGGGGCGGGCAGTGCCCTGCGATCGAGCTTCCCGTTGGGGGTCAGCGGGAACTCGTCGAGGACGACGAACGCCGACGGCACCATGTACTCCGGCAACGCGGACTCCGCGAGACGCCGGAGGTCTTCGACGTCGGCAGCTCCGGCCAGGTAGGCGACGAGCCTTCCTTCCCGCAGGACCACCCGCGCCGGGACCCGCCGGGAGAGCACGGACTCGATCTCGCCCAGCTCGATCCGGAATCCGCGCAGCTTGACCTGGTCGTCGATCCGGCCGAGGTACTCGAGCGCGCCGTCGGCCCGCCACCGCGCGAGGTCACCGGTACGGTACATGCGCTCCCCCGCGTCGAACGGGTTCGCCACGAACCGTTCCGCGGTCAGACCCGCCCGCCCGAGATAGCCACGCGCGAGCTGCGTGCCCGCCAGGTACAGCTCACCGGCGACACCGGGAGGAACCGGCTGGAGCCGGGCATCCAGGACATAAGTGCGGGTGTTCCACACTGGACGTCCAATGGGGACAGTGCCGTCGACGACCTCCCAGGAGGTCACGTCCACTGAAGCCTCGGTCGGCCCGTAGAGGTTGTGCAGCGGGACGTCCACGCGGGCGGCCAGTTCCGGCGGGAGCGCCTCACCACTGCACAGGACCCGGCGGACGCCGTGCCAGGCCGGCTCTTCGGCCAGGAACGCCTCCAGCATCGAGGGGACGAAGTGCAGCGTCGTGATCCGCTGGTCACCGATCACCGACTCGAGGTAGCGGGGATCCCGGTGGCCGTCCGGTTTGGCGACCACCAGGGTCGCGCCGGTGATGAGCGGCCAGAAGAACTCCCACACCGACACGTCGAAACTCGACGGCGTCTTCTGGAGAACCCTGTCGTCGGCGGTCAGACCGTACTCATCCTGCATCCACAGCAGACGGTTCACGATGCCCTCATGGGGCACCACCACGCCCTTGGGACGCCCGGTCGAACCCGACGTGTAGATCACGTACGCCGGGGATTTCGGATCGACGACGCGGCCGAGATTCCCGTCGGGGTGACCGTCGAGTTCAGGTAGCTCGTCGAGGACGACCGCCGGGGCCGCGTCTTCGAGCATGTAGGCCAGCCTGTCGGCCGGATAGTCCTTGTCGAGCGGAAGGTACGCGCCGCCCGCCTTGTGGACCGCGTACAGGGCGACGACCAGATCGATCGAGCGCGGCAACGACACCGCCACCACCGAGTCCGCACCCACACCCTGCTCGACCAGCCACCGCGCCAACCGGTTCGCCCGCGCGTTGAACTCGGCATACGACAGCTCCGTGCCCTCGAACACCACAGCGGGAGCATCCGGTGTCCGCGCCACCTGAGCCTCGAACAACTCCGGCAACGTCGCCGCCGGAACGTCGTGCGCGGTGTCGTTCCAGCGCGCGAGCTGACCGCGCTCGTCCTCGTCGACGACGTCGAGCGCGCCGACCGGGATCGCGGGATCGGCGGCGACCTGCTCCAGGACCGCGACCAGCCGCCGCCCGATCGCCTCGGCCGTGGCGTGGTCGAACAAGTCCGCGCTGTACTCGATCGCGCCCGAGATCCTGTCGGCGTTCTCCAGGAAGCCGAATTCGAGATCGAATTTGGCGATCCCCTGGGCGAAGTCCTCCTGCTCCGCGCGGAGACCGGACAGCGCCAGGCCGTCGCCCGATGCGGGCAGGTAGACCACCATCACCTGGAACAACGGGTGCCTGGCCAGCGAGCGTTCCGGATTGACCGCGTCGACCAGGCGCTCGAACGGCAGGTCCTGGTGTTCGAACGCGGCCAGGTCCGCCGCCCGCACCCGGCGGAGCAGGTCGCCGAACGCCGGATCGCCGGAGAGATCGGTGCGCAGCACGAGGGAGTTCACGAAGAAGCCGACCAGCGGCTCCAGGCGTTCGTCGGTGCGCCCGGAACTCGGCGCGCCGAGCGGGATGTCGTCCCCGGCGCCCAGCCGGTGCAGCAGGGCCGCGACCGCGGCCTGCGCCAGCATGAACATGCTGACGTCGTGCCGCCGGGCGACCTCGCGCAGGCGTCCGCTGAGTGAGGCGTCGATCGGGAAGGTGACCAGGCCGCCTCGGTGACTCGACTCCGCCGGGCGCGGCCGGTCCGACGGCAAGGCCAGCTCGTCCGGCAGTCCGGCCAGCGTCTCCTGCCAGAACTCCAGGTGGCCGGACGCCGTCGCATCGAGCAGCTCCCGTTGCCACAAAGCGTAGTCCGCGTACTGGACGGGTAGCTCTGTCCACTGTGGAGCTTCGCCCGCCAGCCTTGCTTCGTAGGCCGTGGCGAGGTCGGCCATCAGCGGTCCCTGCGACCACTCGTCGGTCGCCACGTGGTGCACCACCAGCAGGAGAACGTGTTCCTTCGGCGAGACCGCGAACACGGTGGCCCGGATCGGGAGTTCCTCGTCGAGGGCGAATCCGCGTCCGGCTTCCGCCGACAGCTGGGCGGGGAGATCCTCGGCGACGACGAACGCGACCTCCGGCCGCGCGTCGGTCAAGATCCGCTGCGCGGCGACGCCTTCCTCCTCGGCGAACACCGTCCGCAGGGTTTCGTGCCGCTCGACGACGTCGCCGATCGCGGCACGCAGCGCGTCCGTGTCCAGGTCTCCCCGCAGGCGCCAGGCGAGCGGGATGTTGTAGGTGGGCGTGACCCCTTCGAGCCGGTACAGGAACCACAACCGTTGCTGCGCGGGGGAAAGCGGCAGCACGTCCGGACGCGGACCGGCACCGAGGACCGGCCGGGCCGTCGGCTCCGCGAGCCGTGCGGCCAGCCCCGCGACGGTGGGGGCGTCGAAGACGTCACGGACCGAGACCGTGGCGTCCAGGCCGGCCGGGATCCGGCTGATCAGGCGCATCACCAGCAGCGAATGCCCACCGAGCGCGAAGAAGTCGTCGTCGATGCCGACCCGCTCCACGCCGAGCACGTCGGCGAACAGCGCGCACAGCGCCTCTTCCCTGGCATTCCGCGGTTCCCGGCCCTCGGTGGTCGTGAACTCGGGCGCGGGCAGTGCTTTGCGGTCGAGTTTGCCGTTCGGGGTCAGCGGGATCTCGTCGAGGACGACGAACGCCGACGGCACCATGTGTTCCGGCAGCTTCGCCGCCACGGCCTCGCGGAGCCCGTCCACGGAACCGACGACGTAGGCCACCAGCCGGTCTTCCCGGGCGACGACCACGGCACGCGTGACGGAACCGGACGCGGTCAGCGCCGCCTCGACCTCGCCGAGTTCGACCCGGAAACCGCGGATCTTGACCTGGTCGTCGACCCGGCCCAGGAATTCGAGGACACCGTCGGCGGACCAGCGCGCGAGGTCGCCGGTCCGGTACATGCGCTCCCCCGCGTCGAACGGGTTGGCCACGAACCGTTCCGCGGTCAGCCCCGGCCGGGCCAGGTACCCGCGGGCGAGCTGCACCCCGGCGAGGTACAGCTCACCGGGGACACCCGGCGGGACCGGGTTCAGCCGCGCGTCCAGCACGTACGTCCGCGTGTTCCACACCGGACGCCCGATCGGGACGGACGGCGTCGTCTCGGCACCGGCCCGCCAGGCCGTCACGTCGACGGCCGCTTCCGTCGGGCCGTAGAGGTTGTACAGCGGGACGTCCACGCGAGCGGCCAGCTCGGACGGCAGGGCCTCGCCGCTGCAGATCACCCGGCGCAATCCCGCGCAGCTCGCGGTTTCGAGGAACAGCGCCAGCATCGACGGGACGAAGTGGACGGTGCTGATCCCGGCCGTGCGGATCAGTTCCGCCAGATAGACCGGGTCCTTGTGCCCCTCGGGTTTCGCGACCACCAGCGTCGCGCCGGTGAGCAGCGGCCAGAAGAACTCCCACACCGACACGTCGAAACTCGACGGCGTCTTCTGCAACACCCGATCGTCGGCCGTCAGACCGTACTCGTCCTGCATCCACAGCAGACGGTTCACGATACCGGAATGCGGCACCACGACGCCCTTGGGACGACCGGTCGAACCCGACGTGTAGATCACGTACGCCGGAGACGAGGGATCCACGACCCGACCCAAGTTCTCAGGCGAATAGCCGTCCAGGCCGGGCAGTTCGTCGAGGACCACCGCGGGAGACGCGTCTTCGAGCATGAAGGCGATGCGGTCCGCCGGGTAGTCGCTGTCGACCGGCAGGTACGCGCCCCCCGCCTTATGCACGGCATACAGCGCGACGACCAGATCGATCGACCGCGGCAGCGACACCGCCACCACCGACTCCGCACCCACGCCCTGTTCGACCAGCCACCGCGCCAGCCGATTCGCCCGCGCGTTGAACTCGGCATACGAAAGCTCGGAGCCCTCGAACACCACAGCGACAGCATCCGGCGTCCGCGCCACCTGAGCCTCGAACAACTCCGGCAACGTCGCGACCGGGACCTCACGAGCCGTGCGGTTCCAGCCGGTGACACGCGCGAGTTCGTCCCCGACGAGGACGTCGAGGGTGGCGACCGGCCGGTCCGGCGCGGTGGTGACCTGGTCCAGCAAGGACTTGAGCCGGGCGAGCAAGCGGCCCGCCGTCGCCGCGTCGGCGAGGTCTTCGGCGTACTCCAGCATCAGCGTGGCGGTGCGCTCGTCGTCGACCATCGTGAAGTGCAGGTCGAACTTCGCCATCCCGGTGTCCATCTCGAACCACTCGGCGGGCAGGCCGAGCACGTCGTGGGCACCGCCCTGCCGGTGATAGCCCACCATCACCTGGAACAGCGGGTTGCGGCCCGGCACGCGGGGCGGGTTCAGCTCCTCGACGACGCGCTCGAACGGCAGGTCGCCGTGCGAGAACGCGGCGAGGTCCGCCTCGCGCACCCGGTCGAGCAACTCGGCGAACGTCGGCTCGCCCGACAGATCGGTCCGCAGTACCAGGGTGTTCACGAAGAACCCGACGAGCTGCTCTAGTCGTTCGTCAGTACGTCCTGCGATCGGGGCACCCAGCGGGATGTCGTCCCCGGCGCCGGTCCGGTGCAGCAGGGCGGCCACCGCCGCCTGCAGCACCATGAACGGGCTCGCCCCCGCTTTCGCCGCCAGGGCACGCACAGCGGCCGACAGCTCGGGTGACAGCGGGGACTTCACCTTCCCGCCCCGGCCGATCGGGCGGAGCGGGCGCGGGCGGTCCAGCGGCAGGGTCAGCTCGTCCGGGGCGCCGCGCAGGGACTCCGCCCAGAAGGCGACCTGGCCGGCACCGTGCTGTTCGAGGAAGTCCTTCTGCCACAGTGCGAAGTCGGCGTACTGCACGGGAAGCTCCGTCCACACTGGAGCCTCGCCGCCGAGCCGGGCCTGATAGGCCGCGGTCAGGTCGCCCAGGAACGGCCGGTCCGACCATTCGTCGGTCGCGCTGTGGTGCAGGACCAGCGAGATCACCTGGTCCCGCGCCCCGAGCCGCAGTACGCGCAGCCGGACCGGGATCTCGCGCGCCAGATCGAAGGGTGTCCGCGAAAGCTCGGCGACGCGGGCGTCCAGCGTGGCCTCGGCGCACTCCTCGACGGCGAACGGGATCTCCGGCGCGTCGAGAACGCGCTGGCAGGGTTCCCCGTCGTACTCCTCGATGACGGTCCGCAGGACCTCGTGCCTGCCGAGGACGTCGCCCAGTGCGGCGCGCAGCGCGGCGAGATCCAGTTCGCCGCGCAACCGGAAGGTCAGCGGGAAGTTGTAGGCGACCGCGTTCGGTTCCATCCGGTCGACCAGCCAGAGGCTGCGCTGGGCCGACGAAAGCGGGATCCGTCCGGGACGCTCGGCCCGGACCACCGCGGGCCGCGCCGGTTCACCGCCGCCCGCGCGGGCGGCCAGTTCGGCGACCGTCGGCGCCTCGAAGAGGTCACGGATCGCCAGTTCGGCGCCGAGTTCGGTCCTGGCCCGGCTGATGAGCCGGGTCGCGAGCAGCGAATGACCGCCGAGGTCGAAGAAGTTGTCCTCGACGCCGACGCCGTCCAGCCCGAGGACCTCGGCGAAGAGCGCGCACAGCGTTTCTTCCTCGACGGTCTCGGCCGGGCGGCTTTCGGTGAGCCGCACCGCGGGATCGGCGTCCGGCAGCGCCCGCACGTTGAGCTTGCCGTTGTCGGTCAGCGGCAGGCTGCCCAAGGTGACGAACGCCGCCGGGACCATGTAGTCCGGCAGTTCCGTCTTGAGCCGGTCACGGAGACGCTGCACCAGTTCGCCGCCGCCACGCGCGGACGTCGGGCTCGTGGCGTACTTGGCCAGGTTCGTCCCGGCCGAGACCGGCCGGTGCACGTCGGTGATCAGCGCGTCCGTCTGTCCCTTGTGGACGAACACGGCCTCGAAGGCACCATCCGCGGACCAGGTCGTGTGCACCCGGTGGCCGAGCCGTTCCCCGAGTTCGTGCACGTCCTCGGGTTCGACGCCCTCGGCAGCACGGAAACGGGCGAGGACGTCGATGAGCGGCGCACCGGCGTCCAGCGCCCGGGTCGCCTCGACCTCGGGCAGCTGGCGGGCGTCCGGGATCCGGCACACCCGCAGCATTTCGGTCTCCGCGAGATGCCCCTCCAGCTCGGCGAGCGAACCGACCTCGTCCCACGGCAGGCGCGGGGCCTGGGCGACCGAGAAGACCTCGGCCGGCTCCTTCACCAGGACCGCGTCGTAGCGGTACCGGCTCAGCTCGTTGTGCAGCCTCGCCCGTTTGATCCGGACCTGGGCGGCGACCCCGGGCAAGCGCCGCGCGAGCGCGGTGAAGTAGTCCGGGTCGATCAGCAGTTCCTTCTCCAGCGCGGCGCCGCGTTCGATCGCCCGCCGTACCTGGGCGACGTCGGAGGTGGCGTCGGCGCGGGTGAGCTGGATCGCGGTGTGGAAGGCGCGGGCGAGGCGCAGGTTCCGCACGTCACCGACGAACAGCGCGCCCCCGGGCGCGAGCAGGCCGAGGGCCTGGGTGAGCACGCCGGTCAGGTAGTCGACGCTCGGGAAGTACTGGATGACGGAGTTGATCACGATCGTGTCGAACCGCCCGGCGGGCAGGCCGTCGAAGACGTGCGCCGGCTGGGCGCGCAGGTTCACCTTCGCCGCCAGCGCCGGATCCCGCTCCAGTTCGCGGTTCAGCTTCGCGATCACCGGCGCGGCGAGGTCGGTGCCCCAGTATTCCCGCGCGAACGGCGCGATCTGCCCCATCAGCAGACCCGTGCCGACACCGATCTCCAGCACTCGCTCCGGCTTCAGCTCGGCGATGCGGTCGACGGTCGCCCGCCGCCATTCCCGCATGTGCTCCAGCGGGATCGGCTCCCCGTCGTAGCTGGAATCCCAGCCCGCGAAGTCCTCGGTGAACAGCGCGGTCGGGATCTCGGTGTACTCGTCGGAATAGATCTGCCGCCATTCGCCGACCTGGTCGGCCTCCGCCTCGGCCCGCGCGTCCCCGCTCAGTTCGGCCGGGACGACGTAGCCGATGAGCCGCTGCAGCCCGGGCGCCGACGGGTCGGGCCGCGCGATGACCGCGGCCTGCGCGACTTCCGGGTACCGGCTGAGCGCGGTCTCGATCTCGCCGAGTTCGACGCGGTAGCCGCGGATCTTGACCTGGTCGTCGGTCCGCCCGAGGAAGTCGAGGTTCCCGTCCGGGCGGCGGCGCACGAGGTCGCCGGTGCGGTACATCCGCCCGCCGCCGCCGGAGAACGGGTCGGCGACGAACCGTTCGGCGGTCAGGCCGGGGCGGCCGAGGTACCCGCGGGCCAGGCCCTCGCCCGCGATGTAGAGCTCACCCGCGACCCCGTCCGGGACCGGCCGGAGCCAGGCGTCCACGATGTAGGCGCGGGTGTTCCAGATCGGCTTGCCGACGGTCGGGGTGTCGCTGTCGGTCGTGCCACCGCCGAGGGTGTTGATCGTGTACTCGGTCGGGCCGTACAGGTTGTAGCCGTAGGTCCCGTCGGTGTCGCGCAGCCGGTTCCACACCGACTCCGAGACCGCCTCGCCGCCGAGCAGGACGAGCGCGGGCCGGTGCCGCCCGTCCCCGTCCTCCAGCAACCCTTCCTCGATCAGCAGGTGGGCGTAGGTCGGGGTCACGTTGACGACGTCGACCTCGTGCTCGTCGCAGTACGCCACGAGCGCCCGCGCGTCCCGCCGCAGTTCCTCGTCGCAGACGTGGACCTCATGGCCTTCGACGAGCCACAGCAGCTCTTCCCACGACATGTCGAAGGCGAACGACACGGTGTGCGCGATCCGCAGCCGCCGCCCGCCCGCCGACGCGATGGCGGGCGCGAAGATGGCGCCCTGGTGGTTGAGCTGCATGTTCGTCAGGCCGCGATAGGGCGTGACGACACCCTTGGGCTTGCCTGTCGAGCCCGAGGTGTAGATGACGTACGCCGGATGCTCCATGCGGTTCGCGCGGCCGCGGGCGAACAGCGGGCGTTCGGCGTCGGAGATCGGGCCGTCGCCGAACGCCCTGTCTTCGTGGTCGTCGACGAGGATCCGCGGCGTCGGGCCGGGCAGTGTCGCCGAGACGTCCTTGGTGGACACCAGGCACAGCGGTGCCGCGTCCTCCAGCATCACCGCGAGCCGGTCGGCCGGGTAGTCGAGTTCCAGCGGCAGATACGCCGCGCCGGTCCGCAGCACGGCGAACAACGCGACGACCATGTCGATCGAGCGCGGCAGGCCGAGCGCGATCACCTGTTCCGGCTCCGCGCCCTTCGCCAGCAGCAGGCGGGCCATCCGGTTGATCCGCGCGTCGAGTTCGGCGTAGGTCAGCTGTTCCTCGCCGAACACCAGGGCGGTCGCGTCGGGAGTCCGCTCCGCCTGGACGGCGAGCAGGTCCGCGATCGTGTCTTCGATCACCGGATGCTCGGCTTCCGCCCAGCCCGCCTCCAGCGCGGCACGGTCCTCTGTGGACACAGTCGCGAGCGCACCGACGGGCTTGGCGGGGTCGTCGACGATCTGCTCGACGAGTGAGGTGAACCGGCCCAGCACGGACGCGGCCTGGGCGGCGTCGATCACGTCGTCCCGGTAGGACAGCGTGATCCGGAGTTCCTCGCCCGGCGTCACCACCAGTGTGAGCGGGTAATGCGTCGCGTCGATGTTGAGCAGGTCGGTGATGCCGTGGCGATGGCGGAGGCCGTCGCGACGCTCGTCGCCGTCCGCGTTGCGCAGTACGAAGAGCGTGTCGAACAGGACTCGATGCCCGGCTTCCCGTTGCAGGACGCCGAGGCTCATGAACTCGTACGGCGTCAGGTCCATCCGCTCGGATTGCAGGCGCCGCACCAGGTCCAGGACGGACTCGCCCGCGTCGAGCCGCACCCGGGTGGGCACGGTGTTGAGGAACAGGCCGATGGTGTTCTCGATGTCGGGCACGGCGGCGGGCCTGCCCGCGACGGCGGCGCCGAACACGACGTCGTGCCGCCCGGTCATGGTCGAGAGGACCACGCCCCAGGCGGCGTTCAGCACGGAGTTGACGGTCAGGCCGTGCCGCCGGGCCTGCTCGCGGAGGCCGCGGCTCAGCTCGACGGGCAGCACCGTGTCCAGGTTGACCGGCGTGGCCGGGACCAGGTCCTGACCGTCCGGCCCGATGACGGTCGGCTCCGCGAGCCCGGACAGCGCCTCGCGCCAGGCCTCCGTCGCCGACTCGATGTCCTGCCGGTCCAGCCAGCGCAGGAAGTCCACATAGGACCCCGGCGCGGGAAGCGTCCGGTCGTCCCCGCCGAGGTCGTACAGCGCGAACAGCTGCTCGATGACCAGCCAGGCCGACCAGCCGTCCCAGAGCAGCAGGTGGCGGTTCAGCACCACGCGATCGCGTCCGCCGCCGAGCCGCACCAGCTTCAGGCGGAACAGCGGCGGGGCGTCGAGGTCGAACCGTGTCGCGCGGTCCTCGGCCATCAGGTCTTCGAGCCGGGCCCGTTGTTCGTCCTCGGGCAGCTCCGAAAGATCCACTTCGGACAGTGGGGGTTCGACGTCCGCCGCCACGAACTGGACCGGCCCGCGCAGTCCCTCGCTGGTGAACCCGGCTCCGAGGCTCGGGATCCGGCGCAGCAGCGCGGACACCGCCGCCCGCAGGCGGTCGGCGTCGAGGCGGTGATCGAAGTCGATCGCCTCCTGGATCGTGTAGATGTCCACCCGGTCGGAGTTGTAGCTGGAGTGGAAGAACAGGCCTTCCTGCAGCGGCGACAGCGGCCAGATGTCGGCGACCGGCACCGGGCTGGACCGCTCGACGCGCGCGATCTCCTCCTGCGTCAGCGACACCAGTTCCAGATCGGACGGCGTGAGCCCCGCGGGCGCGCCGGTGTCCGCCGCCGCGAGTTCCGCCAGGGCGTCCGCCCACCGATCGGCGAGGGCGACCGCCCCGGCCGGGCCCGCGAACGTCGCCGTCAGCCGCGGCCCGTTCCCGGTGTCCTCACAGGCGACGCCGATCCGCAGGACGTGGTCACCCGGCGGCGGGACCGCCACGTGTCCGTCGACCTGCCACTCCCCTGGTCCGGCGGGGACACGCCCGTCGTACCGCAGGGCGATCCGCGGCCGTGCGAGCCCGGTGAACAGCGACACGGTCTGCGCGTTGAGGTACCGCAGCGGGCCGTAGCCCCCGGGCGTCGCCCGGACGGTTTCCTTGACGGCCTTGAGCATCGCCAGCGGCGCACCGGTCGCGGTGAGGCGCACCGGACGCACTGACGTCAGGGCACCGACGGTGCGCGGGGCGTCGGCGACCCGCTCGTGGACGTCGACGAGGAGGTCACCGTCGACGGCGGCCTTCAGCGCCGCCAAGAGGACGTCGGTCACGTCGCCGTGCACGGCGGCGGGCAGCGGGCCGACGAGCGCGCGGCTGTCCTCAGTGGACAGGGCGATCCGGCGTTCGGTGATCTCGCCCGTGGCGGGAACCTCGAAGGCGCCGGGGGCCAAGACCGCGGCCCAGTGGTCGATTTCGCCGAGCAGGGCGGGGTCCTGCGCGTTCGTGGTGATCCGGCGCGCGATGGTCCGCAGCGACGTCTCCACCGGCGTGAACGCGGAGGCGTCGCCTGCGGTCACGGTTCGCCAGGCGAGCGCGAGATCGGCGGCGAGCGCCGGCCAGCTCCGCGCGTCCAGCAGGACCGGATGCGCGACCAGGAGCAAGCGCCCGGGTTCGTCGAACCAGACCGCCTGCAGCAGGCTGTCGGTGAGCCGTCCCACCGCGTCCCGGTAGCCGTCCTCGAGGGACCCCGTCGCGCGACGGAGCAGGTCCGCGGCCTGGACTGTCCCTTGTGGACGGACTTCGAGCGACCACAACACCGACGCGACCCGCGTCAGCGCGAGCCGCAGGCCGTCGTGGTGGTCGAGGACCAGTTGCAGGGCCGCGGCGAGTGTTTCGACGTCGGCCCCGGACGGCGCGGTGAGGACCACGGACTCCGGTTGGACAGCGGAACCCAGTTCACGGAGCCGGAGCACTTCCGGCAGGAGGGGCAGCGCGCCGACCCCCTCGGCGTCGGCCACCGGTCCCGGCTCGGCCCGCGTAGCGGTGGCCGCGAGCGCGGCCGGGGTCCGGAGGGCGAAGACGTCCTTGGGGCTGAGTTCGAAGCCCGCCCGGCGGGCGCGGCTCGACACGGCGATCGAGGAGATGCTGTCGCCGCCCAGCAGGAAGAAGTCCCCGTGGGCGTCGACGGCGTCCAGTCCCAGGACGTCCGCGAAGATCCGCGCGAGCGCCCGTTCCTGCTCGTTCCCGGACGCCACGGCCACGCTCGTGCCGGACTCGGGCGCGGGCAGCGCGCGGACGTCGAGTTTTCCACTGGGAGTCAGGGGGAACTCGTCGAGGACCACGAAGGCCTGCGGGACCATCGGGGCGGGCAACGCCTCGGTCACCCCGGCACGCAGCCGCTCCGCGTTCGCGTCCCCGGTCACGTACCCGACGAGCGTGCCGTCCTTCGCGACCACCGTGGCGGCCGTGACCTCCGGCAGCGCGGCGAGTACGGCCTCGATCTCGCCGAGTTCGATCCGGTTGCCGCGGATCTTCACCTGCCGGTCGGTGCGGCCGAGGTATTCGATCTCGCCGTCGGCGCGGCGCCGGACCAGGTCCCCGGTCCGGTAGAGCCGCTGGCCCGGTTCTCCGAACGGGTCGGCGACGAACCGTTCGGCGGTCAGGGACGGCCGTCCGTGGTAGCCGCGGGCCAGCTGGACACCGGCGAGATACAGCTCGCCCGCCACGCCGTCGGGAACGGGGCGCAGGTAGCCGTCGAGCACGTGCAGCCGCGTGTTCCACACTGGACGTCCGATGGGGACGGTGGTCCCCTCGGATCCGTTGGTGGCGAAGAAGGTCACGTCCACCGCGGCCTCGGTCGGGCCGTAGAGGTTGTGCAGCGGGACCCCGGTGAGCGAGCACCAGCGGGCGGCGATCTCGCCGGTCAGTGCCTCGCCGCTGGAGAACACACGCCGGAGGCTTCGGGTCCAGCCGAGGTCGTCGGTGACGTCCTCGCTGCCCAGGAACGCGGCGAGCATCGAGGGGACGAAGTGCAGGGTGGTGATCTCCCGGTCCCGGATGACCCGCGCGAGATAGGCCGGATCGCGGTGTCCATCCGGTTCGGCCAGCACCACGGCGGCGCCTTCGCACAGCGCCCAGAAGAACTCCCACACGGACACGTCGAAACTCGACGGCGTCTTCTGCAGCACCCGGTCCGACGCGGTCAGCCGGTACTCGTGCTGCATCCAGGCCAGCCGGTTGACGATCGCGCGATGGGTGACCGTCACCCCCTTCGGCCGTCCGGTCGAGCCCGAGGTGTAGATCAGGTAGGCGGCGTCGTCCGCCCTGGCGGGTTCGCCCTGGACATCGCCGGTGACGGATTCATCGGTCACGGAAACCCGCGTCAGCCCGTCGGCGTCGGGGATCCGCGACGCCGTCCCGGGTTCGGACACGACGAGACGCGCGCCGGAGTCGGCCAGCATGTAGCCGAGCCGGTCGGCCGGGTAGTCGAGGTCGATCGGCAGATACGCGGCCCCGGCCTTCAGCACGCCCAGCAGGGCGACCATGAGCTCGGCCGACCGCGGCACGGCGACGGCCACGACCTCGCCCGGGCCCGCCCCGCGTGACCGCAGGGTGCGGGCCAAGGCCTCCGCACGGGCGTCGAGGTCCGCATAGGACAGTTCGGTGTCCTTGAACAGCACCGCCGTCGCGGACGGCGTCCTGGCGACCTGCTCGGCGAAAGCCGCGGCCAGGGTGCGCTCGGGCACCGGATGCGCGGTCGCGTTGAGGTCGGCCAAACGGCCGCGTTCGGCGGGTGACAGCAGGTCGACGGCCGCGACCGGCAGCTCCGGGTTCGCGGTCAGCGTCTCCAGCAGCCGGGCGAAGCGTTCGGCGAGCTGCCCGGCCGCGACCGCGTCGATCCGGGCGGCGTCGAATTTGAGGCTGAACCCCAGGTCTTCCCCCGGTGCCACGACCACCGCGACCGGGAAGTGCACCGCGTCGACGACCTCGACACCGGTGAGGCGGAGGGTTCCGGACGGGTCCACGCGCTCGTCGTCACGCGGGAAGTTCTCGACGACGACGAGGGTGTCGAACAGTTCTTCCTGTCCGGCGCCCGCGATCCGCTGGAGTTCCCCGAGGCCGAGATGCTGGTGGTCCAGCAACGCCGACTGCTCGTCCTGCAGTCGCCGCAGCACGGACGCGACCGGTTCGGCGGCGGACCAGCGCAGCCGCACCGGCACCGTGTTGATGTACAGGCCGACCGCCGACTCGAGGCCGGCCGCACCGGTGTCCCGGCCGGAGACCGTGCTGCCGAACAGGACGTCTTCGCGGCCGGTGAGCCCCCCGAGCAGGAGGCCCCAGGCGCCGTGCAGGACGGTGCCGAGGGTGAGCCCGTGCGCTCGCGCCATCGCGGCCACTCCCGCCGTCGCCCGCGCGCCGAGGTTCAGGTGCACCCGCGACGGCCGTCTCCCGTCCGCGGCCGGTGCTTCGATCAGCCGGGTGGGTTCGTCCACTCCGGACAACGCGGTCCGCCAGGCTTCCCTCGACACCTCGTGATCGCGCGACGCGAGTCGTCGCAGGTGATCCGCGCGGGGGTCCGGTCCCGGCCGCGACGCGTCCGCACCCGCGTATCCGGCCAGCAACTCGCGGAGCAGCACGACGACCGACCAGCCGTCCGCGAGGATGTGGTGGAAGGTGAGCGCCAGCTTGGCCCGGTCCTCGCCGAGCCGGGTGAAGGTCGCGCGCAGCAGGGGCGGCCGCGCGAAGTCGAACCGGCGTGAGCGATCGGCCTCGAAGGCTTCCTCGGCGTCTTCGGCCGCCACTTCGCGCCAGGGCAGTTCGGCGTGCCGGGTCACCACCTGGACGACCTGGCCGCCGTCGAGCTGACGGAAGCCGGACCGCAGGGACGGGTACCGGTCCAGCAAGGCCTGTGCCGAGCGGCGCAGCGCGGCGGCGTCGACCGGTCCTTCGAGGTCGAGCACCTCCTGGACGGTGTAGACGTCGGCGGCCGATCCGCCTTCGAACTCCGCGTGGAAGAAGAAGCCTTCCTGCAGCGGCGTCACGGGCAGGACGTCGGCGTACTCGGCGAGCGTGGCGCGTTCGGCGCCGGTCAGCGTCAGCAGCGGCCGGTCGTCCACAGTGGACTCGCCGGGCACGATGCCCGCGCAGGCGGCCAGCGCCTCGGGGGTCCGGTGCTGGAAGACCTGGCGCGGGGTGAGGGCGAGGCCCTGCTCCGCCGCGCCGAGCACCAGGCGGATGGACAGGATGCTGTCGCCACCGAGGGCGAAAAAGTCGTCGTCGGCACCGGCCGAAGGCAATCCGAGTACCCGCGCGACGACGTCGCACAGGATCCGTTCCCGCTCGGTGCGCGGCGCGCGGCCGGTGGCGGCGGCGCCGAAATCGGGCAGGGGCAGCGAAGTCCGGTCCAGTTTGCCGTTGGGCATGATCGGCAGCCGGTCGAGTTCCACGAACGCCGACGGCACCATGTAGTGCGGCAGCGCCGATTCCGCGTGCGTGCGCAGATCCTTCAGCAGGGACGGAGAGCCATCCGCCTCCGGCACGACGTACGCCACCAGCCGCCGGTCCCCCGGCTTGACCTCGCGCGGCACGACGGCGATCCGCTCGACCCCGGCGTAGGCGGCGAGCGCGGATTCGATCTCCCCCGGTTCGATCCGGAAGCCGCGGATCTTGACCTGGTGGTCGGTGCGGCCGAGGAAGTCGAGGGCGCCGTCCGCACGCCAGCGGACCCGGTCACCGGTGCGGTACATCCGCGCGCCGCCCCCGGCGAAGGGGTCGGCGACGAAGCGTTCGGCCGTCAGGCCGGGACGTCCGGCGTAGCCCCGGGCGAGACCGCGACCACCGACGTACAGCTCCCCTTCGACACCGACCGGGACCGGCCGCAGCGCCGTGTCGAGGACGTAGCAGCGGGTGTTCGGATCCGGCCTGCCGATCGGGATCGGCCCGGTCCAGCCGGGCTCCGCCGCCCACAGCGTCGAGTTCACCGTCGCCTCGGTCAGCCCGTACGCGGCGACGACCTTCAGGTCCTCGGCCCAGCGCGCGATCAGTTCCGGCGGGACGGTCTCGGTGCCGACGATGAGCACCGCGCCCTTCGGCAGTTCGCAGTCCGGTGGCAGCGCCGCGACGAGCGACGGCGGGAGGATCATGTGCGTCGCCTCGTGGGCGGCGATGTAGCCGGTCAGCTCCACGCCCGCGACCCGGCGGTGCGACGGCACCACGATCAGCGTCCCGCCGACGCACAGCGACATGACCAGGTCCCAGACCGTCACGTCGAATCCGGTCGAGGCGAACTGCACGACCCGGCTGTCCCCGCCGATGCCGATCCGTTCGGTCGCCGTGCTGATCAGGCTGCCGATCCCGTCGTGGGACAGGACGACGCCCTTAGGTTTCCCTGTCGAGCCCGAGGTGTAGATGACGTACGCCGCCCGGCTCAGCGCGATCCCACCGACGTCCACAGTGGACGGATCGAGTCCCGCGAGTTCCCCGGCGATCGCGGCGTCGTCGAGCAGGATCCGTTCGACGTCCACTGTGGACGGCAGTTGCGCGGCTTCTTCCTTGGTGGACACCACGATCCCGGCACCGGCGTGCGACAGCATGTACGCGATGCGCTCTTCGGGATGATCGAGGTCGAGCGGCAGATAGGCAGCCCCGGCCTTCATCACGGCCAGGAGCGCGACCACGAGATCGGCCGAACGCGGCATCGCGACGGCGACGACGTCCTCGTCACCGACACCCCGGTTCCGCAGCAGGCGCGCGAGCCGATTGGCGGCGGCGTCGACCTCGGCGTAGGTCAGCCGGACGTCCTCGCAGACGACGGCCTCGGCGTCCGGCTTCCGTGCCACCACCCGGTCGAACGCCTCGGGCCAGGACACTTCCGGCGACTCCGCCGTCGCGGTCCCGAGTTCCAGCACCTCGGCCCGTTCCCCGGCCGTGAGCAGGTCGATCGCGGCCAGTGGCAGCTCCGGCCGTTCCACCATGCCGTCCAGCACCGTGGCGAACCGGCGGCGGTGCTCGGCGAGTTCGGCGTCCGAGGACACGGCCGCGTCGGCGTCGAAGTCGAAACGCAGGCCCCGGCCCTCGCCCGCGTCGTACACGGCGATGGCGACGTCGCTGATCGGACCGAGTTCGAGGTTGTGCACGGTGGCCTTCGCGTCGCCGAACGCGAGTTCGGCGTCCACGGCCATGAAGTTCACGCTCAGCCCGACGAGTTCGTGCACCCCGCCGCTCGCGCCGAGTTCCCGCGCGAGGTCCTCGCCGCGGTATCGGCTGTGCTCCAGCAGCGCGGAGACCTTCTCGGCGACCTGGGCGACCAGCCGCGACGGCGTCGTCTCGGGCCGCACGGTCAGCCGCAGCGGCAGGACGTTGGACACCATGCCCGGCTGCTCGCGCAGCGCGCGGGTGGTGCGCGCGGTGACCGGCAGGCCGAGCACGAGGTCTTCGGAGCCGGTCACGCGGTGGGCGTAGGCCGCCACCGCGGCGATCGCGACCCGGGAGAGCCGCGTCCCGGCGTCGAGGGCGAACTTCCGCAGGCCACCGGTCTTCGCCGCGGGCAGCTCCCACGAGTGGCGCCGCAGCCGGACCGGTCCGGACGACGCGCGTTCGAGCAGCCGCACCGGGTTCGGCCTGCCCGCGAGTTCGCCGAGCCAGTACGCCTGATCGGCCTTCCCGTCGTAGCCGGCCTCGATCAGCCCCGCGAGTGGCCAGTCGACCTCCTCGGCGGTGCCCGAGTAGAGCGCCGCCGCGCGCCGCGTCAGCACGGCCTGGCCGTGCGCGTCCATCACCAGGTGGTGATAGCGCTGGAACCAGCGGACCCGGTCTTCGGCGAGGATCAGCAGGGTGTGCGCGGTGAGCGGGCCCCGGCCGAGATCCGCGACCACGGCCAGTTCCGCCCGCGCCCAGGCGTCGGCCGCCGCTTCCGGATCGGGCTCACCGGCGAAGTCCAGGACGGCGACCTCGGCGGGCGCGGTGGGAAGCTGGCGCGGTTCGCCGTTCTCCACCTCCACCGTGACGTGCAGGCATTCCGCCTCCGCGACCGCCCGCCGGACGGCGTCGGCCAGCCGGGCGACCTCGATTTCGCCCCGAAGCTCCGCGACCCAGCCGATCGTGTAGACCGGATCGGCCGGGTCGAGCTGCTGAGCCAGCCAGATCCCCTGCTGGGCCGGGGTCAGGGGAAAGCCGCGGTTCATCGGGGTTGCCTCCACCGTTCGAAGAGCGTGAAACGTCGTATGCGGTTCAGGCCGGCCCGGTGGCGCTGACCGCGTACTCGGGCCGGGACGCGTCGGCCGCGCGCCGGTCCACAATGGACTCCAGGATCTCGCCGACCCGGACGGCGGTGTTGGACAGCAGCGACGACGTGATGCCGTGCGTGTGCTCGGTACCGCCCTGGAGGTAGATCCCGCCGCGCAGCGCCGGTTCGGTGACGATCCGGTAGTCGCGTTCGACGCGCAGCCTGCCCTCGTCGTCACGAGCGCAGGCGGAGGCGAGTTCGCCGAGCAACGGCGTCGGGTCCGCCGGGCTGTACCCGGTGGCGTACACGACGAAATCGGCGTCGAGCCGGGTCCGCTCGCCGGTCTCCAGCGCCTCGATGGTGACCCGCACCCCGGAGCCGGTGTCGGCGACCTCGGTGGGCCGGGAGACGTTGATCAGCTTCAGGCGCTCGACGCCCTGGACCTTCTCGCGGTAGACGCGGCGGTACAGCTCGTCGATCAGCTCGATGTCCACGGCCGAGTAGTTGGTCGCGCCGTGGTAGCGCATCAGGCGTTCCTTGACCTCTTCCGGCGCCTCGTAGAACCGCCCGACCGCCTCGGGGTCGAAGATGCGGTTGGCGAACGCGCTGTCGTCGGCCGGGCTGTAGCCGTAGCGCGCGAACACCGCGCACACCTCGGCACGCGGGAAGCGGTCGTGCAGCAGGGCGCTGACCTCGGCCGCGCTCTGGCCGGCGCCGACGACGACGAACCGGCGCGGCTCCTCGGCGGCCATCCCCTCGACGCGGTGCAGCAGTTCGCTGTTGTGCCAGATCCGCGTCCCCGGCGTCACCCCTTCGGGCAAGTTCGGCCGCAGCCCGGTGCCCATCACCAGGTTGCGGGCGCGCAGGTTCACCAGTTCGCCGTCGGTGCGGGCGTGGACGTCGAAGAACACGATCTCATCGCCGTCGAAGACGGGCGTCACCGAAAGGACCTCGGTGCCGTAGGAGACCAGGTCGTCGACCTTCGCCGCCGCCCACTCGAAGTAGTCGTGGAACTCGATTCGCAACGGGAACAGGTTCTTGTGGTTGATGAAATCGACCAGCCGGTCCTTGCTGTGCAGATACGACAGGAAGCTGAACGAACTCGTCGGATTCCGCATCGTGGCCAGGTCCTTGAGGAAGGAGACCTGCATGGTGGCATTGTCGAGCAGCATCCCGCGGTGCCAGCCGAAGCGGACCTGGCGCTCCAGGAAGTGGGCCGTGACGGTCTCGGCCCCGGGTGCGGCGTTGTGCTCGGTGACGGCGATGGCGAGCGCCAGGTTCGACGGACCGAACCCGACCCCGACCACGTCGTAGACCGGAACCCGTTCACCGACCACTGCTCGTGCCATCTTGAACCCCTAGCGCGGCTCAGCCGCATCTCGGTACTTCGTTACAAAGACCAGGGAACCCTAACCTAAGTTAGGTGAGGCTCAACTAGTACTTTCAGTGGTGATGTTCATCCCTCGACCAGGAGGAGGCCGGTCCCATGCGGGTCGCCATGTTCGGATACCAGACCTGGGGACACCGCACCCTGCGGGCGTTGATCGACGCGGGCCACGACGTCGCCCTCGTCGTCACCCACCCGAAGAGTGACCACGCCTACGAGAAGATCTGGTCCGATTCCGTCGCGGACCTCGCCGAGGCCAACGGGATCCGCGCCCTGCTGCGCCAGCGTCCCGACGACGCGGAACTGCTGGCGGAGCTGAAGGAAGCCGATCTCGACCTGATCGTCGCCAACAACTGGCGTACCTGGCTGCCGCCCGAGATCTTCGAGATGCCTCGTCACGGCACGCTGAACGTGCACGATTCCCTGCTGCCCGCCTACGCCGGCTTCTCCCCGCTGATCTGGGCACTCATCAACGGCGAGCCGGAGGTCGGCGTCACCGCCCACATGATGGACGCCGACCTCGACGCGGGCGACATCGTGCTGCAGCGCTCGGTCCCGGTCGGGCCGAAGGACACGACGACCGACCTCTTCCACCGGACCGTCGACCTCATCGCGCCGATCACCACCGACGCCATCGAACTGATCGAGAAGGGGAACTTCACCCCGGTCAAACAGGACCGGTCGAAGGCCAGCTTCTTCCACAAGCGCGCCCTCGAGGACAGCCTCATCGACTGGTCCTGGCCCGCCGAGGAGATCGAACGGCTGGTGCGCGCCCAGTCCGACCCCTACCCCAACGCCTTCACCTACCACCGCGGGAAGCAACTGCGCGTCGTCCGCTCGTCGGTGTCGGCCGGGCTCTACGGCGGCACCCCCGGCCGGATCTTCATCCGCGAGGGCGAGGGCGTCGTGATCGTCGCCGGACCGGAGGCGCGGCGCGGCCGTTCGCACGGGCTCGTCATCGAGCGGGTCCGGACCGAGGACGGCACCGAACTGGCCGCGACCGACTACTTCCGCACCATGGGCGGCTACCTCACCGCTCGCCCCTGACCTGCGGTCAGTGAGGGGTCGAGCGTGGCGGATTCGGGACGTGTGGGGAAGATTCCGGCCGTCCAACATCCGGAATCTTCCCCACTCGGTCACCTAACACGGGTCGTGACCGGCACGACCACCGCGACGATGGAGGAATCGGGACACTCAACGTCCCAATTCCTCCATCGTCATCCCTTGACGACCGCCGAACTGACCTGCGGTTAGGCGCTGTCCGGAAAAAAGTCATCGCGGGACCGATGAGTTCCCGCGGAAGGCGCCGTTACATCGGGTAAGAACACTCGATGGGAGGCTCCATGACCGACACGATCGCCGCCGCGAAGGCGGGGGACGAAACCGCTTTCGCCGCGCTCACCGGACGACACCGGCGGGAACTGCACGTCCACTGCTACCGGATGCTCGGCTCGTTCGACGAGGCGGAAGACGTCGTCCAGGAAGCGCTGATCAACGCCTGGCGGGGATTGGGCACCTTCGTCGGCGGGAACTTCCGCGCGTGGCTGTACCGGATCGCCACCAACGCCTGCCTCGACGCGATCCGCAGGAACGAGCGGCGGGTGCCGTCACTGCGCTCGTTCGCCGAAGTCCCGTGGATCCAGCCTTATCCGGACAGGCTGCTGGACGAGATCGCGCCGCCGGAGGGCGAACCGCACGCGCTCGCCGTCGCCAGGGAAACCATCGAACTCGCCTTCCTCGCGGTCCTGCAGCTGCTGCCTCCGCAGCAGCGCGCGGTCCTGATCCTGCGCGACGTCCTCGGCTGGCAGGCCGCCGAAGCCGCCGAGCTGCTGGACCTTTCGGTCCCCGCCGCTAACAGCGCCCTGCAGCGCGGCCGGGCGACCCTGCGGGAACGCCTTCCGCAGCAACGCGGTGAATGGTCCGCGTCGGCGCCGTCCGAAGAGGAACGCGCGCTGGTCCGGCGGCTCATCGACGCACACGACCGCGGTGACTTCGCCTCGCTGGGCGAACTGGTCCGCGACGACGTCCGCGTCACGATGCCGCCGGAACCCCACTGCTACATCGGGCTCGAGCACCTCGCCAGGCACGGCAGGACCGCCGAGGAGATGGGCGAATGGCGCGCCGTCGCGGTCGACGCGAACCGGATGCCCGCCTTCGCCTCGTACCTGCGTCGTCCCGGCGACACCGAGTTCCGGGCGTTCAAACTGGACGTCCTCCGCGTCATCGACGGCAAAGCCGCCGAGTTCACCACGTTCGACAGCCGACTGTTCCCGGCCTTCGGCCTGGACACCACTCTGAGGGGATGAAGTAAATGCCGGAGAAGATGACCGACGAGCAGCGTCGTGCCTTTCTCGCCGAGGGGACCCGTACCGCCGTCTTCGCGACGGCCCGCCCGGACGGCAGGCCGCACGCCGTGCCGGTCTGGTTCGCCGTCGACGGGGAGGACATCCTGGTCAACCTGGGCATCGACACCGTCAAAGGCCGGACTCTCAAGGAGAACCCGCGTGTTGCGGTGGTCGCCGAGGACCCGCGTCCGCCGTATTCCTTCGTGAGTGTGGAGGGCGTCGCGGAGATCGTTTCGGATCCCGATCAGGTCCGCTCCGGATCGGCGTTGATCGCCGAGCGCTACCTCGGCGAGGCCGGGCAAGAGGTGATCGACGGCTGGCTGGAGTACGCGACGTCGCCGGGGAAGGTCCTGGTGCGGGTGCGGCCTGAGAACATCGTGGCGATCGCGAAGGTCGGCGGCTGACCACACAGGGCCTCGTGAGTGGTAATGACGGTTAGAACCATCGTTACCACTCACGAGACTCTCTTGGCCAAGGCGACCGCGGGAGGCCAGGATGGCGTTCGTGCCCGAGATCGTTTTCGACGAAAACACCCGTTCCTGGCTCATCCGCACGGCAGCCACGAGCTACGCGCTCCGGCTGGCCGAGGATGACTCCCCCGCCCACGTCTACTGGGGACCGGCGCTCACCCCGGCGCAGCTCTCCGACGTCTTCCCCGCGTCGGGATCCCGATGGGACTCCTTCAACGATCCCGACGAGGGGCTCGACGAACTCGCCGCCGACGGCGGCACCCGCCACTGGACCCCCGCCCTCCAGGTCCGCTTCGCCGACGGCACCCGCGCCCTCGAATGGCGGTACCTCTCCCACGACATCGACGGCGGAGAACTGCGTGTTCACTTCCGCGACCGCCACTACCCCCTGCGCATCACGCTCGGCTACCGCGTCCCGGCGGGCACCGACGTCATCGAGCGCTGGACCGAACTCACCCACGACGGTACGGACGACCCGATCGAGGTCGTCCGGGCCGATTCGGCGAGCTGGGTCGTGCCGCTCCGGCCGGACTACCGGATCAGCCATGTCACCGGCCGCTGGGCCGCGGAGAGCCAGCTGCTCCGCGAGGCGGTCCCCCACGGCGAGACCACCTTCGGCAGCAGGCGCGGGATCACCAGTCACCACGCCAATCCGTGGGTGATGCTCGACGACGGCGAGGCGACCGAGCGCCACGGCGAGGTCTACAGCGCCGCGCTCGCGTGGAGCGGTTCGTGGCGGATCACCACCACCCGCTCGTCCACCGGCCGCGTCACCGTGACCGGCGGCTTCGGCCAGGACGGCGTCGTCCACCGGCTCGCACCCGGTGACACGCTCACCACCCCCGTCTTCGCCGGGCTGTACACCGACGGCGGCTTCGGCGCCGCGAGCCGCGCGTGGCACGCGTACACACTCGGCCATGTCCTCCCCCATCCCGGCGAACTCCGGCCGGTGCTCTACAACTCCTGGGAGGCGACGGGGTTCGACGTCACCGAAACCGGGCAGCGCGCGCTGGCGGAGAAGGCGGCGGCGCTCGGGGTCGAGCTGTTCGTGATGGACGACGGCTGGTTCGGCGAACGCAGCGGAGACCACGCCGGCCTCGGCGACTGGCACGTCAACCGCGAGAAGTTCCCTGAAGGTCTCAAGCCGCTGATCAGTGAAGTACGCCGGCTCGGGATGAAGTTCGGGATCTGGGTCGAACCGGAGATGGTCAACCCGGACAGCGACCTCTATCGCACCCGGCCGGACTGGGTCCTGCACCATCCACATCGGACCCGGTCGGAACTGCGAAATCAGCTGGTGCTCAACTTCGCCCGGCCGGACGTCGCCGAATGGGCGTTCGGCTGGCTCGACGCCCTCGTCGGCGAGCACGGGATCGACTTCCTGAAATGGGACATGAACCGCCCGTTCAGCGAAGCGGGCTGGCCTGCCGACAGTGACCCGGACCGGCTGTGGGTGGAACACACCCGAGCGGTCTACGCGATCATGGACCGCCTGCGCGACGGCCATCCCGGGCTGCGGATCGAGGCGTGCAGCGGTGGCGGCGGCCGGATCGACCTCGGGGTCATGGCGAGGACGGACCAGGTCTGGACCTCCGACAACACCGACGCGCTCGACAGGCTCGTCATCCAGCACGGTTACGGGCAGGTGTACCCGCCCCGCGCGATGTCGGCGTGGGTCACCGACGACCCCAACTTCATCACCCAGCGCTCCACCCCGCTGCGGTTCCGGTTCCATGTCGCGATGGCGGGTGTGCTGGGCGTCGGCGGCGACATCGTCAAGTGGTCCGAGGAGGATCTCGGCTACGCGCGGGAGCAGATCGCGCTGTACAAGGAGATCCGGCCGGTCGTGCAGCACGGCAGCCTCTACCGGCTCGTTCCGCCGACCACCGACGGGGTCTCGGCGCTGCAGTACGTGGCGGCCGACGGCGGGCGCGCGGTCGTGTTCGTGTTCCGGCAAGCGGCACATTTCCCCACTTCCGAACGACCGGTCCGGCTCGACGGTCTCGACCCCGCCGCCCGGTACCGCGACGAGGACAGCGGGAAGGTGTGGCACGGCGCCGCACTGCTGGCACACGGCCTGTTCCCCGGTCTTCCGGCCGGTGATTTCGCGAGTGTGGTGATCCGGTTGACCAAGCTCTGAGCCGGGCGATAGGTCAGATGTATCGCCCTTTTTGAGCCGATCTGGCCCGGCGGACCTGCTTGACATCACCCTAGACATCCGATCGAATGCCGTCGTATATGAGACGCCGCAGATCGCCGTGAGAAGGGTGGACGGGCATGAGAAGGTCCTTCGCGTTGGGAGCGGCGCTGCTCCTCGCCGCGAGCCTCACCGGCTGCACCGTCGGCGGAGGCACGGGAGGCTCCGGCGGCGGTGCGGAGATCTCCTTCCTGACCTTCGAAACGCCGAATCTGCCACCGTCCTATTGGGACTCCGCGATCAAGCGTGTGACGGACCGGAACCCCGGTCTCAGCGTGAAGAAACTGGTCGCCCCGTCGACCGATCGCACCGGGTACGCCAAGCAGCTGTTGCAGTCCGGTCAGTTCCCCGACGTCGCGATCGCCGTCGACTCGGCCGGTTTCGCCGAATCGGGCAACCTCTACGCGTGGACGCCCGAGGAGCTCAAGGACTTCCAGTTCCCCGGCGCCAACCCGATCAAGGGCGGTCACCACCAGCTGCCCGCCAACACCCAGACCATCCCGCCGATCTACTACAACAAGAAGCTCTTCGCCGACGCCGGGATCACCTCGGTCCCGGCGACCTGGGCGGACCTCCTTGCCGCGTCGGAGAAACTGAAGGCGAAGGGCATCACGCCGTTCACCATCGGCGGCGGCAAGGAGGGCTTCCCGTCCGCGATGCTCCTGGACGGCCTCGTCAGCGTCGACGTCTACGGCAAGACCCCGGACTGGCTTTCCCGGCGGCGGGCCGACCAGGTCAAGTTCACCGACCCGGACTTCCAGCGGGCGTTCGGGAAGTTCGCCGACCTGGTCGCCAAGGGCTACCTCGACAAGACGCAGGTCTCGCGGGACTACTCGGCGACCGAAGCGGCCTTCCTCAAGGGCGAAGGCGCGATGTACCCGATGGGCAACTGGTTCGCCGCCAGCGCCGACGCCAAGAAGCCGTCGTTCGACATCGGCGTCTTCAACTTCCCTTCCGAGGACGGGAAACTCGTGGTTCCCGCCTATACCGGCGGCGGTATCGTCGTCAACGCCAAATCCCCGAACCTCGACGCGGCGAGGAAGTTCGCGCTCGCGTTCCAGCTCGACAAGGAACAGATCGACGCCTCGGTCAGGGCCGACGGCCTGTTCCCCGCCATCAAGGGTTACACGCCGCCCTCCGACGCCGGGCCGGTCTTCAAGGCGGGCTACGACCTGTACCGGGAAGCCGTCGCGAAGAACGCCGTCGTGAACGCCTTCAGCTGGGAGACCGCGGACGACGGGCTCCTGCCGGGGATGAAGGACAAGGTCTACCAGGCCGCCCAGGACGTCATCACCGGCCGCAAGACGGTGGCCGACGCGTGCGCGTTCCTGGACACCGAGTGGGCGAAGGCGCGCTGACACCACGATGGGGAGAAAACCGATCCTGCCGCGGGTGTGGCATTTCGCCTCGTTCGGCGCTCCCGGCGTCCTCATCTATCTCTGCTTCGTGATGGCGCCGATCCTCATCAGCTTCGGCTACAGCCTGACGAACCACAACCCGTTCAATCCGCCTTCGGAGTTCGTGGGGCTCGACAACTACGCACTGCTCTTCCAGGACGAGCAGTTCCTGACCGCGCTGCGGGTCACCACGATCCTCACCGTGATCGTCGTGGTCGTGCCGAATCTGCTCGGCCTCGGCGTCGCCCTGCTACTCGACCGGAAAGGGTGGCTGTACAACGCTTTGCGGAGCGTGTTCTTCACGCCCGTGATCCTCAGCTCGGTCGTCGTCAGCATCATCTGGACGAAACTGCTCGACGACCGGGGCCCGGTCAACGAGGTCCTGCGCGCGATCGGCGTCGAGCATCCGCCGGGCTGGCTCTCGGATCCGGATCTGGCGCTGTACTCGGTCGCGTCGATCGTCTGCTGGCAGATGCTGGGCTTCTGCGTGGTCGTCTACCTCGCGGGACTGCAGGGTGTCCCGGCCGAACTGCTGGAGGCGGCGGAGATCGACGGCGCCGGACCCGTCCGGCGGTTCCGCGCGGTGACCTGGCCGCTGCTCGCGCCGTCACTGACGATCAACACCGTCGTCCTGCTGATCTCGGCGTTCAAGACCTACGACCACGTCAAGGTCGTCACCAACGGCGGGCCGGGTTCGGGGACCACGGCCACGATCGCGTTCGACGTCCTCGCCACCGGCCTCGACGCGAACCACGTCGGCTACGCCTCCGCGATGGCCGTGGTGATGCTGGTGATCGTGGCGACGCTGACCACGATCGTGCTGCGCTTCCTGCGGCGGCGGGAGGTCGACCTGTGACCACAGTGGACGGTGCGAAGCGGTCGTGGCTCCGGCCCGCCGCGGCGATCCTGGTGAGCGCGATCTTCTTCGTGCCGCTGTACTACGTGCTCGTCAACGTGGTCAAACCCGGCGAGCTGATCGCGCGGGAACCGGCGTCGGTCCCGCTGCCGCCGACACTGGCCAACATCCACGCCGTCCTCACCCGGCCCGACGGCCTGTTCTGGGTGAGCCTGGCGAACAGCCTGCTCGTGACGCTGCTGTCGATCCTCATCCTGACGGTGCTTTCCGCCATGCTCGGGCATTACCTGGCGCGGTCGGGCAAACGCTGGACCAGGGTCCTCGCGCTGATCCTGTTGGCGGGCCTGATGATCCCGCCGCAGGTGATCCTGATCCCGGTCACCGACGTACTGCGGCTGACCGGGCTGATGGCGACCGTGCAGGGCCTGGTGCTGTTCAACGTCGGGTACTACGTGCCGTTCGGGGTCTTCGTGTTCACCGGGTTCATCCGCGGGGTGCCGGTGGAACTCGAGGAGGCCGCCCTGCTCGACGGGGCCAGCCGGACCCAGGTGTTCTGGCGGATCGTGTTCCCGCTGCTGCGCCCCGCCACGGCCAGTGTGCTGATCTTCCTGGGGGTGTGGATCTGGAACGACTTCATCGATCCGCTGATCATCCTCGGCCCCGGCCAGGGGACCACGATCACGACCGGGGTCTACCGCTCGATCGGCCAGTACCAGGCGGACCTCGGGAGCGTGTTCGCGCTGATGTTCCTGGCGACGCTGCCGGTGCTGATCTTCTACCTGGCGCTGCAGAAGCAGTTCGTGAAGGGCCTCACCGGCGGCGCGACCAAGGGCTGACCGCCCCCGCATTCAGTCCTCTGAATGCGTTCGCTGCCCTGGCCGTTCACAGCTCGGTGACCTTCCCGTCGGCCACTTCCAGGCGCCGCGTGGTCGCCACCGCGTCCAGCATCCGGCGGTCGTGGGTCACCAGCAGCAATGTCCCCGGATACTCCGACAGCGCCGATTCCAGCTGCTCGATCGCGGGCAGGTCCAGATGGTTCGTCGGCTCGTCGAGCACCAGCAGGTTCACCCCGCGCGCCTGCAGCAGCGCCAGCGCCGACCGCGTCCGCTCCCCCGGCGACAGCGTGGCCGCCGGCCGCAGGACGTGCGCGGCCTTCAGCCCGTACTTCGCCAGCAGTGTCCGCACGTCGGCGTCGGCGAGTTCCGGCACCTCGCGGGCGAAGGCCTCGACCAGCGGGAGGTCACCGAGGAACAGCTTTCGCGCCTGGTCGACCTCGCCGACGACGACGCCGGAGCCGAGCGACGCGCCGCCCTCGTCGACCGGGACCCGGCCGAGCAGCGCGGCCAGCAGCGTCGACTTCCCGGCGCCGTTGGCCCCGGTGATCGCGACCTTGTCCGCCCAGTCGATCTGCAGGTCCACCGGGCCCAGGGCGAACTCACCCCGCCGCACCACCGCGCCGCGCAGGGTCGCCACCACCGCGCCCGCCCGGGGCGCCGCGGCGATCTCCATCCGCAGTTCCCATTCCTTGCGCGGTTCCTCGACGACGTCGAGCCGTTCGATCATGCGGTCGGTCTGGCGGGCCTTCGACGCCTGCTTCTCCGTCGCTTCGCTCCGGAACTTGCGGCCGACCTTGTCGTTGTCGGTCGCCTTGCGCCGGGCGTTCTTGACGCCCTTCTCCATCCACGAACGCTGCATCGCGCCCCGGGCTTCGAGCGACGCCTTGGTGTTCGCGAACTCCTCGTACTCCTCGCGGGCGTGCCGCCGCGCGACGGCGCGTTCCTCCAAATAGGACTCGTAGCCGCCGCCATAGGTCCGTACCTGTTGCTGCGCGAAGTCGAGTTCGACGACGCGGTCGACGGTGCGGGCGAGGAATTCCCGGTCGTGACTGACCAGCACCGTCCCGGCGCGCAGCCCGGTCACGAACCGCTCCAGCCGCTCCAGGCCGTCGAGGTCGAGGTCGTTGGTCGGCTCGTCGAGCAGGAAGATGTCGTACCGGCTCAGCAGCAGCGACGCCATTCCCGCCCGCGCGGCCTGCCCGCCGGACAGCGACAGCATCGGCAGGTCGAGGCTGATCGTGAGCCCGAGTTCCGCGGCGACCTCGCCCGCCCGGTCGTCCAGATCGGCGCCGCCGAGCGCGAGCCAGCGGTCGAGGGCCTCGCCGTAGGCGTCGTCCGCGCCGGGTTCGCCGGCGGTCAGCGCCTCGGTGGCGGCGTCGAGCGCGGCCTGCGCGGCGGTGACCCCGGTGCGGCGTGCGAGGAACGCGCGGACGGACTCCCCCGTACGGCGTTCCGGCTCCTGCGGGAGGTGACCGACGGTGGCCGTCGGCGGGTTCAGCCGGACGCTGCCCTCCTCCGGCGGTACCAGGCCGCCGAGGGTCTTGAGCAGGGTCGACTTGCCCGCCCCGTTGACGCCGACGAGGCCGATCACCTCGCCCGGCGCGACGACGAGGTCGAGACCGGAGAACAGGACACGGTCGCCGTGGCCGGCGGCGAGATCTTTGGCAACGAGTGTGGCGCTCATGAGATCGGTAAGTCTACGGGGACCGATTGAACAGCTCGTGGTCCCTCAGAAGAGTGGCAAGTATCCAACCGATCACGGAACGTGGGTAACCTGGTTGTTTCTTCTGGACCCGAACGAATCCCCGAGCATTAGAGGTCGGTGACAGCAAATGGCGGATTCCGCCACCCCGGTCCCCGTCGCGCACCAGCGGAAAGGTGGTACCCGAAGGCCGACGATGAGCAGGCGGCGGGAAGTCAGTCATGCCAGCGCGCGCTCGCTGCTGATGACGATCCTCGGCGAGTACGTCCTCCCTCGCGACCAGCCGATTTGGACGTCCACGCTGGTCGAGGCGCTGCGTGTACTGGACATCGAGGAGAAGTCCGCCCGGCAGGCCCTGGCCCGGTCCTCCGCCGAGGGCTGGGTCGTCTCCGAACGTGTCGGGCGAAGAGTGCGCTGGTCGCTCACCCCACCAGGCAGACGCCTCCTGACCGAAGGCGCGGAACGGATCTACGCCTTCGGCAACGACGAGCGGAGCTGGGACGGCCACTGGCTGATGCTGATCGTCTCGGTCCCCGAAGCGAAGCGGGATCTCCGGCACCGGCTCCGCACGCGCCTGACCTGGGCCGGTTTCGGTTCCCCGGTCGCGGGCGTCTGGGTCAGCCCGGACCTCACCCGCCAGCGGGAGGCCCAGCAGATCGTGCAGGACCTCGGGCTCGACGCGCAGGCGATGTCGTTCACCGCCGCCTATGGCGATGTCGGCGATCAGGAGACGATGGTCGCGCGGTCCTGGGATCTCAGCGAACTCAAGGACCGCTACGAGGACTTCATCGACCGTTTCACCGGTTTGCATCCTTCGGGTGAACGCGGCGTTCTCCGTGCGCAGACCGAACTCGTCCACGAATGGCGCAGCTTTCCCTTTCTCGATCCGAGGCTTCCGCTGAAACTTCTTCCCGACGGATGGAGTGGCGTGCGCGCGGCGGACCTGTTCCACCGCAAGTACGGCGAATGGCGACCAGAAGCACAGGCCCAATGGGACGAACTCGCGGACATCTCCGGCTAGGGTCACGGAAAACGATCTAGCGGAGGGAACCCGCCTTGGCCACCTCGATCCGCCTCGACCGCGAGGACGGCGTCGCCGTCCTGACAGTCGCTTCGCCGCCGCTGAACCTCTACACCGCGGAACTCCAGCACGAACTGGGCGAGGCGATCGGCGAACTGGAGACCACGCCGCCACGAGCGGCGCTCATCCGGGCCGAGGGCAAGATCGTCAGCGGCGGGGTGGACGTCTCCCTGTTCGACGCCCAGTCCTCCGCGGCCGAGGCGAAGGTGCTCTTCGACGAGATGCTGGCGATCCCCGACCGGATCGCCGCGCTCCCCTTCCCCACCGTCTTCGCCGCCCACGGCCTCTGCCTAACCTGGGCTTTCGAGGTCGCGGTCGCCTGCGACCTCATCCTGGCGAGCGAGAAGGCCAAGTTCGGCCTCGTGGAACGGGTCGTCGGGCTGACCCCGACCATGGGCGGCACCCAGCGGCTCGCCGCCCGCGCCGGTGTCGGCCGCGCCAAGGAGTTCGTGATGACCGGCGCGACCTACGACGCCGCGACCCTCGAACGCTGGAACGTGGTGAACCGCGTGCTCCCGGCGGACGGCTTCGACGAGGCCGTCCGCGCCTTCACGAACGACCTCGCGCAGGGGCCGACCAAGGCGCACGCGGCCACCAAGAAGGTCCTCGAACACTACGAGCACGGCGGCGTCGCCGAGGCGAACGAGCACATCACGACGATCGCCGCCGGGCTCTTCGACACCGAGGACCTGCGCGGCGCGGTGAAGTCGTTCCTCGCCGACGGTCCCGGCAAGGCGACCTTCACCGGCCGCTGATCCGCTGTGTACTGACTTCTAGGGCCGCTGACCGGCCGCGTCCACCACGCCGGACGCGGTCACCGCGGTCGAATTCGTGCCCAGGTACTGGAACGTGTCGGCGGCGAAGACGATCACGACCGGTTTCGCCACCTTGGGGTCGTCGTGCGGCCCGAGCGGCCAGGTGATGCCGACCCCGGGCCTGCCCGCCGCGTCCTGGGTCCGGTCGATGGCCCGGAGTCCCGGCGCCTTGGCCGCCGCGGCGAACAAGGCCGCCTGGACGGCGGGCGGCAGGTATGCCTCGTTCGACAGCGAGAGGATGTCCTTGCCCATCGCGTTGGTTCCCCCCCTCACGCCGCGGTGGCGGCTGTCGAGATAGGCGAACATCGCGTCGGCGTCGGTGGGGAGGTCCGTCCGGTAGGCGGGTGTGGGCGTGCAGGACTCCGTGACGCCCTTGAGGGGCTCATCGCCCTTGTACACCTGCGCCCGCCCGTTCCGGCAGCCCGCGATCGGGAAGGAACCGCCGTCGGCCATTTTGATCAACCCGTCGCGGGTGCCGTCGGCCGAAAGCCACGCTTCCCGCTCGCCGTCGGGCTGTTTGGTCCTCGTGTAGACGAACTGGTCCGGCTTCGGTGGTGTGCCCGGCGTCTTCAGCGCGGCCGCGGCGGCGTTGCGGAGCACCGTCACCGGATCCGCGGCGGCCGCGGGCGGTTCGAGCCCGACCTGCTCGACGGGGGCCAGTGCGACGACGGCGGTGATGGCCGCGGCCAGCCCGGCCGCCCCCACCCCGGTCCAGACCCAGCGGCGCCGTTTCCGCAGCGGCGTCACGTTTTCCGCTTCCGCGACGGCGATCTCGGTCATCAACCGCTCGCGCGCCGAAGCGAGCGCGCCGGATTCCGCGAGCGGGACCGACGCGGTCCGCTCGGTGATCAGCTGCAGCTCATCCATGGGTGGAGATCTCCTTCGAAGTCGTGGTGTGCGGGCGCCCCAGTGCCTCGCGGACCTTTCGCCGGGCGCGGTTGAGCCGGGAGCGGACGGTGCCGAGCGGGATGGCCAGTGCCGAGGCCACTTCCTCGTAGCTCAGACCTTCCCCGGCGAACAAGGTGAGCGTGTCCCGGTCACCGTCGGCCAGTTCCGCCAGCGCGGAGTCCAGCAGTTTGCCCATCGCCTCGGCGGTCACCTGCTCGGCGACGCGCTCGGCGTGCCCTTCTTCGGTCGCCGGCGGGCCGAGGGCTTCGCGCAGTCTCAGCTCCTTGGCCTCCTCGCGGCGCCGCTGCGCCACCAGGTTGGTCGCGATCCCGTAGAGCCAGGGCCGGGCGTCGCGGCGCTCGATGTCGTAGCTTTCCCGTCTGCGGAAGGCCACCAGGAACGCCTCCCCCAGCGCGTCCTCGGCGGCGGCGGGCCCGATGCGCCGGACCAGGTAGCGGTGGATGTGCGCGGCGTGCCGGTCGAAGATCGCGGAGAACCAGTCCGGCCTGGTCACCGACCTCGCGATCAGCTCCGCGTCTTCCAGATCCCCAGGATCCGCCCCAGATGAGCTCATGAACCACCCTTCGCCGTTCGACAGTCTCACCTGCTATCCGCATACACGGTCGAACGGGTTCACGGCCGCCGAATCGGTCTAGACCTTTTATGCGAGCCGCGCTACATTCAACTGTGGTCTAGACCACATCGCGCCAGTTCAGATCAGGTTCAGTCTCGCCGCCTCTTTTGGAGAGAACCGCCATGAGACGCACCAGAAAACGACTACTCAGCGCACTCGCCGTACTACTCCTCGCCGCCGGGCTGCTCGTCGCCGGAGGAACACCGGCGATGGCGGCGGGACGCCTCCGCGCCGCCTTCGCCCTGGCAGGCACGACCGGTGAGTACACCGTCACCAACCCCAGCGGCGAAACCGTCGCCGACTGGTCCATCACCTTCACCGTCCCCGCCGGCGTGACCGTCACGAGTGGCTCCCACGCCACGGTCTCGCAAGCGGGAACCCAGGTCACGCTCACCCCGGCGTACTACATCAAATCCCTCGCGCCGGGCCGGTCGACCTACCCCTACAGCCCGTCGTTCCAGCTCAGTGCGGCGGTCACCCCGGCCACCTGCCGGATCGACGACGCCAACTGTGACGGGTCGGGCGACACCCCGCCGTCGACCCCGGCCAACCTGCGCCTCGTGGCGAAGACGACCACGACCGCCGCGCTGGCCTGGAACGCGTCGGCGCCGGGCTCGCTGCCCGTCGTCGGCTACGACGTCTACCAGGGCGGCACCCTGGCGGCGTCGGTCACCGGCACCGAAGCGAGGATCACCGGGCTGACGCCGAACACGGCCTACAGCTTCACCGTCGTCGCCAAGGACCGGAAGGACGCCAAATCACCGCCGACCCCGGCGCTGGCGGTGACCACCAACAACCCCGGTGACGACACCCAGGCGCCGACGGCGCCGACGAACCTCCGCTCGACCGCGGTCACGGCGGGTTCCGTCGCCCTGGCGTGGAACGCCTCCACCGACAACACCGGCGTCGTCTCCTACGACGTCTACCGCGGCACGACCCTCGCCACCACGGTGACCGGCACGACCGCGACGGTGACCGGGCTTTCACCGTCCACTTCGTACACTTTCACCGTCAAAGCCCGTGACGGGTATGACAACGTCTCCGCGGCGAGCGCCGCCGTCAGCGCTCGCACCGGCGACATCGTGAACGGGTACGCGCGGGTCGGGTACTTCGTCCAGTGGGGTATCTACGGCCGCCAGTTCTTCGTCAAGAACCTGGTGACCAACGGATCCGCGAGCAAGCTGACGCATCTGCTGTACGCCTTCGGGAACATCGACCCGGTCAACCACACCTGCCTCTCGGGTGTCACCAAGGGAACGACGTCCAATCCGCAGGATCCGAACCAGGGTGACGGCGCGGGCGACGCGGAAGCCGACTACTCGCGGCCGATGTCCGCGTCCCAGTCCGTCGACGGCGTCGCCGACACCGGCTGGGAACCGTTGCGCGGCAACTTCAACCAGCTGAAGAAGCTCAAGGCCAAGAACCCGAATCTGAAGGTGCTCATCTCCTTGGGCGGCTGGACCTATTCGAAGTACTTCTCCGACGTCGCGGCCACGGCCGCGTCCCGGCAGAAGTTCGTCGCGTCGTGCATCGACACGTACCTGAAGGGGAACGTGAAGGCGTACGGCGGCGCCGGCGGGCCGGGCACGGCCGCGGGCATCTTCGACGGCATCGACATCGACTGGGAGTGGCCGGGCAGCCCCGACGGGCATCCCGGGAACCACTGGAGCGCCAACGACAGGACGAACCTGACCGCGCTGCTGGCCGAGTTCCGCACGCAGATGGACGCCTACGGCGCGACCACCGGCAAACGGTACGAACTGCAGGCGTTCACCCCCGCCGACCCGGCGAAGGTGAAGGGTGGCTGGGAGATCCCGAAGATCTTCGACTACCTCGACGTCGCGAACGTGCAGGGTTACGACTTCCACGGCTCGGGCAGCGACAACTCGTGGGAGCCGAACCGCACCGGCCATCAGGGGAACCTGTACGCCGACGCGGACGACCCGTACAACTTCAAGTTCAGCGTGGAGTCGGCGATCAACGCCTACACCGAGGCCGGGGCCAATCCACGGAAACTGACCCTCGGACTCGCCTTCTACGGGCGAGGCTGGCAAGGGGTCGCGGACGGCGGCAAGAAGGGCGAATGGCAGAGCGCGACCGGAGCCGCGCCAGGCCAGTTCGCCGAGGAAGCGGGTACTCGTGGCTACGCGAATCTCCTGGCCAGTGTCCCGAACTGCACCGTCCAGCACGACACCGCGGCCGTGGCCACCGCGTGCTACACCGGCAACGGCGGGCAATGGTGGACCTTCGACGACGCCTGGTCCATCCAGCAGAAGGTCGCCTGGCTCAAGACCCGAGGACTCCTCGGAGTCATGGCCTGGGAGATGTCGGGTGACACCGGATCCCTCATGACCACAGTGGACAACTCGCTGAAGTAAAGGTCCGTGAAGGCCTCCTTGCCTACCTTGAGGGTAGGCAAGGAGGCCTTCACGGATTCCTCGGTTTGCTGCACAGTGTGCCTCGTGACTTCTGCGAACGACGACCGGACTCTGCTCATCGTCGGCTCCTACACCGCCGCCAGCGACGGCAACGGCGAAGGCATCGGAACCTTCTGGCGCGACGGCCTCACCGGGGAACTGACCCCGGCGGGCTCGCTCGAACTGGACTCGCCGAGCTGGCTGACCCCGCATCCCACCCTGCCGGTGCTTTACGCCGTGAACGAGACGGCCGAAGGCGCGATCACCGCCGTGGCGGTCGCCGAGGACGGCACACTGGAGGTGTTGAACTCGCTGCCGACCGGCGGGGCGGATCCGTGTCATCTGGCGGTCACCCCCGATGGCCGGTACCTGCTGTGCGCCAACTACAGCGGCGGGAGCCTGGCCGCTTTCGCGCTCGGCCCGGACGGCGTGCCGACCGTGCGCACGGCGCTGGTGGGGCACGAAGGCACCGGGCCCGACCCCGAGCGGCAAGAAGCCGCACACGTGCACATGGCCGTGGTGGACGAGACGGGCACCCTCGTCAGCGCGGTCGACCTGGGCACCGACGAGATCCGCAGTTACCGCATCGGCGAGGAAGGCGAGCTGATCCCGGTCTCGGTGTCGGCGCTGCCCGGCGGCACCGGCCCGCGGCAGCTGGTCCGGCGCCCCGGCACCGGCCACGCGTACGTCGTCGGAGAGTTGGCCGCCACACTGGTGACGGTGCGCGAGGAACCGCCGGGCACGTTCACCGTTGAGGGCTCGGTCCCCGCGACGCTGCGGCCCAGCGGCGAGAACTTTCCCGGACACCTCGAACTGCACGACGATCGGCTGTTCCTGTCGAACCGGGGCCCCGAGACGATCACCGAGTTCGCCTTCGACGGCGACCTCCCGGCGGCCGTCGCCGATCACGGCGTCGGGGCATGGCCGCGGCATTTCTCCCTCGTCGGCGACCATTGTTATGTCGCGTCGCAGCGCGACGACATGATCCAAGCCTACGAACGCGCGACGTGGCGCCTTGTCGGCAGTTATCCGATCGGAAGCCCGGCCTTCGTGGCCCCGTGGCCGCACTGATTCGTTCAGCGGGCTGAACGCTTTTGTTCAGCCCGCTGAACAACGGGACACCTCTTTCTTTTCGGGGCGAATTAAGGTCTTGACCCAACTGGTTCAGACCACGACACTGAATCGCACGCCGCCGGTGACCTGGCTCACACCCGCCCGAGGAGAACCATGTCCCTACCGAGGAAACTGCTCGCCCTGACCACGCTCGTCCCGTTGGCACTGGGCCTGTTCAGCGCCCCGGCCCAGGCTGCCCCCGCCGTCTTCACCCACCCCGGCGTACTGGTCAGCCGCCCCCAACTCGACTTCGTGCGCACCAAGGTCCAAGCCGGCGCGCAACCGTGGAAACAAGCTTACGACGCGATGATGTCAAGTCCCTACGCGTCTTTGTCCCGTTCACCGAAACCGCGTGCCGTCGTCGAATGCGGCCCCTATTCCAATCCGAACCTCGGCTGTACCGATGAACGGCAAGACGCGATCGCCGCGTATTCCCTTTCCCTCGCCTGGTACATCAGCCGCGACGCGAAATACGCGACCAAGGCGATCGAGATCATGGACGCCTGGTCCGCGGTCCTGAAGGATCACACGAACAGCAACGCTCCCCTGCAATCGGCGTGGTCGGCCTCCTCGTGGCCCCGCGCGGCCGAGATCATCAAGCACACCTACCCCAGCTGGCCGAACTCCGGCCGCTTCGGCACCATGCTGCGGAACGTACCTGCCCGAGGTGATCAACGGCAGCCACAGCAACGGGAACTGGGAACTCAGCATGACCGAGGCCGCGCTCGGCATCGCGGTCTTCCTCGACGACAAGGCGACCTACGACAAGGCCGTCGCGAAGTTCCGCACCCGTGTCCCCGCCTACCTCTACCTGACCAGCGACGGAACCCTCCCGAAGACCGCGCCCGGCAGCGGCCTGGACACCCGGGACGAGATCGTGAAGTACTGGCAGGGCCAGACGACGTTCGTCAACGGCCTCTCGCAGGAGACCTGCCGCGACTTCACCCACACCGGATACGGCCTCGCCGCCATCGCGAACTTCGCCGAGACCACCCGCATCCAGGGCCAGGACCTGTACCCGGAGATCGCCGACCGCCTCCGCGAAGGCCTCGGCTTCCACGCGAAGTACCAGCTGGGCGCGGCCGTCCCGTCATGGCTGTGCGGCGGCAACCTGAAGCTCGGCCTCGGCCCGGTCACCGAAGTCGGCTACAACCACCTCCACACCCGCCTCGGGTACACCATGAGCAACACCGAGGCCCTCACCCTGCGCCAGCGCCCGGCGGGCACCAACGCCCTCTTCGTCGCCTGGCAGACCCTCACGCACGCGGACAACCCACAGTGACCCCGTGCGGGCCGCCCGATCGCGGCAGGGCGGCCCTCACGGACCGTTTTCGCAGCTCAGACACACAGTGACCCCTGGTTGCAGGCCCCACTTCCGGACCCGCTAAAGTACTCACATCGCACTCCACGGAGCGCGGGTCCGGGCTGTGGCGCAGTTTGGTAGCGCACTTGACTGGGGGTCAAGGGGTCGCAGGTTCGAATCCTGTCAGCCCGACCGGACAAGAGAGCCGCTTGGCTTGGGTGAAAGCCCAAGCCAAGCGGCTTTCATTTATCACCTTTTTGATCTTGACCTCCTCGGCCAGGCCGTAACCGGGGACCACGTGGGGACCAGCTACGCCCATCACCGCTTGCCATCGTCAGCTCACTGCGGCGCATCGCTCGGCAGCGAGACATACTTGCCCACCACGTCTGCCGCGACGAGACAGGCACGTTTAGCCTCATCCTCAGTTGCTCGACCGCCCCGATGCAGGACAATCTTGCGAGGCTTGACGAGGTCATCAGTTATCTGGGCAGGGACCTCAAGGCGTAAGTCTCGGCCAGTTCGACCATCTGACCGAGCATTCGTCCACGTCCCAGGAGCGCATCGGTAACAGCTTCGGATGCCTCCCCTTGCACCTTGTCCCTTATACCCGCCGCAAGTGCAACCTCGGCCGCCGTCGCGGCATCCACGACCGCCGCTCGCCAAGACCGCGCCGACAATGCGCTCAACGCGTTAACGAGCAGAACGCGCGCTATCGGCGGCTCCTCGCCTTCCCCCGCGCGCGAGAACGCGTACTGCCATTGTTCCGCCGTCACAGGCTTCGGGTCGTTCACTCGAATACTTCGGCCGATATATGACTCAATGTTCCCGAACCGCTGACCTTGCCAGATCACCTCGGCGGTGAAGCTGGATATGACCTCGATTGGCACGCCAGCCAATGCGGACAGCCAGTCATGGAGAAGAGTAGCCCATTCGTCGATCATGCCATCAGTACGGGCTATATGATCTGAGGCTGACTCATCTACTTCCGTAAGAATCAATCCGAAAGCCCTAATAGACACAGCATCAGCACCCCAACTGTTGCCCCACCAGTCATTCTCTGGCCAATCGTACCCGGGCGGCGCGATGACTTTGCCGATCTCCTCCGAGCCGTCCCCTTGTTGCTTCAACCCGGGAGCTACCACCGGCGGGATAGCCTCGCATCGCACGTTATTGATGCTTGTGACGTATCGGCGCCTCGTCACGTCAATCTGAGACTGGACTCCCTTACTCAGAGCTACAACACCAAGAGACATAGCGCCACGTCCTATTATTAGCTGCCGTCAGCTATAAAGTCTGTCGATAGCCTGCTCGTGTTACACAGCACGAAGTCGCTCGCGCTGCGGCGACCGCAAGTGTTTCGTCAGCAACACCCGCTCACGACGCTGGCGGACGCCCTGGTGGCGCGGTCGTCGGGGTACCGGGATGGGGTGACGTGGTGCTGTTCGCTGCCTGTACAGCGGCCCGGATCGGGGACGAGATCCAGTCAGGCAGCGCCAACGACCGCGGATCGTCCAACTCGTCCTCAGCGCGCTTGTACTCCTGCTGCCAGCCAGTCACCCGGGCGGGATTCCGGTCGATGATGCCGTCCCGAAGGGCCTGCTCCATCACTCTGACCAGCACCGCGATGCTGTTCTTCACCGTCGACCGGCTGCACTCGCGTGCCCGAGGAGGTCGTTCGCGGTGGTCCGGTCCTGGTGTCGCGCCGCCGCGACAGCGGTACGGAAATAGAGCATCCCGTAGAGGCTCAGCGCTGCCGGGTCGCCTTCGGCCGTCCTCGGGAGGAGCCACTTCGCTGCGACATCGCCCAGCTCAAGCGCGTCATCGAACCGGCCCACGGCCAGGAGCGCGTGCATACCGGACGAGGCCAGGACCAGCGGATCATCGGAGTCGTCTGCCGCCTGCATCGCGCGTTCGGCCGCAATCCAGGCGAGGTCCGCTTCACCGATCTTGCTCAACGTGGTCCCGGCCAGGTGGCGCACCGGCGCCGAGATGGCCGCGCAGGCCCGCCTATAGCCGGCATCGCCAGCCGAAGCCGCCTCCATCGCCTGGGTGGTCTTGATCAGCCCAGGCAGCGCCGTGACGACCCTTCCGAGGTCGCCTTTCTGGTAGCTCGACCAGGCACCTTCCACCAGTTGCTGTTGTCACGTACCCACCGCGCGGCCCCCGTGAACAGCCGGGCTATCGGATCAGCACCAGCCGCGTCCAGACGACTCGCCACCAGCGGCCGGATCTCCTCAATCAGCGCTACTCTGCGTGCTCGCCGACCTTTCGTGGATGGGCTTAGCAACCCGCCTGGGGCCCGGGGTCGTCTGTCGACACACGACCTCCTTCTCAAGGAGTCGACAGCAGCCGATGGGCAGACGACGTCGACGTGCAGCTCCCCATCGATCCACGTGCCCGTTACCAGCGACATCAAGCACGACACCTCTGGTGCTTGCGCTCAATTCAGGTCACCAGTTCGGGCGACGACGTCTCTCGGGCGGAAACATGAGGTTCTATGGCGGTCACGGCGAGAGCCTGAGGCGGAGAGCGCTCCAGTCGGCGCCTGGCCGAAGTGGCCGTGTAACAGCGGCGACCACTCTGGCTACTTATGGTGCATGTCGAGCGACATCGATTGGCAACGTTGCAGGATCGAGCTTGCGACGACGGGAGGAAGGTGTACGGGCGTACAGGTCCCAGGGACTGATCTGTGCTTGGCGCATCTCCGCCCGGATGGCCTCGATGCTCGCCTCAAGCAACTCGGACCCGGGATGGCCCTCGACGCCCGCGGTACGACAATTGACTCCACATTAATGGAGCGCATCCGGGCTACTTTTACACCCGTCCCAGAAGCACGTCCGAAATTCAGTAACGCCAATTTCCGGAGCACGAAGTTCACCAGAACCGCCGACTTCCAAGGTGCGACATTCACCGGCCGCACCTCATTCGCCAACGCAACCTTAGCTGGCAACGGCAACTTTCACGATGCGACGTTCACTGCCGAAGTCGACTTTGACGGCACGACGTTCAACGACCACACCGAATTTCGCAGAACAAAGTTTCATGGCGAGGCCGACTTTCGCAACGCCAAATTTAACAACGAAAGCGATTTTTCTGACGCGTCATTTATCGGACAAGCGTACTTCCGTCGCGCTACATTCACTGAACGAGCCCTCTTTCATGGTGCAACTTTCGCCGATACCGCCGATTTTGCCGATTCGACCTTCATCAAGGACGCCCTATTTGGCCGCACAAAATTTGCAACGAATTCCCATTTCAGCGGAGTGACCTTCACTGAGGATGTCACCTTTCACTGCGGAAACTTTGCCGAGAGAGCCTACTTCTATGATGCGACATTCAGCGGAGACGCCAGGTTCAACAGGGCAACATTCGGGGAGGCGGTGTTTGACAGATCGAAGTTTGAGAAGCTTGAGTGGCTGGGGCCGTTGATTGCCAACCATGTGAGCCTGCAACAGGCATCGTTCAACAAGCTCGTTGTCATTGAGGTTGAATCCGGGAAGATATCGTGTACACGGACGAGGTTTTCCGATGGCGTTGAGATGCGCGTCAGATACGGTCAGGTTGATCTTTCGCAAGTGTTCTTTGGTTCAGCCTCCTCGTTGTCCACTTCAGTCACCAGATTCAGAAAGATAACGTCAGGTGGCACACCGGAGATAGTACGAGCATCAGATGATCTGATTTCGTCGTGGCGACAGCCATTTGGTTCTGTCGACCACCGTCCTGTTGTAACCTCGTTGCGCGGAACTGATGTTACTGAACTCGCACTCACCGATGTTGACCTTCGCTGGTGCAGGTTCGCTGGCGCGCACCATCTCGACAAACTTCACATCGAAGGCGACACCCCATTCCCGCGGCCTCCGCGTAGCCGGTGGCGCTCCTCACGGCAGGTGCTATTTGAAGAGCACCCCTGGCGTGCTGATCTCAAACGTCAGGTCGGTTGGCACGCAGGTGCGCCTAGCGATCCCTCAGCAGACCGGAACGAGCACGTCGGTGCGGAACGACTAGCCGCTTTGTATCGATCGCTGCGCAAGGCCTTGGAAGACGGCAAGAACGAGGCCGGCGCAGGAGATTTCTACTATGGTGAGCAGGAGGCACGTCGTCACGCTCCTAGCACGTCTCGCGCTGAGCGATCCATCTTATGGGTCTATTGGTTGATCTCTGGCTACGGCCAGCGCGCCTCTCGTGCGTTTGCCGCACTCACTGTTCTCCTCGTCGCCGTCACCGCGTTGCTAATCGGATGCGGGTTGCCTGGGTCTGGTCCAACCTCGCAGTCCGTTGCGAGCACGAAGGTAGGTGCTGGAGGCCTCAGCGAGACGGTGACGACCACAACCGATTCGCCAGCCGTCCTACCTCCGAGCGGGGAACGGTGGACCTGGAGTCGCGCGGGCAACGCCTCCCGTATCGCGCTCGGCGCGGTCGTATTCCGCGACGCCGGCCAGAAACTCGCCACAGCAGGAACCTGGACCGTGATGGCTGCAAGATTCCTTGGACCAGTCCTGCTTGCATTCGCCGTGCTCGCCATCCGTGCCCGTGTCAAACGCTGAGTCCTGCTGATCTTTGGGCTCGGGGCTCAGTGGACCAACTGTGGACCACAACTACAGCGACAGCGTCGAAACAGGCTCGTCGGCGCATCGCGAGCAACACCCCCATCTCGCCGTTGTCGCAGTTCAGAGGCCCCCAATACTCCTGGGGGTCAAGGGGTCGCAGGTTCGAATCCTGTCAGCCCGACCGGAACGAGAGAGCCGCTTGGCTTGAACTTTCGTTCAAGCCAAGCGGCTCTTTCATTATGGCGTCACTCCGAGGACGCGGCTGACCAGCCGACCGCAAGCCGCACCCGGCCAACGGCTCCGCCTCAGGTCCGTTTGCGGCTCGCGATCTCCTCAGAGAGCCGCCGCACCTGGCCAGGGTTCGCGTCCCGGGCAAGCGCGACGTAGTGGTCCATGACGGCCGGCCGGTAGCGCACGGGCAACGTCTGTCCTGGGGCGAGCCGGGTGAGCTCGGTGATCGTGAGGTCTTCGTCCGCGATACCGCGGAACGAGATGCCGCCGGCGGTCTCCACGTCCAACATCAGGACCACGCGGGGACTGCCGTCGCTGCTGACCTCCCGCCAGTCGACAAGAACGCCGAGAGCGAGCGCCCCCGTACGCAGTTCCGCGTTGCGCTTCCACGCATCCCTGCTCAGGAGCGGGTTCGGGGCGATGCCCGGGAAGGCGGGCCCGACACCGAGCGATTCCCGGCTCAGGTCGGGCCTGAGCTGCGCCATCAGATCGTCGAGCTTCTTCTTGGAACCGAAGAACATCCTGGCCCCTCCTTCACCCGGTGCCAGAATCTCGGCCTGGCGCTTCGCCCCCGTCGCGATTGTACGTCGCGGCCGATCCCGTCCTTCGTCGCATCGCGGCGATCACGCTCTAGTGTCTCGACGGTAAAGATCTGGACGGAGCCGCCTGCCAAGACCGACGTCGAAGCCGTCGTTCGCCGCTACTTCGGCCTCCTGCGGGACGGGAAGACGCCCGAGGCCGAGCAACTCGTCGATCACACGTCCGTCAAGCACGTGCTCAAATCGCTCTGGTCAGGTTCCGTCGGCGCGAGCCTCGATACGGAGCCCGCTGCCGACGAGTGGAAACGCGACTTGTCCTGGCTCCGCGGACTCGCCTTGAGGAACTTCGCCTGGGGTGACTCCGGGAGCAATCTCTACGTCGAGATCACCTTCCGCGAGCAGACGATCGACGTGGCCTTGGGTTTCTGGGTCAAGCCTGTCGACGACGGTTGGGTTGTCTCAGGACCGTCCACGCTCTGGTAGTCGTGAGTGGCGATTCGAGTTTTACTGAGTCGGTCTTGAGGCGCGCGACGTCCGCCGCGGGGCGTAGAGACGATGCATCAGCAGTTCGAGGGGGCCGCGGTCGAACCGTCGAAGCCACAAGAGGGCGAACGCGACGTCCACCAGTCCGACGAAGGTCCAGAGGCCGACGATCCACCATGGACGGGCGTCCGCGAACCTCTCGGCGAGCCCCAGACCCCAGCCATAGCAGAGGAAACCGGCCAGCACGTTCTGGAGTACATAGCAGGAGAGAGAGGTTCGACCGACCGCGATCAGTCCACTTCGGACAAACCCCGGCTTTTCCCGCATCCGAAGGGAGAGATGGGTGACCAGAGCGAGCAGGCCCAGTGCGACCAGCGGCGGCAGCAAGTACCTGTCGACGAGGAACCAGTCCGGGCCGCCGAATCCGGTCAGTACGTTCAGGGGCAGTCCGACGGCGAAGCCCAGGACGAGCAGACGCGCACGAAGCTTCGCGCCCTTCTCGGTGTCTTCGAAGACACCGGCCCTCCGCAGGCGGGAACCGAGCAGGAACAGGACGACGGCGGAGGGCACGATCAGGACGGTTTCCGCCCGCAGCATCAGGAAATCGGTGAAGCGGACGCTGACCTGCGCGGGCCAGCTGGCCGTCGTGGTGGGATCGACCTGGGCAGGCGTGCCGGAAATACCCGGTCCTGCCACGAGCAACGCGGTCACGGCGAGGATCAGCGTGGCGTACACCGCGCCCACCGCCACGACGACATTGCGGACGACCCGACCGCTCCGGCCGATGAGGTACGCGACGAGCAGCGAAGTGAGCCCGTAGGCCATGAGCACGTCGGCTTCGAAGACGAGCAGGTAGTGCGCGACCCCTTCCATGAAGAGGATTCCCGCCCGGAGTGGATACCGGCCCGGCCAGGAAACACCGCGACGCCGGGCGGACTGGTACTGCAACTCGAGGCCGACACCGAACAGGATCGTGAGCAGCGCGAGGAACTTGCCGTTGCTCAGCGTGCGAAGTCCGACTTCGACGTGCTCCGCGAAGCCGTTCGCGGTACTGACGAAGTCCTGGAAGAAACCCAAGGGCCCGCCGGGATGCGCGAAAAGGAACACGTTGGTCCCGAAGGTGCCGAGAATCGCCACCCCTCGGAGTAGATCCAGGGAAGAAATCCGCCCACTACGAGAGTGCTGCGCGGCGGTGGCCGCTGTCCGGTGGATCATGTCGTCGAGCATGCCACCGCCCGCGGCGGGCCTCGTCCGTCATTGGAACGATCTTGTCCTGGTCACTTGGTAGCAGTCCGGCCGGCGTCACCTTCGCTGCCAGGTTTCGGTCAGAGGACCCTTAGTGCGGGAACGGCAACCCGTTTGGGTGAAAGACTATCCTACCGCGCGCCCGCGTCCTGGCTTTTGAGGAGGCGGGGTGTGATCCGGTCACGAACCGTAGATCGCGTGCTGCCGACTGGTCTGACTGACTGTCGTCCTTTCGTTGGTCGTTCGTCTCGATCCAAAGGACTACAGGACATGCGGGAGAGGCAGTGTCGCGGTGCCGTCCCGACCGCATGCAGGACCGCGACGGTGATCCACCTTCGTGGCCCTGCCCATCAGACCGCCGGGCCCAGGTTTGGTCTGGAACCTCAGCTCCCAGGCCAGTCCTCCTTTCAGGATGCCCATCCTGTACCGCCTGACCGGGTCATCTGATGGCCGAGATGGCTTGTGAAGCGGCAGGTAGGAGGCAGGCGTAGCTCAAGGGGATCAGGTTCACGAACGTCCCGTTGGCCCCGGTGCAGATGCGGGCGGCTTCCTCGACTCGGCGGTTGGCCGGGTTGAGGGGGTTGAACACGCAGACGTAGCCCACCGGGTTGACGGTGAGGGACAAGACTCCGCCGGTCGCGTTGCACAGTTCCGTCGCGTTTCCCGTACTCGAGCCCGGGCCCGATGTCGGTGGCGTGCTCGTGTTCTCGCAGCTGGCGTGGATGTCGAGGTCGGGCGGGGGCCCTTGACAGGTGTCGATGCCGTCGCCGCCGTCGAGGCTGTCCTGGCTGCCGTCGTTGGAGGCGCCGATGAGGGTGTCGTTGCCCGCGCTGCCGGAGATGGTGTCGATGTCCAGCCCGCCCGCGAGGGTATCGCCGCCGGTACCCCCGGTGATGGTGTCGTTGCCGTCGCCGCCGTTGACCGTGTCGTCGAAGTCCGAGCCGGTGATGGTGTCGTTCCCGCCGTTGCCGTTGATCGTCTTCGCGGGGTTCGTGCCACCGCAGTCGATGGTGTCGTTGCCGGGACTTCCGGTCACGACCGTACTGGTCTGGGTGACGCCGGGGCTGACGACACAGTTGACGGCAGCGTGAGCGGGCAGCGGGTTAGCCGCCCACAAGGCGGGCACCGCAAGGGTTCCTGCCAGCACGGCGACAATTCCCCGGCGGACCGGATTCTGATGAAATCTCATGTTCTTCATTTCCCGAAACACAGTGAGGGATGACTCGCCTGGGCGCGGTGCGCCGGCGGAACAGACTTGTGCGAACAGCGCTCGGCCGGCCTTTCGGCCTCCGCCGCGTTCACACGAAAAGACCTCGGTTCGTGATCTTGAACCGCGATCTTCGCGGATATGTCACGTCACCGAGGTCTAGGGGTACGACAGGCGAATTTACTCCCGTGACCACGGAAACCGATATGACTGTACCTCGAATGGGGGCGCACCGTCTGGGGTCGACGCGAGCCTGCGCGGCCGGTCCATACGGCGTTTCCGCGAACACGCCGCGCCCGTGTCTCTGGCACCCGGTCTGCCATCTGGGACACAATCGCCACCAGTGGACGCGCGCCGGCTCCTCGCGGTTGCATCCGCCTGACCGCTGTCGTCGGGCCGACAGGGATCGCCGCGTCAGGAGTGATCATCACCTCGATCGCCGCCTGGTTCACGGACAGACCGCGATCCGTCGAACAGATAACCAAGCCGTTCCGCAGAGGCAATTCGATGTCGTTCACCGTGGTGTCGACCGAACCGGTCCGGGTACCGCCGGTGCACACCGAAACGATGCATCGAACCAGTGTTCCACCCCGATAGCGTGAATCATTGTCCGCCAAGAGGGCCATAAGGGATCGCTACCGGAAACTTCGTCACCGACAAGGAAAGATCAAATTCTTTTCAGCGGCAAGTGCGACAAGATAGCAGACCATACTGCCGACTGCCAGGAGCAAGAGCTCAACAGTCCTGTCGCGCCACCCAAGGGCACCAGGATGACCATTCTGGCCAAACAGTCGACATGTCACCGCACGCACAACGAGCCGGTAGACACAGGGAGGCCCCCCGTGGTTCTCTGTTCGCCGCATCCGGAAACGCGATTCCAGCCAACACCGAGGACCCGACCCTTCATGGACGAGACCGCCCGAGTCATCACCTATTCCGTTGATGGACTTTACGACAGATGCTCAAAGATAAACTTCGAATTCGACGACTTCTTGTACCTGGGTTTCCATTTGCGCGCCGACCGCCCCGTTGGCCTTGTCGACATCGGCGCCGTAACACTCCAGCAGTTCTCGGACGATGAGGTAATCGCGCGATACAATGTCAATTTCACGAAAGGCGGAGGGAAGTTCTCCCTTGTGCACGGCCACTCTTACCGGCGACATTTCGCGAATCGCTGGATCAGCGCCTACCAGTTCGTGGACATACCGAGCCGCTCTCCAGTTTCTCAACTCGGCGCCACGGACGAGCTCAAAACCGCGTGGTTGCATGTCAGGAAATCGTTGCCCTTCGCGCGACGTCTCCAATGAGATACGTGCACCTGGTTCAGGTCAACGCCAAGTTCTTCGGCGATTTCTCGTACCGCAAGCCGACCTGCGGGGCGTCGCCGACGAGCGGCGATTAGATCGCCACCCGCACGTCGGTGAAGTGTTGGAGTGACTGTCCGCGCCACCGGTGACGGCGGACGAGGGCAGGTCAGGCGATAGCGGTAGCCTTGCCGGAGCAGCTGTCGGGGGCGAATCGGACGTTGCGGCAAGCCTGGAACTCGACCCGGACGCCACGGTTGAGGTTGAGGTTGTAGGTGGCGTGGGTACCACATCCACCGCTGTGATCGTGGCGGGTTTCCCGTCCGTGAATCCAGTACTTGAGGTAGACAGGGTCGCCGTCGCAGGCAGTGTCGTAGAGCCGGAAGACGTCGCCACCCGGCGTGAACACAGCGAGCGCGCCCGTGATTCGCGCGGAGTTGTCGGCGAACGCGGGTGCCGCTGTGCCGATCAGGGCACCCGCACCGAGCAGGATCCCTACAGCGGAGGCCGCTAATTTGCTGTTCATGGCTGTCGTTGCCTTTCCACTACTGACGGATGGTGCTCGCACCGACCTTGGCGGTGCGAGCACAAGCGTCATCGCGCCTGAGAGCCGGCAGCAATGCCTGGGCCGCGTCCCGGGACACAGCAGCGAGCTGACCAGCGCGAACAGTGAGCAGGACAGGACGAGAGGACAAGCAGGACATGCCATCAGCGAGCGATCGAAGACGCGACCTCGCGGTGGAGCTCGGCGCACATCTACTTCGTCTGACGAAAGTGAGTGGCCGGCCGTACCGAGAGCTGGCAGAACATGCTCTGGTATCGAAGACCGCCTGGGGGGACTACTGCGCGGGAAAGCGACCCCCGTCACGAGACGTGCTGCTGAACATGTTGCGAGTGCTCGAGGCCGACGCCGTTGATCGGGCGCACCTCCTGGCCCTGAGACAACAGCTCGACACCGGGCCGTCAACCTCCACCACCGCGGCCTCCGAGCAGGCACCGCCTACCCCACTTCCCTCCGCCGGAACGCAGCCAGCGCAGACCCGGCCGCGCAGACGGCTGACGGCCCCAGTCGTCGACAGCGAAGGGTCCAGTGCCGCTCAGTCCACGACCTCGGAGCCCACTGTGGAGCCCGGCTCCTCCGGGGAAAGCCGAGCTGGTCGAAAGGTCCGGCGAGGGCGTTGGGCGGCCGCCATCGTCGTTCCTTCCGCGCTCGCTGCGGCGACGTGGTGGGGTATCAGCGCCGCGAACAACCCTGGCCGGGAGTGCGCGCTGGTCATCAAGGAAAGCGCCCCGGTGTGGAGAAGTCTGTCCGAGCCCGTCCTGAAGACCAAACGTGGCGGCGAAATCGTTCAACTCCACACCGTCGTCGAGCCGACCATCGTTGGTGATGTCCTTTTCCGGCCCGTCCTGGTGGCTGCCGACGGTGCGCGAACCTACGGCTGGATGCGCGATACCGACCTGCGAGGTGCCCCCTGCTCGCCGCGTTGACCCCGTGAACGCACTCGGCCGATGCGTAAGGTATCCGCGAACGTGATCCGGCCAGTCCACCACATGTCGCTCGCGGAAGACGCGTCACCGATTGCCGCTGGTCACCTCCGCCGGGCGTCAATCCGCCGAGATCCGCCGGGTTTCGGCGACCTTGACGTTGTAATGGGCACCGTTCACGACCGTGGTCTCGAGGAGAACCTCGAAGTGCTCCATCTTCTTCATCCTGCGGAGGAACTTCCGGTCCCCGAGCTTCTCCGCCGCGGCCGCGGTGCCGTGTTCCCAGCAACCCGCCACGATGACGATCTCCGACGTATCCGGAGCCAAGGGGTTCGGCGTCCGGATGATCAAGGCATAGTCGCTGACCGGATAACCTGACTCGTCGTACCGCGGCGCCGAAACACGGCCTGTGCTCACATCGTGCACCTCGGCAGCCGCGTGCTCAGGGTCTTCGACGAAAGCGTAGGAGATCACTCCGCTCAGCTTCGCCAACATCGTCCTCGTGACCGCATTCGCCTCCGGCCCGCCGATCAGGACCAGGTCCGAACTCAACTCACGCCGCGACAACTGCTTCGACTCGCCCACCCAAAGCCCGCCAGAACCTGCGCGCCCGGATCAACCGGAGGCGCCGCCTCGCGTTCGTCACCACCCAGACCAGCACACCCCCGATCGCCGCCGCGATCAGATTGCCGGAAATATCGGGCAAGGCCTGGACCAGCCAACCGCCGACACCTCCGACAGCCAGCCCCATACGGAGCCACCCCTCACCGACGCGCTCCCCTCTCCAGTCTCGCTCGGCCCGCGCCCCGTTACCACCGGGGTCGTCAAGTCCGTACGAGGGCGGGAATCAGCGGAGGAGCCGGAGCGGGAGCCGCTCGAGGCCGCGGAAGCTCACGTTGGACCGCCAGCGGAGTTCCTCGCCGGTCAGCTCCATCTTGCCGTAGCGCCGCAGCAGTTTCGTCAGCACCACGGCGGTCTCCATCTTGCCGAGGGCGGCGCCGAGGCAGTAATGCGGGCCGCCGCTGAAGGCCAGCGTCTTGATCCCGGTGCGGGTCACGTCCAGGCTTTCGGGGTGGCTGTACCGTGCCGGGTCCCGGTTCGCCGCCCCGAACAGCAGCATCACTTTGGCGCCAGCGGGGAGTATCGCGTCGTCGAGCACGACCTCTTCGTCCAGGAGCCTGGAGACGATCTGCACGGGTGCGTCGTACCGGGTGATCTCCTCGACGGCGCCCGGCATCAGCTCGGGGTTCTCGCGCAGCAGCTGGAGCTGATCGGGGTGGCGCAGCAGTGCCAGCACCCCGTTGCCGACCAGGTTCACCGTGGTCTCGTGGCCCGCGACGAACAGGAACAGCACGTTGGCGACGATCTCGTGGTCGGTCAGGCGCACGCCGTCGACCTCGGTGTGCAGGAGCAGGGACAGGATGTCGTCGGTCGGCGCGGCCCTGCGCCGGTCGAGCTCGCCGGTGACGTACTCGCGGAACTCGGTCTCCGCGCGGTTCATCTCGGCGACGTCGGCCGTGGTGATCGACGGGTCGATCACGCGGCTGATCTGTTCGGTCCACTGACGGCACTGGACCCGGTTGTCGGTGGGCAGGCCGAGCAGTTCACAGGTCACGGTGACCGGCAGCGGCAGGGCGAGGCTCTCGATCAGGTCGGTCTCGCCATCGCCCATGGCGTCGAGCAGGCGATCGGCCTCCGCGGTCACGCGCGGCCGCAACCGCTCGACGGCGCCACGGGTGAACACTTTGCCGAGCACGCCGCGGATCCGCCGGTGCGGCGGCCCGTCCAGCATGAGCATCCAGTTCCGCACGCTGCGCACGAGCGGGCTGTCCAGTCCGCCCCTGCGTTCTGCCCAGACCTGGTTCCGGTAGAACTCGCTGGAGACCCCCGGAGCGCGCAGCACGGCGTCCACGTCGGCGTAGCGAGAGAGCACCCAGTAGCCGAAATGGGACTGGTGCACGGGATCGGCTTCCCGCAGGCGGCGGTAGATGGGGTACGGATCTGTCCGCACCGCGGGATCGCGTGGGTCGAAGAGCGCGGTCATATCCGTCCTGTCCTGTGTCGGTGTGCCCGTGCTTCCCGCTCATCCGTCCGTGGTGACCGGAAGGGCGACGAGTCCGCGGAGGAGGATGCTGTTGTGCCAGCGCAGTTCGCCCGGCTCCACCGCGAGGGTGAGGCGGGGGAACCGGTCGAGCAGCACGCGGAAGGCGACTTCGCCCTCGATCCGGCCCAGTGCCGCGCCGAGGCAGTAGTGGACGCCGTGACCGAAGGCGATGCTGCCGCGGGTCGACCGCTCGATGTCCAGCTCGTCCGGCCGCTCGAACCGGCCGGGATCCCGGTTCGCCGAACCGATCGCCAGCAGCACGATCTCCCCGGCCGGGATCGTCGTGCCGCCGATGGTCACCTCCTCGTCGGTGAACCGCATGGTGGCCGTGTTGACCGGGCTCTCGAGCCGGAGGAACTCCTCCACCGCACCGGGCAGCAGTTCCGGGTTCGCCCGCAGCCGCCCCAGTTGTTCCGGGTCGCGCAGCAGCGCGAGCGCTCCGCTGCCGATCAGGTTCACCGTCGTCTCATGCCCGGCGACCAGCAGCAGGGAGGCCATCGCGGTGGCCTCGGCGTGCGTGAGGCGGTCCGCGTTCTCGTCCGGGGCCAGGATCTCGGAGAGGATGTCCGCGCCGGGATGGGCGACTTTGCGTGCGACGAGCCTGTCGAGGTACTCCCCCATCGCCTCCCTCGCCGCCAGTTGCTCGTGCGGCGGCGCGGTCGACAGCATGGTGCGCGACCAGCCGCCGAACTCCGCACGCCGATCGTCGGGGACACCGAGGATCTCGCAGATCACGGTCGTCGGCAGCGGGAAGGCGTAGTCCTCGATCAGGTCGACGGATCGCTCCCCGGCCGCGAGCCTGGCCGCCATCGCGTCGGCCAGTTCGACGGCCAGCGCCTCGATCCGCGGGCGCAGCAGAGCGGCGGCCCGCCCGGTGAACGCCTTGCTGACGAGCTTCCGCAGCCGAGTGTGCTCGGCCCCGTCGGAGTGCAGCATGTGGTGGTCCAGGCCCATGTCGAACTCTTCGGCGTCCTCGGGGAGGCCGGCGGCACGGCGCAGGATCCGGGCCAGTTTCGTGGCGTCCTTCGCCAGCCGGGAATCGGCCAGCCCGGCGCGAACGTCCTCGTATCCGGTGACCAGCCAGACCGGCGGGCTCATCCCCATCCGCACCTTGGTCACCGGGCGCCGGGCGCGCAGCAGCGCGTATGTCGGGTACGGGTCGTCGGTGAAGCTCTCGTCGATCATGACGACGTCGTCGGCGATGTCGAGCACCGCACCGGCCGGTCCTGGCTTCCCCGCCGGGCATGAAGGTGTTGGCATGACCAGAGTTCTCCTCGGTGGTGGCTGTCGGGGCGGGAGTCAGATCGCGCGGATCCGGTGCACGAACTCGGTCAGGTCCACCGCGGCGGCCCGGCCGCCTGCCGTCGCGAAGTCGGTGACCAGGCGCACCAACGATTCGTAGGCCTCGGTGTGGTCGTACGAGGTGGCGTCGGTGATCTTCATCGACCAGCGCCAGTACCCGTTGAGCGTGTCCGCCAACGGCATCCGGAAGGTGGCGAGGACGTCTTTGAGGTCGTGCACCGTCGACTCCAGCCCGTGCCGCCGGACGTAGGCGCCGACGAGTTCGCTGTAGAACGCGAAGTGCCGTGCCTCGTCCCTGGCCAGCCGGTGCAGCAGATCGCGCAGCACCGGCTCTTGGGCGACGGCCTTGAACCGCTGGTAGAACAGCTGCGTGGCCTTCTCCTGCACCAGGGTGTAGGTGAAGGCCTGCACCGGCGTCTCGTAGGGCAGCGCGAACTTCTTGCGCCCCTCCTCCGCCAGTTCCCACATCAGCGTGTCCGGATCGCTGATCCCGGCTTCGATCTGGTACCTGGTCAGCACCGAGGCGTGCCGCTCCTCGTCGTTGGCCCAGGAGATCAGGAACCGGAAGTACTCCCGGTTGAAACAGAACTCCTCGATGGCCTGATCCCCGTCGGCGACCGGGAACGCCTGGAGGAAGTAGGTCAGGTAGCCGGGGATGTGATCCTCGATGAAGGTGATGAACTTGACCACCGAGCGGTCGGTGTCGGTGAGTTCCTCCGGCCGCAAGGAGGTCCACGGCAGGTCGTCGACGGACCACTGCTTGGTTCCCGCCCGGCTGACGGCCTTCTTCGTCAGCTCGCGCATCTGCGCGGGCTCGATGGTCAGGCGTGCCGGTGCTGTCGCCTGCCCGGCGAAAGGGTCGTTCACGGTGCCTCCGTCGGCCCCATCCGGGACTTCAGCGCGCTGAGCGCGTAGTGCTTGGTGGTGTAGCCCCAGCCCGCGTTCGCCGTCTGCAGGTACCGGATCAGCGGTTCGCCCATCCCGGGCGCCACCTCCTCGACGCGGTCCAAGGCGGCCTGCGCGCGCTCCTCCCACTGCTCGATGGTGCGGTGGTAGTGCGCGGTGAGGTCGGTGAGCCCGGTGAGGCTGAACCCGGCCGACTCGATCGCCGCCACGAGCGCCGAGACCGGCACCATGTCGGCGAACCCGAAGATGGACTCGGTGACGTGCACCGTGCCCGGCCGCCGGGAGAACTCCCGGTAGGTCGCGTCGTCGCGGAAGCAGCTCTCGGACAGGTACAGCGATCCGTTGCGCCGCAACAGGCCGTGCACCTTGCGCAGCACCTGTGCCCGGTCCGGCATGTGCACGATCGAACCGAGCATGGTGACCGCGTCGAACCTCCCGGCCATCTCGAGTTCGCTGAACGAGCCGGACCGCAGGGTCACCAGATCGGTGACACCGGCCTCCTCCGCCCGCTGCCTGATGTACTCCGCCTGTGGGCCGGACGGGGTCACCCCGGTGACGCGGCAGTCGTATTCCTTCGCCATGAACAGGATCAGGCTGCCCCAGCCGCAACCGACGTCGAGCAACTGCTCGCCGCCGCGCAGCCCCAGCCGCCTCGCCACGAAGTGCAGCTTGTTCGTTTGCGCCTGGTCCAGGTCGGTGTCCGCGTCGGGGTAGAGCCCGGCGCTGTACTTCATCCGCCGGTCGAGGTAGATCTCGAACAACTCGGCGGGCAGCTCGTAATGTTTGTTGGTCGCCCGGTAGGCCTCCTGCGGAGTCGGCGCGGTCATGACGCCGCCAGGTCCCCGCTGACACTCTTCTCCACCATCACGACCAGCTCGTCGACGGTCTTCACCGCGAAGATGGCCTCGTCGTCGAACTCCACGTCCCAGCGACGCTCCAATTTGGACACCACGCGCAGCATCTTCATGGAGTCGGCGCCGGGCAGCTCCCTGAGCACGTCGGTACCGGCGATCCCGGCGGCGGGGATCTTCAGTTCGGTGGCGAGGTATTCGGTGGTGACCGAGGCGATCTGCTCGCGGCTGACGGACTCGCTGGTCATGATTCTCCAGTTCCATGGTCGAAGTAATGCCGGACGCGGCCGAAGGTGGCCTCGTCCAGCTCCATCAGGTTCTTGGCCTGCTCCGCGCGGATCGGCTGGAAGGTGCCGCTCGCCATGACGTGCACTTCGCCGTCGGGTCCGGTGATCTCGGCCTCGGTGTGCAGCACCCCGTTGCCCCGCCCGGTGATCCGCGCCGTGGTCAGGTACGGCAGGCCGACCCGCAGCGGCAGCAGCATCTTGCTCCGCAGGGTCACGGAGAACGCGAGCATCCCGTGCACCAGTGCCAGGGTGTCGCCCATCACCTCGTCGAGAAGCACGTGCACGATGCCGCCGTGCACGATCCCCGGGTAGGAGGCGTAGTCCGCGGAGAACACCGTTTCGGTCGCGTAGTCCCCGTCCGGCAGCCGCCTCATCTTCAGTTTGAGCCCGACCGGGTTACGCGGGGAGCAGCCGAAGCAGTTGAACGACGGTTCGGCGTGCCAGGGGAACTCGACCTCCTCACCGGTGCTGTGCGCGGCAAGGCTCATACCGCGACCTCGGCCTTGATCGACTCCTCGGCGATGGCGCGCCGGACGTCGGCCATCTTGGTCAGCTTGTAGCCGGTGAGCACGGAGAAGTACTTGAACAACTGCTCACAGCACTTGGCCCATTCGCTGCCGTCCTCGTCGACTTCGGCGAAGTAGGCGAACATCTCGTCGATGGTCTCGTGGTCCGCCAGCTCGGGCAGGTTGCCCTTGAACCGGCTGACCGGGTGGCGGTACAGGTCGCGGGTGGTGCCCATGTAGATGTACAGGGTCTCCACCACCGACGCGCATTCCTCGGGCCGCGCGGCCAGCTGCTGGGCGGTGTAGTGCACGAACTCGCGCGCGTGCCGTGCCTCGTCGCCACTGGCCTTGCGCAGGATCGCGGCGAGCACCGGCTCCTTCATGCTGCGGGCGACGCATTTGTAGGCGTGGGTGGCGAGCACCTCGCAGATGACGTTGGTGGCCAGTGTGGCCGCCTTGGTCACGCCGGGCGGGTACGCCTCCCGCATCGAGGCGATCGTTCGGTGCTCGATGCTGTGCCCGGCCAGCTGCAACCAGGTCGAGAAGGCCAGGTGGTGCTGGATCTCCTGGTAGCCCCAGATACAGGCGAACTGGGAGAAGTCGTAGTCCATGCCGAACTCGTTGAGCAGGCCGTGGGTGGCGGCGACCACATTGGACTCACCGACGATCGCGCCCTTGGCGAACACGATGTGCTCCGGCAGCACCAGATCCGGCCGGAACTCGTCCCACGGGATGTGGTGCAGCTCCCAGGTCGCGTGCTGGTAGCCCGCGAAGACCCGGGCACTGTGCATCTGCTCGTCGGCGAGCAGCGGAACCCCGGCAGGCGAGGTCGTCGTCTTGCTGTTCACACCCGTTCTCCTTGGTCGGCGCCGGCGGGGGCCGGCGACATGCCTTCGATGTCGCCCGAGGTGACGCGCTGGGCGGCCAGCACCCGTTGCCATTTCCCGCTGGTGGTCCGGGGGATCCACCTCGGCTTGACCGCGTAGACCGCCACCTGGGCCAGCTCGAGTTCGGCGGCGACCCGCCTGCGGACCTCCTCACGCACCGCGGTGGGGTCCTCCCCCGTCTCCACGATCACGCCGATCCGCTCGCCGCCGTCGGCGTCCGTGTCGGAGAAGGCCACGCAGCGACGGCGGTAGACGCCGGGGACCTCGCGGGCGACGGTTTCGACGTCGTCCGGGAAGTAGTTCTGGCCGTGCACCACGACCATCTCCTTGCGCCGCCCGGTGACATACAGTTCGCCGTCGAGCTGGAAGCCGAGGTCGCCCGTGCGCAACCAGCCGCGGTCGAAGACGGCGGCGGTCGCGTCGGGATCGCGGAAGTACCCGGTGGTCACCGAATCGCCACGGATCTGGATCTCCCCGAGTGCCCCGTCGGCGACCACGGAGCCGTCCTCGCGCACGACGCGCAGGTCGACGCCGTGCACCGGACGGCCCACCGACACCACCGGCTTGGCTCCCGGCGCGGTTTCCGCCACCGGGCGCACGCCGCCCGTCCTGGCCAGTTCGTCGCGGTCCACCGCGCGAAGGTGCGCGGTGGCACCGGGATCGGGGAAGCTGATCGACAGGGTGGCCTCGGCCATCCCGTACACCGGGTACATCACCGAGGCGTCCACCCCGCTGGGCGCCAGTGCCTCGGTGAACCGCCGTACGGTGGCCGCGCTCACCGGTTCGGCGCCGTTGAACGCCAGGCGCCAGCGGGACAGGTCCAAAGTGGACAGCTGATCCGGCGGCACGTTGTCCAGCAGGTAGTCGTAGGAGAAATTGGGGCCGGTCAGCACCGTGCCGCCGTGCGCGGCGAAATGCTCCAGCACCTTGCCTGGCCGCCGCAGGAACGTGGTCGGGGCGAAGACGTGCACGTCGGCACCGTTGAGCCAGTGCGACTGAAGGCCGATCAGGCCCATGTCGTGGAAGGTCGGCACCCACTGCATGAACACGTCGTCGGGGCTGAAGCCACCGGACACCACGCAAGCCCGCAGCCCGGCCATGGTCGTGCGGTGCGGCAGCATCACTCCCTTGGGCAAGCTCGTGCTGCCCGACGTGAACTGCACGATCGCCAGCGCGTCGGGGTCGACGGTGGGCAGGGACCGCTTCTCGCCGGTGCCGCCGGGCGCGGGCGGAAGCAGCAGGTTCACCTCGGTGCCCAGTGCGGCGAGCGCGCCGCCGAGGTCCGCGTGGTCGGCGTCCAGCACGATGTGGCGCATCCCCGCGGCCGCGGTGATGCGGGACAGCCGTCGAGCGGTGCCGTGCACGTCCCCGAATCCGGCCTGGACCGGCAGCACGCTGATGGCGGCGCCGGCGCGCCAGAGCCCGTAGATCGTGGTGAGGAAACGGGCGGCGGTGGGCACCAGCACGCCGACCACGTCTCCGGGGCGTACCCCGGAGCGCAGGAACTCGTGCGCGGCGGCGGTGGCGGCCAGCTCCAGCTCGGCCGCGGTGATCTCGTCGCCGGCGGTGGGGAATCTCGCCCGGGAGCCGGGCGTGGCGTTCGCCAGCCGCGTGAGACTTTCCTCCAGGGTGCTCCCGTCCAGCAGAGCAGGTCGCATGGAATTTCCCTCGGTGGCAATTGATGGATGCGCGAGTCCGGCTCGGATTCCGTTTACCGGTGCCACACCGTAACCCCGTACCGCGGCGATTCATAGAGTCGGCCCGCGAGATTAGGGGTCCACTGAATACAACCCCTAATTTCGATAACCTCCCCCTAGCGCAAAGGGATGACATTGACAGGGTTTCCGCGAGCTGACTACGGTCAGCGAACCCCGCATTCCGTAAATGACGCGCCTGAGCGTGTACCGGTATTCTTCCGACCGCACTTTGCTCAGACCGCGCCGGGTGGATGACGACTGGACGGGCGGTTTCATGCAGTTCGACAGCACCACGAATCCCTCTTCGGTCGCGCTGGTCGGTTTGTCGCGCGGTCCGTTGTCCGCACCGCCCGCGGTGGCGCGACAGGCGCTGGAGAATGCCGGTATAATCCCGGAATCGCTGGACGGCGTGATAGCGGGTGTGTTCGCCACGACGGAGGCCGAACCGGTCGCGGCGGAGTTCGGTCTGCTGGGGCCCGTGGTCACGGCGGAAATCCCGCCTCCGGCCATCCTACACCTTTCCCTCCAAAGCATTCACACTGGTGAATCGGCGCTCGCCATCGCCGGGGTGGTTTCACCCGGCGAGTGCGCGTTTCTGGTGCTGAAACCGCTTTCCTCCGCGATCGCGGACGACGACCCGGTTCATTGCGTGTTCGACGGCAGCGCGCTGGGCCGGGGGCCGATCGTGCGGCTGGCGTGCGAACGAGCCGGAGTGGACCCCGGCGAGGTCGACCCGGTGGAAGAAGACACGGTGTCAGCACTGTTCGATCTGCCCGCCTTGCTCGATCGCGGGCAGGAGCGCCGGTGGCCCATCGTGCTCGGTTCCACCGACGGCGCCGGGACTTCCTGCGCGCTGGTGCTGTCCGCGCCGCCCGCCCGGACGCGACCGCCCGAGCGCCGCGCGGTGCCGGTCCTGCCGCTGATGTTGTCGGCCGACAGCGCGGAAAGCCTGCGGGGCAAGGCGGAGACCCTGCGCGCCCACCTGGACGGGCCTGCCGCGCCGGATCTGCTCGACACCACGCACACGCTGGCTCTGGCGCGGTCACACCAGCCGCACCGGGGCGTCGTACTGGGCGAGGACCGGGCGGAACTCGTCGCGGGCCTCGCCGAACTGGCCGACGGCCGGGCAGGGACGGCAGAGGCGGGCACCGGCCGCAAAGTGGCGCTGATGTTCCCCGGCGAGGGCGGACAACGGCCGGGGATGGGCCGCGAGCTGTACCCGCTGTTCGACGTGTTCGCCGACGCGCTCGACGAAGTGTGCGACCACCTGGACGCGGCGTCCACCTGGTCGGTGCGCGAGCTGCTGCTGGGCGACCGCGGTACCGAGGTGGCGCCCGCCGACGAGGCCATGTACACCCAGGACGCCCTGTTCGCCCTGCAGCTGGCGCTGTTCCGGCAGTTCGAGCACTGGGGCGTCCGCCCGGACTTCGTGGTCGGCCACTCGGTCGGGGAACTGGCCGCGGCCACCGCGGCCGGGGTGTACTCACTTCCGGACGTGGCCGCGCTGCTGGCCGAGCGGGTCCGGCTGTTCCGGGACCGGACGCCGGTCGGCGGCGCCATGGTGGCGCTGCGGATCACCGAGGCCGAAGCGCAGGAGTCGCTGACCGGGCTGACGGACCTGGCGGCGATCTCCGCGGTCAACTCCCCTCGCTCCGTCGTCATCTCCGGTGACCGCGACACCGTGCTGCGCATCGCCGGGTTCTGGGCCGACCGAGGGCGCAAGGTCAAGCGGCTGCCGGTGGACCGGGCCTTCCACTCCCCGCATATGGCCGCGATGGCGGGCGAATTCGAACGGTTCGCGCGCGGCCTCACCGCCTCTCCGCCGCGTATCCCGATCGTCCCGGTGCACACCGGGCTCGGGACCGATCCCGGTGTGGTGTGCCTGCCCGAGTACTGGGGCGCCCAGGTGCGCGGCACCGGGCACTTCCTGGACTGCGTCACCACCCTGGCGTCCGCCGGAGTCGACACCTACGTCGACCTGAGCGCCAACGGGGTGCTCGCGGCGCTGGTCGAGGAGACCCTGCCCGGCGCGGCCACCGGCGACCTGCTCGTCACCGCCGCGCTGCGCGGCGGCCAGTCCGATCTGCGCGCGGTACTGGGCACCCTCGGCGAACTGCACGGACACGGAGTGCCGGTCGCCTGGCCGGAGGTGCTCGGCGACCGGGGTGGCCGCCGCGTGCATCTGCCCACCGAGGTCGCCGAACCCACCCGCGTCGTCGCCACGGACCTGTCCCGGCTGATCCGGACCGAGACCGAGTCGCTGATCAGCGGCGGTTACCGGCCGGACCGGACCTTTTTCGACCTGGGCATGGATTCGGTGCGCGCCGTCGAACTGATCACCCGGCTGCGCAAGCGGACCGGGCTGACGATCGCCACGACCGCCCTGTTCGACCACCCCACGCCGGACCGGCTGACCGCGTACCTGGACGGCAGCGCGCCGAGGACACCGGCCGTCGTGCGCCGCCGGACAGGTTCGGACGAGCCGATCGCCATCGTCGGCATGAGCTGCCGCTTCCCCGGCGGCGTGCAGTCCCCCGAGGACCTGTGGCAGCTGCTCACCGAGGGCCGCGACGTCGTCACGCCGATGCCCGCCGACCGCGGCTGGGACCTGGAGACGCTGTACGACCCGCAGCGGGAGCGGCCGGGCACCAGCTATGTGCGAAAAGGCGGGTTCCTGCACGAGGCAGCCGAGTTCGACGCCGCGTTCTTCGGCATCGGCGGCCACGAGGCCCTGGAGATGGACCCGCAACAGCGGCTGCTGCTGGAACTGTCCTGGGAGGCCTTCGAGCGGGCCGGCATCGACCCGGCCACGTTACGAGGCAGCGACACCGGGGTCTACGCGGGGCTGTCTCACAGCGAGTACGGCGTCGGCCCCGGGCATGCCGCCCTCGGCGAGCGGCCGAACCTGGCGATCGGGACCGTGTCCAGTGTGGCCTCCGGCCGGATCTCGTTCACCTTCGGTCTGCAGGGGCCCAACCTGTCGATCGACACGGCGTGCTCCTCCTCCCTGGTCGCCGTGCACCTGGCCGCCGCGGCGCTGCGCCGCGGTGAATGCTCGCTGGCGCTGGCCGGAGCGGTGACCGTCCTGTCGTCGCCTTTGGTGTTCCTGGAGTTCAGCAGGCAGGGCGGGCTGGCGCCGGACGCGCGGGCCAAACCGTTCGCCGAGGACGCCGACGGCACGGCCTGGGCCGAGGGCGGCGGCATGTTCACGCTGGAGCGGTACTCCGACGCACGCCGGAACGGCCATCCGGTGCTGGCGCTGATCACCGGGTCCGCGGTCAACTCCGACGGCGCCAGCAACGGACTCACCGCACCCAACGGTGCCGCCCAGCAGCGCCTGCTGTCCGCCGCGCTCGCCGACGCCGGACTGCGACCGTCCGATGTGGACGTCGTGGAGGCGCACGGCACCGGGACGAAACTGGGCGACCCGATCGAGGCGGGCGCGCTCGTGGCGGCCTACGGCGCGCACCGGCCGCCGGACCGGCCGCTGCTGGTGGGGTCCCTGAAGTCCAATCTGGGGCACACTCAGGCCGCCGCGGGGGCCGCGGGACTGATCAAGATGGTGCTGGCCATGCGGCATCGCACGGTCCCGGCCACCGTCAACGTCGAAACACCCAGCTCGCAGGTGGACTGGGCGGCCGGGCTGCGTCTGGTCACCGAACCCACGCCGTGGCCGGACCGGGGACCGATCCGGCGGGCCGGGGTCTCCTCCTTCGGTATCGGCGGCACGAACGCCCATGTGCTCGTCCAGCAGCCGCCGGCCGAACCGGACGCACCGGCGGCCCCGCCGAGTGACCTCCCGCCGCTGTGGACCGTGTCGGGCGGTTCGGAGGAGGCACTGCGCGCGCAGGCGGCCCGGCTGCTCGCGCACTGCGACACCGGCCCCGGGTCCGGGGCAGACCTGCACGACCTGGGTTTCTCTTTGGCCACAACCCGTTCCGCGCTGGCCAACCGGGCCGTGCTCACCGGCGGCGACCGCGGCCAGCTCGGCCGCGCATTGGCCGCGCTGGCCGCCGGCAGAACCGATCCCGGGCTCACCACGGGAGTGGTGGCCGAGGGCGGTCTGGCCTTCCTGTTCGCCGGGCAGGGCAGTCAGCGCGCGGGCATGGGCCGTCCGCTGTACGAGCGGTACCCGGTGTTCGCCGGGGCCTTCGACGAGGTTTGCGCGGCGTTGCCGCCGCGGGTGCGCGCCGCCGTATTCGGCACGGACCAGGAAACCCTGGACCGGACGGAGTTCGCGCAGACCGGGCTGTTCGCGTTCGAGGTCGCGTTGTTCCGCTTGCTGGAGAGCTGGGGTATCCGGCCGGACCTGCTGCTCGGGCACTCCGTCGGTGAACTGGCCGCCGCCCACGTGGCCGGGGTGCTGTCACTACCGGACGCCTGCCGTCTGGTCGCGGCGCGGGGTTCGCTCATGCAGGCGTTGCCACCGCACGGTGCGATGTACGCGGTGGCGGCCTCGGCGGACGAGGTCGAGCATCTGCCGCCGGGGGTGTCGCTGGCGGCGGTCAACGGGCCGCGTTCAGTGGTGCTCTCGGGAGCTGAGGACGCCGTCGCCGCCGTGGCCCAGACCTTCCGCGCTCAGGGGCGCAGGACCAAGCGCCTGCGCGTCAGTCACGCGTTCCACTCCGCGTTGATGGCGCCGATGCTCGACGAATTCCTTTCCGTCGCGAAGAGTCTGAGCTATCGACCGCCTCTGATCCCGATCGTGTCCGGGTTGACCGGCGAGGTGGCCACCGAAGAACAGCTGTGTTCTCCGGAGTACTGGGCGGATCACGTGCGGGGCACGGTCAGGTTCGCCGACGGGGTGCGGACCCTCCAGGACCGGGGGGTGAGCACGTTCCTGGAGCTGGGGCCGGAGACCACGCTGACCGAGATGACCGCGGACTGCCTCGGTGAAGCCGTGGACACGGCCGTGGTCCCCGCGCTGAGGGACGCGGACGTACTCGCCGCCGTGGCGGCGCTGCACGTGCGGGGACAGGGGCCGGACTGGTCGAGGTGGTACGCGAGCAGCGGGGCGCGGCGGGTGGACCTGCCGACCTATCCCTTCCAGCGCAAGAGGTTCTGGCTGCTGCCGGAGGCGACCCCGGAATCCCGCTCACCGCGGCGGGATTCGGCGTTCTGGGAAGCCGTGGAGAGCGGAGACCTTCAGCGCCTCGGCGACCTGCTGGGCACCGGCACCGAACCGGAGATCACCGAACTGCTGCCCGCGATGGCGCGGTGGCGGCGTGACCACGACCAGACCGCCGCGATGGATCGGTTGCGGTACCGCGTTTCCTGGCAGCCCGTGGCGGGACAGGTCGCCCGGAAGCGGAACTGGATCGTGGTGCACGCCGCGGATCTGCCCGTGCCGGAACCCGTCCGCGCGGCGCTCGGGGCCGTATTGCTGGGCGTCGGCGCCGAGGCTGGACGCGCGGAAATCGCGGAGCTGCTCGCGTCCGTCCGGGACGGCGAACCGATCGACGGGGTGCTGTCCCTGCTGGCACTGGACGAACGACCGCACCCGGCCGCCACCGAGGTGCCAGCCGGGCTCGCCTTGACGACAGCGCTGATCCAGGCCATGGGAGACCTCGACTTCGAGGTGCCGTTGTGGTGCGTGACCCAGTCGGCGGTGTCCACCGGGCACGGTGACCGGCTCGGCTCCCCGGTACAGGCCATGGTGTGGGGCCTCGGCCGGGTCGCCGCGCTGGAACACCCGGCGCGGTGGGGTGGCCTGGTGGATCTCCCGTCCACTGTGGACTCCGCCGTGGTCGAACGGCTGGCCGGAGTGCTCTCGGCGACGGAGGATCAGGTCGCCGTACGCGCCTCGGGCGTCTTCGCCCGGCGCCTCGTGCACGCACCCGCCGGTCCCCGCGAGAAGGGGACACCGCGCCGCTGGCCGCGGCACGGCACCACCCTGATCACCGGCGCTTTCGGCGCGCTGGGAAGAAAACTGGCGCGCTGGCTCGCCGCCGAGGGGGTGGAACGGCTGCTGCTGACCGGCAGGCATGCCGACGACCCCGGGTTCCTCGCCGAGCTGACCGCGCTCGGTGCCGAGGCCGTGGCGGTCGCCTGCGACGTGGCCGACCGCGACGCCCTGGCCGGGCTGCTCGCGGCGATCCCGGCGGACCGGCCGTTGACGGGAGTCGCGCATACGGCCGGGGTCCTCGACGACGGCGTCCTCGACGCGCTGGACCCGCGGCGGCTGGCCGTGGCCCTGCACGCCAAGGCCGAAGGTGCCCGCAACCTCCACGAGCTGACCAGCGGGCTGGAGGCGTTCGTGCTGTTCTCCTCCGCCACCGGCGCGGTGGGCAACGCCGGACAGGCCAACTACGCGGCGGCCAACACCTATCTCGACGCGCTGGCCGACCAGCGGCGTGCCGACGGGCTCGCCGCCACCTCGCTCGCCTGGGGACCGTGGGGTCTCGGCGGGATGGCCGTGGACGGGGCGGGCGCGGAGGCCGTGGGCGCCAGGCTGCGGCGCAACGGCATGACCGTCCTCGACCCCGACCTCGGCATCACCGCACTGGCCACGGCCTTCGGTCGTGACGAGTCGGGCCTGGTGATCGCCGACGTGGACTGGGACCGGTTCCTCTCGGTCTTCGCCACCACCCGGCACAGCCCGCTGCTCGCGGAGCTGCCGGAAGCCCGCCGGAGCAAGGCCGCCGAGCCGCGGCCGGAGGCGTCGACCCTCGTGACGCGCCTGGCCGGGATGTCCCAGTCCGAGCGTGTCCGGGTCCTGCGCGAACTGGTGAGCCGGGAGGTCGCCACGATTCTCGGGCACGACTCGGTCACCCAGGTCCAGCCCGGCAAACCCTTCCACGAGCAGGGACTCAGCTCCTTGGGCGTGGTCGAGCTGCGCAACCAGCTGAGCGCGCAGACCGGGTTGCGGATGCCCGCCACCGCCCTGTTCGACCATTCGACGCCCACCGCGCTGGCCGGATATCTGAACACCGAGCTCACGCCGAGCGCACCACCGGCACCACCCCGGCCCGAACCGGTGGCCGAGCCCGCGGCCGCCGACCTCGACGACGTGCTCGGCCGGGCCGAACGGGAAATCTTCTTGGCAGCGGAGGGGCTCCTCGATGGCTGAGGACAGCAAGGTACTCGACACCCTGAATCGCCTGACCACCGCGCTGCGGGACACCAGGGAACGCCTGCGGTCGGCCGAGGCGGCCGCCCGTGAGCCGATCGCCATCGTGGGGCTGGGGTGCCGGTTGCCCGGCGGGGCGACCGACCCGGACGCGCTGTGGCGGCTGCTCGACGAGGGCCGCGACGCGATCACCTCGTTGCCCGCCGACCGTGGCTGGCCACGCGGGCGCACCGGCGCCGGCGGGTTCCTCGCCGACGCGGCCTGGTTCGACGCGGGCTTCTTCGGCATCGGCCCGAACGAGGCACAGTCCATGGATCCGCAGCAGCGGCTGATGCTGGAGATCTCCTGGGAGTCGCTGGAGCGGGCCGGCATCGACCCGGCCACCCTGCGTGGCTCCCGGACCGGGGTGTTCACCGGCACCAGCGATCAGGACTACCGAGGGCTGGTCAGCGCCAACCTCGACGAATACGCCGACCACCTGGCGACCGCCACCGCCGCGAGCGTGCTGTCCGGGCGGGTCTCCTACCTGCTCGGGCTGGAAGGGCCGTCGGTCACGATCGACACGGCGTGCTCGTCTTCGCTGGTGGCCCTGCATCTGGCGGTGCGGTCCCTGCGCGCCGGGGAATGCGACCTCGCGCTGGCGGGCGGCGCGGTGGTGATGTCCAAGCCCGGTGTCTTCACTGCCTTCCGGCACCAGGGCGCGCTCGCGGCGGACGGCCGGTGCAAAGCGTTCGCCGAGGCCGCGGACGGGGTCGGCTGGGGTGAAGGGGCCGGTGTGGTGGTCGTGGAACGGCTCACCGACGCCCTCGCGTCCGGCCATCCGGTACTCGCCGTGGTGCGGGGCAGCGCGGTCAACTCCGACGGGGCCTCCAACGGGTTGACCGCACCCAACGGGCTCGCGCAGCAGCGGGTGATCCGCGACGCGCTGGCCGACGCGGGACTGCGCGCCGAGGACGTCGACGCCGTCGAAGCGCACGGGACGGGCACCCGGCTCGGCGATCCGATCGAGGCAGCCGCCCTGCAGGCCGCGTACGGCCACGACCGGGACACCCCGCTGGCCCTCGGCTCGATCAAAGCCAACATCGGGCACACCCAGGCCGCCGCCGGGATCGCCGGGGTGCTCAAGATCGTGCTCGCGCTGCGCCACCGGACCTTGCCCAAGACCTTGCATGTGGACCGCGCGACGTCCCAAGTGGACTGGCACGGGGGCGGGGTCGAGCTGCTCACCGAGAGCCGTCCCTGGCAGGCGGCCGACGGCCGTCCCCGGCGCGCGGCGGTGTCCTCCTTCGGTATCAGTGGTACCAACGCGCACGTGATCCTCGAAGAGGCTCCGGCGCCGGAACCGGCCGGGACTCCCGCGGCGGAGCAGTTGCCGTGGGTCCTTTCGGCACGGACCGAATCCGCCTTGCGGGCAAGGGCCGGACAGCTTCTGTCCTCTGTGGACGGCAGAGATCCGGTGGCCGTGGCGCACGCGCTGATCACCTCACGCAGCACGTTCGATCGGCGTGCCGTGGTACTCGACGCCGATCCGCGGACGGCGCTGACCGCGCTGAACCGGGGCACCGCGGTACCGGGCCTGGTCACCGGCACGGCCGAGCTGACCGGCAAGGTGGTGTTCGTCTTCCCCGGCCAAGGCGGCCAGTGGGCGGGTATGGCCGGCGACCTGCTGGAGACCTCGCCGGTGTTCAAGGAGCACCTCGAGCGCTGTGCCCGCGCGCTGGCGCCGCATCTCGACTGGGACCTGCTCGCGGTGCTGCGGCAGGAGCCGGACGCGCCGTCGCTGGACCGGGTGGACGTGGTGCAGCCCGCGTTGTTCGCGGTGATGGTCTCGCTGGCCGCGCTCTGGCGCGCCAGCGGGATCGAGCCGGACGCGGTGGTGGGGCACAGCCAGGGCGAGATCGCCGCCGCCCACGTCGCGGGCGCGCTGTCGCTGGAGGACGCCGCGCTGGTGGTGGCCCGGCGGGCGAAGGCGCTGACCACGTTGTCCGGCCGCGGCGGTATGGCCTCGGTGGAGCTGCCGGCCGAGCGGCTGCGGCCCAGGCTGGACGAGCGGCTCGCGATCGCCACGGTGAACGGGCCGGAGTCCTCGGTGGTCGCCGGGGACATCGAGGCACTCGACCGGCTGCTGACGGAGCTGGCCGGATCCGGCGTCCAGGTGCGGCGGCTGGCGGTCGACTACGCGTCCCACTCCCCCCAGGTCGAGTCGGTCCGCGACCGGGTGCTCGCCGAGCTGGCCCCGATCTCACCCCGGCCCACCGACATCCCGTTCCACTCCGCCGTGACCGCGACCGTGCTCGCCGGACCCGAACTGGACGCGGGGTACTGGTACCGCAACCTGCGGATGCCGGTGCGTTTCGATGCGGCCGTCGCCGGGCTTCCGGTGCCGGAGCACACTTTCTTCGTCGAAGTCAGCCCGCACCCCGTCCTCGTCCACTCGGTGCTGGCGGCCGTCGGCGACCGGGCCGTCGTCACCGGGACGCTGCGCCGCGCCGAGAACGGCCGCGACACCTTCCTCGCCGCGCTCGCCGAACTTTACGTCCGCGGGCTCTGTCCGAAGTGGACCGCGTGGGCGGGACAGGAGGCTCCGGGTTTCACCGAGCTGCCGACCTATCCCTTCGAACGCAAACGATTCTGGGTCACGCCGGGAGAGACGCGCGAGGGCGGGCACCCGGTCCTGGACGCGCCGGTCGAACTGGCGGACACCGGCGAACTCGTGCTGACCGGCCGCCTCTCCGTGAGTTCGTCGCCCTGGCTGGCCGATCACCGCGTACTGGACGAGGTGATCCTGCCGGGCACCGCCTGGCTGGACTTCGCCTTGCGTGCCGGGACGGCCGCGCGCTGTCCCACGGTCGAGGAACTGACCCTGGAACGGCCGCTGGTGGTGCCGGACGACGCGGCGGTCACCGTCCAGCTGCGGGTGGGCGCGCCCGACGGCACCGGACGGCGCGGCCTGCGGCTGCACGCCAAAGTGGACGGTGGGAACTGGGTGCACCACGGCGGCGGGACGCTGAGCCCGGAACGGATCGAACCGGCCGAGATCGGCCAGTGGCCGCCCGCGGGTGCGGAACCGGTCGCGCACCAGGGTCTTTACCCCGCCCTGGTCGAGCGCGGGCTGCGCTACGGCCCCACGTTCCAGGGGTTGCGCGCGGTTTGGCGGCGGGACAAGGAGGTCTTCGCCGAAGTGGACTGCCCGGTGGACGGACGAGGCTTCGTGATCCACCCGGCGCTGCTGGACTCCGCCCTGCACGCCCTCGGATTCGGTGGTCCCGCACCGGCACCGGCGACGGACGGGCCGGTGCTGCCGTTCGTCTGGGCCGGGGTGGGCGCGCACGCCACCGAACCGGCGACGCTGCGCGTACGGCTCCAGGGTTTGACGGACGACTCGGTACGGCTGGGCGTGACCGACGAAGCGGGCGTACCGGTGCTGTCGGTGGATTCACTGGTGCTGCGACCGGCCGTCGCGCACCGTGAGGCCCCACGGGACGCCCTGTTCCGGAGCAGATGGGCCGAGGTGCGCACCGCGGTCAGCACGGGCTCGGAACTCGTCGTCACCGTCGGAATCGAGACCGGCCGGTTCCCGGCCTTCCCCGACCTGGACGCGCTCGAGAACGCGGTCTCCGGCGGCCTGCCCATGCCGGACGCGGTGCTCCTCGCCGTTTCCGGTGGTGCGCCGCGGGAATCGGCGCATCACGCGCTGGCGTCGGCCCAGTGGTGGACGACGCGTCCGGAGTTCGCCGCGTCCAGGCTGGTGTTCCTCACCTCGGGCGCGGTGGCGACCCGGACCGGCGACGACGTCGGCGATCTGGGTGGTGCGGCTGTCACCGGTCTGGTGCGCTCCGCCCAGGCCGAGGAGCCCGGCCGGTTCGTGCTCCTGGACGCCGACGAGATCACCCCGTTGACGGTCGCGGCCGCCCTGGCCACCGACGAGCCGGAGCTCGCCCTGCGCGGCGGCCGGGTGCTGGCGCGCCGCCTGGTGCGGGTCGTCCCCCCGGCTCCGGTTCCGTTCGCCGGTGCCGACGACGTGGTGCTGATCACCGGCGGCACCGGCACCCTCGGCGGGCTGCTCGCCCGGCATCTGGTCACCGCGCACGGAGTGCGGCGGCTCGTCCTGCTCAGCCGTGGCGGCCACGCTCCGGACCTGGTGGCCGCGCTCGCCGAACTCGGTGCCGTCGCGACCACCGTCGCCTGCGACGTGACCGACCGGACGCGACTGGCCCGCGTGCTCGCGGACCATCGGCCGACGATCGTGGTGCACGCGGCCGGGGCACTGGACGACGGCGTGATGCTGACCATGACCGCGGACCGCCTGGACACGGTCATGCGGCCGAAGGCGGACGCGGCCATCGCCCTCCACGAGCTGACGAAGGAGCTCCCGCTCAAGGCGTTCGTCCTGTTCTCCTCCGCCGCCGCGACCGCGGGCACCGCCGGCCAGTCGAACTACGCCGCGGCCAACGCCGTCCTCGACGGGCTGGCCCACCACCGTCGCGGCCGGGGCCTGCCGGCGATCTCGCTCGCGTGGGGCCTGTGGGCCGAGCGCAGCGACCTGACCGGTCACCTCCGGACGTCGGCGGACATGCTGTCCACCAAGGAGGCGCTCGCCCTGTTCGACGCCGCGGTGTCCCTCGCCGACCCGGTGCTGGTGCCCGCCCGCCTCACGCTGGACGACGCCGAGGACCGGCCCCTGCTGCGGGAACTCAAGGACCGGCCGGGCACCCCGGACCGGCCGCGCCCGCCGCTCGACCCGCTCGGCGGTCCGGACCGGGAGCGCGCGCTCGTCGACCTGGTGCTGGACAAGGTCGCGCTGACCCTCGGCCACGCCGACACCGCGGAACTCAACCAGCATGCCGGGTTCCTGGAGATGGGCGTGGACTCGCTGGCCGCGGTCCGCATCCGTAACCACCTGGCCGAGGCGCTGGGGCGCCGGCTGCGGGCGACCGTCACCTTCGACCATCCGACCCCGGCGATGTTGGCCAGGTACCTGGCGGAGCTGGTGAGCAGGCGCGAAGACGACGTGGTCCAGGACGAGGACCGTGAAGACTTCCGACAGCGGCTCCAGCGCATCAGGGTCTCAGGCTGGGAAAGGAATCGCGCCTTCTTCGGCTCGCTGGAGCAGTTGCCGAGTCCTCCTCGCCCGGTCCGGCTGGCCAGTGGCTCCGGGCATCCGGCGCTGGTGTGCGTCCCCTCCATCACCGGTCAGGCCGAGCCGGTGCAGTACGCGCGCCTGGCCAGGGCTTTCCAGGACGAACGGGAGGTCCTGGCGCTCCGGCACCCTGGTTACCGCGGCGACGGGGCCCTGCCGAAGACCCGGGATCTGCTGCTGGCGGCGCACGCCGCCAGTCTGCGTGCGGAGCTGGGAGACCGGCCTTTCGTCCTGACCGGTCTGTCCTCCGGCGGGCTGGTCGCCCACCTGCTCGCGGAGCATCTGCACGGCCAGGGCACACCTCCGGCCGGGGTGGTGGTGCTGGACAGCTATCTGCCCAGCGAATACGAGCGGCTGGTCCGCCTGCTGCCGGGTCTCGGTGACGAAATGCAGCTCCGGATGGCCGATCCGAACTATCCGGTGCCCGCCGACGACAGCTGGATCACCGCGATGCTGCACTACGGGACCTTCGACTGGACACCGGCCTACCTGCCGATCCCGGTGCTGTTCGTGCGCGCGGGCGACCCGGTGCAGGACTGGCCGCCGGACTGGGAACCGGTGTGGCCCTTCGAGCACACGGCCGTCAGCACCCGTGGCAACCACTTCACCATGATGGAGGAGCACGCCCCGCATACGGCGGCGCTGATGAACGACTGGATGCGCGGCACCTTCGGCTGAACGCTCTGGTTTGTCTACAATGGACAACTACCGTGGTGCGTCGGTCCGGTGCGCTTCAGCAGCCGGGTGGCGAGGACCTCGGCCGCGACGTCGCGGCCGAGGACGGAACCCGCCTGGTTGCTGAATTCGAAGTGCTGTCCGCCGAACACCCGCGACCGGCCCGCCTCGGCGGCGGCCGCGGAGAAACTCGGGTAAGTACGCGCCTGGCCGCCCGGCGCGGTATCCGTGGTGTGTGTGAAGCGAACGTCGTCCGTGCAGAAGAACCCGGCCAGCACGGCCGCCGCCGCGCCGCTGTAGGAGCTGTGCCCGGACGGGTATTCCGGTGATCCGCCGATGCTCCCGGCCCGCGGGGCCCAGTCCGGATTCGGCCGCGTCCACGGGTTCCCGTCGGTCTCCGCCTCGCGGATCGCCGTGGCGGGACGCCAATGACGGTAGGTGAACTTGGTGGCCACGGTGGGAACCGTGGTGTCGGCCAGCGTCATCGTCAGCAAGGCCATGAGGCGCGCCGAGGTGGGCAGCGGCAGGCCATGGGACCTGGCCAGCGCGATCTTCACCCACTCGCCGGCGGGTTGGACGGTACCGGCGGGCACGGACCAGAACTGGAAGGTGGCGAGCTTGTCGGGGGCGGGTATCGCGGCGTCGCCGAGCAGCGCGACTTCGGCGAAAGCGGCGGCATAGTCCAGGCTGTCCAAGGCAGGCGGCGGCCCCGGTACGTACACGGCGGGGTCGGCGACGGCGAAGGGGCGAACGTCGCGGTACTGCACGCCGGACCACTCGGCCCGGAAGATTCCGGGACCTGAGCCGGCGGGCTGACTTCGCACCGGAGCCGAGCCGTCGTCGGCACGGGAGGCCACCACACGATCGGCGACCTCACGGCCCCAGCGCACCCCCGCGTCGCGCCGATGGCCGGGACGCAGACCGGCCAGGTCGGCCTGTAGCCGCATGTCGTAGCCCGCGGTTCGGTCGGGGTCCAGCCGGACAAGGACGGCATGTGCCGCGGCGACGGCGGCGGCCTGGGGATCGGCGCCGCGCGGGCCGGGGCCGGGTATCAGCGCGTGGGCGCGTGCCGGGCCGGTGAGTCCGTTGACCGCGTCGTACACGGCGACGTTGAGCATCGCGTAGGTGCGGGCGGCGTCGGCGTCGGTGGCGCGGGTCGCCCGTACCGCGGCCAAGGCGAACTCGTTCCACACTCGCACGATGTCCGGCCGTGGCTCGGCGGCGGCGGGCGCGCTCGACCCGGCTCCGACCAGAACGAGCACCAGGGCCAGGACGATCTTCTTCACGGCCGTACCTCCCGAATCGCCACGGTCCCATGGTGTCGTGATTCCCGCGGCGCCGCGACGGCCACTTGGAGCGGAAGCGCTATTCCGACCAGTCGACGACGGTGATGAACTCGTCGGAGGCCACCGCGAAGCGTGTGCCGTCCGGATGCACGGCGACGGTCAGCGGCTCGTACTGCAAGCCGTACGCCACCATGCGCTTGCCGGTCGGCAGGTGCGGCCACGCCTCGACCACGGCGCCGGTGGCGGGCTCCAGGAGCTTCGGATACTCGTAGAAGCTGAGCAGGTGGTCGCCGAACCGGGTCATCGTGCCGACGTGCTCGCCATAGGAGGCCTTGCTCGCCCAGCCCGCCGCTTCCATCGACCAAACGCCGAGTTCGCCGCTCGACAGCTGGGGCCAGCTGCCGGTCACCGTGCTCATGGAGAACACCGCCAGGCGGTCTTCGTCGAGCCAGCAGGCCGACTCGACCTCGTCGCCGACCTGTTCCGGACAAGGCTGGATCGCGTCGAGGGTGCCCGGATCGGTGAGGGCGGCGTCGAGATCGAAGACCTGGGCGACGCCGAACGGATGCCAGACCCAGCCCGCGCTCAGCAGCCACCGTCCGCCGGGGCTCACCTCGAGCCGGGAGTGGTAGATGTCGTTCAGGTGGACGTCGGGCTCCAAGGCGCGGGTGGTGAGCCGTTCCCCGGTCGCCGGTAGCTCGATCTCCAGCCGGTCCCGGTGTTCGGGGCAGTGGACGAGCACCTCCCGCCCGTCGGTGAGCCGCCCGAAGGTCACCGGATAGAAGAAGGCGTCCGGATCGTCGTCGTCACGGGTGAGTGCGCGGAGTACCTCGCCTTGGTCGAGCAGGATCGCGTCGAGGCCGTACTCGGCGTAGACGACCTGGTAGCGCCCGGACGGGGACACGGCCACGCCGTTGTAGATGTCGCCGTAGCCCTGCAGCGGGGCTCCTGTTCCGGGGCGGCCGTCGGGATACCAGCTGTAGCCGCTCGCCCAGTCGACGAGACCGTTGCCTTGCCAGACCAGTGTTTGTGGTGCCTGGCCGGTGGTCGGCCATCGTTCTTCCGCTTTCATGATGCACTGGATGATGACAGCTCGCCGGCGGGACCGCCCCCGAATTCCCGAAGATCATTTCGAGAAGTGCGAAATAAACCATAACCATCGTCCACTGTTTCGTTGAAGTTTCGCGGAGTCGCGTATACGCTGATCCCTGCTCTGGGAGCGCTCCCATTTTGATCATCGTCGATCATCCCGAGAATGGAGGCCCATCCATGCGCAGTACCTCCAGGCCCACCGCCAGACGGCGGAGCATCATCGTCCTGGTCATCGCCACGCTCGCCGGTATGTTCGCCTGGGTCCCGGCGGCTTCGGCACACGGCACCATCGTCGGTCCCCCGACCCGCGCCTACCAGTGCTGGAAAGACTGGGGCAGCCAGCACACGAATCCCGCCATGCAGCAGCAAGATCCCATGTGCTGGCAGGCTTTCCAGGCCAACGCCGACACCATGTGGAACTGGATGAGTGCCCTGCGGGACGGACTCCACGGGAACTTCGAGGGGTCCACTCCCAACGGACAGCTCTGCAGCAACGGCCTGGCGCGCAACAACTCCCTGAACACCCCAGGCCCTTGGAAGACCACCAGTGTCGGCAGCAACTTCTCGATGCACCTGTACGACCAGGCCAGCCATGGTGCCGACTACTTCCGGGTCTACGTCAGCAAGAACGGGTTCGACCCCACCACCCAGACGCTCGGCTGGGGCAACCTCGACTTCATCACGCAGACCGGCAGGTACGCTCCGGCCAAGGACATCACGTTCGACGTCCGAACCTCCGGCGCGTACCGCGGACACCACGTCGTGTTCACGATCTGGCAGGCATCCCACCTCGACCAGACCTACATGTGGTGCAGTGACGTGAACTTCGGCTAGAAAATCCAGACAGCCGAACGGAATCCGAATGGCCGCCCCGGTATTCACGACACCGGGGCGGCCTTCCGACGGGATCTTCGCCACGCGTTCACGCGCCGGATCCGCGTCGAGCGGGGACGGCGAACGCCTTCAGCCCGGTGCGCCAGGCGCTGTCGAGGTCCGCGTCGGGCGGGAAACGACCGTCGAGTTCGAGGATGACCATGCCGTGCGCGAAAGCCCAGACCGCACGCGCCCGGTCCAGGTCGCCGCCGACAGCACGCACGAGCGGCAGCGCTGCCGCGTCCTCGACTCCGGCGGGCAGGAGATGGCGAGGGAGCGGCCCGGAATTCATCAGCCGGTAGAGATGGGGATGTTCGAGCGCGTAGGCACGGTAAGCCGCCGCGAGCGCGTCCAAAGAGCCGGCTCGTTCCAGCTCGCTCGCCAGTTCCCGCAGGGCGAGCGCGATCACCTGGGCTTCGACCGCGCCCTTGTCCGGGAAATGCTTGTAAAGAGACGGAGCCCGAATGCCGAGCCGTTCGCCGAGTGCCCGCATGGTCAGCGCGGCGGAGCCGCCCTCGTCGATCAGCACGCGTGCCACGTCGACGATCTGACCGCTTCGCTCAGACACGCCGGCTCCCGTCGCGCTCACGCAGGCCGTAGCCGAAGGCCCGGTCCAGCGCGATGTGCGTCAGCCAGCCGAGTCCCGCCGTGAACAGCGGCACCCAGTCCCCCAGTACGCCGAAGCTGTAGACGACCAGGACGGCCAACGGGATCCATGGCCGGTGCACGAGGTTGTAGTAGGGCACGGCCCTGGGCGACAGCTTGCCGCCACCGGCCGTGCCGTCACCGGCCCCGACGAACATCGTCAGGTCGGGCGCGATCAGCAACAGCAGCGCGGCGGTCAGTGCCGGGCCGCCGTGGTTGATCACCTCGAGCACGATGAAGGCCAGCAAGAACGCCGCGAGGGCGGCCCACGCCACCCGTTTGACGACGTGACGAGCGGGCGAAAGAGCGACAGACATCGAAACCCCCGGGAACGTGGCTAACAGCGTTAGCCTCACTGTATGGCTAACGCTGTTAGCCGTCAAGGCCGGCTCAGGATTCCGTTGGCGCGCCTCGGTTCGGTATCCGGAAGCCGCCGATCTCCTGTTCGAGCAGTTCGGCCAATCGCAGCGGGGTGCGGTCCTCGTACATCGGGCCGATGAGCTGCACGCCCACCGGCAGCCCCTCGGGGGAAAGGCCCGTGGGTACGGCGGTGGCAGGCAGGCCGGGCATGGTCGCCAGGCCTGCCCAGACGAACTGGTCGAAGTACGGGTACTCGGCACCGTCGATGTCGATGCGCCGTTCCAGCGGATCGGGGGCGTGGTCGTGCGGGAACGCGGGCGTCGGCGTGATGGGGCAGACCACGGCGTCGAACTCGGCGAAGAGCCGCCGCCAGCCGTGGCGGTGGAGTTCGCGGCGGTTGTTCGCCTCCATCCAGTCGCGGTGGCTGAAGACCAAGGCGCGCAGCCGCGTCGCGTCGAGGCTCTGGTCGTCGGCGCTCAGTCCGGCGGCCTGGATCTGAAGTTCCTCATACGAGCCGATGGGGAAACGCGCGACGGAGCCCGAGATCAGCAACTGCATGTAGAGCGTCGCCGCTTCGGTCAGATCGGGCAGCAGCGGACTGTGCCGTTCGACGCGGGCGCCACCCGCGACAAGCGCCGCGGCCACCCGGTCCACGCCCGCCCGCACGGCGGACCCGGTCGGGATGAGCGGATGCTCGTCGAGGACCAGGACCCGGAAATCGCGGAGCCGCTCGTGACGCGCGGGCGGCAGGGTCAAGGTGTACGCCATGCCGAGCGTCAGCGGGTCCGGTCCGGCCATGACGTCGAGCAGGAGCGAGAGGTCGCGGGCGGTGCGCGCCATCGGGCCGGCGACGGCGAGGTCGAACTCGGTCGGCAAGGCCGGCCCCGGAGGCGGGACCATGCCGCGGGTCGCCACCAGCCCGACCGTCGGCTTGTGCGCGTAGACGCCACAGAAATGCGCGGGGGTGCGCAGCGAACCGGCGAGGTCGGAGCCGATGGACAGCGCACCGAATCCGGACGCCAGTGCTGCCGCCGAGCCGCCGGAGGATCCGCCCGAAGTGCGACCGTGATCCCACGGGTTGCCGGTGGTGCCATGGATTTCGTTGAAGCTCTGGATGTCCTGCAGTCCCAAGGGGACATTGGTCTTGCCGAGCACCACCGCGCCCGCGTCCTTGAGCCGCGACACCTGCACCGCGTCCTCGGCGGGCAGATGGTCCCGGTGCGGCGGCATGCCCCAGGTCGTCGGCAGCCCGGCGACGTCGTAGGACTCCTTGACCGTCACCGGGACACCGAGCAGCGGCCGGTCCTCACCCCGGGCGAGCGCCTGGTCGGCCTGACGCGCGGCGGCCCGCGCGCGGTCGAAGTCCGGTACGCAGACCGCGTTGATCGCCTTGTCGTCCCGCTCGATCCGGGCGATCGCCTCGTCGGTCAGTTCCGCCGACGTCACCTCGCCTGCCCGCAGCGCGGCCGAAAGCCGGTGGGCCGGCTGAAAGTTCCAATCCATGAATCGACCGTAACGACCTCCCGAGCGAGCCATAAAATTCCGATCGGCGCAACGGCGGCTACCGGGCGCCTTTTCGCGAAGTGCTCCGTCCTCGGCTCACTGATCTCGGACACCTTCGGCTTCCGCCTTGTGTACATGCTGGCCGCGCTGTTCGTATTCGCCGCGCTCGTCGTCACCGGGATCATCGGCATCGTCGCGCTGACGAAGAAGGAAGCTCGCAACACCCGCCAGTACGAACAGGGCTGACGCCACAAGGATCTTCACTCCGGCGGGTTTCTCGTCGACGGCGGGATGCACGCTGTGCAGGACCACGTGGACGTAGACGAAGACCGCGGGCGCGTACAGCGCCCACCACGCGACTTTGCTCCAGGCCTTCAGCGCGTATCCGTCCAGCGGCTTGATCGGGAGCAGTCCGAAGACGACGACCTGGACACCCGCGGCCAGCACGACACAGATCGCGAAGGCGCCCTCGTAGGCCGGTGACTTCAGCTCGGCCTCCCGCCCGGCGGCGACGACGGGCGCGAAAGCCACCCAAAACCCGATGGCGGTCACGAGGACGGCGATCCCGCCACCCAGCGTCGCACGTCCTTGCACGGCGGTCTTCGGCACGCTTCTCACCGCCACGAACGTGACGACCAGTCCGTACACGTAGGGCACGGGCGAGCCCAGGACACGGGACAGCGTGGCCATGAGCGCGGCGACGAGGAATCCGAACCAGATCGCCCGGACGTACCCCCGGCCACGGCTCGCGGTGAGCAGGATGTCCTTGGGTTTCTCGTACGCGGCGACGACCAGGAGCAGGGACATGGCCCCCACCGCCGCCTTCAGCAGGACGACACCCCAGTCCGCCGTGCCGGGGCCCATCTCCGGGTCGGCCCAGACCAGCAAAGTCCCGCCGAGCGCGGCGTAGCCGAGAGTCCGCACCCAGCCGGGAACGCGCGGGACGGCCGCGTCCAGCCGTTGCCGAACCGCGGGAGTCCGCAGCAGTTCGATGATCTTGTTGACCCGGTCCGCCGGGAACGCCGTCTCCAGCAACAGCACGATCGCGATGATCGCCGCCGATTCCGCCACGCTCACCGCCAGGGAACGCAGATCGGTCGGGACCTCCCTCGGGGTGGGGATGTCGGGAAGGCCGGGCGGGGGCGGCCGCGGGAGTGGCGGCGGGGGGCCGGCCGTCTCCGTGGCCGTCGCCGTGGCCGGCCGGGTGGACGCCGTGGGGGCCGGGGCCGCCTTCCAGGTCAGCTCGAAGGTGGTCAGGCCGGGCGCGGCGGGCAGCCTCATCGTCCCGGCGGGATGAGTGGTCCCGGCGCAGCGGAACTCCACGGCGCGGACGCCGCCGGGCAGCCCGGACGGGATGAACGCGTGCAGGTCGATGAGCTCCCAGCCGGCCGCTCCCCCGCGCCCCTGCCGTGCTTCGTCCAGCCAGGTCTCCAGTCTCCTGCCCCCGATGCTGATCAGACCGGAGCGGCAAGCCGCCGGATAGCCGTGCAGGTGCACGGTGACCTCGGGTTTTCCCGATGGCCGGTCGCCGCCGGGCGAAGGCGTGGGCTGCGGCGTGATCGTGTCCGTCTTCGGCCGGACGACGATGCTGACGGTCGCCTCGGCCGCGTCGTTCTGCGGGTCCACCGCCCGATAACCGAACGAGTCCGTTCCGGTGAAGCCGGACGGTGGCGCGTAGTCGAAGGAGCCGTCCCGCCGCAGGACGACCCGGCCACCTCGTGCGGTGAAACCGTTGCCCGCCTTGGCTTCCGCCGTCATCGGCTCCCCCGCGGGATGGGTGTCCCCGGTCAGCACACCGGGCGCGGGCACCTTCAGCAGCACCCCCGAGGTCGCCTGGTAGCCGTCGTCCCGCGGATGCGGACCGAGCCGCACCCCCACCGACACGGCCGCGGTGGCGCTCCGGTTCCCCGCCGTGTCGACGATCCGGTAACTCCAGCGCGCGGTCAGTGAAGATCCCCTTCGCCAGCGGAACCCGACCGGCCGCGTCGTCGGCTCGACCACGCCGTCGGTCGGGCCGGACACCAGCTCGACCGCACGGACCTCCGTACCGCGCGGGGTGTCGTTGGCCAGGACGTCGACCGTGAACCAGCCGTTGACCGCCTGGCCACTGGAGAAGACGAAGTTGTCGTCCACCGCGGACGGCGGCGCCGCGGCCAGGGTCAGGAAGACGCCCAGCCCGGTGACGAGCAGCACCAGGGCGCGTTTCATGGGCGCGTCAGAAGTTCCAGATCCGGACGGTGAGGTCCCACCGCCCGCTGTTGTCGACGGTCCGGTCGTCGTTCTGCGCCAGCCACAGCCAGGTCTGCGGGCCGCGGTAGACCACGCACCCGCTGTCGGTCCCGGCCGGGAACGCGGCCCCGGTCGAGTTGAAGAACCCGTAGAGGCCGTACGTCGGCGCCGAGATCCCGCCCCAGAACGTCCTCGTCCGCTCGGTCGGATGGCCCGCCGGGGAGAAGGACGGGCCCCACGGCCAGGAGTCGATCTTGATCGACCCGCTCGCCCGGATCCGCACGACATCCCCGTCCTGGAGCGGGATGCCCGGTCCGATGACCGTCCGGTCCTGGTAGCCGAAGCTCACCGGCCGGCCGTCCACGATCGTCAGGGCCGTGTCGCGGATGGAGCCGATCTGGTTGTTCTGGCACAGCCTCTGGGACAGCTCCGTGCCCGCCTGAGCCGGCGTCGCCAGGCACAGCGCGAGGGTGGCCACACCGGCCGCGATCAGGCCGGTGGACCGGATTCCGGTCATGGTCGGTGAACTCCCGTCGTGACGTCCGTTTCCTCGGTGTACTCCGAGAATCGGGCCACGCACCCGGTCACGTCGAAGTCGTGGTGACTATGCGCCGATCGGCCGGGGCTATAGCGGCAGCTCCGCCGCGACCTGGGCCGCCAGCTCGCAGAACAACCGGGGCAGCGCGCGGCGGTCGTCCCGCCGCCGGGCGACACCGGTGGACGAGCAGGGACCGTCGCGCAGCTCCAGGGCACGGAATCCGTGCACGGCGGCCGTCTTGACGTACAGGTACGGGGCCGGGCAGACCACCTCGTTCAGGACGACGGACAGCGCCAGCTCCGTCACCGTGGTGACCGGCTCGCCCACCGCCTTCGGATACTCGCCGTTGCGCGCTTCGGGCATCAGCCACCACCGTTTCATGGACTCGGGTACCGCGTCCCCCACGTTCGGCATCGGTTCCTCGAGCACGTCGGCGACGTCGACGGAATCGAGTTCCCACAACGGGTGCCCGACCGGCACCGCCAGGCCGCAGGGCTCGTCGATGATGGGTTCCCACAGCACGCGCTCGGCGTCCACGGGCAGCCGCACCAGCGAGACGTCGACCTCGTCGTCGAGCAGCGGGCGTTCCGGATCGGGCAGGGTGGTCTCCTGCCACGTCAGCCGCACATGCGGGTACGCCGCCGAGAACGCGCTCGCGATCGGCACGTGCACCGCGTGCGGGATCGGCGGGCTCCACCCGATCCGCAGCACGCTCGGCTCGGCCGCGGCGCGTCTCGTCGCGCGGGCGGCCTCGTCCACCATCCGCAGCACCGCCTCGGCGTGCCCGTAGAAGACCTCTCCGGCGGCGGTCATCCGGACCCCGTCCGGGGCGCGCAGCAACAACGGCACGCCGAGTTCCCGCTCCAGCGCGCGGATCTGCTGACTCAAGGTCGGCTGGGAGACGTACAGCATGGCCGCGGCCTTGGTGAACCCACCCTGTTCGGCGACGGCCGTGAAATACCGGAAATGACGCAGCTCCATGAATCCCCTCCCGCGTTCCGCCCGCGTTTCCGCGGACGCGTCAACGATTCCGCATCGAGGCCGCGCGAGGACACGCCCAGGAGGATGAAGCCGTCAGGAAAGTTCGGCCGGTGAGTATTTTTCGTAATGCAGTACGGCGTCGAGCGGGAGCCGTTCCCGCCAGCCGTGCCGTTCCAGATCGGGGACGCTCGGCAGCTCTCGCACCGGTCCGAGGCACAACCACGCCACCGGGCGGATGTTTTCCGGCATACCGACCAAGTCGCGCAGGAATTCTTCGCGGTAAAAGCTGACCCAGCCGACACCGAGTCCTTCGGCGGTCGCCGCCAGCCAAAGATTCTGAATGGCAAGGCACACCGAGTACAAACCGGCGTCGGCGATCGAGTGCCTGCCCAGTACCCCGGGCGCACCGCGTGACGGGTCGTAGCCGACCACGATGCCCACCGAAGAATCCACGATTCCTTCGATCTTGATCGGCGCGAAAACCCGTGCTCGTTCGGCGTCCAGCCGACCTTCGAATACCTCGCGCTCGTCCAGCACGTGTTCCCGAAACCTCTTACGAACGTCCATATCGGACACCACGATGAAATCCCAGGGCTGCGACAGGCCGACACTCGGTGCCGCGTGCGCGGCGCTCAGCACGCGGCGCAGGACCTCCGCCGGGATCTGCTCTCCGGTGAATTCACCCCTCGTGTCCCGGCGCCGGAAGATGGTCTCGTACAGCGAAGGCTTGCCTGTCTCACTCGTCATGGCTAGATCGTGCCCCGGCAGGCCGGGATTGCCTCGGCCGGACGCTCCGCTGGATCGAGATCACATCTACTTAGTAGTTAGTAACTGGTAACTTACCGGTATGGCGGAACGGACGAGGAGCGACGTCTCGGGACGGCTGAGCACCGCCCTGATCTGCACGGCGCTGGCGGGAGCGGTGATCGGCAGCGTCGGGGCGCCCCTCATCACCCCGGTCGCCACCGGAATGGACGTCTCGCTCGACGCCGCGCAGTGGACCTTGACGGTGACCCTGTTCAGCGGCGCGATCGCGGGCCCGGTTCTCGGCAGGCTGGGCAGCGGCCCGTACCGCCGCGTCACGATCCTCGCCACGCTGGCCCTGGTCATGGTGGGCGGACTGCTGACGGTGCTCCCCCTCCCCTTCGCGGCGTTGCTGATCGGCCGCGCCCTGCAGGGGCTCGCGGTCGCGGGCGGGGCGCTGTTGATGAGTGTCGCCCGCGCACATCTGCCGCCCGATCGCTCGGCCTCGACGATCGCCACGCTGTCGGTCGCGTCGACGGTCGGCATCGGGTTCGGCTACCCGGCGATCAGCCTTCTCGACCAGCTCGCGGGCCTGCGCGCCGCGTACGGGCTCGGCTTCCTGCTGTCGGGCGTGGCGCTGGTCATCGCCTGGCGGACGCTGCCCGCCGAGGCGCCCGGCGAGGTGCCGCGGATCGACGTCACCGGAGCGCTGCTGCTGGCCGTGGGCACCCTCGGGCTCCTCCTGGTCATCGCCGAACCCGGCATCTGGGCGGCGGTGTGGCCCGCGTGCGGCGTCCTCGCCGGGTCCGCCGTGGTCCTGGCCGTATGGGCGTTCATCGAACTGCGCGCCAAGGCGCCGCTGGTGGACCTCCGGCTGCTCGGCCACGGCCCGGTCCTGCGGGCGAACCTCGCGGTGCTCGTGGCCGGGGCGGGGCTGTATCTGCTGTTCAGCGTGTTCACCCGTTATGTGCAGACGCCCGCCGTCGCCCGCTATGGATTCGCGCTCCCCGGTGTCGCCGCGGGTGCCGCCCTGATCCCGTTCTCCGTGCTCGGCTTCGTCGCGGGGAGGGCGATTCCGCGGCTCATCGCCCGCGTCACCGAACGCTGGACGTACGCGCTCGCGATCATGATCGCCGTCGCCGCCGCACTGCTGTTCGCCGTCGGCAACCGGTCCCTTCTCGCCACCCTCTCCGCGATCTCGCTGCTCGGCTTCGCCGTCGGGGGTGTCTTCGCGGTGATGCCGAAGCTCGTGCTTCCCGTTGTGCCCCAAGGGGAAACGGCCAGCGTGCTCTCGATCAACCAGATCGCCCGCAGCATCGGGATGAGCGTCGGGAGCGCGCTCGCCGGCTTCCTGCTCGCCGCCGCCACACCGGGTGGAAGTATGTTCCCCACCCAGGACGGCTACGTCGCCGCCGCGCTGTGGGCGCTCCCCGCCCTTGTCGGCAGCGGGCTCGTCATCGCGACCGGCCGATCCGCCCCCTGACCGAGCGAGGACGGGTGAGCAACGATGCCGAAAGGTCGCCGCCCCGGCCCCACGGGCTCCGTGATCGGTCGCGCGTTCCGGGTGCTGGACGCGTTCAGCGCGCGGCGGCCGACGCTCAGCCTCAGTGAGATCGCCCGCCGGTCGGAGCTGCCACTGTCCACTGTGCACCGTCTGCTCACCGAGCTGAGCGCGTGGGGAGCGGTCGAACGGGGCGAGGACGGGCTGTTCCGGATCGGCCTCCGGCTCTGGGAGGTCGGCGCGCTGGCACCACGCGGGCAGGGCCTGCGGGAGCGCGCCCTGCCTTTCCTCGAAGACCTTTCCCAGATCACCAAGGAGAACGTGCAACTCGCCGTGCGGGAGGGCGCCGAGGTCGTCTTCATCGAACGTATCGCCGGTTCCGGGGCGGTGCCCGTGCTCACCCGGGTCGGCGGCCGGTTCGCGCTCACCGCGACGGGTGTCGGCCTGGTCCTGCTCGCGCACGCCCCCGCGGAGGTACAGGACGAGGTCCTCGGCGGCCCGATCGAGCGCTACACCCGCCGGACCGTCACCGATCCGGCGGACCTGCGGCGGATGCTCGCCGACGTCCGTGCCAACGGTTTCGCGGTCAGCGACCGGCAGGTCACCATGGACGCCCTCTCGGTCGCCGCGCCGATCGACGACGGCCGTGGACACGTCGTCGCCGCGGTGTCCCTCGTCGTCCACCACGGCGGCACCCGGCCGCACACGCTGGCACCGCTGGTGCGCACCAGCGCGCGGGCGATCTCCCGGGCCCTGCACCCGCCGATCTGACCGCGCCGCCTCTCGGCGAAAGTCTTCCATCTTTTGGAAAGCCTGTTCGGCGCGCCCGGTCGTTCCCCTCAGGCTGGGTCACAGTTTCCGGCCGACCTCAAGGACGAGGGGACATCGACCATGACCACCACCATCCCGCGGGACCAGTGGTACGTCGCCGCGTACGGCTCCGAGATCGGGCAAGAGCTGTTCTCCCGCACGATCTGTGGTGAGCCCATCCTCTTCTGGCGCACCCGCGCCGGCGAGGTCACGGCGATGTCGGATCGCTGTGTGCACCGGCGTTTCCCGCTTTCGCAGGCCCCTTCCCGGCTCGTGGACGATCAGGTGATCTGCGGCTACCACGGGTTCACCTACGGCACCGACGGCAACTGCGTCTTCGTGCCGGGCCAGCACCGCGTCCCGCGCACCGCCCGGCTGCGGTCGTATCCCCTGGCCGAGCAGGATTCCCTGATCTGGGTCTTCATCGGCGACCCGGCCAAGGCGGACACCTCTCGCATCCCGCGAGCGCCTTATCTCGCTTCGCCGGACTACACCACGGTTCGCGGCATGGAGCCGCTGAAGGCGCGCTATTCGCTGCTGGTCGACAATCTCCTCGACCTGTCGCACGAGACGTACTTGCACGGCGGGTACATCGGCACCCCCGAGGTGGCCGCGACGCCGATCACGACGGAGGTCGACGAGGACGCCGGGATCGTCTCCGTCTCGCGCCATATGGACGACGCCGAATGCCCGCCGTTCTACGCGAAATCGACCGGGCTGCGGGGCAGGATCGCGCGCTGGCAGGACATCGAGTACACCCCGCCGTGCCTGTACAAGCTGCACAGCCGCATCGCGGCGCCCGGTTCGGTCCCCCGCCCCGACGGGAGCGACCCGGACGCCTTCCACGTCGAGGTGGTGTACGCGATCACCCCGGAGGCCGAGCACAGCACCCACGATTTCTGGGCCGTCGCCCGCGACTTCGCGCTCGGCGACGACGAGGTGTCGGAATTCCTCGCGGAGAACAACCGCACCGTGGTGCTCCAGGACGTCGTGGCGCTCGATGTCCTGGAGAAGGTCATCGCGAACGAGGCCGAGGGCTATCAGGAGCTGTCGATCAACATCGACACCGGTGGACTCGCGGCGAGGCGGATGCTCCAGCGCATGGTGGCGCCGGAGCGGCACCCCACGGCCACGCCATCCCGCCGGGCATGACACGACACCGGAAAGCGGACGTTCCCGATGAAGACCGCACCCCACACCGAAGACGAACTCGACCTGGTGCTCGACCGCAAGGAAACGCTCGCCGACGACGTCGTCCGGCTGACCTTGCGGCATCCGGACGGGCTCCCGCTGCCTGGCTGGGCACCGGGCGCGCACCTCGACCTCGTCCTCGACGACGGACTCACCCGCCAGTACTCGCTGTGCGGCGATCCGCGGGATTCGTCGGTGCTTCAAGTGGCCGTGCTCCGCGAGGCGGACGGCCGCGGCGGATCGCGGTATGTGCACGACGACCTTCCCGAAGGACGACGGCTCCGGGTCCGCGGTCCCCGCAACCATTTCCCGTTGGTGGAGGCCAAAAGCTTCCTGTTCATCGCAGGCGGGATAGGGATCACGCCGATCCTGCCGATGATCGAGCGGGTGGCCGCGTCCGGCGGCGACTGGCGCCTCGTCTACGGCGGCCGGACCCGCTCCTCCATGGCCTTCCGCGAAGAACTCGAAGCGCGCTACCCCGGTCATGTCGAGATCCAGCCTCAGGACGAGTGTGGACTGCTCGACCTGCCCGGCCTGCTCGCCGAGGACGAGACCGACGCCGACACCGCGATCTACTGCTGCGGACCGGAAGGCCTCCTCACCGCTGTCGAAGGACTGTGCGCGGAACGACCGTCCGGGTCCCTGCACGTCAAACGCTTCGCGCCGAAGGAGGGCGCCGACGCCGGTCCCCGCGCGGCCTTCGAGGTCGAGCTGGCGCGGACCGGCACGGTCCTCGAGGTTCCCGCAGGCCGCTCGATCCTCGACGTTGTCGAGGAATCCGGGGTGTCCGTGCTGTCCTCGTGCCGGGAAGGCACCTGCGGCACGTGTGAGACGCCGGTGCTGTCCGGAACGCCGGATCACCGCGACTCGCTGCTCACCGACGAGGAACAGGACGCGGGCGACACGATGATGATCTGCGTATCCCGCTCGCGCACGCCCCGCCTGGTCCTCGACCTCTGACCGCGCCGATCACCGCCTCCCGGGAGTCGTGAGTGGTAATGACGGTTCTAACCGTCATTACCACTCACGACCAAGAGCACCTGGTGAGGCGCGCCCTTACTGCTCAGACCGGGATGTCGCCCGACGTCCCCCATTGGGTGGTGAACAGGTTGAGCCCGTACCAGGTCCCGTTGGACGGGCGCCACACCACGAAGTCCGCCCGCGGGTCGCCGCCGAAATTGCCGGCCAGGGGAACATCTCCCGCGACACCCCATTGCTGGGTCGCGATACCGAGTACGTACCAGACGCCGTTGCCAGGGCGCCAGACGGCGAAGTCGGCGCGTCCGTCGGCGTTGAAGTCGCCCGCCACCGGAATGTCGCCCGCGGTGCCCCATTGCTGGGTCGCGATTCCCCGCACGTACCAAACACCGTCGCTGGGGCGCCACACCGTGAAATCGGCGCGTCCGTCCGCGTTGAAATCACCCGCCACCGGCACGTCGCCGGCCGTACCCCACTGCACAGTGGCGATTCCGAGCACGTACCAGGTCCCGTTGGACGGGCGCCACACGGTGAAATCCGAGCGGCCGTCGCCGTTGAAATCGCCGGTCAGCGGAACGTCGCCGGGCGTCCCCCACTGCTGGGTCACCACCGCGCCGGTGCTGCTCTGGATGATGTACCAGACGCCGTTGCTCGGACGCCACACGGCGAAGTCCGCCCGGTGGTCGCCGTCGTAGTCCGCGGCCACCGGTACGTCACCCGAGACACCCCATTGCTGCGTGACCACACTGCCGTTGCTGCTGCGGATCACGTACCAGACGCCGTTGCCCGGGCGCCACACCGCCTTGTCGGCGAAACCGTCGCCGTCGAAGTCCGCAGCGGGTTTCTGCGACGCGGGCGAGGCGGTGATCCCGACGTCACCGTCGTCCGCGTTCGCGACCGGCGGCATGACGATCAGACCCGCGAGCAGGCCCGCCATCGCCGTCCCCAGCCGAATGGTTCTTCGCATTTGCCGGAACCTTTCCGTTCGATGGACGCACTCTTCCCAGTTCGGCCGTCTTGACCGAGGATAAGAACCGGGAGGCCCGCAGTCTGGCACCGAAAACCCGCCATTGTCAGCAAGGGTTCCGTCCAGTGGACCGTGCGAGGGGATTTCAATGGACACCAGGAAAAGACCGAGAAGCGTACTCGAAGGCGCCTTCACCCTATTGGATGCCTTGGTACGACATCAAGGTGAAGCAGGATTGACCCAGCTGGCGAATTCCTGCTCATTACCTAAATCGACGGCACACCGGCTACTCGAGCAATTGACCGAGCTGGAGGTTGTCCACCGCAGCGAGAACCGCTATCGCGTCGGCGTGCGCGCATTCCGGCTCGGCCAATCGTGGCAGCCCTACCCGCGGCTGCTGGAACTCGCCGGCAACCGCCTTCCGCGGCTGGCCGCGGCCACGCGTGCGAGTTCGGTCCTCGCGGTGCCCTGTGACGGTCATATCCTCATCGCCGCGGCCAGTCTCACCCGTCCGGAGCACGAACTCCTTCTGCGGCCCGGATCCACCGTGCCGCAGCACATCGGCCGCTTCTCCCCTGGCTGGCAGGCCGCGCACGGTCTCGTCGTCACCGAAGCGCCCATCAGAGTGCCGCCCGGCGAGACGGTCGGTTCGATCGCGGCCGCCGCGCCTCGCTCGTCCACCGCGCTGACCGAGGCCGTCGCCCACACCGCCCGCTCCCTCGGCACGGCACTGGTACCCCAGTCCGTGGCGGGCCCTTGAAAGGAGGGCTGAAGGGCGCTTTCCTCGCATGCGACGCGGGGAAAGCGCCCTTCACCGCGTCAGATGCGGTGAAGGGCCCCTTCAGCCCGTCCCTGGATCGTGACCGATTCGGACGAACGGGTTCGACGGGGACACCATCAGGTGATCCACTCTTTTCTCCGGCGAACCCGGGTTTCCCGAATGGCCGTACGAGTGTCGCGGAGTGTCGTGTTTCGATCGACGAATCGGGGACGGTAAATCGGGCAACCTCCACTCACAAGAGTGAGCAATTCCCGAGAACGCCGCCGCCACTGAGCCGGAAAGGCGAATCGTCGGCGCTACTCCAATGGCGGAATCGGCGGGTATCCCTTTGTCGTAACGTCGAATGAGGAGCACCTCTCCAGTACACATCCCGCACCGAATTCCGCAATCCATGGAGGTTTTCGTGATCCGACGTCCCTTGCGCATCATGACCGCCCTGGTCGGCGCCGCCGCGGCCGTCACCGCCTTCGCGGCACCGGCCTCGGCCGCGGCACCGGCGCTGAACGAAGCGGCGGGCACGGCCGCGCTGGCCGCCGCACGAGAGCACCTCGGTGGCTCGCTCGGCGCCTCGTTCGCCGGCTCCTGGCTGGACACGACGACCGGCACGCTGGTCGTCGGCACTACGGACGCGGGCGGTTCCGCCCGGATCCGCGCCGCGGGCGCGGTGCCGAAGGTGATGCGGCACAGCGTCGCCGAACTGAAGCGCATCCAGTCCATATTGGACGGTAGAACCGGTGACCTGCCCGCTTCGGTCGCCGGCTGGTACGTCGACACGCCCGCGAACGAGGTCGTGGTCAACGTGGTGGGCGGCGACCCCGCCGGGCGGGCCTGGGCGGCGGCCGCCGGGGTCCCGGTCCGGGTGGACCACGTGAAGAGCGCGCCACGGCCGCTGTGGGCGGTGATCGGCGGGCAGGGTCTCTACTTCAACGGCGGCGCCTGTTCCGTCGGGTTCAACGCCTACGACGATGACGACCACTACGTGATCACCGCGGGACACTGCACCGAACTCGGCGGCACGGTACGCGGCGTCGGCGGAACGATCGGCAACGTCGCGAGATCGTCCTTCCCCGGCAACGACTACGGGACCGTCAAGGTGACGCATTCGGACGTCTCGACCCCGCCCCGCGTCGACCGGTACGGGGACGGTTCGGACGTGCGGATCGAAGGCGCCGACGTGGTCGGGGTCGGTGGCCGGATCTGCCGGTCCGGGATCACCACCCACTGGCAGTGCGGGCGGGTCGAAGCCCTGGACCAGACCGTGAACTACGGCAACGGGAACATCGTCAAGGGCCTCACCCAGACCGACGCCTGCGCCGAACCGGGCGACTCCGGCGGTTCGTTCGTCAGCCGCCCCACCGCGGGTTCCGGCACGAAGCTGGTGCAGGCACAGGGAATGACTTCGGGCGGTTCGGGTGACTGCCAGGACGGCGGCACCACCTTCTTCCAGCCCGTCAAGGAGGTGCTGAACCGCTACGACCTGACGCTCGAAAAGGACTGATCCCCCGGCGGGGCGGCCGAATGCCCGGCCGCCCCGCCGTCACGGGCAGGAGGCCGCGGTCTGCCTGCCGAGGAACTCCGTGACCTCCCCGGCGAGGTCACAGGCCTCGCGGACCAGCACCTCGATCTCGGCCCACCGACGGCGGACCCGCTCGTCGTCGGCGACCAGCGTGCCGGAAACCATGCTCAGGAACAGATCCGTGTCCACCGCGACCTCGGCGAGCCGCAGGAAGGGACGGCGGTCCTGTTCGGACCCCGCTCCGCGCGCGGCCGCCCATTCACGGGCACGCATCCCGGCGTCGTGGCAGGCGTCGACGAGGAAGGACCGGATCTCCTCGGGCCGGTTCCCCGGCCGCGCGGGCGGCCTGCCCATCAGCGGGAAAAGGTTCCACGCCACCGAGAGCAGGCAGTCGGCCACGTCATCCATCGACTCCACGTCCACCGCGGGGAGTGTTCCCGCCGGTGCCCGCGACCGGCCGGAATGACTCGCGCGAACGGCGGGATAGACCCGATCGGGTCATGGCGGGCCTCACGACGAAGCGGCCACTGCGGACGGCACAGGGATCCCCCGGCGAAGGAGATCGGCGCCGAAGCGATGGACGAGTGGATCGTTCGGGGTGAGGGTGAGGAGGACGACGTCGCGGCTCAGCGGCGGGTCGAGCCGCCGCAGGCTTCCGGGGAACGACCCGGACAACGCGGTGGCCGGGACGAGCGCGACGCCGAGGCCCGCGGCGGCGAGCTGGGCGGCGGTGGTGGTACTGCGGGTGCGGGTGGTCGCGCTCAGCGTGACGCCGTGTTCGGCCGCGACCGCGTCGAGCCAGCCGCTCAAACCGTTGTCCGGGTGGTAATGCACGACCGGTTCGGCGGCGAGGCGCGCGAAGGGGACCTCGCCGGGCAGCTCGTGGTTCTTCGCCGCCGCGACGACGATCTCCTCCCGGCCGATCAGCTCGGCGGGCCCGGTCCAGCGGGTCGGCCGGGGGCAGATCGCGAGATCGGCCAGCCCGGATTCGACCAGCCCGGCGAGCTCGTCGGCACTGGACAGTTCGGTGAGCGCGATCCCCAGCGCGGGACGGCGCCGCCGCCAGACCCGGAGCACCGGCGCGAGGAGGGCGACGGTCATCGACTCGGCACACGCGACGCGCAACAGTCCGTCGGACCCGTCCGCCACCGCCCGGCCGGTGGCCACGACCCGGTCCGCGGCGGCGAGCGCGGCGCGCGCGTCCGCGGCGACCGCGCGTCCGGCGGTGGTGGGGCGGACCCCGCGCGGAAGCCGTTCGAGCAACGGCGTCCCGATCTCCTTCTCCAGCGCGGCCAGCTGATGCGACAACGCGGGCTGCGACAGATGCAGCCGAGCGGCCGCTTCCGTCACCGAACCGGCGTCGAGGACGGCGACCAGGCACTCGAGCGAGCGCAACGTAGGCATTCGCCAAATCTATCGGTAGACGCGAAAACCTTCATATCGCGACGGGATTGTTCGCGGCCCCCGCCGCGCTGACGTGGATATGACATTCACGATGCGGGACAAGAAGATGGTCATCATCGGCGGCGGCTCGGGCATCGCCAGGCGGCTGGCCGCCGACGCGGCCGAGGCGGGCGCCACCGTGGTGCTGGCAGGGCGCGAACCGCGCACCCTCGACCTGTCGGGGGTGACCACCGCCCGGGTCGACCTGGGCGACGAGGACTCGATCCGCGCGCTCGCCGCGCAGGTCGGTTCCTGGGATCACCTGGTGTCACTGGCCGCGAACCACGCCAACGGCCCGGTGACCGCGTTGGCACGGGAAGCGATCACCAGCGCCTTCGACGCCAAGGTGATCGGGCCGCTGCTGCTCGCGAAGCATTTCGCGCCCGCCGCCCGCGACGGCGGTTCGATCCTGCTGTTCTCCGGCTTCGCGGCCTGGCGGCCGGCGCCCGGCCTCTCCGTGATGGCCACGACGAACGGCGCCGTCGGTCACCTCGCCGAAGCGCTCGCCGTGGAACTCGCGCCGGTGCGGGTCAACGCGCTGTCGCCGGGCATCGTCGACTCCGGATCGTGGGACCGGCTCGGAGCGGACCGGGACGCCTTCTTCGCCGACACCGCCGCGCGTAATCCCGCCCGCCGGGTCGGGCGGCCCGCCGATATCGCCTCGGCCGCGCTACTGACGCTGGCCAATCCCTTCCTGACCGGGAGCACCGTGCACGTCGACGGGGGCGGCCGGCTGGTCTGAGGTGCCGATCGACCGTGCGTCGACCACCCGCAAGCCCGCGAGGAGACCGGACAGTCCCTGGTGGTCTTGAGGCCGGATCGCGAGGACGCCGCTGGCGAAGAACAGCAGGTTCGCCAGCGGCTCGAATCCGCCGTTGACCGTGGAAGCCAGGGTGAGCAAGGTGAAATAGCCGCCGGAGCCGGCGAGGAAACGCACGATCATCCGCCACCCGGCGGGCTTCCCGCCGGATGGCCCGACGGGACGCAACAACACGACCCGCTGGCCGAAGCTGGCGCCGTCGCCCGCGAGCGGGACGGCGAACAGCAGGAGCACCGCGGGCAACAGGGTGCCGACCAGTGCGGTGACCACGGTGCCCGGTTCGCCCACCAGCACCGTCGTCACGATCCCGATGGTGGTGCCGAGCAGGACGACCGAGACGACGTCGACGGCCATCCCGAGCAGACGACGGCGCGCGGTGACCGGTCGCGGGATCCCCGGCGGCGCGGACGGCTCGTTCCCCGGCAGCAGGCGCAGCAAGGGGGCGAGCCCGAAGCCGACCGCGGCACCGAGGGTGTTGGTCAGCAGGTCGTCGACGTCGGCCAGCCGGTACGGGCAGTCGAACAGGAACCAGACCCCGGTCAGCTGGGTGCACTCGATGAACAGCGAGACGGCGAACCCGATCGCGACGGTGGCCGGGAAACCCCGCCGGAAGAGGTGCCGCGCGAACATCCCCAGCGGCACGAACAGGGCGACGTTGAACACCGCCTGCTGGACCGCGGGGTTGCGCAGGAACGCCCGCAGGCCGCCGCCGACCTGCTCGCGGCGGATGTCGGCGAGGAACTGGAAGGGGCGCAGCTGCAGATGACTCGCCGCGTGCTCAGCGCACCACGTCGCCGTCATCCGCGGGATGGGCAGCAGGGTGTACGTCCACAAGGACATGGCGTAGACCAGGAAGCCGAACACCAGAAGGACCCGCCAGAGCCCGAGTTCGCCGCGGCGCCGGTAACTCGCCGCGATGTACGGGATGGCCAGGAGGCCCGCGAGCACGAAACCCGCGAACACCGCGATGACCGCGGAGACGGTCGGATCAGTCACTCGCGGAAGCTAACAACGCTCGCTCCGGGGCACCCGTCACGCCACCTGGCCGGGTGACGGCGTCGGCCGGGGCGAGGGCGCGCTGATGGGCGAGCGCGGCGATGGCGAAGGTCAGATGGACGACGACCCAGTTGCGGTCTTCCCGGTGGACACGCTGCAACAGGTCGAGGGTGGCGTCGCCGGGACTGCGGCCTTGACGGCAGGCGTCGATGAACGCCTGGGTCAGTTCGTCGACGTTGCGGCGGAATTCCGCGAAGGCGTCGGCGGGATGGGAGCTGGAGCAGAGATCCGCGGTCACGTCACTCAGCGTTTCATAACGCGACACAAAGTTACGAATCGGTGGAGCGGGAATCACTCACGTGAGGTAGTCACACGCGCACTCTGTGCTCTGCGTCACGCCGAAGCGAGGCTGCCGGCGGGCATCCGGTGTTCCCGTTCGGCCACCTTCGCCCGGCGGACAGCCGGGAAGCGCTGATCGAGTTCGACCAGCAGCGGGGTCACCGCCATCAGCACCAGAAGGGCGAACCCGGCGTAAGCACCCAGGGTCTCGATGATCGTCATTGCGGCCTCCTCGTTCCTGGCGCCGTCTGTTCCGGCGGCCTGGAACCAGGATCGCTCCCCGGTGGGGTGCGGCGGATCGGTCATCCGGCGGGTACACCTCGACCGGTCGGCCTTTTCGGCACCGGCCTTTCGGCCGACCCGGGACGGCGGTGCAGCAGATCGAACCGCGACCACATCGCTTCGGCCGCCTCGATGGATTCACCGGTCCGGACCGGGTCGACGGCGGCCAGTTGCGCGACGATGGCCTGCACCAGGCTCATTCCCGCGGTCAGCGACGGGAAGAAGGTGACCCCCTCGGCAGGCACCATCAGCACCTGCTCCACGGCCCCCGCGAGCGCAGGGCTGGCCGCGTCGGTGATGGCGAAGGCGCGGGCCCCCCTGGCCTTGGCCTCGTTCGCGGCGAGCACCGTACTTTCGTACAGCCGCCAGAAACTGATCGCGATGAGCACGTCCTCATCGGTGAGTTTCGCCGTGGCGTTGGCGAGTTCGGCGTCGCCCGCGGTGATGGCGTGGACGTCGTAACCGGCGAGCCGCGCGTTGTGCGCGAAGGCGATCCCGACGGCGGCGTAGCTGCCGTCGGCGATGACGACCGTGCGGCGCGCGGCGGCGACGGCCTCGGCGACGTTGCGGATCTCGTCCTCGTCGAACCGCCGGTTGAGCAGAGCGAGGCTGTCGAGGTCCCGGCGCAGCGACGCCGAGCCCGGCGAATCGACGTCACGGTGTTCCTCGGCGACCTGCGGCGCGCTCAGCGACGACAGGTACCGCGCGCGCAGTTCCTGTTGCAGCGCGGGCCACCCGGCGAACCCCAGCGCCTGCGCGGTCCGGGTCACGGTGGCGACGTTGACCCCGGCGAGCTGCGCGAGCTCGGCCGTCGAGCCGAACGACGCCCGGCGAGGCTGGGAGACCAGCACTTCGAGCACGGCCGCCGATTTCGGCCGCAGCCCGCGTTCCGGTGTCCGTTCCCGAAGCCACGCCTCGAAACCGTCGTCGGCCGCCGTCTCTGTCACGCACACCCTCCCTCGATCGCGTCACGGTAACGCATCGTGCCCGGAGAACCACTTGCAACAAGCATTGCAGTTTTGACGAAACGCAGTATACGTTGTCCGCACTCCTCGTCGCCCGAACCACGGAAGGCGTTCCCCATGACGCTTCTGGCCAGGCTGGACCGGCTCCCGTTGAGCCGTCCCCACTACAAACTCCTGCTCATCGGCGGACTCGGCTACACCTTCGACGGGATGGACTCCGCCGTGGTCGCCTTCCTCCTGCCGAGCGCGAAAGCGGCCTGGGGCCTCGACAACGGGCAGCTCGGGCTGATCGGTTCCGCGACGCCGTTCGGTTTCCTCTTCGGCGCGATCGCCGCCGGCCTGCTGGGCGACCGCATCGGCCGCAAGAAGGTCATGATGTACGCGCTGGCCTTCTACGCGGTGTTCTCGGTGCTCGCCGCCTTCTCCCCCGACTACGAGGTCTTCCTGGGCGCCCGGGTGCTGGCCGGAGCGGGCGCGGGCGCCGAAAGCGCGATCATCGCGCCGTTCCTGTCCGAGTTCGTGCCCGCCAAGCGGCGCGGCTGGTTCGTCGGCGCGCTCGCCGGGTTCTTCTCCTTCGGGTTCGTGGCCGCCGCGCTGCTCGGGCGGTTCGTCGTCCCCACCGTGCCGGAGGGCTGGCGGGTCGCCCAGCTGATCACCGCGCTGCCGATCGTGATGCTGCTGTGGTGGCGCCGGTCCCTGCCGGAGTCACCGAGGTTCCTCGTCGCCAACGGGCGGCACGCGGAGGCCGAGAAGATCGTCTCCAAGCTTGAGCGGGACGTCGAAAAGGCGACGGGACAAGCACTTCCGGCGGTCGCCGAGACCGACGCCCAGCCCGCGACGGAGACGCCCAAGGTCAACCTCCTCAGCGCGCTCAAGTTCCTCTGGAGCCCGGCGATGGCCCGCCGTACCGCGGTGATCTGGACCGTCTGGTTCGTGATCACCTTCTCCTACTACGGTTTCTTCTCCTGGATCCCGACGCTGCTCGTCGAGCGGGGGATCACGGTGACCAAGAGCTTCGAGTTCTCGATCATCATCTACCTGGCGCAGATCCCCGGATACTTCTCCGCCGCCTGGCTCTCCGAACGGCTCGACCGCAAGCACACCATCGCGCTGTACCTGGCGGGTTCGGCGGTAAGCGCGTTCTGGCTGAGCCAGATGGACGCGCCGTGGTCGATCACCCTCGCCGGAGCGGTGCTGTCGTTCTTCCTCAACGGCACCTACGCCGGCGTGTACTCCTACACCCCCGAGGTGTTCCCGACCTGGATCCGCGCCAGCGGGACCGGGCTGTCCAGCGCGTTCGGCCGGGTCGGCAGCATCCTGGCCCCGACGATCATCGGCCTGTCCGCCGCGAGCCTCGGGTTCGCCGGTGTCTTCGGCCTCACCACCGCCGTCCTGGCGGCCGGGGTGGTGTGCGTGGTCGTGTTCGGCCTGTCCACCGCCGGCCGCTCACTGGAAGAACTCACCGAACACGGCGCGCCCGTGAAGACCGCGAAGGAGATGACCAAGTGACCGTGTCACTGTCCACTGTGGAGGACAAGACCCGCGCCACCATCGGCGTGCGCTTGTTCACCGTGCTGGCGTGGGTGCCCGAACGGCAGGCGCTGCGCCGGGTGCACAGCAGCCACCCGGCGGAGTACCCGGTGGGCGGCGAGAAGACCGTCGAGGTGGCCGCGGGCTGGCTGGACCGGTGCATCACCGGACAGGAACCCTACTTCGGCCCGGACAGCGCGGCGGTGCGGGAGATCTTCGCCGACCACGAACTCATCGACCGGCTGGGCTGCGGCGCGGTGATCAACGTGCCGGTGGTGGACGACGGCCGCACCCTCGGCGTCCTCAACATCCTCGACGCCGAAGGCAGCTACGACGACGCTTCCGTCGAAGCGGCCCGATCCCTGGCACCGTTGGCCGTCCCGGCCCTGCGCGAACTCCTGGAGACCCGATGACCGGCTCACTGCTGCTGCGCGACGCCCGCCTGCTCGACCCGGTCACGGGCGAGTACACCGAGGGGGACCTCCGGTGCGAGGACGGCCGCGTCGTCGAGGTCGGGACGGGGCTCACCGCCGGCGACGTCCGGACGCTGGACCTGCGGGGCGCGTTCGTCCTGCCCGGCCTCATCGACGCCCACGTCCACGTGACCGCGTCGACCGCGGATCTGGGGTCGCTCCCGGCGTCGTCACCGTCCTATGTGGCCGCGCACAGCGCCCGCACCATGAGCCGGATGCTGGACCGGGGCTTCACCACGGTCCGCGATGCCTCCGGTGCCGACTACGGCCTCGCCGACGCGCAGGCCGAGGGGCTGTTCCGGGGGCCGCGGCTGCTGTTCTGCGGGCGCGCGCTCAGCCAGACCGGCGGGCACGGCGACAGCCGGACCCGCGGCGCCAACGCCAGCGACGACCATCCGTGCTGCGCGGGCCTCGGCCGGGTGGCCGACGGAGTCGACGCGGTCCGTGCGGCGGCGCGCGACGAACTCCGCAAGGGGGCGCACCACATCAAGGTGATGGCCTCCGGCGGCGTCGCCTCCCCCACCGACCGGATCGACTCGACGCAGTACTCCGCCGACGAACTGCGCGCGATCGTCGAGGAGGCGGAGTCGGCCAACCGCTATGTCGCGGCGCACGCCTACACCGCCCGCGCCGTGAACAGGGCGCTGGAGCTGGGCGTGCGGTCGATCGAGCACGGCAACCTGATCGACGACCTGAGTGTCGAGCTGTTCCTCCGCCACGACGCGTATCTCGTGCCCACCCTGGTCACGTACTGGGCGTTGAAGGAGGAGGGGCGCGAGCACGGGCTGCCGGAATCCAGCTGGCGCAAGGTGGACGAGGTGCTCGGCGCGGGTATGGCCGCGCTGGAACGCGCCGCGCGGGGCGGGGTGAAACTGGTGTACGGCAGCGATCTCCTCGGCGGGATGCACCGGCACCAGAACCACGAATTCCGCCTGCGCGGCGAGGTGCAGCCCGCCCTGGACGTCATCCGGTCGGCGACGTCGACCGCCGCGGATCTGCTGAACCTGACCGGCGAGATCGGCACGCTCGCCCCCGGCGCGCACGCGGATCTGCTCGTCGTGGACCGCGACCCGCTGGAGGACATCGGCGTCCTGGCCGAGCCGACGGCGTTCCGGTACGTCGTCCAGGGCGGGACGGTGGTCTCCCCCTGACGCGTTTCGTCCTCTGGTTGCGATGCTTGCGCCCGCAACTACCGCAACCAGAGGACGAAACGCGGGGTCAAAGGACGAAACCCTCGGGGAACGGATCGTCCGGGTCGAGCAGGTAGGTGGCGTTGCCGGTGATCCAGGCGCGCCCCGAGAACTCCGGCACCACCGCCGGAACGCCGCCGACGGTGGTCTCGGCCACCAGCTCGCCGGTGAAGGTGGTGCCGATGAACGAGCTGTTCTCGAACGGCGTGTGCAGCGGCAGCTCACCGCGGGCGTGCAGCTGCGCCATCCGGGCCGAGGTACCGGTGCCGCAGGGCGACCGGTCGAACCAGCCCGGATGGATCGCCATGGCGTTGCGCGAAGCGCGGGCGTCCGACCCCGGGGCGAGGAACTGGACGTGTTTGCAGCCGCCGATCAGCGGATCGGCCGGATGTTCCGGCGGGCGCTGGTCGTTGATCGCCGCCATGATGTCCAGCCCCGCGGCGAGGATCCGGTCCTTTTCGGTCCGCTCGAACGGGATGTCCACTTGGGACAGTTCGAGGATGGCGTAGAAGTTCCCGCCGTAGGCCAGGTCGTAGCGCACCTTCCCGAATCCCGGCACCTCGACGACCGCGTCGCGCTCGGCCAGGAAGGACGCGACGTTGCGGAGCCTGACCCGTTCCGCGCGCCCGTCCCGGACCTCGACCTCGGCGTGCACGAGCCCGGCCGGGGTGTCCAGGCGGACCACGGTCTTCGGCTCGGTCACCTCGACCATGCCGGTCTCCACCAGCACAGTCGCCACCCCGATCGTGCCGTGCCCGCACATCGGCAGGCAGCCCGACACCTCGATGTACACCACGCCCCAGTCGGCGTCGTCGCGCGACGGCGGCTGCAGGATCGCGCCGCTCATCGCGGAATGGCCGCGCGGCTCGTTCATCAGGAACCGCCGCAGATGATCCAGGTGCTCCATGAAATACCGGCGGCGTTCGGCCATGGTGGCGCCGGGAATGAGGCCGACCCCGCCGGTCACCACCCGGGTCGGCATCCCCTCGGTATGCGAGTCGACCGCGGTGATCGAGCGGATCGACTGCACCTACTTCACCCCCAGCGAGGCCAGCGCGCGGCCCATGTCGGCACGGACCTGTTCCTGATGCCCGCCGGTCAGCGGCCCGCGCGGCGGACGGCACGGCCCGCCGTAGCGGCCCACGAGATCCATGCCGAGCTTGATCGCCTGGACGAATTCGGTGCGCGAGTCCCACCGGAACGCGGCCACCAACGGCTCGTAGAGCGCCCTGGCCTCTTCGAGCTTGCCGGACGTCGCCAGTTCGAACAGGCGCACGGATTCGGCGGGGAACACGTTGGGGAAACCGGCGAACCAGCCCGTCGCGCCCATCAGCAGGCTTTCCAGTACGACGTCGTCGGCGCCGCTGATCACGTCGAGGCCCGGCGCCCGCTCGCGGATCTCCAGCACCCGCCGGACATCGCCGGAGAACTCCTTGACCGCCACCACGTTGTCGATCGCCGCGATCTCGGCGAGAAGGCCCGGTGTGAGGTCGACCTTGGTGTCGATGGGGTTGTTGTAGACCATCACCGGCAGGCCGACCGAGGCCACCGCCTCGAAGTGGGCGAGCACCTCGCCGCGGTTGGCACGGTACATCGTGGGCGGCAGGCAGAGCAGGCCGTGGGCGCCGCCCTCAGCCGCGATCTCGGCCCAGTGCCTGGCCTGATGCGACCCGGGTCCGTGCACGCCGACGACGACGATCCCGTCCGCGCCGACGGTTTCGATCGCGGTGCGGGCGACCCGGCGGCGTTCGTCGTCGGTGAGCGAGGAGTACTCGCCGAGGGAGCCGTTCGGGCCGACGCCCCGGCAGCCGTTGTCGATCAGCCACCGGCAGTGCGCGGCGTAGGCGTCGTAGTCCACGGCCAGCCCGGCGGGCGCCGACGCGTCCGCCCGGTACGGGAGAGCGGTCGCGACGACGACGCCACCGAGGTCCGGGGTGCTCATTCAGGTTCTCCTTCGGGTCGGGAGGCGAGTTCGCCCAGCCGGATGGGCTGCGCGATCGGGCGGTGATGCCGTTCGGCACCGCCACAGAGTTCGGCCACGGCGGGGCCGCACATCCGGCCCTGGCACGGACCGAGCCCGGCACGGGTGCCGAGCTTCAGCGCGTGCGGGCCCGGACAGGCGGGGTCGCGGGCGGCGCGGGTCAGTTCGCCGTACGTGGTTTCCTCGCAGCGGCAGACGATCGTGTCCGCACGCAGCCAGCCGGGCCAGGCCGGGCCGATCGGATGCGCGGCGGCGAGCCGTTCGGCGAAGGCCAGCGCCCGGTCTCGGGTGCGGAGCAGGGCCCGCGACGGAGTCCCGCCCGCGGCAGCGCATCCGGCCACCGCACCTTCGGCGGCGGCGGTGCCCGCTCCGCCGATGCCGGTGATCTCGCCCGCGGCGAAGACACCGTCCACTGTGGTCCGTTGTTCGCCGTCGACCCGGACGAAGCCACCGTCGAGGACGCAGCCCGCCGCGACGGCCAGTTCGGGCCGCGGGACGAATCCGTGCCCGACACAGACCGCGTCGACCTCGTACACCCGCTCGGTGCCGGGAACGAGCGACCAGTCCGCACGCACCCCGGCGGTCACGACCTCGCGGACCTTGCCGGCGCCGCGTGCTTCGATCACGGCCCGGCCCGGCCGGTACGGAACGCGGTGGCGGGCGAGAGTGACGGCGTAGCGGGCCAGCTCGCCCGCTTTGCCGGTATGCGCTGCCAGCCGCCACGGACGAGCCGACCATCCTTTTCGGACGGTGGCGAACGGGTTGGCCTCCAGCACGGCGACCACCTCCGCCCCGACGCCCAGCAGCGAGTCCGCGACCGGCAGCAGGAACGGTCCGGCCCCGGCCACGAGCACGCGCTTGCCGATCGCGACCCGCTCCCCCTTGGCCAGTGCCTGCGCCGCGCCCGCGGTGTACACGCCGGGCAGTTCCCAGCCGGGGAACGGCAGGGTGCGGTCATGCGCGCCGGTCGCCAGGATCAGCGCGTCGGGCACCAGGGTCAGCCGCCGTCGTCCACCGCCGTCGGACTGTCCTCTGAGGACATGAACACGGTTCTCCGCGTGATCGAACGCCCACACGGTGGAACCGGGCCACCACCGGCAACGCGGATGCGCCAGCAGACGACGGCGCCGCTCGAAGCCCGCCCGGCCGGAGTTCCGCGCCTGGTAGGCCTCGGGCGGCATGCGGTGGTATTGGCCGCCGGGCGTGTCCGCCTGGTCCAGCACCGTGACCCGGGCGCCCGCCCGCAGCGCGTGCTCGGCCGCCGCCAGCCCGGCCGGTCCGGCACCGACGATCACCACCTGCCTGCTCAAACCCTCTCCTCCCGGGTCTGGGTGCGGATCTCGTCGCCGTCGGCGGCCTGGCGAAGGCACGCGCGGACGTCGGGCACGTCGTTGACCGTGAGCAGGCAGTCGAAACAGACGCCGATACCGCAGAACACGCCGCGGGGCGCGCCGGAACGGGTGGTGCGCCAGGAGTTCCGACCCGCGGCGAGCAGCACGCCCGCCACACTCTGGCCCGCGATCCCGGCCACCGGTTCGCCGTCGACGGTGATCCGGACCGGCCTGCCGCTCATGCCGCCACCTCCGCCAGTACCGCCGGACGGTCCACAGTGAACTCTTCGACTTCCATGGCTGGCTCGGTCCCGGTGAGCAGTTCGCGCAACAGCCGCGCGGTGCCGACGCTCAGTCCGATACCGGCGCCTTCGTGTCCGGTGGCGTGCCACAGGTTCGCCAACCGCGGATCCTCGCCGAGGACCGGGAGGTGATCGTCCACATAGGGCCGGAAACCGCCGTAAGCCCGCATCACCGCGACGTCGGCGAGCGCCGGGAACAGCCGCAGCGCCTTGACGGCGATGGCACTGAGCACCTCGGGGCGGATGGCGTCGTCGAAGCCCACCCGGCGGCGCGACGAACCGATCAGCACGGTGCCGGCCCAGGTCGACTCGACGACAGCGGAAGTTTGCAGGTCACCGGAATCCGCGCCGACCGCGCCGACGTAATCGGCGTCGTAGACCTTGTGCCGGACGACGCCGGGCATCGGGGTGGTCACCAGTACCTCGCCCCGGCGGGGGCGGACCGCGATCGGGGCACCGAGCCGCGCGGACACCTGCCCGGCCCACGGGCCCGCGGCGTTGACGACGACGTCGGCCTCGATCCTCCCGCCCGGCACCCGGACACCGGTGATCCGTCCATTCCGGACGATCGCGCCGACGACCTCGGTCCCGGCGCGCAGCCGGGCGCCGTGGCGCAGCGCGGAACCCAGCAGCGCCAGAGCCGCGCCCGCGGGCTGGACCTGGGCGTCCTCCGGATAGTGGAAGGCGGCGGTCACCGCCCGGGTCAGCGCGGGTTCCGCGATCGCGAGTTCCTTGGGCGACAACGGTTCCGCGCGGATTCCGGCAGCGGCCTGCGCCTCGGCGAACGCGGCGAGGGCGCCGGTACCCTCGCCGGTGGTGGCGACCACGATGCCGCCCTTGGGGTCGTATTCGATCGCCGACGCGGCCGACGCGTCCTCGTCGGCGATCTCGGCGACGACTCGCGGCCACAGAAGGGCCGAAAGCTTGGCGAGTTCGAGTTCGGCGCCGGGTCCCTTGTCCGAGACGAGGACGTTGCCCTCCCCGTGCGACGTGGTCCCGCCCGCGGGGTGGCCACGATCCACGACGACGACGTCGAAGCCCGCCCGGCTCAGCTCACGGGCACACGCGGCGCCGATGATGCCCGCCCCGAGGACGACCACACGCGTTCGGTTCATCGACCCTCCGCCGTTCGGTAAAGCGAACGATCGGAGCGTAGGTTCCACCCCGGAAGGGTGTCAATACCCGGCCCCGGTCAGCTCTTCAGCACGGGATGTGGCTTGCCGTCGAGCCGCTCGTCCGCGCGGTATTGCAGCAGCAGGACCGAATGCACCGGCCCCTCCGGAGCGGTGTAGCGATGCGGCTCACGGGCGTCGAAGGCGACGTAATCGCCCGGGCCGACGTCGACGGTCCGGCCCGCCACCTCGACCCGCAACGAGCCCGACTGCACGATGGTGTGCTCGATCCCGACGTGGCCCTGCGAACGCTGCGGCGCGTCCCCGCGCACCACCTGGTCGTACACCTCGAAGACGCCGTCACCGGTTTCGATCCGGCGCAGCGGCCGGAGATCCACCCCTTCGCCGCGGAGCACTTCGACGTCGGCCCCGCGCACCACGGTGAGCGCGCCGCCGGCCCGGTGGTCGAGCAGATCGGAGATCGCCACCTCCAGCACCCTGGAGAGACTGAACACGGTCTCGATGGTCGGATTGCCGCCGCCGGACTCCAGCTGCGACAGCGTCGCCTTGCCGATACCCGACCGCCGGGCCAGCTCCGACAGCGAAAGCCCCCTCGCCGACCTCGCCGCGCGAAGGTTGACCGCGAGCATGTCCCGGATCGAAGGCGCCTCGTCCTCCACCGCTTCTCCCCTGCGTTCGTCAAACCGTACGATCGGCGGGTGAATCGTTCGCTTTGCCGATCGAGTTCGCGAACATCATGACACGCCTTTCGCCGCGACGGCGGTCCGGTCAAGAAGCCTCGTGAGTGGTAATGACGGTTCTAACCGTCATTACCACTCACGAGGCACGCGGCCCGCCCTGACGAACTCAGCCCCTGGCCGCCCGGACCCAGGCGGTGACCTCGTCGGCGGTCGAGGGGAACCCGCCGGAAAGCAGCTCGTGGCCGGATCCGGTGACCACGACGTTGTCCTCGATCCGGATGCCGAGGCCGCGGAGTTCGGGCGGCACGGTGCGGTCGACGGCGTGGAAGTACAGACCCGGCTCCACCGCGAGCGCCATGCCTTCGGCGAGCGTCCCCTCGCGGTAGGCGCCGGGGCTCGCGGCCGCGCAGTCGTGGACGTCCAGCCCGAGGAAATGGCCGGTACCGCAGACGATGTACCGCCGGTGCTGCTGCCCGTCCGGCGACAGCGCTTCCTCCACCGAGACCGGGAGGAGACCCCAGTCGTGCAACCCCTCCGCGAGCACCCGCAGCGCCGTCGCCTGGAAAACGCCGTAGTCCCGGCCGGGACGGACCTCGGCCAGCGCCGCGAGATGCGCCTTGTGCACGAGGTCGTACACATCGCGCTGCGCCGTCGTGAACTCCCCGCCGACAGGGAAGGTCCGGGTGATGTCGGCCGTGTACAAGGACTCCAGCTCGACTCCGGCGTCGAGCAGCAACAGGCTGTCGTCGGTCACCGGCCCGTCGCAGCGCGTCCAGTGCAGGATCGGCGCGTGCGGCCCGGCCGCGACGATGGAGGTGTAGCCGGGGCCCGTGCCCTCGGTCCGGGCACGCCGGTCGAAGGTGCCCTGCAGCCAGCGTTCCCCGCCGCCGCGGACGGCCTCGGGCAAGGCGGACAGCACGTCGGCGAACCCGAGGGCGGTGGCGTCGACGGCGTCGCGCAACTGGCCGATCTCCCAGTCGTCCTTGATCCGGCGCAACTCGGCGAGGACCGTCCGGAGGCGTTCGCTGTGGCCGAAGCCGAATCCGTCGAGCACGGGGTCGACGCCGGCACCGGTCAGCACACCCGGGTTCCGCCCGCGCAAACCACGCGGAAGGTCTTCCAGGGGACGGCATTCGATGCCGAGCGCCTCGCCGTACGCGGCGGGTCCGGCGGCGGAGCCGACCCACAACGGGCTGGTGTCCGCGTCGCCCACGAAGTCGGGTTCGTGCGCTTCCGCCGGGCGCGGGACGTACAGCGTGGCGTGGTGGCTGTCCCCGGCCGGGGTCAGCACCAGGATCGCGCCTTCGCGCTGGCAGCCGGTCAGCCAGACGAAGTCGCTGTCGGCCCGGAAGCCGTGGAAAGTGTCGTTGGAGCGCACCACGGCACGGCCCGCCGCGAGCGCGATCCGCTGCCCCGGCAGTTCCGCCGACAGCCTGCCGCGATGGGCGGCCGCGGCCTCGGCGGTGCCCGGCGGCACCTCCACCACGTCGTCGACGGGCTCCCAGCCGTCGCTGATCCAGTTCCGGAACCCCTTGGCGGCCAGCAGCGCGCGCAGATCCGGCCGGGTTCGGTCGCCGGTCATCGGCTCCCCCTTCAGATAGTCGGAGTCCTGGCCGTACCTTCACACCGGAAACGGCCCGGCCGTAATGACCGGCGGCGATAGACTCCGGCTATGGCCCTGGAGATCCGGCACCTCCGGGCGATCTGCGCGATCGCCGAAGCGGGCAGCCTCTCGCAGGCGGCCGCCGCGCTGGGCATGTCCCAGCCGTCGCTGACCTCGCTGCTCCAGCGGCTCGAACGGCAGATCGGCGCACCGCTGTTCGTCCGCAGCCACACCGGCGTGACCCCGACACCGGTCGGCGAGCAGACGCTCCGCCGCGCGCTGACCCTGCTCGTCGAGTTCGACCGGTTCGAAAGCGATCTCCTCGGCGCGCTGGGCGACGGCCCGGTCCGGCTCGGATCGTCCCAAATGGACTGTCTGCCCGCGTTCGTCGAGCTGCTGGACGACGCGCTGCCGGGGCTCGACGTGACCGTGTACGTGGAGCCGTCCAGTTCCGTGCTGGCGCAGGGCCTGGCGCGCGCCACCCTCGACATCGCCGTCATCGCCATGTCGGACGACCAGGAAGTACCACTGGCGAAGCATCTGGGGCACCGGGTGCTGTTCTCGTGGGTGCCCGTCTTCGTCGGCCTTCCCGCCCGGCACCGGCTCGCCGGTGCCTCCGAAGTCGACCTGGCCGATCTCGCGGACGAAGCGTGGATCGGGCCCCCGGGCCCCGAAGACGGCTCGCTGACGTCGTTGCGCGCCGCGACGCATCGCGCCGGGTTCACGCCGCGGATCCGCTTCGAATGCCCCAACGGCGGCGGACGGCAGCTGATCGCCGCCGGGCAGGCGGTGCAGCTGGTGGAACCGACCGCGCCCGAGCTGCCGGGGATGGTCGTCCGGCCGCTGAAGGACGATCCCCTGCGGATGCGGCTCGTGCTGGCGTGGCGCAAGGAACGGCTGACCTGGGATCAGGCGGAGAACGTCTATCGCGCGGTGATGACGTCCTACACCCGGCACGCGATGGCGTCCACCCCGTTCCGGACCTGGTGGGACCGGCGGCGCGATGCCCAGGCCTGGGACGGTTTGGCGGACTTCTTCCGGGCGGCCGGCTCGTCCTCGTGAGTGGTAATGACGGTTCTGACCCTCATCGCCCCTCACGAGACCTAGCGTGGGAGCCATGATGATCGATGACCTGGCCGCCGGGCTGCCGCCGGACCGGCTCGTCCGCGACCCGGACGGCCTGCGGAGCTTCGCCCACGACGAAGCCGAGTGGGCGCCTCACGGCCTCCCCCTCGTAGCGGTCCGGCCGCACACCGCCGAAGAGGTCCAGACGGTGGTGCGGCTCTGCCTGCGTCATCGCGTCCCGCTCGTCACCCGCGGCGCGGGCACCGGTCTCTCGGGCGGCGCGAACGCCCTCGACGGCTGCGTCGTCCTGGTCACCGACAAGCTCACCGCGATCAAGGAGATCGACGAACTGGAGCGGATCGCGGTCGTCGAGCCCGGCGTGGTCAACGACGATCTCGGCGCCGCCTGCGCGGAACGCGGGCTCTGGTATCCGCCGGATCCGGCGAGTTCGCCGTGGTCGACGATCGGCGGCAACGTGGCGACCAACGCGGGCGGCGTCTGCTGCGTGAAATACGGCGTCACCCGGGACTACGTACTCGGCCTGCAGGTCGTGACCGGCACCGGCGAACTCGTCCGGCTCGGCCGCCGCACGGCGAAGGGTGTCGCGGGGTACGACCTCGCCGGGCTGATGGTCGGCTCCGAGGGCACGCTCGGCGTGATCACCGAGATCACCGTCCGGCTGCGGCCCGCGCGGGCGGCGGAACGGACCGTCGCCGGCTACTTCGACACCACGGTCGCGGCCGGGGAAGCCGCGGCGGCGGTGGCGGCGCGCGGGGTGGTCCCGTCGGCACTCGAACTCGTCGACAGGCACTGTCTCGCGGCGGTGGACGCGTGGAAGAACATGGGGCTCAGCGCGGACGCCAACGTCGTCCTGCTCGGCCGCACCGACACCCCCGGCGCGCTGGGCGAACACGAAGCCGCCGTGCTGCTCGAATGTTTCGAGAACGCCGGGGCGACCTGGGCCGCCCAGTCCTCCGACGAGACCGAGGCCAACGCGCTGTTCGCCGCACGGCGACTGGCGTACCCGGCGCTCGAACGGCTCGGACCGGTGCTCACCGAGGACGTCTGCGTGCCGACGCGGCGCGTCCCCGAGATGCTCGCGCGGATCGACGCCGCCGCCCGGCGCCACAACGTGGTGATCGCCAACGTCGCGCACGTGGGCGACGGCAACCTGCACCCGCTGCTGGTGACGCCACCCGACGACGAGGACGCCCGGAAAGCGGCGCAAGCGGCCTTCGAGGACATCATCTCCGGCGCGCTCGACCTCGGCGGCACGGTCACCGGCGAGCACGGCGTCGGCCTGCTGAAACAAGCCGGGCTCACCCGCGAACTCGGGCCGGCGGTGCTCGGCCTGCATCGCGCGGTCAAACAGGCGCTCGACCCGCACGGCATCTTCAACCCCGGCAAGGTCTTCCCCGCGAGTGCCGCCTGACGGCCTCCGGCGTTCCGCCAGGAAGACGCCGCTTTCGAACACCCTGTAACCAGAGCCCGCCCCGCCGCGATGGACCCGGTACCTGGGGAACGGAGACGGGAGATGATGACGCAACGGCTGTGGCTGGGTCTGGCGGTCGTCTACGCGTGCACGGCCGTGGTCCAGCTCTATCTGCTGGCCAGTACCGGTGCCGTCTGGGCGGGCACCCTCACCGCGGTCGGCTTCGTGGCGGCGTTCCTGTGCTCGCTCGCCGCCAGGAAGGCCACGAAACGGCGTCCGGACTCGTGAGTGGTAATGACGGTTAGAACCGTCATTACCACTCACGAGGCGGCACCGACCTGGGAAAAGGCGTTGCGTGAGTGACCATGCGCCGTCGTGAATCATGCGGTGTTCACCCGGTGCCGTCTTGCCAGACACGGTGAGCGGCGTACGGTTACGGGTACGTGAGGTTGAGTCCACCAGCCCGCGCGAACGACCCGCATGTCCGCGGCCCCAGAACTTTTCATCGGGCGACGCGGCGGCGCGTTGACTTGCGCAGCAGTTGTGCAGGCTTGCCCGTTGTCCGTCTCGTCCCCGGCCATCCGGGAGACCAGCTCATGACCGACCGAATTTCGTTGTCGAGGGAAAGCCGCGACGGATCCACCGGCCGATCCGTCGCCCGCGCTTCCATCCCCCAGCCACGGCCGTCCGAAGATCATTTGTTGCAGGTCCGGAGAACCCGGTGGAACGACGACGTCCTCGTCGTCTCCGCCGACGGCGAGATCGACCTCGCCACCGCCGGACGGCTCGAACGCGAGCTGTGGCACGACCTTCCCGCCACCACGGTGCTCGACCTCACCGGGGTCACCTTCCTCGGCGTGGCCGGGCTGCGGGTCATCGAATCCGCCGCCGCCCGTGCCCGCGCCGAACGCCGGGCGGTCGGGGTCGTCGCCCGCACCCGGCCGGTGCTGCGGTTGCTGCACCTGTTCGGCGTCGACGCCCACATCCCCGTGTACCAGTACCTCGCCCACGCGATCCGCGAAGTACCGAAGGCCTCACCGGTGCCGCATCGGTGAGCCCGGCTCAGTTGCCGTCGAACGGCAGCAAGGTGGAGAGGCCCGTCTTCAACGCCAGCCGCTTGATCGTCGGTGACGGGAGGAAACTCAAGGGGACTCCCTGGCTTCCGCACCGGTCGTTGATCCCGACCAGGGTGGCCAGCCCGGTGGAATCGCAGAACTCCACGCCTTCGAGGTCGACGACGAGCTTGCCGGGCACGGGTTCGAGTGCTTCCTCGAACGTCTCCTTGAGATCCTCCGACGTCGTCAGGTCGATCTCTCCCGCCACCGCGATGACGACCTGCGCACCGGGCCTGGCCACCGTCACCGAGAACGGAACCTCCTTGGTGTCGCCGTCTCCGCCAGTCACCGTCACCCTCCCTCACGATCGGAACACCGAGAGTTCCGAAGATATCGGATGACGGCCTCCCTCCGCCCGGTACACGCGCCCCGGCCACCGCCTTGCCTTAGCCTTGACGGTGGATCCGGCGGTCGTGGACCGCGGCGGACGACGAGGAGAGCTCCGTGATGCCGATCGACGAGCCGGTGCGCCAGAGCGCGGACGAACTGGTCCACGAAGTCGCCGCCGTCCCGGCCGAGGCCGCCGCCTTGCGGGACGTCCTGGCGGACTGGGCCCTCGAACGGGGTCTCCCCCGCGAACTCGCCGAGGATCTCAAGCTCACCGCCTACGAGGCGATGACCAACGTCGTCAAGCACGCCTACCCCGACGGCACCGACGGCAACGTCATGACGGTCACCGCCGCCCACGCCGACGGCTCGATCATGGTCACCGTCGCCGACGAGGGCCGCTGGCGCGACGGCCGCCGCCCGGACGGCGGACGGGGCCTGCCGATCATCCGCGCCTTCGCGCCGGAAGCCTCCGTGACGAGCACGCCGACCGGCACCGTCGTCCGGCTTTCCTGGCCCTGCCCCGCTGCCTGACCCCGCCCGCGGGCCGCCGGCTCAGCGGACGACGTCGTAGACCAGCTTCTGCACGCCGTTGCCGTAAGCCTCGCTCTCGACGAGCTTGAGGTTCTGCTTGTCCTTGTCGGTGTCACTGAACAGCTTCTTGCCCGCACCGAGCAGGACCGGGAACATCAGCAGGTGATAGCGGTCGACGAGCCGGGCGTCGGCGAGATTCCGGTTCAGCTCCGCACTGCCGTGGACGATGATCGGCCCGCCCTCGGTCTCCTTGAGCTCGGCGACCTCGTCCAGCGAACGCAGGATCGTGGTCTCGCCCCAGTTGCCGACCAGGTCCTCGTCCCGCAGCGTCGTCGAAACGACGTACTTGGGCATCGTGTTGTAGCCGGCGAACTCCTCGGTCATCCCGGGCCACACGGGCGAAAACGCCTGGTAGCTGACCCGGCCCAGCAGCATCGCGGTGGCCTCACCCTGCTCGCGGCCCTTGAGTTCATAGGCCGCTTCGTCGAACTCGATGCCGTTGAAGGTCCAGCCGGAGTTGCGGTAGCCGGGCTCCCCGCCGGGCCCTTCGACGACGCCGTCGAGCGAGACGAACGCGGTGGCGATCAGGGTGCGCATCTGGTTTCTCCTTGGTCGTGCCGATCTGCTTTCGATACCGCGTCGACCGGGAACCGGCGGATTCGACATCGCGCCGGAAAAATATCCCGGCGGAATCCGGCGGCCGGGGTCAGCCCTCGGCGTCGCGGACCAGCAGGGCGATCTGGACCCGGTTCTCCACACCGAGTTTGGCGAGCATGCTGCTGGTGTGGGCCTTCACCGTCGCGACGGTGACGTCGAGCCGCCGCGCGACGTCGGTGTTGGACAGCCCCTCGGCGATGGCGGCAGCCGTCTCGCGTTCACGGTCGGTCAGCGTGGCGAGCAGCTCCCGTGCCGCGGCACGGGACGCCCTGCGCGCGTCGGGCGAATGCGGTCCGGTGGCCGCGGCGATCAGCCGGGCCGTGGCGGCGGGCGAGAGCGCGGGTTCCCCGGCGGCGACCGTCCGGACCGCTTCCAGGATCCGCGGCGGCGGGGTGTCCTTGAGGACGAATCCGAGCGCGCCGACGCGCAACGCGCCCAGCACCAGCTCGTCCGAGTCGAACGTGGTCAGCACCAGGACCCCGGGCGGCTCCGGAAGTCCGAGGATCTCCTCGGTCGCGCTCAGCCCGTCCCGTCCGGGCATCCGGACGTCCATCAGGACGACGTCGGGCCGCTGCTCGCCCACCACGGTGATCGCGGCGTCGCCGTCGGCGGCCTCGCCGACCACGACGAGGTCGGGCTCGCCGTCGACGATGAGGCGCAACGCCATGCGCACCAGGTGCTCGTCGTCGACGAGCACGACCCGCACCCGCTCGCTGTCCATTCACTCGCTCCCTTCGCGGACCGGCCACGGCAGCCGCGCGGCGAGGACGAACCCGCCGCCGGGTTCCGCATGGTGGTCCAGTTCGCCGCCTGCCAGCTCGACCCGCTCGGCGAGGCCGAGCAGTCCGAAGCCCGAGGACGGCGGACCCGCGATCGCCCGCGACGCACCGGAATCCCGGATCGTCACCCGCAGTCCGTCGCCCGCTTCCCCCTCGACGGTGACCGCCACCCGCGCTCCCGGCGCGTGTTTGCCCGCGTTGGTCAGCCCTTCCTGGACGATCCGGTACACGGTCCTCGCGATCGCGTCGGGCGGCTCCCCCGTCGTCGAGGCCGTCAAGGTGACGTCCAGGCCGAGTCCCCGCGCGTTCGTGACGAGCGCGGGCAGGTCGGCGACCGAGGGTTGCGGTGGCTCCAGGCCCTCCGGGCTCGCCCGGAGCACGCCGAGGACGTCCCGCAGTTCCTCGAGCGCCTGATGGGAGCCGTCGGCGATCCCGCGGGCCAGTTCCGTGACCTGCTCGGCGGGCAGGTCACGGCGGTGTCCCAGCACCCCGGCCTGCATGGCGACCAGTGACACCCGGTGCGCGAGGACGTCGTGCATCTCGCGGGCGATCCGGTGCCGCTCCATGATCCGCGCCTCGGCCGCCCGCGCCGTCTGCTCCCGTTCCGCGCTCTCGGCCCGTGCCCGCAGGGAGCGCAGCTCCTCGCGGCGCGCCCCGACCGCGGCCCCCACGGCCACCACGATCCCCACCGTCAGGACGGGGACACTGAGCAGCAGCCACAGCGGTTCCGCCAGGTCGCGGCGAGGGTAGAGCCCCGACGTGAGCAGGCTGGTGACCACGCACAGCACCGCCGCGACCGACGTTTCCACCGGACGCCGCCGGGTGGCCAGCGAGCCGAGGGCGTACGTCGCGGCACCGACGGCCAGCACCGAAGCCGTCGACACGACGATGACCGCCATCGCGACCACGACCGGGAAACGGCGGCGCCACAGGAGCGCGACCAGGCAGGCCACCGCCACCAGTGGGTCGCCGGTGACCAGCCACTCGACTTTCGGCCCCTCGGCTCCCGGCGGCACCTGGGCCGCGGTCAGGACCCAGAGCACCAGCCCCAGCGCGGCCGCCGCCAGCAGCCGCCAGGCCTGCTGCCACGACCGGAGGGGCGGCGGGGCGCCGTCGTCGGTGATCACCGGGCCATCATCGTCGACCCGCGCCCGGCGGCGCAGCCGGACGCGGGACGATTCCGGCCCCGACCTCGGTCGCCGCCGGATTCGACTTTGGTCGAACCCGGGGCGCGACGCGACGCCGATGTGGCCGCCACCCGGCCCGGCGATGCTGGGTTTCACCACGCGACAGGAGGCAGGGAACATGACCAAGGGCGGCTATCTGGCGCACGATCGCGCCAAGCAAGTGTCCCGCTAGCGGAAGACCGGTCCGCTAGGATCCGCAGCCGGGCGTTTTCCCGTCTACATCGGACGGAGATCGCGGGTCTGGTCGAGTGCGGGAGAGTGCATGGCGGACGGAGTTGGCTCGCTTTCGGGATGGTCGGCCGAACCCACCGAAGTGACCAGCTACGTAGGCCGTGACGCCGAGACCGGCGAGGCGCGACGGCTGCTGGAAGCGGCGTCGCTGGTCACGTTGACCGGCCCCGGCGGGGTCGGGAAGACCAGGCTGGCGTGGCGCATCGCGACGGCACACCGCGAAGCCACCGCCGACGAGGTCGCCTTCGTCTCGCTGGCCGAACTACGGGAACCCGCGTTGCTGGTGCCGACCGTCGCGAACGTCCTCGGCTTCGGCGATCGCTCGGCGAAACCGGCCATCGACGTCGTCGTCGAAGCGCTCCAGGCCAGCCGGTTGCTGCTCGTCCTGGACAACTGCGAGCATCTGGTCGACAGCTGCGCCTGGTTCGCCGACACCGTGGTCAGGGCCTGCCCCCAGGTGACCGTGCTCGCCACGAGCAGGCAGTCCCTCGGGGTGGCGGGCGAGCGGATCCTGCCGGTGCCCCCGCTGGCGGTGCCGGAACAGGGCGACTCCTTCGAACGCGCGATGAGCTACGAGTCCGTGCGGCTGTTCGTGGACCGCGCGACCGCCGTCGCGCCGTCCTTCCGGCTCACCGAATCCGACACCGAACCGCTGATCCGGCTGTGCCGCAGGCTCGACGGGCTGCCGCTGGCGATCGAGCTGGCCGCCGTCCGGGCGCGGGCGTTGTCCCCGCACCAGCTCGCCGACCGGCTCGACCGGCAGTTCTCCGTGCTCACGAAGGACCGGCGCGGACGGCCGGAACGGCACGAGACCATGCGGGCGCTGATCGACTGGAGCCATGACCTGTGCACCGGGCCCGAACGGCTGCTGTGGGCGCGCGCGTCGGTGTTCTCGGGCAGTTTCGACCTCGACGCCGCCGAACAGGTCTGTTCCGGCGGGGACCTGCCGCGCGACCAGGTCCTCGAAGTCGTCGACGGGCTGCTCGACAAGTCCATCCTGCTGCGCGAGGAGTACCCGGGCGGTGTGCGGTACCGGATGCTGGAATCGGTCCGCGAGTACGGCGCCGACAGGCTCAGCGAAACCGGCGAAACGGCGGAGTACCGGAAACGGCACCGGGACTGGTTCGCCGAACTCTCCGGCCGGTACGCCGCCGAATGGCTCGAGACCGATCAGCTCGGCTGGATCGGGCGGCTGCGGCGCGAGCACGCGAACCTGCGCGTCGCGCTCGACTACTGCACCGGCGGCCCCGAAGACGCGGTCGTCGGGCTGCGGATGTTGCGCGACATCAAGGAGTTCTGGATCTTCCGGGGGCTGAACACCGAAGGCCGGATGTGGGTCCGCAGGCTCGACGAGGCCGCGGCACCGGGTATCCCGGAACGGGCGCGGGTGCTGTGGCTGTCCGGTTTCCTGGCCGTGGTGCAGGGGGACATGGACGCCTACCGGTCCGTGATGGACAGGGCGGAGGCCGAAGCCGAGGCGAGCGGCGACGAACTCGCCGCCGCGTACGTACTCCATGTCCGTGCCTACGCCGCCCTGATCGGCAACGCCATGACCGAGGCGGCGCGCCTGTTCGGCGCGGCCATCGCACTGTTCCGCGCCAACGGCGACGAGGGCGCGGAACTGTGGGCGAGCTACAACCACGGGCTGGCCGTCTGGCTGGACGGCGACATCGACCGCGGCCGGGCGGTGCTCGCCGAGTCCGTCGAGCGCTGTGAACGGCGGGGCGAGGTCTTCTGGCGCGGCTGGGCGCTGTGGTCGCGCGCCGCCGCCGAGTACCTCCAGGGCGATCTCGCCGTGGCGAGCCGCTGCTGCGAACAGGTCCTGCGGCTGCACGCGAAGGTGGACGACCGGGTCGTCGTCGGGTTCACGCTCACGGTGCTGGCGGGCTGCGCGGCCCGCACCGGACGGCCCAACCGGGCCGCGATCCTGCAGGGCGCCGCGATGAACGTCTGGCGCACGGTGGGCGCGTGGCCGACGCGGTACGAGGCGTTCACCGAACCGCTGCAGGCCGACACCGACGTCGTGACGGCGGCGCTGGGCTGGGAGGTCGCGGTGAAGGAGTTCGCCGACGGCGCCGCGATGCCCACCGGTGACGCCCTCGCGTACGCCCTCGAAGAGCGGGCGCCCGAACCCCGGCGACAGACCGCCGGGGTGCTGACCAGGCGCGAGACCGAGATCGCGCACGTGATCGCCGAGGGACTGACGAACCAGGAGATCGCCGACCGGCTCGGCATCGCCCGGCGGACGGTGGACACGCATATCGACCACATCCTCACCAAGCTCGGCTACTCCAACCGGGTGCAGGTGGCCACCTGGGTGACCCGGAGCGCGGACCAGGCCTGACGTTCACGCCGCCCTGATCGGGGTGGCGGGCCTCGCCGGTCCGGGGTCGGGCGCGAGCAGGTCCGCGCGCAAGGCGATGCGCAGGTCGAGCCGCTCCTGGGGGTCGTCGAGGCGGTCGCCGAACAGCACCCGGAGACGGCGCAGGCGGTTGCGGACCGTCTGGGGATGCACCCCCAGGTTGTTCGCGATCTCGGGGGCGCCGCCACGGGCGGAGAGCATCGCGTCGAGGGTCTCGGCGAGCTTCGTGCGCTCGTTCGACGGCAGTCCGGCGATCGGTTCCAGGCTGCGCCTGACCAGCGCGGTCGTGAGCACCTCATCGGCGAAGAGCCAGTGCGTGGTCAGGTGATCCGACCAGCGGACGAGCGGGCCGTCCTCGATCACCTCACGCCGGACCAGTTCCAGCGTCCGCCGGGCCCACCGCAAGGAGGTCGCGGCGTCGGCGGGCGCCACCGCGGGACCGACCGCCGCCCGCGTCCCCGCCAGCACGCGGCCGATCTCGATGTCGTCGGGCACGAGCAGGTGCGGGTACTCCCCGGTGAGGTCGGCCAGTACCTCCGGGCCGAAGGAGGCGCGGACCGCGCCGGGCTCCGCGGCGATGGCGACCACCTTGGCGGGCGGCACCCAGCCCGCGTCAGCCGCGAGTCCCGCCCACTTCGCGGGCGGGCGGCCGCTCAAGATCTCCTGGAGCAGGTCGCGGCGCAGCTCGGCCATCGACGGCGTGTGCGCGGCGCGGTAGGCGGCGGTGGACAGCCGGATCAGGACATCGACGCAGCGGAGCAGGGCCTCCACCCCGGTGTCCATCAACGCGGGCCCGGCGCCGGGCTGCCGCGACAGCGAGGCCAGGACGGGCAGCGCGCACCGGCCCGCCGAGTGGAAGGCGCGGGAAAGCCGGTCGAGCCCCTTGCCTGCGGCGTACTCCGCGACCCCCATCCGCCGGAAGGCGTCCGCCCCGGCGGCGATCCCGAGCGCGGAGTCCCTCCCGTCGTGCTCCAGGACAGACGCGACGAACTCGGTGGCCCGCGTGTCGAGCAAGGGCGCGTGCTCGGGCAGGAGATGCCGGACACCGTCGACGACGGTGCGGGCGATCACCAGGGCGGCGGAGCGGGCTGGAGCTAAGGACGCGGTCATGTCGACCTCCGGGCAGCGAATCGTCGGGGCGCCGAGTCTGCTGCTCCGAGGTGGCGGGCACATCGGGTGAATTACGTAGTCGGGCCTCCCGGGCCTACGCATCACCCGTTCGTGACGGTTCAGCCGGGCCAGGTGGCTCGTGAGTGGTAATGACGGTTCTAACCGTCATTACCACTCACGAGGCTGGAGCACCTGCCGCGGCGGCTTATTCGCAGACAGCGCCGTGTGCGGCGCTCTGAACGACCTTCGCGTACTTGCCGAGGACACCGCGCGTGTACGCCGGGGCCTTGGGCGTCCACCCTTCCCGCCGCGCCTCGAGGTCGTCGATCTCGACTTCGAGCGTCCGGTTCGCGACGTCCAGCGTGATCGGGTCGCCGTCGCGTACGAACGCGATCGGCCCGGCGTCGACGGCTTCAGGCGCGATGTGACCGACGCAGAGGCCGGTCGTGCCGCCGCTGAACCGGCCGTCGGTGATGAGCAGGACGTCCTTCCCGAGTCCGGCGCCCTTGATCGCGCCGGTGATGGCGAGCATCTCGCGCATCCCCGGTCCGCCCTTGGGGCCTTCGTACCGGATGACGACGACGTCGCCCGCGACGATCCGGCCCTCCGCGAGCGCGTCGAGGGCGGCCCGTTCGCCGTCGAAGACGCGCGCGGTGCCGGTGAACGTCGATTCGTCGAAGCCCGCCGACTTCACGACCGCGCCTTCCGGGGCCAGCGATCCCTTGAGGATGGTCAGCCCGCCGCTCTTGTGGATCGGGCGGTCGAGCGGGCGGATGATCTCGCCGTCGAGCCCGGCGGGCGCGATGCCTTCGAGGTTCTCGGCCATCGTCCTGCCGGTCACGGTCAGCACGTCGCCGTGCATGAGCCCGGCGTCGAGCAGCGCCTTCATCACCACGGGGATGCCGCCGACCTTGTCGACGTCGTTCATCACGTACTTCCCGAACGGTTTGAGGTCGCCCAGGTGCGGGACCTTGTCGCCGATCCGGTTGAAGTCGTCGATGCGCAGGTCGACCTCCGCCTCCCGCGCGATCGCGAGCAGGTGCAGGACGGCGTTGGTCGAACCGCCGAGCGCCATCACGACGGCGATGGCGTTCTCGAACGCCTCCATGGTCATGATCTGCCGCGCGGTGATGCCCTGCCGGAGCATGCCGACGACGGCCTCCCCCGACCGGTGGGCGAAGCCGTCGCGGCGCCGGTCGACGGCGGGCGGGGCGGCCGAACCGGGCAGTGACATCCCGAGCGCCTCGGCCACCGACGCCATCGTGTTGGCGGTGTACATCCCGCCGCAGGCGCCTTCGCCGGGGCAGATCGCGCGCTCGATCCGGTCCACCTCGGCGCGGCTGATCTTGCCGGCCAGGCAGGCGCCGACGGCTTCGAAGGCGTCGATGATCGTGACGTCCCGGCCGTCGACCTGGCCAGGCATGATCGAGCCCGCGTAAAGGAAGACCGAGGCGAGATCGAGCCGAGCGGCGGCCATCAGCATGCCCGGCAGCGATTTGTCGCAGCCCGCCAGCAGCACGGAGCCGTCCAGCCGCTCGGCCATCATCACCGTCTCGACGGAGTCGGCGATCACCTCCCGCGACACCAGCGAGAAGTGCATGCCCTCGTGCCCCATGGAGATTCCGTCGGACACCGAGATCGTGCCGAACTCGAGCGGGTAACCCCCGCCCGCGTGCACACCGTTCTTGACCGCCTTGGCCAGCCGGTCCAGCGACAGGTTGCACGGGGTGATCTCGTTCCACGAGGACGCCACGCCGATCTGCGGTTTGGCGAAGTCGTCGTCGCCCATCCCGACGGCGCGGAGCATCCCGCGGGCCGCCGCGCGCTCCAGACCGTCGGTCACGTCGCGGGAACGGGGTTTCAAATCCGGCTGGTCCTCCGGCATCGGGACACCTTTCCTTCGTGGTGGGACACCGGGCACGCTGCCAACCGAAGCCGCCCGGCGCAACTCACCGCTCCGCGTCCGGCCCACGGTGCGGCGTCCCACGGTGCAGCGCGATCCGCGTGATCGCGTGGTGCTCCACGCCGAGCACTTCGGCCGTCCAGCCGGAGACCACCACCCGGTCGCCCGGTCGCTCCGGGATCCGGCCGAGGAGCACGAGGATCATCCCGGCGATCGTCGCGTACTCCCCCGGCGGCGCGTCCGGCAGTTCGACACCGACGTCGACGAGGTCGTGGACGGGGAAGGTGCCGGGCAGCACCAGGGAACCGTCCTGGTGCTCGCGCACGGCCAGCACGTCCCGGTCGGTCTCGTCGTAGATCTCGCCGACGATCTCCTCCAGCAGATCCTCCAGCGTCACCATCCCCGCGACGGCGCCGTGTTCGTCCACGACCAGCGCCATCTGCTCCCGTTCGGCCTTGAAGCCGCGCAGCGCGTCCGAGACACGCAGCGAATCGGGGAACACCACGGCCGGCCTGGCCACCTCCGCGAGACTCCCGTGGTCGCCGAGCAGATCACGCAGATGCACGACGCCGACGACGTCGTCCAGATGTCCGCCGCGGGCGACCGGTGCCCGCGAATACCCGGCCTCGGCCAGCTGCCTTCGCGCCGATTCGAGGTCCTGTTCCAACGAGAGCGTCAGCACCGCCCGCCGCGGGACGAGCACTTCACGCAGCCGTCGTTCGTGGATCTCCAAGGCGCCGTTCATGATCATGCGCTGTTCGGCGTTCAGTCCCCGTTGCGCCGACACCAGTTCCCGCAGCTCCTCGGGCGACATCTGATCCGGATCGGCCTCCGCCCGGCCGCCCAGCATCCGGACGATGAGGTTCGTCGCCGCGCTCAGCGTCCACACCGCGGGCCTCGAGATCGCCGACAGCAGGTTCAGCGGGCGCGCCACCAGCAACGCCCACCGCAGCGCGTTCTGCATGGCCAGCCGCTTCGGCGCCAGTTCGCCGAACACCAGGGTCAGGAACGTGAGGACGACGGTCACCAGCGCGACGGCCACCGCCCCGGCGGCGTCGCCGAGGAAGCTCAGCAACGGCACCACGGGTTCGGCGAGTGCCACCGCCGCGGTCGCCGAGGCCAGGAACCCGGCGAGCGTGATGCCGATCTGGATCGTCGCAAGGAAGCGGTTCGGGTCGCGCGCCAGCCGCACCAGTGTCCGCGCCGAGGCGCGGCCGTCCCGTTCCAAGGCCCGCAACTGCCCCTCGCGCAACGAGATCAGCGCCATCTCGCTGCCCGCGAACACCGCGTTGAGCACCACCAGCACCGCGACCAGCGCGATGTCGAACCCGTAGTCGCCCACAAGCACTCCCCCGGCCCGCCGGAAGAGCAGAACTTTACCGAGGCCGAAGCGGGTCCGCAGAGGTCGGACGGGTCGATACTGACACGTCGTTCCGCTACCTTCGAAGGACCCGCACGGACGGAGTCCTGATGTTCACACTCAAGACCGCTCCCGCACGGACGTTTCTGCGCCGGGCGGAGGAGATCGCCAAACCGGTCGCCCGCTGGAGCATCGGCCACGCGCTCCCCCGCGTCGCCTTGCGGGCCGCGGCGCGCCGGGGCGATCTCCAGGGCAGGCTCTCCGTCGAGGCGAGCGGCGGCGCGGACCTGACCGGGCTCTTCGACGAGATCCGCGCGCACGGCGCCATCGCCACCACCCGGGTCGGGCATGTCACCACGCGGCACTCGGCCTGCAAGGAGATCCTGACCAGCGACGCGTTCAAATCCGTCCGGTTCGTTCCGGACAACCCGCTGCTCAACCGGCTCGTCACCTGGTCGGCGTCCGGTCTGATCCATCCGATCGAACCGCCGTCGCTGCTCGCCAGCGAACCGCCCGACCACACGCGCTACCGGAAACTCGTCACGCGCGTTTTCACCGCCCGCGCTGTCGAGCAGCTGCGGGAACGCACGCAGGCGATCACCGACGAACTGCTCGACGGCCTCGACCCGGCGAACCCCGTCGACCTCATCGAGTCCTACTGCGGCCTCCTGCCGGTCACCGTGATCAGCCAGATCCTCGGTGTCCCACCGGAAGAGCGCGACAAGGTGCTCGCGCTCGGCGGTGCCGCGGCCCCCAGTCTCGATCTGGGCCTGCCGTGGCGGACCTTCCGGACCGTCGAAGCGACACTGGCCGAGTTCGACACCTGGCTCACCGAGCATCTGGAGAAACTGCGCGCGAACCCCGGCGACAACCTCCTCAGCAAACTGATCGCCGCCCGCGAGGACGGCGTCGGGCTGACCGAACGGGAACTCAAGGCCACCGCGGGACTGGTGCTGGCAGCCGGGTTCGAGACGACCGTCAACCTCCTCGGCAACGGCATCGCCCTGCTCACCGCGCATCCGGACCAGCTCCGGAAACTGCGTGAGGATCCGGGTTTGTGGAGCAACGCCACCGACGAGATCCTCCGGTACGACCCGCCGGTCCTGCTCACCGGCCGATTGTGCGCACGCGACACCGAAGTCGGCGGAACGCCGGTCGCCCGCGGGGCGATCGTCAGCACGGTCCTCGCCGGCGCCAACCGGGATCCGGAGATCTTCGAAGACCCGGGCGCGTTCGACGTCACGCGCGCGAACGCGCGGGACCACGTGTCGTTCGGAGCCGGGCGGCACTACTGTCTCGGCGCGTCGCTGGCGCGGATGGAAGGGGAGATCGGGCTGCGCTCGATCTTCGAACGGTTCCCCGGGCTGCGGCTCCGGGACGGGGCGCGGCGGCGGCAGACGCGGATACTGCGCGGTTTCGAACGGCTTCCCGCCACCCTCACCTGAGTGCCTCGTGAGTGGTAATGAGGGTTAGAACCGTCATTACCACTCACGAGGCGACCGGGGACTCGCCGCAAGCGGGCATTTTTACCGGACCGGGCTCCCGGGGCGGTCACTACTGTCGCGCCGGTGACGACCACTCCGGACCGCACCGGCAAGGAAGCCCCGGAGCTGCCCGTCTTCACCGGCATCGGGTGCCTGATGGGATTCTTCATGACCGTGCTGGCCCTGATCGGCCCGGCCATGCTGTGGCTCAGCACCCGGTTCGATCCCGCCGACGACGATCGCCTGGTCGTCATCGCGATGGGCGCCGTGTTCACGATCGGCGGCCTGGCGACCATCGGCTCGCATCTGTGGCAGAACGCCAGGGCGCGGGAGACCCACCGGGAACTCGACCGGACCGGCGTCCGCGCGGCCGCCGAAGTCGTCTCCAGCAGGCGGATCTGGGTCGGCGAGGTGACCACTCCGGCGGACGACGTCGATCTCGTCGTCACCGGGCCGGGGGTGACGCCGTTCAGCGCACGGCTCCTCACCGAGGACGTCGGCCGTTACGCGACGGGCAAGGTGGTACCCGTCGACGTGGACCCGGGAACCCTGCTGTTCCGCCTCGCCGACTGACCTCGCCGCGATCATTGCCCGGCAGCATCGTATCGCTTATCGTATATGAAATTCACCCCCCGATGCTGCGAGGTGACGTCTTGACCACCGCCACCGCCGACCCGACCACCACCACGGTCGCGCGAGATTTCACCGATTTCCGCACGGTGGTGTCGCATTCCTTCGTGCCGTTGCACGTGACGAGCGAACACCGCGACCAGTTCCGCGGCCGCATCCGCTCGTGCGGCGCCGACGACGTCCAGCTGACCGAGGTGACCGCCTCGGCCCACAAGGTCGAACGGACGCCCGAACTCATCGCCAGGGCGGACAGGCACTACTACAAGCTGAGCCTCATCCTGTCCGGGACCGGGCTGCTGGTGCAGGACAACCGCGAGGCGATGCTCCGTCCAGGGGACGTGGCGCTGTACGACACGCACCGGCCGTATTCACTGGTGTTCGAAGAGGATTTCCGCACGCTCGTGGTGATGTTCCCGCAGCGGCTCATCGACCTCCCCCGCGACCTGGTCGGCCAGCTGACCGCGGTCCCGATGTCGGGCAAACGGGGCATGGGCAACGTGGTGGTGCCGTTCCTCGCGCAACTCGGCAGCAACCTCGACCAGCTCGGCGGGCCGGCGGGCGTCCGGCTCGCGCATACCGCGGTCGACCTGCTCGCCACGCTGTTCGCGAGCGAACTCGACCTCGCCCGCGCCACGGCCGGACCTCATCACGAACTGATGCGCCGCGTCCTCGCCTACATCGACACGAACCTGTCCTCCACCGACCTCGGCCCGGCGCAGATCGCCGCCGAGCACTACATCTCCACCCGGCATCTGCACGGCCTCTTCCACGAACAGGGAACGACCGTCTCGGGCTGGATCCGCACGCGGCGCCTCGAACACTGCCGCCGTGAACTGCTCGACCCGGTGCACGCCTCCCGTCCCGTCGCCGCCATCGCGGCGAAGTGGGGTTTCGTCGACGCGCCGCATTTCAGCCGGGTGTTCAAGACGGAATTCGGCCGCTCGCCGAGCGAACTGCGCCGTGGCTTGACCGTGAGCGAGCGGTTGTTGCCACCCAGCGCGTGACAGCTGGCCCTCCTCCTGGCCTCGCCCCGACGATGACCGCATGTCCGAAGCACCCGAGGAACAATGGCGTACCTATGACGAGTTCGCCGCCGGAATCGCCACCTACCGCCTGCCGAACGCGGACCTGTCGGGCCGCGCACTAGCCGTCACCCTCGACGACGGGACGACGCTCGCGTTGCGGTTCGAGGACGCGGAAACCGTCACCTGCAACGGCATCAAGGATCCCTACGACGCGGTGGCCGTCCGGGAAGACGTCATCTTCGTCAATCTCCCCCACACCAGCGTGGACGGTGAAGCACTCACCGTCGTCTTCTCCACGACGACCCATCGCGCGCTGGCCGTGCGCTCGGTGATCGGCGCGGAGGACGTCGAGGGCGTTCCCCGTGTCTCCCAGACCTTCTGGTCCGGCACCACCGACGGTGGCACGCCGACCGGCGAGGTGCCGGGCCCGTCGCGCGACCTGATCGGCAAGCGCAACATCTACCGCTACAGCCCGGAACACCTCTACGAACACGTGTACGTGTCCTCCCAGCGCTATGCCTGGCAATGCCTCGAAGGCGTGCAGCGGGGCCACGGGGACATGGACCTGTCGACGGTGTGGAAGTTCCAGGACGGGCTCTACCTGTTCTGCTTCCGCGAATTCCGCATCGCCGTGGCGAGTGTGTGGCTGCACGACCTCGGCTACGCGTTGAAGACCACCGGCGTCTTCCTCGGCCTGACCGGCGACGGCCGGTCGGAGCATTCCCGCGCGGGCGGGCACATCTACCCACTCGGCGCCGTCGCCTATCCCGACGCGCAACCGGTTTAGAGGAGATCGAATGTCCCATGTAGACGTCATCGCCGCGCATTACGCCGCGAGCGACCGGGGTGACCTGGCGGGCATGCTGGCCCCGCTCGGTCCCGACACCACCTGGACGGAGGCGGCCGGTTTCCCTTACGCCGGTACCTACACCGGTCCCGAAGAGGTACGGGACAACGTCTTCGGCGCGATCGCGAAGGATTGGGAGGGCTACTCCTTCACCCTCGGCGACCTCCTCGACGCGGGTGACACGGTGGTCGGCGTCGGCACCTACCAGGGCAAGCACCGCGAGACCGGTCGTTCCTTCACCGCCCGCGTCGCGCATGTCTGGCGGTTCGAGGGCGGCAAGCTCGCCTCCTTCGAGCAGATCGTCGACTCCGTGCCCGTCGTGAACGCCGCGGAAGACCGGTGAAGCGCGCCCGGCGCGTCCTCGCGCTCTCCGCCGCCGTCCTGCTCGCGACCGCGGGCTGCGCGGGCGCAGGCAGCGGTGCCGGCGGGCCGATCGTGGTCGGCTCGGTCAACGCGCTCAGCGGCGCGGCCACCTTCCCCGAAGCCTCCCAGGCGGCCAAGGCTGTGTTCGACGCGGCCAACGCGAGCGGCGGCGTGAACGGAAGACAGATCCAGTACAAGGCCCTCGACGACAAGGGCGACCCGGCGGCAGCGGCGGCGGCCGCCCGCGAGGTCGTCGGCCGCGACGAGGCCGTGGCGCTGGTCGGCTCGTCCAGCCTCATCGAATGCGAGATCAACAACAAGTACTACGAGCAGCAGAAGATCCTGTCCATGCAGGGCATCGGCGTGGACCCGGCGTGTTTCTCCAGCCCCAACATCGCCCCGGTCAACGTCGGCCCGTACCACGACATGACGCTGACCCTGCTCTACGGCTCGGAAACGCTGAAACTGAACGACATCTGCGCGCTGCTGGAGATCGCGGGCAACACACTGCCGTCGTACCAGGCGGCCATCGACGAGTGGTCGGCCATCACCGGCAAGAAGCTCAAGTACCTCGACGCGACCGTGCCCTACGGCGGTTCCGACTACACCTCCTACATCGTCAAGGCCCGCAACGCCGGCTGCAAGGCGATCACGGTGAACCCGGTCGAGCCCGATTCCATCGGGCAGCTCAAGGCCGCCGCGGCGCAGGGCTGGAACGACGTCACGTGGCTGCTGCTGACCAGTGTCTACAGCGAGAACTACGCCAAGGCCATCACCAACGCCGGTGCCGGCGTGTACGTGCCGGCCGAGTTCTACCCGTTCACCGACGCGACCAGCCCGCAGAACAAGGACTGGCGTGACCTGATGACGAAGAACGGCATCCCGCTGACGTCGTTCAGCCAGGGCGGCTACCTGGCGGCGAAGTACTTCCTCGACGTCGTGCGCGGGATCGGCGGCGACATCACCCGCGAGTCGGTGACCAAGGCGTTGCGTGAGATGAAGCCGGTCAGCGACCCGATGGTCGGCACGCCGTACGTCTTCGGCCCCGGCGAAACCCACCACGACAACACCTCGGGCTGGCCGATCAAGCTCGCCTCGGGCACCAACAAGTGGGAGCTGGTCGCGAACGACTGGCTGCGTATCCCGAAGAAGTAGGAGGAAGCGATGCTGCAGGGAGCGCTGGCAGGCCTGGCCGCCGGCGGACTGTACGCGGTGTTGGCGGTGTGCCTGACGCTGATGTCGCGGCTGGTGCGGGTGGTGAACTTCGCGCAGGCGGCCACCGGGATGTTCGGGTGCTACGTGGCGGTGTTCCTGTCCGTCCACCTGGGACTGCCGACGTGGCTCGCCACGGTGGCGGGGATCCTGCTCGGCGGGCTGCTCAGCGCGCTGCTCGGCTGGATCGTGTCGACCTGGCTCGCCGAAGCGGACACCGGCACCCGCTCGGCGGTCACGGTGGCGGTGCTGCTCCTGCTGATCTCGCTGTCGTTCATCCTGTTCGGCAACAAACCGCAGCCGTTCCACCCTCTCCTCGACGGTCCGGCGCTCACCGTCGCGGGTGTGGTGATCAGCCAGGTCACCGTGGTCACCGTCGCACTGGCGGTGCTCGTCGCGGTGGCCAGCCGGATGGTGCTGAGCCGGACCCCGGCCGGAGTCCGGCTCAGGGCGCTGTCGGAACGCCCGACGACGGCGGAACTGCTGGGCATCCCGGCGAAACGGCTCAGCATCGCGGTGTGGGCGGCCACCGGGGTGGTCAGCACGCTGGTCATCTCGATCGTCGCGCCGTCGCAGTCGAACGACGCGACGTCGCTGGCGATGCTGGTGGTCCCGGCGGCCGCGGCGGCCCTGCTCGGCGGGTTCCGCCGTCTCGACCTCGCGGTCGCGGGCGGGCTGGCGCTCGGTCTGGTGCAGGGCGCGGCCGCCCAGGTCGACGGCCTTTCGGTGGTGCGGTACTTCCTGCCGTTCGCGGTGATCGTCGCGCTGCTGCTGTGGTCGCAGCGCAAGGAGGTGTGGGATGCGGCTCGCTGAACGAGGGATCCCGTTCGCGGTGGCGCTGGTGGCGGTCGCGGCGGGGTACGGCCTGAGCGTCGGGCTCGACGGGTATTTCGTCTACCTCGGCATGAGTGCCGTCGTCGCCGGGATCTCGCTGCTCGGGCTGGGCGTGGTCACCGGCAGCGCGGGGATGATCTCCCTGTGCCAGCTGACCTTCGGCGCCGTCGGCGCCTGGACGGTGTCCGCGCTCAACGAGGCGGGGGCGCCCGGCGGGTTCCTGACCTGGCTGCTGCTCGGCGGGCTCGCGGCCGGGGTGGTCGGGATCCTCGTCGGGCTCCCGGCGTTGCGGCTGCGCGGGATCAACCTCGCCGTCGTCACGCTGGGACTCGCGGCCGCGGCCGATCTCGCGCTGGTGCAGCTCCAGTTCCCCGGTGTCTCCGGCGGGATCTCGGTCGAACGGCCGGACGCCTTCTCCGACGACCGGTCGTATTTCCTGCTCGCGGTGGTGGTGCTGGTGCTGTGCTGCCTGGCCGTGTACTTCCTGCGCCGCGGGCGCTGGGGCAGCGCGTGGCAGGCGGTGGCGTTCTCCGAACGCGGGACGGCGGCCGCGGGGACGAGCGTGCGGACGTCGAAGCTGACCGCGTTCGCGGTGAGCGCGACCCTGGGCGGGATCAGCGGCGGCCTGCTCACCGGGCAGGTCGGGCTCGCCTTCCCGGCCAGTTTCACCGCGATCCAGTCCCTGGCGCTGTACGTGCTGGCGATCATGTCCGGCGCGCACCTGATCGACATGGCGGTGTTCGGCGCGGTGCTGTGGGTCGGTGTGCCGGAACTGCTGAAGCGCTGGGGAGTCCCGCAGGACTGGGGTTTCGTGGTCTTCGGGGTGCTCGGGGTCCAGGCGCTGGCCAGTGGCGGGAACCTGGGCACCACGGTGCGGCAGATCTGGTACCGGCGGTCCCGGAAGGAACCGGCGAAACTCGCTCTAACTTCCGGGGCTGGGGACGTCGACCCCGTCGCCCCCGGCCCGCCGGTGCTGACCGTGCGCGGGCTGAGCATGAACTTCGGCCACGTGGCCGCACTGTCCTCTGTGGACATCACGGTGCCGGAACACGGCGTGCTCGGCGTGATCGGGCCCAACGGGGCGGGCAAGTCGACCCTGGTCGACGCGATCAGCGGGTTCCTGCCGGACGCGGACGGCGTGGTCGAACTCGGCGGGAAGCCGTTGACCGGATCACCGTCGGACCGGGCCCGCGCGGGACTGCGCCGGACCTTCCAGCAGGACCGCGTCCCACCGGGACTGACGGTCGGCGCGTACGTCAAGTTCCTCGCGAGGCGCCGCCTCACCATCGGCGAGATCGGCGACGCGCTGGACTTCTTCGGCTGCCCCGCCGCCCGCACCCCACTGTCGCAAGTGGACGTCGGCGCGCGCAGGCTGGTCGAGGTCGTCGGGCATCTGCTGGCCGGACCGCGGGTCCTGCTCCTCGACGAGCCGGCCGCGGGACTGCCGCACGAAGAGCATGTCGCGTTCGGGGAGCGGCTGCGGCAGGTTCCCGCCCGGTTCGGGGTGTCGGTGCTGCTCATCGAGCACGACCTCGACCTGGTGCGCTCGGTCTGCGACACGATCACCGTCCTCGACTTCGGCCGTGTGCTGGCCTCCGGCCCCCAGGCCGAAGTGCTCGCCGATCCGGCCGTGCTCAAGGCGTACATGGGCGAAACGGAGCTGCTGTGAACGCTTTGCGGATAGCGGGGCTGACAGTCACCCGCGGTGCCGGGCCGGTGATCTCCGGCGTCGACCTCACCCTCGAACCGGGCCGGATCACCGCGCTCGTCGGCCCCAATGGTGCCGGGAAGACCAGCCTGCTGGAGGCCGTCTCCGGCGTGGTCGCCGCTTCGGCCGGAACCATCCACATCGGACCGGACGAGATCACGAAGCAGTCGAGGGTCTCCCGTGCCCGGCGCGGGCTGGCGCATATCGAGCAGGGGCGCGCGGTGTTCGGCGGCCTGACCGTGCTGGAGAACCTGATGCTGACCGCCCGCACCCGCGCGCGGGCCGACGAGCTGTTCGAGTTGTTCCCCGAACTGGAGAAACGCCGCGACTCACCGGCGGCGCTGCTCAGCGGCGGCGAACAGCAGATGGTGGTGCTGGCCCGCGCGTTCGCCGCGCGGCCGTCGTTCCTGCTGATCGACGAGATGTCGCTGGGCCTCGCTCCGGTGGTGTTCACCCGGCTGCTGCCGCTGGTGACCCGGTTCGCCGAGGAGGGCGCGGCGATCCTGCTCGTCGAGCAGTTCACGCATCTCGCCCTCGGCGTGGCGAGCGACGCGCTGGTGGTGTCCTCGGGCCGCGTCACCTACTCCGGCGACGCCCGGAGCCTGCTGGACTCGCCCGGCACCCTGCACACCGCCTACCTCGGCGAATCCTGACGCTCCCAGGATAGTCGTGAGTGGTAATGACGGTTTATTGAGGAGCAAGGGCAAAGGTGGCGCGGTTCTGGGCTGAACGACGGGAATCAGCCGCGCACTGGAGTGCCTCGTCGAGGAGTCTCTCACCAGCGGCCGGGTAGTGAAGTACATGATGGCCCCCTTCCTTGCGCCTGGCGCAAGGAAGGGGGCCATCATGTACTTGGGGAAGGTGTGTGAAGGTCGAGTTTCCTCGGCTCAGTCGAGGGAAGGGGCCTTCACGCGCGGCGGGCTAAGAGCCCATGCCGGCGCGTTCGAAGGCCAGCGTCGGCAGATCGACGGCGTGCGCGCCGCCGTCGGCCACGATCACCGCACCGGTGATGTACGACGACTCCGCAGAACCCAGGAACCGCACGATCGACGCGATCTCCTCGGGTTCGGCCGGACGGCGCAGCGGCACCTCGGCGGTGACCCGGCGGTAGCCCTCGTCGTGGCCGCCGTCGAAGCCCGCGGCCTCGGCGAACTGGTCCATCTCGCCGTCCGCCATCGGGGTCCGCACCCAGCCGGGGCAGACGGCGTTCGCCCGGACACCCTTCGGCCCGTAGTCGCGGGCGATCGAGCGGGTCAGCCCGATGAGCGCGTGTTTCGCGACGGTGTAGCCGGCGACGTTCGGCCCGGCGAACAGCCCGGCCAGCGACGACACGACGACCACCTGACCGCCGGTTTCGATCAGCGAGGGCAGCATGGCCCGGCAGAACACGAAGGCGCTGGACAGGTTCGAGCGCAGGGCGAGTTCCCATTCCTCGTCGCCGGTGTCGACGACCGAGGAGAGGCCGTGCCCGCCCGCGTTGGCCACCACGACGTCCAGCCTGCCGAACTTACCCGCGATCTCCGCCGCGGCCGCTTCCGCGGCCTCGCGATCGCTGGCGTCACAGGCGATGACGTGCGCGCCGGTTTCGGCGGCCACCTTCTCCAGCGGTTCGCGCCGCCGTCCGAGTACCACCACCTGGGCGCCCTCGTCGGCGTACCGGCGGGCCACCGCCGCGCCGATACCGGTACCGCCACCCGTGATCGCGATGACCTTCTTCACTTGCGGAGTCCTTTCTAAGCGGGAAAACCGGAGCGGGCCGAGACGCCGAAGTCGGCGAGGACGGCCTGGCCGTTGACGGCCCGCGAACGCGCGGACGCGAGGTGGAGCACCTGCCAGGCGACTTCCTCGGGATCCTGCACGGGGAACGCGGGATCGTCGAGCGTCTCGCCGAGGTCGCCGCGCGCCATCGGGGTGTCGACCACCGACGGGCAGACGCAGTTCACCCGGACACCGGGGAGGTCGACGGCGAGCGCCCTGGTCATCGCGACCACGGCACCCTTCGAGGCGCAGTAGGGCACCATCCCGGGCGCGCTGGTGAACGCCGAGTCACTGGCCAGCAGGACGACCGAGCCGTGCGCCGCGGTGAGCCAGGGCGCGGCGTGTTTGACCAGCAGGAACTGGCCGGTGACGTTGACCGCCATCAGCGCGGCGAAGTCGGCCGCCGAGGTTTCGGTGACCGGTGTCCCCACCGGTCCGGAGATCCCGGCGCAGCCGACGACGACGTCAAGCCCGCCGAACCGGTCCGCGACGGCGGCGACCGCGGCGGCCACCGAACCCTCGTCGGTCACGTCGGCGTGCACCGCCAGGACGTCGTCGCCCAGCGGCGGCACAGGTGCCCGGTCGAGGGCGCCGACCCGGGCGCCTTCGGCCAGGAACGCCCGGGCGCAGGCAAGGCCGATACCGGACGCCGCGCCGGTCACCAGCACGGCCTTGCCCGCGAGATCCAGTCGCATGGCGCCATCCTGCGGTCCGGCGCTCGCGAGGGGGTTGGCCGTCAGCGCAGCCTTCTTGTCCGCAGCCGCATGGCGGCCGCGTGGTCTTTCCACCCGCGGGCGGACCGGCAAGACTGCGAAGCATGACCAGGCCGCACGCACTCGATCCGCTGACCGCCGACGAACTCACCGCAGGCCGGGCGATCCTGGCCGCCGAGGGCCTGCTCACCGCGACCACCCGGTTCCCGGCGGTGCTGCCGGTGGAGCCGGACAAGGGCGACGCCGCTCCCGACCGCCGCGTCCAGTACACGCTCCTGGACACCGCGACCGGCCGTGCCCGCGACGTGGTCGTTTCGCTGGCGAAACGCGAGGTCGTCTCCGACGACGACTGCGGTGACGGCCAGCCCGCCTACCTGTTCGAGGAGTACGACCTCGCCGCGTCGATCACCAAGGCCTCGCCGGAGTGGCAGGCCGCGATGGAGCGGCGCGGGCTCGGCGACCGGATCGGGCACGCCTTCTGCGCTCCCCTGGCGCCTGGCTTCTTCGGCAGGCCGGACGAGACCGGCCGGGTCATCCGTTCGCTGACGTTCCTGCGCGACGACGAGTCCGACAGCCCGTGGGCGCATCCGGTCGAGGGCCTGATCGTGCACATCGACCTCACCGGGCAGCGCGTCATCCGGGTCGAGGACGAGGGCGACGTCCCGGTCCCGCCGGAGCACGGCCGCTACGGCGGCGTCAAGGCCCGCACCACGCTCAAACCCATCGAGATCACCCAGCCCGAGGGGCCGAGCTTCACCGTCGAGGGCAACGAGGTCACCTGGGAGGGCTGGCGGCTGCGGGTCGGCTTCAACGCCCGCGAAGGCCTGACGCTGCACCAGATCTCGTTCCAAGACCGCTCGGTGCTCTACCGGGCCTCGGTCCCGGAGATGGTGGTGCCCTACGGCGACACCGCGCCCGGCCGGTTCTGGATCAGCTACTTCGACGCGGGCGAATACCTGCTCGGCAAGAACGGCAACGACCTGCGGCTGGGCTGCGACTGCCTCGGCGTCATCCACTACTTCCCCGCGTTCGTCGCCGACGACCACGGCCACCCGGTCGAGATCCCGCGCGCGATCTGCATGCACGAAGAGGATTACGGGATCCTCTGGAAGCACACCGATCTCGACGGCCGCGCCGAGGTCCGCCGCTCACGGCGGCTGGTGATCTCGTCCATCTCCACCATCGGCAACTACGACTACGGTTTCTTCTGGTATCTCTACCTCGACGGCACCGTCGAACTCGAGGCGAAGGCCACCGGCATCGTGTTCGCCGGCGCCGCGCACACCGGGACGAAGCACCCGCACGCCAACGAGATCGCGCCCGGTCTGTTCGCCCCGGTGCACCAGCACCTGTTCTGCGCGCGGCTGGACGTGGCCATCGACGGCGAACGCAACTCGCTCGTCGAGATCGACGTCGAGGGCGTGCCGACGGGTGAGCGCAACCCGTACGGCAACGCCTTCACCTGGAAGGAAACCCCGCTGCGGACCGAACGGGAGGCGCAGCGGCACGCGGATCCGGCGAAGGCGCGGGTCTGGGAGATCCGCAGCGCGGAGCGGACCAACCGGCTGGGCGCGCCCACGGCGTACCAGCTCGTGCCGCGGCCGTCCGCGACCCTGATGGCGCAACCGGAGTCGACCGTCCACAAGCGGGCGACGTTCGCCACCCGGCATCTGTGGGCCACGCCGTACCGGGCGGACGAACGCTTCCCGGCTGGAGACCGGCCGAACGCGCATCCCGGCGGGGCAGGCCTGCCGGCCTGGACCGCCGCCGACCGCGACCTCACCGACACCGATCTCGTGCTGTGGCACGTCTTCGGCCCGACGCACATCCCGCGGCCGGAGGACTGGCCGGTCATGCCGGTCGACTACTCGGGGTTCTCCTTGCGCCCCTATGGCTTCCTGGACCGCAACCCGGCGCTGGACCTGCCTTCCGGCGCCACCGACGAGCACTGTTCCGCCCACGAGCACTAGGACCCCTCCATGCCCGAACTGACCCTGTCCGACACCTCCACCTGGCTTCCCCTGGACGGTCTCGCTCCCGGTTTCGACGCGAACAAGGCGCCCACGGTCGGCGACCTGCACGGCCGCGCCTTCGAACTCGCCTGCGAAGACGGCACGACGTTCAGGGTCGCCTTCACCGGCACCCGGATCGAGTGGACGTACCACGGCTCCGGCATGGACCGGTGCGAGACCTTCCTGGTCGACGACGACCTGTACTACGTCCAGTTCCATCCGCAGGCGCGGCGGGAAGAGGCCTTCACGCTGCTGCTCGACCTGCGGCGCGGCCGCGCGCTCCTGGTGCTGAGCCGGATCGGCGACACCTCGCCGCGGGTCACGCAGACCTTCCTGGCCGCCACGATCGGCGGTATCGAACCCCGCGGCGAGTCACTGGCGCCCAGCACCTCGCTGGTCGGACGGCGGGTGCTGTGGGTGTACAGCACGGCGCACGCCTACGAGCACGTGTACCTCAGCCCGCACTGGTACACCTGGCAGTGCCTGGCCGGGCCGGAGAAGGGGCTCGCCGACACCGACGAGAACTCGGTCTACGAGGTGCGGCCCGGCATCTACGTGTTCGCCTGGCGCGAGAAGGTGATCCCGTGCGCGTCGGTGACCGTCGCCGACCACCGCGACGCGAAGCGGCTGCGTTCGCACGGTGTCCTTTTCGGACTGGACGCCACCGGGACCACCCCGACCCACTTCACCTTCGGCGCGCACGGCAAGCTGCTGAGCACCACCGTGCACCCCGAGGCTTACGACCCCGCCGGGAGCTGAGCCTTGACCGCGGACCTCATCCTCACCAACGCCACGGTGTACACAGTGGACGGTGTCCGGCCGTGGGCGTCGTCACTGGCGATCAAGGACGGCCGCGTGCTGTCGCTGGAGGACATCGAACGCGGCCCGGCCACCGAGATCGTCGATCTCGAAGGCGCGTTCGTGATGCCCGGCCTGGTCGACGTGCACAACCATCACGCCCTCGCCGGGCGCGCCGCCCTGTTCGAACTGAACTTCGGCCTCGACGCGGGTCTGGACGACATCCTCGCGGCGGTCCGTTCGCGGGCCGAGGGGCTCGGACCGGACGAGTGGGTGGTCGGCGGCGCCTGGGCGTCCACTTTGGTCGGTACCCTCTCACGGTCTTCGGCGCGGCACGCGCTCGACGAGGCCGCGGGCGGGCGGCCGGTCATGCTCGCCGACGACAGCAGGCACAACCGCTGGGTGAGCAGCCGGGCGCTGGAACTGGCGGGCATCACCGCCTCGACCCCCGATCCGGAGGGCGGGGAGATCGTCCGCGACCCTTCGACCGGCGAGCCGGTCGGCGTCCTGCTCGAAGCGGCAGGCGTCGCCGTCGAACGGGCGCTCAGCGAGACGCGGATCCTCACCGCCGAGCAGCATGTGGCGGCGTCGCGGCACGGGATCGGCACGCTGCATTCGTTCGGGGTCACCGCGTTCCAGGACGCCGGCGTCTCCGCGGACATCCTGCGCGCGCTGAAGTCGCTCGACGACGCGGGCGAACTGCACGCGTGGGTCGTGTCGTCGCTGCTGATCAACGACCCGATCTTCGGCTTCGACCCGATCGGCGCGCCGCTGCTGGAGATCGCCGGGCAGTACCGCGGCGAGCACCACCGGCCCGACTTCGTGAAGATCTTCCTCGACGGCGTCCCGCCGACCCGGACGGCCGCCTTCCTGGAGCCGTACCTGCCGGACGACGTCCACGGCGCCTGTCACCACGGCGCCACCACCATGCCGGGCGACGAACTCGTGGGCTGGCTGCGCACCGCGGCCGCGGCCGGGCTCTCGGCCAAGGTCCACTGCACCGGCGACGCGTCGGTGCGCGCGACGCTGGACGCCGTCGAGAAGGTGCGTGCCGAAGGCTTCGGCGAAGCGCGTTTCCAGGTCGCGCACGGCCAGTTCGTGCACCCGGACGACCTCTCGCGGTTCACCGCGCTCGGCGTCGCCGCGGACATCTCGCCGTTCCTGTGGGTCCCCGGGGTCATCCCGGCGGCCATCGCGGAGGTCCTGCCCGGCGAACGGGCCGGGCGGATGCAGCCGAACCGGTCGCTGCTGGACGAGGGCGCGCTGGTCGCGGGCGGTTCCGACTGGCCGGTCAGCGAGTCCCCGAACGCGTGGGAGGGCATCCACGGTCTCGTCACCCGGCAGGACCCGACCGGCGCGTTCCCGGGAGCGCTGTGGCCGGAGCAGGCGATCACGCTGGCCGAGGCGGTCGAGGTCTTCACCCTCTCCGCCGCCCGCGCGATGGGCGTCGACGACGTCACCGGCTCGCTGGTGCCGGGGAAGTCGGCCGATTTCGTCGTCCTGGACCGGGATCCGTTCAAGACAGACCCGTCGGCGCTCGTCAAGACCAAGGTGACGGAAACGTGGTTCGCCGGGCACCGCGTGTATCGGCGCGACTGATCTCCTACACTGGTAGAAGAACCAGTGCGGGAGGTCTGCCGATGCCGAAGATCATCGACCACGACGAGCGGCGCAGCCATATCGTCGACGTCACCTGGGAGCTGATCACCCAGGGCGGGATCGAGGCCGCCACCATGCGCGAGATCGCGGCCGCCGCCGGTTTCGCCAACGGCGCGCTCAAGCTGTACTTCCCGAGCAAGGAAGACATCATCCAGGCCACCTACGAACGCGCGCTGGGGATGATGCGCGAGTACGTCGAGCTGGACGAACTACGTGGGCTGACCGCGCTCCGCGAGCTGTGCGTCTCGTCGATGCCGATCGACGAGGACCGCATCGCCGCGGGGCGGGTCCTGCTCACCTTCTGGCAGCTTTCGCTGACCAACCCGAAGCTGCAGGACAAGTACCTCGAGCACATCCGCTCGTGGCGCGGGCTGCTGCACCGGTATCTCGCCGAGGGCCGCGAGGACGGCGACATCGTCACCGAGACCCCCGACGAGCAGCTGGTCGACGAGGTCGTGCTGATCAACGCCGGGGCGAACGTGATGAGCCTGGTCGCCGGCGAGTTCTCGACGATCGCCTTGCAGCGCCAGCACCTCGAGTCGTTCTTCGCCCGCCTGACCCGCCCCTGACCCCCTACCACCGCATTTCGTCCTCTGAACGCGATCGTTCGCGCCCCGCACTAAAGCATCCAGAGGACTAAATGCGGTGGTCGTACGCATTTAGTCCTCTGGATGCGTGGTCAGGGGGTGAAGACGCGGGTGAGGAAGCTGGCCACGTGCTGGTGAGAGCGCGGCGAAGCGGGAAGATCCGTGTAGAGGCCATAGAAGCCATGGATCTGGCCTGAGTACCGCGTCATCTCCACCCTGGTCCCGGCGTCGGTCAGGCGGCGCGCGAACTCCTCCCCCTCGTCCCGCAGGACGTCGTATTCGGCCGTCAGCACCAGCGCGGGCGGAAGTCCCGTCAGGTCCGAGGCCCGCAGCGGCAGCAGGTACGGATCGTTCAGCTGCGCCGGATCCGAGACGTACTGGTCGAAGAAGAACCGCATCGCCCCGGCCGTCATGCCGAACCCCTCGGCGAAGTCCACATAGGACCGGAAGCCGTCGTCCGGATGACCGTAGACCGGGCAGATCAGCACCTGCGCGGCCAGCGTCGGCCCGCCCCGGTCGCGGGACATCATCGACACCACGGTGGACAGATTGCCGCCGGCGCTCTCCCCGCCGATCGCGATCCGCCCCGGGTCCACCGCCGACCCGGCACCGCCCGCGGCGAGCCATTCGACGACGGCGTAGCAGTCGTCCGGTGCCGCCGGGAAGGGATGCTCGGGCGCGAGCCGGTAGTCCACGGCGACGACGGCGACGTTCGCCGCGTTGCACACCGCGCGCGAAGCGACCTCGTTCTCGTCGATCGAGCCGATCGTCCACCCGCCGCCGTGGATCCACACGAAGGCGGGCACCGGCGTGGTCACGTCGGGCAGGTAGATCCGCACGCGCACCCCGGACGGGAGTACGTGGTCGGTGACCGAGGCGACCTCCTCGACCGTGTCGGGACGTCGCCACGAGGCGGCGAACGCGGCCCGCAACTCGGCGGCCGTCGGAGGCATGGCCGGCGCTTCCGGCGCGACGCTGCGGGCGAGCAGCTCCTTGACCGCGGGATCGAGGGTCACCGTCACACCGCTTCCGCGACGAGCACCCGCGGGCTGCCCGGCAGCGTGAGCCGGTCGGTGACCCGCCAGCCCGCCCCGCTCAGCCACTCCCGGACCTCGGCCTCGGGGTAGACGACCGTCCCGTCGATCACCAGGTACTCCCCCGCGTGCAGGGCGTCGATCGGCCGCTGGGCCGCGTCGTCGTCGAGGAAGAAGTCAAGCAGGAGCAGGCACGCTCCCGGCGCCGCGGCCGCGCGGGCGTTGCCCAGGATCCGCGCGTTCTGCTCCGCGTCGAACCGGTGGACGACGTGGTTGACCATCACCAGGTCGAACTCGCCTTCGGGACGGGCGGAAGGCGTCTCCGCGCCGACGACCGTCGCGCGGTCCGCGAATCCCGCCTCGGCCGCCGCGGTGGTGACCGACCCGGTGAAGCCCGGGTCGAAGACGAACGTCGTGTGCAGCCCTTCGTTCGCCTTCATCGCTTCGATCGCGAACGCGCTGGAGAGCCCGCCGAGGTCGAGCAGCTTCCGGTAGGACCCGAAATCGAACGCGCCGGCCAGCATCCTCGCGTGCAGGGCGTTATACGTCATCACGCCGGACATGAAGGTGCCCCAGCGCGTGTCGTCCATCTCCAGCTTCCCCGGCTCGCCGCTGTCGGCCGTCTGCCCGAACTGTAGCCAATGCGGGTAGCTGATCGAGTCCAGGAAGGTCAGGAACGGCGCCAGGTCGAGGTCGCCGCCGCCGAGGTACTCCGCCGCGTCGGCGGCCAGCCCGTACCGTCCGTCCACACGGGACAGGAGACCGAGTGATGACATGGCGTCACCGAGGATGCGGGTGATCTTCTCCGGCTTGCCGGTCTTCCCCGCCAGTTCCACGGCCGTCAGCGGGCCGTCGGCGAGCGCGGTGAACAGGCCGATCCGGCTCGCCGCGAAGAGTTGCTTGGCCGCCATGTACCCCACGGCGATGTCCACGATGCGCTCGGGACCGGCTGTCTTGGTCGACCCGCTCACGGGTGCCCTCCTTAGCTCGTTTCCGCCGAGAGTCTACAGATGTAGATAAAAGAATCCAGTGCGAATTTTCGCCCACTGCCAGGCAAAACCGGCCGGATATCAACTTCCTACATTCGTAGAATATACCCATTGACAGGCCACTCCCCCAGTGTCAACATGCGTAGAACTACCCCCGCCGGCGGCCCGTTCCCCGGCAGTGCGGTCCGCTTCGGGCGGGCTCGGGAAAGGGGATTCATGACCCTGCTCGAATTACGAGAACTGACCGTCGGCGTGATCGCCGACGAGACCGAACGCGAACTGGTCCGCGAACTCTCGTTCGACCTCGACCAAGGCCGGACACTCTGCGTGGTCGGCGAATCCGGCAGCGGTAAAACGGTGACGGCCTTGTCGATCATCCGGTTGCTGGAGTTCGTCGCCCCGGTGTTCACCCGCGGTGCGATCACCGTCGACGGCGTGGACGTGACGCGGCTGTCCGCCGACGAGATGCGCGCGTACCGCGGCCCGCGGATCGGCATGATCTTCCAGGAGGCCTTGGATTCACTGAACCCGAGTCAGCGGGTCGGCAAGCAGCTGATCGAGGCCTACCGGAAACCCGGTTCACTGCCGCGCCAGGCCGCGCGCAAGGGCACGCCGTTGCACCGCGAGGCCGAAACCAAGGCTCGTGGCCTGCTGGAAGAGGTCGGCCTCACCGACACGGACAGGGTGCTTTCGCTGTACCCGCACCAGATGTCCGGCGGGATGCAGCAGCGTGTGATGATCGCGCTGGCCCTGATGGCCGACCCGGCCCTGCTGATCGCCGACGAACCGACCACGGCACTGGACGTGACCACGCAGGCGGAGATCCTCACCCTGTTCGACCGGGTCCGCCGCGACCACGGCACCGCGTGCGTCTTCATCACGCACGACATGGGCGTGGCCGCCCAGGTGGCCGACCGGATCGCGGTGATGTACCGCGGCGAACTGGTCGAACTCGGGTCCAAAGAGGACATCCTGGGCGCGCCGAAGCATCCCTACACCAAGGCGTTGCTCGACTGCGTGCCGAGGCTCGGGGTGAGCAGGCGCGACGGCTTCCCCACCATTTCCGAGGCACTGCTCGAAGCCGCGATGAACGGCGAATCGCCGGTCGCGACGGAGACCAGGACCTTGAGCCGCGTCACCCGCGACGACACGGGCGAGGGCACCGCGCTCGTCATCGACTCGGTGTCCAAAGTGTACGGACGCTCGCGCCGGTTCTCCCTGAGCCGCACCCCCGAGGTGCACGCGGTCAAGGACGTCTCGCTGGAGATCGCACCCGGCGAGTTCTTCGGCCTGGTTGGGGAATCCGGCTCGGGCAAGACCACGCTCGGCCGTCTGGTCAGCGCGCTCGAACCGCCCACCGAAGGCAGCATCACCTTCGGAGAGCACCGGTGCACGCCGTCCGGTCTCGACGGCGACGAGCGGGCGTTCCGCCGTCGCGCGCAGCTCATCTTCCAGGACCCGCAGAGTTCGCTCGATCCCCGGCACACCGCCGCCAGGATCATCGCCGAACCGCTGCGGGAACTCACCGGTCTCCGCGGCGCCGAACTGGACCGCCGGGTCACCGAACTGATCGACGAGGTCGGCCTCCCCTCGGACACCGCGAAGAAACTGCCCTCGCAGCTCTCCGGCGGACAGCGGCAGCGCGTGTCGATCGCCCGCGCGATCGCCGCCGAACCCGACCTCATCGTCGCCGACGAACCCACCTCCGCCCTCGACGTCTCGGTACAGGGCCAGGTGATGAACCTGCTGCTCGACCTGCGGCGCACCCGCGCGCTCAGCTTTCTCTTCATCACGCACAACCTCAGCCTGGTGCTTTCGGTCGCCGACCGCGTCGGCGTGATGTACCGGGGCGAACTGATCGAAATCGGCGACCCGGACGAGATCCGGCTCCGTCCCCGGCACGACTACACGCGCCGCCTGCTCGCGGCGAACCCCGACACAGGAGTGCGGAACCCATGAGACGAACCCTGACCACGGCCGCGCTCGGCCTGGCGACCGTCCTGCTGCTCGGCTCCTGCATGGGCGGGCAGGCGGGCGGCGGAGCGGCGGACGGCCCGCCGGTCCGCGGCGGCAACCTGAACGTCGCCGTGCCCACCGACCCGCAGTCCCTCGACATGGTCGCGAATCCCGGCCAGGTGACCGCGCATATCGGCAACATGATGTACGAGAAGCTGTTCGAGGTGGACCGCGGTTTCACCGCCCGGCCGATGCTGGTCGAGGACTACACCACCAGCCCGGACAGGCTCATCTACACCTTCAAGCTGCGTCAGGGTGTCACCTTCCACGACGGCAACCCGCTGACCGCCGAGGACGTCGTCGCGAGCCTCAAACGCTGGCAGCAGGTCCACCGCACCGGGCAGCTGGTCACCCCGGACATCGAGGCGATCACCCCGGCCGATCCGGCGACGGTGACCATCAAGCTCAAGCAGCCGCGCTATCCGCTGATCAACGAACTCGCCGGCGCCGGCACGGAGATCTACGAGGCGAAGAACCTCGCCGGTGTCCCGCCGACCGGCTTCGGCAAGGACAAGGCGATCGGGACCGGGCCGTACAAGCTGAAGAGCTGGGACATCGGCCGCGAACTGGTGCTGGAGCGCCACTCCGGCTACAAGTCCCGGTCCGAAGAGGACTGGGGCGGCCAGGCGGGTGCCAAGCACGCCTACCTCGACACGGTGACCTACAAGGTGGTCTCCGATCAGGACGCGCTGATCAACGGCCTGCAGACCGGGCAGTGGGACCACATCATGCCCACCAACGACCAGTACGAGACGTTGCGCGCCAACCCGGCCGTCGTGGTGCACAACCTCCCCGGCGGCAACGAGAACGTCGTCATCCCCAACTTCAACACCGGCTCGAAGTTCGCCGACCCCCGGGCCCGCGAGGCGCTGAACCTGGTGCTGGACAAGGCCGCGATCAACGCGGCCACCGGCGGCAGCAAGGACCTCACGCTCGAGACCGGTGCCTTCGCCTCCCCGGACAACAAGCAGTTCTATTCCACCGCGGGCGAAGAGGTCTACAAGAGGCACGATCCCGAGAAGGCCAAGCAGCTGCTCGCCGAGGCCGGGATCCCCGCCGGCGCGACCATCCGCATCGTCACCACCAACTCCTATCCCGAGTTCGGCAAATGGGCCGTGCTGATCCAGGACGGGCTGTCGAAGATCGGCATCAACACCAAGATCGACACGTTCGACTTCGCCACCATGCTCGGCACGCTCACCAAGGAACCGGGTGGCTGGGACATCACCACCCTGTTCTTCGACTCGGCGCTGACCTCGCCCGCGCAGATGCCCGCGCTCACCCTGGGCACGCTGAACGGCTCCTCTTCGCCCGAACTGGACGGGCTCATGGCGGAGTTCAACGCCTCGACGACCCCCGAGCAGGCCAAGGCGGTGGTGGACCGGATGCAGGCGTTCACCTGGAAGCAGCTGTCGGTCATCACCCTGAGCCAGTCCAGGCTGTACGCGGCCTACTCCCCCAAGCTCAAGGGCTACGGCGACTTCTACCGCGTCTTCTGGAACACCTGGCTGGCGTCATGACGGGTCTGCTGCTGCGCAGGCTGCGCGATCTGCTGATCATCCTGGTGATCGTCGGGACGATGATGTTCTTCGTCATCCGGCTCATCCCCGGCGATCCGGCGCAGGCCATCCTCGGCCCGACCGCACGTCCGTCCGATGTGGACGCGCTGCGGGAGAGCATGGGACTGAACGGAACACTGTGGGAGCAGTACCTCGGCTGGGCCGGGAACGTGCTTCAGGGCGATTTCGGTACCTCGATCACCTACCACGCTCCGGTGCTCGGCGTGGTCGCCGACCACATCCTGCCGACGCTGACCTTGGCCGTGCTGTCCACGGTGATCAGCTTCTTCCTTTCGGTCGCGATCACCTCCTGGCAGGCGGTGTCGCCGCGCAATCCGGTGGCGCGGGCGCTCAACCGGCTCTCCGCGCTCGGGATGGCGATGCCGGACTTCTGGATCTCGCTGGTGCTGGTGCTGGTGTTCTCGGTGACGCTGCGCTGGTTCCCCTCGAGCGGCTACGAGAACCTGTTCACCGATCCGGCGACGGCGGTCCCCGCGCTGGTGCTGCCGCTGACCGTGCTGGTCATCGGGCAGACGGCGTTGTTCGTGCTCACCCTGCGCGAAAGCCTGCTGGGTGAGCTGCCGCTGGCGTATCTGCGCACCGCGCGGGTCAAGGGGCTCTCCGAGCGTCAGGTCATGACCAAACATGTCCTGCCGAACGCGCTGATGCCGCTGATCACCCAGCTGGGCAGCAACTTCGCCATGCTGGTCGGCGGGATCGTGATCATCGAGTCCATCTTCGTCGTCCCCGGTCTCGGCCATCTGCTGATGGGCGCGGTGTCCACTCGCGACTTCCCGCTGATCCAAGGGGTGACCCTGTTCGTCGCGGTGCTGTTCGTACTGGTCAACCTGCTGGTGGACCTGTCGTACGCGCTGCTCGACCCGAAGGTGCGTGTTTCGTGAGCGTGGCCCTGGTGGAAAAGACGTCGCCGGTGCGGGAAACGCCGTCGGCCGGGCGTGCGGCGCGGGTGTTCCGGCGCAACCGGATGCTGGTGATCACCTCCGCGTTGCTGGCGCTGATCGTGCTGGCCGTGCTCGTGCTGCCGTTCTTCCTGCCCAGCGTGAGCGCGACCGACCCGGTCAACCGGCTGCTGCCGCCGTCGGCCGCGCATCCGCTCGGCACCGACTCGTTCGGCCGGGACGTGCTCGCCCGGCTGGTCTCCGGCGGACGGGCGTCGCTCGGGCTGTCGGCGCTGATCACCCTGTGCGCGGCCTTCACCGGCCTGGTGATCGGGCTGATCAGCGGGTTCTTCCGCGCGGCCGACGCGGTGCTGATGCGGGTCATGGACGCGTGGATGTCGTTCCCGGCGATCATCCTGGCGATGGCGCTGGCGATCTCGCTCGGCGCGAGCATCTGGACCGAGCTGATCGCGCTGACGGTGATCTTCACCCCATTCACCGCCCGCGTCATCCGCAGCCGGGTGCTCGGTATCGCCGGCCGCGCCTACATCGGCGCGGCGCGGGTTTCCGGCATGAGCAAGGGGAAGATCCTCGTCGTGCACGTGTTCCCGAACGTGCTGCCGCTGGCGCTCGTGCAGGTGGTGATCCTGTCCGCCGCGGCGATGCTGGTCGACGGCGCGATGAGCTTCCTCGGTCTCGGCATCGCTCCCCCGACCCCGACCTGGGGCAACATGATCGCCGAGGGGCGGTCGTATCTGGTGCAGGCGCCCTGGCTGGTGATCGCGCCCGGCGTGACGATCATGGCGTGCGTGTTCCTGCTGAACCTCATCGGCTCGTCGCTGCGGATCGCCGTCGACGCCCGCGCGCGGACGCTGAGCGAACTGCAGCGCCTGCGCACCCGCCGTCCCTCCGGCAGCTGAGAAAGGATCTCCTTGTCTGTCAACACTTCCTTGACCGTGCGCCGTTTCTCCCCCGAAACCGTCTCCGGGCCACCGGTACTGCTGGTGCACGGATTCGCCTCCGACGGGCACACCGACTGGATCACCACCGGCTGGCCGACCGCGCTCACCGCCGCGGGCCGCGAAGTGCTCGTGCCCGACCTGCCCGGCCATGGCTCGAGCCCGGCGAACGGCGGCTCGCAGGGCGCCAAGGCGATCACCGCCGAACTGACACGGCTCGTCTCGGGTCTGTCCGAAGTGGACGTCGTCGGCTATTCGCTGGGCGCCCGGCTCGCCTGGGAACTCCCCGCACAGGCCCCGGTGCGGCGGCTGGTGCTGGCCGGGGTGAGCCCGTTCGAACCGTTCGGCGCCGTCGACGTCGTGGCCGCGATGGCCTTCGCGGAAGGCGGGAAAACTCCTGCCGACCCGCTGACCGCCATGATCGCGCACATGATCACCGCGCCGGGCCGGAATCCCGCCGCGCTGGCGCGGTGCATCGAGGACCTGCGCCAGGAGCCGTTCGCGCCCGTGGCCGGTGCCGTCTCGGTGCCGACCCTGTTCGTGGCGGGGGTGGACGATCCGGTGAGCCAGGGCATCGAGACGCTGGCCGGACTGGTCCCGGGGGCAGGCCTCGTGCGGGTGCCCGGTGACCACGGCGGGGCTTTGCGGAGCCCGGAGTTCAAAGCGGCCGTGCTGGACTTCCTGCGGTAAAGCCTCGTGAGTGGTAATGACGGTTAGAACCGTCATTACCACTCACGAGGCTGGGCGGGTGTCAGAGCGTCCCATCGGCGGCGACACCGCGGTCCAGCCAGAGGTCCTCCAGCGCGGCCCGCACCTCCGCGCCGTGCTCGGAAGCCAACGTGACGGCGCCCAGGTTGTCCTCCAGTTGCCCGAGGCGGCTCACCCCGAACAGCACGTTCGCCACCGGCCCGTACGCGAGGCAAAAAGCGATCGCCAGCCGGGACGGGCTCACTCCGAACTCCCCGGCCACCCGGGCGACATCCGAGGCGGCGTCTCGGATCGCGTCGCGGATGCCGCCCGGGTCCGCGCCGATCTTCCGGTCCGGCGTCTTGCCGAGCAGCACGCCGCCCTCGAACACGTCCGAAGCCTGCAAGGCCAGCCGTCCGGCCGCGAAATGCGGTCCGTAGAAGGGACCTTCGGCCATCGAGCGCCGCGCCACGCTGTATTTCAGTTGCGCGAACGCCGGCGCCGGGAGGCCTTCGCGGGCCGCGAAGTCCAGCGCTTGGTCGAGGTCCGAGGCGATCCAGTTGTTGACGCCCCAGACGTCGAAGCGGCCGAGCCGGATCTGCTCGGCCACCTCGGTGACGATCCGCGGGATGTCCGGCCGCCCGAAATAGTCGCCGACGACGACCGCTTCCGCGCGGTCGACGCCGACACGGTCGAAAGACGTCGCCAGCTGCTCGGCGAAACCGGTGTTCGGGTAGTCCCAGAGCCAGAGCTTCCCGCACAGCTGGTACTCGTCGCGCTTGATCCCGGCGGCCCGGACGGCTTCACCGAACAGGAGATCCGTGCGCGACTGCTCGGAATGCGGACCCATGTTGTAGTGAGCCACGTCGAACAGCGTCACCCCGGCGTCGATCGCGCGCCGGATCAGGCGCACCGCGTCGTCGAAATCCATGCGGTCCCAGGTGTTCCAGGATCCGAGGCTCAGCGCCGAGGTGGCGAAGCCCAATCCGTTCTGCTTCTCGTCCACGAGATTTCCTTTCGCTGGCAACGGAAACCAGTTTTAGTCTACGATCGTAGAATGAACAAGAGACTTGTCATGGTGACCGGCGGTGCCAGCGGCATCGGCCGTGGCGTCGCCGAAGCCTTCCAGTCCGCGGGCGATCGCGTGGTCATCGCCGACGTCGACGCCCGCGCGGCCCACGACCTGGCGCGCGAACTCGGTGCGGAGCACGTCGAACTCGACATCTCCGACCCGGGCTCGGTCGACGCGGCGCTGGCGCTGGTCACCGACCGGTTCGGCCCGGTGGAGGTCCTGGTCAACAACGCCGGGCTCGCGGGAGGCGGCGGACCGTTGGTGGGACTGGACATCGGCGTCTTCGACCTGTGCATGCGGGTCAACTTCCGGGGCACCTTCCTGATGACCCGCGCGGTCGGCGCGCGGATGGTCGAGACGGGCACCCGCGGCGCGATCGTCAACATCACCTCCATCGGCGCCCGGCAGCCGACGCCGGGACTCGGCCATTACGAGGCCACCAAGGCCGCGGTCGAGGCGCTCACCCGCTCGGCCGCGCTCGAACTCGCGCCGCACGGCATCCGGGTCAACGCCGTCGCACCCGGCCCGGTCCTCACCCCGATGACCGCGGGATTCGCCTCGGACACCGCCGCCCGCGCGGCGTGGGAAGCGAGGATCCCGCTGGGGACCATCGCTTCCGTCGCCGACGTGGTGCCGTCAGTCCTGTTCCTCGCCTCCGCCGACGCCGGCCATCTCACCGGGGTGAGCCTGCAGGTCGACGGCGGGCAGCTGCTCACCTGAGTAGACGACGCGGCCGCCGGACACGGTGAGTTCGACACCGACGCCCGGCAGGTCCGCGAACGCGACTTCGCGCGGATTCTCCGCCAGCACGCAGAAGTCGGCGACGTGCCCCACGGTCAGCGATCCCTTCCAGCCCGCCGCTCCGTCCTGCTCCGCGGCCGCGGTCGTGTAGCAGCGCAGCAGCCGGTCCATCAGCCGTGCGTCCACTTCGGACACTTCCAGCATCCGCGCGGCCGCCGCGACGTGCACCCGCCAGTCCGGGGTGACCACCGGCGCGTCACTGCTCAAGGTCAGCGGGACACCGGAGTCGAGCATCTCCGCCAAGGGCCACGCACGCGCGGCGATCCCGGCGCCGAGGGCTTCGGCCAGCATCCCCCGCATCGCCACCGCGATCGCGGGTTGGGTCGTCAGACCGACACCCGCCGAAGCCATCCGCGCCAGCTGCTCCGTGGTCACCAGGTCGCCGTGCACCACATGGTCACCCCGGCGCAGCGTCCCGAGCGCGGCCTCGATACTGCGATCCCCCGTGGCGTGCACGGCGACGACCATCCCGGCGTCGTGGGCGAGGCGGATCATCGCGGCGAGGTTGCCCGCCCGGTCCGGATCGTCGTCGCCGTCGACGAGCAGCGCGCCGTGCGAACCGTCGGCGTAGCAGTGATGCGTCCACGCGGACCGCATCGGCGGGATCCCGTCGGCGAAGATCTTCACGCCGGGCACGGTCAGCCACAAGGGATCCGCGAGCGGCACCGGCGTGGCCAGTCCGCGTTCGAAGTCCGCCAGCGAACTGACACCGTCGAGCAGACCGAACAGCCGCAGCACCGTCACCCGGGCACGCAGGAGACCTTCCGCGGCCAGTGCCGCGTAGTCATCCAGCACCTCGGCCCCGAAGCAGCCCGTCTCCCCCGGGCCCAGGCCGGGCTCGGTGTAACTCGTGATGCCGAGCGACGCGCACAGGTCCCCCGCGCGCAGGATGGCGGCACGCCGCTCCGCCGAGGTGCGCACGGTCTTCTCCTCGCCGCCGGTGAAACCCGCGCCACCGATGAGCGTGTCCGGCCACCGGGCGCCGAGCCAGGTCGCGTGGAGGTGCGCGTCGTTGATACCGGGCAAGACGGTCCGGCCCGCGAGGTCGACCACCTCGGTGTCCGGGCCGATGTGGTCCAAGGCGACATCGCCGAGGGCGACGATCCGGCCCTCGCGCACCGCCATCGCCCGCACGACGGTTCCCGCCGGGTCGAAGGTGAGCACGGGACCGTCGCGAACCACGAGCGATGCGGGACGAATACGGTGCGACGCCATGGTTTCCTCCAGGATCTGGACTTTTTCTCCTACGACTGTAGACTAAAAAGATGGTCGACAGAACCGAAGCGGCGGTGCTCACCGAACACGGCTCCCCGCTCACCTTGCGGGAACTACCGCTGCCGGAAGAACCGGAACCCGGTGCCGCACTGGTCCGGATCACCTGCACCACGTTGTGCGGCACCGATGTGCACCTCTGGTCGGGTCAGATGACCTTCCCCGGCATGCTGCCGATGGTGCTGGGACACGAAATGGTCGGCGAGGTGGTGGCCGTCGGCCCGGGCACCACCGACGCTCTCGGCCGTGAGATCGCCGAGGGCGACCGGATCGGCTGGTCCGAGTCGACGTGCGGGAAGTGTCACGGCTGCACGATCCTGCGAGAACCGGTCGCCTGCGAGAAACGCGGGTACGGCTTCCTCCAGCGTTCGGACGTCTTCCCTTACGCCACCGGCGGTCTCGTCCGGTACTGCTACGTAACCCCGGGCGCGGCCAAGCTCCTGCTCCCCGACGACGTCAAGGACACCTGGGCCTCGATGTCGGGCTGTGCGGGCAAAACCGTGCTGCGGGCCGTCGCCCGCTCGGGCGGGATCCGTCCCGGTGCGACGGTCGTGGTCCAGGGCGCCGGCGCGCTCGGCGTGTTCGCCACCGCCGTCGCGCGGATCTCCGGCGCGGGCGCGGTGATCACCCTCGGCGGACCCGCCGACCGGCTGAAGACGGCCGTCCGGTTCGGGGCCACCGCGACGATCCCGGTCGACGGCAGCGTCGAAGACCGCGTCGAACGGGTCAAGGAACTCACCGATGGCCGCGGCGCGGATCACGTCTTCGATTTCGCGGGCGGCCCCACCGTCGGCGAAGAGGCGGTCGCCTTCGCCGCGCAGCGCGGCACGATCGCGATCGTCGGTTCCACCGGGCCCGCGCCCTCCCCGATGGCGCTGGGCACGGTGATGGGCAAGGAACTCACGGTCGTCGGGTCACTCAACGGCGACATCGCCGACTACCACCGCTCGGTGGACTTCTTCCGCACCTTCGCCGACCGGCTGCCCTGGGACGAACTGTTCAGCGCGCCCGTCGGCCTTTCCCAAGCGTCGCGCAGCGTCGAGTCGATGTCGCGGCTCGGCGAACTCAAGGCCGTCATCGATCCCCGCCTCCCCTAGGAGTCCTCATGCCCGTCATCCCCCAGCGCCGCATCGGCCGGGACGGCCCGCTCACCGGCGTGCTCTCGCTCGGTTCCTGGCACACCTACGACCGGATGGACTTCCGCGAGGCGGTGACCCTGGTCCGCACCGCGGTCGACTCCGGGATCACGCTCTTCGACGTCGGCGTCTACGGTTTCCCCGGCAGCACACCGGTCTTCACCGACGTGCTGTTCTCCGCGATGGTCCGCGCGGCCGGGCTCAAACGCGAGGACTACCTGCTCTCGGCCAAGCTCTGGCTGGAAGGTTACCCGGAGCACAACCTCCGCGGTCAGCTGGACAACGCGCTGTTCCGCGCGGGAGTCGAGCACGCCGATCTGGTGGTACTGGGCGATCTCCGGCGTGACGACACCGATCTGCACCGGCTGGTCCTGGACCTGAACGAACTCCGTGAGGCCGGGCTCATCCGTCACTGGGGCGTGAACAACTGGTCCGCCACCACGATCCGCGCCCTGCACGACTTCGCCGCGGCGGAGAACGTACCCGGACCCGCCATCGCGCAACTGAAGTACAGCGTCGCACGACGGTCCATTCCGGACGGTGAGCCGTTCGGGAAGGTGTTCGGCGAACTCGGTGTGACACTCCAGTCCTCGGACATCTTCGAGGGCGGGATCCTGCTGGGCAAGAACAGCGGCGCCCGCCAGGTCGGGCGCGACCCCGGCGACATCCGTGAGCGCATCGCCGCCTCGGCTCCGGAACTGGCGAAGATCGCGACCGAACTGGGTGCGACACCGGCGCAGCTGTGCCTGGCCTTCACGCTCACCCATCCGGCCAACACGACCACGCTCTTCGGCGCGACCAGCACCGAGCAGCTCGAGGACAATCTCGGCGCGGTCGACCTCGTCGAGCGCGTGGGCACGGAGAAGCTGCGCGAACTGGTCGAGCCGTACTGGGCGGACCGGGGCGTCGTCGATCCGGAGGGACCGTGACGGACTTCGACCCCGAACTCGCCGAGGCCCTGACCGGGCTGCCCGCCGGGCCTCCGTTGAGCGCCGAATCACTGCCGGCCGTCCGGCGGGCGATGGCCGACGGGAACCTGACCTGTGCCGAGGCGATCGGCGACCGGGATCTCGTCTGGGAAGACCACGAGGTCCCCGGCACCGACGTGGTCGTCACCGTGGTCAAGCCTCGGAACGCCCGGGACGCGCCGGGGTTCTACAACATCCACGGCGGCGGCATGGTGCTGGACGACCGGTTCGCCGACCTGCCCCGGATGGTCGCCCTGGTCGAGGAGTTCGGCTTCGTCGCGGTCACCGTGGACTACCGGCTCGCACCCGAACACCCGCATCCGGCACCGATCGAAGACTGCTACGCGGGTTTGACCTGGATGGCCGGGAACGCCGGTGCACTCGGTTTCGACCCGGCGAAACTGATCGTCGGCGGCGGCAGCGCGGGCGGTGGGCTCAGCGCGGGAATCGCCTTGCTGGCCAGGGATCGCGGCGGTCCGGCGCTGGCCGGTCAGCTGCTGCTGTGCCCGATGATCGACAGCGGCAACGATTCGGCGTCCACGGTGGAATTCGCCGAACGCGGAGTCTGGGGGCGGGAAGCCAACGAGTTCGGCTGGCGATCGCTCCTCAATGGACAGACCTCGCCCTACGCGGCCCCGGCCACCGCGGAGGATCTCACCGGGCTGCCACCCGCCTTCATCGAGGTCGGCGCGGCCGAGATCTTCCGTGACGAGGACGTCGACTACGCCCGCCGCCTCTGGCGCGCGGGCGTGCCCACCGAACTGCACGTGTGGGCGGGCGCATACCACGGTTTCGACCGGATCGCGCCGGACAGCGAGGTGACCCGGGCCGCGCTCGCCGCCCGGGCCTCCTGGCTGCGCCGCGTCATCGGCCGAGCATGAACCGGGCGGCCTGCTCGCCGACGAGCACCGCCGGCGCGTTGGTGTTGCCCGTGGTCACCCGCGGCAGCACCGACGCGTCGGCGATCCGGAGCCCGCCGATCCCGTGCACGGCGAGCTCCGGGTCGACCACCGAGTTCTCGTCGGTGCCCATCCGGCAGGTCCCGACCTGGTGGTGGTAGGTGATCGCGGTCCGCCGGACGTACTCGCGGACATCCGCCTCCGGCCCCGGATACAGCTCGCGGGCACCCCAGTCGTCGGCCAGCGCGGACGCGCGGCCGATCTCCCGGCACTGCTCCACCGACGCGACCAGGCTCTCGAAATCGGCCGGATCCTCCAGCGCGGCGAGGTCGATCAGCGGCTCGTCGAGCGGGCTCGGCCCGGAAAGCCGCAGGCTCCCCCGGCTGCGGGGCGTGACCATGCCCGCCATCAGCGAGAACCCGGTCTCCGGACCGGTCATCCACGCTTCGTACATCGGCACGCTGAAGTGGATCGGCTGGGTGTCGGGCACCGGCAGACCGGGACGGCTGCGCCAGAACAGATGGGTCTGCGTGACCGAGCGGCCGGGCGCGGGCGGGTCGACCTGACGGCGATCGGTCGCGAAGATGACCGGGGAGAGCAGATGGTCGTGCAGGTTCTTCCCGACTCCCGGCAGCTCCGCGACCACGTCGATGCCGTGCACCTCCAGCTCGTCGACCGGGCCGACCCCGCTGCGCAGCAGGATCGCCGGTGACGCCAGCGCGCCGGCGGCGAGGACGACCTCGTCGGCGAAGACCTTGCGCAGTTCACCGTCCACCTCGGCCAGCACACCGGTCACCTTGTCGCCCTCGAAGAGCAGCCGGTGGACGAGCGCTCCCGTGTGGATGGTCATCCGCTCGGCGGCGGGCCGCCCGTAGGCGAGCCAGGTGTTGAGCCGTTTGCCATCCCGGGTGGTGACCCGCTGCACCGAGACGCCGTCGAGTTCGCCGCTGTTGTAGTCCGGGTTGAACGGCAGCCCGATCTGGGTCGCAGCATCCACAATGGACCGCTGGATCGGATGCAGCGGCTCGTTCGGCACGACGTCGAGCAGATCCTTCTCGATCCGCTCGAACACCGGGCGCACGTCGTCCCACCGCCAGCCGGGCAGCTCCCAGCCGTCGTAGTCGGCGGGGGCGCCGCGCACCCAGATCATCGCGTTGAGCGAATGCGACCCGCCGAGCACCTTCCCACGGGGCAGGTGCAGCCGCCGGTTCGCCGCGTGCGGCTGCGGCACGGTGTAGTAGTCCCAGTCCTCCGGGCCGTGCCACAGCTCCCCGGCCCGCGACGGGTCGTGGATGGCCGGATTGCCGTCCGGCCCGCCCGCTTCGAGCAGGGTGACCCACACCCCGGCGTCGGCCAGTCTCCTGGCGACCACCGATCCGGCCGAACCCGCTCCCACCACGATGACGTCCATGTCCCCCACCCTCGCAAGGCGAGCGGACCTCCGGCGGATTCGGTTCGCTGGCCGACAATCGGCGTGCCCTGGCGGGCAAGACCGGGGACCGCGTGGCGCCCGATACTCGATCACACACCGGTCGAGGAGGAGCTAGCCATGGCCACACGCCTGTTCATCGACGGACAGTGGACCGCCGCCGGAGGCGGATCCCTGCCGACGTACGATCCGGCCACCGGCCAGGTGATCGAGGAGGTCGGCACCGCGTCGGCCGCCGACGTCGACGCCGCCGTCGGTGCCGCCCGGAGGGCACTGGACGACCCCGCCTGGGCGGGACTGCTCCCGGTCCAGCGGGCCGCGCTGCTGTTCAAGCTGGCGTCGCTGGTCGACGAGCACCACGAGGAACTGGCCACCCTCGAAACCCGCGACCAGGGTCAGCCGATCGGCATCTCCCGCCAGGTCAGCGTCACCGGCGCGGCCGAGCATCTGCGGTACTTCGCGGGCTGGGTGACCAAGATCCAGGGCACCACCAACCCGGTGTCCTTCCCGGACACGCTGCACTACACCCGCCGCGAACCGGTCGGGGTCAACGCGCTGATCACGCCGTGGAACTTCCCGCTGATGATCCTGGTGTGGAAGCTCGCGCCCGCACTGGCCACCGGGAACACCGTGGTGATCAAGCCCAGCGAGGTCACGCCGCTGACCAGCATCCGGCTGGTGGAACTGGTGCACGAGGCCGGGTTCCCGCCGGGCGTGGTCAACCTGGTCACCGGCGACGGGGCGGTGGGCGCGCTCCTGAGCGGGCACCACGACGTCGACCACCTGTCCTACACCGGGTCGACCGCGGTCGGGAAGCTGATCACCGCGGCCAGCGCGGAGTCGAACCTCAAACGCCTGACCCTCGAACTCGGCGGCAAGGCGCCCAGCATCATCGCCGGTGACGCCGACATCGACGCCGCCGTCGCAGGCAACCTCGCGGGCGCGACGCTGAACAGCGGGCAGGTCTGTGCCGCGTACACCCGGTTCTTCGTGGACCGCAAGCGCGAACAGGAGTTCGTCGCGAAACTGGCTGCCGGGCTCGACGGCCTCAAGCTCGGGCCGGGCCTGGACGAGACGACCCAGCTCGGGCCGCTCGTGTCCGCGAAGCACCGCGAGCACGTGGACTTCCTCGTCTCGACCGGTCGCGAGCAAGGCGCGGACCTGGTCACCGGCGGCGAGGCCGTCGATCGCGACGGCTACTTCTACACGCCGACGCTGTTCGCCGGGGTCGCCGACGACATGACGATCATGCGCGAAGAGATCTTCGGGCCGGTCCTCGCCGTCACCGCCTACGACGATCAGGACGAACTGCTGGCCCGCGCGAACGACACCGAATACGGGCTCGCGGCCACCGTGTGGACCCGCGACCTCGGTGTCGCGCACCGGTTCGCCAACGGCATCCGGGCGGGCGCGGTGTTCGTCAACATGCCGTCGATCCCCGACATGGCCGCGCCGTGGGGCGGGTACAAGGCGTCGGGCTGGGGCCGCGAGATGGGACCGTGGGCGATCGACGCGTACACCGAGATCAAATCCGTCTGGCTGCACTACTCGTGACCGCGGGCGACGCGGTCAACTCGACCGCGATGAGCAAGTCGCAGATCGCCTACCACTGGATCAAGGCGCGGATCGACGACGGCACCTTCTCCCCCGGCTACCGTCTCGTGTTCGGGCAGATCGCGCAGGAACTCGGGGTCAGCACCGTGCCGGTACGCGAGGCGGTGCGGCGGCTGGAGGCCGAGGGGCTGGTGACCTACGAGCACAACATCGGCGCGCAGGTCGCGATGGCCGACGAGAGCGACTACCAGCACACCATGCAGACGCTCGCCCTGGTCGAGGGCTACGCCGCCGCGCTGGCGGCGCCGTCCCTGCCCGGCGCGGCACTCGAAGAGGCCAAGGGGCTCAACGCGGAACTGACCGCCTGCCTGGACAACTTCGAGCCGTCGCGGTTCACCGCGCTGAACCGCGACTTCCACCGCGTCCTGTTCGGCACCTGTCCCAACCCCCAGGTGCTCGACCTGGTCAACCGCGGCTGGAACCGGCTGGCCGGACTGCGCACGTCGACGTTCAGCTTCGTGCCCGGCCGCGCGCACGAATCCGTGCTGGAGCACCAGAAGATCCTCGACCTGTTCGACCGGAGCGCGCCGGCCGGGGAGATCGAGCTGGCCGTGCGGGAGCACCGGCTGACGACGCTGGAGACCTTCCTGGCCTGGCGGTCCTCGTGAGTGGTGATGACGGTTCTAACCGTCATCACCACTCACGAGGACGCCGCAATCAAGCGGGGACGGCCTCGGGCGGCGGGAAGGCGTAAAAGCGCACGGAAAGTTCCTGCTCGCCCGCCGCCGGGCGCCGTCGGCGTTGGCAGTACCGCGCGATCAGCTCGCGATATTCGGCGTCCAGTTCGCGGAACTCCTCTTCGGTCAGCCGTGTCGACGTGCGCTGGGCCGTCGCCCACGGGCCGAATTCCTCGCGATGCGTCGCGGCCCAGGACAGCAGGGCGACCTCGTTCTCGTACTTCGCGTCGAGGAACGCGGCGATCCGCTCCCGCTCCTCGCCGTCGTAGTCCTCGGGCCTCGGCTCACGCAGGTCCTGCGGGAGCGAGATCCACTTTCCTTTTCGGTCACGGCGTACGAAGCCGTTGTCCTGCAAGGTTTTCAGGCACCCCTCGACTTCCGCCTGCTGGAGACCGGTGGTCCGCGCCGCCTGCTCGGCGGTGGCCGGGAGCGCGCGCGTCACCCGCTGGTATCGCGGGTCCTCCCGCAGCGCGATGTCCCGCAACGTCACCGTCCGCTGGGGTGTCGTGTCGCTCAACAGCCGCCGTGCGGCGAGGGCCAGGACGACGGCGACCGGGATCTCGACCAGGGCGGCGAGCGCGACACTGGCCCATCGCTCGTCCGACGTCCAGCCGAGCATGACGTCGAACCACGCGTCGCAGCACAACAGCGCGGCGGTGGCCGACAGCAGCGGGACGGCCGCGCGGCGGCGGCGCATCCCGAGCCACGCTCCGGCCGCGAAACAGAGCAGGAGGGCGATGTCGAATCCGACCCAGGCCGCGCGCCACTGCCCGGTGTCGTACCGGTCGGGCAGAGTGTGCGCGAGGTAGACGGTCCACGGCACGAGGCAGACCGCCGCCCCCGCGAGGAGGGCTAGGAGTATCCGTCGGATCATGATCACGAGGCTAGGAGCGGGCGGCGCCGCCGACATCCGGGCTTTTCCCTGGTCCGGTCTCAGGGTCGGTCCAGCGGCCTCGTGAGTGGTAATGAGGGTTAGAACCGTCATCACCACTCACGAGACCGGTGTCTTCTAGGACTCGCGGCGCCTCGACCGGATGGTGACCGCGACCAGCGCGCCACCGAGGAGCAGCAGGAACAGACCGGGGGCGAGCAGGCCCCGGACCTCGCTGCCCGTCGAGGCCAGCGGACCGCTGTCGGACGGCCCGCCGCCCGGCGTGGTCGCGCCCGGCTGCCCCGGGGTGGCATTGGTCGTCCCCCCGGGGACCGCGGCGGTGCTCGAACTGCTGCTGGTCGACGTACTACTCGAAACCGCACTGCTGGTGGCGGTCGTACTCGAAGATGTCCTGCTCGAAGTGGTGCTCGTCTGACCGGACGAAGTGGTCGTGGTCGGACTGCTGCTCGTCGGGCTCGACGAAGTGGTCGTGGTGCTGCTGGACGTGGCACTGCTGCTGGTCGTCGTCGAGCTGCTGGTAGTCGTCGAACTGCTGGTCGGGCTGGTGGAACTGGACGAAGACGATGAAGAAGACGAAGAGGTCGAGCTGCTCGGCGTCGTGGTCGGCGCGGTCCCGCATTCGGGCAGGTCGCCGGTGAACGGATAGGCGTGGAACTCCTGCCCGCCACCACCGGTCGCCTCCGATGTGTGCACCAGCGAGCCCGTGGTGAAGAAGCGGCCGTTCATCCCGGACGCGGTGACCGTCGCGGTGCTCCCCGGCTCGCCGATCAGCACACTTCCCTGGAACTGGGCACCGCCCGCGATCTTGACCTTGGTGGCGTCCGGGAAGTTCCACAGGAGCCGTTCGCGCAGTTTGTTCAGCGGGTCCTGGTCGCCGAGGTCGCCGGTGTAGGTGTTGATCGTCCGGGTGGCGCCCACCATGTTGACCAGGATCGTCGCCCCGGCCGGGATGCCCTGGAACTCGATTCCCTGCATGCCGCCGTTGCGGGCGGTCAGGTCGAAGTCCACGGTGAACACCTGCAGCGCGGACTTCCCGTCCCCGGTGAACAGGGTGCGGAATCCCTCGTTGACCGCCGTGCCGGTCGTGGGCCGCGGGGTGGCGTTCTCCCGTGCGTAACACTGGCTCGCCACCCGGAGATCCTCACGCAGGCTCAGATAGGGCTTCGCCGCGTCGGGATCCTTCTTGAGCGTGCCGATCACCGTCCCGGTGGCGGTTCCCGCGTGCCGGACGACCCCGCCCTCGGCGAGCAGCCGCTGCTCCGCCGCGATGCTCACGTCCCCGCCGGTGGTCAGGAAGTCCGCGCCGTCCGGCGGCGGGACCCGCGAACCGACGCCGGCGACACCGACGTTGTACACAGAGGACGCACCGGCTCGTTTCGCCATGTCGAAATCACCGAGGACGACGACGCGTCCTTCGGCTTCCGCCGCCGCTTCGCGTACCTGGAATTCGCCGCCGACAAAGACATTGATGCCGTTGTCCCGGCCCGCGTAGTCCTGGTTGTTCACCGGCGGGTATTTGTCCGGGCAGGCCGGGCCGACACACGGCCCGAGTCCACCCGGTAAGGGAGCGGCGACCGCTCCATCGGTGACCACCAGGGCCGCCACGCACACCGCCGCGGCGGCACCGGCCGAAATCGAGGCGAACCGCCTTGCACGCATGGGGCGATTCTTGTGCCCACCGGAGCGCCGGACACAATCGAAATCCCGAAATACCCCCGACCGGGCGAGGCGGGTAACCCACCCCCGATCGTGGTCGTCCAGCGTTGTCCAGAGAAGGAAATTCCTGGTGGAACGCGGAAACCCTAGAGTCGGTCCGGTGCAGACCGAAGTGGACAGGCGCATCGGTTCGGTGGAAGTGCTCGCGGGCCTTCTCGTTGTCGTTCTGCTCGTCCGAGGTCCGCTCGATGACGTTCTCAGGACGCCGATCGTGCAGACCTGGACCACGGTCTTCGTTTCGGTCGTGCTCCAGGCCGTTCCCTTCCTCGTCTTCGGTGTGACCCTTTCCGCCGCGATCGCGGTCTTCGTCCCGCGGGAATTCTTCGCGAAGGCCCTTCCGGAACATCCCGCCCTCGCGGTCCCGGCCGCCGCGGCGACCGGAATGGTGCTGCCGGGCTGCGAATGCGGTTCGGTCCCGGTCGCCGGCGCCCTGGTGCGCAAGGGGATCACGCCCGCCGCGGCGCTGGCGTTCCTGCTCGCCGCCCCGGCCCTCAACCCGGTCGTGCTGGCCGCCACGGCGATCGCCTTCCCGGATCGGCCGTCGATGGTCTTCGCCAGGGCGGCGGCGGGCCTCGCCGCCTCGGTCCTCATGGGCTGGCTGTGGCTCGCCCTCAGCCGCACCGAATGGATCAAGCTGCCCGAGCACTCCCCCGGCGACCCGCGGTGGCGGGCGTTCACCGGCGCGGCGGGGCACGATCTGGTGCACGCGGGCGGGTTCCTGGTCGTCGGCGCCCTGGCGGCCGCGACGCTCAACGTCCTGATCCCCGGCCGCTGGCTCCAGGCGGTCGCGGACGACCCGGTCCTCAGCGTCCTCGCGCTCGCCGTGCTCGCGGTCCTGCTGTCGATCTGCTCCGAGGCGGACGCCTTCGTGGCGGCGTCGCTGACCCAGTTCTCCCTCACCGCCCGCCTGGCGTTCCTGGTGGTCGGACCGATGGTCGACCTGAAACTGTTCGCCATGCAGGCCGGAACCTTCGGCAGGCGGTTCGCCGTCCGGTTCGCCCCGGCCACTTTCGTCGTCGCGCTCGGCTGCGCGGCCGTCACCGGCACGGTGCTCTGGTGAACCGCACCGCGGCGACCGTCGTCCTGCTCCTGCTGGGCGTGGCCGTGGTCAAGGTCTGCCTGACCGGCCACTACCTGCGTTACGTCAAGGAAGGGCTGTGGCCGTTCCTGCTCGCCTCGGGCGTCCTCGTACTGGTGCTGGCGGCCACGAACCGCCACCGGCATCCGAAGGTGGCCTGGCTGCTGCCGCTCCCGGTGCTGGCACTGCTGCTGGTCGCCCCGCAACCCCTCGGCAGTTACGCGGCGGGCAACGCGGGCACGGCGCTGACCCGGTCCGACGAGTACCCGCCGCTGCCCGACGGCGACCCGGTGAAGGTGACCGTCCTGGACTACGCCTCGCGCGCGGTGTTCGACGAGGGCCGTTCCCTCGGTGCGCGGCGGGTGGTGCTCACGGGTTTCACCGCCACCGGCCCGGACGGCGCGGCTCTGCTGGTCCGGATGATCCTGACCTGCTGCGCCGCCGACGGGCGGCCGGTGAAGATCGTCCTGGACGGCCGCGTCCCGGCCGAACCCGACACCTGGATCGAGGTCACCGGCACCTTCCGGCCGGGTTCCGTGGTGGACGCCGTCAACGGCGAACGCATCCCGTACCTCAAGGTCGAAGCCGTCACGCCGGTGGCCGCGCCCGAACGCCCCTACGAATAGGCCAGCTCCACTGGATCCCGTACTGGCCGGGCTGCGGGTCGAGGGTGATGAACTGGAACGTACTGGTGTCATGGTCGAACGTCGCCTCGCAGCGCTCCTCGGGTGGCTGCGAACCGCGCGGCCGGAAGAACCCGGCACACCGCTCCGGCAGGCGCCCCGGATCGAAGGTGACCTGCACCGCGACATCGCGGGCCGGCCGGTAGAGCGCGATCTGCACGTGCTTCTTGGCCTGACCCGGCGGGAAACGCACCCCGAATTCCACGACGGCGAGTTCTCCCGCGGCCAGTGTGCGGTCGAGGGCGAATTCGAAGACGCACGTCGACGACGGGACGTCCGCGCGGAACCGTGCCGGACGGCAGCCTTCGGTGAACAGCACCACGGGCGGCCGCGTGATACTGCTGCACCGGTTCACGAACACGAAGCGCGAGGTGCCGTCGTGATCGGCGCGGATCAGCCGCCGGACCCGGATCGATTCCTGATGCCCGTCACCGTCGACGCGGTAGGAAAGGAATTGCGAGAGCCGGTGCGGGGTGTCCAGCTCGTCCGGGGTCACCTCCATTTTGGCCAGTGCGCGCGCCACCTCCTCGGGCCGCCGCCAAACCTGGTCGTAGGGCAGGGCCGCGCCGCCACGAAGGGTCCAGCGGCCGCGGGGCCGCCGGGGACCGAGCAATCCGGTCAGGGTTTCCGGCCGCTGGCCGAGAATGGTTTCCAGCGCGGTGAGCGCGGCGAGTGAACTGGCCCGTTCCGGCCGGTTTTCGCCATTCTGCCAATAACTCAGCGCGCTGACGCTCACCGGTGTCTCCTGGTCGCGCAATCGGCGGCTGATCTCGTTGAGACTCAGCCCGCTGCGTTCGATCGCGGCGCGCAGGGCGGCGCCGAATTCCGCCGGAGCGAGACTCGTCATGAAGGCGCAGCGTACCGTCCGCAACGCCCGACTTTCGTCGGTGAACCGGGCCTCGTTCAGAGTTATCCAGCGTCCCTCGCGACTTTTCGTTGACCCTCCCCCGGCCGTGATTAGGGTCGAAATCGAATTCCGAATCGCACCTCCTCCCGTCAATGACCGAAGAGGGTTCCCCATGCGTTCAACGACAAGACGATGGCGCCGCCGGACGCTCGCCGTCGCGACCTCCACCCTGGCGGCCGGGGCCTTCCTGGTCGCCGCGGACCCCCAGGCGGGCGGGACCCCGCCGCCCGCCGTACCCGCGCTGGCCGACGAGGTCCCGCAACTGACCGAAACGGGCGTCACCGCCGGTCCCTCCTCGGTGTCCGCCGGCGGCACCTCCACCATGGCCGCGTCCGCCCGGTCGGTCTGCGCCTCCGGCGCACAGTGGCTCCGCGTGCGGTTCACCGAACTTTCCCTACGCGGCAACGATTCGGTGACGCTCACCGGCAGTAGGGCCGGTTCGTTCACGCTCACCGCGCGGCATTGGCCCGGCAAGGCGTTCCACACCCGCGCCTTCGAAGGCGACTGTGTCCGGGTCTCGGCCGCCCTCGCCGATCCCGCCAGCCGCTTCGTCATCGACGCCTACCAGGCGGGCGACCGGCCGCTCGCCGCGGCGACCACGACCGTCGCCGCGGTCGGCGACGTCTGCGGATCCTCGTGCAACCAGACCGCGCCGCTGGTCAAGAACATGAACCCGCAGGCGCTGATCCTGGCCGGGGACAACGCCTACAGCTCCGGCACGCTGACCGAGTACAAGAACAACTACGACCCGAACTACGGCCAGTTCAAGGCGATCACCTACCCGACGCCCGGCAACCACGAATACAACACCTCGGGCGCCTCCGGGTACTTCGACTACTTCGGCGCGCGAGCCGGTGAACGCGGCAAGGGCTATTACAGCTTCGACGTCGGTGACTGGCATTTCGTCGCGCTCAACTCCAACATCACCCGCACCGCCGGATCGGCGCAGGTGACCTGGCTGAAGAACGATCTCGCGGCGAGCACCAAACCCTGCACGGCCGCGTTCTTCCACCACCCGCGGTTCAGCCGCGGCACCCACGGCGACGATTCGTCGGTGACGCCGTTCTTCCAGACGCTCTACGACGCGAAGGCGGACCTGGTCATCGTCGGCCACGACCACAACTACCAGCGGTACGCGCCGTCGCGGCCGGACGGCACCCGCGACGACGTGAACGGCGTCCGTGAGGTGCTGATCGGCACCGGCGGCCGGGGTTACTACAACTTCGACCAGTCTTCGGCCGCCGTGCAGGAAGCGGGCAACACCAACACCTTCGGCGTCGGCAAGCTGACGCTGACCGCAACCGACTACCGCAGCGACTTCGTGCCCGTCTCGGGCCGCACCTTCACCGACACGGCGACCGGGAAATGCAAGAAGGGCGTCTCCTCCCCCGGTTTCTCGGTCGGCGCCGACCCGGCGTCGGTCTCGGTGAAACCGGGCGGGACGGCGTCGGTGACGGTGACCGTCGGCAGCACGGGCGGTTTCTCCTCGGCCACCGCGCTTTCGGTGTCGGGCCTGCCTTCGGGCGTGACCGGGACGATCTCCCCGTCGACGGTCACGCCGCCCGCCAACGGCAGTGCGACGGCGACGCTGACCCTGTCCGCGTCGGAGGCCGCGGCCGGTACGGCGACCGCGACGATCACCGGGTCCTCCGGTTCGGCCACCCACACCGCTGCTCTCTCGGTGAGTGTGGGCGCGGCGGGTGGTGAAGCCTTCGCCGACGACTTCGAGACCGACAAGGGCTGGCGGCTCGACGCGGCCGGATCCGACACCGCCACCGCGGGCCGGTGGGAACGCGGCGATCCCGAGCAGACCACATCGACCTACAGCAACCAGGTCAAACAGCGCGGCGACACCACCAGCGGCGCGAACTGCCTGGTCACCGGGCGGCTGGCCGGGTCGGAATACGGCGTCAACGACCTCGACGGCGGTGTCTCGTCGATGACCTCGCCGCTGTTCACCGTTCCCGCGGGCGGGAAGCTGACCTTCTCCTACACCTTCGCGCACGGGGACAACGCGACCTCCGCCGACTACCTGCGGGTCCGCGTACTCGACGGCACGACGCCGACGACGGTGTTCGAGAAGACCGGCTCGGCCACCGAGGTCGCGGGCGTCTGGCAGACCGCGACGGCCGATCTGTCGTCGTTCGCCGGGCGCGGTGTCCGGCTGCTGGTCGAGGCCGCCGACGCGAGCACCGCGTCGCTGTGGGAATCCGCGGTCGACGACATCCGTGTCACCGCGTAGCCCGGAAGGCCGCCATGTACGTCTCCACCGTCCGCTCCGCCGATCCCGCCCGGCCCGCCGGGCGGGCGAAACACCCGGTGCCCGCCACCGTCCTCGGGCTGGGCGTGGTCAGCCTGATCACGGACCTGTCCGCCGAGATGGTCACGGCCGTGCTTCCCCTGTACCTCGTCTACGGGCTCGGCGTCGGTTACCTGCAACTCGGGGCGATCGACGGGCTCTACACCGGCGCGACGGCGCTCTTGCGGCTGGCGGGCGGCTACTTCGCCGACCGTCTCGGCAGGCCGAAGGCGGTCGCCCTGGTGGGCTACGGCGTGTCGGCGGCGACGAAACTCGCGTTCCCGGCGGCCGGGTCCTCGCTCGGCGCGATCGGCCTGGTGATCGGGGCCGATCGCGCGGGCAAGGGCATCCGGACCGCGCCGCGGGACGCGATGATCACCCTCGCCACCCCCGCCGCCGGTCTCGGCCGCGCGTTCGGCGTGCATCGCGCGATGGACACCGCGGGCGCGCTGCTCGGGCCGCTCGTCGCGTTCGGCCTGCTGACCGTGCTCGCCGGCGACTATCCGGCGGTGTTCGGGGTGAGCTTCTGCCTGGCCGTGATCGCGGTGATCGTGCTGGCGGTGTTCGTCCGTGCCCCCGCCGGGGCCGTCGAGCGCTCGCGAGTGCGGCTGCGGGCGGGATTCGCCCTCGTGCGGCGGCCCGGGCTGCGCGGAACCTGCCTGGCCGCGGCCCTTCTCGGTGTCTGCACCGTCGGCGACATGTTCCTCTTCGTGGGCGTGCAGCGGTCCGCGGGGCTGCCGCCGGGCGCGCTTCCCCTGCTGCCCTTGGCGACGGCGCTGGCGTTCATGGCGCTGGCGTCCCCGATCGGACGGCTCGCCGACCGCGTCGGACGCTGGAAGGTGTTCCTCGCGGGCCACGTCGTCCTCCTCGCCGCCTATGCCGTCCTGGCGGTCTCCGTGAGCGGATGGCCGGTCGCGGCGGTCGTCCTGGCGGCGCACGGCGTGTTCTACGCGTGCACCGACGGCGTCCTGATGGCGCACGCGTCACCGCTGGTGCCGGAGTCCTTGCGCGCCACCGGTCTCGCTTTCGTCCAAACAGGACAGTCGGTGGCCAGGGCGGCGGGCGCGGTGCTGTTCGGCGCGCTGGCGGCCGGGACGGCGTTGCGGCCCGCGTTCGCGGTCTTCGCCGTCGTGCTGCTGGTGTCGGTGCTGGCCGGAACGAGGGTGAAATGATCGCGAGGCGGACACTGGCGGGTATCGCGGCGATCGTGGTCACGGTGGTGGCCGGGGCGGTCTTCGTCGGGCTGCGCACCGGCGACGCGGTGGCGGAACAGAGGCTGGACCTCGCCCACGGCGGCCTGCTGTACGTGGACGACGCGGGCCGGGTACGGCAGGACGACCGTGTCGGCCCGTCCTGTCAGCGGGTCGACGTCGCCGCGGGTGTGCTGGCCTGCCTGCGTGCCACGGCGGTGCCCGACCAGGCCGAACTGGTGGTCACGAAACCGGGGGCCGAACCGCGGCGGATCTCCGAATGGGGCATGCCGTCGCGGGTCCGGGTCTCGCCGTCCGGCCGTCTCGTGGGCTGGACGGTGTTCCGCTCCGGTGACTCCTATCTCGGCGGGGTGGGCACGTTCTCCACCACGGCCGGGATCTTCGACCTGGACACCGGCAGCCACTACGGCTCCCTGGAGGATTTCGCCCTCATCATGGACGGAAAGCCTTACCCCGCCAAGGATCTGAACTACTGGGGAGTGACCTTCGCCAGGGACGACCTGACGTTCTACGCCACCGTCAGGTCGGCGGGCGGGACCTGGCTGGTGCGAGGTGATCTGCGCGCCCGCACGCTGACCACGCTGCGGCGCAACGTCGAATGCCCGTCGCTGTCACCGGACGGCACCCGCGTCGCCTACAAGTTCCGCGACGGCGATCGCTGGCGGCTGCACGTGCTCTCCCTCGCGGACGACCGGGACGTCCCGCTCGCCGACCCCGCCCATCTCGACGACCAGCCGCAGTGGCTGGACGACAGGACCGTCGCCTACGGCCGGGACAAGGCGATCTACGCGGTGCCCGCCGACGGGACCGGCGCGCCCACGCTCCTCCGCGCGGCCGCCTCCTCACCGGCGGTGGTGCGGTGATCCCGCGCGACTGCACACCGCTCGGCCTGGCGCTGGCGGTGCTGGCGGCCGTCGCGGTCGTGGTCCTGCCCGGACAGTCCCCCACCCCCGCCTCTCCGGCCGTCCCGTCGCTCACCGACGTCTGGCCGGGGGCGCGGATCACCGAGCATGCCGTCTCCGGAGCGCCTTACACGCCGTTGGCGTACCTCGATTCCGCCGTCTCCGCCGGTGTCACGCGAGCGAGCGACTCGATCCGGCTGACGGTGGGAGATCGCGTGCTCCGCGAGGTCCCGTCGTCGGGTTCACCCCGGTTCGTCGTCGCCACCGCGCCGGACGCGCTGGTGTGGCTCGAACTGTCCGACATCGCCGGCACCGGCTCACTGTGGCGCGCCGGGCCACGCGGCGAGAACCCCGTCCTCGTCACCGCCGACACCGGGCGGGTCGTGCTCCTGGACTCCCAGTACGACCTCGTCGTGCACGACGGGCAGGCCGGGTGGGTGGCCACGCGGGGTGACGCCACCGAGGTGCGGACGGTGGCGTTGTCCGGCGGCCCGGTGACCGCCACGCCGCTGCCCGGCGACTTCGCGCTGACCGCGTGGCCGTTCGCGACGTCGGCGGCGGTCGAGCAGGCCGGACCTTCGGACCTCGTGGACGTCCGCGACGGCCGGGTCACGAAGGTCGGCGGGCAGAGCGCCGAACTGGTCGACTGCACACCGTCCTGGTGCCGGGTCCAGGTACTGCGCCAGAGCGGGACAGCGCGCTTCGACCTGATGAGACCCGACGGCTCCGAGCGCAGGCGGGTCGGCGGGAAGGGGATCCGGCCGGCGTTCGGCGACGTCGTCGTGCTCGACCGGTTCGCCGTCGTGGTCGACGACGACCGCGGCGCGCTCGTCCTCTACGACACCGCCACCGGGCGGACGGCGGACCTGGCGGCGGAGTTCGGCACCGTGCTGGCGCGGGGGCCGTTCGTCTGGTGGTCGGCGGGCGGGAACGAGGCGCTGACCTGGCGGGTGCTGGACCTGCGCACACTTGAGGCATCTGCTTGACTGCTGCCCGTGCCGCCCGATCGTGAGACCTCCGTCGAAGCGGAGTTCTTGACGGTGGTCGGCCGGTTCGCCGGACCCGCCCGGGGCGCGGGGCTGGTGGTGATCAGCGTTTTCGGGGTGCTCGCGACGCCGCCGGACGCGCTCCCGCTGGGTTTGGGGCTGCTCGCGCTGGCGCTGGGCACCGCCGTGGCCGAGCACCTGGCGGGGAAGACGGGCCGGGGCAGGCCGGTGGCGTTCGCGCTGACCCTGGTGCGCGCCGCCGCGATCTGCGGCACCCAGTTCCTGACCGCGCCCGAAGCGGGCGAGCTGAACCAGTGGGCGCTGAACGTCCTCACCATCACCGCGATCACCCTGCAATGGGAATGGCCGCCGAAGATCACCGTGCCCGCCGTCGCCTGCCTGCTGGCGATCGAGGTACCGCCGCTCGGGTTCGAGGACGGCCTTCCGGTGGTGCTGCGGGTGGTGCTCGAAGCCGCGCTCGCCAGGGGCGCCTTCCTCCTGCTGTTGCGCACGACGCGCCGGATCGACGACCTGCGCGAGCGGCGCGCCCGGCTGGCCCGCGAGGAATCCCTTGCCGTGGAACGACGACGGCAGGAACGGGAGTATCTGGCGGTCCTGCACGACACGGCGGCGGCAACCTTCCTCACGGTGGCCCAGCGCGGCGAAAGCACGGAACCGGCCGAGGTCGCCGAGTACGCCCGCCGGGATCTCGCGATCCTGACCGGTGAATCCGGCCCCGGCGGGATGGTCGATCTCGAAACGTCGCTGCGCGGCGTGCTCGCGGAAAGCCCGGTGAAGGTCGAGACGCGGTGGTCGCCGCTTCCGCCGATGCCGGCGTCGGCCGCGCTCGCCCTGGTCCGGGCCGTCCGCGAGGCGCTGGTGAACGTCGACCGCCACGCGGGTGTCGGCGAAGCCCGGCTGACGGTCGAAGACGGCGTCCGGGTGACCGTCCGGGACGAGGGCCGCGGGTTCGATCCGGCCGCGACCCCGGCACAGCGGCGGGGTGTCCGGGGCTCGCTCGTCGAACGGATGGCCGCGGTGGGCGGCCGCGCGCGGGTGACCTCCGCACCCGGCGCGGGGACCACGGTGGAACTGGTGTGGCCCGATGGATGAGACCGCGGACCGGGTCCTCGGTGGCTGCCGGATCGCGATCCTGGGCATCACCGTGGTGATCCAGCTCGGTCTCAGCCTGCCCCGGGTGGCCGGGGCCGAAAGCCGGGCCGCGTTCACGGCGCTGGGTGTCGTCCTCGTGATCGCGTCGTGGTGGGTGCTGCGGGGCAGGCCGGTTCCGTGGCCCACCGGGGTGATCGGCACCGTCGTCGCACTGACCGCCTCGGCGGTGGCGAGCTGGGCGGTACCGCCGGGTGAACTGTTCGGCGAACAGCACTGGGTCTTCGGCCTGGTCGGCTGGCATCTGCTGGTCCTGCTGCTCGACCGGCCGGTGGCCGCGGTGGCCGCGCTCGGCGCGCAACTGGTGCTGGACGTCGTCCGGCTGGTCACCGCCGCCCCCGCCGACCGGGCCGAGATCAGCGGTGTGGTGATCGGCGGGCTCAGCGTGATCACCTTCCAGCTCGCCACGCTGGCGCTGGTGCGGGTCGTGTACCGGCGGGCGGGGGAAGCCGCGGCGGCGTCGGCCGAGCGGGACCGGCTGCTCCACCGCAGGGCACTGGCCGAGCAGCGCGAGGCCGATCAGCGGAGCCGGTTCGCCGGTCAGCTGGGCACCACGCTGCCGTTGCTCGCCGGACTGGCCGACCGCACATTGGATCCGCGTGACGAGGCCGTGCGGCGGCGGTGCGCGCTCGCGGCGACGCAGTTGCGGCGGTTGTTCGCGGAGAACGACGATGTCCCCGATCCGCTGGTGCACGAGGTGTCGGCGTGTGTCGATCTCGCCGAACGGCGGGGGCTGACGGTGGCCTTGGCGGTCAGCGGCGAACCGGCGCCGGTGCCGACGGAGGTCCGCCGGGAACTGACCGGACCGCTCATGGCCGCGCTGGTCGCCGCCCGGTCACAGGCGCGGGTCAGCGTGCTGCGTGCCGGTGACGAGATCCGGGTCGCGGCGATCACCGACGGTGAACCGGAGCCGCCGGTGAACGGATCGGGCTCCGTCGACGTCGAATGGCACACGCTGGGAGAACGATCGTGGATGGAGGCGAAATGGCGTTCGCGACCGAACTGACCGCGGTGGTCGTCGACGACCATCCGGCCGTGCGGGCCGGGGTCGTGCACTGGTTGTCCTCGGGGACCCCGCCGGTCACGGTGGTGGCCGAGGGTGAGGACGTGCGGGCCGCCTGGATCGGCGAGGGCGCGGAGGCCGACGTCGTCATCCTCGACCTGCACCTGAACAGCACCACCCCGGCGATGGGCGATCTGCGCCGGCTCACCGAGGTGGGCAGGCGGGTCGTCGTCTACTCGATGCGGGCCGACGACGAGACCGTGCTGCGGTGCCTCGAACTCGGCGCACTGAGCTATCTCACCAAGGCCGAAGGCGCGGAGCACCTCCTCGAAGCCGTGCGCGCGGCCGCCGCGGACCGGCCGTACACGCCGCCGTCGCTGGCGGGGGCGCTGGCCGGGGACCGCTCGGACCGGCGTCCCGCCCTCTCGGCGCGGGAGACCGAAGTGCTCATCGAGTGGTTCCAGTCGGAGTCGAAGGAGTTCGTCGCGCACCGGCTGGGGATCTCGCCGAACACGGTCAACTCGCATCTCGAGCGGATCCGGGTCAAATACGCCCAGATCGGCCGGGAGGCCCCGACGAAGGCCGCGCTCGTCGCGCGGGCGATCCAGGATGGACTGATCGGCTTAAGCGACTTGTGATCGACTGTGGTGCGAATGGCCCACACCGCGCTACTCCCGTATGGACTACGGTGCGTGGCGAGAACGCCGGTACCGGTCCGGCGGAAGTCCGAGGAGATCCATGAAGACCGCCCGCATCGCCCTGTCCGCCACCGGCTGCGCCGCCGCGCTGCTGCTGTCCGCCTGCGGCGGTGAACAGGGCGGCTCCCCGGCGCCCGCCCCCGCTCCGGCGCCGACGTCGGCTCCCGCGTCCTCACCCGCGACCAGCGGCACCGTCCCGGTCTCGAACGCCGACGCGACGGCTCCCGGCTCCGAACTCAAGGTCGGCGACCGCGCCGTCGTCCCGTTCAAGTACGGCAACGACAAGGCCGGCACCATCGCGATCACCGTCAAGTCGATCGAGCTGGGACCGAAGGACGACCTCGCGGCCTACGGCGACAAGGCCAAGGGCATGACGCCGGTATACATCCGGATGACGGTGGAGAACGTGGGCGGCACGGACCTCACCTACAGCACGGTGCGGCTGCGCGCGGTGGGCCCGGACGGCAAGGGCACCGGCGTGATCATCACCGGCGAGACCCCGAAGTGCCAGTCCGAGACGGCGAAGAAGGACTTCAAGACCGTCGGCGCCACCTACGAGACCTGCGAACTCCAGGCCGTGCGCGACGGCGGCGAGGTCGGCGGCGCGACCTACGGCGACGGTGACGGCTACAAGGACGACCCGATCATGTGGAAGAAGTAGGGAGCTGAAGGGCGCTTTCCCCGCATGCGATGCGGGGAAAGCGCCCTTCACCGCGTCAGATGCGGGGAAAGGGCCCTTCAGCTCCGCACCACACTGCGGGTACCGGGAAGCCTGCGTACCGTTGGGCAGGTGGTTGACGTGCACCGGACGATCACCGTCCGCACCCCTGTCCAGACCGTGGTCGAGTACCTGCGCGACTTCGCGCACGCCGAGGAGTGGGACCCCGGCACCGTGTCCTGCACCCGGGCGGACACCGGCCCGATCGCCGTCGGGGCGCAGTGGCGCAACGTGTCCGAGTTCCGCGGCAAGAAGACCGAGCTGACCTATCGCCTCGACCGGCTGGACCCGGGGCGGATCGTGTTCGTCGGCAGCAACAAGACCGCCACCTCCACCGACGATCTGACGGTGACCGAAGAAGACGGCACCACGACCATCAGCTACCACGCCACCATCAAGTTCCACGGGCTGGCGAAACTCGCGGATCCCTTCCTCAAGCGGGAATTCGAGAAGATGGGCGACGACCTCGTGCCGACGATGACCAAGGTGCTGGAAGGCCTCCGCACCTGAAGGTCTTCGCGCTTGAAGGTCTTCGCATTCAGAGGACTGAACGCGAAGAGCGCCGAGGGGCGCTGATCCGCCGCACCGCGTTCGCGCAGGCCAGCGTCTCCAGAAGCGGCACCGTCCGCTCCCAGCCCAGGCAAGCGTCCGTGATGCTGAGGTCCGGCCGGGGCGGCAGGGAACCGACGTCCTGCCTGCCGTCGGACAGGTACGACTCGATCATCACCCCGGCCAGCGCGTCGTTGCCCGCCGAGATCTGGTCCGCCAGATCCGCGACGACCACGGGCTGCCGGTTGTGGTCCTTGCCGCTGTTGCCGTGCGAGGCGTCGACCACGAGCCGGTGCGGCAGGCCGGCGGCCGTCAGCGCGTCGAGGGCGTCCGCGACCGCGTGCGCGTGATGGTTCGGTTTCGGGCCACCGCGGAGGACGAGGTGGGCGTCGGAGTTCCCGGCGCTGCGCAGGATCCGCGGACGGCCATCCGCCGCGGCCCCCGGGAAGACGTGGGGCAGCCCGGCCGCCCGGACCGCGGCGACCGCCGTGTCGAGCCGTCCGGAGACGCAGTTCTTCATGCCCACAGGCATCGGCAGCCACGACGACAGGTGCCGGTGCGGCTGGCTGGCCACGGTCCTCGCCCCGATCGCGCCCCAGCTGACGGTGTCGGCGAAGTAGGGCGCCAGGAACGGGTCGACGAACTCGTACGCCAGCGGCAGCCCGGTCGCGGCGGCGTCGACCAGGAACCGCCGTCCGATCCGGACTCCGGCCGCGAGATCGCCCTTGCCGTCCAGGGTGGGGTCGGGCACCAGGCCGGTCCAGCCCGCGATCGTCCGCGGTTTCTCCAGGTACGCGCGCAGGACGACGACGAGGTCGTCGGCGAACCGGCGCGACGCCTCGGCGAGCCGGTGCGCGTAGTCGAGCGCACCGTCGGTGTCGTGCACCGAACAGGGTCCGACGACGACGAGCAGCCGGGAGTCGCGACGGGCGAGGACGTTCGCGACGGTTTCGCGATGCCGGGCGATCTCCGCCGCGACGACGTTGTCCGTGCCCACCTCGGCTGGGCTGGGCAAGGTGTCCTGGTCAGGCATCCGCGTGACCTCTCTTCTTGTCGGGGGCGGCCGCCCCGGCCCGGGGCAGCCGCGTCGCACCGGCCACCGCCACGACGGCGAGGCCGAGCACACACCAGAAAGCGTCGGCGAAGGCCGTGGCGACGTCCTGGCCGCGCGCGGCCAACCGGGCCTGCAGCACCACGGCCAGCACCGCGGTACCGATCGAGCCGCCGAGTGTGTTGAGCAGGTTCAGTGCCCCGGCCGCGCGGGGCAGCCGGGCGGGTTCGACGCGGCGGTAGACGATCGTCATCACCGGCGCGCCGATCATCGCCGCGCCGAAACCGCGCAGCAGCAGGGAAACCACGATCACCCAGTCCGGGAGACCGTGGCCCAGTTGTGTGAAGGGTGCGGTACCGAGGGCGACCAGTCCGATGCCGCTCAGTACCAAGGTGCGCGGTGCGAGGCGGTCGACGAGCCGGTTCACCAGCACCGAACCGGCCGCCGCGCCGATGCCCTGTGGCACCAGCAGCAAACCGGTGTCCCAAGTGGACAGTCCGGCGCCGCGCTGCAGATAGAGCGGGAGCAGGAACATCGTGCCGAACACCGACGCGCCGAGCAGCACCAGCGCGAGCGCGGCCACCCCGAACGGCGGCTGGGTGACCAGCCGCGGATCGAGCAGCGGCGCTTCGGCCCGCAGACCGTGCCGGAGGAACGCCGCGAGCATGACGACCCCCACCGCGACGGCCGTTCCGGCGACCACCGGCGCCCCCTGCTCGAACCACGTCAGCCCGAACACCAGGACCGCGAGTCCCGGGGACAGCAACAGCGCGCCCCGGAAATCGAACCGGTCACCCCGCCCGCCCGGTTCGCCTGCCGGGACCCAGCGCCGCGCCAGGAGCACGGCCACCACCCCGACCGGGAGGTTGACGTAGAACAGCCACGGCCAGTCGGCGACCGCGAGGATCGTGCCGCTCGCCAGCGGTCCGAGTACCGGCGACAACAGCGGCACGAGACCGACGACGCTGATCACGCGGCCGATCCGGTCCGGTCCGGCCGCCCGCGCCAGCAACGCCTGCCCGGTCGGCGGCAGCAGGCCGCCCGCGAGTCCTTGCAGGACACGGAAGGCGATCAGCGCGGGCAGGCTCGGCGCCAGCGCGCACAGCAGCGACGCCAGCAGGAACACGACGACGGCGGTGAGCCAGACGCGGCGGCCGCCGAACCGGTCGGCGAGCCAGCCGGACGCGGGCACCGCGGTGACCACGGCCAGCAGATAGGCCGTGGTCACCCATTGGACGCCGGTGACGGGCGCGCCGAACTCCTCGGCGAGCGTGTCGACCCCGACCGAGACGATCGTGCTGTCCAGCGTCGCCATGAAGGTGCCGAGTACCAGCACCGCCGCCGTGCGCCACAGCGCGGCGTCGACCGGACGCGCGGTCATCGCTTGCCCACGAACCCGGCGGCGTCGCCGTCCAGCCAGGACGGCAGCTCCCGGAGGAACCGGACCAGCTCGTCGGCCAAGGCGCGGGCGTCGGTGTCCCGCGCGTACAGAACGCCTTCCCAGCCGTGTCCGCCGGGGATCACGGTGACGCTCACCGGATGGTGCGTCCGTTCCCGGAACCGCGTGCCGGTGACGGTCAGGCCGGGCGCGGGTTCGCGTAGCTTCGCCGGATCCACCGGGTAGTTCTCGAACACGAGCAGGCTGTCGAACAGCCGGTCGCGTCCGGCGAACGACGCGAGTTCGGGCAGGCCGATCCGGTGGTGGCCGGCCATCGCCTGCTGCCGGGCCTGCAGGTCGGCCAGCGTCCCGGCGACCGTGCCGGTGAACCGGGTGCGGACCGGGACGCTGTTGGCCAGCAGGCCGATGATCTCCTCGACACCGTCCACTTCGGATGCCCGGTTCGAGGTCATGATCCCGAAGCAGACGTCCGGCCGCCCGGCGCGGGCCGCGAGCACCGCCGCCCAGGCACCCTGCAGCAGGGTGTTGACGGTGAGTCCGCGTGACGTGCCCAGCCGGGTCATTTCCGCGACGAGCGCGCCGTCCACAGTGAACAGGGCGGGTGCGGCGCTCCCGCCGGTACGCGGCAGGTGGTCGCCTTCGGGCAGGCCGTCGAGTTCCGCCCGCCACGCCCTGACGTCCGCGGCGTGATCGGCCGCGGCGAGCAGGCGGGTGTACCGGCTCAACGGGACCGGATCGGGTAACGGTTTCCCCGCGTACAGCGCGAACAACTCGCCGAGGATCCTCGGCGCGGACCAGCCGTCGGAGAGCAAGTGGTGACTGGTCAGCACGAGGGTCTGCCTGCCGGGCCCGCCGCGCAGCACCGTGACCCGCCACAGTGGACCGTTCGCCAAGTCGAACGGTTCCGCGAGTTCTTCGTCCAGCGCGGTGTCCACTTCGGACACCTCACGGACACGGAATCCGGCCTCCGGTTCCGCCGGGATCACCTGGACCTCGTGGGACGGCGGGAAGACCGCGCCCAGGTTCGGATGCCGTCGCACCAGTGCGGCCGCCGCCGTCCGCAGTGCCTCGACGTCGAGGTCGCCGGACAGCGTGAACGCGGCCTGCACCGGGTACGGATCTTCTTCCGCGGTCCGGGACTCGCGCAGGATCACCTCCTGGAGCGGCGTCAGCGGCAGGACCTCGCCCGGCCCCGGCACGTCGGCGGCGAGCGCGTCCAGCTCACGACGGAAATGCTCGCCCAGCACCGCGATCTCGTCCTCGGTGAACAACGCGGACGGCCAGGTGAAGCGGACGCCGAGCGTGCCGCCGTCCGGGACCATCGCGTTCACCGTGAGCGCGTACGGCAGCGGCAGTTCCGCGCCGCCGCCCGAACCGAGCGGATCGGCGTCCGGCGGTCGCTCCCACAGGGTTTCCCCTGCCGGGGGCGCGGGAAAGCGGCCGAGGTAGTTCCAGGCGACGTCGGGCCGCGGGCCGCCGGCGCCGAGGATTCCGTGGCCGAGGCCGTCGCCCGCGGCGCGCAGGTGGTCGCGCACGGCCCGCAGCGCGTCCGGCAGCGGCCCGGCGGGCGGGGCGATCCGCGCCGGATGCACGGCGGTGAACCAGCCCGCGGTCTGGGCCAGATCGACCCTGCCCGCGAAGTCCGGGGTGTGCCCCGGACGCCCGTGGCTCTCGACGGCGACGAGCAGATCGGCCGGTGTCCCGCGCCAGGCCGCGACCGCGCGGGCGAGCGCGGTCAGGAGCACCGTGTCCGGCCCGGTGCGGTAGGCCGAGGGCAGCGCGGTGAGCACGGCGTGGGTGGTGTCCTCGCCGACGTCGATCCGGTGATGCCGGGCGGTCGCCACGGTGTCGCGCACCGGATCGAGCGGGGCGCGGCCGAGCGGGGCCACCGGCGCCGCCGCGATCCCCCGCCAGTACGGCATTTCGTCCTCTCGATGCGGTGCGGCGGCACGCAGCGACCGCGCCCAGCCCAGGAACGACTGCCCGCGCCGGGGCAGGGTGGTGCCGTGGAAGGCCTGTTCGAGGTCGTCGACCAGCACGCGCCAGGTCACCGCGTCGGCGACGAGATGGTGTGCCACCAGCAGCAACCGTCCCGGTCGGTCCTCCCCCGCGTCCAGCAGCACCGCGCGCAGCAGCGGTCCGGTCCGCGGGTCCATCTGTGCCACGATCTGCTCGACCTGCGCGTCCAGCACCGAGCGCGGATCACCGGCCGTGCGGACGGAGGTGAGCACGTCGGCACCGGTCACCGCGCCGATGTCCGGGATGCGCAGCGCGTCCTCGATCAGGTGCGCGCGCAGGACGTCGTGACGGGCGAGGACGGCGTCGAGCACCGACAGCCAGCGCGGCACGTCGTCCGCCGAGGGCACGCAGATCTCGACCCACTGGCAGAACCCGTCCGCCGCCTTTCCCGCGCGCCGCAGGAGATCGCGCATGATCGGCGTCAGCGGGGCGTCCCCGACCGCGTGGGCCTCCTCGGCCCGTTCCGGTTCGCCGCAGCGCGCGGCGATCCCGGCGACCGTGCCGCCTTCGAGCACGTCACGCGCGGTCAGGTGCAGTCCCTCACGACGGGCGCGGGAGACCACCCGCAGCGAGGCGATGCTGTCGCCGCCCGCGTCCAGGAAACCGTCGTCCAGTCCGACGCCGGGACCGAGCAGCTCGCGGACCACCCGCAGCAGCACGGCTTCCGCCGGGGTCGCGGGTTCCCGGCCGCCGCCGGAGCGGGCTTCCGGCGCGGGCAGCGCGGCCCGGTCCAGCTTGCCGCTCGGGCCGAGCGGCAACCGGTCCAGCGCGACGAACGCGGTGGGCACCATGTACGCGGGCAGTTCCGCGGCGAGGTGCTCGCGCAGCACCGCCGGATCGGGCTCGGCCCCGTCCACGGGGACGACGTAGGCGACCAGCCGCTCCTCCCGGACGATCACCGCGGCGGCGCGGACGTCGTCGTGCGCGGTCAGCGCGGTCTCGATCTCGCCGAGCTCGATCCGGAACCCACGCAGTTTCACCTGGTGATCGGCCCGGCCGAGGAACACGATCTGGCCGTCCGGGCGCCAGCGGACCAGGTCACCGGTCCGGTACATCCGCTCCCCCGGCTCGCCGAACGGATCCGCGACGAAGCGTTCGGCCGTCAGCGCCGCCCGGCCGACATAGCCTTGGGCCAGCTTCGGCCCGGCCAGGTACAGCTCACCGGTGACGTTCGTGCCGACCGGCAGCAGCCCGCCGTCGAGCACGTACGCGCGGACCTCGGGGTCCGGGCGGCCGATCGGCAGCGGACCGGGATCGGCCGGGTCGTAGTGCCAGGTGACCGAGTTGATGGTGACCTCGGTCGGGCCGTAGGCGTTGAACAGCGCCCGCCGGTCCCCCCAGCGCCGGGCCAGTTCCGGGTCGAGCCGTTCGGCGCCGACGACGAAGAACACGTCCGGATCGACGGTCGCGTCGTCGGGCATCGCGGAGAGGAACGACGGCAGCAGGTTGAGCCCGGTGACGCGGTGTTCGGCGGCGTAGGCCAGCAGGTCGTCGCCAGAGACCCGCACTTCTTCCGGCGCGATGACCGAGGTGCCGCCGGACAGCAGCGGCAGCATGAACTGCCAGAAGGCGACGTCGAAACCGGTCGAGGCGAAGTGCAGGTACCGCTCGGCGGTGCCGATCCCGACGATGTCCTCCTGCAGCGCGATCAGGCTCGGGACGCCGCGGTGCGGCACCGCCACGCCCTTGGGCTTGCCGGTGGTCCCGGAGGTGTAGATGACGTACGCGAGCGCGTCCTCGCACGACGGCACGGCCGGATCGGTGTCCTCAGTGGACAGTTCCGCCGGGTCGATCACCGGAAGACCGCCGACGTCCGAAGTGGACACTACGACCGCGGGCCTGATGTCGCCGAGCATGTAGGCCAGCCGGTCGGCCGGGTAGTCCGGGTCCATCGGCACGTGCACCGCGCCCGCCTTGATCACGCCGAACAGCGCGACCACGAGGTCGACGTCGCGGCGCAGCAGGACCGCGACCGGGTCCTGGGGTTTCACGCCGGCGTCGATCAGGGTGTTCGCGAGCCGGTTGGCCCGCCGGTCCAGTTCGGCGTAGGTCAGGCTCCGGTCCCGGCAGACGACGGCTTCGGCGTCCGGGGTCTCCCGGACCCAGCGGCCGAACTCCGCCAGCATGCCACCGCGTTCCCGTTTCGGTTCCGGGCCTTCGCCGAGGCGCAGCATCTCCCGTTCCTCATCGGCGTCGAGCGCACGGAGCCGGGCCACCGGCCGCGCCGGATCGGTGACGATCTCGTGCACCAGCGCGCGCAGCCACCGGCCGAAGGACTCGGCCTCGTCGCGGGTGAACGCCTGCGGCTGGTAGCCGAGCCCGACGGTGAACTCGTCGCCGGGCAGCACGATCACCGTGAGCGGATAGTGCGTGGCGTCGGTGATGTCGACGCCGACGAGATCCAGTCCCGGTGCCAGGGTGGTGCGGGCACGGCTGGAGAGCGGGAAGTTCTCCATCACCAGCATCGTGTCGAACAGGTCGCCGACACCGATCGCGCGCTGGATGTCCGGCAGCCCGGCGTGGTGGTGCTCGGTGAGCCGGACGCTTTCGGTGTGCACGCGGTCCAGCACGGTCACCGCGGTGTCGGCGGGATCGAAGCGCACCCGCACCGGGATCGTGCCGCCCAGCTGCCCGATCATCCGCTCGACGCCGGGGACCTCGGCCGGGCGGCCCGAGACCGGGCAGCCGAAGACGACGTCGCGGCGGCCGGTCAGCCTGGCGAGCAGGACACCCCAGGCGGTCTGGAACACCGTCGTCGGGGTGACCCCGCGTTCGCGGGCGAAGGCGCGCAGCCGTTCGCTGAACTCCCCTCCCAGTTCCACGGTGACGCGCTCCGGACGCTCCACAGTGGACTCGACGCTCGCCGGGGCGAGCCGGGTACCCTCGTCGAGCCCGGCCAGCGCCTCACGCCATGCCGCCAGCGCCGCGTCCGGGTCGCGTTCGCCGAGCACACGGTGGTACTCCGAAAGCGGAGGCGCGACCGGCGCCGCCGGGCCGCCGCCGAGTTCGGCGTAGGTGGCCAGGAGCGTCCTGCCGACGAGTGGCATCGACCAGCCGTCGAGGAGCGCGTGGTGGTTGGTGAGCACCAGGCGGTGCTCGTCCGGGCCGAGGGTGAGCAGCAGGAACCGGATCAGCGGCGGGGTCGCCGGATCGAACGGCCGCGCGAGTTCGGCACGGCATTCCTCGTCGACCCGCTCCGGTGACACGTTCGCGAACCGCCAGTCGAGCGTGACCTCGGCGGGCACCACCTGGACGACTTCGCCCGCGTCGGTGGTGTGCAGGTGGACGCGCAACGCGGGATGCCGTCGCAGCACCTCCGCCGCCGCCTCGCGCATGCGCCCGGCGTCGAGCGCGCCGCTGAGCAGGGTGACGGCCTGCACCACGTAGACGTCGGTGTCGTCGTCGCCGCGCGCCAGGGTGTGGAACGCGAGCCCGGTCTGCAACGGGGTCGCGGGCAGGACGTCCTCGACCCGGCCCTGGCGTTCGAGCGTGTCGATGTCGGCCTGGCCGAGGCCGACCAGCGGCAGATCCGACGGCGTGAGTCCCCCGCCGTCCGGTCCGATCCGGGCCGCGTGCGCGGCCATGGCGTCCAGCGCTCGCGACCACGCTTCTTGGAGTGCCGCGACGCTTTCCTCCGGCAGGACCTCGCCTGCCGCGGTCCACTCGACGGCGAGCCGGGGACGGCCGTCCTCGCGGACGAAGCAGTTCAAGGCCAGGACCTGCTCCAGTGACTTGTCCTCGGGTTCGGTCACCGCGAACGGATCTTCTTCGGGCAGCCGCCAGCCGGTGCCGGGCAGTGCCGCGAACCGGCCCAGATAGTTGAGGACGACGTCCGGCGGCGGGACGGCGGCGAGTTCGTCCCGGGTGAGCGGGTCGAGGTACCGGAGGACGCCGAAGCCGACGCCGTTGTCCGGGACGGCGCGTTTGGCCTCCTTGGCGGCCCGCAGCAGCTTTCCGGCCGCGTCGCCGCCCGCGAGCGCGCTCTCGAAGTCCATCGTCGTGGCCACCGCGGTGGCCGGTACGCGCAGCGGATGCTCGGTGGTGAACCAGCCGATGGTGCGCGACAGGTCCAAGCCGTCCTGGTCCCGGCCATGTCCTTCGAGGGACACGGTTTCAGCCTCGACCGGGGCGGCTCGCCACGCTCGGAGGGTGAGCACGAGCGCGGCGAGCAGGACGTCGTCCGGTCCGGCGCGGTAGGCCGCTGGCAGGCTGGTGAGGACCGCCTCGGTCTGGTCCGGCGAGGCGACGGTGACCGAGCGCCGCGCAGTCGCGACCGTGTCGACGGCCCGGTCGAGCGGCCGGTCGCCGAGCCGCGGACCGGCGAGCGCGCCACGCCAGTGCTCGAGTTCGCTGCGCCGAGCACCCGAAGTCCCTTGTCCGGCAAGGCGGAGCGCGTGCCGCCGCCACGACGTCGTAACCGGTTCGAGCTGTTCCCCGGCGCAAGCCGCGTGGAGGTCCGGAAGGAGGACGCGCCAGGAAACGCCGTCGATCGCCAGGTGGTGCACGACGATGACGAGGTGTTCCGGCAGCAGGGCGACCTTGAGCACGCCGGTCCGGAGATCGAGTGAGTCCGCGAGACCCGCGGCGACCTCCGCCGGATCGCCCGTCGTTTCGATGACGACGTCGGCCGCCTTCACCGCACCCCGTTCGCGCACCCGCATTTCGTCCTCTGAATGCAGCCGGAAGACGTCGTGGTGGTCCAAGATCGTCTGGACGCCGGTGAGGAGCCGGTCGAGCGGAAGGTCCTCGTCGAGCCGGAGTGCGGTCCACTGGGTGTACCCGGCGATGGCCGCGACGTCCGGATGCGGGTCGAGCAGGGCGCGGACGATCGGCGGGGCGGGCACCTCGCCCATGGGCTCGTCGGGCGGATCCGCCGGGCCGCCGAGTTCCGCGCTCGCCGCCGCCAGCGCCTCGAAACTGCGACGGGCCAGCAGATCGCGCGGCCGCAGGTCGAGGCCGTGCGCGCGCAGCCTGCTGCTGACGCTGATCGCGGTGATGCTGTCGCCGCCCAGCGCGAAGAAGTCGTCGTCGACGGCGACCTCCTCGACGCCGATCACCTCGGCGATGGTCGCGCACAGCAGCCGTTCGCGTTCGGTGGCGGCGACGCGCCCGGCCGCCGCGCGCGGGGCGGGCAGCGCCGCCCGGTCGATCTTCCCGTTGACGGTCAACGGAAGCGTGTCGAGCACGACCACCGCGGCGGGTACGAGGTGCTCGGGCACCCGTCCGGCGAGGTCCGCGCGGACGGCATCCGGGACGACCTCGCCGACGACGTAGCCGACGAGCCTCGGCCCGCGCACCGCGGCGGCCGCCGCACGGACGCCGGGCACGGCGGCCAGCGCGGCCTCGACCTCGCCGAGTTCGACGCGGTGGCCACGCACCTTCACCTGGCCGTCGCGGCGGCCCAGGTACACCAGCCCGCGACCGGGCACCCAGCGCGCGAGGTCGCCGGTGCGGTACATCCGGTCGCCGGGCGCGCCGAACGGATCGGCGACGAAGCGTTCGGCGGTCGCGCCGGGCCGTCCGAGATAGCCGCGCGCCAGATGCGGTCCGGCGAGGTACAGCTCACCCGGCGTTCCCACGGGAACCGGACACAGCGCGGCGTCCAGCACCCGGACCGCCGTACCCGGTACCGCGGTCCCGATCGTCGGTCCCCCGGCGTCCAGCCAGGATCCGGCACCATCCACAGTGGCCTCGGTCGGCCCGTACATGTTGCGGGCACGGACACCGGACTCCGCCACGCGGCGCCACAGCGCGGGCGGTGTCGCCTCGCCGCCGAGGACGAGCAGCGACGGCGGATGCGGACCGTCGAGCAGTCCGGCCTCGATCAGGGGCGCGGCCATCGACGGCGTGGTGTCGACGACGTCGATCCGGTCGCGGGCGAACGCCGCGAGCAGCGCGTCGGCGTCCCGCGCCACCTCGGTGCCGTAGACGTGGAGTTCGTGCCCGAACAACAGCCACATCAGCTGGTCGAGCGCGGAGTCGAAGGCGAACGAGTAGGTGTGCGCGACCCGGAGCCGCCTGCCCGCGGCGCGTTCGGTCTCGGCGACCGTGGTCGCGCGGTGGTGGCGCAGCAGCGTCGCCAGTCCGCCGACCCGGCCGAGGACGCCCTTGGGACGTCCGGTGGAGCCGGAGGTGAAGATGACGTACGCGAGCTGTTCCGGGTGACGCGGCACCGGAAGCGGCGATAGATCCACTGTGGACAGATCGGTTTCGCCGAGCAGCAGATGCGGTCCCGGCAGGATTTCCGGGTCGTGGGTGACCGTGAGCACCGCGCCGGCTTCGGCGGCGAGTTCACGCAGCCGTTCGACGGGATGGGACAGCTCCAGCGGCAGGAACGCGGCACCCGCGTCGAGGACCGCCAGGAGGGCGACGACCAGATCGGCCGAGCGCGGCAGGGCCAGCGCGACGACGTCGTCGGGCCCGATTCCACGCGCACGTAACACCCGCGCCAGCCGGTGCACCCGTTCGACGAGTTCGCCGCCGGTCAGCCGTTCGTCACCGAAGACCAGTGCGGTCTGTTCAGGATCGAGCCGAGCGAGAAGTTCCGGTACATCAAGGAGTTCGGCGTCCGGGGCGGGCGTGGACCACGACCGCAGCAACGCGTCCCGCTCCCCCGCCGGGACCAGGTCCGCACCGGCGACCGCCGGACCGTCCCGTTCGGTCAGCGCGGTGATCAAGCAGCGCAGCGCGGTCAGCTTGGCGTCGACGGCGGCCTGGTCGTGGGTCCGCGCGTCGACCTCGAAGCCGAGCAGCAGCCCGCCGTCCGAGGTCGGGAGCACGGACAGGCCCATGTCCTCGGGCGGGCCGCCCGCGACGTTGCGCATGGTGCCGGGCGAGCCCGCGAAGTCGAGCTTCAGGTCGAACGCCTTGAGATTGATGCCGCGGCCGTGCAGCAACGCGCCCGCCCCGGGCACCGCCAGATCCTGCGGCAGGTCCTCGCCGCGATAACGCTGATGCGCGCGCATCTCCTTCAGCGCGCCCGCGACCCGCGCGGTCAGTTCGGCGCCGGAGTCCTCCGGCAGCACCGTGACCCGCAGCGGCAGCACGTTGACCGCCATCGCCGGGGTCCGCAGCGCGGCGCCCTCGCGGCACATCAACGGCATCGCGAACACGACGTCGGACCGGCCGAGCACGCGGTACAGGAAGGCGGCGTAACAGGCGATCAGCGCGTCGCCCCAGGTCGTTCCCGCGCGTTTCCCCAGTTCGCGCAGGCGAGCCACGTCCGAAGCGGGCAAGACCGCCCTCGCGGTGACGGTGTGCTCGGGTGGGCCCGAAGCGCTGCCGCCGTCGTCGAGATCCGGCAACGGCGTGAACCGCTCGCGCCAGTAGTCGCGGTCTTGGTCGAACCGGTCACTCTCGCGATAGGAGCGATCGGCCTCGACGAGATCGGCGAAGCGCGCGAACGTCGAGGGCGGTGTCTCCTTGCCCAGTGCCGAAGCGGTGTAGCGGGCGGCGGTGCGGCGCGCGAGCATCGCCGCGGTGTAGCCGTCGAACACCAGGTGGTGCCCGAGCTGGGTGAACCACACGTGCGACTCCGAAAGCCGCAGGACGAGGTGGGCGAACAACGGCCGGTCCACCATTTCGCGGCACGCTTCGGCGACCCGGCGGCGCTCCGCGTCCACCCGCTCGTGCGCGGCCGCGACCGGATCGACCTCCCCGCGCAGATCCACCACCCTCGGCGGCGGCACCGGCTCGTCCGACACCAGCTGGCGGGGCCCGTCCGGCGTGTCGAAGACGCGCAACCGCAGGCTGTCGGCCTCCTCGGTGGTGGCCCGGATCGCGTCGATCAGGGCGCCGAGGTCGACCGGCCGGTCGCCGTCGATCTCGATCACGTCACCGACGACGTAGTACGGCGAGTCGGGTTCGAGCCGCTGCGCGGTCCAGATACCCCGCTGGGCTCCGGTGAGGTTCAGCATGAGGGCACCACCATCGGGGTTCCGGTCACCGGGTCGGGTACGACGACACTGGGGAGATCGAAGACCTCCTTCATCAGCTCCGCGTCGACGATGTCGGCGGGCGCGCCTTCCGCGACGATCCGGCCGTTCCGCAACGCGACGAGATGATCGGCGTACCGGCAGGCCTGGTTGATGTCGTGCAGGACCGCGATCACCGTGCGGCCTTCGTCGCGCAGCCGCGCCAGCAGGTTCAGCAGCTGGTACTGGTGCGCGATGTCGAGGAACGACGTCGGTTCGTCGAGCAGCAGGTACGGCGTCTTCTGCGCCAGCACCAGCGCCACCCACACGCGCTGCCGCTGGCCGCCCGAGAGTTCCTGCACCGGCCGGTCGGCCAGTCCCGCCACCCCGGCCGCGGTCATCGCGTCGAGCACCGCCCGTTCGTCCTCTTCGGACCACGACGCGAACAGCGACTGGTGCGGGAACCGGCCGCGCGCGACCAGCTGCCGGACGCGGACGTCCTCCGGTGCCACCGGATCCTGCGGCAGGAAACCGAGTTCCCGCGCCAAACCCTTGCCGGGGAAGGAACCGACGTCCTCGCCGTCGAGCAGGACCGCGCCCTCCGCGGGGCGCAGCAGCCGGACGAACGCGCGCAGCAAGGTCGACTTGCCGCAGGCGTTCGGTCCGACGACGGCGGTGAACGCGCGGTCGGGCACGTCGAGGCTCAGCCGGGTCGACACGATCCGGTCGCCGTAGCGCAGGGTCAGTTCCCGCGCGGTCAAACGGGCACTCATGTGCGCCGCACCTCCTTGGTGAGCAGCCAGATCAGGTAGCCGCCGCCGATCACGGTGCTGACCACACCGACCGGCAGCGCTTCCGGCGCGAGCAGCATCTGGGCGGCCAGGTCGGCGGCGGTCAGCAGGACGGCGCCGGTGAGCGCGGCGGGCAGCAAACCGATCCCGGGCGTGCGGGCCAGCCGCCGCCCGATCTGCGGGGCCGCCAGCGCGATGAACGCGATCGGCCCGGCGACGGCGGTGACCGTGGCCGTGCAGCCGACGCCGATCAGCACCAGCTGCAGCCGCAGCCGGTCCCACCGGACGCCGGTGGTGACCGCGAGCGCGCCGCCGAGCGCGGCCTGGTGCAGCGACGGCGCCCGGGTGGCCAGCACGGCGAACAGCATCGCCAGTACCGCGAACGGGATGGCGACGTCGTCCCAGCCGACCCCGTTGAGCGAACCGGCGTTCCAGCCGACGGCCGCGATCGCGATCTCCAGTTCGGCGCGCAGCACGATCCACGAGTTGAACGCGGTCAGCATCGCGTTGATCGCGATCCCGATGACGATCAGCCGCAATCCGGACAGGCCGCCGCCGAGCGACAACGCGTACACGATCGCGGCCGTGACCACGCCGCCCGCCACCGAGCCGATGGTCAGCTGCGTCGAAGTCCCCGACAGCACGGTGATCGCGAACAGGGCGCCGGTGTAGGCGCCGGCGTCGAGGCCGATGACGTCCGGGCTGCCGAGCGGGTTACGGGTGACATTCTGGAAGATCGCGCCCGCCAGCCCGAGCGCGGCGCCGAACACCAGCCCGGCCAGCACCCTGGGCAGCCGCCATTCCCGGATGACGACCCCGGGGCCGCCGCCGGATCCGGTGAGCGCGGCGAACACGCGGGCGGGACTCGCCCACGCCGCGCCGTAACAGAGCCCGAGCAGCGTCAGGCAGGCGATGACCGCGACCATCGCCACGAGGAAGAAGAGGGTGCGGCGTTCCAGCCGGGCGGAGAACCGCCCGCGCCGCACGACGAAGGCGCTCGCTTTGTTCATGGTGTTCACAGCGGCGCCGCCCCGTATCTGCGGACGGCCCAGATCAGCACCGGGCCGCCGAGGAACGCGGTCACGATGGCGACCGGCACCTCCCCGGTCGGCAGCAGGACCCGGGAACCGACGTCCGCGGCCAGCATCAGGACCGGGCCGAGCAGCGCGGCGAACGCGATCAGCCACGGGATCGACGCACCGGCCACCCGCCGCGCCAGATGCGGCACGATCAGCCCGACGAACAGGATCGGCCCGGCCAGCGCGGTGGCCGCGCCCGCCATCAGCGTGATCAGCAGCAGGGTGACCGCCCGGACGCGGGCGACGTTCGCGCCGAGGGTGTGCGCGACCGTCTCGCCGAGCGCGATGGCGTTCAGCTGACGGCTCACCGCGAACGCGCCCAGCAGGGACAGGCCGATGATGACCAGTGGCACGGTGGTCGGGGCCTGTTCGCGCCCGGCCAGCGAACCCACCGACCAGAACCGGTAGACGTCGAAGGTCTCCGGGAACAGCAGCCGCAGGCCGAGGGTGAGCCCCAGCAGCACGGCGCTCAACGCGGTCCCGGCGAGCACCAGGCGCAGCGGCGACCGGCGGCCGACCGCGTACACCAGCACCGAAGCCCCGGCCGCGCCCAGCACCGCCAGGCCCAGTTCGGCGGGCGCCGAGGCGGCGACGCCGAACGCCGAACCCACCGCGATGGCGAACCCGGCGCCCGCGGTCACGCCGAGCACCCCGGGTTCGGCCAAAGCGTTGCGGGACAAGGCCTGCACGAGCACTCCCCCGACCGCCAGTGCCGCGCCGACCCCGATCGCCAGCACCGCCCTCGGCGCCCGGATGTCCAGGACCACCGCCCGGTCACCCGGATTCCCCTCGCCCAGCAGGGCGCGCACGACCTCGCCGGGGGCGATGGCGTGCGCGCCGATGCCGACGCTCAGCACGGCGACCACGAGGAGCCCGAGCAGTGCGGCGCCGAGCAGCGCGGACCGCCCGGTGGTGGTCACTGCTTGAGCAGCGGCGCGAACGCCTGGTCGACGGCGTCCAAAGTGGACGTCGCGGCCCGGTAGGTGGCGGCCTCGGTGTAGCGGAACGGGTAGACCTTGCCCGCCTTCACCGCGGGGAGTTCCTTCCACAGCGGCGAGTCGAGGACGTACTTGACCGGCGCGGGCACCGCACCGTCGGCGCTGACCGAGTAGGTGATCGCGTCGGCCTGGGCGAACGCGGTCGACAGCTCTTCGATCGACGGGTACTCACTGACGTCCTTGGAGCCGCCGCCCTTGACCTTGACCTGGCCGTAGTAGGTGGCGCCGATGTCCTGCGCGACGTTGGTGCCCCAGGAACCGTTGAACTCGCGCTGGAAGTTGCCCTTGGCGACCTCGCCGTACGCGCCGACGTGGCCGAGCTTCAGCTGCGGCAGCACGGCCTTGTACTTCTCGGCGAGTCCCTTGGCCTTGGTCTCGTAGGCGGTCTTGATCGCGTCGAACCCGGCGGCCGCACCGGCGGCGTCGGCCTGCTTGCGGGACAGCTCACGCCACATCGACGGCACCGACGGGCCGATCGCCACGACCGGCGCGATGGCTTCGAGCCGCTTGAGGTCGATGTCGGCGAGCACCGGCTTCGGCACACCGATGACGATGAGGTCCGGATCGGCCTGCGCGATCGCCTCGTAGTTGGTCTCGGACGCGGATTCGCCCGCGACCTTCGCCAGCTCGTCGTACTTCTTGCGCTCCTGCTCGTTGAACAGCGGGATCCCGCGCTTCCAGCTGGACACCCCGACCAGCGGCGCCCCCGCTTCGAGCAGGGCGGGCACGGCGTAGCCGGTGGCGATGACCCGCTTCGGCGAGACCGGGATGGTGATCTGGCCGTTGTCGGCGGCGAACACGCGGGTCTGGCCGCCGTCGGCGGCCTTGCCGTCTTCGCCGGAACCGCAGGCGGTCGCCGCGGTGACGACGGTGAGGGCGAGCGCTATCGCTCCGGTGAGACGGCGGGTTCTGGTGGTGCGCATGGATTTCCTCGTTCTTCGGGGGTGGGTCAGTGGGAGTGGTCGTGGTCGTCGTCGAAGTCCGCGACTCCGCGTTTCCAGTAGCCGGTCACGTCGTGGTCGTCCTTGCCGAGACCGAGCTCGTTCTTGAGCCAGCGGCGCAAGGGTTTGATCTGCCCGGCTTCCCCGGCGACCCAGGCGTAGAGCCGTTGTCCCGCCGGGACTTCGATCGTCTGGACCGCGCGGGCGAGGACGTCGGAGGAGCCCGCCGGGACGTCGCCACGGTGCAGCCAGTGCACGTCGACGTCTTCGGGCGCGGACAGCTCGATCTCCTCGCTCGCGCCGGTGACCTCGATGAACGCCCAGCCCGCGGCGGTGCGGGGCAGTTCTTCGAGCCAGCGCGCGATCGCGGGCAGCGCGGTGAGGTCGCCGGCGAGCAGGTAGCGGTCGTAGGTGTGCGGCACGATCAGCCCGCCCGGCGGACCGGCGACGTGCACCGGCGTACCCGGCGTGACGGCCTGGGCCCAGCCGGAACCGAGCCCGCCGTCATGCAGCGCGACGTCGAGGTCGAGCTCCCCGGAAACCGGGTCGTAGCGGCGGACCGTGTACTCGCGCGACGTCGGCGACGGCTTCGGCCACCGCAGCATGTCGCCGTCCTGTACCGGCAGCCTCGGCTCGGGATCCAGCTCGGGGAACAGGACCTTCACGTGCTCGTCCGGGGAATGCGCCTCGAATCCGGCCGTGCCGTCCCCGCCGAGCGTGACGCGGAGCAGTCCGGAGCCGATCATCGTGGTGCGCACGACCTCGGCCCGGCGGACGCGGATCGGGTAGGGCACCTTCTCCGCGTGCTCGCCGCCGCGGACCTCGGCGATGCGTTCGAGGTGCCGGTGCCGGTGGTCGGCGCGGCTCACGGGGTGTTCCCGGACAGGATCTTCGTCCAGTGGCCCAGATTCGGCTGCTCGGCGAGGTCGGCGTACTCGAGGGTGTCCGCGCCTTCGGAGCGCCACTGCTCGACCAGGCCCATGATCCGCATCGAATCGAGGCCGAGGTCGGTCAGCTCGGTCTCCGGCGTCAGCTCGGCCGGATCGCAGCCGAGCAGTTCCGCGATGTCCGACCGGATCTTCGCTGGGGTGAGACTCATTACCGCGCTCCGGCGTGGATCGGGGCCAGCGCGGCGAGCGCGGCGGCCGTGGTGGTCAGTGCGCCGCAGCGCTGGGCGACGTACTCGCAGGCCTGGTCGTGGCGTTCGCGGGAGAAGTCCGCGACCGCGTCGCCGACCAGGAACGGCTGGATGTCGCGCATGAACGCCTCGACGGCGGTGGCCTGGCAGCCGATATGCGCGTAGACGCCGGTGATCAGCAGCTGATCGCGGCCGGCCTCGGCGAGCTGTTCGGTGAAGGTGCTGCGCTGGAACGCGCTGTAGCGCCACTTCGTCAGCACGGTGTCACCCGGTTTCGGGGCGAGTTCGCCGACGACGTCGGCGGCGGCGGGGTCGTCGTCGATGACCGCGCCGATGCCGTCGCCCCAGAACTCGGTGAGCAGCCCGCGGTCCTCGGCGGCCTGGTAGCCGGGCTGCGCCGTGTAGAACACCGGCACTCCCGCCGCGCGGGCGGCGTCGGCCAGTGCGGCGATGTTCGCGACCATCTCCGGGACCGGCGCCCCCTCGTACGGCGCGAGGAAGTACCGCTGCGCGTCGTGCACCAGCAGCGCGGCGCGGGCGGGGTCGGGTTTCCAGCCGACCCGTCCGGCGGGCAGCTCGGCCTCCGTCGGCAGGGGGTACGGCTGGATCTTGGGCAGTGACACGTTCACTTCTCCTTCGCCAGGGCGGCCAGTGCCGCCCGCAGCTCGCGTTTGCTGGTCTTTCCGACGCCGGTCACCGGGAACTGGCGCACCACTTGGACCAGATCGGGCACCTTGAACGCCGCCACCCCGCGTTCGCGCACGAACCGGCGCAGTTCCGCCGCGCCGGGTTCGGCACCGGCCGCGGGTACGACGTAGGCGCAGGTGCGCTCGCCCAGGTACGGGTCCGGCACCGCGACGACGGCGGCGTCGAGCACGCCGGGGTGGGCCATCAGGTGGTTCTCGACCTCTTCGGCGGCCACCTTCTCGCCGCCGCGGTTGATCTGCTCCTTGGCCCGGCCGACCACTTCCAGATGTCCCGACGGGTGCTGCCGCACCAGGTCGCCCGTGCGGTAGAAGCCGTCTTCGGTGAACGCGGTCCGGTTGTGCTCGGCGGCGCGGTAGTAGCCGCGGATCGTGTACGGGCCGCGGGTCAGCAGCGCGCCGACCTCCCCCGGCGCGACGACGTCGTCCGAAGTGGACAGTGGATCGCCGGGGTCCACGACGCGGATCTCGTCGTCCGGCGAGATCGGCCGTCCCTGGGTGGCGAGGACGTACTCGTCCGGATCGTCGAGCCGGGTGTAGCAGACCAGGCCCTCGGCCATGCCGAACACCTGCTGCAGACGGCAGCCCAGCGCGGGGCCGATCTTCTCCGCCAGCTCGCGGGCGCATTTGGCGCCGCCGACCAGCAGGATGTCCAAAGAGGACAGATCGCGGGTGGTCCTCACGGCGGCCTGCGCCCACGCGGCGGCCAGCGGCGGCACGAGTCCGGTGATCGTCACGCCTTCGGCCTCGATCAGCCGGAACGCGGTGTCTGCGTCCGGACGCGGCGCGAACACCGTGGCCGCGCCCGCGTGCAGCGCGCCGAGCAGGCCCGGCGAGCTGAGCGGGAAGTTGTGCGCGACCGGCAACGCGGCCAGGTACACGCTTTCCGGGCGCAGTCCGCAGATCCGCGCGCTCTCCCGGACGCTGTAGAGGTAGTCGTCGTGGGTGCGCGGGATCAGCTTGGGCAGGCCGGTGCTCCCGCCGGAGAGCTGGAGGAACGCGACACCGGCGGGATCCGGATCCGGCAGGGCGCGAGGCGTGGTCGCTTCGAGGGCGGCGAACTCATCCGTGCCGACGACGAAGACCTCTCGTACCGACGGGACTTCGGCCGCGACCGCGTGCGCCATGGCCGCGTGGTCGAACCGTTCGTGCTCGCCGACGGTCAGGATCGCCGCGGCCTCGCTCTGTTCGGCGAAATGCCGCAGCTCGCTGGCCCGGTGCGCGGGCAGCGCGAACACCGGCAGCGCGCCGGCCCGCCACAGTCCGAAGACGACCGACGCGAACTCCGGCACGTTCGGCAGTTGCACGACGATCCGGTCGCCCGCCTGGATCCCGGCTCCGGCGAACCCGGCGGCGAGCCGGTGTGCCCGCTCGTCCAGTTCGGCGAAGGTCCAGCGCGCGGTCTCGCCGATCACGGCGGGACGTTCGGCGTAGGCCTCGGCGAGACTGGTCAGCAGCGCGCCGAAGGTCTGGCCGCGCCAGTATCCCGATGCCCGGTACCGCGCGGCGGTTTCCGGCGGCCAGGGCACATGGTCGGGGTTCACGCCGCTCCCTCCAGCCCGAGCGCCCGCAGGAGCGTGCCGAACTTCGCGCCGGTTTCGGCGAGTTCGGCCTCGGGATCGGAACCGGCCACCACCCCGGCTCCGGCGAACAGCCGCACGGTCCGGTCGCGCACCTCGGCGCAGCGGATGGTGACCACCCATTCGCCGTCCCCGCTCGGATCGGTCCAGCCGACCAGCCCCGCGTAGTAGCCCCGGTCCTCCGGTTCGAGGGCCGCGATGGTGTCGCGGGCCAGCCCGGTCGGCACCCCGCAGACGGCGGGCGTGGGGTGCAGGGCTTCGGCCAGCGCGAGCGCGGACGAACCGGCGTCATCCGCGTCGGCGAGCCGTCCGCTGATCCGGGTCGACAGATGCCACATCGTGGGCGTGCCGATCACTGCGGGTTCGGCGGGTACGTCGAGGTCGGTACAGAACCGGCCCAGCACCTCGGCCACCTGCGCGGCGACATGGGCGTGTTCGGCACGGTCCTTTTCGGACTCCAGCAGCTCGCTGATCCGGCGGGCGTTCTCGGCGTCGTCCCCGGCACGCGGCCGGGATCCGGCCAGGGGATTGGCCGTGACGATCCGGCCGCGCCGGGAGACCAGCAGTTCGGGACTCGCGCCGAGCAGGGTGCGCGTCGCGGGATCGCCGGGCGCGCTGACGTCGACGGCGAAGGCGTGCGCCGCCGGGTCGGCGTGGACGAGGCGGGCCAGCAACCGCGGCACGGCGACGGGATCTCCGCCGGTGACGTCGAGACAGCGGGCCAGCACGATCTTGCGCAGGTCACCGCCGCGGATCTCGTCCAGTGCCCTGGCGACGGCGGTGGTGTAGACCTCCGGCGCGGGTCGCGGCGCCACCGACCACGTCTCGCCGAGCGGGGGCACCGGACCACTCGCCTTCGGTGGTCCTGCCCGGCGCACCACCGCGGGGACCACCAGGCTGCTCGGCGCGTCGGGCCGGAACCCGATCGCACCGGCGACTACGGGCTCCGCCACTCCCGCCACGAGGGCGGCGTCGAGGATTTCGGCGGCGGCGCGGGCACGTCCATCCGGTGCCGCGTGGACCGGCGAGTACACCCCGTCGGCGAGCAGCGAACCTCGGGCCGAGGAGTAGTAGAACGAGCCGGGCAGATATGCCGCCAGCAGATCGGCCGCCTGGTGGACCGGTCTCGGCCGGGGCGGTGCGGGTGAGGACACGACAGTATTCCCTTTCGCAAATATGCCTGACCAGGCGAGCGAGTCGACCCTAACTTCGGTTAGCCTAACCTAATCATACGGGTCCGAAAAGTCTTCGTTGCGTCATCGAGATCACCCGCGGAGCGTGGCGCCCCCGTCGACATAGAGGTTCTGCATGGTGATGTGCCGCGCGCGATCGGAGGCCAGAAACAGGACGGCGTCGGCGATGTCGGCGGGATCGGCTATCCGGCCCAGTGGTATGCCGACCCGGTATTGCTCCGGATTTCCCGCTATGACTTGGTCCGCGCCGTTCTCGTCCGTCCACAGTAGACGTTGCATCTCGGTGTCGGTCGAACCGGGCGACACGATGTTGCAGCGGATGCCGGAGCCCGCGAGTTCGAGACCGAGACAGCGGGTCAGCATCGTCGCGGCGGCCTTGGAAGCGGCGTAGGCGGCCATCCCGGTCCTCGGGACACCCGCGGCGTTCGACCCGACCGTCACCAGCACCCCGCTCCGGCGGGGCAGCATGCGGCGGGAGATCTCCCGAAGCACCGTGAACACGCCGGTGGAGTTGACCGCGAAGGTCGCCGCCCAGTCCTCGTCACTGGTCTCGCACACCGACCCCGGTTTCAGCACGCCCGCGACGGACGCCCCGATGCCGATCGGCCCGAGTTCCCGTTCGACCTCGCCGACCACCCGCGCCACGGCCGCCGGATCCCCGACGTCCGCGACGAACGGGGTCACCCCGTCACGGGAAGGCCCTTCCGCCAGGTCCACCGCCGCCACGATCGCGCCCGCCTCGGCGAGCCCGGCCACGACGGCCGCCCCGATCCCGCGCGCGCCTCCGGTGACGAGCGCGACCTTGCCCTCGATCCCTTCCACGCCACAACCACCCCACGTCTCATTGCTTAGCCTTACCTAAGCTAGCGGGACGTTCCGGGCAAAGCGAGGGACCGACACCGGTGATTCAGACCACTCAGCGCTGACCTGCCACGGGACAGGACAGCGGACCGCGTTCGGACCCGCCGCCCCGCAAGGTGATCCTCGCGGTGCCGTCGAGCGCGTCCCGCACGGTGCACACGAGCTGCTCGGTGGCGCCCACCGACAGCCCGGCGACGTCGACCGAGAGGGTCACGGTGACGCCGTCCCCCGCCGCGGTCTGGCCGAGGACCGCGGTACCGGCGGGGACTTCGGTGGTGTAGCCCTGCCGTCCTTCGTTCCCGTCCGGGCCGGCGGCGAGCAGATCGATCGTGCGCGCCAGGGTCACGCCACCGGGATGCGGGCGCTGCGGCACCCGCACCGGTTCCCCGCCGGACAGGAAGTAGAGCACCACTCCGGCGGCCGGGCCCTCCGGCGCGGGCGCCCCGAGGATCACGCCGCTGGGCCGGACACCGCATCCGGCGGCCACCGGAGCGAACAGGGCCAGGGCGACCAGGCGCGGGACGAGCCGGGGGTTTCTCATCCCGTCACCCCCTGACGCGGCAGGCGCAGCGTGAACACCGCGCCGCCGTCCGTGCCGTTCGCGGCGATCAGCGTTCCCCGGTGCAGCCGGGCGTTCTCCCAGGCGATCGCGAGACCGAGCCCGCTGCCACCGGACCGGCCTCTGGCCGAATCCGCCTTGTAGAACCGGTCGAACACGTGCGGCAGCACCTCGTCCGACAGCCCGGGTCCGCGATCCGAGACCTCCAGCGTGATCCACTCCCCCGCTTCGGAAAGCCGGAGCGTCACCGGTTTTTCCCCGTGCCGCACCGCGTTCCCGACCAGATTCGCCACGATGACGTCGAGGCGCCGCGGGTCCAGCGTGGCGAAGATCCCGGTGGGCAGGTCCTTCTCCACCTCGGCGGACCAGCCGCGGATCCGCAAACTCGCCGTGACCACTTCGGCGACGTCGACCTCCTCCGGCGCGAGAGCGGCGGCACCGGCGTCGAACCGCGACACCTCGATGAGGTCGTTCACCAGCCGGGTCAGATGGTGCGTCTCGTCGATGCTCATCCGCACCGCGCGGCCGGCGTCGCCGGACAGCCGCGGCGCCTCCTGTTCCAGCACGTCCGCGACCGCGGTCATCGCGGCCAGCGGGGTGCGCAGTTCGTGGGAGACGTCGGCGACGAAACGCCGCGCGTCGGCTTCCATCCGTTCCAGCTCCCCGACGTGACGTTGCAGTGCTTCGGCCGTCTCATTGAACGTCCGCGCGACCCCGGCCAGTTCGTCGGACCCGCGAACGCCGATCCGCGTGCGCAGGTCGCCCTCACCCAGCCGCTGCGCCGCCTGCCCCAGTTCCCGCACCGGCCGCAGGACGCCGCGCGCGGCCAGCAAGGCCAGCCCGACGGCGAAGACGAGCGCCACACCGCCGATCAGCCAGGCCCGGGTGGCGAGTTCGCCGATGCTCTGTTCCTCGGCGAGCATGTTCCGGGCGACGTAGGCTTCGATGCCCGACGCCTGCCGCTGCCCGTCCGCGAGGGTGAGGGTGAACCTGGTACCCAGCACCAGCATCGGTGTTCCCCGGACGACGACCCGTTGCCAGGCCACGTTTCCCGACCGCACCTGCTCGCGGAGTTCGGGCGTGATCAGCGATCGGAGCTGCTCGTTGCCGCTCGTCCTGTCCGCGTAAAGGACCAGGGAACTGAGGTTCCGGTCGGACAGCTCGCCGCTGATCCGGCTCAGCGTCCCGTCGCTCGGCGGCATCGGCCCGAGCGGGTACAGCGCACTGGCCTTGTCGACCAGGACGCGGGCGGTGGCGTCCTGCGCCTGCTGGAGGATCAGGGTGCGGGACAGGACATAGGTGCCGCCCGCCACCGTCGCCGCGGTGACCACGACGAGCAGGCTGAACGCCAGCAGCAGCCGGGTACGCAGACCCCAGAGCTTCACAGGGGCCCGAACCGGTAACCGAATCCGCGGACCGTCTGGACGTACACCGGCGCGGAGGAGTCGTCCTCGATCTTCGCCCGCAGCCGCTGCACGCAGGCGTCCACCACCCGGGAGTCACCGAAATAGCCGTGCTCCCACACGCTTTCCAGCAGATACTGACGGCTGAGCACCCGGCCGGCGACCTGCGACAGTTCCAGCAGCAGCCGCAGTTCGGTCGGGGCGAGGCCGACGGGCTCGCCGCCCTTGGTCACCGTCAGCCCGGCGCGGTCGATGCCGATGTCGCCGTGCTGCTCGATCCCGGGCGGCGCGGGGCCGGGGCGCGACGGCTGACCGCTGCGGCGCAGGACCGCGCGGATCCGCGCCTCGATCACCTGTGCCCTGGCGGGTTTGACCACGTAGTCGTCCGCGCCGGCGGCGAGCCCCGCCACCACGTCGATGTCGTCGTTGCGCGCGGTGAGCATGATGATCGGCAGATCACCCGCGGCCCGGATGCGGCGGCAGACCTCGAATCCGTCGAGTCCGGGCAGCATCAGGTCCAGCACGACGACGTCCGTCGTCCGCGACGAGAGCCTGGCCAGCCCTTCCTCCCCGGTGGCCACCGCGTCGACCACGAGCCCGCGGCCGCCGAGCGCCATGCTCAACCCGTCGCGCACGGCCACGTCGTCCTCGATGAGCAGCACCCTGGGCATCCCGGCGGCCGGTCCGGCGCCGGGCGGAATCCGCTCGTCCATGACTGATCATCATGCCCGCCCGGTTTCCGCGGGAGGTCCGCGGAATGTCATTGTTTCGTCACAGTGTGCTCCGTGCGGAACGGTGACATATTCGTCGGCGTCCGCGCACGTGGCCGCGATCGGGCCAGGACAAGCGGCGCCGACCGTGAACGGTATGAAGGAACTCGTTCTCGCCGCGATCACCCGCGTCCTCGCGGTACTGCTGCTGATCCCGGCGTGGCTGCGGTCCCCCGGCCACGCCCGGCGGCTCGCCTGCGGATGGGCGCTGTCGCTGCGGTTCCCGGCCGAGGACCTCGCCGGGCTCACCGGCGGGACGCGCGCCGCGTTCACCGCCGCCAGGACCGAGGCGTTCTGGCGGCACCGCACGCTGCTCGGCCTCACCTCGGGCCACCGCGACGCCGCCGAGCAGCATCGCCTCTTCCTCGACGAGGCCGCCAAGGCGGGCCCGGACCGCAAGCGGGTCCTCCCGGCCGGGGAATCCGCGCACGTCCGCGGTACCGCACTGGACATCCGGCCGCGCGAAGGTGCGCAGTGGCTGGAGGACCACGGGGCCCGCTTCGCGCTTTACCGGATCTACGACAACGAGTGGTGGCATTTCGAGTACCGGCCCGGTGAGGCACCGCCCGCGCGGCTGCCGTACCCCGGCTGGCGGGCGACCGGCCAGGCCCCCTCGCTCACGCGACCGTTTCCACGGTGACGTGCGGGGCCAGCGCCGCCAGGAAGCCCGGCGCGTCGAAGACCTCCCCCGCCGAGACGACCCCGGTCGCCTTGGTCCGCCCGTCGAGCACCCGCTGGACCGCCTCCACCACCAGCGGTGCCGTGACCGCGTAGATGTCCTGCCCGCGAGCGACGATCCGCCGCTCCTCCCCGCCGGACCGCACGACGACGTCGACCACGAACTCCTGTGAGGACGGGCCGTCCGCGGGCGGTGCGGGCGTCTCCGGCGTCACCACCTCGCGCGCCGCGTCCACCGTCATGTACGTGGTCACTTCGGGAATCGCGAGATGGCTCGGGACGGTGACGACGTCGGCCATCGTGAACTCGCCGAGCACCGCACGCGTCCCGAGCGGCGCGGGGAAGTCCCAGTCCAAGGTGGGCAGCGCGTCTTCGCGGTGCTCGATCCGCCCGCCGGAGAACCGGATCCGTTGCCCGTTCCGGCGTTCCCGCGAGACCTTGCCGGCCGCACGGGTCCCGCCCGTCGGATGCCAGCTACTCAGCGCGTAGGCGACGTGCGCCTCGTCGGCCGAGGTCCAGTCGCCCATCGCGGCGGTGACCATCAGGTCGCCGAGACCGCCGAAGAACGCCATCGCCGGGATCACCGTCGCCCCCTCGGCCCGGTCACCGAAGTGCGCGAAGGTGTCGATGTTCGCTTCGATCTCCGCGGCCACGTCCAGGTACGGCAGGCCGGCCCGCAGCGCCGCTTCGATCACCGGCGCGGCGGTGCCGGCGAACGGACCGGCGGCGTTGATCACCGCGTCCGCGCCCTCGAAGGCGCGGTCGAGCGAGGCCGGATCGTCGACCGAGGCCTGCCGGATGTCGAGGCCCTGCCAAGGCAGGCCACGCAGTTTGGCCTCGTCGCGGCCCACGGCCAGCACACCGAATCCCCGCTCGCGCAACTCCGCCACGACGAACCGGCCGGTGTGCCCGTAAGCCCCGAACACCGCGACGTCAAATCCCTTGCCCATGGGGTTCTCCTGCCCTCGTTGATCCACTGTGGACCATCCTGCCGACGGGGGCCGCCCGCCGAAAGTGTCCGGAACGCCATCATGCGTACACTTTCGGACATGACCACGGTCGCCCTCGCCGCCACGGACGGAATGCTGCAGTTCGAGCTGGCCATCGCCCAGGAGGTCTTCGGCACGGGCCTGCCGGGATTCCCCGGTTCCTGGTACGCACTGTCCGTCTGCGGCCCGGCGCCGGTGAAGGTCGGCCGGTTCCTCCTCGAACCGGACCATGACCTCGGCCGGCTCGCGCGCGCCGACACGGTCATCGTCCCCGGCTGGGCCGATCTCGACGTCGCCCCGCCCGCGGACCTCGTCGACGCCGTGCGCGCCGCCCACGAAGCGGGCGCGCGGGTCGCGTCCCTCTGCACGGGCGCGTTCGTGCTGGCCGCCGCCGGGCTCCTCGACGGCCGCCGCGCGACGACACACTGGGCGCACACCGACCTGCTCGCCGCCCGGTATCCCCTGGTGGAGGTCGATCCGGACGTGCTCTACGTGGACAACGGCAGTGTGCTCACCTCGGCGGGCAAGGCGGCGGCGATGGACCTGTGCCTGCACCTGGTCCGTTCAGATCATGGTTCGGCGGTCGCGAACACCGTCGCCCGCCGCCTGGTCGTCCCGCCCCATCGCGCGGGCGGGCAGGCCCAGTTCGTCACCGCCCCGGTGCCCGACCAGGACGATCATCCGCTCGGCGGCCTGCTCCCCTGGGTGACCGAACGGCTGGACCGGCCGCTGACCGTCGAAGACCTGGCCCGCCGCGCGAACATGAGTTCCCGCAACCTGGCGCGGCACTTCCGGTCAGCGACCGGGACGACGCCGCTGCGCTGGCTGCTGATCCAGCGCATCCGCCGCGCGCAGGAACTGCTGGAGCGCACCGACGACAGCGTCGACGCCATCGCGGAGGCCACCGGTATGGGCACCGCCACGACCCTGCGACGGCATTTCAACCGGACCGTCGGCGTACCACCGGACAGCTACCGCCGCACCTTCCGGGCCGGGTCTCGTGAGTGGTAATGACGGTTATTGAGGGGTAAGGCAAAGATGTTGTGCCCCGGTGAGCGTCCGGCCTGGCTGGCAGAAGCCGGGCCGCGGCTCCGAGAGACACTCTTCTGAAGACAAGTGTCCGGCTTGGGGCGTTTGTGTGGTTTCGCGGGGTGGTCGTGAGTGGCAAGGAGCGTTAGAACGCTCTTTGCCACTCACGACCCCGTTCAGGAACGTGCATGTAGGCATCAACCGGACGCCGAGTCGCCGCAAACTCCCCTTTGTGGACAGGTCCCGGTCTCGTGAGGGAGTCCCATGTAGGTCGCCAAGTAGTGAAGGCCTCCTTCGCTACCTTGAGGGTAGGCAAGGGGACCTTCACGGCATCGAGTCGATCACGCCCCGTTTGCCTTACCCCTCAATAGAACCGTCGGAGCGACTAGGGCACGAGCGCCTTCGCCAGTCTCCGCAGTCCTTCCGCGATCGTCTCCGGCCCGTGCGCGGCGAACGAGAGCCGCAACGCCGAGCGGTCCGGCTCCCCCACCAGGAACGCCGAGCCGGGCACGAAGGCGACGTCGTGGCGCAACGCCTCGGGCAGCAGCAGGTCGGTGTCCATCCCTTCGGGCAGCGTGACCCAGACGAACATCCCGCCGTCGGGATCGGTCCACGTGGTGCCGGGCGGGGTGATCGCGGGCAGTTCGGCCAGCATCGCGTCCCGGCGCAGGCGGTAGGTCTCGCACAATCTCCGCACGTGCGCGTCGAGATCCGCCGCGGCCAGATATTCGGCGGCGGCCGCCTGGTCGACGGTCGAGGTGTGCAGATCGCTCGCCTGCTTGAGGATCGTGACCCGGCGCAGGAGTTCCCGCGGTGCCCGGAGCCATCCCAGTCGCATCCCCGGGGCGATCACCTTCGAGAAGCTGCCGAGGTAGATGGCCCGCTCGGCGAGTTCCGGACGGGCGGAGATCGGTTCCTCGCGCTCGCCGCGATACCGCAGTTCGTGATACGGATCGTCCTCGACGAGCCAGAACCCGTGGCGTGCGATCACTTCCGCGAGCGCGCGGCGCCGTCCCGGGCTGGTCGTGCGGCCGGACGGATTCGAGAAGGTCGGGACGAGATACAGCAGCGAAGGCCGTTCCCTGGCCGCGATCTCGTCCAGCGCGGCCGGATCGATCCCCTCCGCGTCGCCGGGAACGGGCACGATCCGGGCTTCGGCGAGCTGGAAGCACTGCAACGCGGACAGATAGACCGGTTCTTCCACCAGCACGGTGGCACCGGGATCGAGCAACGCGGTACTCAGCAGCTGAAGTCCCTGCTGCGAACCGGTGGTGATCAGCAGATCGTCCACAGTGGTCGGCAGCCCGCGCCCGGCCAGCCGGTCGGCGAGCAGTCCACGCAGGCGCGGATTGCCCTCCGTCGGCGAATACTGCAGCGCGCGGCGGGCGGACTCGCCGTCGAGCGCCCGGTCGAACGCGGCGCGGAGACCGTCCACATCGAACAGTTCGGGCGCGGGGATCCCGCCGGCGAAGGAGATCACGCCGGGACGGGCGGTGAGCGCGAGCAGGTCTCGCACGGGGGAACTGGTGACGCCGTCCATACGACGGGCGAGGGGAAGGGACATGGCCGCTCCTCGGGAGAACACGGATCCAGGGAATCGACGACTCGGACCACGTTTCGGTCCGCAGGCCAGGTGATCAGCACAGTGCAGCTACCGGGGATCCGCCCGTACGAGCAAGCAACTACGGCCAGGATATCAGCCCGGGATCGGTCTAGCGCTCACCGAAGACGTTCCGTCGCACGAACGGGCTCCGGAACTTGCCGTCCGGGTCCAGTTCGTCGGCCAGCGCGCGGAAATCGGCCAGCTTCGGATAGTCCGCGGGCTGGTCGAAGAGCTTGCCCCAGTGCGGCCGGACCCCGAACGGCGCCAGGCGTTCCTCCATCACCGGAAGCAGCGCGCGGACCGCGTCCTGATCCGGCTGCCAGGTGAAGTGCAGCGCCACCCGGTCACCGCCGTGGAACGGGCTCAGCCACAGCTCGTCCCCCGCGACCGTGCGGATCTCGGAGGTGAGCAGTACGGGCGCGAGCCGGTCGCCGAGGCCGCGCATCGCCTCCATCGCGGCGACGGCGTGCCGGACGGGGACGAAGTACTCGGTCTGCAGTTCGTCGCCGACGCTGGGCGTGAAGTCCAGGCGGAAATGCGGGATCCGTTCGTGCCACGGCCCCGGCACCCCGAGCTGCCGCGTGCAGTTGTCCGCCGGGATCCCCGCCGCGTGCGCCGGATGCCGCGGCCCGTCGGCGGCCTTCGCGCCGAAGAGGTCCGCGCCCGGCCGTCCCGGTCCCTTGACCCAGACCTGGTCGATCGTGTCGCGGGCCCAGTTCGTGAACATGCTGACGCTGTAGCCCGAGTCGTGGATCTCCTCGAAGTGCTCGTACGCCGCGTCCCAGGGCAAGCCGTCGAAGACGTCCTGCCGAAGCTCGAAGGCGGGTACCAGGTCGAGGGTCAGCCGCGTCACCACGCCCAGCGCGCCGAGACCGACGACCACGCCGTCGTGACGGGAGTATGTCCTCACCTCGCCGTCGGCGGTGACCAGGTCCAAACCGGACACGGCCGAGGCGAGGCTCTGGTTGCGCCGTCCGGATCCGTGGGTCGCCGTCGCGACGGTGCCCGCCACCGTGCAATGGGGCAGCGAGGCGAGGTTGGCCAGCGCGAACCCGGCGGCGTGCACCTGGACGGCGACGTCGCCGTAGCGCGCCGCCGCCGGAACCGTGACCGTCGCGGACTCCGCGTCGACGACGGTCTCCGCGTCGAGTCCGGAGAGGTCGAGGTGAAGACCGCCCGGGCAGTCGGCGATGTCGTTGAAGCAGTGCCCGCTGCCGAGCGCCTTGACCGCGGCCGCTCCGGCGACGGCCTCCTGTACCTGTTCGACCGTGCGCGGGCGAAAGATCCGTTCCGCGGTGAAGATCTGATTTCCCGCCCAGTTCGTGTCGCGCACCCGGCCTCTTTCCCTTGCGGTGTCCGGCCGCTCAGCCTACCCAAGCTAGATTGCCCGAGTTCGTTTCACACGGAGGAGGGTGCACCCTGACAGGCATTCCCGGCGAGCTGCTGTCCATCGTGCTCTTGCTGGTGGTCTTGGTCTTCGCGGTGATCCGGCCCCGTGGCCTGCCGGAGGCGGTCGCCGCCATCCCCGCCGCCGTGCTGGTGCTGGCGGCAGGCGCGATCCCGTTCGCCGACGCCGTCGACGAGGTGGCCAGGCTCGGCCCGGTCGTCGGATTCCTCGCCGCGGTCCTCGTATTGGCCCGGTTGTGCGACGACGAAGGCTTGTTCAAGGCGGCCGGTTCGCTCATGGCCCGGGTGAGCCGGGGACGGCCCCGGCGGCTGCTGGCCGCGGTGTTCGCGGTCGCCGCGGCGGTCACCGTGGTGCTCAGCCTGGACGCCACCGTCGTGCTGTTGACCCCGGTCGTGTTCGCCACCGCCGCGAAAATGGGCGCGCGGGCCAAACCGCACGCCTACGCCTGCACGCATCTGGCGAACTCGGCCTCGTTGCTGCTCCCGGTGTCCAATCTCACCAACCTGCTCGCCGTCGCCGCGACCGGGATCTCGTTCCTCCGGTTCACCGCGCTGATGACCTTGCCCTGGCTCGCGGCGGTGCTCACCGAATATCTGGTGTTCCGCCGGTTCTTCGCCGCCGACCTGGCCGCGCGGCCGCGGGGCGCGAAAGAGGCTCCGGCCGCGAAGGTCCCGGCGTTCGTCCTGGTGGTCCTCGGCCTGACGCTGGCCGGATTCGTGATCACGTCCCTGCTGGACCTCAGTCCCGCGTGGGCCGCGTTCGCCGGTGCCGCCGTCCTGGCCTGCCGCGCCCTCGCCCAGCGGCGGACCTCCCCGGTCGCGATCGCGCGCTCGGCGAACATCCCCTTCCTCGCGTTCGTGCTCGCGCTGGCGATCGTGGTCCGCGCCGTGGTCGACAACGGGCTGGCCGGGGCGCTCAGCCATCTGGTGCCGACGTCCAGCTCGTTCCTCGCCCTGCTCGGCGCCGCCGCGGTGGCGGCCGTGCTCGCCAACCTGATCAACAACCTGCCCGCGGTGCTCGTCCTGCTGCCGCTCGCCACGGCGGGCGGGACGCCGGTGGTGCTGGCCGTGCTGATCGGGGTCAACCTCGGGCCGAACCTCACCTACGTCGGTTCCCTGGCCACGCTGTTGTGGCGGCGGATCCTGCACCGGCACGACACCCGGCCCGATCTGAAGGAGTTCACCAAGCTCGGGCTGCTCACCGTGCCGGCGTCCATCGTGCTCGCCGTCGCCGGGCTGTGGCTCGGCCTGGCCGTCCTCCCCTGAGCCCACCGCCGTCCTTCCACTCAGTGAGAGAATGACCGGATGGCCGGGAACCTCTCGACGCCGGGGGCGAGCGTCACGTCACGGGTGTTCGCGCTGCTCGGCGCCTTCGACGTCGACCACCGCGAACTGTCGCTGACCGAACTCGCGAGCCGCGCCTCCCTGCCGCTGCCCACGGCGCACCGCCTCGCCCGCGAACTCGTCGGCTTGGGAGCGCTGGAACGGCGCGAAGATCGCTACGCCGTCGGAAGGCGGCTCTGGGACCTCGGCCTGCTCGCCCCCGTCCAGTTCGAACTCCGCCAGGTCGCGGCGCCGTTCCTGCAGGACCTCTACGGCGCGACCGGCGCCACCGTGCACCTCGCGGAACGGGACGGCGGCCAGGTGCTCTACCTCGACCGGCTTTCCGGGAACGCGTCGGTGCCGGTGATCAGCCGGATCGGCGGGCGGTTGCCGCTGCACGCCACCGGCGTCGGGAAGGTGCTGCTGGCCTGGGCACCCGAGGAGGTCCAGCGCCAGGTACTCGGCTCCTTGACCCGCGTCACGCCGTACACGATCACCCAGCCCGGGCGGCTGCGTGACCAGTTGCGGCGCGTCCGCCGGGAGGGCTTCGCGCAGACCGTCGAGGAGATGAGCCGGGGCGCCTGCTCGGTCGCCGTCCCGATCCGGGCCTCCGCCGCGGGCGACGTCGTCGCGGCACTCGGCCTGGTCGTCCCGGATCTGAGCCGTGGCCGCGCGCGCCTGGTCTCCGCGCTCCAGGTGGCGGCCGCCGGGATCGGCCGGAGCCTGCCGATTTCACTGAGTGAAAGCGCACGCTAGGAGTTCGCCCGCCGCGGGACCAGACTCCGGTCATGCGCACCCCAGTCGCCATCGTCGGCGCCGGCCCCGCCGGACTGCTCCTGTCGCATCTGCTCGATCTGGCGGGGGTCGAGTCGGTGATCGTGGAGACCCGCTCGCGCGAGTACGTCGAGGCGCGGATCCGGGCCGGCATCCTCGAACAGTCCACAGTGGACCTCCTCCGCGAGGCCGGGCTCGCCGGGCGGCTCGATCGCGAAGGCGACGAGCATCGCGGCATCTACCTGCAGTGGCCGGAGGAACGGCACCACCTCGACTTCGTGGACCTGGTCGGGCGCACCGTCACGGTGTACGGGCAGACCGAGGTGACCAAGGATCTCGGCAGAGCGCGTGAGGCGGCCGGGCAGCAGATTCACTACGAGGTCAGCGACACCGCCGTGCACGACCTCGAGACCGACCGGCCCTACGTCACCTTCACCGGCCGGGACGGCACCCCGGAAAGGCTCGACGCCGATGTCGTCGTCGGCTGCGACGGCTCCTTCGGCCCCTGCCGCACCGCGATCCCCGACGCCGCGAAGCAAACCTGGGAACGCACGTACCCGTACTCGTGGCTCGGTGTCCTCGCCGACGTCGCTCCTTCTACCGATGAACTCATCTACGCCTGGCATCCCGACGGTTTCGCCATGCATTCGATGCGCTCGGCCACCGTCAGCAGGCTGTATCTGCAGGTGCCCAACGGCACCGACGTCGGCACGTGGTCCGACGAGCGGATCTGGGAGGCGCTCGCGACCCGGCTCGGCCACGGCCAGGACGGCTGGACGCTCGCGCCCGGGCCGATCACCGACAAGAGCGTGCTGCCGATGCGCAGTTTCGTCCAGCAGCCCATGCGCCACGGCCGCCTGTTCCTGGCGGGCGACGCCGCCCATATCGTGCCGCCGACCGGCGCCAAGGGCCTCAACCTCGCCGTCGCCGACGTCGCCCTCCTCGCCCCCGCCCTCGCGGCTTTGGTGCGGGACAAGGACTCCGCGCTCGCCGACGCCTACTCCGACACCGCGTTGCGCCGGGTCTGGCGGTGTACGCACTTCTCCTGGTGGATGACGACGATGCTGCACCAGTCGGGCGATCCGTTCGACCGGCAGCTGCAGCTCTCGCAACTGCGCTGGCTCGCGCGCAGCCAGGCCGGCCGGGCGGGACTGGCGGAGAACTACGCGGGGCTGCCCATCGGCTTCTGATTCGCCTGGCCCGGATTCCGAGTGCCGCCGGCGGGCAGCAGACCGAGCCGGTGCGCGGTCGTCGCGGCCTGGACGCGGCCCGAAACGTCCAATTTGGACAGGATGTTCGATACGTGGGTGCTGACGGTTTTCGCGGAGATGTAGAGCTCCGCGGCGATCTGGCGGTTGGTCCGCCCTTCGGCGAGCAGCCGCAGCACCTCGATTTCGCGTCCGGTGAGGCTGTGCCGGTCGGGCGTGGGATCGCCGGATTCGGCCGGTGAGACGCGAAGTACCTTGGCCAGCCGGTCGATCTCGGCGCGCAACGGGACGGCGCCGAGCCGGTCGGCGAGCGAGGCGGCGTCCCGGAGGCGGGTGACCGCGTCGGCGTGGGCACCGGCCTCGCCCGCGACCGACGCCGCCTCCAGCAGGGCCCGTGCCTGAGGATAGGGCTCGCCCAGCTCCGCCCAGGCGGTCACGGCGCGGTCCCAGGTGGCCTGCGCGGGTTCGATGGTCGCGGCGAAGGTGAGCCGATGCGCCTGTTGTACCGGACCGCTCGCCGGGACCGTCTCGGCCAGCGACCGCAAGCGGGGGCGAAGCCCGGCCAGCCGGGCCCCCGACACGAGGACCGGCCACAGGTACCGCGGGCTCGCCTCGACCTCCGGCAGGCTCAACGCTTCCGCCACCAGCTCGGCGGCTTCGGCGTGTCGGCGTCCGGCCAGTTCGAGGTCGATTTCCAGCCGGGCGAGGGGCAGCAGGTCCTGGTTGTCGGGGTAGCCGTCGGCGAACACCTCACGGGCGTACGCGCAGGCCGTTCGCGCTCCCGCGAGATCCCCTCTGGCCAGCAGGATCGTGCCGTGCAGCACGGTCAGGTAGGCGTCCAGGCCGGGAATCGGAGGGTGGCCGAGCGCGTGCTCGATCGTTTCGGCCGCCTCGTCCCAGTCTCCGGCCGCGATCAGCGATTCGGCGAGGTTCGCCGCATGGACCGGCCCCGCCGTGCGCACCAGACCGGCGGCCGCGCAGACGGCGAGTCCGGTCCGGGCCACCGAGGCCGCCGCCGCGTACCGGCCCTCGCCTTGCAGTACATCGGCTTCGCGGCGCAACACGTGCAGCAGCGCGGCGTCGTCGGCGAGGTGCCGCGCGGTCGCGGCGGCCTGTGCCAGCTTCGGCAACTGGGCGTCGAGATCGCCCGCCCTGGCGCGGGAGTAGGCCAGGTCGGCCGTGGCCATCACCTCGGCGCGGACATCGCCGAAGCGCCGGGCGGCCGTGATCGCCGCCTCGGCGACCAGCCGCCCCTCCTCCTCTCGCGGCACCGTCAGCAGCCGATAGGAAAGGGCCACCAGTGCCGTCGGCGACGCCGGATCCGTTTCCGGGATCAGCGTGGTCGCGGCGCGCAGGTCCTCGATTCCGCCCGGCCGTCCGAGGGCGTGCCGCAGCTCGCCCCGGCGCATCAGCAATCGTCCCGCCCGGCCCGGCTCGGTCACGGCGTCGGTCCCGGCCAGCAGGGACTCGACGAGAGCGAGCGCGCGGGTCACGTCGCCCGCCGCCGCGGCCGCGTCCGCCGCCGCGCCGACCACCGCGTCGTGTCCGGCGCCGACGTGCTCTTCCGCGGTGGGCACGTGCCGCCACAGCCGCAGAACCTCGGTGAGCAGGTGCAGCTGCTCGGCGTACGCCAGTGACCGGCCGGCCGCCTCGGCGGCGTGCCATGCCGCGATCAGCGCCCGAGCGGGATGTTTGCCGGCGACCGCGCCCCAATGACCCGCCAGCTGCGCACCGGCTCGTCCCGGCGGCGCGAGCGACGGAGCGCGTTCGATGGCTTCGGCGTAGCGCACATGCAGCCGGGCGCGTTCCACGGCCACCAGGTCGTCCTGGACGACCTCGCGGGTCAACGCGTGCCGGAACCGGTAGCCCTCGTCGTCGGCGACGAGCAGGTTCGCCGCGATGGCGGGACGCAACGCGGCCGTCAGCTCTGTCTCGTCGAGTCCGGCGACCGTCGCGAGCAACTCGTGTCCGATGCGGACAGTGCAGACCGAAGCCGCGCGCACGACCTCCTGGCTCGGCGCGGGCAAGAGGGTCAGCGGGGCGGTCAACAGGTCACGAATCGTCTGCGGTACCACGGGACCGCGCTGGCCACGACAGCTCATCAGCGCCTCGACGAACAGCGGATTGCCTTCACTGCGCGCGAAGACGTCGTCGCTGAGATCGACGTCCGGCTCGTGCCCGAGCAACTCCCGCAGCTGGGCCGTCACCCCTCGTCTGGACAGCGGGGAGAGGTCGCACCTGCGGACCCAGCCGATCCTGGCCAGCTCCGACGGCACCAGCCTCGCCGCGTGTGCCCGGTCGAGGCCGGTCCGGCAGGTGAGGACGATGAGCAGGGCGGGTATCGCCCTCTGGTTCCCGACGAGGAACAGGAGCAGTTCCCTGGTCGACCGGTCCGCCCAGTGGATGTCCTCGATCAGGAGCACCGTGGGCCGTTCCTCGGCCAGGACCTGCATCATGAACAGCAGCTGCTCGAACAGTCGCGCCTTGGCCTGTTCCGTGTCCCCGGCGGGCGGCGGCCCCAGCACGGGCAGCAACCGCCCGGTCTCACCGGCCACCCCGCCGGGAAGCCGTCGGAGGACTCCGGTGACGCCCAGTTCACCGACCAGGTCACGCAACAGCGAGGTGAACGGCGCGAACGGGAGGCCGCTTCCACCGAAGTCGAGGCACTCACCGGCCAGTACCCGCGCGCCGTCGTCGAGGGTGGCCGCGAACTCCCCCACCAGTGCCGACTTCCCCACGCCCGCGTCCCCGGCGACCAGCACGGTGACCGGCGCGCCTGCCCGGGTCTCGTCGAAAGCGGCGCGCAGCCCGGCGAGCTCCCGATCTCGTTCCACGACTGCCACGGGCCGAGTCTAAGGATCCGAATAGGGCACTTGCCCGATGCCGGACCGTCCGCGCGCGCCGCAGGCTGGGGCCCATGATCGGCAAGCCCCTTTTCACCACGTTGTCACCGAAGACGAGCAGAGAGCTCGTCACGCTGCTGGTCGCCGCCTTCGGTGCGCTGAGCGGGTTCTACCTGCTGGTGTCGGTTGTCCCGCTGTACACGGCCGATTCGGGAGGCGGCGGGTTCGGCGCCGGGCTCGTCACCGGCGCGATGATGCTGTCCACGGTGGTGACGGAACTCGCGGTGCCGCGGCTGCTGGGGCGGCTCGGCTACCGGAGGGTGCTCGCGCTCGGTCTGCTGCTCCTCGGTGTGCCCGCCCTCGCGTTGATCGCCACCCCGGACACCGCGCTGGTGCTGGCGGTGAGCCTGGTGCGCGGGGCGGGCCTCGGGATCGTGGTGGTCGTCGGAAGCGCGCTCGCCGCCGAACTGTCCCCGGCCCGGCATCGCGGCGAAGGGCTCGCCGTCTACGGCGTCGTGGTGGGTGTGCCGGCGGTCGTGGGACTGCCCGCGGGAATCTGGCTCAGCGAGCGGTTCGGCTTCACCGCCGTGTTCGCCGTCGCCGGGGCGGTTGCCCTGGCGCCGCTGGCCGTGGTGTCGGCGTTGCCGTCGAAATCCGGTGACGTGACCGCGTCCGGCTCGGTGTTCGGCGCCTTCCGCGCGGGTGGCCTTGCCCGGCCGACGGTGATCTTCACCGCGATCACGGTCGGCGCAGGTGTTTTCGCCACCTTTCTGCCGCTGGCCGTATCGGCCGAAGCACGCGGGACGGCGGCCTTCGCGCTCCTCGTCCAGTCGCTGACCATGTCGGCCACCCGCTTCGCCGCGGGCCGGTTCGGGGACAGGCACGGTTCCGGACGGCTGCTCGTTCCGTCCGTGCTCGTCTCGGCCCTGGGCGCCGCCTTGCTGCTGTGGGCGGACGACCCCGTCGCGATGGTCGCCGGGATGGCGCTGTTCGGTGCCGGCTTCGGCGCGGCTCAGAACGTGACGCTGGCCCTGATGATGGAGCGGGTCGGCGCGGCCGACTATGGCCGGACGAGCGCGCTGTGGAACGTGGCCTACGACGCGGGGTTCGGCATCGGCGCGGTCGGTTTCGGGATGCTGGCCGGGCCGTTCGGTTACGGGACGGGGTTCGCGTTCACCGCCGCCGTGGTGCTCGCCGCGCTGGTACCGGCGATGCTCGACCGGAGGGTGGACAAGCCGTGATCGACATCGGCGAGGTGCTGCCCGCGGCGCGTGCGGCACTCGAGGAACTGGTGCGGATCCCGTCGGTGAGCGCGGACCCCACCGAGGACGTCCGGCGCAGCGCCGAACTGACGGCCGCGTTGTTCCGCGGGGTGGGCGAGCCGGAAGTCGAGATCCTCGACGACGTGCCAGGTGGCCGTCCCGCGGTACTGGTCAGGTATCCGGCTCCACCCGGACGGCCGACCGTCCTGCTGTACGCGCACCACGACGTCCAGCCCGCCGGTGAGCTCACGCAGTGGAGCAGCGCGCCTTTCGAACCCGTCGAGCGCGACGGACGGCTGTTCGGCAGGGGCACGGCCGACGACAAGTCCGGGATCGCGGCGCACCTCGCCGCGGTGCTCGCGTTCGAAGGCGATCCTCCGGTAGGTGTCACCGTGCTCGTCGAAGGTGAGGAGGAGATCTCCTCGCCGACGCTCGGCGCGCTGCTCACCCGGCATCGCGACCGGCTCGCCGCCGACCTGATCGTGCTCGCCGACTCCGAGAACCTGGAGCGCGGCACACCGGCCTTCACCACTTCACTGCGCGGTACGGCCGCGTGCGTCGTCGAGCTTCGTACGCTGGCGACCGGTGTGCACTCGGGCGGTTTCGGCGGTCCGGCACCCGACGCGCTCAGCACGCTGTGCAGGCTGCTCGCCACCTTGCACGACGACCACGGCGACGTCGCCGTGGCCAGCCTCGAAACCGGCCCGGTTCCCGAGTACGACTATCCCGTTCCCAGGTATCGCGCCGAAGCGGGCGTGCTCGACGGTGTCGAACTGCAGGGAACGGGCGACCTCGCCGAGCGGTTGTGGGCCAAACCGGCGGTGAGTGTCCTCGCCATCGACGCGCCCCCTGTCGCGACCGCGTCGAACACGCTCATCCCGGTGGCCAGAGCCAAGGTCGGACTGCGGGTGGCCCCTGGCGACGACGCGATCCAGGCCGCCACAGCGCTCGCGGAGCACCTGACCAGGCATACGCCGTGGGGTGCGCGGGTGTCGGTCACCGTCTCGGAAATCGCGCAACCCCACCACGTCGACACCACCCACCCGGCCTACGAGGCGGCGAGACGCGCCTACCGCCGGGCTTATGGCACGGACGTGATCGAAATCGGCAGCGGGGGCAGCATCCCGTTCGTCGCGGAGTTCGCCGCCGCTTTCCCCGCCGCCGCCATCCTGATCACCAGCGCGGGCGCGGACACCGACTCCAACCCGCACGGCATCGACGAGAGCGTGGATCTCGCGGAGTTCGGCCGGGCCTGCCACGCGGAGGCCCTTCTGCTGTCCGAACTTGGTCGCGACCGAGTTCGGCGCGATGGTCGTGGCTTGTGATGAGGACCTTGGGCCTGTGTTCGGCTGGTGCCGGGCCTACAGCTTCGGCAACGTGGGCTTTTTGTCCTAGGGTTTTGAAGTCTCTTCCCGAGGCGGTGGAGCGGGGCTGAGCACCTTTGCCTTACCTGTCAACGACAGCTTGGCGTTGCCGCCCAGCGGCAACGCCCCGACAGGCCCACCGCTCGACGCACGAGATGCACCTCCGATCGGAAACGCGGTCCCGGCAAGCGTTGCCCCTCGTCGCCATTATCCGGCAACCAAAACCTCGACAGCCAACAGCTCGGCGTCGCCGTTCAACGGCAACCGCCAAGGCAACCCCACTCCCCGATGCCTCGCGTACCCGCGTCGAAAATGCGGCCCAGCAGCACAACACCCGCCATTGCCGTTTTCTGGCAACAACTCCCTACCCAACGGCAACGACCAAGGCACCCGGCACCCGTCGCCAATTCCCGGTAACGCCCTCAGCCCCGACGAAGACCTCAAAACGGCGGAGCTTCCGGCCGCGGATCGTGCAGCGGCGGCGGAGTGCTGACGTGGGTCTGCCCAGTGGGCGTGGTGACAGTAAGGCCACCGTCGGCATCGAGGTGATAGATCCAGCCGGGTTCGTCCTTCAACCGGTGGTCACGTTTGCAGTAGGTGACGAGATCGGCGACATTCGTTTCGCCCTGGAACTGCCACGGGATCGAGTGGTCGAGTTCGCAGGTGTGGGCGGCCCGGGTGCAGCCGGGTCTTCGGCACTCGCGATCGCGCACCCGGACGAACTCGGCCGTCGCCGCGTCGGGGCGGTACCGTGTTCTGCCCAGGTCCTGGACCTGGCCGCTGAGGGGGTCGGTGATGATGCGCCGGAGCACGGTGTTCGGCCCGGCGGCGATGTGACGGCCCAGCTCGGCCGGGATGTAACCGTGCCCGGCCATTTTCACCGGATCGTGGTTCAAGCCCAGATACGTGGTGAGATCCATGTACAGGAACACTTCCGTGCGCTCGGAGACGCCACCCTGTCCACCGAGGAGCAGGTCCAGGGCGACGTCGGCGCGGAGCTGGTCCATCGTCCGCTCGTCACCCTGATTCCGCAGGGCGCGGGCTTCGCGGTGGATCCGCTGGTAGGCGGCGGTGACCTTCTCCACCGGACCGTCCCTCACCTCGATCGACGCGACTCCGGCCTCGCCCTGCGCCACGGACAGGCGGCGACCTTCCCGGCGTTCGGCCGCCTTCCTCTCGGCACCGGATCGATCGGCCTTCATCGCCGCGTAGCTCGCCGCTTTCCGGACCTGTTCGCTGTTCTTCTTCGGCAGCCGCGCCTCCAGCGCCGCGTCCGCCACCAGAGAGTCCTCATCGGACAGCCAGGCGGTCGCCTCCGCCACCTTCCCCGCCGCGAAACCGGTCAGCTCACCACGGTCCATCAACGACAACGTCCGCGGCAGACGCGACGTCAACGCCACCCCCGTCGCCACCATGGAACCGGCGAAACCATCCACAAGGGACAGTGCCATCGCCACCTCCTGCACCACACTCCGCACCCCGCCACGTAACTCGCTCAACCGTGACAGCGCCCGGTATCGCACCGCCTCGAGACGCGAGAGTGCGGCGGTCATCTCTTGGGCGATCCGGACGGAATCCTTGTCGTCCATGGACTTCACTGCCTCATTGATCTCCTCCAAACGATCCGGATCGGTCATTTCCTTGAGTACGGCCCAGATTTCGGCCTTCGATGCAGCCACCCGACGAACCTACAACCGACCACCGACAAATCCGTGGCGTCGGACGCCGCCTTGGTGAAGGATGCCCTGGTGTCCCTGAACAGCACCCCTCGTCTCGGCCCTCCGCCGCGGCGCCTGACCGTCGACACGGAACAGGTACGACGGCTCGTCGCCGAGCAGTTCCCGCACTGGGCAGGCCTTCCGATCCGTCCCGTGTCCCGAAGCGGTTGGGACAACCACACATTCCACCTCGGTGACACGATGACGGCACGGTTGCCCAGCGCGGCCGAGTACGCGTTGGCGGTGGAAAAAGAACACCGCTGGCTTCCGTCGCTCGCTCCCCGGTTACCGCTCGCCATTCCCGTTCCGCTGGCCCAAGGCCGGCCCGGCGCGGACTATCCCCACCCCTGGTCGATCTACCACTGGCTCGACGGCGAACCGGCGAGCGCCGGCCGTATCGCCGACCCGGTCCGCTTCGCGGTCGACCTCGCCGGGTTCCTGGCCGCCTTGCAGGACATCGACACCGCCGACGGCCCTCGGCCGGGAGCGCACAACTGGTACCGCGGCGCCACCGTGCGCACCTATGACGGGCAGACCCAGCGCGCGTTGGCGAAGTTGAACCGCGAGATCGACGTCGGACTGGCCCGCGAGATCTGGAAGACCGCGCTGGACGCGCCTTGGAACGGCGTGGAGCGCTGGTTCCACGGTGACGTCGCCGAGGGAAACCTGTTGCTCGAGCAGGGAGAACTGGCCGCCGTCATCGACTTCGGGACCTGCGGTGTCGGCGACCCGGCCTGCGACCTGGCCATCGCGTGGACGCTACTGACAGCGGACGGCCGTCGCGCGTTCCGCGAGCGGCTGCCGGCCGACGAGGCGACCTGGGCACGTGGCCGCGGCTGGGCGCTCTGGAAGACCCTCGTCACCTGTGCCCAGACCTCGGGCCGCACCGACCAGGATGCCCTGAACGCGAGGCGGATCCTCGGCGAGATCTTCTCCGAGTACTCCGCCGCGGGCTAAGCCGGACGAGCACTCCTGGCCAGGCTGAGCCGCCGCTCGCGGTGCGCGGTCATGTACACAGGGGTGTTCACGACGCCGTACCCGCGATAGCCACCGATCCGTTGCACCACCTCGAAGAACACCCTGGAGCCGATCAGTTCGGTGTGGAAGTGCAGGAATTCGCCGTGCTCGTCACGGTCGTACAGCACCGAGTTCTCCCGCAACCGCGTGGAAAACGGCAGATCGAACCGGGCATCGAGATCGTCGTAGTAGTTGCCGGGGATCTCCAGCAAGGGCGCACCGGCCTCCCGCATCGCCTGTGCGACGGCAAGTGCGTCCTCGCAGGCGAAAGCGACGTGCTGCGGCGAAGGAACACCCGGCGCCCACTCCCCTCGTCGCACCAGTGCGCTGTCCAACGTCAAGCGGACCTCCCCCTCGCCGACCGCCCGGCTGCGCACCAGCCCGAACGGCGCCGCGAACTCCGAAACGGGTTCGGGCCGCAGACCCAGCACCGATCGGTAGAACAGCGTCGCCTCGTCGAAGTGATCGAAGGGCTGGGTCAGGGCGACGTGGTCGATGCCGGTGATCCCCATTCCGGCCGGGACAGCCCCGGTGGGAACGAAATCGCGAAGCCAATCATCGTTGCCACAGAAGAAGATCTCGGTCCCGTCCGGCGCGGCGACCGCGGAAAGGGCCGCCTCGTCCGGGCCCTGTTCACGCGGCAGCACGGGCGCGAGCAACGTCTCCGCGCGCCGCGCCGAACCGGCGGGGTCGGCGCTCGTCAACCCGAGCGCGCCGATCGCACCGTCCACTGTGGTCTCGCTCACCAGCACCCGCGCCGCACCCTGCTGCCAGAGCTGCACCGGCTTGGAGCGATGTGTCCCCACCCGCGCGAATCCGAGACTCGCGAGTGCCGCTCCCGGCACGGCGAGTTCCGCGAAGGCGTGCCCGGTCAGCCGTGGCGCCTCGGGAACCTCCAGTGCCCCCACGGATTCCCGCAGCGCCACCAGTGACCGCATGGCGTCGACGGCGGCGGGACGCGGATCCGCCTGCCGGAAGACGTCGTTGAACACCTCCAGTGACAGTGGCCCCGCATACCCCGCCGCCAGCACGTGGCCGGTGAACGCGGCCAGATCGAAGGCGCCCTGCCCGGGGAAGAGCCGGTGATGCCTGCTCCAGTGCAGGACGTCCATGTTCAGGAGCGGCGCGTCGGCCAGCTGCAGGAAGAAGATCTTCTCCCCCGGGATCGTCCGGATCGCGCGGGGATCACTGCGGCGCGACAGGATGTGAAAACTGTCGAGGCACACCCCCAGGGCCGGGTGGTCGGCCCGCCGGACGAGGCGCCAGGCGTGCTCGTAGGTGTTCACGTACCGGCCCCACGCGAGCGCTTCGTAGGCGACCCGGATCCCGCGCTCCCCGGCCACCTCGGCCAGCTCACGCAGCTGCGAGGCGGCGAGTTCGTCGTCATCGACGGCGTCGGGCGAGACCGACGAGCAGACCAGGACGGTCTCCGCCCCGAGTTCGGCCATGAGGTCGAATTTCCTGCTCGCCCGGCGGAGGTTCGACCTCAGCACGTCCGGCGGCACGGCTTCGAAGTCACGGAAAGGCTGGTAGAGATCGATCGTGAGCCCGAGATCGCCACAGAGCCGCCGGATCTCCGACGGCGACCTCCGTGACGCGATCAGGTCGTTCTCGAAGATCTCGACACCGTCGAAACCGGCCGCCGCGGCCGCGGCGAGTTTGTCCTCGAGCGTCCCGGACAGGCACACCGTCGCGATGGCGGTCCGGATCCGGTCACCGGACATGGGCGGGTTTCCCTTCCAGCGCTTCGAAATGCCGGATCATCCGGTCGGCGTCCGGCTCCGCGCCGGTGAACAGGCGGAACGAGTCGGCCGCCTGGAAGACCACCATCCCGCCGCCGTGCAGCGTCCGGCAGCCCCGTTCTCGCGCCAGCTTCAGCAGTTCGGTCTCCAGCGGCCGGTACACGATGTCGGCGACCCACATCCCCGGCCGCAGTGCTCCGGCGGGAACCGGCGAGCCCGGATACGCGGCCATCCCGGTGGGGGTGGCGTGGACGAGACCGTCAGCTGTCCTCAGGTCGTCCAGCGAACCCGCGCGGGCGCGCTCCTCGCCGAACCGCCTCCGCAGTCCGGCCACGAGGATCCCCGCGCGCACGGAGTCGACGTCGTGGACGATCAGCCGTCCGGCGCCGAGGGACAGCAGGGCATGGGCGACGGCCGCGCCGGCGCCGCCCGCCCCCAGCAGGACGACCGTGTCCAGATCCGCGTCGGGCAGGCCTTGGGTGAGATTACGGGCGAAGCCGGTCATGTCGGTGTTGTGCCCGGTCGCCAGCCCTTCGCGGAACACCACCGTGTTGACCGCGCCGAGCGCGGCGGCCTCGGGCGCGATCTCGTCCAGATACGGCAGCACTCGCTGCTTGACCGGATGCGTGATGTTGAGCCCGTCGAAACCCGCGGTCCGCGCGGCGGCCAGCACCTCCCCGATCGGCATCGCCAGCGCGTCGAGGTCGAGCCGCCGGTAGAGATAGCGCAGCCCGAGTTCGTCGGCTTCCCGCTCGTGCAGCGCCGGGCTCAGTGACGGCCCGATGCCGGTGCCGACCAGGCCGATGAGGTAGCTGGTCACCAAGATCCTCCATGGAACGACCCGAATTTAATGTACGAACTAGTGAGTTCACTGTAGCGCGGACAGGCCGGTACGAGAAGGGCTGCGCTAGAGTGGGGCCCCCACCAGCGGTTCGAAGGGAGTCAGGTGGCCGCACCGTCGTCCGAGGTCGAGCGCCAGCGCGACAAGGAACGCACCCGCGCCGAGATCCTCGCGGTGGCCACCAGGGAGTTCGCCGACAAGGGTTACGCCGGCGCGAGAGTGGACGAGATCGCCGCCCGCACCAGCACCACCAAGCGGATGATCTACTACTACTTCGGCGGCAAGGAACAGCTCTACGTCGCCGCGCTGGAACGGGCGTACGCCACCATCCGCGCCCTCGAGCGGGATCTGGACGTCGACCACCTCGAGCCCGAGGAGGCGATCCGGCGGCTGGCCGAGCTGACCTTCGACCACCACGAAGCGAATCCGGACTTCATCCGGCTGGTGAGCATCGAGAACATCCACCACGGCGAGCACATCGCACACTCGGAAGCCTTGTCCGGCATGGCGAATCCAGCCCTCGACGTGCTCACCCGCATCCTCGACCGCGGGCGCGAGGCCGGCCGGTTCCGCGACGACGTCGACGCGCTCGACATCCACATGGTGATCAGCTCGTTCTGCGTGTTCCGCCTCGCGAACCGGCACACCTTCTCCGCGATCTTCGGCCGCGACATGCTCGACCCGAAGCGCCGCGCCCACTACCGCCTGATGCTGGGCGACCTGGTGATCGAGTACCTGACCGCCTGAAACACCCGCTCTTGACAACCGGGGCACCGTCTCGCACGCTGTATTAACTAACTAGATCGTACATTGCTGGATCGCACCTTGGAGCGTCGACGTGGCCCCTCCTTCTCCTGTCACGCAAGGCATGCCCCGCAAAGCCGCACTGGCCGCCTGGATCGGCAGCGCGCTGGAGTACTACGACTTCTTCATCTACGGCACGGCCGCCGCACTGGTGTTCAACAAGGTCTTCTTCCCCGCCTCCTCCCCCGCCACCGGCACGCTGCTCGCGCTGGCCACCTTCGGCGTCGGATACCTCGCCCGCCCGGTCGGCGCGTTCGTGCTCGGGCACGTCGGCGACCGGCTCGGCCGCAAGAAGGTCCTGGTCTTCACGTTGCTGTTGATGGGCGCCACGACATTCCTCGTCGGCTGCCTGCCGACGTACGCCTCCGTCGGTGTGCTCGCACCGATCCTGCTGGTGGTTCTTCGTCTGCTGCAAGGACTTTCGGCCGCCGGCGAGCAGGCGGGCGCCAACTCGATGTCGATGGAACACGCGCCACCGCACCGGCGTGGTTACTACACGAGCTTCACCCTCAGCGGTACGCAGGCCGGCCAGATCCTCGCCACCGCCGTCTTCCTGCCGATCGCCGCGCTCCCGCAGGAGCAGTTGCTCACCTGGGGCTGGCGGATCCCGTTCTGGTGCAGTGCCGTCGTGGTGGTCGTCGGCTTCGTGATCCGGCGCAAGATCGACGAGACCCCGGTGTTCGAACAGAACAGGGCCGAGGTCGCCAAGCTGCCGGTCGCCGTGCTCTTCCGGACACACTGGAAGGACGTGCTCCGCGTGGTCGCCGCGGCCACGATCGCCTCCGTCAGCACGATCTTCACCGTCTACGCGCTCAGCTACGCGGTCAACACCGTCGGACTGGAGCGGGGACCGATCCTGTGGGTCGGCGTGCTGGCCAACGTCGCCGCGCTGCTCGCGATCCCTTTGCTGGCCGGGCTTTCCGACCGGATCGGCCGCAAACCGGTGTTCGTCGCGGGCTGTCTCGCCTGCGCGGTCCTGATCTTCCCGTACCTGTGGTCGATCTCGGGCGGTTCGTACCCGCTGATCTTCGCACTCGGCATCCTGCTGTTCGGGGTGGCCTACAGTGCCGTCAACGGGGTGTGGCCGTCGTTCTACGGCGAGATGTTCAGCGCCAAGGTCCGGCTTTCGGGGATGGCGATCGGCACCCAGATCGGCTTCGCCATCGCCGGGTTCGCCCCGAGTGTGGTGGCCGCGATCGGCTCCGGGAAGGACGACTGGCTCGGCGTCGCCGTCTTCACCGCCGCCGTCTGCCTCCTCAGCGCGACGGCCGCGCTCACCGCACGCGAGACCCACGACGTCCCGACGGAGGATCTCGGCGCGGCGCACGTCCGGCGGGTGAAAGAGCCCGCTTCCGCGACGCGTGGCGGATGAAAGCCGCTCAGAACCCCGGCCAGCCCCGGCGGAGGAAGGCGAAAGCGGCGTCCAGCGCGGCGGACGGATCGGGTTCCGTACCGGCCAGATCCGGGATCTCCAGGACGTAGCGGGCCAGGAGCCGCACGGAGAAGTCGTCTTGGCCCGCCTGTTCGGCGATGACCTTCGCGAGCGCGGCCTCGCAGCCCGTCCACAGCGTCCTGGCGTAGGCACGCAGCGCCGGAGTGGCGATCACGAGGTCCGCGACCCGGCGCGACAGCGGATCGGGATCCGGGTCGAAGGGGCCGCGTGTCGCGAGAAAGTCCCGCAGCGCCTGCAGGATCGAGACGCCCTCGGCGCGGTTTCGCACCGCGGCGGCCAGCGTCTCCTCGCGTTCGGCCCCGTGGCCGAGGATCAGCGCCTCCTTGCCGCCCGGGAAGTGCGCGAACAACGTCGACACCGCCGTGTCGGCGGCGTCCGCGATCTCCGCGACGGTGACGTTGTCGAAGCCCCGCTCCAAAAAGAGGTCGCGCGCGGCCTGCGACAGGGCCTGCCGGGTCGCCGCCTTCTTGCGCTCCCGCCTGCCCGGTTCGGTCTGTCCCATGCCGCCACCTTACATCGGATGCACTTCGAAATCGAAGTGGGTATATATTCGAAGTCACTTCGACTTTTGACCGGGAGCCATCATGACCCACTGGGACGTCCACCACCCGCCTCGCGCCGACGGCAAGACCTTCCTCGTCACCGGCGGCAACGCGGGTATCGGCTACTTCGTCGCCGAACAGCTCGCCGGAACCGGGGCCACCGTGCTCCTCGGCAGCAGGAACGCCGCCAAGGCCGACGCCGCGATGACGTCGATCCGGTCGCGTGTCCCCGACGCGACCCTCGGGCATCTGCCGCTCGACCTCTCCGATCTCTCGTCCCACAAGTCCTCTGTGGACGCTCTGGAGATCGAACGGCTCGACGCCGTCGTCTGCAACGCGGGCGTGCTCCTGGAGGAGCCGCCGAGGCGGGAGACCGCCGAGGGACACGAACTGACGTTCGCCACCAACCATCTCGGGCATTTCGTGCTGGTGCACCACCTGATGCCGTTGCTCGAAGCGGCGACGGCGGGCCGCGTCGTCACCACGGGCAGCTTCGTCGGCAAGTCCGCGGAACTCGACCTGGACGACCTCCAGAGCAAGCGGGACTACCAGCCCAAGCGCACCTACTCGCGTTCGAAGCAGGCGCAGATGCTGTTCGCCTTCGAACTCGACCGGCGGCTGCGCGCGGCCGGGAGCACGGTGCTGAGCGTCGTCGACCATCCGGGCGGCGCGCTCGACTCCCTGACCCCGCCGAGGCCGGTGCACGAGACGCCAGGCGGGCGGAAGTTCCCCGCCGGACTTCTCTTGCAGGGCAAGGAAGCCGGGGCCTGGCCCGCCGTCCGCGCCGTGCTCGACCCGGAGGTGCGCGGCGGTGAGATGTTCGGCCCGCGCGTGTTCGGTCTCCGCGGTGAACCCCGGCGGGAACCGGTTCGCGGGCGGCTGGCCGACACCGAGCTCGCCGCCCGATTGTGGGCGGCGAGCGTCGGCCTCACCGGCGTCGAGGTCACACGGTGACGTCGGTGGAGTCCGCCTTGGCCCGGGATCGCAGGCCCAGCAGCAGGTCCACCACCAGGAACACCAGCAGGCTGATGCCGAACAGCGGCACGAACCAGCCGATCGCCGCGGCGAGGAGGACGAGTCCCGCCACCAGGACGGGCGGCGCCTTTCGCCACTGACCCCGGGGAATGGGCCGCCCGAAGGTCAGGCCGGTTGCCCGGGTCGGCCTGCGCCGCCACCACATCCGGTAGCCGAGTACGACGAGCGTGACCAGGCCGGCGCCGAGCAGGAGCAGCGCGAGCTGGTTGGCCCAGCCGAAGAGCACTCCCATATGCGCGTCGATCCCCCAGCGGGCGAGCTTCGCCATCAGCGGATAGTCGGCGAAGCGGACCTCGCCCAGGATCTGCCCGGTGGTCCCGTCGACCGCGACGGCGTCGACCTGGGTCGGCCAGCTCCGTTCGACCTCCGTCACCTGCCAGGGAGTCCCCGGCTTGGCCGGCAGCCCGATCTCCACGGAAGCCGCGTCGATCCCGGCGGCGCGGGCCGAGGCCAGCACCGCGTCCACGCTCTCGGGCCGGGCGGGGGCGGGTGCGGCCGGAGCGTCCCCGTGTCCAGCGTGCCCGGTGTGCCCCGCGTGCTCGCCGCTCCCCGTCACCTTCAGTGCCGGGGTGGCCCAGCCGAGGGATTCACGCAGCGTCGAGACGTTCTCGCCCGCGTACGCCGACCACGTCAGCCCCGTCGCGGAGAGGAACACCGCGCCGAGCAGTACCCACAGACCGATCGTGCCGTGCCTGCGCACCGACTTCCCGCGGGCGGACTCGGTTTTCGCGGCCTTCTCCGCCTTCTCGGTCCGGCGGGCACGGCGACGGCTCACCCATAACACGAGGCCGCCCAGCGCGACCACCCAGAGCCAGGACGCGGCCAGTTCGCTGTAGAGCCGTCCCGGTTCGCCGAGCAGCAGGTTGCGGTGCAGCTGGTCGAGGACGGTCCGGAACGGCAAGGCGCCGCTGCTGCCGTACGCGACGAGGTCCCCGCGCACCTGGGCGGTGGCGGGGTCGACGAAGATCGCGCGCCGTTCGGACTCACCGAGTCCTGCTTCGTTGAACAGCACCCGGGTCGTGTCGCCCGGCTCGGCGCCGGGCCGGACGGCGGCCAGTTCGCCGCCGGGGTTGGCCGCTTGCGCCGCCTTGACCTGGTCGGCGAGCGAGGCCTGCTTCAGGCCGACGGGCGCCTGAAGCTGGTCGGAGTAGATCCACGACTCCATCTGGGGAGTCGCTGCGTACAGGACGCCGGTCAGCGCCGCGACGAGCACGAACGGCCCGACGAGAACGCCGGCGTAGAAGTGGAGCCGGAGGAACAGCCCGCGCCAGCCGGATGTGCGTGGCGGGCTCGCGGCCTGCTCGGTTTGTGTTGCCATGAGGGAACTCCTGAGGCGTCGGTGGGGAGGCGTGCGCCTGCGCCGCGCGCCGGAACGGTCACGGCGCGCGTGCTGAACCCTGCCGGGACATCGGGTCCTGGCAGGGTTTCGGGGTTCAGGCGAACGACACCGGCGGACCGCGCCGGGAAAGCACGTCCCGCAGGAGCGCCTCACGCGCGGGATGCTTCACCGCGAGCGGGACATGGAGCCGCAGCGGCGCCGTCGCGGGCCGCGGCGTGAGACGGCGCGGGAGCACCGCGGCGATCAACGCGGTCAGCGCGAACAGCGCGTGCTCGGCGCACGCCAGCACCGTGACCACCACCAGGGTCGCGGCGGCGTGCGCGGCCGTCATGAGCAGGCCGCCACCCGGGGTACCGGCATGTTCGGAATGCGACTCCCAGGCCAGGTACGCGAGGGAGCCGTGCATCGCCAGCTGTCCGCCCGCCACCAGGCAGAAGAGGACGAACGGACCGCGCCTGCGCCCCGCGAAGGCGTAGGCCACCCAGCTCAGCAGGGCGACGAGCAGCACGACCACGCCGAGATCCGGGACGCGCCCGCCCGCGCTCAGGTGGGCCCCGGTCGCCAGGACGCCGGTCAGGACCCCCACGGCCACGCCCCGGAGGCGCCGGACCGGGCCTCGGGTCGGGGTGGGTGTGCGCACGGAAGGCAGAGTAGAGCGCGATCGCGCCTTCTGTCGCGTCTCACGGGAGAGGACCTGAAGTGAAATACGCGTTCGCCCGGCTCTGGACCGGCAACACCGCCTCCGGGCTGGCGACCTGGGCACTGCCGTTCATCCTCGGGCTGGCGGTGCTCGAACGGTCGCTCTCGGCCGTCGACCTGGGCATCGTGCTGGCCACCCGGACGGCGGGGTTCCTCGTGGCCGTCCCGGTGGCCGGAGTCCTCGCCGACCGGCACTCCCGCCGTCAGGTCGTGCTCTGGGCCGGCCTCGTCGCGGGTCTGGCCACTCCCCTGATCGCGGCCGGGATGGGCCGGTCCGTTCCGCTGATGGCCACCGCGGCCGCCGTCGTCGGGATCGGCCAGGGCGCGTGCCGCCCGGCGTTCCAGGCCCTGACCGCCGAAGTGATCGCCGAGGACCGGCGTCAGCGGGCCAACGCGGCGATGACCCTGGCCGTGCGGGTCACGACGCTGGTCGCGCCCGGTCTCACCGCGCTGCTCGCCGTCGTCGCCTCGACCCCGGTCCTCGTCATCGGCACCGCCGTGCTGTGGCTGGCCGCGGCGCTGATCCCGCCCCGCGGCACCTTCACGCCGGTCCCTGCCGCCACCAAGAGCCGCTTCGTCGGCGATTTCGCCGACGGGCTCCGTGAGGCTCGCCGTCACCCCTGGTTCCTGGCCGGGCTCGGCGCGCTGACGGCCGTGATCGCGACCGGCTACTCGGCCACTGGTGTCGTGCTGCCCCTGGTCAGCCGCGACCGGTACGACACCGAAGCCGTCCTGGCCGGCGGGCTGACCGCGTACACGGTCGGCGCGCTCGTGGGCGCCGTCGTCATCGCGCGCTGGCGACCGCGGCGGCAGGGCTGGGCGGCGCTGATCGGGCTCGGCTGCTACGGCTTCGCGCCACTGAGCCTGCTGCTGCCGGTGCACCCGGCGTTCGTCATCGCCGCGTACGCCGTCGCGGGGCTGGGCATCGAACTGTTCAACGTCCCGTGGTTCACCGCGACCCAGCGGGAGGTCGAGCCGGGGAAGCTCGCCCGGGTGTCCTCTTTGGACTTCCTGTTCTCCTACGGCCTGGCCCCCGCCGGACTGGCGTTCATCGCGCCCGCGATCGGCGAGTTCGGCGCGGTACCGGTGCTGGCGGTGTGCACGGTGGTCTGTTTCGCCGCACCGGCCGCCGCGGCACTCGTTCCGTCGTCGCGTGACTTCCGGGTGACACGGGTTCCCGCCGCACCGGTCAACGGCCGGTCGTGACGTACAGGAATGACGTCATCCGACGGTCGCCGCGGTCAGCGCCGGATTCCTAAGGCCTTCGGCGGCTCCGGCGACGGCACGAACCCCGGGCAACTGTTCGCCGCCGGCTGGGCGTCGTGCTTCGTCGGCGCCGTTCGCCGGGTCGCGGGCGTCAAGAAGGTGAAGGTGGACGACGCGGGGGAACATCGAGGTCACGCTGGACGCGACGGTCGCGTGAGGTGCCCGGCTCGTGAGTGGTAAAGACGGTTCTAACCGTCTTTACCACTCACGAGACCCAGGGCTCCCTTGAGTTCCGCCCTCGAACTCACGCCCAGCTTCGGGAAGATCCGGTGCAGATGCGTGCCGACCGTCCGGTGGGACAGGTAGAGCCGCTGCCCGATCTCCCGGTTCGTCAGCCCTTCCGCGGCCAGGTGCACGATGCTCAGCTCGTGCGGGGTCAGCTTCTCGCGCGCGTCGGGGCCGCGGTTGGGGCTGGACTCCCCCGCGCTTCGCAGCTCACGGCGCGCGCGTTCGGCCCACGCGGTCATGCCGAGCGCGTCGAACGTCTCCCGCGCGGTGCGCAGATGCGCCCGCGAGTCCACCGCGCGCCGCTGCCGCCGCAGCCACTCGCCGTAGGCCAGGTGCAGCCGCCCGCGTTCGGCGGGCCAGCCGTCCAGCTCCGCCCCCAGCGCGGTCGCGAACAGTTCGTCGCTCGGTTCGAGGACGGCACGGGCGTACCGCAAGCCGATGTGCAGGGCGGGCGCCGGGGTGATCAGGGCGAGCCGTTCCATCTCCGCGACGATCTCGCGCAGGGCCTCGACCTGTCCTGCCCGGATCGCGACCTCGGTGAGCTCCGCGACGAAGTAGACGCGCAGTGCCGGCTGGCAGGCGGGATCGGCGGGATCGAAGAGGCGCCGCAGGTCGGCGAACGCGTCGTCGAAGCGGCCCTCGCTCGACGCGGCGATCCCCCTGGCGAGCCGCACGGTCGCCAGTACCGGCCGGGCACCGGCGGCGAGCGCGGTCCGTTCGGCCTCGTCGGCCAGCGTTCTGGCCTGTTTGTGCTCGCCCCGCAGCGCGGCGATCTCGGCCTGGACCGCGGTGGCGAAGCCGTACATGAACGGCTGCCCGGTCTCCCTGGCGAATTTGGCCGCTTCCGCCGCGACCGGCACGGCCCCGGCGAGATCCCCGAGCCGGACCCTGCTCCACGCCTGGACCGCCAAGGCCCGCGGCAGCAGCCCGAGCCTGCCTTGCGCCCGCAGTCCGGGTGCCGCGGCCGCGGAGAACCGGGCGGCCAGATCGACCGCGCCGACCTGCAGGGCCGCACTGCCGAGAAAGCGGTCGACCTCGGGGTCGGCACCGGTCCCGGCGGCGAGCGCACGCAGCCCGGCGAGCACCTCCCCGGCCCGCTCGAACGGCGCCACGTAGGCGGCGACCGCGACCAGGCGCGGGTCCGAGTTCTCCACCGGGAGACGGTCCGCGACGGCCAGCAGGGTCCGCCGGGTGTCGGCGCCGGGTTCGGTCCAGAAGCACCGCATGGCGGCACCCCACAGCACGCGCATCGCCGGATCCGGCTGCCCGTCCTGCGCGACCGACTCGGCCAGCCGGGCCAGTTCCGCGATCCGCGAGCGGTCCTCGCGGACGCCGTCCTCGAACCCGCTGAGCAACCAGCTCGCCGTCGCCCGTTGCCGGGGCGTGAGTTCTCCGGCGCGGGCCTCCAGGACGAGCCGTTCCGCCGTCTCACGGCCGCCGGATTCCACGGCCAGCTCGGCCGCGCGCAGCAACCGGTCCGCCCGGCGCTCCGGATCGACGCTCATCAGGGCCGCTCGCTCCAGCGCGGCGACGGCGGCCGTCGCTCCGCCGCGGTGCCGCGCGCGGTCGGCGGCGTTCTCCAGTTCCCGTGCGACGTCTTCGTCGGCGCCGGTCGCGGCGGCGGCCAGGTGCCAGGCACGGCGATCCGGCTGCTCGCGGAAGACCTCGGCGAGGCTCAGGTGCGCGCGCCGCCGTTCCTCGGCCGGTACCGAAGCGGGAATGGCCGAGCGCATCAGCGGATGCCGGAACGAGACAGCGCTGGCTTCGAAGTCGATCAGGCGGGCCTCGGCGGCGGGTGCCAGCGCCGACGGCTCGACGTCCTCGCCCAGTAGCGCGCCCGCCGCCGCGAGTGTCCCGGCGAGCGAGCCGGTCTCGCTGAGCGCGGCGACCAGCAAGGTCGTGCGGGCGGGCTCGGGCAGGGCGGTGAACCGGGCACCGAACGTGCGCTCGAGCCGCTGGGTCAGCGGCAGCACGGGATCCGATGCCCTGGTCACGGCCGACGGCAACTCGGTCAGGGCCAGTGGATTGCCGTCGGCTTCGGCGAGGATCCGGGAGCGGACCGGCGAGGCGAGCCCGGGGGCGACGGAGTCGAGCAGCTCCGCCGCCACCTCTCCGGGGAGGCGTTCCAGGTCCATTGAGGACAGTCCCGCGTCACACAGGGGCGACGGCACCCCGTCCCGGACGGTCGCGATCAGGACGATCGGTTCCGTCTCGATCCGCCTCGCCACGAACGCGAGCACGTCGGCGCTCTCGCGGTCCATCCAATGGACGTCGTCGGCGACGATCAGCAGCGGTTTGGCCGCCGCCTCCTCCGAAAGCAGCGTCAGCGCGGCGAGCCCGGCGAGGTACGCGTTCGGCTCGGCCGCTTCGGCCAGCCCCAGCGCCGCCCAGAGCGCGGAACGCAGCGGCGCGGGCAGGGTGTCGGCACCGGCCCGGACTGGATGGAGCAGCTGGTGGAGAGCGGCGTACGGGAAGTTCCGTTCGGCCTCGACACCGGTCGCGCGCAGCACGCGCACTCCCCCGAGCGTCGCCGCGGCGACGACCTCCGCGACGAGAGCCGACTTCCCGGCGCCGGGTTCGCCCTGGATGAGCACACCGCCGCAGCCCGCGGCGGGACCGTCGACGAGCTCACTCAGGTCCTTCAGCTCGGCATCCCGTCCGAAAAGCGGCATGGTGGCGCATTCCTCCCCCGGCCATGGGCGGCCGCCCGTCCGACGATACCCAAACGGTCCGATCTGGACCGGTGATGGTGGCGGCGTCCACAGGATGTAGACGGCGTGTCAACACGACCGGCCTAGCTTCGGGAAAGTGATGAGACGCAAGAAGTTGTTCCTGGCGGCGGCACCGCTGGCCGCCCGGTGCTGTTCCGCCAGTCGGTGCGGGAATACGACGACGTCATCGGGACGTCGGACCCGGATCTGTCGGACTTCCGCCGGGCGGCACGCTGCGGTACCGCCACGTACCGCGGTCACGGTGATCCCGCGGTGGCGTCGAGCTATCGCTGCACCGGCCGCCCCCACCGGTACGACGGGCACTTCCTCATACTGTGAGAAGTTCCGGCGTTCCCTTTGCCATACCCCTCAAAAGTACGGTATTGACGACAGTGGACATCGCGACCGGCCGAATCGGACACGTCCGCGCCGCCCTGGTCCACGGCGCCTGAAACCCTTGCACCGCAACGAAACCACCGGCCCGTCCGGCAGGACCGGCCGCCATATCGCGCTGCGCTCAGCCCGGCCGATATGACCCAAATGGTATGTACCAGTCGCGTGATCCGCCTCGTACGGTCGGGATCGACTCTCCCTCCCCGCCCGTTTCGAGGAAAGCGTTGACATGAACAGAAAGATCCTCGCCGCCACAGCCGCGGCCATCACCGGGGCAGGCTTGATCACCGCCATCGCCCTCACGCCCAGCGCGAGCGCCGGTCAGCAAGCCTCCGCCGGCGACCAGGCCCAGTCCGAAATGCTGGCCGCGATGTCCCGCGATCTGAAGATCAGCCCCGAACAGGCCAAGATCCGGCTCGCGAGCGAGCAGCGCGCCGCGATCGCCGACAACACGCTGAAGAAGCAGCTCGGCATGTCGTACGCCGGGTCGTGGCTGGACGCCACCGGGACCGCGCTGACCGTGGCCGTCACCGACGCCGCCCAGGCCGACCTGGTGCGCGCCGCGGGCGCCACCCCGAAGACCGTCGCCCGCAGCGCCGCCGATCTCGACGCGGCGAAACTGCGGCTGGACGCCAAGTCCACCAAGGCACCGAAGACCGTGCCCGGCTGGTACACCGACGTCGTCACCAACTCGATCGTCGTACTGGCCAACGCCGGTGGCGAGGCCGCCGCGAAGGCGTGGGCCGCGGAGTCCGGTGTGCAGGCCGATCTGGTGCGCGTCGAGACCAGCACGGAGAAGCCGCGGGCGCTGATCGACATCATCGGCGGCAACGCCTACACCTTCGGCTCGGGCCGCTGCTCCATCGGTTTCCCGGTCGAGGGCGGATTCGTGACCGCCGGCCACTGTGGCACCACGGGCACGCGGACCTCGAACCCCAGCGGGACCGTCGCCGGCTCCAGCTTCCCCGGCAACGACTACGCCTGGGTCCGCGCCGACGCCGGCAACACCCCGCGCGCGCTGGTCAACCGCTACCCCGGCACCGTGCCGGTGGCCGGTTCGACCGAGGCCGCGGTGAACTCGTCGGTCTGCCGTTCCGGCTCCACCACGGGCTGGCACTGCGGCACGATCCTGCAGAAGAACACCTCGGTCACCTACCCCGAGGGCACCATCACCGGCCTGACCCGGACCAACGTCTGCGCCGAACCCGGTGACTCGGGCGGTTCGTGGATCACCGGCGACCAGGCGCAGGGCGTCACCTCGGGTGGCTCCGGCAACTGCACCTCCGGCGGCACCATCTACTTCCAGCCGGTCAACGAGATCCTGGGCGTCTACAACCTGCGCCTGATGGTCACCGGCACCCCGCCGTCCAGCACGACCACCACGCCGACCACCACCCCGACCAGCCCGACGACCTCGAACCCGCCGGGCGGCACCTGGGCGCCGTACACCTACTACGGCTCCGGCGCGACCGCCACCTACGGCGGCAGCACCTACCGGGTCATCCAGCCGCACACCTCCATGCCCGGCTGGGAACCGCCGAACGTGCCGGCGCTTTGGGAACTCGCCTGACCTGGACCGCCCCCGGCGAACGCACCTCGCCGGGGGCGGCTCCTCCCCCTGACGACGGCGCACTGACGGCGGATCTGGAGTCCCTCGTCCCCCGTGCCCGCGACGGCGATCCCGCCGCGACCCGGGAGCTGATGGGCATCGTCGAGCCGGTCGTCGCAAGCTATTGCCGGAGCCGGATGGAGGGGACGGACGCGCGCGTGATCGGCGCGGAGGACGTCGCACAGGAGACCTGTCTCGCGGTGCTCACCGCGCTTCCCACCGCCAGGACCACCGGTCGCTCGTTTCTCACCGCCGTCCTCGGGATCGCCGCCCGGAAGGTCGCCGCTGCCTTCCGGAGGCGGGCACGGGACCGCTCGGAACCCACCCCGGACGTACCCGACCGCGCGACGCCCGAGCCCAACGAACCCGAACGGCAGGCCCTCGCCGCCGACGGCCACGACCGGCTGACCCGCCTGATGAGCACCCTTCCCGGACTTCAGCAGGAGATCCTCCGGCTGCGGATCACCGTCGGCATGTCGGCGCCCGAAACAGGTGCGGTCCTGCGGGTCAGCCCTGGACTGGTCCGGGTCGCCCAGCATCGCGCCCTGCACCGGCTCCGCGCGATCCTGAGCGAGGGCGACCCGGGAACAGCCCCGTGATCGGCGTTCAGCGCTGGATACAGTCGAGCCCCAGCCCGAACGTGGTGAGTACGTACTGACAGACGTGCGTCGCGTGCACTTCGTCGGTTTCCAGGCAGCCCACCGGAATGCCCAGCAGATCGACGGCGCACGAGGCGTAGAACAGATTCGGGCTTCCCGGCACCGGGTCCGCGACGGCGGGCGAAGCGGCGACGGCACCCGCCGACACCATGAGCGCGACCGTGGCCGCCAAAGCGGCGATACGAGTCTTCATCGTTCTCTCCTTCTCTTCGGCCCCCGCCTGACGCCATCGGTATTCCCCGCTTGATGTGGCTTCACCTGGCGATCACCGGAAAGTGTCACGGGTGACGTACACCGATGACGTCGTCCGACGGGCGCGGCGGCCCGGCAGGCCCTCCTAGCGTGACCTCATGCCCGTTCTTGGGAAGCTCGCCCTGACCGCCGCCTTCGCTGGTCATCGACGCGGCGTGGCACAGGGCGGACGGCAGCGGCGAGCCCCTCATCATCCAGGCCCTGCCGCCGGGTCCGCACAAGGTGTGGATCGGGCTCGCCGATCCGACCCACAAGATCCTCGACCAGAAGACGGTGAACTTCGTCGTCCCTGTCCACAGTGGACACCACTGAAAGCCTGGAGTTCCTTCCATGACACTGGATCAGTACTATCTGCTCGGCCGGTCCGGCCTGCGCGTCAGCCGGATCGCGCTCGGGACGATGAACTTCGGCACCGGCGGTTTCCATGCCGCGTACGGGAAGACCGAGGACGAGGTCCGCCCGATCTTCCGCAGGTACCTGGAAGCGGGCGGGAACTTCATCGACACCGCGGACTTCTACACCGCGGGCGAGAGCGAAACGATCCTCGGCAGGCTCATCGCCGAGGCGAAGGTGCGCGACCGGGTCGTGCTCACCACCAAGTACACCAACAGCGTCGACCCCGGCGATCCGAACGCGGGCGGCAACGGGCGGAAGCATCTGATCCGGGCCTTGGAGGCGTCGCTGCGGCGGCTGGGCACCGACCACGTCGACCTGTTCCTGCTGCACACCTGGGACCGCATAACGCCGCCGGAAGAGGTGATGCGCACCTTCGACGACCTGGTGCGCGCGGGAAAGATCCGCTACGCCGGACTTTCCGACGTGCCCGCCTGGTACGCCGCGCGAGCACAGACCTTCGCCGAAGCGCACGCGCTGACCCCCGCGGTCAACCTCCAGCTGCCCTACTCTCTCGTGGAGCGGACGATCGAGACCGAACACGTCCCGATGGGCAGGCATCTCGGGCTCGGTATCACCGCGTGGAGCCCCTTGGCGGGCGGTTTTCTCACCGGCAAGTACCGCCGGACCGGCGAGACGCCGTCCGGCGAGGGCAGGCTGAGCGACCCGGGGAACCCCGGGAAATCCTGGACGGACCGGGACTGGGCGCTGCTGAAACCGCTGGAAGAGGTCGCCGGCAAGCTCGGCGTCACGATGGCCCAGGTCGCGATCAACTGGGTCGCGACCCAGCCGGGCATCGCGGCCGCGATCGTCGGGGCCGGCAGCGCGGATCAGCTCGGCAAGAGCATGGCCGCTCTGGACTTCGAGCTGCCGCCGGAGCTGCGCGCGCTCCTCGACGAGGCGAGTGCCGTGCCGCCGGAGTCGGTGTACCGGATGTTCACTCCCGAGTACCAGAACTGGGTGATCAGTCCTGGGGTGCGGGTCGGGGACAAGCCGCAGGGCTACGCGCCCGCTGTGCGGAACTGGTGATCGTCGCCGTTTTGCGGCAACGGCACTGGGCTGCGGCTCAAACGCCTTCGACGATGCGGAAGTCGCGTTCGACGCCGTCGGACAGGGCGATCAGCGCCTGCTGGTAGGCCTCGCTCGCGTGAGCCGCGACGGCCTGTTCGAAGCTGTCGAACTCGATCAGGATGACGCGCTCGGCGACGCCGTCGTCGTGGGCGACGACCTGCCCGCCGCCGACGAGAACCCGTCCACCTGCGGCCTTGACGGCCGGAGCGGCAAGCTTGTTGTAGGCGGCCAGCTTCTCGGGGTCGGAAATGGTGCGGTAGACGCTGACCCAGTAGCCCTTGGCCACGAGAACCTCCAGTGTTCGGAAAGCGCGCGTCCGGGAATGCGCGCTTGGCGCCGGATTCATCGGCGTGAGCGAGCGTACCCGGTGAAGATCATCGGGGTGGGTTGCGGGAAGGTGCCGGTCCGCGACGGGCTTCGAGGGCTGGGTTCGGTCGTTGTTGGGATTGGCCGGTTGGACTTGGCGCGAGCTGACGGCCGTGGTCGTTTTGCGGCAACGGAGCCCGGCTGCACCTGAGCGATCCTGGTTTCCGCTCACCGCGGGCGCAACGTCGAGGACAGGCTGTCTGGCCACACTGCGGGGCTGGGGGCCGTCGCCGTTTCGCGGCAACGGCCCTCGGTCAACCGGACGCCACAGCGCACCGTCTTGAACAACCCGATAAGTCTTGCCGCCCCGGCGCGGGGCTAACGGTCGTAGCCGTTTTCCGGCAACAGACCCGGCTGCACTTGCGGCGCCCCTGGCTTCGCTCACCGCAGACGCAACGCCGAGGACAGGCCATCAAGCCACGCTGCGGGCTGGCGACTGTCGCCATTTTGCGGCAATAGCCCAGACGGACAGTCACCCCAGACACAACGCCTCGGAGCCGCGGGCACAGGCCAAACCGACGGCCGTCGCCGTTTCGCGGCAACAGACCCCGGCCCCCGCCTGGGGCACCCCTGGTCTCCACTCACCGCAGCCACAACACCGAAGACGAGCCATCAAGCCACGCTGCGGCACTGACCGCCGTCGCCATTTCGCGGCAATGGCCCCAGACGACCGGTCACCACAGACACAACGCCTCGGAGCCACGGGCACAGTCCAAAACCGACGGCCGTCGCCATTCCGCGGCAACAAACCAAAGCCAGTGCCCCAGCCCTCGGCCACGAACCCCACACCGCCCAAGCCGCGCGGTATAGGCCGTTATACAAAACCAGCAACACCCACCCAGTCACAGATCACCCGTAGCCACCACGACAGCCCCAGCCGAGCCCACCCCGAAAACGCGTCAGGCCCGCAAATGGGCCCGATCCGGCGCAACAGCGTGCTGAAGCGGCTGCCCAAGCACGAACCGCCGCAGCTCCCGCGCGACGAGTTCACCCATCCGCGCACGCTCCGCACCTAGAGCCCCCGCCAGATGCGGGGTGAGCACCACGTTCGGCAATGTGTAGAGCGGCGAGTCCGGCGCGGGCGGCTCTGGCCAGGTGACGTCGAGGATCGCCGTGAGGTCCGGCCGCTCACCCAGCACGGGGATGACCGACGGCTCGTCGACCACGGCGCCGCGGGCGGTGTTGATCAGGGTCGCGCCGACGCTCATCCCGGCCACGAGCTTCCCGTTCACCAGTCCCTCGGTCTCCGGCAGCAGTGGCGCGTGCAGGCTGACCACCGCACAGGTGCCGAACAGCTCGTCGAGATCCACCAGCCGCACACCGAGATCGGCGGCGGCCGCGGCGTCGACGACGGGGTCGCTCGCCAGCACCTCGACGTCGAAACTCCGCAGGTGGGAGGCGACGAGAGCACCGATCTCGCCGAGGCCGAGCAAGCCGACCTTGGATCGGTACGCCCCGGCGACCCTCGGATCACCCGGGTAGGCCCGCCGTTCGCGGATCTCGCGGGAGATCCGGTGCACCTGTTTCAGTCCCAAGAGGATCTGGGCCAGGGTGAACTCGGCGACGGGGACGGCGTTCGCGGCCGCCGCGGACACGATCGGGATCCCGCGCGCCCAGAACTCGGGCGTGGTCAGGGGCCGGACCGATCCGGCGGCGACGAGCACCGCGCGCAGGTCCGGCGCGTGTCCCAGCAGGCCGGCGTCGAGGACGGGCGCGCCCCAGCCCGAGAGCAGGATTTCGACGCCGTCCAGGGCCTCCGGACGGTCCGCCAGCCGCTCGCGGGTGAGCGGCTCACGCAGGTCCACCAGCGCCCCGATCTCCGCCAGGACGGCCTCGGGGTAAACGTCGTCACGGCGGCGTTCCTCCATCACGAGGAGCGCCGTCGGCCGGTGTTGCAGTTCCGTCATCCCTACCTCCGCGGCGACCATACATCGGATGCTTAGACCGGTCCACGGGCGGTGAGTGCCACGCAGGGGCAAACCCGGCCGATTGAAATTCGTAATCATCGGACCATTGACCCCGGGTCCGGAAAGCGCTTACCGTCCCTGCGGATAGACAGCGTGGTCCACAGTGAACAGGAGAAGCGATGCGGAAATCGCGGTGGATCGGCGTGGGACTCACGGTCTCAGCGCTGGTCCTTTCGGGCTGCTCGGCAGGCCCCGCCGGAACGAACGTCGCGCAGGACACCAAGGCGCCACTGGAACTGTGGACCCGGACGACCCCCGGCGGCGCCGGTGAGCAGGCCACGAAACGGCTCGCGGAAGCCTTCGAGAAGGCCACCGGGTTCAAGGTCCAGGTCACCGCGATCTTCGACGACTTCGAGACGAAGCTGGCCCAGCGCGCCGCCCAGCGCGACCTGCCGGACATCGTGATGAACGACGTCACGCAGGTCGGCACGTTGAAGAGCCAGGGCCTCGTCCGCGAGGTCGAGCAGGGCAAGATCAAGCACGCCTCGGAGCTGACCGAGCAGGCGCTGAAGTCCAACCAGACCCCGGACGGCAAGCTGTACGGCCTGCCCTACAGCGCGCAGGCCTCGGCGCTGCTGATCCGCAGGGACTGGCGCGAAAAGCTCGGCAAGAGCGTGCCGCAAAGCTGGCCCGAACTCGTCGACCTCGCCAAGGCCTTCACCACCGGCGACCCCGACGGCAACGGCAAGAACGACACCGCGGGCCTGAACGCGACGCTGTCGACCAAGCGGGGCTACGCCTCCTGGTACTTCTCCAACTTCCTGTGGGCCGCGGGCGGCGACTTCATCACCGAGGCCGGTGGCGGCAAGTACAAGCCGTCGATGAGCACCCCCGAATCGCTGGCCGCGGTGCAGTGGTTCCGCGACCTCGGCTGCAAGGACAACGTGATCCAGCCCGGTTCGGTCACCATGCCGACCCCGGCGACCAACGAGACCTTCGAAGCGGGCAAGGCCGGGATGTACGTCGTCGGCCCGTACCTGCTGCCGCGGTTCGACAAGGCGCTCGGCAAGGACAAGTACGAGGTCGTCCCGATGCCGAAGGGCGCCAAGAACGCCGACGTCCTGGCTGAGGGGCTGTCGATCTACATGATGGCCGGTTCGCCGAACCAGGCCGGGCAGGACGCCTTCGGTGACTTCGCGATCTCGGCCGACGGCCAGAAGATCGGCATGGAGGGCGACACCGCCTTCATCGTCCAGCTCCCGGTGAACAAGAACGTCGACATCACGCAGGTCCGCCCGGACCCGCGTTGGAAGACCTACGCCGAGATCTACGCCAAGTCCGGCCACTACGCGCCGTCCATCCCGAACTGGACGCCCGTCCGCCAGGACACCGCCGACACGGTCAGCGCGCTCATCGCCGACTGCAAGCTAGACCTCAAGGCCGAACTGGCCAAACTCGACACCAAGCTCACCGCGACCTTGCAGCAACAGGGGATCAGCGCGTCATGACCGTAGATCACGCCAAGCCGGCGGCCGTCGGCGCGGACCGTCCCGCCACCCGGCGGGCGCCCGCGCCGAAGGCCCGCGGGCGCAGCGACCGCGACGGGAAATGGTGGACGCCGTGGCTGTTCCTGGCCCCCGCCCTGATCCTGTTCGTGTACTTCAAGTTCATCCCGATGATCACCGCGGTGACGATGTCCTTCCAGGACGTCCAGCCGTATCTGGGCAACCAGTGGGTCGGTGGGCAGAACTACGGCACCGTCCTCGGTGACGAGGCGTTCCACTCCGCCATCTGGCACACCGTGATCATCGCGGTCGGGCAGACGGTCGGGTCGATGGTCATCGGCCTCGCGCTCGCACTGCTGATGGAGGGCCAGAGCAAGCGGCTGAAGTTCCTGCGCTCGGCGGCGTTCCTGCCGGTGGTGGTACCGATCGCGGTGGTCGCCGAACTCTGGCGGATCATGTACCACCCGACCGAGGACGGGATGCTGAACTCCATCCTCGGCCTGGTCGGGCTGGGACCGTCGGGCTTCATCAACGATCCCGACACGTCGATGGTCTCGGTGATCATCACCGGCATCTGGCGTGGCGCGCCGTACGACATGATGATCTTCCTGGCGGGCCTGGCCGGGATCGACCGCGGTCTCTACGAAGCGGCCACTGTGGACGGTGCCTCCCGCTGGCGCAAGATCCTCCACGTGACGCTGCCGGGCCTGCGGTCGGTGTTCTCGATCCTGTTCGTCCTCGCGGCGATCCGCGGTCTGCGGGTGTTCACCGAGGTGTTCCTGCTGACCAACGGCGGGCCGAACGGCTCGACCGAGGTGGCGATGACCCTGATCTACAAACTCGGCCTGGAACAGAACCGGCTGGGCGTCGGCGCGGCGGGAGCGGTCCTGCTGTTCCTCGCGACGCTCGTGCTGACCCTGTTCGTCCAGGTGCTCCGACGGAGGCGAGACGCATGACCGCGGCCAACGATTCGGCACTCGGCCTCGACGCCGTCAAGTCGCCGGGCGGACGGATCCTGAAGTTCGTCCTGTACGCCCTGCTGCTCCTGGTGTTCGCCGGACCGCTGCTGGCGCTGCTGGTCAGCGCGTTCAACGACGTCTCCGATCCGACGGCGCTGAGCGTCGTCCCGTCGAGCCCCACCCTGGACAACTTCGGCATCGCCTTCGACCTCGGCGTCGGGAAGTACCTGCTCAACTCGTTCCTGGTGGTCGGTTTCGGCCTGCTGCTGCAGGTCATCGTCTCGGTGCTGGCCGGATACGCGTTGGCGCGCAAGAAGTTCCGGTTCATGACCTTCGTGCTGGTCGCGATCCTGGCGACGCTGATGCTGCCGGAGGAGATCCTCGCGATCCCGCTCTCGCTGATCCTGTCGGATCTTCCGGTGGTGCATTTCAACCTGATCGGCAGCCTCGCGGGCATGATCGTGCCGCTGGGCGCGTGGGCCTTCTCGATCCTGGTGATGACCGAGTTCATGAAGGACGTCCCGCGTGAACTCGAAGAGGCCGCCCGGATCGACGGCGCCGGAGATCTGCGGATCTTCGCGCAGATCATCCTGCCGATGTGCAAACCCGCGCTCGGCGTGATCGGCGTCTTCGGCTTCACCATGATCTGGGATCAGTACCTGCTGCCGCTGCTGGTGTCGACCGACGCGTCGACCTACACCCTGCCGCTGGCCCTGCGGACACTGCGGATCGACACGAACGTCACGCCGGGCGTGATCATGGCCGCGTCGCTGCTGGCGCTGCTCCCGTCGGTCGCCGCGTTCCTGTTCTTCCAGCGTTCGTTCGTCCGCGGGCTCGCCTCGGGCGCGCTCAAGGGCTGACCGAGACAATCAAGGAGCGATACTGAAGTGAGTTCCACCGCCTGGTTCACCCACGACCGGTTCGGGATGTTCGTCCACTGGGGACTGTATTCGCTGGCCGCCCGGCACGAATGGGTGCAGAACCGCGAAGAACTGACCGACGAGCAGTACCGCGTCTACTTCGACCACTTCGAACCGGACAAGTACGACCCGCGTTCCTGGGCGCGGGCCGCGAAGACCGCGGGCATGACCTACGTCGTGCTCACCACCAAGCACCACGACGGTTTCTGCCTGTGGGACAGCGATCTCACCGACTTCAAGGTGACGAACACGCCGTATGGCAAGGATCTGCTCGGCCCGTTCGTCGACGCCTGCCATGAAGAAGGCTTGAAGGTCGGCTTCTACCATTCGCTGATCGACTGGCACCACCCGGCTTTCCCCGTCGACGGCACCCATCCCCGCCGTGACGACGCGGAGTACATCGCCGCGCACCAGTACGCCGACATCGCCGAATACCGGCTCTATCTCCACGGTCAGGTCCGCGAGCTGCTCACCCGCTTCGGCACGATCGACTACCTGTTCTTCGACTTCTCGTACCAGGGCCGCAAGGAATGGTGGGGCGGCAAGGGACCGGACGACTGGGACTCCCCCGGCCTGCTCGCGCTGGTCCGCGAACTGCAGCCCGGCATCCTGGTCAACGACCGCACCGGCATCCCCGGCGACTTCATCACCCCGGAGCAGTACCAGCCGTCCGGGCCGATGACCCGCGACGGCGTCCCGGTGGTGTGGGAGGCATGCCAGACCCTCAACGGCAGCTGGGGTTACGACCGCGACAACCTCGACTACAAGAGCCCCGAACTGCTCATCCGGATGCTGGTCGACGGCGTGTCCAAGGACGGCAACCTGCTGCTCAACGTCGGGCCGAACGGCCGGGGCGAGATCGACCCGCGAGCGCTCGAAGTGCTCGCGGAACTCGGCCGCTGGATGGACCGGCACGAACGCTCCATCCGCGGCTGCGGCCCGTCGGAGTTCACCGCGCCCGCGGACTGCCGCTACACCCAGCGCGGGGACCGGCTCTACCTGCATCTCTTCAGCTGGCCGATGAACCACGTCCACCTGCCCGGGATGGCCGGGCGGGTGCGCTACGCCCAGTTGCTCGACGACGCCTCGGAAATCCGGCAGGTGCACACCGATCCCGGCCAGACCGCGCAGAACACCCAGATGGGCGGGCAGCCGGAAGGCACGCTCACCCTCAAACTCCCCATCCGGAAACCGGACACCCCGGTGCCGGTGATCGAACTGTTCCTGAGCACACAAAGCCCCGCCGCCGAAACCCTCCCCACCGATTGAGCACGGAGGCATCATGGATCGCAGAAGGTTCCTCAGCGGCGCCACCCTCGGCGCCGCGCTGATCACCGTCCCCTGGGTCACCGCGGGCACGGCGTCGGCCACCCCGCAAGGGCTGTGCGCCCTCACCGTCAGTTCGCTGACCGAACTGCAGAACGCGATCGACCAGGCGGGCCCCGGTGCCGTCATCACCGTGAACGACGGCGCGTACACCGTACCGACGGGCAACCCGATCAGCATCAAGGGCAGGCGCGGCACGAAGGATCAGCCGATCACGATCGTCGCCCAGTCCCGAGGCGGGGTGACGTTCAACGGCGAGCAGAGCTTCGTCTTCGACGACTCCACCGGCGTCACGCTCAGCGGGTTCAATTTCCGGCAGAGCACCACGCTGGAGATCCCGGCGAACTGTTCGCGGATCCGCCTGACCCGCAACGACTTCCAGCTGGCCGACATCGAAGGCCTGCACTGGGTGATGGTCCGCGCCGACTACAGCAAGGTCGACCGCAACCACTTCCACCACAAGACGACGCTCGGCGTCATGCTCTGCATCGAGGGCGCGGACGAAGACAAGATGGCGGTGGGCGTCCACGTCGTGCGGAACTACTTCTCCGACCACACCTTCGCCGGCGACAACGGCGGCGAGCCGATCCGGCTCGGCGTCAGCCCGCGCGCGCTGAGCACCGCCGGCGCCACGGTGGAGTACAACCTGTTCGAACGCGCGAACGGCGACCCGGAGGCGATCTCGATCAAGTCGTCGGGCAACTTCATCCGCAACAACACCATCCGGAACAGCCTGGGCGGCATCGTGCTGCGCCACGGGAACAAGACCGTCGTCGAATCCAACTTCATCCTCGGCGGCAAGGAAGGCATCCGGATCTACGGCAACGACCACAAGATCCTCAACAACTACGTCGCCGGGGTGTCCGGCACCGCGCTGGTCGTCGGCAGCGGCACCGTTCGGGACCACTTCCCGGGTGAGTCCAAGGAATCCCGGCGCGGCAACGACGCGGCCGACCGCGTGCTCATCGCGCACAACACGCTGCTGAACAACAGCGGCACGCTCGCCGGCGAGACCAAGCGGACGATCGAACCGCGTGACTGCACGATCTCGGACAACATCTTCGTCGGCGGCAACGGCGACCTGGTCGCGATGAGCACCACGGGCAACTTCACCTGGTCGGGCAACATCCTGTGGGGTTCGGGCGGGGACGGCAACATCCCGGCGGGCACCTTCCGCCGCGTCGACCCGAAGCTCGTGCAGGGCGGCGACGGCATCTCGCGGCTCGCCGCGGGCAGCCCGGCGATCGACGCGGCGACGCTGAGCACCGCGCCGACCACCTTGGACCTCGACGGCCAAGCCCGCGGCAGCCTGCGCGACGTCGGGGCGGACGAGTACTCGACGGCCGCCATCGCCAACCGGCCGCTCACCACCGCGGACGTCGGACCCGGCGCTCCGTAGCGAAACCGGGCTCACACCGGCGGCCGTCCCCGCCGGTGTGAGCCCGCCGCACCCCCGAGGAGGAACCATGGCGCAGCGCGCCGCGGGGTCGGCCACCTTGGCCGACGTCGCCCGTGAGGCGGGAGTGTCGCTCGCGACCGCGTCGAGGGCGCTCAACGGCGGGACCAGACAGGTCAGCGGCAACCTGCGCGAATCGGTGCTGCGGGCCGCGGAACGGCTGCGGTACACCGCGAACGTGCCCGCGCAGGCGATGGCGCGCGGCCGCGGCAACGTCGTGGGGCTGCTGGTGCACGACATCGTCGACCCGTACTTCTCCTCGATCGCTTCCGGGGTCATGCGCGTGGCCGCCCGGCACGGGCTGACAGTCACCATCGCGAGCACGGAAAACCGGCCGGAGAAGGAACTCGAATACGTCACGACGTTGCGCGGGCAACGGGCGCGGGCGGTCATCCTGGCCGGTTCGCGCAACGAGGACAGTGCCCTGCAACAGAATCTGACCAAGGAGCTCAAGGCGTTCGAAGCCGCCGACGGCCGCGTGGTGGTGATCGGGCAGCGGAAACTGCCGTTCGACACGGTCATGCTGGAGAACCGGCCGGGAGCCGCCGCCCTCGGCGAACAACTCGCCGGGCTCGGACACCGCGACTTCCGCGTGCTCGCCGGGCCGCCGGGACTGCTGACCTCGCGCGATCGCGTCCTGGGCTTCCGCGACGGACTCGCCCGCCACGGCGTCTCCCTTCCCGAAACCCAGGTCCTGCACGCGGAATTCACCCGCGACGGCGGCTACGCGGCGATGGTGCGGGCGCTCGAAGGCGGGTTCAGCCGGGGCTGCGTCTTCGCGGTCAACGACGTGATGGCCGTCGGCGCGATGGCCGCCTGCCGCGACCGCGGGGTGGAGGTGCCGTCGCCCATCGCGATCGCGGGGTTCGATGACATCATCACCTTGCGCGACATCAGGCCTTCACTGTCCACCGTGCGCGTCCCGATCGAGACGATGGGGGAACAGGCGCTCGACTTCGTCCTCGCCGACCGCGCGGGCAGCCCGCGCGTCAAGCCGGTCACCGGCGAGGTCGTGCTGCGGGAAAGTACACAACTGCTGGAGGAACGATGATCCGCCCTGGACTGTGTTCGGTGACGCTGCGGCGGCTGGACGCCGACGAGGTCGCCCGCCGTGCCGCGGAAGCGGGTCTGCGGGTGATCGAGTGGGGCGCCGACGTCCATGTGCGCCCCGGCGACGACTGGGCCGCCGACCGCGCGCTGGAAGCCATGGCACGGCACGGGCTGACCTGCGATTCCTATGGCTCCTACTTCCGCGCCACCCCGGTGGAGGCCGGGAAGTTCGGGGACATCGCCGCCACCGCGGTCCGGCTCGGCGCCACCAGGATCCGGGTGTGGGCGGGCAAAGCGGGCTCGGCGGACGTCGACCCCGAGGAACGGGAGCAGATCGTCACCGGTCTCCGCGAGGCCGCCGACGTCGCGAACGAACACGGTCTCGAAGTGGCGCTGGAGTTCCACGGCGGGACGCTGACCGACACCGCCGAGTCGACAGTGCGGCTGCTCGAAGAAGCCGGCCGCGACAACCTCGGCACCTACTGGCAACCGCCGCAGGACCTGCCGGACGAACCGGCGCTGGCGGGACTCGAACTCGTCCTCGACCGGGTCCGCGCGGTGCACGTGTTCTCGTGGTGGCCCAGTAACGAGCGGCATCCACTGACCGCCAGGGCGGAGTTGTGGACGCGGGCGTTCGCGCTGCTCGCGAAGACCGGGCGGCCGCTCGACGCGCTGCTGGAGTTCGTCCCGGACAACGATCCCGCCCTGATCCCGGGCGAGGCCGACTCCCTCCGCAAGCTGATCGAGGCGGGCGCGTGAGGTTCACCGAAGCCGACCGCCTGCTGTTCGCCGGCGACTCGATCACCGATTCCGGCCGCGACCGCGAGGATCCCGCGTCGCTGGGCAAGGGGTACGTCCGGCAGATCGCCGACCGCCTCGGCGAGGGCCCGGAGGTGCTCAACAAAGGCCTCAACGGCAACCGGATCTACGATCTGGAGGCCCGCTGGACCACCGACGTCCTCGCGTTACGGCCCACCGTGCTGACCGTGAAGATCGGCATCAACGACACCTGGCGGACGTTCGACCGCGGCCTGCCGAGCCCGGTCGGAAAGTTCCGCGCCGCCTACTCCCGGCTGCTGGCCGATGCGCGGCAGCACCTCCCGGCGGAGCTGTACGTCATCACGCCGTTCCTGCTGCCGGTCGAGCCGGAACAGCACGAATGGCTCGACGACCTGGCTCCCCGGATCGAGGTCGCGGTCGACGTGGCGACGGAGTTCGGCGCGCGCCTGGTGCGCGCGGACCTGTTCATGCCCAGGGCGGCGGAAGAACACGGGGCCGCGACGCTGGCGCCGGACGGCGTCCACCCCAGCCCACTCGGTCACCGCCTGCTCGCCGAGGCGTGGCTCGCCACGGCCGGTGCTCCGGTCGAAGGGGCCCCGCTCTCCTAGCGGATACAGTTGCCCTGGTGAACCTGAATGCCATCGGATCCGTGTGCACTCCAGGAGATCAGGGGGCGGCGTGACACGTGAAGGTGAGCTCGTCGCCGGCCGGTACCGGCTGGAGCGCAAGGTCGGCCGGGGCGCGATGGGCGTGGTGTGGCAGGCGCGGGACGAACGGCTCGGCCGGACGGTCGCGGTCAAGCAACTGCTGCCGGGCACCGTGCCGGACGACGCCCCGTTCCGCTCGATCGTGCGCGCGATGCGGGAGGCGCGGGTCGCCGCGAAGCTCAAGCACCCGCACGCCGTCACCGTGTACGACGTCGCCGAGCAGGACGGGACGCCGTTCCTGATCATGGAGTTCCTGCCGTCGCGGCCGCTCACGGACCTGCTCGCGGACGACGGCCCGCTCCCGGCGGGGCGGGTGGCGGAACTCGGCGCGCAGATCGCGTCGGCGCTGGCCGCCGCCCACGCGGACGGGATCCTGCACCGCGACGTCACCCCCAACAACGTCCTGATCACCGAGGACGGGCAGGCGAAGATCGCCGACTTCGGGCTGTCCCACGCCGCGGGCGAGGGGACCATGACCGGCGGCGGGCTCGTCGTCGGTACTCCGGCGTTCCTCTCCCCCGAGGTCGCCGACGGTGCGGAACCCGGCTATCCGTCGGACGTGTTCTCCCTCGGCTCGACGCTCTACACCGCGCTCGAAGGCGCGCCGCCGTTCGGCACCGACGGCAACCAGATCGCGCTCCTCAAACGGGTCGCCCGCGGCGAGATCACCGCGCCGCGCAACTCCGGCCCGCTCACCGACGTCCTGCTGCGGCTGCTCCGGCACGCGCCCGGCGAGCGGCCGGACATGGCCGAGGCGGAGCGGATGCTGACCGCGGTCGCCGAGGGCCGTCCTGCGGTTCTCGCCGGTACGAAACGACTTCCCGCGCCGACCGGCCCTTCGAAGCTGCCGCTCGCCATCGGTGGTGGTGTGGCGGTGGCCGGTGCTGTCTTGGCGGGAATCCTGCTGTTCGACGGCGGCCCGGCCGAGAAACCCGTGGCGGCGCCGCCCGTGCCCGGGCAGAGCACCAGCGTCGAGCGGCCGGTGTGCGAGGCGCGCTACGAGGTGACCAATCGCTGGCCCGGCGGCTCGGAGATCCGGGTGTCGGTGCGGAACGCGAAGGACACCCGGCTCACCGGCTGGGAGGTCAGCTGGACCATGCCGCCCGGCACCCGCATCGCCAATCTGTGGAACGGTTCCCTGGCACAGGACGGAGACCGCGTGCGGGTGTCCGAACTGGACTGGAACGCGGTCCTGCCCGCCGGCGGGACGACCACCTTCGGTTTCATCGCGACCACCGACGACGGGGGCGGGAGTCCGCCGGTCGCTCAGTGCCGCAGCTCCTAGGACGGGCTGAAGGGGACTTTCCCCTCATCTCACGCGGTGAAGGGCGCTTTCCTCGCATCGCATGCGGGGAAAGCGCCCTTCAGCTCCACCGGGCACCTAACGGGCGGTCGATTCCCGCGCGTTCAGCCGAACGGGGACCTCGATCCGGCGCGGCCCGTCGTCCGGCGCCACCCCCTCGATGAGGTCCATCAGTGCGGTGGCCGCACGGGAGCCCACTTCGCGGGGATGCACGAACATCCCGGTCACCTGCGGCGAAGTGAGCCGGAGCGAGCCGCTGTCCACCGCGCTGCAGATGCCGAGTTCGGCGGGCACCGTGAGCCGCCGCCGGCGTGCCTCGTGGAGGACGCCGAGCGCGAGGTTCTCCGACGTCGTGAAGACGGCGTCCGGGCACACCGGCCGGTCGAGCAGTCTGCCCAGTGCCGCCGCGGTGCCTTCGGTGGTCGGTGGTTCGTCGATCTCGGCGACCACCGGCTCCAGGCCCCGCTCCCGAACCCAGCCGGTGTATCCCGCGACGAGGTCGGCCGCGTAGGAACGGCCGGTGTCGGTGGTGATCATCGCCGGTCGCTCATATCCGTTTGCAGCCAGGTGATCCAGCATCAGCCGGGCGGCCGCGACCAGGTCGTTGTCGACGACGACCGGGACGGGACACGGCGCCGCCAGCGGGCGGCCGGTGGTGACCAGCGGCCGGTCGCGGCACCAGCCGGTGGCGAAGAACGGCTCGTCACCGCGGGGATCGACGAGGATCGCGCCGTCGACGGCGAAGGCGTTCAGCCGGTCGAGGTCCGCGTCGGCCGGTGTCAGCAACAGCCCGTAAGAGCGTTTCGACGCGGCTTCGGCCGCGCCGTTGAGGACCTCGAGGAAGTAGTCCGAATTGGGCACGAGGGCACAGGCACTGCTCGCGTCGACCGAGTTCGCGAGCTGGATCGCCAGGGTCCGGCTGCGCCGGGTGACCAGCTGCCGCGCGTGGACGCTGGCCTGGTAGCCGAGGTCGGCCGCCGCCCGCGCGACGCGGCGCCGGGTGTCCTCGGAGATCCGGCCCTGGCCGTTGAGCACATGGGACACGGTCGTGATCGACACCCCCGCCGCGGCGGCGACGTCACGGATGGTCGGCGACACTCAGGCCTCCACGGGCGGTCCCCAGACGCGGTTCGGCCGGTCGGTGTCCAGCCGGTAGTCGGTGACATGGGCGGCGCCCAGCCTACGGCCGAGATCCGCCGCCGCCTCCAGCGGCCGCGCGGGATCCCGTTCCACCTCGCCCCGGCTGTTGCCGACGCCGACCACGATCCCGGCGAGGTCCTGACGCAGGTACCGGGTCAGTTCCTGGAACTGGGCTTCCAGGCCGAGCGTCGCGCCGCGATAGCTCTCCTCACACGAGATCACCACCGCCGCGCGTTTGTTCATCAACCCGGGCACGACCTCGCCGGTATGCGGCGAACTGCCCGAGGTGTAACAGAAAAGCCGGTCGAAGAACGTTTTGAGCCGCCCGGTCATGCCGTACCAGTGCAGCGGCGTCGCGTACACGATCGCGTCCGCCGGGAGGACGTGGTCGAACAACAGCCGCTCGTAGCCGTCCCCGATCCCACACGAACGATCGCTCAGACGGCAGCTGCGGCAATCCCCCAGCGGCGCTTCGACGAAGTCGGCGAGGTAGACGAAGTCGATCGTGTGGCCCACCTCCTCCGCGCCCTTGGCCAGCGCTTGGGCGAGGGCCCAGGAATTGCCTTCACGACGCGGGCTCGAACTGAGCACCAGGATCTTCACTCGGATCTCCCCGGAGAGACTGCAAAAACGCTTTTGCAGTCTCTCCGGGGCGGTTTCCCCTGTCAAGCGACCCAGGTCAGGTGACCAGGGTCAGGAGACCTTGGCGGCCGCCGCCAGGATGACCTCCGCGACGACGTCCGGCCGCGAGACCGACACGGCGTGCGAGGCGTCGACCCGGGTGACCTCCGAACCGGCACGCTCGCTCATGAACTCCTGCGCGGCGGCGGGGATGGCGTGGTCCTGCCCGGCGACCAGCGCCCAAGACGGCACGGTCTTCCACGCCGGCTCGCCGTCGAACGGGGTCGCCAGCGCGCGCTCGGTGACCGGGCGCTGGGTGACCGCCATGACCGCGGCGGTCTCGGCGGGGACGTCGGCCGCGAACACGTCCGAGAAGTTCTCGGGCTTGATCGACAGCTCACCCTGGGCGGCGAGGACGTTCGTGGTGTCCGGGCCGAGCTTGCTGCCCTCGAACCGGCCGGACAGCTCGAACACGCTCTCCCCCGCCTCCGGCTGGAAGGCGGCGATGTAGACGAGCGCCTTCACGTTCGGCGCGGTGGCGGCCGCGCGGCTGATCACCACGCCGCCGTAGGAATGCCCGGCCAGCACCACGGGGCCGGACACCCCGTTGACTACATCGGCGACGTAGTCCGCGTCGGACTCGATCCCGCGCAGCGGGTTCGACGCCGCGAGCACCTGATAGCCCTGCTCACGCAGCTTCGGGACGACACCGTTCCAGCTGGACGAGTCGGCGAAAGCACCGTGGACCAGGACGATGGTGGGCTTCTGGACGCTCATGGTGGCTCCTTCAGAGCTAGAGAGAACGATCGGTCTTTCTGCCTGAACAATGCTCGATCCGGAGGCCTTCCGCAACGTGACGAAGGCGACCTCGCGGAATGACCGTTCTTTCTCTAAGGTTGGGGAATGCCGACTGTCGACCGGGGCGTACACCCGAAGGTCCGGCTGCTCGAGACCGCTTCGCGGCTGTTCTACGCCGAGGGCATCCACGCCGTCGGGGTGGAGCGCCTGGTCTCCGAGGCGGCCGTGACCAGGGCGACCTTCTACCGCCACTACCCCACCAAGGACGACCTCGTCGCCGCGTACCTGAGCATGACGAGCGAGCGGATCCGCGAAGGCGTCCACGCCGTGACCCAGGGCAAACCCGCCCGCGAAGCGCTACTCGCCGCGCTGGGCATCATCGGCGACCGGACGCTGGACGACGACTTCCGCGGCTGCCAGTTCCTCAACGCCGCCGCCGAATACCCCGACCCCGCGCACCAGGTCCGCCAGGTGATCGACGACCACCGTGAGTGGTTCTTCGGCGCGCTCCGGGACCTCGCCCGCGACGCGGGACATGCCGATCCCGACCACGCCGCCCGCACCCTCGTCCTTCTCCGCGACGGCGCGCTGCACGGCGGGCACCTCGACGACGCCGGGACCGTCCGCGACACCTTGCGCCGTGCCGTGACCGACGTCGTCGGCTGACTTCTGCCCCTGTCCATGTCCTGTCCGATGTCGTCGTCACCGGCAGGACATTGCGTCTTCTCGACGGTCGTAACAAGTGCTACCTTCGCGAAAGGGGGCACGGCCGGACCGAGGAGCGGCGACGATGAGGCTTTCTCCCAGCGCGCACGCCGACCCGTTCTGCCGCGACCGGCTGCCTCCCGAAGACCACTGGCCCGTGCTCGAGTTCGAACTTCCGGAACTGCGCTATCCCGACAGGCTGAACGCCGCCACAGCGCTGCTCGACGAGACCGTCGCGCGTTTCGGCCCGGACCGGCCTTGCCTGCTGTCACCGGCCGAAACGTGGACCTACGGCGAAGTCCTCGCCCGTGCCAACCGCGTCGCCCACGTCCTGACCGCCGACTTCGGGGTGGTGCCCGGAAACCGGGTGCTGCTGCGCGGCACCAACACGCCGTGGCTCGCGGCGGCGTGGCTGGCGGTGCTCAAGGCGGGCGCGGTGGCCGTCACGACCATGCCGATGCTGCGGCGTGCCGAACTCGACAAGATCGTGGACCGCGCGCGGCCCACGATCGCCCTCTGCGACGAACGCCTGCTGGACGAACTCCCGCCCGGCCTGCCTGTCGTGTCCTACGGAACGGACCTCGCCGCCCGCGCGGCACGGCATCCGGCGACGTTCGCCGACGTCCGGACCGCGGCCGACGACGTCGCCCTGCTCGCCTTCACCTCGGGTACGACGGGATCACCGAAGGCGACGATGCACTTCCACCGCGATCTGCTCGCGATCGCCGACACGTTCTCGCGGCACGTCGTGCGGCCGGTGTCCGGCGATCTCTTCAGCGGCACGCCACCGCTGGCCTTCACCTTCGGACTCGGCGGGCTGCTGGTGTTCCCGTTGCGCGCGGGAGCGGCGACGCTCCTGATCGAACGCGCGACGCCGGCGGAACTCGCCGCCCTCGTCGCCGAGAAGGACGTCACCGTCCTGTTCACCGCGCCGACCGCGTACCGGGCGATCCTGAACTCCGGCGACGGGCGGCTCCTGGCCGGGGTGCGCCGCGCGGTCTCGGCGGGCGAGTCGCTGCCCGCCGCCGTGGCCGAGCGGTTCCGGGAGACCGTCGGAAGGCCGCTCATCGACGGCCTCGGCAGCACGGAGATGCTGCACGTCTTCATCTCCGCGGCGGACGAGGCGGCCCGGCCCGGCGCGACCGGGAAGGTGGTGCCCGGCTACCGGGCCGCCGTCCTGGACATCGACGGCACACCGGTTCCCGACGGCACACCCGGCTTCCTCGCGGTGCGCGGCCCCACCGGCTGCCGCTACCTGGATGACCCGCGCCAGCGCGACTACGTGCGCGACGGCTGGAACATCACGGGCGACACCTACCTCCGTGACGCCGACGGCTACTTCAGGTTCGTCGCGCGGAGCGACGACATGATCATCTCGTCCGGCTACAACATCGCCGCCCCCGAAGTCGAGGAGGTCCTCCTCACCCACCCCGACGTGGCCGAATGCGCGGTGGTGGGGACGCCGGACCCGGACCGCGGTTCGGTCGTGACCGCCTTCGTCGTGCTCCGGCCGGGGATCCCGGCGGGCCCCGCCGTCGCCCGCGCGCTGCAGGACCACGCGAAGGCGACCGCGGCGCCGTACAAGTACCCGCGGCGCGTCCGGTTCATCGACGCGTTGCCGCGTAACGCGAGCGGGAAGCTGCAGCGGTATCTGTTGCGGTCCTCCGCCTGAGCCCTTTCAGCGGATACCGCGGCGCTGATCGTCAGTCCTCGTTCCCGCGCCGTCCGAGCGCGTGGAACAGCGCCGTGGCGAGGACGAGGCCTTCGCGGGCGATACCGGCGAGCAGATGCTCGTCGGGCGCGTGCTGGAGGCAACCCGGATAGGAATGCGGCACCCACAGGGTCGGCAGGCCGAGGATGTCGGTGAACACGTGATTCGGCAGACCGCCGCCGAAACTGGGCAGGATCGCGACCGGTCGGCCGGAGACCTCGTCGAGCACGCCCTTCGCCCAGCCCACCCAGGGGTCGTCGACCGGCGTGCGGCTGGCCCGGAAACTGCCTTCCGCGGTGACGTCGACCATCGAAAAGCCGTGTGCGGCAAGGTGTTTCGTGACCTCGTCCGCCACCGCGCCGACGTCGGTGCCCGCGACGTACCGGAGTTGCAGCATCGCGCGGGCGCGGCCGGGGATGGCGTTGACGGGCCGGTCGATGTCCGCGGCCCCCAGCGAGAGGACTTCGAGCGTGTTCCAGCCGTACAGCCGCTCGGCCACGGTCAGCCTGGTGTCGCCCCAGCCGTCGTCCGGCACCGGATCCCCGGGCCCGTTCGCGATCTCGAGGCCGGCGAGGGCTTCGCGGACGCTTTCGGGAAGTTCGGGCGGCAGGAGCCCCGGCACCTGGATGCGGCCATGGCCGTCGACGAGACAGGCGATCGCGCCGGCGAGGGTGGTGGCGGGATTGCGCAGCACGCCACCCCAGTTCCCCGAGTGGTAGGCGTCGGGGCGCAGATCGACGTCGAGGGTGAGGTGGACACTGCCGCGCGCGCCGAGGAACACCGTCGGCGTCGCGGCGTCCAGGCGGGGGCCGTCGGAGGCGATGAGGAGGTCCGCGCGCAGCGCGTCCCTTTGCGCCGCCACGAATTCGTCGAGCCCCGGGGAGCCGATCTCCTCGCCGGTCTCGAACAGGAACTTGAGGTTGAAGCCGAGGGAACCCTGTTCCGCCAAGAGGAACCTCAGCGCGGTCAGGTTGATCAGGTGCTGTCCCTTGTTGTCCGCCGCACCGCGGCCGTACCAGCGCTCGCCGTCGGCGGTCAGCGTCCACGGGTCCCGGCCTTCGCTCCACCTGCCCTCGTGCCCGTCGACGACGTCGGCGTGCCCGTAGCACAGGAGGGTCGGCAGCTCCGGGGATTCGATCCGGGTGCCGATCAGGAAGGGGCCGCCCGCCGGGTCGGGATTGGGATGGGTCGTCACCGAGCAGCCGAGCGTGGTCAGCGCCGGGGTCAGCACGTCGTCAAGGTATGCCTTGATGGCAACGCGGCCGTCCGGATGGTCGCTCACGGTCTGATACCGCACCAGCTCGGCCAGCTCGGCGAAGAAGGCCCCCGAGTCGACGTGTTCCCGGGCCTTCGAAACCAGTTCTGCGGGGACTGCCACGTGTTCTCCCGAGTCGCTCGCCGCTCGTGAGTGGTAATGACGGTTCTAACCGTCATTACCACTCACGAGCCGTTTGCCGCTTTACAACGTTGTATCAACGATGTAAAAAGGCCCTGACGGCTTGCCGTGGCCCGCCTCACACCGGTTCCCCCGGCCGCGGCTGTCCCCGGAGAAGGGTGTCGAGCAGATGTTGTCAACGTTGTCACCTCATCGCCCCCGAGGCAGATCCCGCGGTGCCACCCGGTTTCGGAAGTCACTGGCCACCGCGGTCGCGGTGGCCTCCGCCCTGGCGGTGACGTCGGGGGCCGCGACGGCGGCGGAGAGCGGCTGGAAAATGGGCAAGCCGCGCCTGACCACCCCGTGGACGAACCAGGTGTCCCCCTCCAACGCGTTGCCCGAATACCCGCGACCCCAGCTGGTGCGCGAGAACTGGCAGAACCTCAACGGGCTCTGGGAGTTCGCCGGCGCCGCTCCCGGCGAGGTCCCGCCGTTCGGCGAGCGACTCGCCGAACGGATCCTGGTCCCCTACCCCACCGAATCGGCGCTTTCCGGGATCCAGCGGCACGAGGACCACATGTGGTACCGGCGCACGTTCACCGTGCCGAAGAACTGGCATGTCGGCAAAGACAACACCCTCCGGATCAACTTCGGCGCCGTGGACTACAAGGCGAAGGTCTACGTCAACGGCAAGGAGGTGGCCGCGCACCAGGGTGGCTACGGCGCGTTCTCCGCGGACGTGACGCCGGCGCTGAAGCCACAGGGAGAGCAGGAGATCATCGTCGGCGTCGAGGATCGCGCCGACGCGACCTGGCAGCCCGTCGGCAAGCAGCGCCTGGTCCCCGACCGCGGGATCTTCTACGAAGGCGCCTCCGGCATCTGGCAGACGGTGTGGATGGAGCCGGTCGCGGCCCGGCACATCGGCTCGCTCGGCATGGTCCCCGACCTCGAATCGTCCGCGCTCAAGCTCACCGTCGACACCGGCGGGAGCGCCGGGCTGACCGTCGAGGCCGTGGTCCGTGACGGCAAGAAGGTGGTCAGCCACACCAAGGCGCCCGCTGCCGGGACGATCTCGCTGCCGGTGCCCCAGACGAAGCTCTGGTCGCCGGACTCCCCCTTCCTCTACGACCTCGACGTCGAACTGAAGGACGGCCGCCGCACCGTGGACAGGGTGTCGTCCTACTTCGGCATGCGGGAATTCGGCACCACGAAGGGGGCCGACGGCAAACTCCGGTTCACCCTCAACGGCAGGATCCTCTTCCTGCAGTCCACTTTGGACCAGGGTTACTGGCCGGACGGCATCTACACCGCGCCGACCGACGCCGCGTTGCGCTTCGACCTCGAACAGCACAAGGTCCTCGGGTTCAACACCGTCCGCAAGCACATCAAGACCGAACCCGATCGCTGGTACCACCACGCCGACAGGCTCGGCCTGCTCGTCTGGCAGGACATGCCGTCGATGCGCACCGGTGGCCGCCCGCCCGTCGACGCCCAGCGGCAGTTCAAGGCCGAGTTGACGGAACTGGTGGAGCAGAAGAAGAACTGGACCTCGATCGTGGGCTATGTGCCGTTCAACGAGGGCTGGGCGGAGTGGTCGCGCGAGGAGACCGGGAAGATCGCCGACAGCGTCAAGGCCCAGGACCCGACCAGGCTGGTCAACGCGCACAGCGGGGTCAACTGCTGCGATTCCCTCGGCGACTCCGGCAAGGGTGACGTCCTCGACTGGCACGCCTACCCCGGCCCCGCGAAGCCGATGCCCGACGCCAAGCGGATCTCGATCGACGGCGAACACGGCGGCTACGGTCTCGAGGTCAAGGACCACATGTGGTTCGGCGAGGGCCACGCCTACGAGATGGTGAAGGACCAGGCGACCTTGAACAGCCGCTACGTCCAGAATCAGCGTGACGTTCTCGCGTCCGCTCAGAGCTGCGGCATCAGCGGCTCGATCTACACGCAGATCACCGACGTCGAGCACGAGGTCAACGGCTTCTTCACCTACGACAGGCAGGTGAAGAAGATGGACTTCGCGCAGGTGCGCGCGGTCAACCAGGCGATCATCTCGGGCGCCGACGGCAGCGGCTCGGGCGCGCCGGACCCCGGGCCCGGCACCCCGGGCCTCGACGGCGTGCACGCGTACAAGTTCGACGAGGGAACCGGTTCCCGTGCCGCGGACTCGGTCGGCGACGCGGACGCGACGCTGACCAACGCGCACTGGGTGGACGGCGCGCTGGCCTTCACGGGTAACGGGCAGGCCGACACCGGAGCGAATCTCGTCGACACGGCGGGCAGTTATTCGGTTTCGGCGCGGGCGAAACTGGACGAGGCGGGCGGAGCGTTCCAGACAGTCGTCAGCCAGGACACCGGCCGCGACAGCGCGTTCTTCCTGCAGTACTCCGGGCAGGACCAGCGGTGGGCGATGAGCTTCGTCGGTCTCCGCGCCCTGTCGCCGGAGAAGCCGGAAGCCGGTCGCTGGTACCACCTGACCGGCGTCCGCGACGCCAAGGCCGGCACGTTGTCGCTGTACGTCGACGGCGTGAAGGTCGCATCGCAGAACGCCTGTTCCGCCGCGCGCAGCACCGGCCACACGGTGATCGGCCGCGGCCAGTACGGCGGTCAGCAGGTCGACTTCCTGCGCGGGGCGGTGGACGACGTCCGGCTCTACGACCGGCCGCTGTCCGACGCCGAGGTCGCGACGCTCGCGAAGCGGGACTGAGCGGTGAGCGCGGCGCCGGGAATGGTCCCGGCGCCGCGTGCGGTCACCCCTCGCATCTCCACCGGTCTGGCCGGTGTGACCGGACCGGTTCCGCCGCGGCCGGGCCCCCGCAAATTGGTCGGACTTCCTACTTTAGGATGTCCACGGGAGGCTTCATGAACGACGTCCTGTTCTTCGTCCACAGTGGAATCGGCCGGATCACCCTGAACCGGCCGCGTGCGCTCAACTCGCTGAACCACGGCATGGTCCGCGCGATCGCCGGACAGCTCGAGGCCTGGCGTTCCGATCCGGCGGTCCACGCCGTGCTGATCGACGGAGCCGGGGAACGCGGGCTCTGCGCGGGCGGCGACATCCGCGCCATCCACGAGGACGCCAAGGCGGGCGGGACAGCCTCGTTGCGGTTCTGGGCCGACGAATACCGTCTGAACGCGCTGATCTCGCGTTACCCCAAGCCGTACCTGGCGCTCATGGACGGTCTCGTGATGGGCGGCGGGGTCGGCGTCTCCGCGCACGGCAGCCACCGGATCGTCACCGAACGCTCCCGGATCGCCATGCCCGAGGTCGGCATCGGCTTCGTCCCCGACGTCGGCGGCACGTACCTGCTGTCCCGCACGCCCGGGCAACTCGGCACGCATATCGCCCTCACGGCCGGGTCGATCGGCGGATCCGACGCGATCCACTGTGGACTCGCCGATCATTTCCTGCCCAGTGCCCGGATTTCCGAGCTGCCCGACGCGCTCGCGTCCCACGGGCCGGACGCCGCACTGGAGCTGCTCACCGAACCCGCGCCGCCGAGCGATCTCGCCGCGGACGCCGCGTGGATCGACCACTGTTACGCGGCGGACACGGTCGAGGAGATCCTCACCCGGCTCCACTCCGCGGGCAGCGCGGCGGCCACCGCCGCCAAGGAGATCGAGGCCAAGTCACCGACGGCGGTGAAGGTGACCCTGCGCGCGCTCCGCACCGCGGCGACGCTGCCCGATCTGGAATCCGTGCTGGCGCAGGAATACCGCGTCTCGTACCACCTGCTGCGCACGGCCGAGTTCGCCGAGGGGATCCGCGCGCAGATCATCGACAAGGACCGTTCCCCGCGCTGGTCCCCGGCGACCTTGTCCGAAGTGGACGACACGCTGGTCGGCTCCTGCTTCGCCGATCTCGGCGACGACGAACCGGGACTTTTCATTCCTGGCCGGTGAGCGTCCGGTACAGCGGCCGCAGCAGTTCGGTGACCGAGGTCCCGTCCACCGTCGCCGCGAGCGGCGGCACCTCCCCGAGCAGCCCCAGCGCCGCCCCGGCCTGAGGTCGTCGCGCGCTCACCCGCGTGACGTCGCCCGCCGGGCCCCAGCCGAAGAAGTCGTCCATGACCTCGGCGAGGCCCGGTGCTTCCGCGTCGGTGGACGGGGCCGTGACCCGCGCGCCCGCCTGCCGTCCGAGGTCTTCGAGCAGGGTGGCCTGGTCACGGCCGCGGAGCGCGAAGATCGTGAACGGATCGGTGTCGTTCTGCTCCGCCAGCGCCATCAGAGCGGCGATCAGGTGGTCGCACGGGACACGGGTGCCGGGGCACGTGCAGTCGAGCGACAGTTCCCGAGCCCCCTCGGGGAACAGCGGCACCTGCTCCGCGAAGAAGAAGCGTTCGATATCGTCCGGGACCCGACCGTCGAGCAGGGCCACAGTCGTGTCCTCGTCTTCCGCGAAGGCCGCGGTCACCGCTGTCCACACCTGCTTGCCGAAGGTCGGGAGTCCGATGCGGACCTCGTAGAACCGTTGCCGGGTCACGCGTATCCGGGCGACGGCGGCGGCGGGCCCGACCGTGAGCGTGTCGACGCGGCAGGGCGGGACGAGTCCTTTGTGGACGCCGAGTTCGTCTAGGGCGCGACGGAACCGGTCAGTCATCGGCCGCCTCCTGTCCCAAGGTGAAGACTTCCCGCAGCGAATCGGCGGACAGTCCGGTGAGCCAGTCCTCCCCGTCGGTGACGACGAGTCCGGCCAATGACTCCTTCTTGGTGATGACGGCGTCGATCCGTTCCTCGATGGTGCCGGGGCAGACGAACTTCCGCACCTGGACGCTCCGCCGCTGGCCGATGCGGAAGGCGCGGTCGGTGGCCTGCTCCTCGACCGCCGGATTCCACCACCGGTCCAGATGCAGGACGTGGGTGGCGGCGGTGAGGGTCAGGCCCGCTCCCCCGGTCCTCAGCGACGCCATCAGGATCGACGGCCCGGTGCCGGACTGGAAATGCTCGACGATCGAATCCCTGCGCCGCTGGGACAATCCGCCGTGCAGGTAGGCGATCTTCGCGTTGAGCCTGGCCGACAGATGCGGCACGAGCAGATGCCCGAACTCGGCGTACTGCGTGAAGCACAGCACGCGGTCACCCGAATCCAGGATCTCGGCGAGGAGTTCTTCGAGCCGGGTGACCTTGCCGGAGCGGTCCCCGAGCGGTGACCCGTCGTGCAGCAGATGCGCGGGATGGTTGCAGATCTGCTTGAGCTTGGTGATCGCGGCGAGGATGTTGCCGCGCCGTTTCACCCCGGCACTGTCGGTGATCTTGGTCATCATCTCGTCCACGGTCGCGCGGTAGAGCGTCACCTGTTCGCGGGTGAGGCGGTATTCCTGGACGATCTCGATCTTCTCGGGCAGGTCGGCGAGCACGGTGGGATCGGTTTTGAGCCGCCGCAACAGGAACGGTCGGGTCAGCCGGCGCAGTTCGGTGGCCGCGGCCGCGTCGCCCCGGCGTTCGATGGCCACCTCGAACCGCTCGCGGAACTCCTGCCTGCTCCCGAGCACGCCGGGGTTGAGCAGATCCGACAGGGACCAGAGATCGGCGAGCCGGTTCTCCACCGGTGTCCCGGTCAGGGCGACCCGGTGGCCCGCCGGGATCCGGCGCAGCGCCCGCGCCGGACCGGTGTTCTGGTTCTTGACCGCCTGCGCCTCGTCGAGAACGAGCCGGTGCCACCGGGTGCCCGCGAGTTCGTCGGCGTCCCGGGCGGCGGTCGAGTAGGTGGTGACGACGAGATCGGCGGCGGCGACACGCGCGGCCAGCCGGGCACCGTGCTCCCGGGACGCCCCGTGGTGCACGGTGACCCGCAGGTCAGGGGCGAACTTCGCCGCTTCCCGCTGCCATGTCCCGAGCAATGACATCGGGCAGACCAACAGCGTCGGGCCGACGTCGGCGCGCGCCCGCTCGATCGCTTCGAGCGCGAGAAGCTGGACGGTCTTGCCGAGGCCCATGTCGTCGGCGAGGCAGGCGCCGAGGCCGAGGGAAGCCATGAACGCGAGCCAGGCGACGCCCCGGTTCTGGTACGGCCGCAGGGTCGCCAGGAACGTCGGCGGCGGTTCGACCGGTTCGACGACCCGGTGCACGCGCCCGGTGAGGAAGTCGTCGATCCAGCCGTCGGTCGTCACCTCCGTGACCGGCAGCGGTGCGTCGTCGAACCCGTGGAGCAGCGCCAGCATCTCCGCCGGGGTCGGCAGGGGCGGCTTGTCACGGCCCGGGTCGCGGCGCAGGTATTCGAGGCCGGCACGCAGCAGTTCCGGATCGACGCTCACCCACCGCCCGCGCAGCCGCACCAGCGACGACTTCGCGGCGGCGAGCCCGGCCAGTTCCTCGTCCGTCAGCGCGTCCTCCCCAACGGCGAGCGACCAGCGGTACGAGGCGAGCTGGTCACGGCCGAGGCGGTGCACCGCGGCCTGGTCGACGGGCGCGCCGCGGACGGAGAGCTTGAGCGCGAGCTTCCGCCTGCCGCCCCAGCTCGCCGGGAGCTGGACGTCGAAGCCGGCCGCGACCAGCTTTTCGGCACCACCGTCGAGGAACTCCACGGTTTCGGCGACGGTGAGGTCGTAGAGGCCCGGTTTCTCGGCCTGGACCGCCGGGCCGAGCATCGGCAGCACCGCCGCGGCCCGGTCCAGTTCGGCGGCAAAAAGGCCTTCCGGGTCGGTGAACTTCGCGCCCGCCTTGCCGGACCAGACATCTTCGGCCGGGAGCAGGAGGCTGGGATCGGCCGTGGAGCGCAACAAGAACCGCAGCTGCCATTTGGTGCCGTCACCGGTCTGGTCGTCGGGGTCGTCGACCGGTCCGTACAGCGTGGGGACCTCGTCGAGCCGGAGGCAGACGGTGCCCTCGGTGAGGTCGGTGTCGCCGACGGCGTCCCAGGCCGCGATGCCCTCGGCGACGATCCCCATCCGGCCCGGCGCTTGGCTGACCCGGTCGTCCGCGCTGGTCAGCGCGTGGAGCCACGATCCGAACGGCCCCTCGCGGCCGTCGCTTTCCGTGGCGTGCCCCGCGGCGGCCAGCCGCTCGCGGACGGCGGCGTCGACCAGGGTGCGGAGGGCGTCGGTGACGAGCGCCGCCGGCTCCGCTCCGGGATGTTCGGCCCGGCCGACCGGCGGGGTCGCCGCGATCAGGGTCCGGAGCGCGACCGCGTCGCCGCCCCTGGCCACCGGCCGCCAGCGTGCTCGCGCCACGAGCTCGGTGCGCACGAGGGTGGGCAGCACCCGGCCTCGGCGCACCAGGTCGTCCGCCAGCCGGACGACGGCGCGGAGATGCCGGACGGAAGAGCCGTAGCCGACCGTCTCGGCCAGGTCTTCCAGCTCCGAGGGGTCGATCAGGAGCGCCGGCACCGACCAGGGTTCCAGTGTCAGTTCCCGTTGCGGGCGGCCACGGACGCCGAGCTCGGGTGAGGCGACCGGGCCGCCGGGCCGCGACGGCAGCAGCAGGACGGCCGACGCCGGCTTGCCGGGGTGCAGGGCGGTCAGATCCGCGACCGACGCGGCGAACGGATGCGGCCGGGCCGCGTTCGACGGCCGCATCGACGTCGTCGCCGGGCGGTCGCCGTGTTCGCCCCAGAGCACGATCCCCCGGCCAGGGGACCACAAACCGTGCACGACGAGTGGCGGCATGCTCCCCCTTCCACGATATGGTCCCTCCAGCATGCCCGTGGCCGATCAGCGTCCGGTCAGCGCCTCACCCCGATAGGCTTCCTCCGGTGGGCGCATCCGTACTGAACGCGATCGATCCGCGCGAGGCGCTGACGATCCTCGGCTGTTCGAAGGGCAAGAACCGGGGCGGTGACGCGTCCGGCGGGACCGGCACGGTCTGGTCCGAGACGATGCTTCGCGCGCGGGCCGGGGTCCTGGCGAGGTCCCGGGTCGACGACGGTGGGCTGCGGCCCGCGTGGCTCCGCTACACCGGGCATTTCTACCGGAACGTGGGCCCCGCGCTGGGCGAGGCCGTCGAGAACGGGCGGACGCTGATCCTCAGCGGCGGCTACGGCATCCTGCGCGCCGACGAGCCGATCTCGTACTACGACCGGAAACTCAAGCTCGGCGACTGGCCCTCCGGCGTACTGGAAGACGCCGTCCTCGGGGAAGCCCGCCGGATCAGCGCGACGAAGGTGGTCACGTTCGTGTCCGCCAGTGCCGACTACGCGAAGCTGATCCGGCGCATCCCCTGGGGCGGAACGGAGTTCTCCGCCGTCCTGGTGACGATGGACTTCCACGGAGGCGGTGCGCAGATCGAGGTGCCGCGGCGGCTGGCCCGGGCCTTCAGCGCGTGGTGGCGCCGCTCGCCGTCGGACTACCCGCCGGGCATGGTCACCGAAGTACTCGGGTGAACGCCGTCACGGCCACTCGGCTTCGGACAACAGGCGCGCCGCACGGAGGAACGCCCCACGGTCGCCCGCGGGCAGCCGTCCGAGCAAACGTTCTTCCTGCGCCTGGATCTTCGACTGGGCCGACCTTCGCGCGGCGCGGCCCGCGTCGGTGATCCCCAGCAGCCGTACGCGGCGGTCCTTCGGATCCGGCTCGCGGGTGATCAGGCCGTCGTCCTGGAGCGTGTCGAGGGTGCCGATGATCCGGGTCTTGTCCGCGCCGATCGCCTTGGCGAGCGCGGCCTGCGTGCGGACCGGCCCGTCGTCGAGCGCGCTCAGCACCACGTAACCCCACATCGTCAGCCCGTGCTCGGCCAGCACCGGCTGCTCGGCGTTCATCAGCCGTCGCATCAGCCCGCCGAGCATCGCCGCGAGATCCGGCCTCCTCTGCTCCGCCATGCGCAGACCATACCGACCGGTGTCGCGGAACCGGTTGACGAACTCGTACGCATATGTAGATGATATGCGCATGCCTATCGATGAACTCCGCATCCTCGACGCCATCGTGACCCGGACGAGCCTGGACCTCGTCGCGAAGATCACTCCCCCCGACCTGACGAAGCCGACCCCGTGCAGCGCCTGGACCCTGCACGGCCTGCTGGCGCACATGGCGACGCAGCACCACGGTTTCGCGGCCGCGGCCGAGGGGGAAGGCGGTCTCGAACACTGGCGCCTGATCCCGCTGGGCGACGACCCCATCGCCACCTACCGCGCGTCGGTCAAGCGGGTGCTGAACGCCTTCGTCCCCCACGACCTCACCGACCGGAGGTTCCTGCTTCCCGAGTTCTCCACCGAAGTCACCTTCACCGCCGAACAGGCGCTGGGGTTCCATTTTGTGGACTACCTGGTGCATTCGTGGGACGTGGCGAAGACCCTGGGCCTGCCGGTCGAGTTCCAGCAGGAGGTGCTCGACGCCGGACTGAGGTTCGCCAAGTCGATCCCCGACGGGAAGAACCGCAAGGCGCCGGGCGCCGCCTTCGGCCCGGCCGTCGCGGCGACCGGACCGTCCGATTTGGACACGATCGTCGCACTGCTGGGCCGTTCGCCGTCATGGCCGGATCAGGTGGCCGCGGCGTGACGCACAGCCTCGAGGATCCGGGCGGTGACCAACTCCGGTTTCTCGAGGGACAACCCATGTGTGGTCTTGGGAACGACTTCGACTTCGATGTGCGGATTCAGCGAGCCGAGCCGGGCCGCCACCTCGCGGGCACGGTGGATGACACTGCGTTCGGCGACGATGATCCGGGTGGGTACGTCGATCGCCGACAATTCCTCGTCGCTGAACAGGTGCATCTCGGGTAGCCGCTGTTTGTACTTGAGCGCGGCGAACAGCAGGGGTCGCACGGTGTGCCGCACGTCCGGATCGCCGGACGCCACCAGCCGGAGCAGCCACCGGGGCAGGAACCAGAGGAAGATCTCCCGGAAGCTCCACCAGATGAAGCTGCGGCCGATCGTGCCGAATCCCGCGGCCTCGATGGTGACGACACCGGCGATCCGGCCGGTCGTCCGGGAAGCCAGGTTCAGCGCCAGCCAGCCGCCCCGCGAAACGCCCGCCAGGTGGACCTTTTCGTGACCGGTTCCCGCAAGGACCCCCTCGACGACCTCGGCGAGCCAGTCCGCGCAGTCCTCTGTGGACTCAATGGGGGCGGTCTGGATCGACCGCCCCGGCTCGCCGATCGAGTCGACGGCGTGGATCCGGTGCCGGGCGGCGAGTTCGGCGATATGCGGATACCAGGACAGCGAGGTGCCCATTCCGCCGGAAAGCAGCACGATCGGCGGACCGTCCTCCGGACCGCAACTCCGGACCCGGGTCGGGCCGAATCTCGTCTCGATGTCCCGTTCCTCGGCGGGCACCGGCCACTTCCGCAAGATCGCGTCATAGGTCGCGAAGAAGCGCTCCTCGGCCTTCTTGTCGGTGAACTCCCCCGGCATCGGACCTCCTCGAAGTTTTTATGGTGCACTTGCACCATAACAGCGGGTGGCCGTTCCTGCCAGCCCTCGCCGGCATGGCAGAGTGATCGCGTGCCGAAACGTGTCGACCACCAAGCGCGCAGGCGCGAAATCGCGGAGGCCCTCTTCCGGATCGCCGCCGCCCAAGGCCTGCAGGCGGTCACCCTGCGTGCGGTGGCCGCGGACGCGGGCATCTCGATGAACCTGGTCCAGTACTACTTCCCCACCAAGGAGGAGATGCTGCGGTTCGCCTGGCAGCGGGTCGTCGAGCTGACCGGCGAGATCGCCGGGAAGACCATCGGCGAGGCGATGAAGACGGGGGACGAACGCACCGTCGTGCGCGCCTACCTGACCGCCGTCCTGCCGGACGGCGAGCGACGCCGCATGCTGGCCGCGGTCCAGATCGCGTACTTCGCCGTCGACGTCACGCGCGGGAGCCAAGCTCCCGATCAGGAACCACTTCTGCCCCACCTGGTCCACGCGATCGCCGGCCTGCTCAAGGCGGCCCAGGAGAAAGGTGCCGTCCCGGTCCGCCTCGACCCCCTGCTCGAGGCGGACGCGCTCGCGACGATGTCCGCCGGTCTGGTCACGGGGATCATGGTCGGCGCCTACACGGCCGAGCGCGCGGCAGAGATCGTCGACTACCGGCTCGACGGAGTGTTCACCGGCGTTCGATGAGCGCCTCGATGCCGTCGAGGATGCGGCCGAGGCCGAACTCGACGTCGGCTTCCTCCATGCCCTCCTCGCCGTACGCCTCACCGGAAATCACGGCGGCGACGCGCGCATAGCCCCGCCCTTCGAGGCGCGGGCTGAGGAACGCGCTCAGCGCCCGGACCTGATCAGGCGGGCTCGCGTTCACGTCCCGGAGCAAGGAAGCCGTACTGCGAACCCAGCCGTCGACCAGTACGGCGCAGCCGGTCACGTCCTGGGCACTCAGCCCCGAGTCCGCCATCCCCGCGAGGAAGTTCTCCAGCCACCCGAGCAGATTCGGCGTACTCGGCGCCCTCCGCACCGGCAGGTCGATCAGCCACGGATGGCGGCGGCAGCGTTCGAGGAGCGCCCGCGCCCAGGCGGTGACCGCGGCGCGCCAGTCGCCGGACGGCGGCTCCGGCGGCGGCCCCCAAGCCGCCTCGGCCACCAGGACGAGCAGTTCCTCCTTGGAGCTCAGGTAGCGGTAAAGCGCGTTCGCGGTGATACCGAGTCGCTTGGCGATCGACGGCATGGACAGTGCGGCGTAGCCCTCCGCGTCCGCCTGGGCGATGGCCGCGTCGACGATCTGCTCGAGGCTGTATCCCGGCTTCGGCCCACGCCGGGGCGCCGGGGCGTGACCCCACGCCAGCGCGGTGCCCGGCGGCAGCAACTCGATCTCCACGTCGTCCATGGCCGCATTGTTGCACCCAAAACAGGTAAAGGCATACACTGTTCATGGCATACACAGTTACTTGACGAGTTGGGGGATCGACCATGACCGAACCGACCAGGCGGAACGTGCTCCGCGGGGCGGCCGCGCTGGCCATCGGCGGAGTCGCCGCGACGGCCGGCAGCAGGGGGACCGCGTTCGCCGCACCGGCACCGGCGACGCCGCGGTACCCCTTCGTCGAAGGTGCTTTCACACCGGTGAAAGAGGAGGTGACCGCGTTCGGCCTGCCCGTCACGGGCCGCATCCCGAAGGACCTCTGCGGGCGATACCTGCGCACCGGGCCGAACGTGCTCGGACTCGAAGACCCGCGCGCCCACCACTGGATGCTGGGCGAGGGGATGGTGCACGGCGTCCGGCTGCGCGACGGGAAGGCCGAGTGGTACCGCAACCGGTGGGTGCGTTCGTCCGGTGTCGCGGCGAAACTCGGCGAACGGTACCCGTGGCCGGTGCCCGCCGAAGACTTCGCGCCGAACACGCATGTGATCAGCCACCACGGCCGCATCCTCACCCTGCAGGAGTCCGGCGCACCGCCGTACGAACTCGACGGCGAGCTGAACACGTTGGGGCCGTTCGACTTCGGCGGTTCGCTCGAGGGCTCCTACACCGCGCACACCAAGTTCGACGCCCGCGCCGACGAACTGCACGCGGTGACCTATCACCCGACGTGGGATCACGTACGGCACCTGATGGTCGACCGGACCGGCCGCGTCGTGCGGACCACCCGGATCCCGGTCACCGACAGTCCGATGATGCACGACTTCGGGCTCACCGAGAACTACGTGGTCGTCTTCGACGTGCCGGTCACCTTCGACCCGCGGCCGGGCAAGGTCGTTCCCTACAAATGGAACACGGCCCATCCCGCCAGGGTGGGGGTGATGAAACGCGACGGCGGCCCGGTCCGCTGGTTCCCCGTCGACCCGGTGTTCTACTCGCACACCCTCAACGCCTACGAGCAGGGTTCGACGGTGGTGATCGACCTGACCACGATGCCGGCACCCTTCGAGGTGGCGGGCAACCAGGGCTTCGGCGGCCCGTCGGCGTCCGGTCCGCCGGTGCTGGAGCGCTGGACGATCGACCTGGCGCGCGGCCGGGTGCGGCGCCGTGTCCTCGACGACCGGCCGCAGGAGTTCCCGCGCGTCAACGAAAGCCTGGTGTCGCGGCGGCACCGGTACGGCTACTCGGCTTCGCCCGGTGAGCTCTTCGACGTCTATCTGGACAAGCCCGCCGGTTCCTTCGGCAACGCCCTGATCAAGCACGACCTGTACAACGGGCGCTCGGAAGTGCACCGCTTCGGCAAGGGCGCCGACGCGAGCGAAGCGGTCTTCGTGCCGTCGTCACACAGCCGGGCCGAGGACGACGGTTATGCCCTCGCCTATGTGAACAACCCCGACCGGAACGCCTCGGATCTGGTGATCCTCTCGGCCCAGGATTTCACCGCGAAACCGCTGGCGCGCGTCCACCTGCCGAGGCCCGTGCCGCTGGGCTTCCACGGCAGCTGGGTGGCCGACTGACGATCGGCGTGGTCACCGGCGTACGCACGCCGGTGACCACGCCGTCGGGTCACACCCCGGTCAGCACCTCCTCCAGCGCGGCGGCGGAATCCGGGTACCGCTCGATCAGGTCCAAGCCTCCGGACACGGTGCTCCCCCACGGCTCGTCACAGCCCAGCAAGCTCGCGACGGCGTCGCAGGCCGCCGGATGCGCGGCGAGGAGCGCGAGGCCGCTCCCGCCCGCTTTCCTCGGTGCCGCGGGGAGTTCCGGCTGGGTCTTCCATGGCGGGACCCATTCGTCGAGCGCCGCCAGACGGCCAGGGAAGAGCCGTCCCGCCTCGCGGACGAGCAGCGGCACGAGTTCCGCGCCCCGCGACCGCAGTGTGGTGATCAACGTCGGCAGCCAGGGAAGCAGCAACCTGTCCGGGAGTTCGGCGAAGGCGCTCGACACCGCCTCGACGACGAAGTCGGCCAGCCCCGGCGCCGGTTCCAGCGCGTGGACGAACCCGCTGAGATACTTCGGATAGGCGGGCAGCACCAAGGGATTGGCCAGCAGCCCGGCGCAGCGCTCACGCAGTTCCGCGCGCGACAGCCTGCCGAGCTGGACCTGGGCCGCCCACAACAGCGCCACCTTCGACGGCTCCCGCGGATGCGAACCGGCGATCGCCAGCTCCAGCTGCGTGCGGTCGCAGCCCAGCGACAGGGCGAGCGCCTCCATGCTGAACAGGAAGCCGAGCATCGCGGCGACCTGCTCGACCCCCGCCTCCTCGTCGGCGAAGGCCACCGGCAGCAGGGTGCAGTAGTGCGCGTACCCCGTCCTGACGAACTCCTCGATCCACCGGGGCAGGACCGGTTCACTGGTCCGGTAGTGCGCCAAGAGGCGGCGCACCCGCCGCAGCACTTCCGGCGCGCCGTCGACAGTGCGTTCCGTCGCCAGCACCTCCAGCGCGCGGGTGCCCAGCTCTCCCGCCAGCCGGGCGCTGCGAAGATAGAGCGTCGCGTCCTCGACGGCACCGAGCACCTTCGCCGCGGTGGCCCGCGGGTGGTAGGCGGCGCGCCGGAGCCGCTGCTCCAGCACCTGCTCGATGCTGACGCCCTCGTAACCCAGCTCGATGAGGGCTCGCTGATGGGTGCCCAGCGCCAGATCCCACGATTCCTGGATCGGCCGCTCCCCGAGCCGCCGCTCCCCCATGATCGGGCGGGCCGCGCCCTGGGGCATCAGGTACCGCAGCATCCACAGCAGATCGGAGCAGGGCTCCAGCTCCGGCCGCGAGGCGATGTCGAGCAGCGCCCGCTGCACGCCTCGTTGCTGCAGCTTGAGGTTCAGCGGTTCCAGCCTGTCGTGCACGTCGCGCGCCAGCGGCGGGAGCGCGTCGTACCCGACCTGCCCGATCCGGTCGCCGCCCATCATGATCTCGACGAGACGGCGCACGTCGCGCCTGCCGGGTACGACGTCCTTCTCGATGCAGGTGACCGCCGCGTCCTGGAAGTCGTACGGCGTCGGCTTCGCCCGGTCGCGCAGGCCCGCCAGCAGGATCGACGTCTCGAACACCGCGATGGCGTCCGCCGTCGAGGACAGGTATCCGTTGCGGCGCGCCGCGCGCACGATCTCGACCGACCAGCCCAGCAACTCGGCCTCGTCCAGCTTGTCCAGGACCGGTGGCCGCCGCAGGAATCCGGACAGGTGATCCGAGGGCGCCGGATCCTGCGCGGGCGAGGGCAGCTCCACGGTCTTCTTCCGCTTCGGTCCGCCCACCTGACCGTCGAGCTGGAACTGCTTCACCCGGGTGCGCTTGAGGTTCTTCGCCCACTCGGTCGCGGCGATCGACACCGAACCCCCTGCCAGGCCGAACTGCGCCTCGATCGACGCGTGGCTCGACGGGATCAGGCCGTACTGCCAGGTGCTCGCGCTGCGCGGGCTGATCACGAACCCGTCCGCGCCCTCGGCACCGAACTCCGCGACCCGGCTGGCCGCGTGGAAAGCGCCACAGACGTACAGGCAGTCGGCGGGATCGGCGCCCGACGCGGCCAAGTGCTCGCGCATGCGGGTCCACATGTAGCGCTCGCGGTCCTCGTCGACACGCACCTGGCGGGTGTCGCCGGGTGCGAGCCGCCGGAACAGGCTGCCGATCAGGAACATGACCTGGCGGTAGGTGTCGTGGTCGCTGTCCCCGAGTGGCAGTTCGACGTACTGGTGCCACCACTCCGACCAGTGCCGCACCCGTCCGTGCCGCAGCAGGTGATCCTCGAGTTCGGCGAACCGTGGCCGCAGGTCGCCGATCTCGACACCGACCGCGTCACCGTGTAGTGCGGCCTCCTCCTCGGCGGGTGCCGCGTCCGGCTCCGCGGGCGGTTCGCGTTCGTCCCACTGGAAGACGTGGTCGGCCGACCGGTCGACGAGGACGAGCTCGACACCCGGGGTGTCCAGCGCGTAGGCGATCGCCTGGTACTCGGCGGAAGCCTCGGTGATCGGCGCGACAACCGACAGCGGAGCCCACTCGGCGGGGAAGCCCTTCACCTCGGTCGCGAACGCCTGCACCGCCACGGGAAGACGGCAGTTGCGCAGCTCGGTCAGCAACGGGGCCATGTCCTCGCACAGTTCGAGGTAGACGACCTTCGGCTGCTTCTCCCGCAGCCGCCGTGCCATCGCCACGGCCGAAGCCGGGGAATGGTGGCAGACCGGGAAGATCTCCAAGGGCTCCCGCACGGCCCTGTCGACGTCGTCGACGAGGCCGAGCAGGATGCCCTCCAGCGCGCCCGGCCCGTCGGCGAAGGCGGCCGCGGCCTCCTGCAACTGGCCGCGTAGCGCCTCGAAGGCGCCGCTCACGAGAGGGTGGCGATCGCGTCGCGGCCGCCGTCGAGGAACTCCGGCCAATCCCCGCCTTCGTCCTTGCTGCGCGGCTCGACCACGCCGTGCAGGTACTTGTTGAGAATCGCCAGATCCTCCGGCTCACGACGGGCGAGCGAGCCGACCAGCGACGACGCGAGCGTCCGGGCGGTCAAGGCCCGCTCGCCGAAGAAGTTGCTGTGCAGCACCGCGTCTTCGAGTACGCCGATCTGTTCGGCGGTGGACAGCGCGGACTCCAGCTTCTCGTCGTCGCTGCCCGCCGAGGCCGCCGCGGCGCGCAGGTCGCCGAAGCTGCGCAGCAGCACGTCGAGCAGCGTCGGCGGCACATCCAGCTCGATCTGATGGCGGCGCAGGAGTTCCTCGGTGCGGAACCGGACGATCTCCGCCTCGCTCTTCTTGTTCGTCACCACCGGGATGCGGACGAAGTTGAACCGGCGCTTGAGCGCGGAGGACAGATCGTTGACGCCGCGGTCGCGGCTGTTGGCGGTGGCGATCACGGAGAAGCCGGGCTTGGCGAAGACGATGCCGTCACTGTCCAGTTCCGGCACCGAGATGTACTTCTCGGACAGGATCGAGATCAGCGCGTCCTGCACGTCGCTGGTGGACCTGGTCAGCTCCTCGAAGCGGCCGATCGATCCGGCCTCCATCGCGGTCATGATCGGCGACGGGATCATCGACTCGCGGGATTGTCCCTTCGCGATGACCATCGACACGTTCCACGAGTACTTGATGTGGTCTTCGGTGGTCCCCGCCGTGCCCTGCACGACGAGCGTCGAGTTGCGGGAGATCGCCGCGGCCAGCAGTTCGGCGAGCCAGCTCTTGCCGGTGCCGGGGTCGCCGATCAGCAGCAGCCCGCGGTCGGAGGCGAGCGTGACGATGGCGCGTTCGACGATGCTCCGGTCGCCGAACCATTTCTGCGAGATCTCGCGGTCGAGGCCGTCGGCGCGCTCGGCGCCGAGGACGAACAACCGCACCATCTTCGGGGACAGACGCCAGGCGAACGGTTTGGGGCTGTCGTCGATCGACTCCAGCCAGTCCAGCTCTTCGGCGTACTTGAGTTCGGCGGGGGCGCGCAGGACGTCGGACATGTCTTGCCTTTCGGGAAGTTCAGGAGGTGAGGAAGGTCTTGAGTTCGTGGACGAGCTTGGTGATGTGGCCGGAGATCACCGGCGTGCCCAGATCCTTGAAGCGCTCGCGGAACCACGGGTTCACGCTGCCGCGGCCGGCACTGGTGACCGAGCCGACCGGGATGAACTTCGCCCCGGACCGGTGGATCGCGGCCATGTTCTCGAAAAGCTGCTCGACGCGGGTCTCGTAGAAGTCGGAGATCCACACCACCACGGTGTTGGCGGGTTCGGCGATCTTCGGCCGGGTCAGCTCCATCGCGACCATGCCGTCGTTGCCACCGCCGAGATTGGTGCGCAGCAGGGTTTCGAACGGATCGTGCACCCATGGCGTGAGGTCGAGCGCCTGGGTGTCGTAGGCGATCAGATGAACGTCCACTTTGGGCAGTCCGGCGAAGATCGAGGCCAGCACGGCGCAGTTGACCATCGAGTCGACCATGGAACCGGACTGGTCGACGACCGCGATGAGCCGCTGTGGCGTGGTCTTCTTCGCGGTCTGCTTGTAATACAGGCGATCGACGTAGAGCCGCTCCTCTTCCGGGCTCCAGTTGGTGAGGTTCTTCCAGATGGTGCGATCGAGGTCGAGATTGCGGAACACGCGTTTGGGCGGGACCGACCGGTCCACCTTGCCCGTCGACGCCTTCTCGACCTGGGTGCGCAGGACCTCCGCGATCTCGTCGACGTAGCGGCGGATCAGCGATTTGGCGTTGGCCAGCGCCACCCCGGACAGATTGTCCTTGTCCCGCAACAACTGTTCGATCAGTGACATACTCGGGGTCAGCTTCGCCGCGAGCGCGGGATCCGCGAGCACCTCGCGCAGGCGCATCCGTTTGACGAGGTCGGCCTCGATCGAACCGAGTTCCGGGCCGATCGCCGGAAGCAGCGTGCTCAGATCGGGAGTCCCGCCCCCGCCGGTGCCGCCGAGCCCGGTCGGGGTCCCGCCGGGACGGCCACCGCGCAGTTCACCCGGACGGCAGCCCAGCGCGCGTTCGAGCCAGCCCGCGTCGGCCTGCCAGCGGGACAGCTGCCCCGCCGTCACCGTGGCGGGTGCCGCGGCGAAGACGTTGAGCAGCACCTTCGACACCAGCGCCGCACGCCGTACTTCCGCGGCCTTGTCCCGGCCTTCCCCGGCTTCGGGGACCATCAGCCCGTCGAATTCGGCGGCGAGGCCGGGATGGCGCTGGACGATCGAGTCGACGGCGACGTTCGGGTCCAGCACCGCGGAAGGCAGGCCGATGTCCTCGACCACGGCCATGCCCGCCGATTCGAGGGTGGCCTGCTCGTTGGTGTCGAAGAGCCGGGCGAGCAGCCGCCAGTACAGGACCTGGCGGCGGTTGTCCTCGGGTTCGGTCATTTCCGCAACAGCCTTCCGGCGCGTTCCCGCAGTACGGCCGCGGCGTCGGTGGCCGCCTTCTCGGCTTTCACCCCGGCCTTGTCCGTGGTGCCGCCCGCCCACGCTCCCGCGTGCACGGCCGTCGTCTTCTTGCGCACGGTGGTCTCGACGGCGAGCGGCTGGAGCCGGAAGCCACCGTCGTCCCAGCGGATCAGGCCGACACACGCGCCGGAACCCGCGACCGCTTTCGGGGTCAGTGGACCGGCGGCGGGGATTCGATCGGTGTCGACGGCCAGGCGGTTCCCGGCGAACACGAAGGTGAGCGCGTCTTCGTCGCCCTCGGTGGTGTAGCCCTCCAGGAAGACCGGAACGGCGATGCGCGCCGGATGCCGGTCCAGTGGCGCGACCACCGGCGCGGTGGCGGTGGACAGGGCGACCCGCGCGGTGGCGAAAGCGTCCGCCGCCTCACCGGGCCGGGCCTGCTCGTCCCCCCACAGAAGATCGCCTTCCGCGGTGACCGACATGTCGACGATGTCCATCGAGCGGCCCTCGCTGACCGCCGCGAGCAGGGACAGCCGCGGGCGCAGCAGCTGCCAGATCCCCGCACCGATGACCGTGTCCGGTTTCGGCGCCGTCACACTCGCACGCACGAGCCGCGCCGCGCCGCCGTCTTCCGGTTCGAACACCGCGTGGACCTGCGCTTGTGCGGCTGTCGCGTGTTCGAGCAGGTCGACCCCGAGCGGGAGGAGGCGGCCCGTCACCGTGCCGGCGACAGGCGTCGCCGCGACGCCGGGCACTGTCAGCAGCATTCCGCGTGACCAGAGATCACCCCAGCGCCGGACCGGGACGCGGTCCAGCGCAGCTCCAGGACAGGACGCGGCGAGTTCGGCCGCGAAGCCGTCGAGCAGGACGGCCGGGCGGCGCAGGCCGGGTTCGGCGAGCAGCGCGGAAATCACCGGTGCCGAGGCCGAAACGAGGTCGTGCTCGAGACCCCGCCATCCGGCGCGGGCCAGATCGGAGAGCCAGGACCGGGCGGCCGCCAGCAGATTCGGTGACCCGGCCTCCCCGGTGCCCGGGACGACCTCCTCGCCGGACGGGCGCCCGGTGGCCTCGGCGAGCCGGGTGAGCAGCGCGTCGTGCACCGAGCCGAACACGGCGATCCTCGCCGCGGCAAGGGAAACGAAGTGTTCCTCCCCCGCGGCCCCGGCGGCGGCCTTCTCGGCGGCCTCGGCGACCCGCGCGGCCAGCGGCGAACCCGCGACGGCGTCGGCCAGTTCGGTCAGCCCGGCGACGTTCTGTGGCCGCGACAAGCCGCCCACCAGCACGTGATCGAAGGCGTCGACCGCCGCCAAAGCCTCGTCCAGCCCGGCGACGGGATCGGTGAGCAGATCGATCCGCATCATCCCACCGCCCTGGTCGGCGGGAACCACTGCAGCTCCGGCACCGGCGCCGTCGAGGGCTCGAACTCCAGATACGCCAGATGCCGCAGGAACTGGCTGAACACCGACGCGGCGGCGGTGCTGTCCCCCTGCGACGGACGTGCGGCGATCATGACCTGCGAAACGGCCTGCGCCGTCAGCTCCTCGGCCGCGACCTCCACCCGCAGGTACCGCGCGACCCGTTCGACGCCGTACTGCAGCGCCGCTTCGTTGAGCAACGCGAGGATATGGTTGCAGAACATGCCCCTCGCGCCACCGCAGGGACGATTGTTGTTGGTACTACAGGCGAATTCGTACGTACCGGCGGCGACCGACGAGACGTACACCCGCCCGATGTCCGATCCGCTGGACACCACGCCCTGCACCCGTCCGTCGGCCAGTTCGACGAACGGGACCTTCGCGAGCTTGCGCGGGCGGGCCGGTGGCAGCACCCTGGCCGTACTCGCTCTTTCCCAGTCTGACAACGCATCTTCTCCTTGCGGGCGCCTCGGTGGGGACTGGGAAGAACCTAGCGGGAGGCACCGACAATTCCGATCAGGTCCGCCGCGAGCCCTCCTGAGGTGCGCGCTCGCGCCCGGCGGCGGGGGCAGCTGCGGGGTGGCGTGGGCTGAAGGGGCCCTTCACCGCATCGCATGCGGCGAAAGCGCCCTTCACCGCATCGCATGCGGCGAAGGGCCCCTTCAGCCCCCCGCGGTCAGGACCACAGGGCCCACATCACGGGATCAGGGGGTGCGGTGCGCCGCGATGTGGTCGCGGTACCAGTGGTAGCTGGCCCGCGGGGTGCGCCGCTGGGTCGGATAGTCGACGTGCACCAGCCCGAATCGGTGCTTGTACCCATGCGCCCACTCGAAGTTGTCCAGCAGGGACCAGCAGAAGTACCCGCGCAGGTCGACCCCAGCCGCCACGGCCGCCCGGGCCGCTTCGACATGCTCGCGCAGGAAGGCGATGCGCTGGTCGTCGGCCACCAAACCCCGCTCGTCGGCGAGGTCCGGGTACACGCAGCCGTTCTCGGTGACGTACATCGGAGGCAGCCCCGGATATTCGTCGCGCAGGCCGACCAGGGCGTCGGTCAGGCCGTCGGGCTCGACGGGCCAGCCCATCCCCGTCCGCGGCACGTCGGGCAGGCGGGTCGTGTCCACCCCGATGTCGGCCGCCGTGCGCCGGGCCGGGTCCGGCTCGCGGTGCGGCGCGTCGGCGACGTGGAGCCGGTAGTAGTAGTTGACCCCCAGGTAGTCGAGCGGCTGCCCGATCGTCTCCAGGTCTCCGTCGCGGCGGAAGGAGAAGTCCGAGACGCCGTCGAACATCGCGGTGAGCCCGGGCGCGTACCGGCCGCCGAACAGCGGGTCCGTGAACTGGCGGCGCAGCAGCGTGTCCTGCCGGGCGGTCGCGGCGATGTCCGCCGCCGACGGGGACACCGGCACCGCGGGCGACTGGTTGAGCACGATCCCGAACCGGTGCCCGGGCCTCGCCTGCGCCCGCATCGCCCGTGTCGCCAGACCGTGGCCGAGCAGCAGGTGATGGGCCGCGGCGAGGGCGCCGTGCCCCTCCCGCGCACCAGGCGCGTGCCGTCCTTCGCCGTAACCCGCGATCGCACACGGGTACGGCTCGTTCAGTGTCGTCCACTGGTCGACGACGTCGCCGAGTTCGTCGTGCACCAGCGCCGCGTACTCGGCGAACCGCTCGGCGGTGTCGCGCGCACGCCAGCCGCCTTCGTCCTCCAACGCCTGTGGCAGGTCCCAGTGGTACAGCGTCAGGAACGGCTCGATCCCCCGCGCCCGCAACGCTTCCACGACGCGCCGGTAGAAGTCGATCCCCCGCCGTTCGACGCGGCCGCGCCCGGACGGCTGGATCCGGGGCCAGGACACCGAAAACCGGTAGGAGTCGACGCCGAGGCCGGTGAGCAGGGCGAGATCACGCGGCCAGTGGTGGTAGTGGTCCGCCGCCGGTTCGCCGGTGTCGCCGCCCGCCACCGCACCGGGCACGGTCGCGAAAGTGTCCCAAATGGACGGTCCGCGTCCATCGGATCGGGTGGCGCCCTCGATCTGGAACGCCGAGGTGGCGACGCCCCAGCGGAAGCCGGGCGGGAAGGTGGATGTCACGGTCAACTCCGGGAGGGTCAGCCCTTGAGCGCGCCCTGCATGATGCCGCCGACGATCTGGCGGCCGAACAGCAGGAACACGACGAGGACGGGGATGGTGCCGATGGTCGCGGCGGTGAGCACAAGGGTGTAGTCGGTGGTGTAGCCGCTGGCCAAAGTGGACAGTGCGGTTTGGACGGTCGGGTTCTCCGGCACCAGCACCACCAGTGGCCAGAAGAAGTCGTTCCACGCCTGCATGAAGGTGAACAGGCCGAGTACCGCCGCGGCCGGGCGGGCGGTGGGCAGGGCCACGTGCCAGAACAGCCGCAACGATCCGCAGCCGTCCATCCGCCCGGCCTCCAGCAGTTCCAGCGGCAGCGCCCGTTCGAAGTACTGGCGCATGAAGAACACGCCGAACGCGGTGACCAGGCCGGGCACGATCACCGCCTCCAGCCGCCCGGCCCAGCCGAAATCGGCCATCATCATGTAGAGCGGGACGACGCCCAGTTCGGTCGGGATCGCCTGGGTGGCGACCACGAGCAGCAGCAGCGCGGTCCGTCCCCGGAAGCGCATCTTGGCGAAGGCGAACCCGGCGAGCGTCGAGAACAGCACCACCGAAACGGTGATGGTGCCCGCGACGATGAGCGAGTTCCCCAGTGCCAGCGCGAAATCCGTCTCGTCGAAGACGCGGGCGATGTTCTCGAACAGATGCCCGCCGGGTACCAGGACCGGCGGCACGCTGCCGACGGCCTCCGGGGTCTGCGACGAGACGACGAGCGACCAGTACACCGGGAAGGCGGAACCGGCCAGGATCGCGATCAGCGCGGCGTAGGTCCACGGGCTCGCGACCCGCCGCACGAGCCGCCGGGCCCGCCCTGGCGGGACCGGCGGCGCGGGCGCGGCGGGGGTCAGCACGGAGGTCATTTCGCTCCTCAGTCCGTTTGGATGCGCCGGGTCACCAGGTACGACACGCCCGCGACGAGCATCGTCGCGACCGCCAGCACCAGCGCGATCGCCGAGCTGTAGCCGAAGTCGTACTTGGTGAAACCCTGCTCGTAGAGGTAGAGCGCGGCCGTCTGGAACTGCCGGTCGGAGCCACCGGTCGCGGCGGCGGTGCCGGGGTTGAACAGCAGCGGCTCGGCGAGCAGCCGCATGTTCCCGGTCGTCGCGATCACCGTCGAGAAGATGATCTGCGGCCGCAGCAACGGCACGGTGATCCGCCAGAACTGCTGCCACCCGCGGGCGCCGTCGAGGGTGGCGGCCTCGTACAGGGCCGACGGGATCGCCTGCATCGACGCGAGGAAGATCAGCGCGTGGTAGCCGGTCCAGCGCCACACCACCATCGCCGCGATGGCGGTGTGCGAGCTGGCGGTGCCCGCCTGCCAGTCGATCTGGCCGGCACCGAACCAGCCGAGCACCCAGTTGACGAGGCCGAAGTCCCGGCCGAACAGCTGCGCGAAGATGATCGTCACCGCCGCCACCGAGGTGATGTTCGGCAGGATCATCCCCATCCGGAACAGCGTCCGCCCGCGCAGCCGGCGGTTGAGCAGGTGCGCGATGCCGAGCGCGAACAGGATCTGCGGGATCGTGGTCAGCAGCCACAGGCTGACCGTGTTCCCCATCGCGTTCCAGAAGTACGGGTCGTGGAACAGCAACTGTTCGTAGTTCCCGAAACCGATGAACGTGGCGCCCTCGGCGTCGAGCAGGTTGCGCTGCTGCAGCGAAACGAACGCCGTGTAGAGCAGCGGGAACAGCCCGAAGACCCCGAAGATCAGGAAGTACGGGCTGATGAAGCCGAACGGCGACAGCTTGACGTCCCAGTTGTGCCGCCGGTCGGCGAAGCTCAGCGTCTTTCCCGCCATCACTTGATCTTCGCGACGTCACCGACCAGCTGCTGCCACGCCGCCGCGCCGTCCTGCTTGCCCTGCTCGACGCGCTGCATCGCGCTGCCGAACTCCGTCTGCACGTCACCGGCCTTCGGGCCCTGGTACTGCGGCTTCAGCTTCTTCGCCGCGTCGGTGAAGAGCTTGCCGACCGGTGCGCCCGAGAAGAACGGGTTCGTGTAGCCGGTGATCTTCGGATCGTCGTAGAGCGACGGCGTCGAGGGAAGCAGGCCCTGGCTGGTGAAGACCTTCGCCTGCTGTTCGGGCGCGGTCAGCCACGCGGCGAGTTCGGCGGCCTCCTTGGTGTGCTTGCCCTGCTTGGGGACGGTCAGGTACGAGCCGCCCCAGTTGCCGCCCCCGCCGGGCACGGTCGCGACGTCCCATTTACCCGCCGTGTCCGGCGCCTGGTCCTTGATCTTGGTCATCATCCAGGCGGGGCAGGTGACGGTGGCGAACTGGCCCTGGGTGAAGCCGGTGTTCCAGGTCGGCGTGCTGTAGAGCAGCCCGGCGCTCAGGTTCGCCTTGACGGCGTCGACGACAAGGTCCCAGCCCTGCCGCAGCGCCTGGTTGCCCTCCAAGACGATCTTGTCGCTCTGGTCGTAGTACCCGACCGGCGCCTGGCCGACGATCGCGTTGAGCACGGTCGGGCCACCGTCCATCCACTTGACCCCGTTCGGCGCCTTGGCCTGGAACCGCTTCCCGGTGTCGAAGAACGCCTGCCAGGTCGGCCAGAGCGCGGAGACGGCGTCGCGATCGGCGGGCAGTCCGGCGTTCTGGAGCAGGTCGCGGCGGTAACAGATGGCCAGGCCGCCGACGTCGGTGCCGTAACCGATCTGCTGTCCGCCCTTGGCCAGCGACGCCGACCATTTCCAGTCCAGCCAGCGATCCTTGAGCTTGTCGCCGCCGACGGTGTTGAGGTCGACGAACTTGTCCGGCGTGGCCTTGAACTGCGCGACGTATCCAGTGTCGACCGCCTCGATGTCCGCGGCTCCCCCGCCGGTGGCGAGATGCGCGGCGATGTTCTTGTGGTGGTCGGAATAGGCCGCGGTCCGTTCGGTGATCTCGATGTCCGGATGCGCCGCCTGGTACTCCTTGAGCAGCTCGCTGTAGCCGAAGTTGCCGAACAGGCCGAGGCTGAGCTTGATCTTGCCGCCGCCGGCGCCGTCGTCACCGCAGGCGCTCAGCGCGGTGACCGCGGCCAGGGTGACGCACACCCCGGCGAGCAGGCGGGTACGGCGGTTCCTCGTTTTCGGGCGCATGAGATCTCCGTTGTTCTGCGGGGCGCACGGGGACACCGCGGCCGGGGACCGGCCGGGGCGGGAAACGTGGCACCCATGAGAGCGCTCCCAACGTTGAACAGTCAAGTAACGAACTTGTAACGGCACTGAGCGTTTTCGCTGTAGGAGATCATGTGCTAGAGATGTAACCGGTTACACGCCAGGAGGTCAGCATGGTCACCGCCCGCGAGGTCGCCCAGCTCTGCGGGGTCTCCGTCGCCACCGTCTCGCGGGTTTTCAACCGCCCCACCACGGTCAGCGCGCCGACCCGGGAACGCGTCGAACGCGTCGCCCGTGAGCTCGATTTCTCGCCGAACGAATCGGCGCGGGCGCTGTCGCGGCAGCGGTCGGCGATGATCGGGCTGGTCTGGGACACCGACCACCGCCGCCCCGGCTGGCGGCATCCGTTCCTGCAGGATCTGTTGCTGGGCCTCAAATCAGCGTTGAGTTCGCACGGCTACCACCTGCTGCTGCTCGCCACGAGCGACGACGCCCGCAACCGCACCGCCGGCGTCTCCCTCGCCGACCCGATCGCCTACGTCGGCATGACGCGCCGCCACCACCTGGCGGGACTGGTGCTGATCGACAGCGGCTCGGACGCCGAGGCGTTCACCGCGTTCGCCCAGTCCGGGCTGCCGTGCGTCGCGCTCGACGTGGCCGTTTCGGGGCCGAAGGCCACGTACGTGACTTCGGACAACGCCGCCGGTGCGAGCGAAGCCGTCCGGCATCTCGCCGCGCTCGGGCACGAACGGATCGCCACGCTCACCGGCCCGCACGGCAACGCGCCCGCCACCGCCCGCACCGAGGGCTATCTGCGGGGACTGGCGGACGCGGGCCTGCCGGTGCGCGACGACTACGTGGTCACCGGCGACTTCTACCGCGGAAGCGGCTTCGCCGGGATGCGGCGGCTGCTCGCCCGCGAGAACCCGCCGACGGCGGTGTTCGCCGCCAGCGACGAAATGGCGATCGGCGCCCTGCTCGCCGCCCGCGCGGCCGGGCTACGGGTGCCTGACGACCTGGCCATCGTCGGCTTCGATGACATCGAGGTCGCGGCACTGGTCGACCCCGCGCTCACCACGGTCGCCCAGGACAAGGCGGAGTTCGGCACCGCGGCGGCCGGGGCGCTGCTGGGCATGATCGAGAACGCGGCGGCGCCGGAGCCGGTGCTGCTGCCCACCCGCCTGATCGTCCGCGACTCCTGCGGCGCTCCCCATCGTCAGGCGACGGCCGCCGGGCCCCTGCTCTGATCACCTCCCGCGTTCGCCCAGCTGGGCGGCCAGATCGAGAAGATTCTCGGCGTGGAAGTCGAAGTGATCGGCCGGTGACGGCGGATCACCGACAGGCCTGGCGACGTAGGCGGTGCGCAGCCCGACGCGCTGCGCACCCCGCAGGTCCCACGCGTGGGCGGCGACCATCAGCAGCCGATCCGGCGGGGCACCGGACACCTTGACGGCCAGTTCGTAGACCGCCGGATCCGGCTTGTAGGTCCGTGCCTCTTCGGCGGAGAGCGCCTGATGCCAGCGGAGACCCGCGTTGGCGTTGATCCGGAGCAGGGTTGACCGGCAGGCATTGGACAAGCCGATCAAGGGGTGGTGTTCCGCGAGCCGGGCCAGCCCTTCCACAGTGTCCGGCCAAGGCGGCAGCCGTTGTCCCGCCGTGGCGAGCGCTTTTCTGTCCTTTTGGGACAGCTCTCCTCGGGATGCTTCAGCGACCAGCCGGGCCGCTTCGCGGTCGAGGACGTCGCTGGCGGCGAAGGCCCGGTCGCCTCCGACGATGCGCCGCTGCTCGGTCGCGATATGGCCTTGCCACAGCGCGACCAGCTCGTCCGGTTCGGCTCGCGGGGCGACCTCTGCGATGGCGGCGCGGATCCCCGCCGGTTCGTCCACGAGCGTGCCGAGTACGTCGAACACCAAAGCGTCGATACCCATGGACGTCACGATAGTGAGGTCCATGGGTACTCCCCCCGCGTGAGGCCCCGGGCCGCCGTCCTACGGCTGGTCGAGGAGGTCCTCGATCTGGATGGGGATGTGCCGGACGCGGATGCCCGTGGCGTTGTGGACCGCGTTGGCGACCGCCGCCGCCATCCCGACGGTGCCGATCTCCCCCAGCCCCTTCGCGCCGACGGAGTTGTGCAGGGTGTCCGGGTACTCGACGAAGTGGACACCGACCTCGGGGATGTCCGCGTTCACCGGGATCAGGTAGCCCGCGAGGTCACCGTTGGCGAAGCGTCCGTTGGCCTCGATCTCCAGCCCTTCGTGCAGGGCGGCCGACACACCCCAGATCATGCCGCCGATGATCTGGCTACGGGCCGCCGTCGGGTTGATGATCCGGCCCGCGTCGAACACGCCGAGCATGCGGGACACCCGGATCTCGCGCGTCCACCTGTGCACGCGGACCTCGCAGAACTGGGCGCCGAACGAGCTGAACGAATGCTTGGTCAGCTCCTCGCCGGGGGCCGACGAACCGGTCACCGTGATCGACGGGCGGTTCAGGGCCCGCAGCAGCTCGCCGAAGGTCATCGTCCGGTCGCCCGCCAGAACCCGGCCGTCCGCATAGGACACGTCCATCCCGTCGAACGGCGCGCCCGGGGCCGCCGCCAGGGTCAGCAGGTCGTCGATCGCCTTGGCGGCGGCGATCATGATGGCCGATCCCGCGCTCGCGGTGGCGGTCGAACCACCGGAGAGCCCGCCGGACGGCAGCGCCGAATCACCGAGCCGCGGCACGACCCTGTCCGGTGAGATGTCCAGCGATTCCGCGCCCACCAAGGAAAGTACGGTCAGCAGGCCGGTTCCCGGATCCGCACCGCTGGTCGCGACGACGGCCGTGTCGTCGGGCCGCAGGGTGATCTCGATGGTGGCCGGGAACCGCAGAGCGGGGAACATCGCGGTGGCCGTGCCCAGCCCCACGAGCCAGTCGCCGTCGGTCCGCCCTCCGGGCGAGCGATCCGCCCAGCCGAACCGGGCCGCGCCGACGCGGAAGCATTCGTCGAGATGCTTGCTCGACCATTGCAGGTCTTTGCCGGGCGGCGCGGTGGAGTTGTTCCGCAGCCGCAGCTCGATCGGATCCATGCCCAGCGCGACCGCCAGCTCGTCGATCGCGCTCTCCAGCGCGAAGGATCCGGGCGCCTCACCGGGCGCCCGCATGAAGGTGGTCGGCGGGATGTGCAGCGGCACCATCTTCTGGCTGATGGCGAGATTCCGGGTGGCGTACCACTCCCGCGACGTGCCGTGCGAAGTCGGCTCGACGAACGACCGGTCCGCCGCGGTGCTGCACCACGAGTCGTGCCGCAGCGCGTTGAGCGTGCCGTCATGGTCCGCGCCGAGGGCGATCTTCTGCACGGTCGCGGCCCGGCCCGCGGTCGCGGTGAAGACCTGCTCCCGGCTGAGCGCGGCCTTGACCGGCCGGTCGAGGACCCTCGCCGCCGCCGCGGCCAGGAACGCGGGCGCGGACGTACGGGCCTTGCCGCCGAACGCGCCGCCCACGAACGGGTTCACGGCGTGCACCTCGGACGGTTTCAGGTCCAGTGCCCCGGCCAGCTCCGCCGCCTGCAGGTCGGATCCCTGGTTGCCGCTGTGGATCGTCAGGCCGTCGGGGCCCCAGACCGCGACCGCGGAATGCGGTTCCATCGCGGCGTGATGCTGGGTCGCCGTGGTGTACGTGGCCTCGACGACCACCGGGCTCGCCGCCAGCGCGTCCTCGATGGACTCGACGCCGGGGGCGAGTACCTCCAGCGACGGCGGCGCGCCGTCCCTCGCGGCGGGTGCGTCTTCGGCGGAGGCGAGGCCGTCTTCGAGTGACGTCAGCGCGGGCCTGGTCCGGTAGGAGACCTTGACGAGCATCGCCGCGTCGCGGGCCTGTTCGTAGGTCTCGGCGACCACGAAACCGATCGGCTGGCCGTAGCAGGCGACTTCCTTGTCCTGCAACGGAACCCACGTCTCGCCGAAGAACGGCGACACCGGGGTGCGCAGCTCGAGCGGGTCGAACGGCGAATACACGCCGAGCACGCCCGGAGCGCTCTTCGCGTCCGTGACGTCCATGGCCTCGATCTCGCCGTGGGCGATCGTGCTGAGCACGACATAGCCGTGCGCCATCCCGGGGAAGGTGTGGTCCGCTCCGTACTCGGCCCGGCCGGTGACCTTCAGCGGCCCGTCCACCCTGCTGGTCATCAGCGGCTCCCCTCGGTCAGTTCGAGCAGTGCGCGGACGATCGTCCGGCGCAGCAACGGCACCTTGAACCCGTTCGCGGACAACGGCCTGGCGCCTTCACCGGCCCGCGCCGCGGCGGCTTCGAAGGCGGCGACGGTCGCGGGCGCGCCGCGCAGGGCCGCCTCGACCTCGGGCAGCCGCCACGGCACGGTCCCGACGCCGCCGGCCGCGATCCTGGCGTCGACGACGCGCGAGTCCTCGACGTGCAGCGCGACCGCGGCCGAGCACAGCGCGAATTCGTAGGACTGGCGGTCCCGCACCTTGACGTAGGTGGAGTTCGCCGCCCACTCCAGCGGCGGAACCACGACCTCGGCGATCAGTTCACCGGGACGCAGGTCGTTCTCCACGTCGGGGGTGTCCCCGGGCAGGCGGTAGAACGAGCCCAGCGCGACGGTGCGGCTCCCGGTGGCGCCGACCAGCCGGAGTTCCGCGTCGAGCGCGACCAGGGCGACCGCCACGTCGCTGGCGTGGGTCGCCGCGCACGAGTCGCTCGTACCCAGCACGGCGTGCATCCGGTTGGCGCCCGAGAGCGCCGGGCAGCCGCTGCCGGGCTCACGCCGGTTGCACGGCATGGCGACGTCGCGGAAGTACGTGCAGCGCGTGCGCTGCATCAGGTTCCCGCCGATACTGGCCATGTTCCGGATCTGCTGGGACGCGCTGAGCAGGAGCGCCCGGGAGATCACCGGATACACGCCGGGATGCCCGGCGATGTCGCTCATCCGTTCCAGCGCGCCGATCCGCAGCCCGTCGGCGGTGTCGATACCGCGTAACGGCACCTCGTTGATGTCCAGGACCCGCTGGGGTGCCAGGACATCGAGCTTCATCAGGTCGACAAGGGTCGTCCCGCCCGCCAGGAAGGTGCCCGGCGAGGCGACCGCGGCTTCGACGGTCGCGGGAGCGGTCAGCTCAAAGGGTCGCATCGGTCCGCCTCGCCTGCTCGACCGCCGCGACGATGTTCGGATAGGCCGCGCACCGGCAGAGGTTGCCGGACATGAACTCCCGGACGTCGCGGACGTCCTGCTCGACGGCGGCGACCGCCGACATGATCTGGCCGGAGGTGCAGAAACCGCACTGCAGGGCGTCCTGGTCGACGAAGGCCTGCTGCACCGGATGCAATTCGTCCCCTGTGGACAGTGCTTCGACGGTGGTCACCGGCTGTTTCACGGTGGCGGCCAGGGTGAGGCAGGCGAGCACCGGCCGTCCGGCGACGTGCACCGTGCAGGCGCCGCACTGCCCCCGGTCACAGCCCTTCTTGGGGCCCGTGATCGCGAGCCGCTCCCGCAGCGCGTCCAGCAGCGTCACACCGGGATCGACACTCAGGTGTTCCGTCCTGCCATTGACTTCTAGTGAGATGTCCACTGGGTCCCTTCCGCGGATCGTCGCGGCCGGGTGGCCGGACGGCGTAGGTTTGTGGTGGGTGAGCCGGTCTCGGAATGAACCGGATATTCATCCGCTTCGTTTTTCACGCTATCGGATCGCAATCCGCTTCGCAACGCCGCTTTTCCTGGAGTCGCTCCAGGTCGCGCGGGTCCCTCGGCTACATTCACGGTGAAGGGATCGGCGGACGGGAGAGACCATGACGACGGGATCGGTCAGCCCCCGGCGTGCGGACACCCGGCGCAACCACGAGCGCATCCTCGCCACGGCGGCGAAGTCACTGGCCCGCTCGGGCGAGGTTTCGTTCAACGCCATCGCGAAGCAGGCCGAGGTCGGGGTCGGCACGGTGTACCGGCACTTCCCCACCCCGGAGGCCCTCATCCTGGCGGTCTACCGCCGCGAAGTGAGCCAGCTCGTCGACGTCGTGCCGAAGCTGCTCAAGGAGCACGCCCCGGAAGAGGCCTTCCGGGTCTGGACGACCGATCACCTGGCGCACTACATGATGACCAAGCGCGGCCTGGCCGACGCCCTGCGCACCGCGACGGCCTCACGCGGGCAGCTGCCCGCGAACGCCTACGAGGCCATGGTCGGCGCGGTCGCCACCCTGCTGAAGGCCAACGTCGAGGCCGGCACCGTCCGCGCGGACCTGGCGCCCGAGACCGTGCTGCGCGGACTGGGCGGCCTGCTCTACCTCGATCCGGACGGCGAGTGGCGACGCGACGTCGCGAACCTCGTGGACCTGCTGTGGCACGGAATGGGCACCGGCAGGAGCTGAAGGGCGCTTTCCCCTCATCACATGCGGGGAAAGCGCCCTTCACCGCATGCGATGCGGGGAAAGCGCCCTTCAGGAGACCTTGCGGCGGTAGGTGACCGTGGCGAAGAAGTACGCGACGACGAGGATCCCGACGCACCAGGCGAGCGCGATCCAGATGTCGTCCCCGACCGGCTGCCGCGCGAACAGGGCGCGGATGGCGTTCACGATCGACGTGACCGGCTGGTGCTCGGCGAACCAGCGCACCGGGCCGGGCATGGTGCCGGTGGGCACGAACGCCGAGCTGAGGAACGGCAGGAAGATCAGCGGGTAGGAGAACGCGCTCCCGCCTTCCGCCGTCTTCGCCGAAAGACCGGCGATCACCGCGATCCACGTCAGCGCCAAGGTGAACAGGAGCAGGATGCCGGTGACGGCGAGCCAGGCCGTCACTCCCGCGCTCGACCGGAAGCCCATGAGGAGCGCGACGCCCACGACGATCACGAGCGAGATCAGGTTGGCGACCATCGACGTCAGCACATGCGCCCACAGCACACCCGACCGGGCGATCGGCAGGGACTGGAAGCGCTCGAAGATCCCGCCCTTCATGTCGTTGAAGAGCCGCAGCGCGGTATAGGCGACGCCCGAGGCGACCGTGATCAGCAGGATGCCGGGCAGCATGTAGTTCACGTACGAACCCGACCCGGTGTTGATCGCGCCGCCGAACACGTAGACGAACATCAGCATCATGGCGACCGGCATGACCGCCGTCGTGATGATGGTGTCCGGGCTGCGGGTGATGTGACGCAGGGACCGTCCGGTCAGGACAGTGGTGTCGCCGAGGACATGAGTGGCCATCGTCGTTTCCCTTACTTTTCCGTGCGGACGGCGCCGCTCTTGCGGCCGTCACCGACAATGGCGAAGAAGACGTCTTCGAGGGTCGGCTGTTTCTCGACGTATTCGACCTTGGCCGGCGGCAGGTGCCGCTTGAGTTCGGCGAGGGTGCCGTTCACGATGATCCGGCCTTCGTGCAGGATCGCGATCCGGTCGGCGAGCTGCTCGGCCTCCTCCAGATACTGCGTCGTGAGCAGCACCGTGGTGCCCCGTCCGGCGAGTTCCTTGACCGCCTGCCACACCTCGACGCGCGCCTGGGGGTCGAGGCCGGTGGTCGGCTCGTCCAGGAAGATCACCGACGGGTTCCCGATGAGGCTCATGGCGATGTCCAGCCGCCGGCGCATGCCGCCGGAATAGGTCGACGCCTTCCGCGCGGCCGCGTCGGTCAGCGAGAACCGCTCCAGCAGTTCGTCGGCGATCTTGCCCGGCTGCTTCAGATGCCGCAGCTTGGCGACGAGCACGAGGTTCTCCCGGCCGCTGAGGATTTCGTCGACGGCGGCGAACTGGCCGGTGAGGCTGATGGACTCCCGCACGTCCGCCGCCTGGGTGGCGACGTCGAACCCGTTGATCCCCGCCGTTCCCGCGTCCGCCTTGAGCAAGGTGGACAGGATCCGCACGACGGTGGTCTTGCCCGCCCCGTTGGAGCCGAGCAGCGCGAAGATACTGCCCTTCTCCACGCCGAAGTCCACACCGCGCAGGACTTTCAGTGTCCCGTAGGACTTCTCCAGACCCCGCACTTCGATCGCCCGGGCTTGCCGTGTCGTCATCGGGTGCCCCCGTTCTCTTTCCCAGCGGCCCGGTCGATGGCCCCGATCAGCCGTTCCCGCTCCCGGGCGACGTAGCCGCCTTTCTCGTGGTTCCGGATCAGCGCGTCCACGAATTCCACCGGGTCGTTCCCGACGATCCGGCGGATCGGCGCCCCGTCCGCCGCGGCCCGCTCGAACAGGTCGGCGACCTCCTCGAACAGCGAAGTCGCACTCTCGCCGTCCGTCGGCCCGAAGTGCATCAGGTACCGCTCGATCCCGTCGACTGCCGCCCGGTAGTCCGGCGGAAGCTGCTTCACGCGCGCCTTGTACTGACGCCATCGCCGCTTGTCCCCGATCACCTGCGAGAGGAACCTCGAGATGAAGTTGCCCGTTTCCGTGTCGGACGTAGTCACTTTCGGGGTGCCACCCGTGCCCGCTTCGTTCATGCCGCCCACCATCACCTGGCGTCCTGACACGGCGCTGACACGGCACTGACACCGCCCCGGCACAGTGCGGCGTAGACGGGCGAAATCTTGACCTTCGATGTGACGGGTGCCATAGTTGTCGAAGCGCTTCGAAACTGCCCCGCATCCCATCCGCGCGAAGTCGCTTTTCGCAGGAATCACGATGCCAGCCACAAGGCACATACCTCACCGAAAGTGAGTAAACGACCTATGGGTTCGCGAGCAAGAAAGATCAGAGTCGCTCTCCTTGCCGCCGCCATGGCGGCCACCGGATCCTTCTCCGGCGTGGCAAGTCAGGCATCAGCCGAGACAAGAATGCAGCTCAACGCCGCCCAGATCGTGGCGGACATGGGCGCGGGCTGGAATCTGGGAAACCAGCTGGAAGCCAACTCGAACGGATATCCCAGCGAAACGGCCTGGGGCCAGCCCACGGTGACGCAAGCACTCATCGACAAGGTCAAAGCGGCCGGATTCAAAACGATTCGCATTCCGGTCTCCTATTTGAACAACATAGGACCAGGGCCGGACTTCACCATAAGCCCAGGCTGGCTGAACCGGATCCAGCAAGTCGTGAACTATGCCTACAACCGCGGCCTCTACGTGCTGATCAACATGCACGGCGACGGCTACAAGACCATCAACGGCTCGTGGCTGATCTGCGATTCGTCCGCCCAGGCGGCGATCAAGGCCAAGTACCAGAAGGTCTGGCAGCAGATCGCGACCAGGTTCCAAGGCTATGACCAGCACCTGATCCTGGAATCGATGAACGAGGAGTTCGACGGGCAGTTCGGCCGCCCGACCCAGCCGTGTTACTCGAACATCAACGCCTACAACCAGATCTTCGTCGACACGGTGCGCAAAGCAGGTGGGAACAACACCACGAGGTGGCTGCTCGTCCCCGGCTGGAACACCAACATCGACTACACCGCCGGGAACTACGGCTTCACGCTGCCGACCGACCAGTATCGGTCCCCTTCCATCCCCAGCACCGAACAGCGGATCATGATCTCCGTTCACTACTACAGCCCGTGGGACTTCGCCGGGGAGGAAAGCGGCACCATCACACAGTGGGGCCGGGCGGCGACCAACCCGGCGAAGAAGTCCACCTGGGGGCAGGAGGACTACCTGGACTCCCAGCTGAAGCTGATGTACGACAAGTTCGTCACGCGCGGGTATCCGGTGGTCGTCGGCGAATACGGGTCGATCGACAAGTCGTCGTTCGATTCCTCCAACAACAGGTACCGCGCGGACTTCGCCCGCGCCATCGTGTCCACCTCGAAGAAGTACGGAGCGGTCTCCGTGTACTGGGACAACGGCGCGAACGGACGCTACGGCTTCGGCCTGTTCGACCGGCGCTCGTACGCGGTGACCCAGCAGGGCATCATCGACGCCGTCATGGCGGGACTTCGGTAGCAGCAGTTCGTCGCACACCGGCACCCTGGCGACATCCGCCCGCGCGCCGCGAGTCCAGGCTGACCAGGGATCGTGCCCACCCGGCTACGCGCGGCTGTGTCCTGAAGGCCCCCTTTGAGACGGTGGACCAAAGGGGGCCTTCGAGACGCCTTCCACCCGACCCTCTGCCGTGCAAGGGCGCACCTTCAGATCGGCCTCAGGAGGGCGACGATCCGCCGTCGGGCACCTTGACGAGTGACAAGCCGTCGACGAAAAGGTATCCGTTGCCGCTCGCCGCGCGCACGGTGACGGTCACGGCGCCCGCGGACAACGGAATGGTGCCGAGTTCGCGGCGAGTCCAACCACTGGACGGCGGGATGCCGAGCGTGCGAGCACTACCCGTGGCATCGGTGACCGTGACCTGTGCGGCACTGAGCTGTCCCGATGTCTTGGCGGAAAGGGCCAGCTGGTAAGTACCCGCCGGCACCGTAATCCGTTGTCGCACACCACCCGCATAGGATTGCGACGCGCCCACCCGCAGTCCGAAGCGACTTCCGTTCGCCCCACCGTTGACATTGGTCACGATCGAACTCGGGCCGGTCTCCCGGAAATTGGTCCACCCGGTCACCTGCGGCACGATGATGCGATCGGCTTGGAAGTCGGGATTGAGGAGGTAGTTGTTCTGCGGTCCGATCCGCCACTCCCCCGTCGTGGCGTTGAACTGCCACTGGCTCACCGAGTGGAACCGAGGCCTCGCGCCGCTCTTGGTCACCGGCATCCACTGGTTGTAGCCGATACCGTTCCATGCGAAATCCGCCCAGCGGTCACCGGCGAAGATGACCGTGTTCTGTTTGGTGCCTTTGACCGTCACGAAGAACCCGGTCTGGGTCACGTGGCTGTAGTCCATCTCGGTGCCGGCGAGGGTGTACTCCCCCGAGTACGAGCCTTGGATGTCGCCACCGGTCGACTCGAGGACGTGCGTCACCGAAGTGTTCCAGCCGTGCAGGTCCGACGCCGCGTGGTAGTACTTGCCGTCGAGCTTGAACATGGCGTTGCCTTCGCGGCCGGAGGAGTTGGTGCCGATCAGCACAGCGGGCTCCACCCGCAGCGAGTCTGACTCCCTGAGCTTGGCGACGAAGGCGCGAGAACGCCCTTCGCGATTGGAGAAGATCAGGTAGTCCTTGCCGTTGTCGTCGGTGAAGACGGTCTGGTCCCCGGTTCCGGTCGTCGGCGAGTTCGCGATCTGGGTCTGGAAGTAGCCGTAGTCGAAATTGTCGGTGGGCGAGTCGCCCTGCAGCAGGAGAACTCCATGCCCGCCCCTGCCTGTATGCCACATCTGCACGGCGAGCACGTACTTGCCGGTGTTCTCGTTGTACGAGACACCGAGGCGGCCGACCCAGCCCGCACCACCCAGGGTGGCGCCGCTGCCCACGCCGGTGGACCGCGTCGCGACACGATTCTCGAACTTCCAGTTCACCAGGTCCTTCGAGGAGTACACCGGGATCGAAACGAAGGTGACGTCGTTGTTGTACAGCCTCGTCGGATTCGCCCGGTAGAGTTCTGCGCCGGTGTAGTGCACGCCGTACCAATAATAGGTGTCGCCGAACTTGACTACGCCACCGCCCTGCGAATAGATGGGGTTTCCCTCGGTGTCGTTCCAGAACGTGTTGTTCGTGATCGTCTGGAACGTTCCCTCGTCGGCAGCCTTCAGCCCGGCGGCGGCGGTCATCAGAGCCGTCTTCGCGGTGGCGACTTCCGAAGCGGTGGCCGACGCGCGGACGGCGACGTCGGTCGCGGTGGTCAAAGCCTTGGCGAAGGGTGCCCAGGAATCCACTGTGTACTTGGCCGGAACGCGCGTCTTGTAGTCGGCGACCAGTGTCTTGAGGCCCCTGTCCGTCGCCGGGCCCGCCGCGGCGACGGGCGCCGAGAACGGTGCGGCTGCCGCCACGAGCAGCACCACGGCTGCCGGCAATCCCCAACGCCGCGCAACCGCACGGACTGTTCGCTTCATGATGTCACCTTTCCTCATTCATCCGGGAAAGCGATACGGTCTGCTCGAAGGCGCCGAGATCAGGCGCCTTCCCGTTGTAGGGAAGGCCGACGTCGGTGCCTTTGTCGATCAGGGCGCTGTTCGCGGCCAGACGGAGATGGGGCAGGACAGGCAAGTCGCCGCCCGCTTGGCGGGGCGCGTTCCAGCCCGTGGTCGAAACGCTGCGGAACTGCGCGTCCGACAAGGGAACCCCGAGGTCCCAGGAGTTGTGCGAGGCCGTCGTGCCGTTCATGTTCGCCACCAGCGTGCCGGTGTATGCGAGGTTGTTGCGCAGGTTGCCTTTGCCTACCGAGGCACCACTCGAGTTGATCCCCCTCATGTCGAAGTCGGGGCGGTTGCCGTAGCTGGTGTTGCCGAAGTAGTCGTTGGCCACCGGGTGATGGTTGGCGTAGAAGCCCGCGGCCTTGTTGAGGAACGCGACCGAGAAACGGACGGTGTGCTTGACCGCCCTGGCGTCGTACTCGCCGCCGAAGCCGCCCATTTTGAAGCCGGCTCCGTTGCCGGCGCCCGTCGTCGTCCCCGGCACGTAACCGTTGCGCCAGGCCCAGGAGTTCTCGATGAGCACGGGCGAGTAAGTGGAGATGAGGTCGAACCCGTCATCGGAGTTCCACCACGCGCGGCAACCACGGAACACGTTCGAGGCCCGGCCTGCCGGTGTGTAGTGCGAGCCGAACCCGTCGCCGCTCTCCCCCGCCCCGTTGGAGCTGCGCCGGTCGTAGTTGTCGTGAGAGTCCGAGTTCAGCACGAGGTTGCCGCTCCCGCCGCTGATGAACAGGCCGGCACCCATGTGGTGATGGGTATTGATCAGCTCGAAGATGTTGTCGTTTCCCGAGATCCAGAGTCCCCATGACTCATGGTTCCGGTTGTTGTTCTGCGGCACGCCGACCACTTCCAGCCCCTTGAGGTGGAGATGACTGCCGGAGATGTTGAAGCCCTTGATCCGGCAGTCGTCCTTCATGCCGGAGAACGTGAACACCGGCTTCTCGTCCGGATAGGCCCAGTAGCGGATCGGGTTGCCCGCGCCACCGCTCTTGCCCAGGGTGATCGCGTTGACTTGAGCCGTTTGACTCGGGCAACCGCTCTCGGCACGGGTGTAGGCATAGGTGCCGCCCCGGAAGTAGACCGTGTCCCCTGGCCGAGCGGCCTGTTGCGCACGGGCGATCGAGGCCCACGGAGCAGCCTGCGTCCCCGCCGCGGCATCATCGCCGTTCGGGGCGACGAAGTAGGTCGTCGCGGCCGCCGCGGTGCTCACCGGGACGGTGACCACCGCCATGGAGACCACCATGGCCAGTACGACCAGGAAGACACGGATGACCGTCGTGACAGTTCTCATCGTTCACTCCAGATGGTTCGGGCGACGACACGGACCTCACCGGCCGGTACCTGGATGTGCGCGGTGACGTTTTCACCGGTGAGCAGTTCGGTGGCCGGGCCGGTGACGGGGACCGTGGTTTCCTCGTCGGAATGGTTGATCACGAACAGGTACCGGCCTTCAATCCCGGCGCGCTCGACGACTTCGATGTCGCGGGGCAGGTCCCGGCCGGGCAGCATCGCGTCCGCGGCGGCCTGCCGCAGCACGGTGACGAGACCGTCTTGGCCCAGGCAGGTCGAGACGTACCAGGCTGTGCCGCGTCCGGTCGTGTGCCGGGTGACCGCGGGGTGTCCGGCGGCCGGACCGTTCGTATAGGACCAGATCCGTTCGGCGCCCTCGAGCGTGATGACCTCGGCCCAGATATCCGCGGTCGTTCCGTTGTCCAACCGGACTCGCTCCCCCTCGAGCAATGGGGTGAACTCGTCGACCGTCAAGCCCAACACGTCGCGTAGCGCGCCAGGGTAGGGTCCGGGGTGCACGACGTCTCGTTCGTCGACGATTCCGGAGAAGCACGACACGACCAGGACGCCACCCTTTTCGACGTACCGCCGGAGGTTGGCCGCGACGGACTCGGACATCGTGTACAGGGCGGGAACGACGACCAGCGGATAGCCGCTCAGCTCGGCATCGGGATGCGCGAAATCGACCGTGAGGTGCCGGTCGTAGGCGGCGGCGTACCATGCGTCGGCTCGTTCCCGGGCGTCGAGATCGACGCTCGGCCGCCATTCCAGGCGTTGTGCCCACCAGGACTGCCAATCCCACAGCATCGCGATATCCGCGACCACGCGACTGCCGCGGACCGGGGCGAGCGCGCCGATGGCACGGCCGAGCCGGACGACCTCCCGCCAGATCCGGCTTTCCGTTCCCGCGTGGGGCAGCATCGCCGAGTGGAACTTCTCGGCGCCGATGCGGGAAGCGCGCCATTGGAAGAACATCGCACCGTCCGAGCCGCGCCCCACGTGCGCCAGGCTGTTCCGGCCCATCTCCCCTGGCCGTTTGGCGATGTTGCGGGGCTGCCAGTTCACCGCGCCGGTGGAGTGTTCCAGAAGCAGCCATGGCCGTCCGTTCGCCAAGGAGCGGGTGATATCGGCGGACATGGCGAGGTTGATGTGGTTCCGATCGGTTTCGGCGACGAGGTAATGGTCGTTGGTGACGACGTCGACTTCGCGCGCCCAAGCCCAGTAGTCCAGTGACTCGCACTGGGACAACGCCGCTTGGAAGTTCGTGGTGACCGGGATGCCGGGTGACAGGGCGTGGAGCACGTCCCGCTCCCGGATGAAGTTCTCCAGCAGTTCGTCGCTGGTGAACCGCGCCCAGTCCAGTTGCTGCGCGGGGTTGCACGCCGTCGGTGTCAGCCGCGGTGGTTGCACCTGAGTCCAGGAGTTGTAGGTCTGACCCCAGAACGTCGTGCCCCAAGCCTCGTTGAGTTCCTTGAGCGTGGTGTAGCGGTCGGCCAGCCACCGGCGGAACGCGGCGGCGGTGGCATCGCAGTAGCACGCGCTGACGGGGACGCCGTACTCGTTGTGGACATGCCACAGCGCCACGGCGGGGTGTCTACCGTAACGACGACCGAGCTGCTCGGCGATCGAGACGATGGCCTGCTGATACGCGGCGGAACTGTGGCAGATGGCGCCACGGCTGCCGAAGGCGAGACGCACGCCCTCGCGGGTCACGGGGAGCGCCTCGGGGTTTCGCTGGTAGAACCAGGCGGGCGGAACGACCGTCGGCGTTCCGAGTGCGACCCGGATCCCAGAGTCATGCACCAGATCCAGCAGATGATCCAGCCACCCGAAGTCGTATTGGCCTGGCTCGGGCTCCAGCAACGACCAGGTGAAGATCCCGATGCTGACCATGGTCACGCCGGCCTCGCGCATGAGCCGCACGTCCTCCCGCCACACGGTCTTCGGCCATTGCTCGGGGTTGTAATCACCGCCGTACGCCAGGGCGTCCAATCCGACCGGCCACTGCGCCGCCATCCGCGCCCCCAGTTTCTGTGATCGTGCACAGATTGGTGCTCTCAAGTTCACCAAGGTAACCGCAGATATCCTGTTCTTGACAAGAGTCAGCCGGGAAACCGTACTGTGTACGTGCACAGTGATGACTCCCATCACCTGACTCCGGAGGACCGGATGCATCGTCGCGCCGCCCTCGCAGCAATCGCCCTGCTCGGCTCACTGGCCCTCACGGGATGCGACGGTGGCGATCAGCCCGACCCGGCGGCCGGACCGATCGAGCTGACCCTGTGGTCCTGGGCGCCCAACATGGAGAACGCCCTCCGGCTGTGGAACTCCGGCCACCCCGATGTCAAGGTCACCGTGCACAAGCAGGCAGGCGGCGACGACCTGATCCCCAAGGTCATCACCGCGGAGCGGGCGGGCACGGGGCCGGACCTCGTGCAGGCGGAATACCAGATGATCCCGACGCTGGTCTCCCATGACGTCCTCGCCGACATCGCGCCGTTCGTGGGCGACGCCAAAGGCAAGTTCGCGGAGAACGTCTGGAGCCAGGCCACCCTGGGATCGGACGCGGTGTACGCGATCCCGCAGGACATCGCACCGCTCGCCCTTTTCTACCGCGACGACCTCTTCGCGCACTACGGTCTGCGAGTGCCGACGACGTGGGCGGAGTTCGCCGACACCGCGCGGGACCTCAAGCGGAAGGCGCCCGACCGTGCGCTGACCACCTTCTCCAGCAACAACGGCGGCCTGTTCGCCGGTTTGGCGCAGCAGGCGGGATCGACATGGTGGACGACCTCGGGCGACACCTGGAAGGTCGCCATCGACGACGAGGCGTCCCGCAAGGTCGCCGGGTTCTGGGGCGACATGGTGGCGGAGGGAGTGATCGACAACCAGCCGATGTACACCCCCGCTTGGAACAAGGCACTCGACGACGGCACCCAGCTCGCCTGGGTGAGCGGGGTCTGGGCACCCGGCACGTTGACCACCGCCGCCCCGGCCACGAAGGGGAAATGGAAGATGGCGCCGCTTCCACAGTGGACGGCCGGTGCGGGCAAGACCGGCAGCTGGGGCGGCTCGGCCACCGGCGTCACCGCCGGCGCGGCGAAGAAGGGGCGGGCCGAGGCCGCCACCAAGTTCGTCACCTGGCTGAACACCGACCCCACGGCGATCGCCGCGCTGGTGAAGGAAGCGGGCGTCTATCCGGCGGCCACCGCCGCGCAGACCGGGGGCGCCTTGACCACTCCGGAGTTCTTCCCCAACCAGCCCGAGTACTACCGGCTGGCCGCGGCCATCGCCAAGGGCACCGCCGCGGCGGGCTGGGGCCCGAACGTCAACGTCGCGTACTCGGCGTTCAAAGACACCTTCGGCAAGGCCGCCCAGGACAAGTCGAGCTTCCTCTCCGCGCTCAAAGCCGTACAGGAAGCCTCGGTCGGCGACATGCGGAAGAACGGCTTCAAGGTAGAGGGCTGACCGGCCCGTCCCGACGTCCCGAGGAAGTGCCATGGCGTCTCCCCGCACCGCCAGACGGCTTGCGCCGTATGGTTTCCTCGCTCCCGCGATCGTACTGTTCGGACTTCTGTTCGCCCTGCCGATCGGCTACGCGATCTACTTGAGCCTGCACACTTTCCAGGTGAAAGGCCTCGGCCTCGGCACGAAGGCCCGCGAGGAGGTGTGGGCTGGGTTGAGCAACTATTCGGCAGCGCTGTCCGATCCCGAATTGCTGGCGGGCGCGGGCCGGGTACTGCGCTACGGTGCGACGCTCGTGCCCTTGATGCTCGGCCTGGCCTTGCTTTTCGCGTTGCTGCTGGACAACGCGCGAACGCGCTGCCGGGCGGTGTCCCGGCTCGCCATCTTCCTGCCCTATGCCGTGCCCGGCATCATCGCCTCGCTGCTGTGGGGCTTCCTGTATCTGCCGAGCATCAGTCCCGGCTACTTCCTGCTGCGGGCGGCAGGTCTGAGCGGACCGGATCTGCTGCACGGGGACGGGTTGTACCTGGCGCTGGCCAATATCGCGGTGTGGGGCGGCACGGGCTTCAACATGATCGTCATCTACACCTCACTGCGGGCCATCCCCGCCGAACTGTACGAGGCCGCCCGGCTCGACGGTTGCTCGGAGACCCGGATCGCGCTGTGGATCAAGATCCCGATGGTGATGCCCGCGCTCGTGCTCACCTTCTTCTTCTCGACCATCGCGACGCTGCAGGTGTTCGCCGAACCGATGACGCTGAGCCCGCTGACGAACTCGCTGAGTTCCACCTGGAGCCCGCTGATGAAGGTCTACCGCGACGCCTTCGTCCAAGGCGGGACGCATTCGGCGGCCGCGACCGCCGTGGTGATCGCGGTGGTCACGCTCGTGGTGTCCTTCGGGTTTCTCAGCCTGGCCGGCCGGCGCACCAGGGAGCCCACGCCGTGAACGCGACACCGCCGGAGCCGCGGACCGCCCGCCGGACCTCGTGGGTGCCGACGTCGGTGTTGCTACTGGGCACGGTCTACTGCCTGATCCCCGTGCTGTGGGTGGTCATGGCGGCGACGAAGAGCCGCGACGAGCTGTTCAGTACCTTCACCTTCCTGCCGGGTACCGGACTGTGGGACAACCTGGCCGACCTGACGGCCTACCGGGGCGGAGTGTTCTGGCGATGGATGGCCAACTCCGTCCTGTACGCCGGGCTCGGCGCGCTGCTGTCCGCCGCGGTGTCCGCCGCGAGCGGGTACGCGCTGGCGAAGTTCCCGTTCCGCGGCCGGAGCCTGATCTTCGCGGTGCTCCTGACCGGGGTGCTGATGCCGCCGATCACCCTGGCCGTGCCGCAATACCTGCTGCTGGCCAAGGTCGGCCTCGCCGGGACGTACTGGTCGGTACTGCTGCCCGGCGTCCTCAGCCCGTACGGCATCTATCTCGCCAGGGTCTACGCCGCGGCGGCGTTGCCGGACGAGGTGCTGGAAGCCGCGCGCGTCGACGGCGTGCGTGAGCTGCGGTTGTTCACCTCGATCGCGCTGCCGATGATGCGGCCGGGGCTGGTGACGATCTTCCTTTTCCAGTTCGTCGCGATCTGGAACAACTTCCTGTTGCCCTACATCATGCTCGGTGAAGACAAGCTGTTCCCTGTCACCGTCGGCCTCTACAGCCTCCTTCAGCAAGGTGCCGGCGTTCCCGCTCTCTACACGCTCGTGATCACAGGGGCGCTGCTCTCGATCATCCCGCTGATCGCGCTGTTCCTGAGCCTCCAGCGCTACTGGCGCGTCGATCTGCTCTCCGGAGCCGTAAAGTCGTGACCAGGAGTCGCGACAGATGAGGGGCCGATGACGGACACAACACCGCACAGGCGTGCGAGGGGAAAGGCCAAGCGCCCGCCCACCATCCACGACGTCGCCGCGGAGGCGGGGGTCTCCCGTGGCACCGTCTCCCGCGTGCTGCAGGGCGGGCACAACGTCAGCCCCGCCGCTCAGGAAGCGGTCAACACCGCCATCCGCAAGCTCGGCTACGTGGTGAACCGCGCGGCCAGGAGCCTGGTCACCCAGCGCGCGGGCTCGGTGGCGTTCCTGCTGTCGGAAACGCAGGACAAGTTCTTCGAGGACCCCAACTTCACGACCCTGCTGCGTGGCTGCACTCAGGCACTGGCCGAGCACGATGTCCCGCTCGTCCTGATAACGGCGGGTACCGACGCCGAACGCCGCCGAGTCTCCCGTTACCTCTCGGCGAGCCCCGTCGACGGCGTCCTGCTGGTCTCCACGCACCGCGGGAGCCCGATGATCGATCATCTGCGTCGTGTCGACCTCCCGCTCGTGTGCTGCGGCAAGCCGCTGGGCCAGCGCGGCGCGTTGTCCTACGTGGCCGTCGACGACCGTGAGGGCGCCAAAGACATGGTGCGCCATTTGCTCGAATCCGGTCGCGAGCATGTCGCGACCATCGCCGGGCCCGACGACACTCCCGGCGGGCTGGAACGGCTGGCAGGTTATCGCGAGGTACTCGCCGAATACGACATCGCCTACGACGAGCGGCTGGTGGAGATCGGCGACTACAGCCGGGAGAGTGGCGAGGCGTGCATGCAGCGGCTGCTCGCCCGCGCGCCGGAGCTCGACGCGGTCTTCGTCGCCTCGGATCTCATGGCCCTCGGCGCGTTGACGGCCCTCGAACGGGCGGGCCGCCGAGTGCCCGAGGACATCGCCGTCGGCGGATTCGACGACGCACCGATCGCGCTCGGCGCTCATCCGCCGCTGACCACGATCAGGCAACCGTGGGACCGCATCAGCGAGGTGATGGTGCGCCTCCTGCTGGCCCAGATCAACGGAGACGGGCCCGCCACGGTGATCCTGCCGACCGAACTCGTCGTCCGCGACTCAACCTGAAACCGCGGTCGCCGGCTCAGCGCCACGCGCCGGTATCGGCCACCTGGGGTCCGACTGTGCACGTTCACAGAAATTTTGGTTAGAGTCTTGAAACAAGCTCGCATATGCGGTTCTATCTTCACAGAACCGTGTGTGGTCGAGTGTGTACGTTCACAGAACCAGCTCGTACTCGGTTCGTCATGTCGTCGATCAAGGGAGATCGAATGACCGCGAACGCCCCCTCGGAGTCAAGGAAAGCCGCGCTCTCGCAGACGAGCGTGTCTCCTTCCGCGACGCTGCCCGGCATCCGTTGCCTCTCCTGACCTCCCTGCTTCTCGCTGACCTTTCTCCACCCATCCCCGCTGAAGCCAGGGGCGCTGTGTCATGCCCCGAAGCCACCACCGAACGCGAGGATGTCGCTCGACCCGCCTGAGAAACCGCATCCAGGAAGAGGAGCTTCGCCATGACCGAAACGACGAATACCGGCGGCGTTTCACGGCGCGGTCTGCTGATCGGCGCCGCCGCCGGTGCCGGCGCTCTCGCGCTGGGCACGGGCAGCCTGGGCCCGGGAGCGTCGGCCGCCCCTGCCGAGCAGTCCGGGGCCGCGGCGACGTTCGTCAAGGGCGCCGACATCAGCTGGATGCCGCAGATGGAGGCCAACGGCTATTACTGGCTCAACAAGTCGGGCCAGCGGCAGGATCTGTTCACCATCCTCAAGAGCTACGGCATCACCGCGATCAGCCTGCGCACCTGGGTCAATCCGTCCAACAGCCCCACCGACGGGCACTGCGGCATCCAGGAAACCGTCAAGATGGCGCAGCGCTGCCGCGACGCGGGTATGCAGGTCCTGCTCGGCTTCCACTTCGGCGACACATGGAACTCCGTCGGCGTGCAGAAGCCGCCCAAGGCCTGGGCGAACATGAGCTACCCGCAAATGCGCGACGCCCTGCGCAAGTACGTCGACGACTCGCTGAAGCTGCTCAAGGCCGGCGGTGTGACACCGGGCTGGGTGAAGATCGGCAACGAGCAGAACAGCGGCATCTGCTCCCCCGTCGGCAGCGTCAGCAAACCGGCCCAGATGACCGGCCTGCTCAACGGCGCCTACGACGTGTCCAAACAGGTCTTTCCGACCACACCGGTCATGGTGCATCTCGCCCAGCCGCAGAAGATGGACAGCATCCAGCGGTTCTTCAACGCCTACCGCGGCAATGGCGGCAAGTGGGACATCACCGCGCTGTCGTCCTACGCCCAGGCCGGCAACGTGTCCCCGATCCTGAGCAGCATGCGGACGATCCAGTCCACCTACGGCAAACCGGTCATGCAGGTCGAGTACGGCGGTCCGATCGACAAGGCAGGCCAGGTCCGCGACTCCCTGCGCCGATTCATCACCGGCATCAAGGCTTTCGGCGGCCTCGGCACCTTTTTCTGGGAGCCCGAAGGCTATTCGCCGTTCACCGGGTACAACATGACCGCTTGGGGCCGGGACCGGCGTCCCACCGCGGCCATGGACGGCTTCCTCACCGCGTGAAAGGACAATCCGTGTTCTTCAACCGTCTCGCGATCCTCGCTGCCGGAACGGCCGCGGCGGCTCTTGTCCCGATCCCGGCCGTGGCGGCGACAACGGCGTTGCCACCGCAGTGCTCCGGTGCCGCGCCGATCAGATGCAGTTTTCCCTTGGCGCCCGGCAATTACGACGTCTCGGTGGAACTCGGCAGCACCACCAAGGCGGCCAGCACCTCGATGTCGGTCGAGGCACGCAGGCAGGTCCTGAACGCCGTCTCCACCACCGCCGGTCAGGTGGTCCGCACCACCGCGACGGTCAATGTCCGCAACCCCGAGGGCCAGCCGACCGGCCAGGGCGGCAACGGCACACCGGGTCTGCAGATCACGTTCAGCGGTACCGCTCCCGCCATCGGTTCGCTGACCGTGACCCCGGCCAGATCCCCTCTGGTGACCTATCTCGCGGGCGACTCGACCGTCTGCGACCAGCCGACCGCGCCCTACACCGGCTGGGGCCAGTACCTGCCGACCCGGGTACGCGACGGCGCGGTGGTCGCGAACTACGGTGACTCCGGCGAGAGTTCCGGCAGCTTCCTGTCCAACCGCGCGCTCTTCCCGGCGATGAAACCCCTGATCAAGAGCAAGGACCTGGTGCTCATCCAGTTCGGGCACAACGACAAGACGACCAACGCGACCACCTTCCGCGACAACCTCACCAAGTTGGTCAACGGGGTTCGCGAACGCGGCGGCGTTCCAGTGCTGGTGACGCCACCGGTGCGGAGGCAGTTCAACGGCACCAAGCTGACGCCCACCGCCTTGCACGTCAACGGTGTGGGCGTTGACCTGCCGGCGGTGATGCGGGCGCTCGGCCGGAGCGCGAACGTGCCGGTGATCGACCTGACCGCCAAGAGCAAGGCGCTGGTCGAGTCGATGGGCCCGACGGCGTCCCAGCAGCTCTACCTCACCAGAGAAGCCGGCGACAACACCCACTTCTCCGCCCAAGGCGGGGCGGAGATGGCGAACCTCGTCGTGCAGGGGGTTCGCGAGCTGGACCTCTCCCTGGCCGGTTACCTGCGCTGACAACGCTGTTCCGATGTCCACAATGGAGGTACACAGTGCACCGTCTGGACGCGGCCCGGGAACACATCATCGGGCTTCACCGAATCGTCGTGGGGTTCCTGTTCGCCTGCCACGGACTGAAGACCCTGTTCGGGTTGTTCGGCGCCAAAGCCCCGGTGCCGGTCGGCACCTGGCCCGGCTGGTGGGCGGCGGTGATCCAGCTGGTCTGCGGCGTGCTGGTCGGCCTGGGCATCTTCGTCCGGCCCGCCGCCGTTCTCGGGGCGGGTTCGATGGCCTACGCCTATTTCGTCGTGCATCAGCCGTCGGCGCTCTGGCCCATCCAGAACGGCGGCGAGGCAGCCGCGTTGTTCTGCTGGGCGATGCTCGTCATCGCGGCCATCGGGCCCGGCCGGTTCGCCCTCGTCCGGAGCACCGCACGGCGCCGGACCGCCGCGGGCATGCCTTCCTCGGTCTGACCGACGACCGGGACACTTCGTCGGCCCAGCCGATCACCTTCGACCTGAGCCGGTTCACCATCTTGCCCGCCGGCCCGATCACCCGCTGATCGACGTCGACGACCAGCGGCAGTGACAAATACGTCCAGCGCACCGATGTCCGGGCTCGAAGGCAAGCTGCTGCGTGCCTCCTTCGCGGCCGGGCAGGTGCAGACGTTCCAGCTCGACGGCGTTTCCGTCTGACCCGACACCACCACCTTCACCCCTCCCCACACCCAAGGAGTCATCCATGACCATGCAGCGACGGACCTTCCTCAGTGCGACCGCGGCCGGCGCGGCGGGCGTCGGCCTGACCCTGCTCGGCGCGGGACAGGCACTGGCCGCCATCGGGCCGCTGGGCACGGCGCCGACCACGCCCTTCGCGGTCGGCGTGCGGCGGTACAACTGGACTCGCGGCAGCCGACCGTGCACCACATACGTCTACTACCCCGCTACCGGTACCGCCGGCGGCAGCCCGGTGACGAACGCCCCGGTCGCCACCGGTGTCTTCCCCGTCTACAACTTCACGCACGGCTTCGGCAGCAGCCCGCAGAACTCGCTGTTCATCATCCGGGCACTGGCCTCGGCGGGCTTCATCGTCCCTGCCCCGCATTTCAACCACAATTTCGGTGACGTCAACAACGGCAACTCGTCCAAGGACGTCTCGCAGATCCTCACCAACACCCTCGCGCTCAACACGAGCGGACCGCTGGCCGGGCATATCAACACCACCATCGGCGTCGGCGTCTCGGGGCACTCCTTGGGCGGCATGATCACCCACGGCCTGCTGACCTCCTGGCCCGACCGCCGGATCATCTCCGCCAACCCGCAGTCCTGCGTCGACATGGGGAATCCGTCCAGTTCGGTTTCCGCCAAGGTCCTGTTCGTCCACGGCGACCGGGACTCGACCACGGCGTACAGCTCGGCCCGCCAGGCCTACAACGAGATGACCTGGCCAAAGGCGTTCCTCACCTTCGTCGGCGGCAGCCACACCAGCTTCTGGAGCGACCAGCGCTTCCCCAGGACCGTCGTCGACTGGGCCCGCTGGACCATGTACGGCGACACCGCCGCACGGGACCGCCTGCCTGCCGACGCCGCCGGATCCAACACCCGGTGGGAAGCCAAGCTGGGCTAGGCCCGCGTCCTTACCGCGCTCATCCTGGTCGCCGCACTGATCACGTGCGGCGTCGCGGTGCCGTCGGCGCCGGTCGCGGCAAGTGTCCGGGCGGCCTACGCCGGCTACCTGTTCAGCGGCGGACGGCCGGTACTGACCTCCGCCATCGGGACCCGAGGCGTCCGAGACCCGTTACATCCTCCGCTCGCCGCGGGGCGACAAGTTCTACCAGATCGCCATCGACCTGCGGATGTACGGGAACGGCACCTGGGACCAGGTCCAGCGGACCGGGAGCAAGTCCATCGTGGTGCGGGAATCGGCCGACCTGGTGAACTGGAGCGCGCCGCGCCTGGCACGTGTCTCGCCGGATACCGCCGGGAAAACGTGGGCACCGGAGGCGTACTACGACGAGAGTCTCGGGAAGTTCGTCGTGTTCTGGGCCTCGAAGCTCTACTCTGCCACCGATCCGAACCACACTGGCACCACCTACAACCAGATGCTGTACGCCACGACGTCCGACTTCCTGACCTTCAGCGTCCCACAGGTCTGGGTCGACAAGGGCTACTCGACGATCGACTCGACGCTCACCGAGCACAACGGCACCTACTACCGGTTCACGAAGGACGAGCGAAGCTCCTCGCAGTCCGCGTGCGGCAAGTTCGTCCTCGCGGAGAAGTCGGCGAAGGGCCGCTGGTCTTCAAGTCGAACACCGAGGAACGCTGGTACCTGTTCATCGACGAGTACGGCGGACGCGGCTACGTCCCGTTCACCACCACCGACCTGAACACCCGTCAGTGGACGCCCGTCTCGAGCTACACCCTGCCCGGCAGCTCGCGGCACGGCACCGTCCGGCAGGTCACCCAGGCCGAGTACGACCGGCTGTTGCGACGCTGGGGCTGAGCCCGACCGAGGGGCGGAACCGGTGCCCTCCCCGAAAAACTCGGGGAGGGCACCGGTTTTACGAGGATCAAACCCCGGCCACCTGCTGGATCCAGGGCCGGTACCGGGTGATGTTCGTGTACGCCGTCGTGGTCTGCCGGTCGCTGGTCGAGGCGACACCGACCTGACGGCCGGAGGCGAACATCGGGCCGCCCGAGTCCCCTCCGGCGGTGATGCCGTCGCCACGGCTGGCGCAGACCGCGATACCGCCGTTGTAGTCACGGCACGCGACCGAGGTGACCCGGACGTTCGCGTACTTCAGGTACCGCGACTGGCAGTTGATCTCCGAACCGCACTGACTGGTCGCGCCCCAGCCGTAGACCTGCACGGTCTGCCCCACCGCGACGTCGCTGGTGGTGCCCAGCGGCGAGTAGGTGGCGTTCACCGGCGCGGTCAGCCGCACGATCGCGAGGTCCGCGCTGGCGTGCCGGGTGACCGTCGAGCCGGTGGCCATCGTGCCACCACTGGTCTGGTCCAGGCTGCCGATCCGGAAGGTGAACGTGCCGCCGCTCGCCACGCAGTGCTTGGCGGTCAGGATGTACTGCGGCGCGATGATCGTGGAGGTACAGGTCTGCCTGCCGTTGGCGAACAGCCTGGCCGCCCACGGGCCGCTCTGCGCGTTCTGGCCACCGATGATCATCGGCTGGACGTCGGACGGTTCCGCGGCGGACGCCACGGGTGCGGTCGCGCCGAGCAACGCCAGGAAGGCGGTGCCGGCGATCAGGACGAAGGAACGCAGTCGCATGGTTCCGACTCATTTCTGCGGCCGGGGTCCCAGCCGCGCGATAGGGACGGGGTGTGCCGATTCTGGGACGCGGCAAGAGAAATCGGACACCGACGAAAGTCGTGCAGTAGGTACCTATCTCTTCGCCGCGAGGACCGCTAAGCACTACCCCTAGGTAAAGCGACGGGACGGCGGCTGGGCCGACCGGCGTCCGTCCACTGGGGACAGATGGCGGCATAACCCGAGGGGCATAACGTGCGGTCGTGAGTGGTAAAGACGGTCAGAACCGTCATTGCCACTCACGAGACTGAGGGCTTCCGGAAAGTCACGTCCGCCACCACAATCGGGATCATGACCGCAGCACACTGGACCCCGACCTACGGCGACCCCTTCGAGCCGGTGCCCTACCGTCCCGCGCGGATGCCCGCGGAGGAATCGCTGGCCACCGCCGCCGATCTGCGACGCCGCATGGACGCCCGCCGCACCGTGCGGATGTTCTCCACCGACCCGGTACCCGAGCAGGTGCTGGTGGACGCCATCGCGGTGGCCGCCACCGCGCCCAGCGGCGCGCATCAGCAGCCGTGGACCTTCGTGCTCATCGAGGACCAGGAGACCAAACAGCGCATCCGCGAGGCCGCCGAAGAGGAGGAGCGGATCTCCTACGAGGGCAGGCTCGGCGACGAGTGGCTGTCCGCCCTGCGCCCGCTGGGCACCGACGCCGTCAAGACCCACCTCACCGACGCCCCGTACCTCATCGTGGTCTTCCAGCAGCGTTACTTCCTCGACGAGGACGGCACGAAGCACAAGCATTACTACGTCGACGAATCCGTGGGCATCGCGGTGGGCATGCTGATCACGGCGCTGCATCTGTCCGGGCTGGCCGCGCTGACGCATACGCCGTCGCCGATGCGGTTCCTCGGCGAGCTGCTCGAACGGCCGCAGAACGAGAAGGCGTTCGCCGTCATCCCGGTCGGCTATCCGGCGGACGACTGCGTGGTGCCGAACCTCGTGCGCAAGTCTCTCGATCAGGTGCTGATCCGCCGCTGACCATCCGCGCGGCCCGGGTGTCCGCGCACCCGGGTTGCGCGAAACATCCCATTTCACACAGCCATATTGCGCATTAGTGCAGTTTACTGCGCACTTTGACGCATCTCTTGACATATCCGGCGGCGATTGGACACAGTCTGGGCACCGAAGGCGACACGAAGGAGTGTTCTTCATGGCCGACCTGCCCTCTGTCTCCCGGCGGACACTGTTCGGTGGCGCCCTCGCCGCCGGGGCGCTCGCCGCGATCCCGGTGAGCGCCACCGCGGCCGAGGCCGCCGATACCGGAAGCGCGCCCCACCGTCCGGGCCGTCGCAGCATGATCGGGGTGCCGTTCGAGCGGCACCAGACCGTCCGAATAGGACTCATCGGGCTCGGGAACCGTGGTATGTCCATGATCGGCGGATGGAGCGCGGTCCCGGGTGCCGTGGTCACCGCGGTCTGCGACATCCGCGCGGAGCGCGCGAAGGCCGCCGCGGACAAGCTCGCCGCCGACGGCAGGCCGCGCCCGGCCGAGTACGGCGGATCCGACGACGCCTACCGGAAGATGCTCTCCCGCACGGACATCGACCTGGTCTACATCGCCACGCCGTGGGAATTCCATTACCCGCAGGGCAAAGCCGCGCTGATGGCGGGTAAGCACGTCGGCGTCGAACTACCCATCGCCACCGAACTCGATCAGCTGTGGGACCTCGTCGACACCAGCGAGCGGACCCGCAAACACCTGTTCCTCGCCGAAAACTGCAGCTATGGCCGCAACGAGCTGGCCATCCTCAAGATGGCGCACGACGGCGTCTTCGGCGAGATCACCAACGGGCACGGTGGTTACCTGCACGACCTGCGCGAACTGCTGTTCTCCGACACGTATTACACCGACGCGTGGCGCCGCAAATGGCATACCCGCAGCACCGCGAGTTTCTACCCGATGCACGGTCTCGCCCCCATCGCCGCCTGCATGGACGTCAACCGCGGCGACCGGTTCGCCACCCTGCGCGCCACGGCGACCGAGCCGAAGGGCCTCGCCGACTACCGGGAACGGCATATGCCGCCGGGCCACCCGTCGTGGAACGAGACCTACATCAACGGCGACCTCGTGACCTGCCTGATCGAGACCGCGCAAGGGCGCGTCATCCGCGCCGAGCACGACGTCAGCTCACCGCGCCCGTACAGCCGGATCAACAGCCTCGCGGGCAGTCGCGGCATCGTGGAGGACTACCCCGCGCGCATCTACCTCGAGCCCGACCACAGCGGTCACGCGTGGAAGGACTTCGGGCCGTACCGCGACCGTTACGACCACTGGCTGTGGAAGAAGCTCAAGGACGATCCGAACCTCGGCGGGCACGGCGGGATGGACTACGTGCTGCAGTGGCGGATCGTGCAGCAGATGCGCGCCGGGCTGGTACCGGACATCGACGTCTACGACTCGGCGACCTGGTGCTCCCCTGTGCCGCTGAGCGTCGTCTCACTGGCCAATGGCGGGAAACCGGTCGCGGTACCGGACTTCACCCGCGGCGCCTGGTCGAAGCCCCGGGCGGGCCTGGACTCGCAGCCCCTTTGAGACTCGTGAGTGGTAATGACGGTTAGAACCGTCATTACCACTCACGAGTAGCGGGGCACGACGCGATAGACCCGGAGATCCTTCGGGGTGCCCTTGGCCCGGAAGTTCCGGCGCGGACGCGCGATCACGGCGTCCGCGTCGAGTTCGTCGACCACACTTCCGCTGGCCAGTACCTCGTCGCCGTCCGCGGCCGCCATGATCCGGGCCGCGATGTTCACGTCGACGCCGAAGTAGTCGTCGCCGACCCGCTGCGGGCTCCCCCGGTGGAGACCCGCCCGCAGATGCGGCAGGTACCCCTCGGCCTTGATCACGCTCACCGCGGAGCACGTCTCGTAGGCGGCGTTCACCGCTTCGGCCGGATCGGCGAACACCGCCATCACCCCGTCACCGAGCCCTTTGACGACACTGCCGCCGTGCCCGGTGACGATCGACCCGGTGACGTCGGCGACGGCGCGGAGCAGCTCGAGGACGCGGTCGTCACCGGCCTCCAGCGCCCAGGTCGAGAAGCCGACGAGGTCGGTGAACAGGACGGTGATCCCGCTCGTGGCCCGCGGTCGCGCCCCGGAACGGCGGGTGGCGGCCTGCCAGGCCTGGACCGCGGCCAGCCCCAGCTCGCGGGTGGCGCTGGGCCGGTCGGCGCCCGCCTCGGCGAGCAGCCGGGCCAGCCGGTCGGACGAGCGGCCCGTGGACGGCGCCAGCGGGTCGCCGGGAGTGTCGTCCCCGGGGACGAGCCTGCGAAGGAACCGCGCGCCGCGCACCAGCTCACCGCGCTGATCCGTGGCGCGCAGGAATCTGCGGGTCCGGAGGTGCCACGGCTCGGGTCGTTCGGTCACGATCAAGACCTTAGCCGCCCGCCGTCCGGCAGGCGCACCTGTCACCGGGGTGACAAGAAAGCGGCCCGAATTTCCCCTTGACTCTTTTCCGTGACAATTCACGATCGGCCGATTCCGCATACGCGTGACAAGATCGGCGCGTAAAGAAAACGCGAGAGATCTTTTCCTTTCCTCGTTGGTGACTTTCCACCTACATTCGGCTCCGAGCCCATTCAACGACGAAAGGACCAGACATGACGGAAACCCTCGTGCGGAAGGGCGTCCGGCGGTTCCGCGCGGCCGGGATCGCCGCCGCGATCGTCGGCACGGTCATGCTTTCCGCCGCCGGGACCGCGGCCGCCGTCGAAAAGAACCTCACGTACAAGGGCGGCTTCCCCATCATCGGCGACCAGCAGGTCGCGGTGGTCGTGAAGGCGGAAATCCCGGCGACGGCGAAGGCCGGCGAGCCGATTTCGGTGCCGTTCACCCTCGACGTCGATTCCGGTCAGGCCGCGGGCGACGGGCTGCGGCTGGTCGGTGCCAAGAAGCTCTCCGGCACGATCAGCTCGAAGGTGAACATCGCCCTCGGCGAGCAGAAGGTGGCGATCCCCATCGAGCTGCCGATCCCGGACACCGAGGTGCCCGCCGAGGGGCCGCTGAAGTTCACCGCGACGGGCAAGGTCGACTTCACCATCCCGGCGGGGACCCCCGCCGGTGAGGCGACCAGCAGCGTCGACGCCGCGGCGACCTCGCACATCGTCACCGACAGCTCGCTCGGCGAGTTCGACGTCAACCTCACGCTCGACCCGCCGGACCAGGACGCCGTCCTGGGCAAGACGACCGTCGGCTGAGCATCGCCTGCCCCCGGCTCACCGAGCCGGGGGCAGGCTTCTTGACCTCCACCGGACTCGAGGTCGCAAGCTGCTGACATGTGGATCTGCGACAGGTGCGGTATCGAACATCCAGCCACCCCGGAACCTCCCCGGTGCGTTCTCGACCGCGGGGAGGTCGGCATCGAAGAAGCCGGGGACCTCGGCCCGCACACCGGACGATGGTGGACGCACGAGGAACTGATGTCCGTGCCCCACAAGACCCTGCACCGCGACCACGGCCGCGGCCCGCACAGCGTCGCACGGGAGCCGCGGTTCGCGATCGGGCACTGGTCGTTCATCGCGGTGACCCCGGCGGGCAACTTGCTCTGGGACCCGCCGTCCTGGCTGGACACCGAGGTGCTCGACATCGTGCGCGGTCTCGGCGACGTCGCCGCGATCGCCACCAGCCACCCGCATGTGTTCGGCGCCCAGCTCGGCTGGAGCCGCGCACTGGGCGGGGTCCCGGTGCTGGTCAACGAACGCAACCGCGAATGGCTGCCCGCCCCCGATCCGGCCTTCGAGTTCTGGGACGAGCACAGCGAACCCTTGCCCGGCCTCGAACTCGTCCGGCTCGGCGGGCATATGCGCGGCAGCGCCGTGGCCAGGACGCCGGACGGCAGCATCCTGGCCGGTGACACGATCAGCGGCGGGCTCGCGCCGGACTGGGTGTCGTTCCAGCGCAGCTTCCCCAAGCACATCCCGCTGTCCGCGGCCGTGGTCCGCCGCATCGTCGACCGGCTCGACGACTTCCCCTACGACCGGCTCTACACCCTCGGTGGCGACACCATCGACCGGGACGCCCGCGCGGTCGTCCGCCGCAGTGCCGAAACCCATGTCCGGTGGGTGAACGGCGACTTCGACCACCTCACTTGATCGCGCGTTTCTCCTTGCTGCGGAAGGACAGCGCGATGAAGCCCGCCATCGCCATGAAGAACGCGACGACCCACATACCGGCGCGGAAGCTGCCGGTCAGCCCCTGCAACCAGCCGGTGAGGTAGGGACCGACGAAGCCCGACAGATTGCCGAACGAGTTGATCAGGCCGATCCCTGCGGCGGCGCCGACCCCGGTGAGGAAGGCGTTGGGCAGCTGCCAGAACACCGGGATGGCGGTGAACACCCCGACCGCGCAGATGGTCACCGCGATCATCACCAGCAGCGGCGAGCCGAGATACAGCGCGCCGGCGATCGCGACCGCGCCGACGAACGCGGCGATCGCGACGTGCCCGGCGCGTTCGCCGGTGCGGTCCGAATGGCGTGCCCACAGGACCATGGCGACCGCGGCCACGGCATACGGGATCGCCGTGATCAGCCCGATCTCCACGATGCTGTAGGAGGTCTGGAACTGTTCCTGGAAGCCCTTGATCACCTGCGGGAGGAAGAACGCGAGCACGTAGAGGCCGAAGATGATCCCGAAGTAGACGGCGCTCAGCGCGAGCACGCGCGGATCGGTCAGCGCCGACCGCGTGCTCACCTCCTCGCCGACCTCACGGGTGTCCTCCGCGTCGATGGCCGACTGCAGCGCCGTGCGCTCGTCCGGGGTCAGCCATTTCGCGTCCTTCGGTTTGCTAGGCAGCAGGAAGAACACCGCCACCCCGAGCAGGATCGAGGGCACCCCTTCGGCGAAGAACATGAAGCGCCAGCCCGCGTCGAACCCGAGGACGCCGTCACCGTGCTTGATGAGCAGGGCGGAGATGGGGCTGCCGAGGACCGACGAGAGCGGCACGGCGAGGAAGAACAGCGCGACGATCTTCGCCCGCTGCTTACGCGGGAACCAGTAGGTCAGGTACAGGATGATGCCGGGGAAGAAGCCGGCCTCGGCGATGCCGAGCAGCACCCGGACGATGTAGAAACTGACCTCGCCCTGGATGAACGCGGTGGCCGAGGCGACGAGGCCCCAGGTGACCATGATCCGCGCGATCCAGATCCGGGCGCCGACCTTGTGCAGGATGACGTTGCTGGGCACCTCGAAGAAGAAGTACCCGACGAAGAACAGGCCCGCGCCGAGCCCGTAGGCCGCCGCGCTGATGCCGAGGTCGGCGTTCATGGTGAGCGCCGCGAACCCGACGTTGACCCGGTCGAGATAGTTGAGCAGATAGAGCAGTCCGAGTAACGGGACCAGCCTGATCATCGCCTTGCGCACCGCCGGCGCGGTGGGCACCTCTGCCGTCTGTTCGTCCATCCGCGGGAGTGTAGGGGGCGGTCAGAACAACGGAGGCAGGAACGCGCCGAAATTCCCGCCCGCGGCCCGGTCGGCCGGATCGGGCTCCACCTGGACCGAGTCGGGGTTCCGCGGATCGTAGGTGACCTTGACCGTCGAGCCCCGGGACGGGGTCCGCATCGGCGAGGTGGTCATGCTCGTCACCACCGTGTGCTCGCCGGTTTCCGTGGGGAACCGGACCTGCACGGTGAACCGCGGATTCCCCATCACCCAGACGTTCGTGAACTCGACGCCGACGACCTTCCCGATCACCTGAAGACCGGTCTGGGCCAGCGCCTGCGCCTGGTCGTCCGCCTCCGCCCTGGTGACGAACGCCCGCCCCAGCACCATGAGCATGACCAGCGCCGCCGCCCCGGCGACGCCCGGCACGAGATACGGCTCGTAGTAGATGATCCAGTCGACGTCGGTCCAGGGTTCGGCGGCGCCACGGCCGGCGGGCAGCCGCTGCCCCACCGCCTCGGGCGGCGTCCACGAGGGAATCGCGAAGCCGCTGCCCAGCGCCACGCCGAGTGACGCCGCGAGTGAGCTCGCCCGGAAGCCGACACCCAGTCCTCGCAACGACATCCCGTCACCCCACAGCATCGCGAAGCCGAGCGACGAAGCGATCGTGATCGAGACGCTGAAGAACAGGACGAGCGAAACCGCCGGACCCGCGTCGGCGCCCCACGCGTCGACGCGGTTCAGCGACATCAGCCGGAAGCCGTCCAGCAGGCCGAGCGCGCCCGACCAGCCCACGGCCGCCCACGCGAGTGTCGTCGGCACGCCGAGCAGCCACAGGCGCGCGCCGGGGCGCCGTCGTGGCCGCGAGTCGTCCGGCAGGGCGAACTCGAAGGATCCGAACATCGCCGCCCCCTACGCGATCGGGCCGAAGACAGCGACCTTGGCCGGGTCGGCGGGGTCCACCCTGGCCTCGTGCCGGGTGCCGGGCGCGTACTGCTGGACCGTCGCCAGCGGCGCGATCAGCTGGGCCACCGTCTCGTAGGTGGTGCCGTCGGCGCGGGTGACCTCCAGCGTCGCGGTGTACTGCGCCTGTCCGGCGATCTTCCGGCCGGTCGGCTCCAGTGCGCGGATCACCAGGGTGGCGGGCTCGCAGGTGTCGTAGAGGCGCCGCAGTTCGGTGCCGTAGTCCTGCAGTTCCCGCTGCTGGCTCAGCTGCTCCTCCATCGGCAGGGCCAGGAACGCCGCCATGTCCGGGTCGGCGTTCAGGTCCCGGAACGCCTGCGCGGCCAGCTGCGGCGTCGGCAGCTGCGGGGTGATGTCGTGCCCCTGCGCGGCGGCGGCCCGCCGGAACTGCTCGGCGTGCCGCTGGAAGTCCTGCGCGCCCCGGGCCATGCCCTGCTGCGTCGCGTCGTTGATCTTGTCGCGGATCTTCTTGAACATCGGGTCCCGCCTTTCGCCGTGTCGTTCGTGCTGGACACAGCTTCGGCGGCGCGATCCGCTACCGAACCCAGGTTTTCCCGTCGTCGGTGGCGTCGAGGCAGGTCAGGGCCGCCCAGAAGACCGGCGAGCCCGCCGGTTCGGGCTTCTCGCGCCAGCGCGCGAGCCGGGCCCGCTGCCATGCGCACAGCTCGGTGACCGGGTCTTCGGCGCCGAGGGCGGTGTCGACGGCGATGATCAGCTCGGACATCGGGTCCGCGCCGGGGACCGCGGCCGACGTCGGCAGCGCCCAGACCGTCGCCGCGACCAGGCCCGCTCCGGCCGCGACGGCGGCGAGCAGCACGCCGAACGGTTCGGCGAGGCCGAAATCGCTCGCGCTGGCGCAGCCGATCAGCGCCACCCTCGCGGGCATGGTGTCCACTTCGGACAGTGCGAGATCGGCGGCGGTGAACGGCCGGTGCGCCCCGATCGGCGCGGCGGTGCCGGGGAGATCGGCGCCGCAGGACAGATGCAGCGCGGTCTGCGCCCCGTACTCGTCGCGGACGCGGCTGACGTGTCCCACGAACACCAGCCGCGAACAGGGCCCGGCCAGGAGTTCGGCGAGCAGACGGCGGTCGGTGTCGGTGCGGCGGACCAGCTCCAGCCCACGTGCGGCGACGGGAAGGACCGGGCCGTCGGCCAGCCGCGCGTCCAGATGGCGGATCAGCGGCGACGTCGCGTCCTGCTTGCCGAGTACGGAACCCAGCTCGCCGAAAGCGCTTTGGCCGGGGATACGCGGATCGAGCAGGTAGACCGGCGGGCCGTCGGCGGCGGGCGGACGGCGCGGGATGCCCGCCGGGGCGAGCAGCGAGACGTCGGCGACGTCGAGGACGCGTTCGTCGCCATCGAAACAGGTCCCGATCCCGGCGTTGTCCAGGACGCGGTCGGGGCGGCGATCGGGCAGGGCCAGCAGTCCCCACGGGACCCCGGCGAGGCTCGGCGACGGCTGCACCCGCAGGAGCGGGCGGCGTCCTTCGGCGGCGGCACGCCGGAGGCGTTCGACGAGGTCGGCGGGCAGGAGGTTGAGGGCGAGAACCCGGGCCAGACGCTGCTCGCCCTCGAAGCCGCCGAAGGCGTTTTCGCCCAGCGAGCGCCCGACGGCGTCGGCCACGCTCTCGCCCTCGTGCGGGGTCGGGGAGGCGGCGTCCAGATACTCGCGGGCGGTCCCGACCAGGGCGGCGTCGATCGGATGGAGGTGGACCGTGTCGAGGTCCGCGGTGGTCCGCCAGGTGAGAAAGGTGTGCCCGGCCTCGGCGAAGCGCAGGACGAACGTCTCGCGCCCCGGCCGGGCGGCGGGCCAGGTCTCGACCGTTTCGGCGGCCTGCCGGGGCAGGCGGTACCGCTCGGCGGCGAGGCCGAGCCACGGGTCCAGCTCCATCGGCGACGCGGGAGACCAGCGCAGCGCGGGCGGCGGGGCCAGCCGGAGCGGCAGCGACGCCGTGACGGAACCCAAGGCCGCCAACGGAAGCCGATCGTCCTCAGTGGACGGTGTCAGGCCGAGGGCGGGCAGCGCGCCGGTCAGGTCCAGTGACCGCTCCGCCGCGCCCGTGTACGCCCCGACCGCGCAGAGGCGCTCGATCAGTTCCGCCGCCAGCCTGCGCTCCCCCAGCTGGGACAGCAACGCCATCAGCAAAGCCGTCGCCGGGCCCGCGACGTCGCGCGCCCAGGCGGTGCGCGCCCGCGGGTCGGCGAATTCGAACCGGTACTCCGCCGCCGCGAGGGTCAACGGCAGCAGCAGATCCAGCACCGACCGCGGGTCCGCCCCTCGGGCGAAGCCGATCGTGGCCGCGACGAAATCGGTATGCAGGCGGTCCGGCCACTCCCCCGACGTCCGCGCCGATTCCCGCGCGCGGGAGGCGTGCTCCTCCGCCATCGCCCAGTCGCCGTCCATCGCGGCACAACGGGCCAGTGCCACGTCGAGCCGTCGCAGGCCCGCGGTGTCACCATTGGCCGTCCACAGCTTCCCCGCGTGCTCGAACTGGTCACGGGCCTGACCCGCGTCACCCGCCATGAGCAGCAAAGTGCCCAGCGCGTGGCTCGCGTCGGCGACGTCCCCGGTCAGGCCCGCCGTCGCGAGTTCGTCGCGGGCGGCGGCGATCGCCGCGATCGCGCCCGGAAGATCACCTTCGAGGGCGCGGACTTCGGCCAGCCCGATGTCGGCCTTCGCGGCCATCGGACCACCCGTGTGCCGGGCACTCAGCCGCAGCAGGTCGGTCCGCGCGTCGGCGTCCTCACCACCGGCCTGGCGGACCCTGGCCCGTTCGGCGACGGCCATCGCCTGCAGCGAGACGACCTGCTCGCGGACCTCGTCGATGTCCGCGATGGCCTCCAGCGCCGCGAGGATCTCTTCGAGCGCGGCCCGCGCGCCGGCCGGATCGCCGTCGGCGATCTGGACACGTGCTTCGAGGATCCGCAGTTCGAGTTCGTCGGCACCGTGCGGGTCGAGCAGCTCGGGCGGGAACTGCCCCGGCCCGGCCGCCTTGCGGCTCGCCGCCCGCGCCCGCTGGCCCGCGATCAGCTCACGCGCCCTGGCGACGTCACCTTCCTCTGTGGACAGTGAGATGAGCACGCGTTCCGCGACTTCCCGCGAACCCTCGATCATCCGCAGCTCGGCGTACTGTCCGAAATGGACGATGGCGGCGGTGCTCACCTTGAAGACATGGAGGACGGCCTCGGCACACTGCCGCGCGTTGCGCAGATCGCCCGCGGAATAACAGACGGTGGCGAGGTCGCTGACCGCGGCGAGGTCGATGTCGGTCCGGTCGAGCTGTCGCGCGACCTGCCGCATCCGGCCGTACGCCCGGTGCGCGCCCGCGACGTCCCGCGCCGCGGCGAGCCGCTTGGCCTTGTCCTGGAGCCTGGCCGCCTCGGCCAGCAGGCGCCGATACTGCCGCTCGGACAGGGAGCACGCCGGCAGTTCGCCGTACGGAGCCGGGTCGAGACCGAAATGTCTTGCGACGCAACGGCAGTTGTAGCCGTGCGAACTCGCTTCGGAGAGTTCGGCCGGAAGCGGCCGGTCCGGCGGGGTGAGCGGTGGCGGCATGCCGACGAGCACGTCAGAACTCCTCGTCCTCGGCCGCGGCCGCCGCCCGCTCGGCGAGTGTGCGGGCTTCCGGCGGGCGTGCCCGCACGAGCGCGACCACCTCCGCCCGGTCCTCGGCCGTGGTCCCGGCGACCCCCTCGCCCGCCACCCCGACGACGAGCGCGATCCGTCCACTCCGGACATTCGCGGCGAGCCGGGCCGAGGCCTCGTCCAGCTCGGCCGTCCCGGTGAAGCGTCCGGCGCCCAGTGACAGGGCCACCTCCGCGAACGGCTCGCCGTCGTGGGTCGCGACAGCGGTGAGGGCGGCGTCGGCGAACGCTCCCGCGACGTCGACTTCGAGCCGGGCGGTGGCCCCGGACGCGACGATCCGCCAGGTCACCGTGTCTTCGGCCGCGTCCAGGATGCCCGGCGGCACCCGTGCCCAGTCGACGCTCTCCCGCCCCTGTGCCAGGACGCCCTCGCCCGCCGCGGCGGGGCCGGTGCCCGCGGCCAGCGCGTACGCGCGTTGACCCGGTGCCGCGGTTTCCAGTCGTGCCACCACTTCCGTCGCGGTTTCGGCGCGCACGACGTCGTCCTGGTCGTCGAACCAGGACGCGAGACGGCCGCACAGGCCACGGACCTCATCGGCGACCGGGGACGCGGCGGCCACGAGGGCGCCGTCCGCGACGGCGGTGTCGAACAACTCCGCCGGGGTGGCTTCGAACCCGTCGAGGAGGCCCTCGGCCAGCTCTTCCACCGCGGCTGTCGCGACCGCCGTTTCGAGGTCCAGCAGGGCCGGGTCGAGCGCGGGGACACCGAGCGAAGGACTGACAGGCCACCAACGGCGGATCCACAGCAGCGAGGCGAGTCTGGCGAGTTCCGGCCGGGCGGGGAGGTCCACCCCGCCCTCGCCGAGCGCGGCCAGGCAGGCTTCCGCGCCGGCGAACCGGGTCAGCCACGGTTCGGCGGCTCCGGCGTCGGTCAGGTCGATCCGCATCGAGGCCGTCCGGCCGGTGAGCAGTTCGGCGAGGGTGAAACGGATGAGGGCGCCGTCCGCCGCGACGACGGGGGTGTGCACCGGATGCGTCACGACACGGCCTCCAGTTCCGGGAGGCGGGCCACGAGCGCGCGCCGCACCTTCGTCCGCAGATCCAGCGAGGTCGACCGGACGACACCAGTGACGAGGTCACGCACGTCTTCGGCGTCCGCGGGCAGATCGCCCCGGACGTCGAACCCGTGCAGCCGGACCCACAGCCTGCTGAGGAACTGCTTGGCGAACTCCCGCAGATCGCGCAGGAGTTCGGCGTCGGGCCGCGGGGTGAGCGGCGTGGCACCGGCGAGGGCGCGGCGGGCGTGCAGCACATAGCCCTCGCGGGCGACCTGGGCGTTGAGCCGCCGCGCGAATTCGGGGACCCCGGCGGGCGCGGCGCCGTCGAGCGGCCGGAGCGCGGGCGCGAGCACGACACCGAGCGCGAAACAGGCGGCCAGCGCGGGCAGACCGAGTCCGAATCCGGCGGCGACGCGGGTGAGTTCGTCGTCGACGAGGTCCGCGACCGGAGACCGCTCGTCGGCGGGGAGCCGGCGCAGGGTCGCGCGCACCCGCCGTTCGACACTGCGTTCGAGGAGTTCGGGGCCGGTTTCGTCGCGCCGGTTCAGCGGCGGGATCGCGGTGCGGTCCCCGCGTTGCAGACCGAGGTCCGGTGCGGGGAGCCCGGAGATCTCCTGGACGGCCTGCTCCAGCGCGCCCGCCCCGCCCGGGCGTCGCAGTGTGAGACCGAGAGCGTGCCCGGCGGCCGAACCGGCGAGGGTCCGCCACGCGGCGTCGGAAAGGTCTTCGACGAACGCCCGGAGCGCCGGGATGTCCTGCGGTACGGCGGGTTCGGCGTGCCAGCGGCGATGAAGCTCCGCGGTCAGTTCCGCCGACGTCCGGGGGTCGGTGAGATGCCCGGTGAGCTGATCGACGCCTGCCGCGCCGCCCTCGCCGTGCAGATCGCGCAACGCCGCAGCGGCCATCGCGGGCGCCTCCGGCCCGGGCGCGCCGGAACCCGTCGCCAGCTCGTAGGCCAGCGGGAAGCACACGTCCTGGACGTCGCCCGCCGTGATGCGCAACGCGCGGCGCTGCCGCTTCAGCTGCGTGAACCACGCGGCCGTGGCACGCAGCCGGTCCGCGTCGGCCAGCAGCAGCTCCGTCAGTTCCGCCGCCGCGACCGGGTCGAGCACGGGACGGCCGAGCCGGGGACACGCCGCCGTGCGGATGACCAGCGGGTCGATGATCTTCTTGATCGTCCTGGTCAGCGGGCCGCCGTCGGCCGAGGACAGGACCTCGACGCCGTCGATGCGTTCCCACGCCTCGGTGAGGACGGCCGAACGCAGCCGGGGCCCGCCCGATTCCGTCGTCATCGCCCTCCCCCTTCGCGCCGCGGTCACTCTATCCGAGACCGGCCCTCACCCCGTTGCCCGAAGCGGTCGAGCCTCGTGAGTGGTAATGACGGTTAGAACCGTCTTTACCACTCACGACTCTGGATCCGCCGGAGCCGGGCGTGCACGTCCGCGGCCCTCGGTGCGCCGAGTTCGGTGAAGATCTTCAGCGCGTCACTCCAGCAGGCCGCGGCCGAGCCGAGTTCGCCCCGCGCTTCCCAGAGCTGGCCGAGATGGTCCAGCGCCGCCGCTTCGCCGTAGCGATCCCCCATGTCCCGGCGTAACTCCAGCGCCCGGTTCAGCCGGCCCGCCGATTCCCCGCTCCTGTCGATCTTCTGGAACACGAGGGCGAGTCCCACCAGCGTTTCCGCTTCGCCATAGCGGTAACCGATCCGATGACGGATCTCCAGTGCCTGCCGGAGGTTCTCGTAGGCCTGCTCGAATCTGCCCAGCCCGTGGTTCGTGAGACCGACGAAGTGCAGGGTCTGCGCCACTCCCCATTCGTCGCCTAGCCGGCGGAAGACCGACAGCGCGTCGGCGTGATGGTCGAGGGCCTCGGTGAACCGTCCCTGTTCGTGGTAGGCGATCCCGAGGCTGACCAGCGCTTGGCCCTGCCCCCAGGAATCACCGATCCGCCGCCGGATGGCGAGCGCGGACTCCAGGTACTCCAACGCTTCTTCGAACCGGCACAGGTCCCGGTGCGCGATCCCCAGCCCGGCAAGGAGGGACGCTTCGCTGAATTCGTCGGAACATCGCCGGGCGGCGTCCACCCCGGCCTTGTAGGTCGCGATCCAGTCCGCCCACGGTTTGCGCAGGGTGAAGAACGCCCACAAGGCGAGGGGCAACCGGCACGCGATCGACGGCCAGTCCGCGGCGAGCGCGGCATGCACGGACGCGACCAGATTGGGCTGTTCGGCCTCGCACCAGGCAAGGGCGTCCCCATAGGTGGCGAATTCGAGGCGGTTGGCGACGCCGGTGGAGAATTCGAGTGCCGTGCGTCTTCGCATGGGGGTGAGTACGCGGTCCGCGGAATCCGCGCAGGCGAGATACCACTCCAGCAGCCGTTTGGGCGAGTTCTCCCGCTCTTCGGGCGGCTCCTCGGCGTCGACGCGCTCTTTGGCGTAGACACGCAGCAGGTCATGGAAACGGAACCGGTCGCGGTCGACTTCGGACAGCAGGCAGCCGCCGGTGAGTTTGTCGAGCCTGCGCCGGACGTCGGTCATGGGCGTGCCGGCGAGCACGGTCGCGGCCGCCACGCTGACGGTCGGGCCGGGATGCAGGCCGAGCAGCCGGAAGACGCGGGCCGTCGCGGGATCCAGCGCCCGGTACGACCACGAGAACACCGGCCGCAGGGCGGACATCTCGTCGTCGCCCGTCTCGAACGCGTCCAGCCTTCGCGCTTCCGACGTGAGTTCGGCGAGCAGGTCGGTGAGCCGCAGGTAAGGGTGGGCGGCGACGCGCTCGCCCGCGATCCTCAGCGCGAGCGGCAGATGCCCGCACAGATCGGCCAGTTCCCCGATCACGCCGGGCTCCTCGTCCGCCCGTTCCGGTCCGATCGCGGTACGCAGCAGGGCCTCGGATTCGGGCGGGGACAACATGTCCAGGGTGATCCGGCGCGCGCCGTTGCGCACGACGAGACCGGACAGGCTGCTGCGGCTGGTCACCATGACGAAGCACCCCGGCGTACTGGGCAGCAGGGCGCGGACCTCGTGCGGCGAGGTGACGTTGTCCAGCACGATGACCAACCGGCGATCGTTCACCAGCGACCGGAAAAGCGCCGACTTCGCTTCGAGGCTTCGCGGGATCATCTTCCCGGGGACCTCCAGTGCCCGGAGGAATCCGGCGAGTACCTCGTGCGGGGTACTGGGTGGCCCCGGCGCGTAGCCTTGGAGATCACAGTAGAGATCGCCGTGGGGGAACCGTTCTCGCTGCGCGTGCGCCCATTGCACGGCCAAGGCGGTCTTTCCCACCCCCGGCGCGCCGGCGACGATCGCGACCCCGATGGAGTGGCCGTCCCCGCCCCGGTCCGCGATGGCGCTGAGCTTGGCCAGTTCCGCTTCCCGTCCGACGAACGTGGCGGTCACCGCGGGCAGCTGATGCGGGGTCATACCCGGGGAGTCGCCCCGGCGCGGACCACTGTCGCGGGTTCCCCGGTGTTCCCACCTGAATGGCGCAAACCCCGGGCCACCACGGTTCGCGGGGACGCGCGAGACCATTAGGACTAACTTTCGTCCGAGTTGTACATACTTTCGTTGACTCTCGACGAAAGTCCTCTTAGGTTCAGCGTCGTCACAGCGTGTTCGGCTGTCCGACCTTGAGGAGCAACGATGCTTCCGTCTGTCCGTAAACGCTTCAACCGGTCCCTCATCGCCCCGATCGTGCTGGTCACAGCCCTGTCGGGACTCGTGACGGCACCGGCGGAAGCGGCCGTCCCGCCCCAGCAACCGGGTGTCACGCTTCGCACGTACGACCTTCAGCGCGAGATCAGCAAGCTCTGCGTGATCAAGTCCGGGCAGACGCCCAACGTCGACAAGCTGATGCCGACGATCAACTGGACCGGCACGGCCGATTTCGGGCTCGGCGACCAGTTCGTGTCCGAGGTGACCGGCAACATCAACGTCGCGACCGCCGGCCGGTACGAGTTCCGTCTCACCAGCGACGACGGGTCCCGGCTGAGCATCGACGGCCGGCTCGTGATCAATCACGACGGGCTGCACGGCGCGACCCCGGCGGCCGGGGCGGTCGAGCTGACCACGGGCTATCACGCCCTGCGGATCGACCATTTCGACAACCTCTACGACCAGCAGGTCACCCTCGAATGGCGGCCACCGGGCGCGGCGGACTTCGTGCTGGTGCCGAATTCGGTACTCAGCACCGACGCCGACGTCGTGCGGGTGACCTCGCCGGGCCGCAAGGAATGCGAAGGCGCCGCGGACTCGCCGGGTGACGGCCTGCCACTGAACGGCGTCCACCCCGGCTTCACGCTGACGAACCTGCGTCCCGACGGCTTCCAGCCCCAGGTCACCGGGATGGACTGGCTGCCGGACGGACGGCTCGCCATCGCCACCTGGGGTGGTTCGGACAAGGTGCTCGGCGAAGTCCATCTGCTGAGCAACGTCACCGGGAACACCGACCCGGCCAAGGTCCGGACGAAACGTGTCGCCGGCGGTTTGAAGGAACCGATGGGCGTCAAGTACGTCGATGGCAAGCTGTACGTGTCGGAGAAGACCCGGCTCGTCGAGTTGAACGACACCAACGGCGACGAAGTGGCCGACGCCTACCGCACGGTCGCCACCTGGCCGTTCGGCGGCAACTTCCACGAGTTCGCGTTCGGGCTGCTGTACAAGGAAGGCTTCTTCTACGCCAACCTGTCCGTGTCCATCAACTACGGCGGCGCGACGACCGATCCGCAGCCCGCGCCGAACCGCGGCACCACGATCAAGATCAACAAGAAGACCGGTGAGGTCTCCTACATCGCCGGTGGCCTGCGCACCCCGCACGGCATCGGCTGGGGGCCGGAGGGCGACGTCTTCGTCACCGACAACCAGGGCGGCTGGCTGCCGGCGAACAAGCTCGTGCGGATCAAGCAGGACCGCTTCTTCAACCACTACACCAATCCCCCGGGACCGTTCGACGCCAAGCCGGTGACCGCGCCGGTGTTGTGGCTGCCGCACAACGAGATCGCGAACTCGCCGAGCAACATGGTCACGTTGTCGCAGGGCCCCTTCGCCGGGCAGATGGTGTACGGCGACGTGACCTACGGCGGGCTTCAGCGCGCCTTCCTGGAGAAGGTCAACGGCGAGTACCAGGGCGCCGTATTCCGGATGACGCAAGGACTCGAGTCGGGCGTGAGCCGGATCAGCCTCGGCCCCGACGGCGCGATCTACACCGGCGGGATCGACGGCGGCGGTAACTGGGGCCAGCCCGGCAAGCTCGCCCACGGCCTCCAGAAGGTGACGCCGAACGGGAAGAACGCCTTCGACATCCTCAAGATGCGCGCGGTCGCGGGTGGGTTCGAACTCGAATACACCCAGCCCCTCTCGGCCGAGACCGCGCAGAACCTCGCGGCGAAATACCAGGCGCAGCAATGGCGCTACCAGCCCACTCCCGCGTACGGCGGGCCGAAGATCGACGAGCAGACCCTGTCCGTCACTTCCGCTACCGTCTCGGCCGACCGCAAGAAGGTCACACTGCAAGTGGCGGGCTTGAAGGCCGGGCACGTGGTACATCTCCGCTCGCCGCGCCCCTTCGCCGCGGAGTCCGGTGAGGCGCTGTGGAGCACGGAGGCCTGGTACACACTCAACTCCCTCGTCGGCGGCCCGCCGGCGAGCACGACGTACGAGGCGGAACGCGCCGCGCTCAGCGGCGGCGCCGGGACCAACACCAATCACGCGGCCTACACCGGGACCGGTTTCGTCGACGGCTACTGGAACCAGGGCGCCACGACGACGTTCACGGTCACCGCGCCCACGGCCGGGACCTACAACGCGGCCCTGCGCTACTCCAACGGCCCGGATCCGGCTCCGGGGACCAAATCCGTGAGCGTCTACGTCAACGGCGCCAAGGTCAAACAGGTGCGTCTCGCCAGTACCGGGAACTGGGACACCTGGAACTCCCAGCCGGAGACACTCACCCTCGCCGCCGGGACGAACACGATCGCCTACAAGTACGACAGCGGCGACGCGGGCAACGTCAACCTCGACAGCCTGACCGTCACGAAGGCCCAGCGCGTCACCTTGTTCAACGGGAAGAACCTCGACGCCTGGGAGAAACGCTCCGGCGGCGCCGCGACCTGGCCGGTGGCGGGCGGGGCGATGGAATCGAACGGCGGTGACATCCGCACGAAGCAGCAATTCGGCGACTTCCGGCTGCACGTCGAGTGGAACGAGCCGAACTACCCGCCGGAGGTGACCGGGCAGGCCAGGGGCAACAGCGGCGTCTACCTGCAGGAACGCTACGAACTCCAGGTGCTGGAATCCTTCGGCGACACCACTCTCGCCAACAACGAGGCCGGGTCGATCTACTCGAAGCGGGCGCCGGACCGGAACATGGCGACCGCGCCGGGGACGTGGCAGACCTACGACGTCACCTTCCGCGCCGCACGGTTCGACGGCGCCGGGAACAAGACCGACAACGCCCGCGTCACCGTGGTCTGGAACGGCGTCGTGGTCCACGACAACGTCGAGATCGACGGCGGCACGGGCGACAGCAACCCGGAAAACGCGGGCCCGGGGGCGATCCGCCTCCAGGACCACGGCGACCCGGGTGAGAATCCGCGGTTCCGGAACATCTGGATCGAGCCGATCGCCTGACCCGGGAGGGAGCCGCCGGGTGTCTTACCGTCCTTTGTAGACGGCAAGACACCCGGCGCTCACCTCAGGCGGCCGGATGCGGCTGATCGGCGCCCAGGACTTCACGGGCGACGAGCACACCGCCGACGAAGCCGACCGGCATCACGATCAGGACAGCGAACGGGATCAGGCTCAGCAGCGAGGCGGGAAGCCCGAGTCCGAGGGCGAGCGCGCGGCGTTCGCGCAGCAGCAGCCGTCGCCGCTTCAGATCCATCCCCCGCCGGTAGAACGGCACGGCGATCAGTTCCAGTGCCAGGAACCACGCCGTGACCAAGGCCAGCAGGACCGGCACGACGGTCTGCCCGATCACGGGGATGAAGCCCGCGATCATGAGAGGGATCGTGAACATCAGCGAACGCAGCACGAGTGACAGCCCGTCCTTCAGGCCCATCCCCAGCAACCGCCAGAACGACAGGTCCACCGCGCCGGGAACGCCGCCGAGATCGTCTTCGACCTTCTCCGCGATGTGCTCGTAGAACGGGCCGCCGACGGCGAGGGTGATCGCGGTGAACCCGATCAGGCAGATGGCCAGTACCGCCCCGAACACCGCGACGCCGATCGCCACGCGGACCGTCGTCCGCCAGCCCTCCGCCCAGTCGTCGGCGAACGGGGTGAGCAGGAGCGCGAGATCGTCGATCCAGAACGCCAGCGCGACGATCCCGCCGAACAGCAACAGCATGGTCAGCACCGCGGGCAGCGCACCGATCAGCAGCAGTTTCGGCGACCGCAGCAGAATGCCCAGGCCTTGCCCGAACATCCGGAACCCCTTGAAGAACTCGCGCATCGGGCCTTTCTATCAGTGAGCCCGCTTTGTCCGTGTTCCAGGGGATACAGGATTCCAGGGACAGGCGGAGCTGAAGGACGCTTTCCCCGCATGCGATGCAGGGAAAGCGCCCTTCACCGCGTGAGATGCGGGGAAAGCGTCCTTCAGCCGCCGTCGGCGAGCGCGCCGCTGCCGTCCGGTCCGGTCACGATCACGCGGGTGCTCACGGCGGTCCCGAACGGGACGATGGTGACCTGCCAGGTCTGCGGCGACCCGACGTCGATCGTGGCCGTCGCCCTCCGTACGAGCGGCGGGACGCGGTCGACGGCGAGCGCGCGGAGGTCGAACCGCGGCATCTGGGCACCGGTCGGCGCGAAGACCACGGTGAGCCGCCGGTCCTCGACGACCGCGGTGATCACCTGGGAGATGTCCGCGGCCGCCGCCAGCGAGTCGATCGCCCGGCGCAACTCCCCCTCGCCCAGCAGGGACCGATCGACGGTGACCGTGGCGGAGCCCGACGAAGAGGTCGTCATACTCGAAGAAGAGGACTGCGTCTCTTCCGTCCGCCCGGGTTCTTCCGGCGCGAACAGCTCCACCCGGAACAGCACCAGCACGAGCGCCGCCCCGAGCACGAATCCGAGGACCGCGAGCGCGCCGAACACGCAACCCTCCGGCGGCTCGTGCACCAGGCTGGACTCCGGAGCGGATTCGATCACGGCCGCGGCCGCGCGGCGCTCCCATTCCGGTGACGGCCGCTCGACGATCTTCGCCTTCCACGGCCGGTCCGGCGGGTACTGGACGACGAGGACGCCGCCCGGCCGGTGGTCCGGGAGGTCGACGAGATTGACGCTGTGCGTGATCCTCACGCGGTGCGACGCCGCGCCGTCGGGGACGACGGTGAGGACGAAGTCGACCGGGATGTCGCCCGTTTCCGTGCCACCCGCCCGCACGCTCTCGATCTTGGCGAGCGCGACCACCGGGACGACGGCCGCGTCGCGAGCGCGTCGCGGTGCCCCGGCGACGTAGAGCAGGAGGCCGTAGACGACGGGAAGCCCCAGGCCGGCGATGATCAGCGGAACGTACTCGATGATGATGCCGACGACGAAGGCGCACAACGTCGTCCCGCTGACGACTCCGGTCAGGAAGCCGCGGAGATGGGCGAACGGGTCACGCCGGGCGGGCGCTGGGACAGCGGACATGAGAGAACTCCAGACGTCGGGCGGGTCAGTCCGCGGGCAGCCAGTCACCGGCGGTGGGATGACGCCGTAGCGCCACGAAGATCGAGTTCTCGTCGGCCGGGCGCATCGGATCGAACAGCACTTCGGCGGTTCCGATGGTGGTGTCCCGCGTCCGGCGGGTCACCCATCGCCTGACTCCGGCGAGATCGGTGAACGACACCGTGACGTCCGCGCCCACGACCCGGGTCCCCGACTCGTCCCCGCCCAGGCGCAGCTTCACGTCGGCGATTTCGGCGGGTACCCGCCGGCCGTGCCTCAGCAGCCGCTCGCGGATCCGGATCAGCTCGGCGTCCCGCCGCTCGACCCGGATGGCGTACCCCAGGATCAGCGACGTCAGGACGAGCAGGAACGCGGGCACCCACCAGTCGGCGTAGTACATCAGCCACGCCCAGAACCCCCACTTTTCGTCTTCGTGGAAGACGGGGTCGACCGCGGTGCCGACGGCGAGCGGCGGAAGCCAGTCGCGCGACGAGACCCAGATGCCGAGCGTGCCGGCCGCGAACACCAGTACCACCGGGAACAGCGGCCCCGAGGGCCGTCCCTGGTAGCGCCGCACGGCGCTCGCCGCGAAGGTCGCCGCGACGAGACAGGCGACGAAGGCGAAGGTGCCCCACACCATCCCGTACGGCGTTTCAGCGTCACCGCGGTCGTCGAAGACGCTGTCGATCGCCGAGGTGCGCAGCAACTCGATCAGCGTGCCGAAGCCGTGTCCGGCGACGAAACCGCAGACCACCGTGACCACCGAGGCCACGATCGCGCCGGCGAGCACCCGCCGGTTCCCCCGCCACCGCTCGACGCGGTCGTGCCGGGCCCGCTCCGGATCCACCGTGTTCATACCGCTCACCTCCCGTCGGACCGTGTTCAGTCTTCGGCGCACGCCGCGCTACCGAACCCGGGTTCGAAACCTAATTGCATTAGGCCAGTCCCAAATGGGCTATGGTAGCCTCGGTTCCGACGGAAGGGCTGGAGATGGCACGGGCGGGACTGACCACGGAGCGCGTGGTCCAGGCGGGAGCGGAGATGGCCGACGAGATCGGCTTCGAGCACGTGACCCCGACAGAGCTGGCGAAACGGTGCGGCGTCAAGACGGCGAGCCTGTACTCGCACGTGAAGAACGCCCACGAGCTGAAGACCGGGATCGCCCTGCTGGCGTTGACGGAACTCGCCGACCGCGCCTCGGCGGCGGTGGCGGGCCTCGCCGGCAAGGACGCGCTGATCGCCCTGGCCGACGTCCACCGTGACTACGCCCTCGAACATCCCGGCCGGTTCACCGCCGCCCGGTTCCGGCTCGCCCCCGAGACGGCCGCCACCAGTGCGGGTGTCCGGCACGCCAGGCTGATGCGGGCGATCCTGCGGGGCTACGACCTGGCGGAACCGCACCAGACGCACGCGGTGCGGTTACTGGGCAGCGTTTTCAGCGGCTTCGTCGGCTTGGAGTCCGCCGGAGGCTTCAGCCACAGCGACCCTGCCCCTCGGGAGAGCTGGACCGAGATCCTCGACGCGCTCGACGTACTCCTGCGCGCTTGGCCCCGAAAGAAATGACCAAGGACATGATCACCACCCCGATCACCGCCGCCCTCGTCCGCGGCGCACTCGACCTGGAGCACACCGAACGCGGCCTGCTCCCCCACCGGCTGCCCGCGCACGCCCGGCGGCAGATCCCCGACGCCCAGCTGGCCATGGCGGAATCGCAGCCGTCGGGGGTGCGGCTGGTCTTCCGCACCACGGCCACGCTCGTCGAACTGGACGTCTTCGCCACCAAACGGCGCTATGTCGGCGTTCCGCCCAGGCCCGACGGCGTCTACGAACTCCTCGTCGACGGACGCGTGGCGGAACAGGCCGGCGTGGACGACGGTGACACGCTCACCATCGACATGGCCGCCGGCACCGCGGTCCACCGGCCCGGGCCGATGCGGACCGTGCGGTTCCCCGGCCTGCCGTCCGGCGAGAAGGACGTCGAGATCTGGCTGCCGCACGACGAAACCACGCTGCTGGTGGCCTTGCGCACCGACGCGAACGTCCACAGTGTACGGTCCAGCGGGCGCAGGACCTGGTTGCACCACGGCAGTTCGATCAGCCACGGCTCCAACGCGGCGAGCCCGACCGGGACCTGGCCCGCGCTGGCCGCGAAGCTGGGCGGCGTGGACCTGATCAACCTCGGTTTCGGCGGCGGCGCGCTGCTGGACCCGTTCACCGCCCGTGCCCTCCGGGACACGGCCGCGGATCTGATCAGCGTCAAGATCGGTATCAACCTCGTCAATTCCGACGCGATGCGGCTGCGCGCGTTCGGCCCCGCCGTGCACGGTTTCCTCGACACCGTCCGGGAAGGGCATCCGGACACCCCGCTGCTGGTCATCTCACCGATCTACTGCGCCATCCACGAACACACACCGGGGCCCAGCGTCATGGATCCCCGTGCGCTGAGCGAAGGAACACCCCGCTTCGCGGCCACCGGAGACCCCGCGGAGACCGCCGCGGGGAAGCTGACGCTCACCACGATCCGCGGCGAACTCGCCCGCATCGTCGAGGAGCGGAGCGCGACCGACCCGAACCTGGCCTACCTCGACGGTCTGGACCTCTACGGCGAGGCCGACCACGCGGAACTGCCGCTGCCCGACGACCTCCATCCGGACGCGGCCACGCACCGGCTCATCGCGGAACGCTTCGCCAAACTCGGTTTCGGCAGCTGAGGGCTCGTGAGTGGTAATGACGGTTCTAACCGTCATTACCACTCACGAGGTTTAGGTAGCGCGACCGGCACGGTACCTATTTTTCTTCCTGTCCAACGAAAGTCGGTACCGGGTTCCCGGGCCGGCGGATCACCCTGATCCGCACCGGATCACCGGTGCCGGGCCACCTTGGCCGTGCCCGGCTACCCACTGTGTCCAGTGCGGCCATCCCTCGCGCTGGATCCTCCCTCGCGAAAGTGAGTTCCCGGTATGCGCCCAACCCCCTCAGCCCGTACCGCCACCACGCTGGTGGCCGCCGCCGCGGTCATCGGCTTCCTCGCCCCGGCCACGGCCACCGCCACCACCATCGAGGGCTACTCCCCCACCGTGCAGAGTGAGGCCGTCTCGTCCCTCGCCGCCGAGGCCGGGATCAGCGAAGCCGCCGCCACCCGGTTGCTGCGGACGCAGGCCGCCAGTGTCGAGACACTGCAGAAGGCCACGGCCTCCCTCGGTTCCCGCGCCGCCGACGGCTATCTCGACGACAACGCCAGGCCGGTGGTCAACGTGCTCGACCAGGCCGCCGCGGATCAGGTCACGGCGACCGGCGCGCAGGCCCGTGTGGTCAAGCACTCCAGCGCGGCGCTGGCCGGGGCGCAGAACGCCCTGCAGTCGCTGCCCGCGGTCACCCATACGTCGATCGGCCTCGACCCGAAGTCCAACCAGGTCGTGCTCACCGTGTCCGACGCGGCCAAGGGCGCCGAAGCCCTGGTGAAGGCCGCCGAAGCGCTCGGCGACCGGGTCCGGGTGGAACGGACCTCCGGTGAGATGCACACCGCGATCTACAACGGAGAGGCCATCACCGGCGGCGGAACCCGCTGCTCGGTCGGGTTCAACACCAACCGCGGCGGCCAGAACTACATCCTCGACGCCGGTCACTGCACGCGCGCGGTGTCGCAGTGGAACGTCGGGCCGTCGCAGGGCGCGAGCTTCCCGAACAACGACTACGGCCTGATCCGCAACACCAGCGGCAGCGGACCCGGCGCGGTCACCCTGTGGAACGGCTCGACCCAGCGGATCGCCTCCGCCGGGACCGCGACCGTCGGACAGCGGATCAGCAAGAGCGGCAGCACCACCCGCCTCACCTCGGGCTCAGTGCAGCGGCTGAACGTGACGGTGAACTACGCCGAAGGTTCGGTGTACCAGCTGATCCAGACCAGTGCGCTGGTCAACCCCGGCGACTCGGGCGGCTGCCTCTTCGCCGGCAGCGTCGGCCTGGGCATCACCTCCGGCAAGGGCAGCGGGACCTCGTACTTCCAGCCGGTCGGCGAGGCCATGAGCGCCTATGGCGTGACGCTCAACCCGTGACACCTCCCGAAGCCGGGCCCTTCTTCGACGGGGGCCCGGCTTCGGCCTGTGCCCGGAAGTGTTCGACGGTGTGGTCGCGAAACCGTCGCGCGGCGGCGGAAAGGTAGGTGTCCTCCCGCCATGCGACGCTGAGGACGCGGCGGCACTCGGGGTCGTCGACGTCGAGCCAGACCACCGTCGTACTGACGTCGGCGCGGAGCCCGAGCGAGGGCACGAACGCGATACCGAGGCCCGCGTCGATGAGCTGGAAGAGTACGGCGGCTTCGTCGCCCTCGCAGACGATCTGGAGTTCCAGACCGGCTTTCGCGAAGAGGTGCTCGGCGAGCGCGCGCTGCCAGTAACCGGGCCGCGTGGTGAGGAACGGCTCCCCCGCCAGGTCCGCGAGGCCGACCCGGTGGCGCCCGGCGAGCCGGTGGCCGGACGGCACGCACAGCATCACGGGTTCGTCGAGGAGTACGCGGCTTCGGATGTCGTTGCCGGACAAGGGTTGCGACGTGACGCACAGATCGACGTCGCCGGACCGCAGCTTCTCCGTCATCCCCGCCGCCGATGCCTGCGACAGCCGCACGTCCACCAGCGGATGGCCGGGGACGAAGGTGCGAACCGGTTCGGTGAGGACCAGCAGGCTTTCGGCCGCGACGGTGACGGTGCCGCGTTCCCATCCGGCGGCGTCGTCGAGTTCCTGACGAGCGTCTTCGAGTTCGGCCAGTACCCGGTCGACGCGGCGGAGGAACGCGGCGCCGTACCGGTTGAGCCGGATCCGGCGGCCGTGCCGGTCGAACAGGGGCACGCCCAGCTCGTTTTCCAGTCGCGCCAGGGTGCGGCTGAGCGACGGCTGCGCGACGCGCAGCTTCTCGGCGGCGCGGCCGACGTGTTCGAGCCGGGCGACCGTCTGGAAGTACCGGAGTGCCAGGAGATCCACCGCTGATGCCTCACCTGTTATGAACAGATAACGAATCTTGTCTTGGACAGCATAAGGACACGGCTCTTACGTTCGTTCGCGTGAGTGAAACCGTGACTACCCGAAGCCGGAAGGCGAACGGGACGCTGATGGTGAACCGGGCGCTCGTGAGCGTTCACACTGTCGCGATCATCGGCCAGCCGGTGTTCGCCGGTGGCTACCTCGGCGGCGACTACGACATGCTCTGGCTGCACCGATGGGGCGCCGACGCGGTGTCCTTCCTGGCGTACGCCCAGATCCTGGCGGCGCTGGCCCTGTGGCTGGTCCGCGGGCCACGCTGGTTGTTCTGGGTGAGCCTGCTGCTCGCGGCGGGCGAGACCGCGCAGTATTTCGCCGGGCTCGCCGGTGCGCTCGACCTGCACATCCCGCTCGGCGTCGCCCTCGTCACCGGCATGGCGCTGACGGCGATCGCCGTCTGGCGCCCGCAGACCTGGCGGGCGGCCCGATGAGCCGCCCTCTTCCCAGGAGGAGGTTCCTCGGGCTCGCGGGCGGAGCCGGCGCCCTCCTCGCCGCGGGGCTGACCGCGCCCCGGCTGCTCGCGCGGGGCGCGCCGGGCACCGGCGAACTGCTGCGCAGCGGGCTTCCCCTGCCGGAACCGTTCCGGGTGCCGCTCCCGGTCCCGCCGGTCCTGCGTCCAGACAGGACGGACGGCGCGGACCACTACATGATCACCCAGCGGACGTCGACGGCCGAGATCCTTCCCGGAGTCCGGACACCGATCTGGGGCTACGACGGGATCTTCCCCGGTCCGACGATCGAATCGCGGCGGGACCGGACGACAGTGGTCCGCCACCGCAACGAACTCCCCGTCCCGACCGTGGTCCACCTCCACGGTGGCCATACCCCCGCCGACTCCGACGGCTACCCGACCGACCTCGTCCTGCCGGTGTCCGGGTGGGACGCCGGACACGCCGGGCACGGGATGGCCGACGCCCGCGCCCGGATCACGAACGGTGAACGCGACTACGTCTTCCCGATGCGGCAACGGGCCGCGACGCTGTGGTATCACGACCACCGCATGGACTTCACCGGTCCCGCCGTCTACCGAGGCCTCGCCGGGTTCCATCTGGTGCGTGACGACGAGGAGGAGGCGCTGGGGCTTCCCTCCGGCGAACGCGAACTGCCGCTGATGATCGCCGATCGCTCCTTCGACGAGCACGGCGCCTTCGCGTATCCGTCTCTCGACCGGACCTTGCGCACCACCCCGGGAGTGGAAAGTGCTTACGTGGAAGGCGTTTTCGGTGACGTCATCCTCGTCAACGGCGCGCCGTGGCCGGTCTGTGAGGTGGCGGCCGTGCGGTACCGGATCCGGGTCCTGAACGCCTCCAACGCCCGCCGCTACGACCTGGCGATGGACCCGCCGCCACCCGGGGGAGGCGGCTTCGTGCAGATCGGCGGCGACCAAGGCCTCCTCGACGCGCCGCGCGCACACGATCACCTCCCGCTCGGGCCGGCGGAGCGGTACGACCTCGTCATCGACTTCGGCCGGTATCCGGTGGGTACCGAAGTCACCCTGGTGAACCGGCTCGGCACCGGCCCGACCGCCCAGGTCATGCGGTTCGTCGTCACCCGCCGCGCGGCGGACGAAAGCCGGGTCCCGGCGAAACTCGGCGAAATCGCGCCGCTCACTCGCGAGCAGGCCACGACCACGCGGGAGTTCTCGTTCCGCGCCGGAACCGTCCACGGCCGCGCGGGCTGGGTGATCGGCGGCGAACCGTTCTCCCCGGACGTGATGTCGGCGAGCCCGCGCCTCGGTGACGTCGAGATCTGGCGGTTCGTCGCCGACATCCACCATCCCGTGCATCTGCACCTGGTGGGCTTCCGCATCCTCTCGCGCGGCGGCCGCCCGCCGGGCCCGTTCGACGGCGGCATCAAGGACACCGTCGACCTGAACCCCGGCGAAGCGGTCGAGGTCATCGCCCGCTTCGACGGCTACCGCGGCCGCTACGTCTTCCATTGCCACAACGCCGAACACGAGGACATGGCGATGATGGCGAACTTCGAGGTGGTCTGATGCCGCCGGCCGTATGCCTCGTGAGTGGGCCGGGACGGGCGTCAGCGGACAGGGTTGGTCAGCTCACCGACCCCTTCGATCGCCACGGTGACCTCGTCACCCGGCTTCATCGGCCCGACACCCGCCGGGCTGCCGGTGAGCACGACGTCGCCGGGGCGCAGGGTGAACCAGCGGGTCACCCACGCGAGGATCGCGGACACACCGAAGATCATCTCCCCGGTGGTGGACCGCTGGGCGGTCCGGTCGTTGATCCGCGTGGTCATCTCCAGGTCTCCGTTCGCGAGGTCGGTGGTGATCCAGGGCCCGAGCGGCAGGAAGGTGTCGGCGCTCTTGGCCCGTGCCCATTGGCCGTCGGCCCGCCAGTCGTGCGCGGTGACGCCGTTGGCGCAGGTGTAGCCGAGGATGTGCGCGGCTGCGTCCTCGGCGGTCACGTTCCGCGCGGTCTTGCCGATGACGACGGCCAGTTCGCCTTCGTACTCCAGGCGCTCGACCTCGGGCGGATGCCCGATCGGCTGCCCGGGTCCGGTGACGGCGTTCGGGGGCCTTGAGGAAGAGAGCGGGCCGCTCCGGCCACGGACGGCCCTTCTCCTTCAGCTGGCAGGGATAGTTGCTGCCGACACAGACGATCGTGCGCGGCTCGCAGGGCGCGAGCAGCCGGACGCCGCAAAGCGGGCCGACGACCTCGCCGGGGCCGGTGGCCGGATCGTAGGCACGGACGACGTCACCGTCGCGAGTGGACTTGACGCAGCCCGTCCGGGCGGTTTGCTCGGTGGCGAAACGAATCAGGCGCATCCCGATCAGCCCTGTTCCAGCGGCGGCGCGATGCAGGGTGTTGCGCCGGGTTTGTCGTAGCGGGTCCAGGTGCTGGGGCGGGATGAACTCCGGTAGGCCCGTTGACTGCCATGCGGACTCCCAGTCGCGGATGCTCAGGGCTCGTCGTCAGTCTGGGGTGACGAGCCGTCTGAGCCTCGGGCATCTGCGGTGTTGTCTGTCTGTGGGCATGGCGAGGGGCCCGTCGCCGGTGTGGCTGGCGCGGGCTCCTCGGGTGCGGGGGTCAGGCGGCGGCGCGGTGGAGGGTGTTGCGCCGGGTTCTTCGTAGCGGGTCCAGATACTGGGGCGGAATGAACTCGGGCAGGCCGTCGGCGGCCATGCGGACTTCCCAGTCACCGTGGTGGATCAGCCGGTGGTGGAAGCCGCACAGCAGGGTGAGGTTCCGCAGGTCAGTGGGTCCGCCGTCTGCCCAGTGATGAATGTGATGGGCGTGACAGTTCTTCGGCCGCCGATGACAGCCGGGGAAGGCGCAGCCCCCGTCGCGGATGTTCAAGGCTCGGCGCTGGCCGGGGGTGACGAACCGTCGCAGGCGTCCGACATCGAGGGGCTCACCAGCCGCGTTGAGGACCACGGGCAGCATGAGGCAGTCGCAGGCCGCCATGCGGGCGTCCCGGGCGGTCATTGTTCCGACGTAGTCCACGCAGGCGGTCCCGAGACCGGTCTTCAGCTCGTCGAGGCCGACGGTCACATGGACGAGGGTGCGGTAGCCGGAGGTGCCAGGCTGATCCGGGCAGGCGATCGCCAGATCGACCAGGTCCACCCACGCATCACCGAGACGTTCGGGTTTGGTGCGCAGATCGGCTTGCCCGAACTCGTCCACTGGGCGCGGCGCAGCGTGGGCCTCCAGGGCCGCGGCGGTGCGGGCACCGGCCTCGTCGTCGAGGAGGCCGTTCAGTTTCCAGAACCCGTCCTTGCGGCGCTCCAACGTCAACTCGCGACGCGGCTGCTTCGGCTCGGGCTCCTTCGGCTCAGCCCCGTCAGGATCCAGCCAGCCGAGTAGGTTCTGTTCGGCTTTCACCAGCTGCCCTGGCCCGGCGTGCCTGGCCAGCTCGGCCAGGGTCTTCTCCGCGCTCTCCCGATCCTCTGCCGACGTATCGAGCGGCAGGCTCGCCAGAAAGTCCAAAATCTGCTGGATCCGCTCGTCCCCGACCACCCCCTCCGCAGCCACAGCCGCCGTCGCGGGTGCCAAGGCCGGAAGCTCCGTCCCGTCCAAAGCCCGGGTCGGGTTCAGCGCGATCGCGCGATTCACCACGGGCCGCGCCTCACCAAAGGAAAGCCCGGCCACATCGGCGAACCATCTGATCGTCGATCCGTAGCCGTACAAGTCTTTCGCGCCCCGCGACTCGATCTCCGCCAGATACCGGCCCAGCCCGGCAGTGGCGACCCGGATCACCTGCAGGAACTGCTGCACGCCATGAGCAAGCTCC
>NZ_ASJB01000029.1 GCF_000478275.1 Amycolatopsis orientalis DSM 40040 = KCTC 9412
CTACGACGTCCCACCGAAGATCCTGATCACACCACGCTTAACTTAGCGGCATTGCACCACATCGTGTTCTGGCGCCACCACGGCGAAACCAAAATCGACAACCTCGTCCTGCTCTGCACCAAACACCACCGGCTCATCCACCGCAGCGAATGGAAAGTCCAAATCGCCCAAGACGGCCTACCGGAGTTCACCCCACCCGCTTATCTCGACCCCACCGGCGAACCCCGGCGCAACACCGTGCACCTCAGAGTTCGCATTTAGTCGACTGAATGCGGCGGCTCGGCCCGAGCCACTCACCAGATGGGCGAATTTTCAGGAAAGGAGGCGATTCCTTACTTCAGTGAGTTGGACGGGGCTCGCGCCGCCCGCCAGCAGGTAGGCGCGCACGCCGCCGTGCCGGTTCTCGAGATGGGCCAGTGTGCGGAGGATGGTGTCGCCGCTACAGCCTTCCGTGCGTGCGTAATCGGCGGCGATCGAAGCGGCCGGGACGCCCGCGACGCTCAGCGCGAGTGCCACGAGTACTCCCGTGCGGTCTCGTCCGGCGCTGCAGTGCACCGCGATCGGGCCGGGCGGGGCCTCGCCCAGCTGGAGGAAGACTTCGGTGATGCGGCGTTGGTTGACGTCGAGCATGGTTCGGTACGCGTCCGGCATGGTGGTGCCCTGCTCCGCCGGCTCGGCGATCAGCGGCGCGTTGCGGTACACGGGATCGGCCGCGAACGGACTGGGCTCCCGCTCGATCTCGTGCGCCCATCGGAGGTCCAGGATGCGACCGATCCCCACCGCGCGGACCGCTGCTATCCCGTCGGCGGTCAACCGGGTGTGGCTGTCCGATCTGAGCAGCGCGCCGGAACGGATCCGCCTGCCGTCGGCTGTCGGCAATCCGCCGACGTCACGGCCGTTGAGGCAGCCGTCCCACTCCAACGTCATCAGGCGACTCCATCACCACTCGCGGGAAGCGAACCGGTCCAATGCCTCCAGCTTCCAGGCCCGTTTCACGTCGCTCGACCGGTGACCCGATCCGTCGTCGATCAGCAGTTCCGCACCAGGCCAGGCCCGCGCGAGTTCCCAAGCGGTGTCCACCGGGCAGCTCAGATCCCGGCGACCGTGGATCAGCACGCCGGGAATGTCCCGCAGCAGACCGGCATCACGGATCACCGCGCCGGGTTCCAGCCAGCCGGCATGGGAATAGTAATGCGTGACAACGCGCGCGAACGCCAGCTCGTACTCGCCGATCGGACCATTGTGGACGGTCGCGCCGGGTTCCAGTGAGAGCACCGTGTCCTCCCAGGCGCACCACGCGCGAGCGGCTTCGGTCCGCACGTGCGGGTCGGGATCCTCCATGAGCCGCGCGTAGGCCGCGACCAGGTCACCGGAGTGGTCACCGCGAAATCGGGCCCACTCTTCGGGGAAGAACCGGCCGGCGCCGTGATACAGCCAGTCGATCTCGGAGGGCCGGGTGGTGCTGATGGCGCTGACGACGATCTCCGTGACCCGCTCCGGATACCGTTCGGCGTAGACGAGCGCGAGCGTCGTGCCCCACGAGCCGCCGGTGACGAGCCAGCGTTCGATGCCCAGGTGTTCCCGCAGGCGCTCCATGTCGGCGACGAGATGATCCGTCGTGTTGTGCCGCATGTCGGTCGCCGGGTCGGCGGCGTGCGGGGTGCTGCGGCCGCAGCCGCGTTGATCGAACAGCACCGTGCGGTAGCGGGCCGGGTCGAACATCCGCCGCATTCCCGGCGTGCAGCCCTGACCGGGGCCGCCGTGCAGCACGACCGCCGGTTTCCCCGCCGGGTCGCCGCAGGTCTCCCAGTAGACGAAGTTGCCGTCACCTACATCGAGCAATCCCTTGTCGTAGGGCTCGACGGGTGGATACAGGTCGGCCATGTGCCCAGCGTACCCAAGTCGATCAAGACATTCCGTGATTCCACGAAACACTTTCGCCGCAACGAAGTTCAGCACACCGGCCCTTTCTTCGGCGGGCCAGGAGGGGGAGATTCAGTGGTACCGGCGAAAAACCACCAGAGACGGGGACCCATGGCGGTTGACGGCACTGTTTTCACCCTTGGCGTGGAAGAAGAGTTCGTCCTCCTCGATCCGCTGGACGGCTCGGTCGCCTTGCGCGCGCCCGATCTTCTCGAGCACCTCGCCTCCGAACCGGACGTCACCGGCGAGCTGATGCTGTTCCAGATCGAGACCGCGACCGGCATCTGCCGCGGTCTCGACGAGGTGCGCTCGGAGCTGACGCGGTTGCGGCAGCTCGTCGCGAAGGCGGCGGAGGCCGACGGCTGCCTCATGGTGGCGGCGGGGATTCCGCCAGGTGACCTGCGCCGGGGCGCGATCACGCCCGAGCCCCGGTACCGGCGGATGGCCCAGGCGTTCCCCGAGCTGATCGACGAAGCGGGCACCTGCGCCTGTCATGTGCACGTCGGCCTGCCGTCGCGGGATCTGGGCGCGCGGGTCCTCGCCGGATTGCGGCCGTGGCTCGCCCCGCTGCTGGCGCTGACCGCCAACTCCCCGATCCAGTACGGCGCCGACTCCGGCTGGGCGAGCAGGCGGTTCCCGATCTGGGACCGGTGGCCGACGGCCAGGCCGCCGGACGAATGGTCCGATGCGGACGCGTACGACCGCAGTGTCGAGGACGCCTTACGCCGTGGCGCCGCCCTCGACGCGCCAGGCGTGTACTTCTACGCCCGGCTTTCCCCTCGCCATCCCACGGTGGAGGTGCGGATCGCCGACGTCTGCCTGTCGGTCGAAGACGCCGTGCTCCTCGCGGCACTGGTACGCGGGCTGGTCGCGACCTGTGCCGTGACGACCGACCCGCCGCGGGCCCGCGGCGCCCGGATCGGTGCGGCGTTGACGGCCGCCGCGCGCCGGGGTCTCGACGGGCCGGGTATCGACGTCTTCACCGGGCGGGAAGCCGATCAGCGCGACCTGCTCGGCGAACTCGTCGACTTCATCCGGCCCGCGCTCAGTGCCACCGGTGACACCGAGGACGTCGAGCAAGGACTGAACTCGCTTTTCGAGCACGGGACCGGCGCGGCCCGGCAGCGCCGGTTGTTCGCGGAAGCGGCCTCGCCCGGCGCCTTCGCCGCGGATCTCGCCCTCGCGACGATGAACGTCCCGACCCGGTGAGCCGGTCCGGCGTCACAGCCAGCCGGACTCCCGCGCGATCCGCACCGCGTCGACGCGATTGCGGGCGCTGAGCTTCGCCACGATCGTCGTCAGGTAGTTCCGCACGGTCCCGGCCGAGAGGAACAGTTCGGCCGCGATCTCGGTCGGGTCGGAACCGACCGACGCCAGCCGCAGGACCTCGATCTCGCGCGCGGTCAGCGGGCATTCCTCGCTGTCCCAGGCGGCGAGCGCCAGATCGCCGTCGACGACGCGCCGCCCGGCGGCGACCCCGCGGACGGCGTTCGCGAGCCTGTCGGCCGGCGCGTCCTTGCGCAGGAAGCCGTTGACCTTCGCGGCCAAGGCCCGGCGAAGGGTTCCGGGGCTGCCCAGCGAGGTGAGGATCAGCGTGCGTACGCCGGGCAGTTGTTCGTGCAGTTCGGCGGCCGCGGTGAGCCCGTCCTTGCCCGGCAGGTCGATGTCGATGAGCGCGATGTCGGGACGCGCGGACTGGGCGAGCGGGAGGATCTCGTCACCGCTGGCGCATTCGGCGACGACCTCGATATCGGCTTCCAGCCCGAGCAGCGCGACCAGGGCCCCACGGACAATGTGCATGTCCTCCGCCACCAGGACCTTGATCATCGCCCCATCTGCCTTTCTCCAGCGCCTCGCCCCCGAGCCGACAATACTATCCTCACACACCCGTCCCACGAAATGGAAACCGGCCCTTGACCGTCGCGGGGGGACACGGTCAAGGGCCGGTTCTGTGTTGCCGCGGGAATACTTTCTTCGAACCGCGCCAACACGGCCGGGGTGCGTCCGGCATGATTGCGCTACCAGGAATTCTGCGGCCCCCGACGCCTGGGATCCAGTGTGCGCACCACCGCCGACCTGTGGTTTTCGCATGTGAGATTTTCACGTCCCGCGGCACAGGAATCCATATCCGCCGGTGAATCAAGCACTTCAGGAGAAGCGGCGGCGAACACTACTGTCGGAAATCGCAAGGCAAGCCAGAATTCCTCGAGCGAAAGGACGGTACAATGGATGAGACTGTCCGGCGAGCCGTGGAGCGAGCCATTGGGGCCATGAACGAGAAACTGGGGGAAGAGCTCACTATCGACGACATCGCCCGCGCCGCGACGTTCAGCAAATTCCATTTCACCAGGGTGTTCCAGCAGGCCACCGGCGTTTCGCCCGGCCGGTTCCTGTCCGCGCTGCGGCTCGACGAGGCCAAACGCCTGCTGCTGACGACCTCGATCACGGTCGCCGACATCAGCCACCGCGTCGGATACAACAGTGTCGGCACCTTCAGCACGCGGTTCAGCAGCCGCGTGGGTCTCTCCCCCTCCGCGTACCGCCAGCAGGGCGGTTTCCAGCGACGGCTGGCGGGCGAACCCGGGCCCGGCGCGAAGCCGGCGATCGTCCGCGGGTTCGTGTCGGTGCCGCCGGAGATCTCGCCCGGCCTCGTCTTCGTCGGCCTCTTCCCGACGCGGATCCCCGAGGGCGCGCCCGTGCGCTACACGGTCATCGACGCGCCCGGCCCCTATCAGCTGACCGAGGTCCCGGAAGGCACCTGGCATCTCGTCGCGCACTGCGTGACCGGTCCGCTCACGCGCCGCGGCACCGGGTACACCGGCCACCACGGCCCGATCACGGTCGAACCGGGGGTCACCGCGCGGCTGGCGGACCTGCGGGTACGCCCGAAGCGCCTGTTCGACCCGCCGGTCCTGCTGGCGCTGCCCGATCTGCGGCACCGGCCGGAACCGTTCAAGCACGCCGCCTGATCTTCACCTGGGGTGTCATGAGGGGTCCCATCGGACGAATTTCGTCCGATGGGACTCCTCATGACGTTTCCAGGACCTCAGGCGGAGAGTCGTCCGGCCGAAGGGGCGAAGGCCTCGCGGATGTTCTGCCGCCACAGTTCGTAGGCGGGCGTCCCGTCGGCGGCGTTCTCCGCCACCTCGGTCCGGTCGGCCAGGTCGACGGCCTCCTCGATGCTCAGCCCGGCGAGCGTCCGCACGGCCCGGCGGGTGTGCGGCGGGACGAACGACGAGAACGTCCGTGCCTTCACCGCGAACACCACGCCGAGGCCGAGTTCGTCCTGGTGCTCCCCCGCCGCTTCGCGTAGCGTCGTCAGGCCCCGCTGGTCGCAGCCGCCCGCGAAGGTCGAGGCCAGTCCGACGCCGCTCCACAGGTCCGGACGGCGCCCGGCCGGGAAGCGGTTCACCGCGGCGGCGACCTTCACCGGGTCGGCACCGTTGATGAACCACAGCGCCCGCCCGACACCCTGATCGCAGGCGCGGGCGAAGTACGACGGCGCGCCGGCCCACGCGTACGGGGCGGGGACGAACTGCTCCTCGACCCATTTGCGGGTGTCGAAGTACGCGCGGTCGAAGCCGTAGCCGTCGACAGCCAGCCAGCTCATCGTCGGGTGGTAGGGCACGCCCTCCAGATCCGGCAGCACCTTCTTCCACAGCGGCCGGGGCAGCCGCGCCATGGCGAACCCGATGCCGATGTAGGTCAGGAACAGATGGGGACGGCCGGGGCCGCTCATCAGCTCGGCCGTGCGGTCCTTCCGGCCGCCGGGCATGACGTCGAGGATGGTGAACGCCATCGCCGCGCCCTCGTAGGCGAACCCGCGCATCTCCGGCTCCACCATGTCCAGCCGCCGTTCGGCCTCCCACAGCGCCGGGGCGTCGATCCCCCATTCGAACCCGCACACCACCGACTGCGGGATCGACTCCAGCCGGGCCGTCGCCGCCGTCGGCGGCACCCCGAATCCGCGGCCCTCGAAGCCGACCGAAGCCAGCGAGGGGGCGAACAGGACCTTGCGCAGGGCACCCAGCAATGAGCTCATCACATACGTCCTTTGTGGATAGTGTCGGCTTCGCGCGCGAACTCGGCTCATGCCGAGGAGACCACGCGGTGATCGCCGTGCGCTCGACGGCCGATCGAGGTGTCCGCCGGTACCGCCGAACAGTCCATTCCCGGAACCGGACAATGGTGAATTCACCCGTTCGCCGGACGAATTCACCGGGTCGCAACGTACTCACCGGGGAATGAAAAGCACTTCTGGCGGCATTTTTACCGTCTTCTGACCTGACGCTGAGTAATCGATCGATAGCACTTTCATGATTCCCGAAGCTTTCCCATCACCGCAGCTCACCAGGGCCTTGATCGGCTGAACATGGTGCCGGGAAAAGCACAACCTTGTATCGTGCGATTCAGATTCACTCTTCCGGGTTTGCTATGTACACTGAGAGTTAGCGCGTCTGGGGAAGAGGAGGTCGGAGTGATCCGAGTCCTATTGGCCGAAGATATGCACATGGTTCGCGGCGCTTTGGTCGCACTGTTGAACCTCGAACAGGACATCGAAGTCGTCGCCGAGGTCAGCTCGGGCGACAAGATCCTCCCGATGGCCGCGGAGTACCTCCCGGACGTCGCGATCATCGACATCGACCTGCCGGCCAAGGACGGGCTCTCCGCCGCTTCCGAGCTCTACCAGCAACTTCCCGGCGTCCGCACGCTGATCCTCACCTCGCTCGGCCGTCCGGGCACCGTGCGCCGGGCGCTCGACGCGAAGGTCAACGGCTTCCTGCTCAAGGACGCGCCCGCCGACAAACTCGCCAACGCGGTCCGCTCGGTCGCGATCGGCCGCCGCGTCATCGACAGCGAACTCGCGCTGTCCGCCTGGGAAACGGAAGATTGCCCGCTGACACCGAGGGAAGCCGAGATCCTGCGCCTCGCCGCGAACGGGCACACGGTCGCCGACATCGCGGCGGAACTGTTCCTCTCGCCGGGGACCGTGCGCAACTATCTCGCCACGGTGGTCACGAAACTCAACGCCCGCAACCGGGTCGACGCCATCCGCATCGCCACCGATTCCGACTGGCTCTGAGCCGTTCCGCGTCTTCTCCTTTGCCCCGAACGGTTCCCTGCGCCATGTCATGACGATCGCATACAGGGCAACCGATAAATCACGGTTCCCCGGATGTTTCCGGCACTGTTCCGCGGGTTCTCGCTCTGTCACCGTCACAGAGGGGGAGTTCTCCGGAGGGGCAGGGGAGACACGGGATGAGTACCGGACCGGTCGACATCACGACCACCGCGCACCGGAGGCCGGACGCGGTGCGCGCGCGGCTCCTCGGCCCGCTCGAACTGCACGCCGGCGGGGCCGACCGCGCGCCGACCACGCCGAAGCTCCTGCAGCTGCTGGCGATGCTGCTGATCCGCCCCGGCAAGACCGTCCACGTCGACTCGCTGGTCCACGAGCTGTGGAACGACACTCCCCCGCGTAGCGTGCGCCGCACCCTGCACACCTACGTCCACCACCTCCGCCGCCATCTCGACCCCGACGGTGACGGCGGCCTGCTGGTCACCAGCCCACCCGGCTACCGGCTGGACGTCGATCCGGCCATGGTCGACGTGTCGGAGTTCGGGGACCTGCTGTGCCTCGGCCGCGACCTGCTGGCCGAAGGCGACAACGCGGCGGCCGCGCACGCGTTCCGTACCGCGCTGGACCTGTGGTCCGGTCCCCCGCTGGCGAACATCCACTGTGGACCGACACTGGCCGCCTACACCGTCTATCTGCTGGAGCACCGGCGCAACGCCCGTGACCTGTGGATCGAGGCCGAGATCCGGGCCGGGCGGCACCGGGAGATGCTCGGCGTGCTCCGGTCGCTGGCCACCGCGAACCCACTCGACGAAACCCTCCACGCCCAGCTGATCCGCGCGCTGGGGCTCAGCGGGCGGCGCAGCGACGCACTGGCGTCCTACCAGTGGCTGCGGGCGAGGCTCGACGAGGAACTGGGGGTGGAACCCTGCGCCGAGCTGCGAGAACTGCACCGCGAACTGCTCTCCGAGGGACACCCGATCCGCTGATCGCCGGACCGGCCGACGAACACCACCCCGTCACCAGATCAAGGAAGTTGAGGAGTCAAGCATGACCGCTCGCACCTACGGCCAGTTCTGCGGCCTCGCCCGCGCGCTCGAGATCATCGGGGAACGCTGGTCCCTGCTCGTGATCCGCGACCTGGTGCTCGGCCCGAAACGGTTCGACGAGCTGCAGCAGGGCCTGCCGAAGGTCCCGACCAGCATCCTCTCGGCCCGGCTCAACGAACTCGAACGGCACGGCGTCGTCCAGCGCCGGGTGCTCTCGCAGCTCGACGCCGGTGTGGTCTACGAGCTGACCGAGTACGGCAACGATCTCGACCAGATCCTGTTGCAGCTGGGCCTGTGGGGCGCCCGGTCGCTCACCGACCCGGCGGCGGACGACCTGTTCACCCTCGACGCGGCCATCCTGTCGCTGTACACGACGTTCCAGCCGGACGCGGCCCGCGGCGTCCAGGGCGCGTTCGAACTGCATTACGGCGACCAGATGATCGTCCACGCGGTGGTGGAGGACGGCGCGGTGACCGCGGGCGAGGGACCGCATCCGGATCCGGACATCGTCATCGAGCCGCGCGGGCCGCTCATGCTCAAGCTGCTGAACGGCGAGCTGGACGCCACCAGCGCGCTCACCTGCGGCGCGGTGGCCATCAAGGGCGACGCGGCGCATCTGGAACTCTTCACGCGCCTGTTCCACATCCCCGCGGCCCCGTCGAAGGCCGAAGGGCTCGTCACGCACTGACGAGAAGGTATCCGCGCGCGAGCCGGCACCGCCGAGGTGCCGGCTCGCGGTCATTCGAAGCGCGCGGTGTCGCCGGCGCCGCGGCGGACGATCTCCGGCTCCCCCGACGAGAAATCGATCACCGTGGTGGGTTCGACGCCGCACTCGCCGGAGTCGATCACCGCGTCCACCACGTACTCCAGCCGCTCCTTGATGTCCCAGCCCTGGGTCATCGGCTCCTCCTGGTCGGGCAGCAGCAGCGTGCTCGACAGCAGCGGTTCGCCGAGTTCGCCCAGCAGCGCCTGCGTCACCACGTGGTCCGGGATGCGCACGCCGACCGTCTTCTTCTTGGGGTGCATCAGGCGGCGCGGAACCTCCTTGGTGGCCGGGAGAATGAACGTGTAGCCGCCCGGTGTGGACGCCTTGACGGCGCGGAACACCGCGTTGTCCACGTGCACGAACTGGCCCAGCTGGGCGAAGTCCTGGCACACCAGGGTGAAATGGTGGCGATCGTCGAGTTTGCGGATACTCCGGATGCGATCGATGCCGTCCCGGTTCCCGAGCTGGCAACCGAGGGCGAAGCAGGAGTCCGTCGGGTACGCGATGAGCCCGTCTTCGCGCAGGATGTCGACGACCTGTCCGATCGCGCGTCGTTGCGGATTTTCCGGATGTACGTCGAAATACCTGGCCATGCGCCGAGCTTAGGGCCACCCGTGTCCTGGCGCCGTGACAGGCCGTCCCGGCGTGGCGTACACAGTGGAGCCGTCCTCGTCGCACGTCTTCCATCGTGGCGTGTCGTGCGATCGTTCGCATGGTGCGAACGTCCCACACCCGCGCGGGTGAGTGGCGGGATTTCCCTGTCACCGAGGGGGAAATGTCCTCGCCTTCGCCGTTCTCCCTTACCCGAAAGGATCAACCGGGGTAACGAGCATGGGCTAGTATCCGAATACACCGCGATGGAAGGTCGTTCAGCACCCGGCCACGGCCATCGTGCGGGCGAAGCACGACGAAGTAAGACGTCTCCTGTCATCACTGGAGTGCCTGTGCCGGATCAGCTCGCGGTGACCGCCGAACCTCTGGGGACCGCCGGGATCGACCGGCGCCCCCGGCGGGCGCTGTTCCTGGCCGGGCTGATCATCACCGTCGTCTTCGTCAACTCCTGCCTGTTCGGTCTCCTCGCGGTGCTGTTGCAGCCCGGGGTGGACTTCTGGCAGGGCCTGCTGGCGGTGCTCTACGTCGGGCCCGTGCTGGCGATCCAGCTCCTGTACTTCAGCCGTCCGGCCGTCCGGCTGGACACCAGGCTCGCGAAGGCCATGCTGGCGGTCCAAGCCTGCCTGGCCTACCTGCCGACCCTGCACTTCGAGGCGGCGCTGAGCTCGCTGACCACCCTCGCGGCGGGCAGCGCGCTGCTGCTCTTCCGGCCACGGACGGGCTGGACGGTGTTCACCGTGTTCATGGCGGCCACTACGTGGATCCTGTGGACCTACGACGACACCTGGCTCGGGGCGGTGTTCGACAGCATCACCGCGGTCTTCTACGCGCTGGTCGTGTACCTGCTGACCTGGCTCGCGCGGCTGGTGACCGAACTGCACCAGGCCAGGACCGAACTGGCGAGGCGCGCCGTGGCCGAACAGCGGCTCGCCTTCGCGAGGGACCTGCACGACCTGCTCGGGCTCAGCCTCTCCGCGATCGCGCTCAAGGGCGAGCTGGTGCACCGGCTGCTGAGCAAATCGCTGGACCGCGCCCGCGAAGAACTCGCCGAGATCACCGAGATCGCGCAGCGCACGCTGTCCGACGTGCGATCGGTGGCCAGGGGCTACCGGGAGCTGTCGCTCGACAAGGAATCGCGGACCGCGGTCTCGCTGCTTTCGGCGTCGAACGTCGCGGTGCGGGTCGACCTCGAACAGGTCGAGCTGCCGGTGAAGCTGCGCACCCTGCTGGCGAAGGTGCTGCGGGAGGGTGTCACGAACGTGCTCCGCTACACCGGCGTCGAGCACTGCCAGATCACCGTGCGCACGAGCGAGGGCCGGGTCGCGCTGGAGATCGTCCACGACGGCACGGCGCACGAGGACGTGCCCGAGGAGACGGCCGAGAGCCTGCGCGAGGTGACCCAGGAGGTCGACGGGCACGGCGGGACGCTGAGCGCGGGCCTCGACGCGGCCGGCCGGTGGCGGCTGCACGCCGAGCTGCCGGTGCCCGACCAGGCCGAGCCCGCCGAAGCGGTGCTGGCACAGGGCCCGGGCCACTGGTCGAGGATCGACGCCAGGAACGTCCAGTGGACGCTGACGGCGGTCTTCATCCTCTTCGGTCTCTCCGCGATGACGCGGGCGTTCATGCTGACCGACGACGGCTGGTACCTCACGCTCATCGCCGGGTATCTCACCGCGTTGATCACCCTGCAATTGTCCTATTTCGCCCGGCCGAACGTCCGGCTGCGCTCGCGGCAGAGCTACGCGCTGCTCTTCGTCCAAGCCTGCCTGATCTTCCTGCCCCTGATCCCGCTCGGGCACGCGTGGGTGAGCCTGCCCAGCCTGTTCGCCGGTACCGCGCTGCTGGTGCTGCCCCCGCTGGCGGGATGGACGGCGTTCGCCGCGACCGCCGCCGGCGTCGTGCTGATCCGGATCGGCTACGGCACCGACTTCCTCGGCGGCTTCTACAGCTTCGCGTCGATCCTGAACACCGGGCTGATGGTCTTCGGTCTCATCTGGCTGATCCGGCTGGTGACCGAACTGGGCGAGACCCGCAAACGCCTGGCCGAGGTCGCGGTCGCGGAGGAGCGGCTGCGGTTCGCCCGCGATCTGCACGACCTGCTCGGCATGAGTCTTTCGGCGATCGCGCTGAAGAGCGAGCTGACCAGCCGGATCATGGACATCGACACCAGCAGGGCCTCCGACGAGCTGCTGGAGATCCTCGGGCTGACCCGGCAGGCACTGACCGACGTCCGCTCGGTGGCGAGCGGCTACCGGGAACTGTCGCTGGACCAGGAGTCCCGGTCGGCGCAGGCGGTGCTGGTGGCCGCCGACGTCCAGGTGCGGCTGGAGGTCGAGCACGAGGACCTGCCCGCGACGGTGCGCACGGTGCTGGCCGTGGTGCTGCGCGAGGGCGTGACGAACGTGTTGCGGCACAGCAAGGTCGAACGCTGCGAGATCGCCGTGCGGCGGACCTGTGACGGCGTCGCGCTGGACATCGTCAACGACGGTGTCGGCAACGGGCGGCCCGCCGGATCCGGCAAGCCGGTGCGCGTCGAGGCCGCCGGCAGCGGCATCACGAACATGTCCGACCGCGTCGCCGGTTTGGGCGGCGAACTGACCGCCGGGGTCGAGCCCGACGGCCGCTTCCGGCTGCGCGCGGTGGTCCCCGTCTAGAGCTCCCGGACCACGCGCTAGATCCAGCCGGACTCCTTGGCGATCCGGATGGCGTCGACCCGGTTGCGCGCGTTGAGCTTCGACACGATCGTGGTCAGGTAGTTGCGCACGGTTCCGGTGGAGAGAAAGGCCTTCGCGGCCACCTCCAGCGTGTCGCGGCCTTCCGCGGTCAGCCGCAGGACGTCGATCTCGCGTGGTGTCAGCGGGCAGTCCACGGTGTCCCACGCGGCCAGCGCCAGATCGCCGTCGACCATCCGCCGTCCGGCCGCGACACCGCGTACGGCGTTGGCGAGTTTCTCCGCGGGCGCGTCCTTCAGCAGGAACCCGTTCACCTTGGCCGCGAGCGCCCGGCGGAGCGTGCCGGGCCTGCCGAGGCTGGTCAGGATCAGCGTCCTGACCTCGGGAAGCTGTTCGTGCAGTTCGGTGGCGGCGGTGAGGCCGTCCTTGCCGGGGAGGTCGATGTCGATGACCGCGACCTGGGTGCGCGAAGTACGTGCGGCGGTGAGGATCTCGTCACCGGACGCCACTTCGGACACCACTTCGATGTCCGGCTCGAGCCGCAGTAGCGCCACCAGCGCCCCCCTGACGATGTGCATGTCTTCGGCCACCAGAACTCTGATCACCATCGCGCCGCCCCTCCGAGCACGCCCCCGTGACCCAACATAAACACGGCCGGGCGGAACGCGTTCCGCCGTTCGGGTGGCGAGTCGTCCCCGTCAAGCGGCGTCCACATCGTGGGCGTTACGGCGAATGAGTCACACCGCTACGGATTCCCCAGTCGGTCGGTTACTTTCCGTCGTCCTGCCGGGCATCCGCACGGCCAGGAACGCGGCGGCCACCAGTACGACCGCCAGCATCAGGTAGGTGGTGCGCGCCGCGACGAACGGACCGCCGGGCACCGTGGTCCGGAACAGCACGCCCGCGACCGCGGCACCGAGCGCGGACCCGACGTGGCGGGCGGTGTTGAGCACCCCCGACGCGGCGCCGGCGGATCCGGGCGGGATGGCGCGCAGGGCCTCGGTCGTCGCGGGGGCGATGGCGAGTCCCTGCCCGACGCCGACGGCGATCAGCGGGAGCACGAACACGGCGGCCGTCGACGTTTCGTCCGGCAACAGCGCGGTCCCGGCCACCCCGGCCGCGTACAGGCCGAGACCGCCGACGAGCAGCCACCGGCCGCCGAAGCGGTCCGCCAGCCTGCCCGCGACCGGCGCGACCGCGCTGAGCGCCAGCGTCCACGGCAGGGCCGCGACCCCCGACATCAGCGGGCTCATCCCGAGCAGGTTCTGCGTCTGGAGCACGAACACGAGCAGGAAACCGGCGATCGAGAACGCGGTCACCAGGGTGAGCACGGTGGCGATCCGGTAGCCGCGCTCGCCGTAGAGGTCCAGCGGCATCAGGGGGTCGCGTCTCCCCCGCTCCCAGAAGACGAACGCCACGAGCGCGACGACCGCGACCGCGAAACTCGCGATCGTGACCCAGCGCTGGCGCTCGCTCTCGATGAGGCCGTGGACGACCCCGACCAGGCCGAGGGTCACCAGCACCACGCCGACGACGTCGAACCGGTGCCGGTCCCCGGTCCGCGTGTCGGGTACCACCCGCAGCGCGAGCACGATCCCGGCGAGCCCGGCGGGCACGTTGAGGAGGAACACCGACTGCCAGCCGAACTCGGTGACCAGCAGCCCGCCGAGGGTCGGCCCGCTGATCGCCGCGATCCCGGCGACCGCGGTGAACAGGCCGAACGCCGCACCCCTCCGCTCGGCCGGGAAGATCGCCGCGATCAGCACGAACGCCTGCGGGCTCAGGATCGCCGCGCCGATCCCCTGCGCGACCCGGGCGGCGATGAGCCAGCCGGGGCCGTCCGCCAGCCCGCAGAGCGCGGAGGCGGCGGTGAACACGGCGAGTCCGAGGACGAAGAGCCGCCGGGGCCCGGCGAGATCACCGAGGCGGGCGAAGAAGATCAGCAGCGACGCCAGTGCCAGCAGATAGCCGTTGAGGATCCAGAGGATCTCGCCGAGACCGACGTCGAGGCGGCTCATCATGTCGGGGACGGCGGTGTTGACGATGGTGGTGTCCAGCAGGACGAGGAAGTTCGCGACGCAGAGCACGCCGAGGACACGCCACGGGTTCGTCTTGGCGGTGGTCATCACGTCTCCCTCCGGACGCGCGACCGGCCGTCTCCCGCGTTCGGGGCGCGGGAGACGGCCGGAGGGATGCGCTCAGCTCGCCTCGGCCAGGGGCGGGGCGGTGCAACACGCGCCGGTGAAGCAGTCGAAGACCTGACCGCCAGGGCGGTTGGTCCAGTTGTCGAAGCGGTCGATCACCAGGTCGACCTGGTTCACGGCGGAATCGGTGTCGATTCCCCGGACGGCGAAGAGCGAACGGACGTTGTCGGTCACAGCGTTCTTCATCGAGTGGCTCCCAGACGTTTTCGGAGGTTATCGGGGTGTTCCTTCGATGAAGAGATCGTGCTGCCCGGGGCCGGTCGTCAACCAGTGCCATGCATCATCGTGGAGTCGTGCTTTTCACCTACGCCAGAAGGTTCTCTTCGACTGCCCCGTTTCCGCGCGCACGGCTATCGAATGGAGTAGTCCGGGTGGATTCGCGTGACGGAGCGCGATCACGTGCTCTCATCAGGCGATAATGACCGAGCGTGGTCGCCGACCGGCACTGGCTTCACGAATGGCGTAGTCATTCGCGCGCTCAGGAAGTGAGCAGCCGCGCGAGGCCGGCGTATCCGCCGTCCTTCAACCGCACGCCCGACGTCTTGGCGTACGCGGCGTCGGCGCGGATCCCGAGTCCTTCGACCATCCGGTTCATGAAGTTGAACAGCGCACAGACGAGGACGGCGTCGTGCAGCGCGGCCTCGTCCCAGCCCGCCGCGAACACGGCTTCTGCGTCGGCGTCGGTCATCTTCGACGGTGTCCGCGTCAGCTTGCCCACGTAGGCCAGGACGGGCTTCATGCGCGCGTCGACGGGCGAGGAGTCCAGATCGGCCAGTGCGGCGGCCAGAAGGCCCTCCGGCACACCGAAAGCCTCGGCGGTGACGGTGTGGACCCCGTGGCAGTACTCGCACTCGTTGATGCCGGAGACGTACGCCGCGATCAGTTCCCGTTCGCCGGCGTCGAACGCCGACGGCGCCCGCATGACGAGTTCGTGCAAGTCCAGCAGCCGCGACGCGGGGGCCGGGAACTTCTGGAAGACCTGCAGCAGCGTGGTGTCAGTCGGCAAAGACTTGAGATAGGACATCGCGCGTACTCCCCTTTTCCGGCGCCCGCCCGTGTTCGGCGAACTGGTCGACGTCTTCGCGGCGCAGCCAGCAGGCGGCGAGGCAGGCGACCGAGGCCGGTCCCAGCCCGGTCACCGTGGCGGTGACCCGCGCCGTGGTCTGTTCCCATTCCTTGCGCAGCGAACCGGCCGTGGTCATCTCCGGGCCCGCCTCGATCAGCGGACGGACCGCGCGCCAGCGGGCGATCCCCGCCGCGACCAGCGCGTCGGTGCCGAGATCGAGCGCGTCGTGCCGGGCCTGGTCGACGGCGAGGGCGACCAGCGCGGGCTCGTCGGCGATCCGGGCGAGGCCGACCCCGGCGAGCAGGCGTTCGGCGTCCAGTCCCATCAGGATCACCCCCGCCTCGGTCGACGGGGCGTCGTCGATCGAGGGCAGGGTGAACCGGGAGTCGTAGGGCTCAGACACGGACGACATCCTTCGTGGCGACCCGCGGCGAGGCTTCCCGGCGCAGGTTCCCGGCGACGGTGGCCGCGACCCGGGCGGTGGCGACGCGGTGACCGTCGATGTTGCGGGCGGCCGGGCCCAGCGCCATCCCGGCGGCCGCGCCGACGGCGAAGACGCGAGGGGCGCCGACATAGGCGAAGGTGCGTTCGTCCAGCCGCGGCCAGCCACCGCGGTCGAGGACGGCTTCGGCGGGCATCAGGCCGTCACCGATCGACGGCGTCGTGCCGAGCGCCAGGACGGCGTGGTCGACGGTGACCGTCTCACCGCCTTCGAGGTGAAGGCGGACCCCGGGCGTCACCTTCGTGATCGCCTTGCCCCGGTGCACGACCAACCGGCCCTGGGCTTCGGCGGCTTCGAGCATCGGCCGGAACTCGAACATGATCGACGCGCGCCGGAAACGGCCCATCAGCTCGAGACGTTCCGACCAGCTCACGCCGTCGAAACGAGCGCGGCCCTCGGGGCGGAAGAACGACGAATTGACATCGGCGCACTGGTAGCGCTCGCCCGCTTCACGGACCACCCAGTGCACCTCGCGGCCTTGGGCGAGGCCGTTGGTGATCAGATGCGCCGCGGTGAGGCCCGCGCCGACGACGGCGAGCCGCTTTCCGCCGGAGGGAACGGGTTCGTCCCAGTAACTCACGCCGCGCGGCGGATAGCCGCCGCCCCACCAGGTGTCCGGGGCCGGACGGCGTTCCTCGCCGAGGCACAGCACCGCGTGCCGCGCGGTGACGGAGAACCGGTCGGCGCGCACGGTGACCGCGTCCGCCGTCGGCAGCACCTCGCGGACCGAGCCGCGCCAGGTCCGCTCCGTGACGTGGTGACTGGCGGCCAGATGGGCGCAGTAGGCCTCGAAGACATCGACGGGGACGACCGACCGGTGCCCGGCCTGCGCCATCCGGATCTCCCGGCGCTCCACCGGGGTCAGCACCGACCAGTGCAGCCGGGCGAAGTCCAGCAGTTCGCAGTCGCGATACCCCTCGACGCCGGGATGGTGTTCGTACGGTGAGCGCAGCACGCGCTGGCCGAGCAGGTCGATACGGTCGAAGAACCGGCCGCAGGGACGGCCGTCGCGGTCGACGATGACGAGGTCGCGGACGCCGTGGTGCCACAGCGCGGAAGCGACCGCGAGCCCGGCCGGTCCGGCCCCGACGATGACCACGTCGGCACCGGGCGGCGGTTCGGGGGCGATGGTCGCGCGGGTGGCCGGGAGGACCGGCCACTCCCGCCCGCGCGGCGATTCGAGCAGATGGGGTTCCGGGACGAAGGTGATCACCGGGGTGCTCAGCCGATCACGGTCACCGGGACGATCAGCTCGATCACGGGACGCTGCTTCATCCCGTTGCTGATCAGTTCTTCCAGCGTCTGCTGCGACTGCTCCGCGGTGTCGGTCGCGATCGGGCTGTAGCGGGAGTAGGAGTAGGTCGGCTTCCGCCCGCCCGCATCCAGCGAGTACACCTTCAGCACGGCCTCGCCGGGGCGGACTTCACCGTCGTAGAAGGTGAGGCGGCGCTGGTCCGGCGTCATGAAGGACTTCGAGAACTGGCGCGAAAGCACCAGGGTCTCGGCGTCGTTGACGAAGGTCGAATCCTCGTCGGTGACGACCTGCATCGCGACCCAGGTCTTGTCGGTCAGGTTGGTCTCGGACTTGATCACCTGCCAGCGGCCGGGCTCAGGCAGGTTGACGCTGACCGAGACGTCGTGGTCGGTGGTGTCGATCGCGCCGGAGATCATCAGGACCCGGCGGCGGACGTCGGCGACACCGGCCATTTGAATGTCACGCGCGCGTACCCGCGTGGAAACGTCCAGTCCAGGGAATTCGGGTGACGACATTTCGTGCCTCCATACCTCGATGACCGCACGCAGCCTTTTCGACCACACCGTTTCGGCAACACTGTCCGGCCGCTATGATTTCCCCATCCGCAAACACCGGAAGAATTTCACGCCGAAGCGGAAGATGTCAAGATGAGGAACGCACGATCCGTTGGTGCGAAAGGGTGCGGGTATCGATGACGACACTCGGCCGTTCAGCGGTATGAAGTTCGCCCTGGCCGCACTCACCTGCCTGATCAGCAGGTCAGGACCCGTCCGAATCCTCGGCCCACGCCGCGGCGGGCGTACCGTGCTCCAAGGCGCCGATATAGACGATCTCGAACGAGGAATCGGTCCGCTTGAGCCCTATTCTGATGACGAGGTCATGTTTCACCAGAATAATGAACTGATGCGGATCGCGGCCATCTCCGAAAATGTCGTAAATGAGGAAAGCCGAACCGTCGGCGACCGCGAACAGCGCTTCGTAAATCACGTTGCGGTCCGCTTGTGGTGCGTCGGCGGCCCATTCCTCCAGCACCTGCAAACCCGATGTGAGCTGGAGGCGCATAGCCATCCGAAGGCCTCCTCGAGGTCTCGCCAGGTCGCGGACGGTGTCCATTCTCCCGTCCGCGGGCCCCGGTGGTCTTCTCTGTTCGTGCTGTCCGTGCTGGTCGCGGCCCATATCGTCAGTTGTATCCAAGGACGATGTTTTCAGATACGAATTCGTTCTCCACGGCCCGCCTCGGCTCCGGAACGAACGTCGTCTCGTCGGTGTCGGTGATCCCGCGCGGGTCGAAATCATCGGTCACGACCCAAATTCGCACCTGTGCCGTCATGACGTTCCTCCCGGCCTTCGATGAACCGCTCACTTGACAACCAAGGATGGCCCCCGCCGATCGGAGTGCGATCGTGGCACGCTCGAAGATGACTGGAGGCCGCGATGAGCAAAGGACAAGTCGCCGGTGTGGGGGCCCCGGTAGTGCCCTTGTCATAGCCGAAAACTTAAGGAGCACACCATGACCGAACGCCTCGACCCGTACGAGATCTACGCCGACGACGAACTGGACGTCGATCTGCTCGGCCTGTCGTGGCCGGACCCGGCCGTCCCCGAACAACGGGACCGGCCATGAGCGCCGCGGAGCGGCAGCGGACCTGCGCCGCCTGCGGGGGCCCGTTCGAGCCTGGGGAGCGAACGGACCTGGAGACGGTGGTGGCCGGCGGGATCCTCTACGTCGCCGTGCACCCGCACCACAGCACGTACCCGCCGCGGCGGGAAACCGCGGCCGCGCACCGGCTCACGACCGTCGCGTAAGAGAAAGGCTCGTGAGTGGTAATGACGGTTCTAACCGTCATTACCACTCACGAGCCTTTCTCTCAGCGCAAGACCGAAGTACGCCAGGTCGCCCTTGTCCGCGACGACCACGCCGAGCGCGCGGGTGCGTCGGGCGGGGGCGCCGCCGAGGCGAGCGCGCCGAAGACGGCGACGAGCGCGGCCAGTTCGGCGTCCTCCGGGTCCCCCCGCAGGACCCGGAAGACCGGCGTCGTGTCCTTTTCGGACGGTGACATGTCTTCCCCGTTCAGATCGGGTGGTTGCCGTGCTTGCGCTGGGGTGCCGCCTTTCGCTTGTCCTGCAGCATGTCCAGGGCCCTGGCGACGGCCGAGCGGGTGTCGGCCGGGTCGATGATGTCGTCGACGAGGCCGCGTTCGGCCGAGTACTGCGGGTTCATGAACTCCTCGGTGTACTCGGCGACCAGGTGGGCGCGCAACGCGTCCGGATCGGCCGCGGCGGCGAGGTCCTTGCGGAACAGCACGTTGACCGCGCCCTCGGCACCCATCACGGCGATCTGGTTGGTCGGCCAGGCCAGCGACAGGTCGGTCCCGATGGACCGCGAGTCCATCACGATGTACGCGCCGCCGTAGGCCTTGCGCAGGATGACCTGGATCCGCGGCACGGTCGCCTCGCAGTAGGCGTGCAGCAGCTGCGCGCCGTGCCGGATGATCCCGGAATGCTCCTGCTCGACGCCGGGCAGGAAGCCCGGGACGTCCACGAGCGTCACCAGCGGGATGCTGAACGCGTCGCAGAACCGCACGAACCGCGCCGCCTTCTGCGAAGCAGGCCCGTCGAGCACCCCGGCGAACACCACCGGCTGGTTGCCGACCAGGCCGACCACCCGCCCGTCGATCCGCGCGAGCGCGCACAGCACGTTCCGGGCCCATCGCTCGTGCAGTTCGAAGAACTCCCCGTCGTCGGTCAGTTCCGCGAACACGTCCCGCATGTCGTAGGGCTTGTTCGGCTCCACGGGGACGAGGTCGGCCAACCGGGGCCGCCGGTCCCTGCCCGCGTCCTGCGACGGCTCGCGCGGCGCGGGGTCGAGGTAGTTCGACGGCAGCAGCGACACCAGGTAGCGGACGTCGGCGAGGCAGCTCTCCTCGTCGTCGTGCACCACGGTCGCGACGCCGGACGACGCGCCGTGCACGTCCGCGCCGCCCAGTTCGTCGTGGCTGACGCGCTCCCCCGTCACGGTCTCGACGACGTCCGGCCCGGTCAGGTACATGCGGGCGGTGTCGCGCACCATGAAGACGAAGTCCGCCAGCGCCGGCGAATACGCCGCCCCGCCCGCGCACGGCCCCAGCACCACGCTGATCTGCGGGATGACGCCGGACGCCTCGACCTGACGGCGGAAGATGCCGCCGTAGCCGTTGAGCGCCATGACGCCTTCCTGGATCCGTGCCCCGCCGCTGTCGTTGAGCCCGATCAGCGGCGAACCGGTGGCGATGGCCAGGTCCATCACCTTGTGGATCTTCGCCGCGTGCGCCTCGCCGAGCGAACCGCCGAAGACGGTGAAGTCCTGCGCGTAGACGAACACGCGCCGACCGTCGATGGTGCCCGAACCGGCGACGACGCCGTCGGTGTACGGCCGGTTCTCCGCCAGCCCGAGCCCGTTCGCCTGATGCCGCCGGTACAGCTCGACCTCGGTGAAGGAATCGGGATCCAGCAACAGTTCCAGTCGTTCGCGCGCGGTGTGCTTGCCGAGCGAGTGCTGCCGCCGGACACCGTCGAGCCGCCCGTCGACGATATGTTCGCGCAGTTCGTCGCGCTGGGTCCGCAGCAACGGCATCGTCGGTTCGGGTGGATGCACCGGTTCGGCGCCGCGGGCGAGCGGGATCACCTGCCCGTCGGTCGCCCTCGGGATCCGGGGGCGCCGCAGCCGGTCCTCCGGCAGCGGCACCACCTCGGAGTCCTCCGTGCGCTGAGCGCCCGGATCGCCTTGCAGGGTCACGCCGCCTCCCCCATACGGGACTCGCGCTCGAGCTCGTCGAGTTCGATCTCGCGCACGATGTCGCTCCAGCACACCCCCCGTCCGAGGCGGGGCATGGTGGTGACCACCGGCGGCCGCTCCGGCGAGAGGGCCGGGGCGGGCGTGGTGGGTTCGTTGATGGTCATGACAGTTCCTCTCCCGTCAGGCCGATGCCCGAATCCGGCCGTCGATCTGGTGGTAGCCACCGCTGTAGAAGACCAGCGAGTCCTGCGCCGTGCCGCGGCTGGAGGCGACCACCTTGCCGAGGAAGATCGAGTGGTCACCGCCTTCGTGGACCTCGGCGAGTTCGCATTCCAGCCACGCCAGCGCGCCGTCGAGCAGCGGGGCGCCGGTCTGCGGCCCGGCCGTCCAGTCCACCGAGTCGAACTGCGCGAGCCCGGCCGGTCGGCGCCAGTCGGCGAAGTACTTCGCGAGGTCTTTCTGGTCCGACGCGAGCACCGTGACCGCGTACGAGCCCGCCGTCACGATCGCGTCGTGCATCCGGGCGGCCCGCGAGACGCAGCACAGCACCATCGGCGGCTCCAGCGACACCGAGGTGACGGCGTTGGCGGTCATCCCGTGGGCCCGTTCGCCGCCGGCGGTCAGCACGGTGACCCCGGTGGCGAACTGGCCCATCACCTCCCGCAGCCCGGCCTGCGCCGACAGCCGACGCCGGGTGGCGGGTGTCGGCAGGCGTTTCAGCACCGGCCGCGAAGGTTCCGGGGACTCTTCTGCAGGCGCGCTCGTGCCCACGTCATTCTCCCTTGCCGTTGACCGCGTACGGGGCCAGCGCCTCACGCAGCTGCTCGGGCACCCTGCTGGGCACCGTCGCCGTGTTCGGGCCGCGCATGCACGCGATCCGCTGCCGTCCGCGCGCCACCAGCCGCTCGCCCTCGTCGGTGAGGTGGACGTAGTCGAAGGTGAACTGGATCTGGGTCTGCGTCAGCTCTTCCAGCCGCAGCCGGATGGACAGCTCGTCGAACGCGGTGATCTCCGCGTAGAACTCGCAATCGACCTTGAGCGTGAACAGCTTGAGGTCGTGGCGGACCTCTTCGAGTACCGCGGGTGCCTTGTCCTTCAAGAACATCTCGCGGCACCGGCCCTGCCAGCGCACGTAGTTCACGTAGTAGACGTTGCCCACCAGGTTGGTCTCTTCGAACCCGACCGTATGCAGGATCTCGTAGTAGTCGGCCATGGTCAGTTCTCCTCTCCCTGGAGCACCGCGAAGACGACGGGATCGGTCCGGTCGTTGACGGTCGTCGCCCAGGTGGCGATGCGGGCACTGCCGTGGGAAAGCACCGCCCAGCCGTCCGGGTCGACCCGGTGCACGGTGAGCGCCTGTGTCATGTCGCCGGTCTTGCGCACGCATTCCAGCGCGCTCCAGACCCGGGTGTGCGCGACCGAGAGCGGTTCGCGGGCATCGGCGGCGAGCAGTTCGCCGACCGAAAGCAGATCCTCGCCGAGCAACCCGGCCCAGTCCTCCGGTGTCCGCTCGATCGCCGTCTCGACGTCGCACGCGATCCGGCCGCTCCCGGCGATCGCCAGGGTGAGGTCGGCGCTGTGCGACGCGCTCACCTCGACCCCGTCGGCCTCCGGTTTCCCGTCCGGGCGGTAGCGGATCTCGAGCGGGGCGTCGACCGCGCGGCCGGCGGCCAGCGCCGTCTGCGCCCGTCGTTCCGGTGTGGTCTCGACGGAAACGCCCACCGGGTCCGGTTCGACGACGATCGCCCGGGACGAGCCGAGCAGCCGTTCGGCGGAACGCTCCAAATAGGACCCGAGCATCGACGGGACCCAAGGCCCTTCACCGTCGCGTTTGCGGACCGCGCGCAGCTTCAGCCCTTCCCAGCGCTCGACGAGCTTCCCGTCGGGGTTGCGGACGTCGAGGTCGTAGACGTAGCTGTCGCCGTCCTGCGACCGCTCACGGGCGTCGAGGAGCACGTACTCCGGATGCTGCTCGCCGGGTTCGGCGAGGTACAGCCGCTCGATCCCCTGCGGCAGCAGCGTCGCGTCCGGGACGCAGCACTGGATCGCGTGCATCATCGCGTCGCGGGTGCCCGGGTCGGCCAGAAGCTGTTCCTGCGGGAGGAACGGCGCGAACCAGTCGACCTCGGCGCCGGTCGCGATCTCCGCGACCGCGTGCCGCGCGCTGGCCCGCCGGTAACCGGTGACCCGCTGGAACCGCTTGCCCTGGAACAAAACCGTGCCGTACAGCTCGGTCGTCGGGTCGACCGGGACCGGTGGCAGCGCGACGTCGCGGACCACCGTGTCGCCGAGCGGATCCGGACGGCTGAACCGCAGCCGGGCACGGAAGTGGTCGGCGCTGAACCCGGTCTCCCCGCTGCGCAGCACCACGTCCACCGTTTCGGCGTCCCTGGCCAGCGCGGCGAGCCGGATCGTGGTCGAGCCGCCCGGCGAGACGATGATCGGCCGCAGGAACTCGACGTCGGAGAACACCGGCGCCGGCAGGCTTTCCGCGGCCAGCGTGGCCTTGGCGACCTGCGTCATCGCCTCCATCCCGATCACCGCGGGGAACAGCAGCTGACCGTCGAGCAGGTGGTCGGCCAGATACGGGTCGCTGCCCGCGGAGAGATCGGCCTCGGTGATCAGCTCGACCCCCGGGTAGTGCACCACGGCGCGGTCCACGAAGCGGTTCAGCGGCAGCTCGCGCTTCTCCACCGGCAGGGTGGCGAGCCCCGCGGTACGGCCGCAGACGACCAGTACCGACGGGGCCGCCGGATCGCCGACGACCTGACGGAGGATCTCGATGCCCTCCTCGGTCGGGATGGGGGTGATGCCGTCGCGCATCAGGGCGCTGACGACACCGAGCTTCTCGCCCATCCCGGTCCCGGACCAGACCGACCATTCGAGCGCGATCGCCCGCGCACCGGGGTGCTCGAGGCCGAAGCGCACGGTCAGTTCGGTCATCCAGTCGTTGGCCGTGGCGTAGTGCGCCTCGCCGCGCAGGCCCGCCCGCCCGATGATGCTGCCGAAGGTGACCAGCAGCTTGATCTTGTCCTTGTCGACGGCGTCGAGGACGGCGTTGAGGCCGCCGATCTTCGGCGCCAGTGTCTTGCGGAAGGTCTCCTCGGTCAGGGAGAACAGCGCGGCGGGCTCGTTGCGGCCCGCGCCGTGCAGGACCGCGGTGACCGGGCCGAACTCGGCCTGGATCCGGCCGATGGCGTCCGCCACCTGCCGGTCGTCGGTGACGTCGGCGCGTTCGTAGCGGTAGGTGATGCCCGCCGCCGCCATCCGGCCGAGGTTCTCCGACAGTTCGGCGTCGTCGGCCGGGTCGCTCCGGCCCAGCAGTGCCAGTTTCGCGCCGGAGTCCTTGGCCAGCGCCAGCGCGCTCTCCGCGGTGATGCCCTTGCCGCCACCGGTGACGAGCAGGACGTCGTCGGTGCCGAGCGGCGTGCCTTCCGCCTCGGCCGGTTTCAGGGCGCCGAGTTTCGGCACCGTGCGGACCCCGGCGGAGTCGTAGCGGACCTCGCTGAAGTCGTTCGTCGCGGCGACTTCGGTGACCACAGTGGACACCGCCCCGGCGACGGCTTCGGGGTCGACCGGGTTGACGTCGGCCAGATCGACGATCGTGGTGCGGGCCGACGGGTCCTCCAGCCGCAGCGTCTTCGCCAGGCCGGAAGCGCCGAGACCGTGCTGCACCACGACGAACCGCGTGCCGTTGGGCGCGGCCAGCACCGCGCGGCCCGCGTCCAGGAACAGACCGACGTCGTCGGCGTCGCTGTCCTCGTTCAGGCAGAGAAGGACACCGTCGCCGACACCGGCGCCCGCCAGTGCCGCGCGCAGCGGCTCCGCCAGCGGGTGCCCGGGCGGGGCGAACGACGTCCACTCCGCGGTCGAAATGCCGGTCGTGAGATCGGGCGCGGGCTTCGGCGCCACCACGTACTCGACCGCGAACGGCCGGACCCACGGTCCGACGCCGGCGACCTCGGCCTGGTTGCTGTCGGCGGGTTTGGCGGTCTGCGCGAGTTCGTCGATCATCTCGGCGAGTTCGCCGAGACAGACGGTCGCGAAGTTCGGCATGCCCTCCAGGGCCGGACGGCCGAGCGCGCGGGTGACGTCGTTGACCAGCTGCCCGACGGTGATCGACGAAAGGTGCAGGTCGTCGAGCGGATGCGTGTCGGCGGTGACCGCCTCCAGCGGCAGTTCGACCCGCTCGGAGGCGAGTTTGCGCAGCAGGTCCAGCGTGCTGCTGCCGCCGTTCTCCGATGCCTCCCCGGAAGCGGCCGCCTCGGCGGGTTCGGCGACCCGGTCGCGGGCCAGTTCCGCGCCGATGGACGGCGCGGCCTCACACGGGCTGGCGAGGAACGAGAACTCGCCGTCCACCGGCAGGGCCCGGACGACCCGGCCGGCGAACAGTGCCGAAGTCTCCAGCGGGGCGCCGAACGCGAACGCCGCGCCGGCGACCTTGAGCACCGCGGCCAGCGTCGGGCTGTCGGTGTCGATCGCGAGCACCGGGGTGCCGGGCGCGATCTCGCCGAACAGACCGGTGAGGACCCGGCCGGGGCCGACCTCGATCACCAGGTCGCTGCGCTCGGCGACCTTCGCGGCCGCCTCACGGAAGCGCACCGGCAGCACGACCTGGTCGCGCAGCAGATCGCGCAGGTCCTCGGCGGCGTGCAGGACGTCGCCGGTCACCGTCGACACCACGGGCCGGTCGAGCCGCGCGAACTCGAACGCGGTGAGTTCCTCGGTCATCGCTTCGGCGGCCGGGACGACCGCGGGCGAGTGGAAGGCATGCGAGACGTTGATGCGGGTGGCGGTGAAACCCTCCGCCCTGGCACGGGCGACGACCCGGTCGATCGCCTCCGACGGTCCGGAAAGGACGGTCTGCTCGGGCGCGTTGTACCCGGCGATGACGACCTCTTCGCCCTCGGCGAGCCGTTCGGCGACGCCCGGCGTGACGGCGATCCCCGCCATGGCACCGTTTCCGTCGCTGGCGGTCGCCATCACCCTGCCGCGGATCTTGGCCAGCTTGAGGACTTCGCGTTCGGTGAGCGCACCGCCCCAGTGGAGCGCGGTCAGCTCGCCGAGGCTGTGCCCGGCGGCCGTCTGCGCCTCGATGCCGAGGCTCTTGAGGACCCGGAGCCCGGCGAGCGAGCCGGTGACGATCCGCGGCTGCGCGACGTCGGTGGCGACCTGGTCGGCGCCGGTCGAGAGCCCCGCGGCGCGGTAGATGTCGTCGGCGTGGGCGAACCGCTTGCGCACCGCGCCGACCGTGCCCTGCCCGGAACCCTGACCGGGGAACAGGAAACCGATCTTCGGGCTCTTGGTGCGCGAACCGGCGAAGATCCCTTCACCGGCGGAGAAGACTTCGGGTTCGCCTTCGCCGAGGAGGTCGAGCAGCTTGGCCAGCTTGCGCTCGGCGTCCTCCGGGTTGGTCGCGACGATCGCCGCCCGCACCGGTTTTCCGGACAGTTCCGCCGAAAGCGTGCCCGCGAGGTCGGCTAGTTCCGCGAGCGAAAGCTTCGGGACGACCTCCAGCAGCCCGGTGAGCTGACCGCGCAGCGACGCGGCGTCGTCGGCGTCGAGCAGCAGCAGCTCGCTGTCCTGCCGTCCGGCGACCAGGGACCGGGTCCGCTCGTCGAGTTCCTTGCGCCGGGCGGCACCCGGCGCCTCGGTGACGGTGACGTGCGAGTTGATGCCGCCGAAGCCCATCGCGGAAACCCCCGCGCGGACCGGGTGACCCGAGGGCCACAGCCCGGCCTCGGCCGGGACGTACATCCGCGCGGAGTCGCCGACCAGCGACTCGTGCGGTTCGAAGTGACCGGTCGCGGGCGGGATGACCTGGTGGTAGACCGCCAGGGTGGCCTTGATCAGCCCGGCGACCCCGGCCGCGGCCTTGGTGTGGCCGATGTTGCCCTTGATCGTGCTGAGCGCGGCCCGGTCGGCGAGCGGGTCGGCGTCGCGGCGGGCGGTGGAGAGCGCCTCGATCTCGGTGGCGTCGCCCAGCGCGGTCCCGGTTCCGTGGCCCTCGAAGTAGGACACGGTTTCGACGCCGTAGCCGGCCTTTTCGTAGGCGCGCTTGAGTGCCAGGCGGTGCCCCGACGCCTCGGGCCGCGTGATGCCGCCCTTGCCGTCGGAGGAGACACCCCAGCCACCGATGGAGGCGTAGATCCGCTTGCCCTGCGCGATCGCGTCGTCCTCGCGCATCAGCACGAGCATCCCGGAACCCTCGCCGGGCCAGAAACCGTTGGAGTCGGCGTCGTAGACCTTCATCTCGCGCTTGGCGAGCGCACCGGTCTTGGCGAAGCCGATCACCTCGAACGGGTCGATCGACAGGTCGACACCACCGGCGATGGCGACGTCCAGGTCGCCCTCCGACAGCGCGTTCGCCGCGGTGACCACGGAAAGCAGCGACGACGAGCAGGCACCGTCCACAGTGAACCCGCCGCCGCCGAAGTCGAAGAAGTTGCAGACGCGGCCCGCGATCGTGTTGGCCAGCCCGCCCGCGAGGGTGTCCTCGTCGATCTCGGGGAACGGCGCCTTGTACTGCGCCTCGAGATCGTGGAGGAACTCGGCGGTGTCGCCCTCGGCCCAGCCGCGCTCGGCGAGCGCCGCCGCGACCGTGCGGCGGACGTACGGCCAGCGCAGCCGCATGATGTTGGCCCGCGAGAACTCACCGGTGAGGCTGTTGCCGATCACCACGCCGGTCGCCGGCCTCGGCAGCCCTTGGCCCTCGGGGAAACCCGCGTCCGCCAAGGCCTGCGCCGCGACGTCGAGGGCCAGCCAATGCGTGGTGTCGGTGGACCGGAACGTACTGCCCGCGACCTTGTACTTGATCCGGTCGAACTCGTAGTCACGCAGGACCGCGGCCTTCTTGGCGTAGAAGCGGTCCGGAGCCTTGGGATCGGGCGAGTAGTAGTCCTCAAGGTTCATCCGCTCGTCGGGCAGTCTCCGGAATGCCCGGCGGCCGGCGAGGACGTTCTCCCACAGTTCTTCCGGGGAACCGGCGTCCGGGTATCGGAGACCGATACCGACAATCGAAATCCGCTCAACGCTCATGCCACCGCACTCCCCTAGCTCTCAACCACTCAAGTCATGGAATCCGGCCCCGGCGCCGGGCTCTGCCCTCGGAAACACGCCGCCGTCCGCATCTGCAGTCCGGTCAAGCATGACCCTGAGCCGGGCTGACAGTCTTCTCTCATGTTGTTGAAGGCCCGCGCGCCTTTAGAGGACGAAACGCGTGGGGCGCTGCGAAACACGGTGCGCGGCGGCGGTGAAAGCCGCCCAGCCCACCAGCTCGATCAGTTCCCGGTCACCCAAACCCGCGGCGGCGACCAGAGCGTCGTCGACCTGGTAGGGCGCTTTCACCACCAGCAAAGCCAACCGGACGACGGGATCGTCGAAGGCGTCCACCCAGGACCGGCTCACTCCCGGCGGCGATCCGTCCCAAGTGGACAGTTCACGCTCGACGACCTCACGCACCGAAGCGGGAATCGCCAATGAGGCGAACACCGATTCAGCACGGGAGAAGGCATCTTCGACGACCGGATTCCCGGCCGCCCAGGAGAAATCCCGCGAACCGGGGCCCAGCAACGGCAAGGACAGACCGGGCGAAGCGTCCTCGACGGGCTTCAAGAACCGGCCCAGCATCGCCTTCGCCTTCGCCCGGGCCGAATCCGGCACGGACGAAGGCAGCGGCGACGCCCCGAGGAACACGCTCACCACCCGGTTCAGGTAGTGGAACGTGAACGCCACCGCGGTCAGCTCCGTGCGAGCCGCGGGCGGCAACGGCCCCGCGAGGGGATCCGCGACCGGACGCCCCTCCACGATGGCCGAGGCCGCCGAAGAACGCCCGAGCGAAGCCAGCGCCATCCCGTGGACCTCGACGCAGTACGGGCACGCGTTCGACCGGGACACCAGGGAAGCGACGACCTCCCGGTCCGCCCGGCTCGTCGCGCCCGCCGCCACCAGCGATTCCCGCAGCATCACCCAGCTCGCCGCGAGCACCGGTGGTGACGGCGAATGCAGCGCCACCGGCGGGGCCAGCATGCCGAAGTCCCGTTCGACCTGCCGGTAGACCGCACGCACCTGCCCGGTCGCCCGGCCGTAGGACACCGGCCGGACGTGCCGCACCTCCCGCAGCGCCCGCCGCAGCGCGAGTTGTACCAACTTCGGTGTCATCGAATCTCCCATCTCGAATGTCCCCGAGGGGGCCGTGAAGGCCCCTTCTCGCGGCCGAGATCGCGTTTAGCGGGCTGGTTCTGCGTGGGGTCGTGAGTGGTAAGTGTCGTTCTAACGCCCTTTATCACTCACGACCCCCGCACAAATCCGCGCAAATTACCTAAACCAGGCGCCGTCGCCTCGAAAAGTGGCCCTTATGGACAGTCCAGAGCCGGGCTGAGCCCAATCAGCTTCCGGCGACCAGGGACAGTTTGCTGACGGCGCGGCGCCCGGTGATGGATCCGTCGGGTGCCGGAGCACCGTAGGAGACGTCGACCCCGCGTGCCTGCAGCGCCCGCACGATCCCCGGCACCGAACGCTCGGCCAGCGCCGCGATCGTCATCGCCGGGTTCACCGTCAGCGCACCCGGCACGGAGGCGCTGTCGGTCACGAAGATCCCGGGATGGTTCCGGAGTTCGTGGTTCGGGTGCAGGGCCGAGGTCTCCGGGTCGTCACCGATCCGGCACGACGCCAGCGGGTGCACGGTGTACGCGCCGACGACGTCGTTGGTCCACGGCGAGACCTTCGCGAGGCCGTCCTTCTCCAGGATCTCCTTGCACTCCGCGTCGGCCAGCGACCAGCCGTGCAGGGTGTTCGGCGTCGGGTCGTACTTCAGCGGCCCGCGGCCGAGCATCTGCTGGGAGATGCGGTAGGCATTGCCGGTGGGCGGCGGCGCGCCGAAGACGCCCTCGTTGTCGTCCTCGGTCATCAGGAAGATGGTGAGCCAGGACGCCCACTGCTTGAGGATCTCCTTTTTTTCCACCCCGAACCAGCGCGGCACATCTTTATCAGACCCAGTGCCTTCCGGCACCTGCGCGAGGATCGTGCCGAGCCCGGGCGGGAAGTACAGCTGCTCCAGCGAGTACCGCTCGTACTCCGGCAGCGAACCGTCGAGCTTGTCCCAGTTCGCCACGGTCGGGCCCTTGCCGATGTGGTTGGCCTCGTAGACCTTACCGTCCTCACGGGACAGTCCGAGCACCTCGCGGACCCGCTCCTCGTTGATGATCGCGGTGTTGAGCCGCTCGCCATTGCCCGAGAAGTACCGGCCGACCGCGTGCGGCATGGTGCCCAGCGCGGACTCCGAACGCTGCAGGATCACCGGTGTCGCACCGGCGCCGGCGGCGATGATGACGACCTTCGCGTCGATCGTCCCGCTGCCGGAGTGCACGCGGTAGTCGACGTCGTCGACGACGTTGAAATGCACGCGGTAGTCGCCGTCGTCGATCCGCTCGATGCGCTGGACCTCGTGCAGCGGCCGGATCTTCGCGCCGTGCGCGAGCGCGGCGGGCAGGTAGTTGGTCAGCAGTGAGCGCTTCGCGTCGAAGCGGCAGCCCGCCATCATGAAGTTGCAGTTGACGCAGCGGTCGTTGTCCACCGCGACCGGCGCCGGGTTGGCGGTGCGCCCGGAGTGGTCACAGAAGGCCGCCCACAGGCCACCGGCGTACGAGACGTCGTTCCAGTCCTGTTTGGACACCGGAAGCGAATCCGAAACCCGGTCGTACCAAGGCTCCAGCGAGTCCCGCGTGATCGCCGACGGCCACATACGACGGCCGATGCTGCCGTGCCGCTCGAAGACGAACTTCGGCGCCCGCGGCATCGCGGCGAAGTACACGACGCTGCCGCCACCGACACAGTTCCCGCCCAGCACGCTCATCCCGTCGCCGACGACGAAGTCGAACGCCCGGGTGTAGGACGAGCCGAGCAGGTAGTCGTGCTCGAAGTCCTTGGTCTCCAGCCAGGGCCCGCGTTCCAGCACGGTGACCTTCGCCCCGCCGGCGGCCAGGTGGTAGGCGGGGATCGAACCGCCGAACCCGCTGCCGACGATGACGACGTCGGTCTTGTCGTAAGCACTCATGCCGGGCTCCCGGAGGGCGTGGTGTCAGGGTGGAGTTTCGCCAGTTCGCGGCGATAGGAGAACTTCGGGAACCGCCACAGGCCGTCCTCGTCCGGCGCGGTGTAGCCCATCGCCAGCAGGCCCGGGTGGCCCTCGGCGATGGCTTCGGCGGTGTGCTTGTGCGCCGCGCTGTCGAAGGACATGTTGCAGAACAGGGCGAGGCTGACCCAGCCGTCCTTCTCCGGATGTCCCGGCGCGGTCAGCGAGCGCACGAGCGCGGTCCTGTCCACGAAGGACAGTGCGACGAACGAGGGAAGTCCTTCGTCGAGGGTGAGGTCGTGTTCCTTGGCGTAGACCTTCGCGTGCTCGTTGAGGGACTGCGCGAGATACGGCAGCCCGACCGTCACCCCGGTCGCCTCGGTGTGCAGCAGTTCGAGCGCGCCTGCCACCACCGCACCGGGTCCCGGTGAGGCCCCGGCGATCGCGTGATCACCGGGGAACCGCTTCTCCCCGGGGATGATCGTGTCCGCGTAGGCCTCCAATGTGGACACCTTGGTCTGTTCGTCCGAATCCACGGAACCTACCTCCTGTTCCTGGTGTGCACGGTCATCGGCAGCCCGCCGCGTACCCGGAGCGACAACATCGCCTCGGGAACCACGTCGTAGCCCGGGAGTTTCCTGAGCTCGAGGTCCCGCAGGACCATCGTCAGCACGAAAACGGCCTCCATCACCCCGAGGCTGTTGCCGATGCAGAACCGCGGCCCGGCGCCGAAGGGGATGTAGGCGTAGCGCGGACGGCCGCTCGGCCGGTCCGGATCGAACCGGTCCGGGTCGAACTTCTCCGGTTCCGGCCAGAAGGCCGGATGCCGGTGCAGCGTGTAGGGCACGACGACGACGTCGGAGCCGGCGGGGATGTGGTAGCCGCCGATCTCGTCGTCGGCCTGCGCCACCCTCGGCAACAGCCACACCGGCGGATACAGCCGCATGACCTCTTCGACGACCCTCGCGGTGTACGGCAACCGGTGCAGATCCTCGTGAGTCGGCAGCTGGTCGCCCAGGACGGAATCCGCCTCGGCCCGCAGTTTCGCCGCGACGTCCGGATGCTCGTCGAGCAGGTGGAACGCCCAGCCCAGCGTGCTCGCCGTCGTCTCGTGCCCGGCCAGCAGCAGGGTGATCAGCTCGTCCCGCATCTGCTCGCGCGTCCCCGCCGAGTCGATGAGCCGGGACAGGACGTCCTCGCCATTCTCGACCGGGTTCGCGAACCGCTGCTCGACGAGTTCCTCGGCGATGCGCCGGAGATCGTCCCGCGATTCCCGGAACCGCAGCTGTTTCTTCAGCGGAGCCCACTGCGGGACCATGCTCAGCGTCACCGCTTCGAACATCGCCTGGTCCTGCACGGCCTCGAACGAATGGCCCAGCGAGGTGAACCCGCCGAGGTCCGCGTCGAGCAGCGTCTTGCCGAGCACACCGAGGGTCAGCCCGGTCATCTCGTGCAGGATCTCCACCGGCCCCTTGGTATCCCGCAGGCGTTTCACGAGACCTTCGACCTCGTTCGCGACGACGGAGGCCTGCCGCGCGATCCGCTTCGGCTGGAACACCGGCTGGATCGTGCGGCGCTGCTTCCGCCAGATCTCGCCGTCGCTGGTGAGCAGCCCGTCGCCGAGCGCCCGCCTGGCCTCCTGGAGGCCGATTCCCTTGTGGTAGTTGGCCGCGTTGTCCGCGAGCACGTGTTTCGCCAGCTCGGGGTGGTTCACCAGGTACATCGTCTTGGGACCGATCGCGATCCGGACGACGTCCCCGTGCGCCTCCGCCGAATCCGACATGAGCGCCAGCCGGTCGGTGAAAAGCTTCTTCAACAGACCGAAGGTCGCTCTGCGCGGCGGCCCGGGGGGCGCGAGACGCGCCCCCCGGGTGGATTCCGCACCGGAGGTCATGCCGCCACGGCCCCGGTTTCCGTCTCCGGCTTCTCGGCCGGCTTGGGCAGGGTCGTGATCTCGGCCGACTTCGCCTGCTCGGCCTCCCACTTCTCGGTGGCCTTCTTGGAGAAGTGCAGGCCCCACAGGAACATGCCGCGGATGAGGCAGACCAGCGCGGTCGCCAGGAACAGGCCGTACGCGACGTGCACGATCATGAAGAACCCGTACGCCAGCGCCACCCCGGAACCGAACAGGACCTGCGACGCGGGCTTCGACGGGGTCGTCCCCGGGTCCGTGACCATGTAGTTCGTGTAGAGCACGAACGCCACGCCGGTCATCATCCCGAGCGCGCCGGGGATCGCGGTGTCGAACACCAGTCCTCGGATGATCGCCTGGAGCGCGAAGGTGATGAGCCACGCGCCGATCAGCCACATCCGCTGGGTCAGCATCGCGTTGAGCACGGTGCCCGACACCATGATGATGCCGACGATCAGCCAGCCGACCCAGGAGTCGACCTGCTCGGTGAAGTGGTAGGGCGGCGCGATGCTCGCCCACGGGAACACCAGCAGGATGATCGTGATGCCGAAGTTCGACGGGTTCATGTAGTGCCGGAGCCTGCCGCGCACCGGGGCCTGGAGGACCCACTTGGCGCCGACGGCGACCACGACGCCGAACATCATCACCAGCACCTGGTCGTTGACGTAGGTCAGCATGTTCAGCGCGAGACCGGTGATGTGCGCCGGGAAGAGGAACTCCACCAGTCCCTTGAAACCGTTGCCGCGGAAGCGGACCGGGCGGCCCTGCGCCCGGGCGCCGATGATCTCCAGCAGGATTTCCGTGGTGTACGCCGTCGCCAGCGCGATGAACGGATAGGTGTAGGGCTGCTCGAAACCGAGCACGGTGTAGCCGATGATGTTGAAGATGGTGATCGAGATCGCGAACCGGCGAAGGGCCGTGATCGTCTTGTTGCTCTTCGGTGCCGCGAGTGTCTGCTCAGCCATGACGGTCACTTCTCCTTAGCCTGAGCGCCGAGCTGGAACGTGTGGCTGCCCGGGGTCAGCTGGACATCCTGGGTACGGATCTGTCCGGTCAGGTCGCGCCACTGCAGGCACACCTTCACCGGCCCGGTGACCTTGCCGAGTCCGATCTGGATCTCGTGGCTGCGCTTGCCGGAGTGGCCGCTGCCGCCGTCGACGCGGTCCATGTACTTCTTGCCGTCGGGGGTGACGACGGTGACCTGCGCGCCGATCGCCGCGGTGCCTGCCGCCTTGAGCGGGCCGTCGGCCGAAGCCTTGTCGTGCACCAGCTTCAGGTTCAGGTACGCACCGGAATCGGGGCTGACGTTGTGGTAGAAGATCGGCTGCTCCCACTGGCGGGCCACGGCGAAGTCGAGCTTGCCGTCACCGTCGGCGTCGCCGGTGGCGATACCGCGGGTGGGCACCGGGACGGCCAGACCGAGGCGCGGGGCCAGGTCGGTGTAGCGGCCGTCGGGGCCCTTGGCCCAGAAGTGCAGGGTGTGGTCGCCACCGACGTCGTCACCGGCGACCATGTTCGGCCAGAAGTACGGGTGCTTCAGCAGTTCGTCGTTCGACGTCGCCAGCTCCTGCAGCTGCGGCCAGCGGTTGACGTCACCCTTGACGAAGCCGGTGGCCTGGGTGATCACCGATTCACCACTGTTGTTGTAGTCGGCGATCTTGACGTCCCAGCCCCAGCCGGACCACGCGGTGCCCGCCTGTGCGCTGCGGTCGACCCACGGCGCCTCGCCACCCTGCAGACGGCCGCGCAGATCCGCGGTGTCCTTGGCGGTGTTCATGAACTGGAAGTGGCTTTCCTCGATACCCCAGGAGGTCGTGATGTTGCTGACGTACAGGTCGTAGAGACCGTCGTGGTCGAGGTCGGCGAAGTCGACGCCCATTCCCTTGAAGGAGTCGTTGCCGAGCACCTTCGACTTCGGTTCGTTGGGCCCGCGAACGCCCTTCACCTCGGCGAATTCGACGTGGCCGGGGCGGGACTTGTTGTACAGCAGGCGGTCGTGCCCGAAGTCGTTGCCGATGTAGAGCTCCGGCAGGTTGTCCCCGTCGACGTCGGTGGCGCTGGCGGCCAGCGACCAGCCGCCGCGGGCGTCGGCCGGGATGGCCTGGTCGTCGCATTCGAAGGTGACCGAAGGCTTGCCGCCCTGCGTGGTGGCGCCGGTGAACCGGAAGATGTACTTGCCACCGGCGTTGTCGGCGTGCGACATCGACTTGTTCATCTCGACCCCGCCCTCGACGCGGTCATCGAGCACCGCGCTGTCGGGGAAGTAGTTGCCGATGAAGATGTCCTGGTGGCCGTCGCCGTCGAAGTCACCGACGGTCGCGGCGTTGGTGTTCCACAGTGGACCGGAGTACTCGCCGTTCTTGGCGTTGTTGCCCGGCACCAGTTCCACCGGCACGTAGGACTTCGGTTCCAGGGTGGTCGCGGAAGGCTTGGCGAGGAACACGACCGGCGTGCGGCCCCAGTAGTAGGCCAGCAGGTCGACCCGGCCGTCCTCGTTGAAGTCACCAGGGACACAGCCCATGGGCGCGATGTACTTGCCCATCGGCAACGGCGCCGCGTCGAGCGCGAACGGCTTGTACCGGTCACCGCCCTTGCCCGGCGTCGGGGTGACGACCACCTGGTCGCTGCGCGGATCCACGAAGCACAGATCGTTGGCGAGCTTGTCGCCGTCGAGGTCGTTGACCGCGATGGCGGCGCCGACCGAGGAGATCCAGGCGCGGATGTGCTCGTACTCCTTGTTCACCGTCCGGATCGACTGGCTCTTCGCCGCCTCCGGCAGGGCGATCGTCAACGGCTCGAACGCGTACTTCGAGGCCATGGTGTCCGCCTCGGCTGTCGAGACCGTGGGCAGCTGTGCCACCACGAACAGCCCCGCCATCAGCAACAGCGCCACGATGCCCGCAAGCTGCTTGCGGAGCCAGCCCAAGGTCGCGGTCATTTACCTGCACCTCCAGAAGTGAGTACCTCGGTGGCGATGCGCTGTCGCCAGGTTTCGAAATGCGGGAGTTCGCCGTCGACCACCACGGCGGGGCGGACTTCCTGGGTGATGGCCGCGGCGCGCTCGGCCGACAGCCCGCAGATCGCCTGGGTGGCGACCTCGGTCTCGGGGATCAGCAGTCCGGCGCGGATTCTGGCCTCGGCGGCGAAAGCACTGCCCTGGGCCAGGTTCCCCCGGTGCTCGCCGGCGAATTCGGCCAGCTTCAGCAGTTCGTCGGAGGTGACACCGCACGCGTAGGTCGAGGCGAGCCCGATCCCGGCATAGAGGTCTCCGTGCCGGTGCTCCGGGAATCTCGCGACCGTGTCGGCGACGAGATCGACGTCGGTGCCGCAGATGAACCACAGCGCCCGGCCGATGCCCTGGTCGATCGCGCGCAGCGAGTAACCGTTGTTGCCCGCGGGCCAGTTGAAGTCCTTGTCCTGGAACTGACCGTCGATGTACTTGGCGGTCTTGAAGTAGGCCTGGTGGAAGCCGTACCCGTCGAGCACCAGCCAGCGCAGCAGCGGGTCGAACTCCTCGGCGGACGGCCAGCGGAAGCGCGGCAGCCGCGCCATCGCCCAGCCGACGCCGACGTAAATGATGTAGTCGTGCTTCACGGCCGGGCCGTCGAGGAAGTCCGCGATATGCCCGCGACCGCCGCCCGGCAGGCCGTCGAGCATTCCGTAGCCCATTCCCGCGCCCTCGTAGGCGAAGCCTCGGTATTTGACCGGAATGCGCTCCAGCCATTCCTCGGCCTGTTCGGTGCTACGCGCTTCCACCGCGTGCGCGTAACCGAGGAGGAATTTCTCTCCGACCGTCTCCAGCAATTCTTGAGCGGCTGGGCTCTTCTTGTGGAAACCCCGCTTGTCCAGCGACGTCTCGGAGACGTCCGGTGTGATCATGCGACGTCGTAACGTGCGCCAACCATTGCCCAACGCACTCTCCCCCTAACGGGTGGATTCGAATTCTGCGGACTGGTTAAAGGCTCACATGGGTGCCGATGCCCCAGCTACTCCACGGTTGCGCCCGGGGTTCTCCCGGTTTGCGTAACCGGGAGAACCGGGGAATAGGCCCGGCTCAGGCCACCGCGCGGAGATAGTCGGGGGCGGGCATGGTCATCCGGTTTCCGGTGGAGGTCGGGCCACCGGCGAGGGTGATCGCCATCGGCGCGTCGGTCGGCTGCGGGGTGCGCATCGGCATCCGCAGGTGGACGCGGCCGTGGCGGGTGATGTCGACGCGGCCGGGCAGGGTGCCCACCGAGAACGACGACGCCGCGGTCCCGGCGGCGTGCTCGGCGACCGCGATCACGGTCCACCGGCCCTCCGGGACGTTCTGGATCTCGATGTCCGCCGAAAGGACGTTCGCCCTGCCGCCGAACGCGACCGGGCCGCACTGCGGGATCGACTCGGCGAACAGTCCGATGAGGACACTCGCCGGACCGGCCCCGCGCGGGGTCTCGACCCGCACGCTGATCGTCCCGGTGCCCGCGTGCAGCGACGCGCAGCCCATTCCGGCGTTGTGCAGTGACTCCAGCGACGGCAGCCGCTGGAAATGCGGGGCCAGCGCCACCAGCAGCTCGCCGACCTCGGGATCGCGGTACTGGGTCGGGGTCATCCCGACCGCACGGGTGAAGCGGCTGGTGAACGTGCCGACGCTGCTGTAGCCGACGCTGCACACGATGTCCGACACCGTCAGCGATGTCGTCAGCAGCAGTCGTTTGGCTTCGAAGAGCCGGATCGCGGTGAGATACCTGCCGGGGGTCACCCCGGTCGCCTTGGTGAAGATCCGCGAGAAGTGGAACGGGCTGACGAAGACTTCCGATGCCAGCACGCCCAGGGTGATCGGGTCGAAGTACCTCGCGTGCATCGACGAGATGGCCTGCAGCACCGCGGGTTGCAGGGGAGACGCCGGCTCGGGAAGCCGACCGGGTTCGATGGCGCCTTTCTCGTTCGCCGCCGTGGCGACTGTTCGTAGCTGCATCAAGACCAACCTCGGATTCGCTGTCGCTTTTCCTCTGCTCGCCAGCAAACGCGCCGGCTGTTTCAGAGCACTCGACACGCGATCGAGATCGGCCTCACCTGGGGTTATCCGGTTCTGCCCGATCGGCGAACGGTCGAATCGGCGGCACGGAAGGAGAACCCGGGCCTGGCGGACCTCACCGTGTAGGTCAGAACGTGACGGTCAGGAGGGGAAGTCGAGAACGCACTCACCGACGCCCACTTCGGCGGGCCAGTCGAGTTTGAGGGCGCGGTCGACGCGGTCGCCGGCGTCGACCGGGACCGCGTGCGCGGCCAGCCCCATGGCGCGGGCCACGAGATAGAGCGTCTGCTGCAGAGCGCCGACATGCGACAGGGTCGTGGCGTACGCGCCACCGCCGAGCACCGACGCCATCCGCGGCATCCGGGCGGTCACCGTGATCAGCGCCGAGGGCCGCCGGTGGTTGCCACCGCCGATCATCGCCATGTCGAGCATCGCGGCGAGATCGGCCTCGTCGTCGTTGACCAGGCTGAGCCGGTGGTCGAGCGGGTCGTAGTGGTAGATCCCGCGATCGAGCCCCGAGCAGCGGTTCACCGAGACGTACAACTCGAGTTCGTACAGGCACGCGACGCTGAAGTACGGCCGTTGCGAGGCGCTGTGCACCGGTCCTTCGGAAGCTTGCCCGTGCGGGAAGTGCGCGGGCCCGATCGACCGAATCCTCGCGCCGCGGAACAGGAACTCACCGATCTGCTCGGCCGAAAGCACACTCTCGGTGAACTCGGGGCAGGTGTGATCGTTCTCCAGCAACGTGGTCAGCGTCGGATCGGTCACCGCGCGGGCGGCCAGATCCGGCCGGTAGAGCAGATGGACCGGCCCCGCACCGGGTGCGGCCTTGACCACCGGAGGGTTCCCGAGCCCCGGCAGATCGGCCGGGCCACCGGGCCGCCAGGTCCGGCTCGTGGTGTGGAACAGCAGTTCGTCCGGGGACCACAGGCTCAGTTCGGGATCTTCGTCCTCGGCGAACCGGCCGTGCTCCCCGGCGAGCTGGACGACACCCGCGGCCACCAGATAGGAGGCGATCGCGGCGACCACCCCGGCCTCGATCCCGGTCGTGGACACGATCTCCCCCACCGACTTCGCCGTCGCCAGCGTCGCCGCGACGTGCACCGCCCACGGCTGGTAGAGCACGACGCGGTAGCGCGCGGACGGCGACTCCAGCCCCATCCCGTAGGCGTCGGAACGCAGGGAACAGAAGCGGGACAACCGGATCGGGCGCGCGGGCGGGACCTCCTCCGTGCCGAACACCGGTGCCAGCGCCACCGGGATCACCGACAGCAGCGGACCCCTCCCGTCGGCGAGCCCGAGCGAATGCACGACGGAGCCGCCGAGTTCCTTGAGCGCCTGCCGCAGCGCGTCGGCGCCCTCGGCCGTCCAGCTCAGCTCGCCTTCGAGGTCGGGCTCCCGCTCGACCGGCTCCCACGACGACGTCACGTTCGCCAGCGAGATCGGCCCCAAGGCCATCCGCCGCAACGATTCCCGGACCAGTGGCTCGGCGTGGTCGAAATCGAACTCCCCCCAGCGCGTGACGACCACCAGTGAGCCGTCCTCACCGATCTCGACAAGGCTGTCGTCGGTGAGCGACCACAAGGGGATCGTCTCGGCAACACCGCCGGGGGGATCTGTCCTCAACTGCTGCTCCAGCCGGGTCTACAAGAACATGGGGAAGGGATTCAATCTTTCGTACGGGGTCGCCTCGTCGAGCCTGCCCAGCCGCACCGGGACGTCGAACAGCCGTCCCGGTGCGAAGCGGCTCCAGAAGGGCCGCAACCCCGGAACGACGACCCGGACCACCGGGAGGTCGATGTCGGGCCTGGTCTGATCGAGCACCAGCGTCTCCATTCCGAGCACGGAAAGCTTGCGCACCAACGATTCCACGTCGTCCCGCACGTCGGACCGCCGGACGAACTTGAAGTCCGCGGCCCGTTTCGCCGAACGTCCAGGCGCCGGCAGCAGATACGGCTGGTTCGCGACCGTAGCGTGCCGGAGCCACCGCGCCGCGTCGGGATCGTCGAGCTCGACGTCGTTCTCGAGCACCGCCGGGATCATCTGGTTGAGCTCGCTGACCGCCCTCCGCAGCGCCGTCCTGGGATCCAGGTGGGCGCCGAAGCCCATCATGACGTTCTCGCGCGGCCCGGCGATACTCCTGGACAGCGCGACCATCACCGGGACACCGAGATCCGCGGTCAGATCGAGGACCCACAGCTCGCGGCCCGCCCGCGCGTACTGGCCGGCCATCTCCTCGGCCCACGGGTCGTCGAACGAGGCGATGTCGACGCCGGGCACGGGAAGCCGGTTGTACCACCACATCGCGACGGCGTCGCGTTCGACGAGTTCGAGCAGTCCCTGCAGGATCGCGTCCTCGAGGCTGCTGCCCGCCGCGCAGCCGTTGGAGTCGGCGCGCATCCCGCCGATCCCGCATTCCGGCGGCACGCCGTAGTAGAGGTACGCCGTCGGCATCAGTTTCCGGCGCTGCTGCGACAGCGACCACAACGGCGTCCAGTCGACGGCGGCGGCGTCGTCGAACCGTTCCGGGACATGCTGGAAGATCGCGTGCCTGGCGTTCCACTCGTCACGGCCCGCGTACTGGCGCTCGTCGAAGAGCATGCACGAGTTCGGGTGGACGGCGTCGTCGCCGAGCGCGCGGAAGGAGTCGTGGATGCGCAGTTCGTCGCCCTGGTAGTTCGCCGAGAACCGTTCGAGCGCCTCACACAGCGCGCCGACCTCCGCGTCGAGCGGGCTCGCGCCCTTGCCGCCGTTGTCGCCGCGCAGCCCGGCCTGCAACCCGGCCTCCCCGCGGACGCGGCGGGCGACGTTGAGCCCGGAACGGTAGGCGTTCACGAACGCCGGCGCCCTCGGGTCACGGGCGATCTCCTTGATGATGCCGGTGACCGGGCTGACCAGATGGCCGTAGCGGTCGAGCACCTCGACCGGGGTGAGCGTCCGGTGCCCGCCACCGCCCGACGTCGCCTTCTTGGCCTCCCGCAGCACGACCGGCTCGGCCGTCCGCGCCGCGACGATCCCCTCGTCACCGCATTCCGGGCACTGCGGGCGCCGCCGCAGTTCGTGCAGCCGCCCCTGCAGGTCGAGGGTGTCCAGGATCCACACCGCCTGCTGACCCGGATACCGGTGACCCGCCAGCCATTTCGACGCTTCGAGCGAGATCAGCTGCGACGCGGCCGCGGTCAGCGGCGGCACGGCGGGCATCGGGAACGAAGCCGGGCCGTCGTGCCCGAGGACCTCCTGCACACAGGCCTCCGCGTGCCGGTGCCCCCACAGCCGGTTGGTCAGGCAGTGCCAGCAGCCGGACCGGCCGGGCTGCAGGATCGGGCCGATCCACACCTGCGAACCCGAGGGCCTGGCCAGCAGCCACGGCCTCCCGGTGCGCCGGTGCTCCGCGTCGATCTCGGCCAGCATCGGGTCGAGGTAGTCGTCGCACAGCACGATCGCCAGTTCCGACGCCGTCGCGACCACCTCGATCCCGCTCGCGCCGAGCGCGTTCTCCACCTGCGAGGTGTCGACACCGCGGCCGATCGCGGTCAGGCTCGCGGTCGCGGGCTTCTGGCGGGAGGCCACCGCGGACGCGTCGAGACCGCACGCGTCCCAGTACGCGAGCGCGCGCTCGTCCCCGCTGAGCTCGTCCGGGACATGGACGGTGACCAGACCCGCCTCGACCAGCCTGGCCAGTACGCCGGTGACCTGTTCGGTGCTCATCCCCTCCGGGCAGGCGGAGAGGACAGCGTCGAGGTCACGGGTGCCGTCGAGCAGCGCCGCCACCGAGGCGACCTGCGCGCCGCGCATCGCGATGACACCCTGTTCCGAGAACAGGTAGGCGCCGTTCCCTTCGCTGATCTCCGCACGCAGGTGCCGCTTGAACCCCAGGCCACCGCTGATCGAGCCGGACGTCGACGATGCCTCGCGCATGAGAACCCCCATGGTCGGTTCGGTCCCCCGAATCCTGCTGGGCGGGGACGGGCACCGACCAGTGCGCTCTTCACGGCTCGGATGTGAAAAACCCATGTTTTCCCGGGACGCACGCACGCGGGACCTGGTGGACGGCTCACTGGCCCGGCGCCCCGCCGCTCTGTCACTGTCGACGTGCTGGAAAACGGACACGACGCGTATCGAGCTGGAGGGCGCTTGCGATGTACGCCGGATCACGAGTATCGGACACGCACCACGGCTCGGCACCTAACCCGAATCCGGACCTGTCCGCAAGCCCCGTCCGCTTCACCCTCCTCGGCGCGCTCGAACTGGTGCGGGACGGGATCGACTACGCGCCGACGACGCCGAAGCTGCTGCAGGTGCTCGGCATGCTGGTGATGAGCCCGGGGAAGATCGTGCACATCGACACGATCGTGCAGGAACTGTGGGCCAACGACCCGCCGCGCAGCGTCCGCACCACCATGCACACCTACATCTACCAGCTACGCCGGTGCATCGACGAGAACGACCTCGCCCCCTACGGCGAGGCCATGCTGGCGACGAAACCGCCGGGGTACGTGTTCCGGATCGCCCCGGAGCAGGTGGACGTCTTCGAGTTCCAGGCGCTGCAGAAGAAGGGCCGGGAACTCCAGCTGCGGGACGAGCACATCGAAGCGGCGAAGGCCTTCCGGTCGGCGCTGGACCTGTGGTCCGGGCCGCCGCTGGCGAACGTCCACTGTGGACCGGTGCTGTCGGCGTACGCCGTCGACCTGGTCGAACAGCGGCGCAGCACCCTGCACCTGCGCATCGAGGCGGATATCGCGGCCGGGATGCGGCACGAGCTGATCGGCGAACTGCGCTCACTGGTCAGCGCGAACCCGCTGGACGAGGCCCTGCACGGCCAGCTGATCCGCGTACTCGGCCGCAGCGGACGACGATCCGACGCCCTCGCGACCTATCGCCAGGTACGCGCGAGGCTCAACAATGAACTAGGCGTGGAACCCTGCGACGAACTGCAGGTCCTGCATCACGGCCTGCTTTCCGAGGGTGAACCGGCGTGAACGGCGGAGCACACTCCCGGCACGGAACGAAAGTGAGGATCGGCGGATGAGCAGTCGTACCTATGGGCAGTTCTGCGGTCTGGCCCGCGCGCTGGAGATCATCGGCGAACGCTGGTCACTGCTGATCGTCCGTGACCTCGTCCTCGGCCCGAAGCGGTTCACCGAGCTGCAGGCGGGCCTGCCCAAGATCCCGGCGAGCACGCTGTCCGCCCGGCTCAACGAACTCGAGCAGTCCGGCGTGCTCCGCCGCCGCCTGCTCCCCCAGCTCGACGCCGCGGTGGTCTACGAACTCACCGAGTACGGCGGCGAACTCGACCAGATCGTGCTGGACCTGGGCCTTTGGGGCGCGCGGTCGCTGGGGCGGCCCGCCCCCGAGGACGTCTTCACCCTGGACGCGGCGATCCTCTCGCTGTACACGACCTTCCAGAGCGAGAAGGCCAAGGGCATCCACGCCACCTACGAACTGCATTACCCGGGCGGGATGGTCCTGCACGCGATCATCGAGGACGGCGCGCTCAAGGTCGCGGACGGCGCGCATCCCGGTGCCGACGCGATGATCGAACCGCTGGGCCCGTTCATCACGGACCTGCTGAGCGGCCAGCTGTCCCCGGCCGAAGCGCTGCGGACCGGCAAGGTCCGGCTCGAAGGGGCCACGGAGTACCTGGAGCTGTTCACCGAGCTGTTCCAGATCCCGGCCGCACCGAAGGCGGCACCCGGCATCGTCGTGCGCTGAACGACCTGATCCGCAGGTAGTTCCGCAATTCAGAGTAACGGAAACCGCCGATACGCCGGTTATCGTCGGTATCCGTCACCGGTCGGTCTTTCCCCCAAGGAGCCCCTTCATGGCCGCACTCGATTCAACACGTCCCGGCCTGCTCGCCTCGCTCAACGGGAAATACCACCGCGCGGCGCTCGCCGTCTTCGCGGTGGTCGTGGTGGCCCACTGGGCGGAACATCTGGTGCAGGCGTTCCAGATCTACGTCCTGGGCTGGAAGACCCCGGACGCCCGCGGCGTACTCGGCATCCCGTTCCCGAAGCTGATCAGCTCCGAATGGCTGCACTACGGCTACGCCATCGTCATGCTGATCGCCCTGTTCGCCCTGCGGAAGGGGTTCGCCGGCCGTTCGCGGCAGTGGTGGAACCTGGCGCTCGGCCTGCAGTTCTGGCACCACATCGAACATCTGCTCCTGCTGATCCAGGCGCAGACCGGCTGGCGGCTCGGCGGCGGCACCGCGCCGAGCAGCATCATCCAGCTGTTCATCCCCCGGGTGGAACTGCACCTGTTCTACAACACGATCGTCACCATCCCGATGATCATCGCGATGATCGTGCACCGGAAGGCCTCCGCCGCCGAACGGGAGCTGACCGGCTGCACGTGTTCGCCCGAAAGCCGGCGTGAGCTGGCGACAGCGGCGTCGTGACCAGGAGACTCTTCGCGCTCCTCGCCCTCGTGGCGGCGTGGTTCGGGGTCGCGGTACTCGCCGCGGCCCCGGCCTCGGCCCACGTCGAACTCCTCTCCTCGGACCCCGCCGACGGCGCCCGGCTCATTTCGGCGCCCGCGCAGGTCTCCGTCACCCTGTCGGAGAACATCGGCATCCAGCCGAACTCGATCAAGGTCGTCGACACCCAGGGCACGAACGTCGCCACCGGACCGGTGTTCCAGCCGGGTGACGTCGCCGAGCAGGTCGCCGTCAAGCTGGAATCCGATCTCCCCGACGGCAGCTACCTCGTCGAGTACGCCTTCGTCTCGACCGATTCGCATCCGGTGCGCGGCACGATCGCGTTCGTCGTCGGCACCGGCCCACTGATCACGTCGGCGGGCGCGGTGTCCGCGTCGACCGGCACCGATCCGGTGACCGACGCGCTGTTCACCACCTTCCGCTGGGGCTCGTTCGGCGGGGTCGCGCTGCTCGGCGGGCTGGTGTTCGTGCTGGTCTGCCGTCCGGGCGGCCGGACCGACCCGGCGGCGCGGAAGCTGATCACCGCGGGCGTCTGGCTCTCGGCGGTCACGGCCGTGGCCGGGTTCCTGCTGCAAGGCCCGTACGTCGCGGGCCGCGGTGTCGACGCGGTCTTCGACCCGGCCCTGATCGAGGCGACCCTGCGGGTGGCCTACGGGAAACTGCTGCTCCTGCGGCTGGCCGCGATCGTCGCGCTCGCCGTGCTCGTACGACGGCTGCTGGCGGGCGACCTCTCGGAGCGGCTGCGGTCACGGTACGAGAACCTCGGCATCGCGGCCGGGTTCCTCGTGATGCTGAGCTTCTCCGCGACCGGGCACGCGGTGGCCGACAAGATCATGTTCCTCTCGGTCAGCGCCGACCTCGCGCACTTCGGCGCGATGGCGGTCTGGGTCGGCGGCCTGATCCAGCTGGCCGTGCTGCTGCGCGGCCGGTATCCGGCGGAGGAGGCCGAGCCCGCCTTGGCACGTTTCCACCCGATCGCGACCACGTCGATCGTGATCATGGTGGTCAGCGGCGCCTACCTGGGTTTCCGGCTCGTGCCGTCGGTGGAGGCGCTCTGGACGTCGGCTTACGGCATCGTCTTCCTGCTGAAGCTGACCGGGTTCGCCGCGTTGCTGCTGGTGGCGAACGTGAGCCGCGCCGCGGTGCGCCGCGGGATCCCCGGCCGCGGCGGCACCGGCGTCGTGACCGCCGACCTGCGGCGGCTGCGGGTCAGCGTCGGGGCCGAGGTGCTGATCGTGGCCGTGGTGCTCGCACTGGCCGCGGCACTGTCGTCGATGTCCCCGACCGGCTGAGCGGCGCTCAGCCCTCGGTCGCCTCGTCCGGCGGGACGAACGGCCCCCAGGTGAAGGCCTGGAGCCACGGCTCGGGATCGCCCAGCCAGTCGAGAGCGGCGATCTGGGCCGGGCTCCGGCGCCCGGCGAGCGACCGGTACAGGTCCGCGGGCGGTCCCGAGAGCACCGCGGCGACCGGTTCGGTGCCGGCGATCCAGCTCGCCCCCTCGGTCTCGATCCGCATACCGGGCAGCCCGTGCCTGGTCAGCGAGGCGCCGAGGCCACTGATGAGCACCTCGAAACCGCGGAGCCAGGCCGGGTGGGCCTCGGGCAACGGGGCGCCGAGCGCGTACCGGAGATCGAGTTCGTGGGTGAAGGCGTCCATCACCATGATGTCGCCGCGGCTCTTGCCGTCGCCGTCCGCGGCGAGGAGGGTGTCGGCCTCGGGCCCGCGTTCGCTCCAGAGACGCAGCAGCGCGGCGACCGGCGCCTGCTCCGGATTCGGGCGCGGTTCACCGCCGAACCGGGTGATCACCCGGTCGCAGATCTCCGTCAGATGTGCGAGCAGTTCCCGCACGGTCCACTGTGGACAAGCGGGGACGATCCGGTCGCCCGCGCCCGCGTGATCGGTGAGCAAGATCGCGATGTTCTCTCTGACCTGCCGATATCCTTCGGCCGCCGTCGCCGTATTCCAGCCAGGGACCCGAATTCGGCTGCTCGTCACGCGGCCACCTCCTGTGGGAAATCGATGGTCGTCCATTCTCCCACCACTTCGGGGATCACCCTTCTCGCAGCTTGCGCCGGACCGTTCGGCGCAAGATCACCCACCCGTGACGCGTGTCCTTGCGCCTTCAGGCACACTGGACGCAGCAACCCCGTGTGGCAAGAGCCCTGTGCACCAAGGGAAACGCACACCGGTGACGGATCGCCCACTGTGGAGGTGACCAATGGAGATGCCCGGCTTCGATCTGGCGTGGCGTGGTTTCAATCGCGCCCAGGTCCGGGAATTCGTTCGAGAGGTGGAAACCGAACTACGACGAGTGGCCGCCGAACGCGACGAAGCGATCCGTCGCGGAGAAGCCCTCGCCGCCAGACTCACCGCCGCGCAAGAGGAAAATCGCGAACTGAAGGCGAGCGTCGACCGGATCAGCCGGGTGCCGATCGCGCCGGACGCGCTGCAGGAGCGTTCGCGCCGGATGCTCGAACTCACCCGCGAAGAGGCCGACGACATCATCGCGCGCGCCACCGAGGAGGCCGCCGCGGCCGAGGCGGAGCGGAAGCGGATCACCGAAGACTTCGAACTGGCCATGACGCTGCGCCGGGCCGAGGCCATGCGCGCGCTCGCCGCCCGGGACGAAGCCGCGCAGGCGCGGGCGCGAAAACTGCTCGAGGACGCCGCCGAGAAGGGCGAACGCCTGGTCGCCGAAGCGCGGGAGAAAGCCGACGAGGCCCTCAGTCTGCGCGATGACGTGCTGAAACAGCTGATCGGGGCCCGCGAACTGCTCGCGGAAGCCGGGACGGTCCTGGCGGTCACCGTGGATCCGAAACCGGAAGTGCCCGTTCAGCGCCGGAGCAGGTCAGAGCCCCGCGCCGGCGCCGAAGCGGCCACGACCACCTAGGCGTTGTCTCCCGAGGAAAAGACCACCGGGCGGATCTCCATCGCGTTGACATGCGCGTCCGGGATCTGGCCGGCGATCTCGATCGCGCGTTCCTTGCTGTCGCATTCGACCAGGTAGAAGCCCGCGAGGTACTCCTTCGACTCCGCGTACGGGCCGTCGGTGACCACCGGGACGCCGTCACGCACCCGGACCACAGTGCTCTCCTTCGGCTCCGCCAGCGCCTGTGTCCCGAGCAGTTCGCCACTCTCGGACAGCTTCTTCATGAAAGGGTCGATCCTGGCGACCACCTCGTCGCGCTCCTCCGCGGGAAGGGCGTCCCACGCGGTGGGGTTCATCGTGATCATGATCATGTACTTCATCGGTGTTCCTCCTGGTCGTCCGGCCGGTGCCCGGCCACTCACGCAGGAGTCGGAGCCGCCGGATCGTCCTCGACATCCTGGCAGCCACGAATTTCGCCCGCCCGGGGTGGATACGTGGGGAGGGTATACTGGCCGCAGGTTGGGGATCGACGAGAGAACGGGTGCGGAATGACGGGCTACGGCAGCGAGCGAGAGGCCTATCTCAAGCGCCTGCGCCGGATCGAGGGGCAGATCCGCGGCTTGCAGCGGATGGTCGAAGAGGACAAGTACTGCATCGACATCCTGACCCAGGTGTCCGCGGCCACCAAGGCACTGCAGTCGTTCTCTCTCGAACTGCTGGACGAGCACCTCGCCACCTGTGTGGTGCAGGCCGCCGCCGCGGGCGGGGAAGAGGCCGACCTCAAGGTCCGGGAAGCCTCGGACGCCATCGCCAGGCTGGTCCGCTCCTGATCACCCGGCGGCGGCGAACCTTCGCAGCCGCAGGCTGTTGGTGACCACGAAGACCGAGGAGAACGCCATCGCCGCCCCGGCGATCATGGGGTTGAGCAGGCCGAGCGCGGCCAGCGGCAGCGCGGCGACGTTGTAGGCGAACGCCCAGAACAGGTTGCCCTTGATCGTGGCGAGCGTCCGGCGCGAGAGCCGGATGGCGTCCACGGCGGCACGCAGGTCGCCTCGTACGAGCGTCAGGTCACCCGCCTCGATGGCGGCGTCCGTCCCGGTACCCATGGACAGGCCGAGGTCGGCCTGCGCGAGCGCGGCCGCGTCGTTGACACCGTCACCGATCATGGCGACCACCCGGCCTTCGGCCTGCAGGCGTTTGACGACGTCGACCTTGTCGGCGGGCAGGACTTCGGCGATGACCTCGTCGATGCCCACCTCGGCCGCGACGGCCTTCGCGGAGCCGGTGTTGTCGCCGGTGAGCAGGACCGGCCGGAGCCCGAGCGCCCGCAGTCCGGCGACGGCCTCGGCCGACGTCGGCTTGACCGTGTCGGCGACGACGACCACGCCCCGCGCCTCACCGTCCCAGGCGACGACGACGGCGGTCGCGCCGCGTTCCTCGGCGGCCGCTTTGAGCTGGGAAAACTCCTCGCCGACGGCGATGTCGTGCTGTTCGAGCAGCGCGGTGCGCCCGGCCAGAACGGTCTTCCCCTCGACCTCGCCGACGACACCCAGGCCCTCGACGGCGCGGAACCCCTTGACCGGGGGCAGCTCCCCGAGCCGCTCTTCGGCGGCGGAAGCGATCGCGCGGGCGATCGGATGCTCGGAAGCGTGCTCGACGGCCGCGGCGAGCCGGAGGACCTCGGTCTCCTCGGCACCGTGGACGCCGGTGAGGCTCATCTTCCCGGCGGTCACCGTGCCGGTCTTGTCCAGGACGACGGTGTCGACCTTCCGCGTGGATTCGAGCACTTCGGGACCCTTGATCAGGATGCCCAGCTGCGCGCCGCGGCCGGTGCCGACCAGCAACGCGGTCGGCGTGGCCAGGCCCAGCGCGCACGGGCAGGCGATGATCAGGACCGCGACGGCGGCGGTGAAGGCGGCGTCCGCCCCGCCGCCCGCGCCGAGCCAGAAGCCGAGGGTGCCGACCGCGAGCGCGATCACCACCGGGACGAAGACGGCCGAGACGCGATCGGCGAGCCGCTGGACCCGCGCTTTGCCGTTCTGCGCGTCTTCGACCAGTCGCGCCATCTGCGCGAGCTGGGTGTCGGCCCCGATGCGGGTGGCCTGGACGACGAGCCTGCCTCCGGCGTTGACCGTCCCGCCGACGACGGCGTCGCCGATGGTCACCTCGACCGGGACGGCTTCCCCCGTCAGCATGCTGAGGTCGACCGCCGACCCGCCGTCGGTGACGAGACCGTCGGTCGCGATCTTCTCTCCCGGCCGCACGACGAACTCGTCCCCGACCTCCAGTTCGCCGATCGGGACGCGGCTTTCGGCACCGTTCCTCAGGACGGCGACGTCCTTCGCGCCGAGTTCGAGCAACGCACGCAGGGCGGCGCCGGAGCGGCGCTTGGACCGGGCCTCGAAGTAGCGGCCGGCCAGGAGGAACGTCGTGACCCCGGCGGCGACCTCGAGGTAGAGGTTGCCCGCACCGGATCCGCGTTCCATGGTCAGGTCGAAGCCGTGCCGCATCCCGGGCGTCCCCGCGGTGCCGAACAGCAGCGCGTACAGCGACCAGAGCGTGGCGGCCGCGACGCCGAGGGAGATCAGGGTGTCCATGGTGGCGGCGCCGTGCCGGAAGTTCGTCCAGGCCGGCCGGTGGAACGGCCACGCGCCCCAGGTGACGACGGGGGCAGCCAGGGCGAGTGAGACCCACTGCCAGTAGGTGAACTGCCAGGCCGGGACCATCGCCAGCACGATCACCGGAACAGCGAGCGCCGCGGAGACCGCCAGCCGGGTACGCAACCCGTCGGCCTGGTCCGCGTCGTCGTCCGGCCGGGGCGGCTCGGCCGTATAACCCGCGGACTCGACGACGCCGACGAGGTCGTCCACCGAGACCACGGCCGGGAAATCGACCTGCGCCTTCTCGGTGGCGTAATTGACCGTCGCGGAGACGCCGTCGACCTTGTTCAGTTTGCGTTCGACCCGGGCGGCGCAGGACGCACAGGTCATCCCGCCGATGGCCAGTTCGACGCGCCGGGTCGTCACGGCGTGCCTCCCGGATGGTGCCCGCCGTGCTCGCCGGTCGGCGCGGGTGGAGCCGGCGCCTCGTCCAGCGGTCCCACGGCGGAGCCGATCGCCCAGGCGACGACGAACACCGCGACCAGAGCCGCGGCGAACGCCGACACCTTGACGGGGGTGCTCACGAGACGAGCTGGTAACCGGCCTCGGTGACGGCCGCGTCGACGACCTGGACGTCGAGCGGGGCCTCGCTGGTGACGGTGACCTTGCCGCCCGCCACGTCCACGTTCACGGCGCTGACGCCGTCGATCCCGCTGACCTCCTCGGTGACCGAGGCGGCGCAGTGCCCGCAGGACATGCCCTTGACGGTGTAGGTGGTTTCGGCCATCGGTACGAACTCCTCTACAGGACAGACGAAGCGATCACCCTATTTATACCCCATGGGGGTAGGGGTGTGCCTGACGGGGGCGGGCACACTGCGACGATGAGGAAGATCTCCGCCATCGGCATCGGCGCCGGCGACCCGGAACACCTGACCGTCCAGGCCGTCCGCGCACTGAACGAGACCGATGTCTTCTTCGTGCTCGACAAGGGTTCAGAGAAGCAGGACCTGGTGGGGCTGCGCCAGGAGATCCTGGACCTGTTCGTCGAGCGGCCCGGTTACCGCGTCGTACGGGCACAGGACCCCGAACGCGACCGTACTCCGGACGACTACCGGAAGGCCGTCGCCGACTGGCACCGGCTCCGCACCGACGTCTACGAGGAGATGATCCGCTCCCTCGGTCCCGGCGAACGGGGCGCGTTCCTCGTCTGGGGAGACCCGGCGCTCTACGACTCAACCCTGACCCTGCTGGACGCCGTGCTCGCGCGGGGGAACGTCGAGTTCGAGTACGAGGTCATCCCGGGGGTCAGCAGTGTGGCCGCGCTGACGTCCCGGCACCGGACCACGATGAACCAGATCGGACGGCCGGTGCTGATCACGACCGGCCGTCGTCTCGAGGCTGGCTGGCCCGCGGACGTCGACGACGTCTTCGTGATGCTGGACGCCCAGTGCACGTTCTCGCGGTTCGTCGACGAGGGACTGGAGATCTACTGGGGCGCGTACCTGGGAACCGCGGACGAGCTCCTGCTCTCCGGTCCTTTGGACTCCGCCCTCGCGTCCCGGATCCGCTCCGTCCGCACCGAGGCCCGGTCCCGCAAGGGCTGGATCATGGACATCTACCACCTCCGCCGCCCCACCACCCCTCGCATTTAGTCCACTAAATGCATCGCCAGCCCCACACCCCCATGCATTTAGTCGACTAAATGCATGGGGTGTGGATGGGGTGTGGATATGGGAAAAGGCCCAGATCGGGAGAACCGGGGGTTCTCGACCGATCTGGGCCTTTCCTTAATGTTA
>NZ_ASJB01000030.1 GCF_000478275.1 Amycolatopsis orientalis DSM 40040 = KCTC 9412
TGGTCGGGGCAGGCGATCGCGAGGTCGAGCAGGTCGACCCAGGCGTCGCCGAGGCGTTCGGGTTTGGTGCGCAGGTCGGCTTGGCCGAATTCGTCGACCGGGCGGGGTGACGCGTACGCCTCCAGGGCGGCGGCGGTGCGGGCACCGGCTTCGTCGTCGAGGAGGCCGTTGAGTTTCCAGAAGCCGTCTTTGCGGCGTTCCAGAGTGAGTTCCCGGCGGGGCTGTTTGGGTTCGGGTTCTTTCGGCTCGGCGCCGTCGGGGTCGAGCCAGCCGAGTAGGTTCTGTTCGGCTCTGGCCAGTTGCTGGGGACCGGCGTGCCGGGCCAGCTCGGCCAGGATCTTCTCCGCGCTCTCCCGGTCCTCTGCCGACGTATCGAGCGGCAGGCTCGCCAGGAAGTTCAGGATCTGCTGGATCCGTTCGTCCCCGACCGCCCCCTCCGCGGCCGCAGCCGCCGTCGCGGGCGCCAACGCCGGAAGCTCCGTCCCATCCAAAGCCCGGGTCGGATTCAGCGCGATCGCACGATTCACCACCGGACGCGCCTCACCAAACGACAGTCCGGCCACGTCAGCGAACCATTTGATCGTCGACCCGTACCCGTACAAGTCTTTCGCCCCGCGAGACTCGATCTCCGCCAGATACCGCCCCAGTCCGGCGGTAGCGACCCGGATCACCTGCAGGAACTGCTGCACACCATGAGCAAGCTCCAGCTTGCCGGCGCGCCACAGCTCCTGCGGCAACTCGGGAAGGATCGTCTCGGACACACCCCAAGAATACCAAACCAACTCGAACACGTGTTCGCATCTTTAATGAAATCAGGGAAATGCCCCAAAAGGGTGACGCTAACCACAAGAAATCCCAAGGCGTCCAGACTAAAGAACCCGCGAAGGACGCCTTCACCCCACATCCGCTAGCAAAGGGCCGCCCAGCCCAACACAAAGGGACCTCAGCCCCCACCCGCCAACCGCTCCAACAACGCCCCGGCATTCCCCATCAGCGCCTCCCCCGCACTTTCCTCCCCCGCAAGATGCCGAAGCAACGCCTGCTGAAACAACCCATCGAAAGCCGCATAAGCAAGCTGACGCGACACCAACGGCGGCTCACCCACGAATTCCGCATAACGCTCGACGACACGCCAGATCATCGCTTCCCGCTGCGTGTCGATTTCGAGCACGTCGGCGCGGAACGCCGCCTCGAAAAGGCTCTGGTTCCGCAGGTCGTACCACAGCCGGTGCATCACCGCGTCGGCCCGCAAGGTGCCCGCCATCGCGGCACCGAAACCCTGCTTCAGCTCCTCGGCCGACCGCGCGGCCGCCACGGCGTCGTCGTAGCGGGTCACACAGACTTCTTCGAATTTGCGGACGGCGTAGGTCAGCAGCTCCACCTTGTCGGTGAAGTAATAGTGCAGCACCCCATGGGAGAAATTCGACTTCTGGGCGATCTCCCGCAGGCTCGTCCTGGCGTACCCCAGCTCGGACAGCGCCTGCAGCGCCGACTCCGCCAGTTCCGCCCGGCGCTGGGCGAACTTGTCCACGCTCCGGCGTGCGATCCGCTCGCTCGTCTCGGTCACCACGAGTTCCTGTCCGGTCCGGGAGTCCGCGCCAGCCGCGGGTCCCACAGTCTAGCGTCGCCTAAATCTTGACGACTGTCCAAGAAAATCTTGACGACTGTCCAAGGGTGGCTCAAGATGTGACCCACACCGCAACCGCGGACCGTCTCAAGGAGGAGAAGTCCATGGGTTCGTACGACCTTTCGGGCCGAAAAGCCCTGGTCACGGGTGGAGCACAAGGTCTGGGAGCCGGTATGGCCGAAGCGCTCGCCCTGGCAGGCGCCTCGGTGATCATCGGCGACGTCCAAGAGGATCTCGGGCGTGCCACGGCCGACCAGATCGAGCAGAACGGCGCCACCGCGGGCTTCGTCCGGCTGGACGTCACCGACGAGCGGAGCTGGGAACAGGCGGTCACCGCGGTCATCGGCGAACTCGGCGGGCTCGACATCGTGGTGAACAACGCCGGTGTCGAGATCACCGGGCTCGTCGCCGATCTGGACCCCGCCGACGTCCGCAAGATGCTCGACGTCAACGTCCTGGGTACCGCGCTCGGCCTGAAGCACGCCTTCCGCGCGATGCGGCCCGGCGGCCCCGCGGGTGCCGGTGGCGCGGTCGTGAACATCGCCTCGGTCGCCGCGACCATCGCCTTCCCCGGTATCGCGGGTTATTCGGCGACGAAGTCGGCTGTCGACCGGCTCACCAGAGTGGCCGCGATGGAGGCCGGGAAACTCGGCTACGGCGTCCGCGTCAACTGCGTCTATCCCGGCCTAGTACCCACCCGGATGGGCAACCAGCTCGCACAGGACGTCGTCGAGGTCGGGTTGTTCCCCAGCGTCGAGGAGGCCATCGGCGCCGTCATCGGGCAGACCCCGGCCGGGAGGCTCGGCGAGGTCTCGGACATGGCCGACGCCGTCGTGTTCCTCGCGTCCGACGCGGCGCGTTTCATCACCGGGGCCGGGCTCCCGGTCGACGGCGGCATGGGCATGTGACCTCGTCCGATACGAAAGGAATCCCCATGAGCAGCCCCAAACCTGTCGTGGTCTACGGCGCCTCCGGCTACACCGGACGGCTGATCTGCGAATACCTGCGCGAGTACAACGTCCCGTTCGTCGCCGCCGGCCGCGACAAGGCACGTCTGCAGGAGGCCATCGAGCACGTTCCCGGTCTCGACACCGTCGAGCACGAGGTCGTCGAGGTCTCGCACGACGTCGAAGCGCTCACCGAACTCTTCCGCGACGCCAAGGTCGTGTGCAACACCGTCGGCCCGTTCAGCGAATACGGCCACGAAGTCGTCGAAGCCTGCCTGCGCACCGGAACGCATTACCTCGACACCACCGGCGAACAGGACTGGCTCATCGCCGCCGAGGAACGTTACGGCGCGCAGATGGCGGAGAAGGGCCTTCTGCTCTCCCCCGGTATCGCGCAGATGTACACCACCGGCGAGATCGCGGCGAATCTGTGCCTGGAGACCCCCGGACTGGACACTTTGGACATTCTGGTGTTCTGGAAGGGTTATCCCACGGTCGCTTCCACGAAGACCATCCTGGTCAACGCCGCGCTGTCCGCCGCGTACTACCTCGAACAGAACGAGTACCGGCCCTGGCCCGCCGACGGCGGACTGCAGGACGTCACCGTGCCCGGTCATCACGAAACCGGTCTGGCCCTGCCCTGGGGCGGGACGTCGCATCCGGTCTGGTTCAAGAACGACGCCAGGGTGGCCAACGTCAAGGCCGTCGGCGGCGTCTTCGACCGCGCGCTCATGCAGGGCGTGCCGCAGATCGTCGCGGCCGTGCTGGAACAGGTGAAAGACCTGCCACTGGAGGAAAAACTCCGCGTACTGGCGGAACAGGCGGCCGCGGTGCGCGACGAGATGCCTCCACGGGAGAACCAGCGGCTCAACACCTCGCTGGATTCGGTGCACGCCTCGGGTCCATTGGGCCGCGCGCAATGCGTCATCCACGGCACCTGCAACTACAAGCAGACCGGGCTCATGCAGGCTTACGGCGCCTACTCGCTGCTGCGGCAGCCACCGAAGCGGGTCGGCTTCGCCTCCGGCTGCCAGGCGTTCGGGCACCGGGACCTGCTCGGCGTCCTGCGTGCCTTCGGACTGGTTTCGAATCCGGTCATGACCGTCCACAGCTGACCGGAAGGACGAGCGCGTGCGACTGACCGACTATCTCGACAAAGGCGCTTCACTCGATCCGGCGGCGCCCTGCCTCACCATGGGCGGCGAGTCCCTCAGCTACGGCGATGTGCGGGAACTGTCGTGGCGGGTGGGGCGGGCGCTGGCCAGGTCCGGCGTCCGGCCGGGCGACAAGGTGGCGATCCTGTCCGGGAACGATCCGCTGTCGTTCGGCTGTGTGTTCGGTATCGGCCGGGCCGGTGCCGTGTGGTGCCCGGTCAACCCGCGCAACGAGGCGGCCGAGAACAGGGAACTGCTCGGCCTGTTCGACTGCACCTGCCTTCTGGTGCAGGAATCCTTCGCACCGCTCGTCTCCCGGATCCTTCCCGGACTGCCGGAACTGACCACCGTCGTCTGCCTCGACGGCTCGATGCCCGGCGCCGTCCCGTTCCCCGACTGGCTCGACGGTGACGGCACCGGGCCGTGGGAGGCAGCCCCGCCGGACGACCTGGTCATGCTCGTCGGCACCGGCGGCACCACCGGCCGCCCCAAGGCAGTGATGCTCAGCGGGACCAACATCGAGACGATGACCGCGCTCACCCTGATGAGCTACCCGTTCACCGGGCGGCCGCGCTACCTGGCGCTCGCGCCGCTGACCCACGCGGCGGGGGTGCTCTGCTTCCCGGTCCTGTCGCTCGGCGGCGAGATCGTGGTCATGCCCTCGCCAGACCTCGGCGCCTTCCTCGCCGAGGTGGAGAACCGTCGGATCACGCACACCTTCCTGCCGCCGACGCTGATCTACCTCCTGCTCGACGATCCCGCGCTGGCGGGCAGCGATCTGTCGTCCCTGCAATGCCTTTGGTACGGCGCCGCGCCGATGTCCGCCGCCAAACTCGCCGAGGCGATCACCCGGATCGGCCCGGTCTTCGGGCAGTTGTTCGGGCAGAGCGAAGCCCCCATGATGATCTCCACGCTCGCTCCCGCCGACCACGTCCACCCCGACGGTTCCCTCGCCCGCGAACGGTTCACCTCGGCGGGCAGGCCGACACCGCTCACCCAGGTCGCGATCATGTCCGGTACGGGCGAACTGCTCCCGCCCGGCGAACGCGGTGAGATCGTCGTCCGCGGTTCGCTGGTGATGCTCGGCTACTACAAGAACCCGGACGAGACGGCGGCGGCCGGCGCGCACGGCTGGCATCACACCGGCGACATCGGCTATCTCGACGAGGATCACTACCTCTACATCGTCGACCGCGCCAAGGACATGATCATCACCGGCGGTTTCAACGTCTACTCGGCCGAAGTCGAGCAGGCCCTCCTGGCCCATGCCGCGGTGCGGGACTGCGCCGTGATCGGCCTGCCGCACGAGAAATGGGGCGAGCAGATCACCGCCGTCGTCCAGCTCCACGCCGGGAAGACGGCGACCGACGACGAACTCCGCGCGGCGGTCAAGGAACGGCTGGGCGGCGTCAAGACCCCCAAGGAGATCCTGATCTGGCCCGACCTGCCCCGGTCCAAGATCGGCAAGGTGCTCAAGACCGAGATCCGGAAGGCCTTGCTGCCCGCTCCCCAGCACACCGACGGCGGCTAGGGCCGTCCGAAAACCGGTGGAACGGCGCCGCCGCGCGCCGTTACCCTGCTGCCCGACCGAGTCGTCCAGGCAAGGACGTGCCGTTGTACACCCTGTGAGACCTCCTGAGCACTGAATCGTCGCGCGCCGCGCTTTCGCGTCGCGCTTCCTTTTGCTGTGGACTTCTCACTGGAACGGGTGTACTTCCATGCTCGAAAACTGGGTGGTCATGCCCACCCGCCTCCCGCTCGTCGTCCGCCGGTGCCACACCTGCGCGTGCGAGCGCTTCCGGCCGAACGGCAGATTCCGGGTCAACGCGAATCACAAGCTCCTCGACGCCTGGCTCCTCGTGCTCTGCACCGGGTGCGGGGAAACCGCGAAACTCACGATCCTGGAGCGGGTGAACGTGCGCTCCATCCCGCCTGAGTTGCTGGACCGGTTGCAGGACAACGATCCCGGCCTGGCGGCCGAGCTGCTCGAGGATCCGGTCGTGCGGCACCGGAATCACATCGCTCTCGACTGGGACGGTGCCTGGCGCCTCGACACCGGCGGATCGGATCACCCCGGCCGCGGGGTGCTCGACGTTTCGGTCCGTTTCGCGGCCCGGATCCCCGTGCGGCCGGTGCGGCTGATCGCCGAAGGCTGCGGTCTTTCGCGGGCCGAGGTCGAAAGACTGATCACGGACGGAAAGGTGGTGGCGGCGGTCCGGCTGAGCGGCAAGCTCTCCGACGACTTCACCTTCACGCTCAAACTCGAGACCTAGCGGATACGGAGGCGCCGCATGAGCTTGAGCCCGGACAGCATCCCTTCGACGTACTTCTCGTAGGTCTGCCCGCCACGGGGACCCATGACCTGTTTCTTGAGCACCGCCACGTTCTTGACGTCGGTGTACTTGAGCAGGCCCTGGTCCCCGTGGCGGGCGCCGACGCCCGAGTTCTTGACGCCGCCGGACGGTGTGCCTTTGGCGGCGTAGGCGGTCGCCAGGATGTCGTTGATGTTGACGTTGCCGGATTCGATCCGCGAGGCCACGGCACGCGCGGCGGTGACGTCGCCACCCCAGACCGAGGCGTTGAGGCCGTACTCGGTGTCGTTGGCGAACGCGACGGCCTCGTCGACCGTACGGTACTTGTGCAGTGCGACAACGGGTCCGAAGGTTTCGGTGACACCGCAGAGCATGTCCTTCGTGACGCCTTCGAGGATCGTCGGTTCGAAGAACGCCGGGCCGAGGTCGGGCCGGGGCTTCCCTCCACAGAGGACGGTGGCCCCCTTCGCGACGGCGTCGTCGACGTGCGCCTTGACGCGGCCCATGTGGTCGGTGGACACGAGAGAGCCCATGTCGGGCCCGAAGTCGTAGGCGGCGCGGACGTCGAGCGCCTTGGTCTTGGCCACATACGCGTTCTTGAACTCGTCGTAGCGGGATTCCGGCAGATAGATCCGTTCGATGTGCATGCAGATCTGCCCGGTGTTGCCGAAAGCACCGAAGATCGCGCCCTGCACGGTTTCGTCCAGATCGGCGTCGTCGAGGACGATCATCGGGTTCTTGCCGCCGAGTTCGAGGCAGCAGCCGATGAGGTTCCGGCCTGCCCGCTCGCCGATCACCCGGCCGGTGGCGGTGGATCCGGTGAACATAACGTAGTTCGCCTGGTCGATCAGCGTGGGCCCGACGTCCGGGCCTTCGCCGCATACGACCTGGAACAGGCCCTTGGGCAGCCCGGCCTCCTCCAGCATCTCGACTCCGTAGAGGGGCGAGAGCGCCGTCTTGTTGTCCGGCTTCAGGACGACCGCGTTCCCGGCCATCAACGCCGGCACGGCGTCGGAAATGCCGGTGGCGAACGGGAAGTTCCACGGCGCGATGATGCCGACGACGCCCTTGGGCTGCCGGACCTCGGTCGAGGTCGTCAGGAACGGGACCGGCCCGCCGCGTTTGACCGGGGCCAGCAGCTTGGCCGCCCGCGTGAGGTAATGGCTCATCACCATCGCCGGGTCGCAGGTCTCCTCGATCGCCATCCGGCGGTTCTTGCCGCTCTCGACCTGGATGAGGTCGGTGACGATCCGCGCGCGGTCGACGAAGAGCGCGTGCGCCCGTTTGAAAACCTCCAGCCGCCGCTTCAGCGGGGTGGCGGCCCACCGCTCCTGCGCGGCGCGCGCGACGGTGAAGGCCTGCTCGATGTCGGCGGGTGTCGACTGGGGCAGCTCGACGAGCACGTCGCCGGTGTAGACCTCGGTGAGCTTCCAGGTGGCGCCGGACGAGCCCGGCACTCTGGCGACGAGGCGCCGCAGGAACGCGTCGGTCACCGACGCCGGACGGGTGAGCGCGAGCGGAGTGACGGTCATGGCCCTCTTTCCGTCAGTTGTCCGAGAGGACGAGCTGCGCGCCCATCTCGCCGATCATGATGGCGGGCGCGTTGGTGTTGCCGCCGGTGATCGACGGCATGATCGAGGCGTCGCAGACCCGCAGGCCTTCGACCCCGCGGACCTTGAGGTCGGGGCCGACGACCGCGAGTTCGTCGACACCCATCCGGCAGGTGCCGACGCCGTGGTAGACCGAGGTCGCGCGGTTCAGGATCGCGTCACGCAATTCCTGGCCCCGCAACGCCTTGCCCGGGTGGAGCTCTTCCTTGATCGAGCCGTTGAACGCCCGCGAGGCGAAGATCTCGCGGACCATCTCCGATCCCTCGCCGAGTACTTCGAGGTCGGCCGGGTCGGACAGGTACTGGAAGTCGATGAGCGGCGCCGCCGTGGGATCGGCCGAGGCGAGGCGCAGCGTGCCGCGGCTCTTCGGGTAGATCAACGTGGTCAGCACGGTGAGCGCCGGCCGCTTGTCGACGTCGTGCCGGATCGGCGCGTCCTGGTTCGGCGTCACGTACGCCCACGGCAGGAGGTGCAGCTGCAGATCGGGGACCGAGGTGGCCTGGGAGGTCTTGAGGAAGGCGACCGCCTCGAAGACCGAGTTCGCCAGGAAGGTCGTGCCGGGCCGCATCAGTTCCCTGACGAGGCCGCGCGCGAAATACGGCGGCGTGCCCTTGTTCTTGCTCGACGACACGTGGAACGTCAGCGCGTGGAACATGTGGTCGTGCAGGTTGTCGCCGACCGGGAGATCCGCGAGTACGTCGATGCCGTGCTCCTTCAGGTGCTCGGCGTGGCCGATGCCGGAGAGCATCAGCAGCTGCGCAGATCCGACGAAGCCGGCCGAGAGGATGACCTCCTTGCCCGCGCGCAGCGTGCGGTGGCCCCCATCGGCGTCGACGACCTCGACCCCGACGGCACGGCCGTTCTCGATCAGCACCTTCTTCGCCAGCACCCCGGACTGGACCTGGAGGGTGGCGGGCGCGAGATGGTGGATGTAGCCGCGCGAGGCGCTGTAGCGCAGGCCGTCGGCGGCGTTCTGCTGCATCCGGCTGACGCCCTCCTGCGACTCGGCGTTGTAGTCGTCGAGGATGTCGCAGCCGATCGCGTCCGCGGTCGCCTGGACGAACTGGAGCGTGCCCTCCTGCGGGATCTTGTTGCGGGTGACCCGGATCGGCCCGCCCGCGCCCCGGAACGCGTTCTCGCCGTCCTCGAAGTCCTCCATCCGCTTGTACGCGGCGTTGACGCTGTTGGCGTCCCAGCCCTTGTTGCCTTCAGCGGCCCAGGAGTCGAAGTTGGCGCGGTTGCCGCGGACGTAGACCATGCCGTTGATGGAGCTGGAGCCGCCGACCACCTTGCCGCGTGGCACCGGCATCCGGCGATCGAGAACATGTTTCTGCGGCACCGAGTAGTAGCCCCAGTCGAAGGGCTTCTTGAGCTGGGGCACCGCGTGCATCGGGCCGACCAGACCCGGCTTCTTGACGAGCATCCTCTCGTCGCTTTTGCCCGCTTCGAGCACGATCACGCTGGCACCGGCCTCCGCCAGCCTGCCCGCGATCGCGGCACCCGAGCTGCCCGATCCGACGACCACGTAATCGGCCTCGTCGCCGCGCGGCGCCCTGTTCGCCATTTCCGCTCCTCGGTCAGCCACCGTGCAGAACTATAACCTGTTCTAGTTCTGTCACCGTATAGCGAGACCGTCCGGTTCCGCAATGGCGTGTCGGGGCCCAGGACGCGAACGGGGCGGCCCCTCCGCGCGGGAGAGGCCGCCCCGAGCCGGTCTTCGCGGCCGTCAGCGCAGCGGTTCGAGCGCCTTCGCCAGCGGCTCCAGGACCGCGGGCGTGTGCGGCGGCGGCAGGTAGACGATCGCCAGATCGAGACCCACCTCGCCGAGAGCTTCGGCGTCGGCGGCGACCTTGGCGTAGTCCCCGTCCGCGCCGAGGCGGACGTGCGCGGACAGCGTGATCTCGCCCGGGTCCCGTCCGATGTCGGCGCAGTGGCGGTGCAGCACGTCGCGCTTGTGCGCGAACTCCTCGGGCGTACCGCCCACGAAGTTCCAGTGCTGCGCGTACTTCGCGGTCGTCCGCAGCGTCCGCTTCTCGCCGCTGCCCCCGATGCAGATCGGCGGATGCGGCTTCTGCACACCCTTCGGTTCACAACGGGCGTCGGTCAGCTGGTAGTGCTCGCCCTGGAAGGTGGTGGTCTCCTGGGTCAGCAGGCCGACGAGCACCTCGCAGGCTTCCTCGAACCGGTCGCTGCGTTCCTTGACGGTGCCGAGTTCCATACCGTACGCGCCGGATTCCTCCTCGTTCCAGCCCGCGCCGATCCCGATCTCCAGCCTGCCGCCGGAGACGATGTCGAGGGTGGCGGCCATGTTCGCGAGGAGCGCGGGGTGACGGTAGTGGATCCCGCTGACCAGCGTGCCCAGCCGGAGCCGTTTCGTGGCCTGCGCGAGGGCGGTCAGGGTCACCCACCCTTCCAGGCAAGGACCGGTCGAATCCGAGAAAATGGGATAGAAGTGATCGAAGGTCCACGCGGATTCGAAAACGTCGATCTCGTCGGCGGCCTGCCAGACGGCGAGCATGTCCGACCAAACGGTGTCCTGGGGCGAAGTCTTGATGGCGAATCGCATGATTTCGATCGTAAACCTGGAGTTCCTCCAGTCGCCCGCCCGGAATCCGCGCCGTCAGCAGCCCGCGATACCGCGGCGGAGGTAGTCGTCAGCGTCCACACCGGACTCGACGAGCAAGGCGTGCGTGTGCTGTCCGAGCGCGGGAACATCGCCCATGCGGGCCTCGACGTCGGCGAAGGTCACCGGCGGCAGCAGGGCGTCGACCTGAGCGAATTCGGTGCCCACCTTGCGCCAGCGGTCACGGGCCCGTAATTGGGGGTGATCGACGACCTGGCCGACGTCCTTCAGCTGCGCCGCGGGGACACCCGCGTCGGCGAGCCGGGCATCGAGTTCTGCGTTGGTCCACCGAACCGTCCGGGCGGCGACGGCGGCGTCGCATTCGGCGCGATGCGCGACCCTGGCGACATTGGTGACGAACCGCGGATCGTCGGCGAGTCCGGGCGCGTCGAGGACGTCGGTGACGAGCGTGCGCCAGCCGGTGTCGTTCTGGACGCCGATCAGCAGCCGGCCGTCGCGGGTGGGATACGCGTCGTACGGGGCGATCGAGCTGTGGCTCAAGCCCATCCGCACGGGCTGGTTCCCGGCGTACATCTGGGTGTAGAGCGCGTACCCCATCCACTCGACGGTGGCTTCGAGCATGGAGACCTCGATGGTCGCACCCTCGCCGGTACGCCAGCGCCGCAGCAACGCGGCCAGCACGGCCTGCGAGCAGTACATCCCGGAGGCGATGTCGGCGGTCGGGATCCCGGTCTTCACCGGGGTTTCCGGCGTGCCGGTGATCGCGATGAGCCCGGCTTCGGCCTGGATGAGCATGTCGTAGGCCTTGCGGTGCTCCATCGGCCCGCCGGTGCCGAAGCCGGAGAGGTTCACCACGACCAGCTCGGGCCGCCCGGCCCGCAGATCGCCGAAGCCGAGCCGGTCCGCCGCGCCGGGCGCGAGGTTCTGCAGGAACACGTCCGCCTTCGCCACCAGCCGCCGGACGACGTCGCGGCCCTCGGCGGTCTTGAGGTCGAGGGCGATCGACTCCTTGCCGCGGTTGAGCCAGACGAAATGCGCGCCGGTGCCGTGAACGGCATGGTCGTAACCGCGCGCGAAGTCGCCGCCTTCGACACGCTCGACCTTGATCACCCGGGCGCCGAGATCGGCGAGAGTGCGCGTGGCCAGCGGCGCGGCGACCGCCTGCTCGATGGCGACGACGGTGACCCCGTCAAGCGGGCGGGTCATGCCTTCTTCTTCTCGGCTCGTACCAGTCCACCGCCGATGATCAGGCGCTGGATCTCGCTGGTGCCCTCGTAAAGCCGCATCAACCGGACGTCACGGTAGATCCGCTCGACCGGGACCTCACGCAGGTAGCCGCTACCGCCGTGGACCTGCACCGCCAGATCCGCGGCCTTGCCCGCCATCTCGGTACAGAACAACTTCGCCGCCGACGGCGCGATCCGCCGATCCTCACCGGTCACATACAGCCGCGCGGCCTCGCGGGCGAGCGCGCGACCGGCCAGCACACCGGTCTGCTGATCGGCGATCATCGCCTGCACCAGCTGGAAATCCCCGATCGGGGTACCGCCCTGGGTGGCGGTGGCCGCGTAGGAGACCGACTCGTCGAGCGCCCGCCGCGCGGTGCCGACGGCCAGCCCCGCCATATGGATCCGGCCGCGCGCCAGCGACGTCATCGCCGCCTTGTAACCGACCTCGCCGTCCCCGCCGACCAGCGCCTCCGGCCCCACGCGGACCTGCGAGAACGTGACATCCGCCGTACGCGACCCCTCCTGCCCCATCTTCGCGTCCTTCGGGCCGACCTGGATCCCCGGCGTGTCCGCGGGCACGAGGAACACCGCGATCCCCGTCCCGGACTCCGACGCCGGCCGGGTCCGGGCGAACACCACGAACAACCCGGCCTCGGTGGCGTTGGTGATGAACTGCTTGCCGCCGTCGATGATCCAGCCGTCACCGTCCGCTTTCGCGGTGGTCCGCAGACCCGCCGGATTGGATCCGGCACCGGGCTCGGTGAGCGCGAAGGACGCCACGACGTCGCCCGACGCGATCCCGGGCAGCCACCGGGCCCGCTGCTCCCCCGTGCCGAACCCGACCAGGACCTGCCCCGCGATGCCGTTGTTCGTGCCGAACATCGACCGCAGCGCCAAGGAGGTGTACCCCAGCACCATGGCCACCTCGACGTCCTGGACGAGGTCCAGGCCGAGACCGCCCCACTCCTGCGGGATCGCGTAGCCGAACAGCCCCATCTCGGCGGCCTGCGCCCGCAGATCGGCCGGGATGGCGTCCGTGGCCATGATCTCGCGTTCGCGAGGCATCACGCGGCCGCGCACGAAGTCGTCGATCTGGCCGAGCACGTCCGCGAACACGTCGTCGGGAACGTCGGGGTTGCCGGTGTACATAGTCCTACTATCGATCAACCATTAAGATCGGTCCAATACCCAATTGGTCGCTCTGCGATACCGTCAAGGTAATTATGCGCCGGTAAGGATGCTCAGCCGGTAGGCCGACAGGACCCGGTTGACCGGCAAGAAGTACGAGGTTCCGCCGGTGGCGCAGGTGCCGCTGCCGCCGACCAGGACGCCCTGCGCCTGCGTGCCGCTGACGAACGGTCCACCCGTGTCACCGGGCTCCGCGCAGACGGACGTGCGAGTCAGCCCGGTCAGGGTCCCTCCCGGGAAAGTGATCGTCTGGTTCTTCGCCAGGATCACCCCGCACCGCCAGCCGGTGGTCAAACCGTATCTGCACACCGACGCGCCCACCGCCGCCTCGGTGGCCCCGGTAATCGTCACGCGGCTGTCCACCGGCGGGATCGACCCGACCAGCCGCCAGTCGGCCGTGTTGGTCACCCGGATGACGATCGCGCCGCTCGGCGGGAACTGCGCCGCCGCGACGACCCCGACCACGCGGCCCGCGCTGCTGACGGTGTCACCCGGCCTGCCGCAGGCGGCGCTCGCGATCAGGTACCCGACGTTCCCCGCGACGGCGGCGAATCCGGCGGTGCACCGGGACGCCGCGCCCACCTGCAACGCGCTCCCGCCGCCGAGCGGGGCGGGAGCGTCCGCTTGCGCGACGGGCGGCATCGCGAGGCAGAAGACCAGGACCAAACCGAGCAGACAGCGGAATCGGGTCAGGCTCATGGGACCCTCCGATAGCCGGGGACGTACCTCGATCCTAACCAGCCACGGCACCGCCAATCGCGCGTTCAGCGCCAGCCGAGCTCCGGCGCCACGTGGGTCAAGATGCTCTCCAGCACGTGGGCGTTGTACTCGACGCCGAGCTGGTTCGGAATGGTCAGCAACAACGTGTCCGCCGCCTGGATCGCCTCGTCCGCCTTGAGTTCGCGCACCAGCTCGTCCGGCTCGGCGGCGTAGGAACGCCCGAAGATCGCCCTGGTTGTCTCGTCGATCATGCCGACCTGATCACGCGAGTTCCTGTCGCGGCCGAAGTAAGCGCGGTCGAGGTCGTTGGTCAGCGCGAAGATACTGCGGCTGACCGACACCCGCGGCTCCCGCACGTGACCCGCCTCCTTCCACGCTTCGCGATAGGCCTCGATCTGCTTACGCTGCTGGACATGCAGCGGCTCGCCCGTCTCGTCGTCCTTGAGCGTCGAGCTCTGCAGGTTCATGCCCTGCTCCGCCGCCCAAACCGCCGTCGCGTTCGAACTGGACCCCCACCAGATCCGCTCGCGCAGCCCCTCGGAGTACGGCTCCAGCCGCAGCAACCCCGGCGGATTGGGGAACATCGGCCGCGGGTTCGGCTGGGCGAAGCCCTCACCCTCGAGCAGCTTCAGAAAGACCTCGGTACGCTGCCGGGCCATGTCCGCGGCGGTCTCGCCCTCCGCGGGCGCGTACCCGAAGTAGCGCCAGCCGTCGATCACCTGCTCCGGAGACCCCCGGCTGACCCCGAGCTGAAGCCTGCCGTTGGAGATGAGGTCGGCGGCACCGGCGTCCTCGGCCATGTACATCGGGTTCTCGTACCGCATGTCGATCACGCCGGTCCCGATCTCGATCTTCGAGGTCCGGGCACCGATCGCGGCAAGCAACGGGAAGGGACTCCCCGCCTGCCGCGCGAAGTGGTGCACGCGGAAGTACGCGCCGTCGACCCCAAGCTCCTCGGCCGCGACAGCCAGGTCGATCGACTGATGCAGGAAGTCGGCGGCCGACCGGGTCTCGGAGTGCGCGCTCGCCGACCAGTGGCCGAACGAGAGGAAACCAATCTTCTTCACAGCACGTGTAAGCGCCCGATGGCCGGGTTTGATTCCCGGTCTCCACGGCCACTTGGCCACTCTGTGCGATCGCTGGTCACCCTATGCTTTTTCGCCCCTTGACCTGCGAAGTTTTGATCTGTAGCGCCTCGGTCGGCGGCTCCAGGATGGCCGGAGGGTAACCGGACATAGTCTCAACGTGAGTCCTCGTGACTATAAGTACCCCCCTGATTCGGGCCTTCCAGGGGACGTATACTCTCTTCATCAGCAAGTCCGAGTGGCGGAATGGCAGACGCGCTAGCTTGAGGTGCTAGTGTCCTTAACGGACGTGGGGGTTCAAGTCCCCCCTCGGACACACGCATTAACCCTACGGGGTGGGCGGATGGTCACATCGACCGTCCGCTCTTTTGCGTTATAGACCATCTCCAGCCCGATCTCGCCGTAGAGCTCCTGAAGTCTCCTCGGACTCGCGTTCCCGACCTGACGTCCCAGCTCACCGAACGCGTCGACCATCGCTTCGAGTTCGGCTCTGCCGATCGACTCCTCAGCCGGAGCACGTGCCAGATCCTCCTCGGCGGCGTCGCGCTCCTCCTTCGCCCGGTTCAACGGTTCGATCAGCGCTCCAGGATCCGCACCCGCTTCGATCGCGTCCTGAAGTCTTGCGAGTCGGGTCTTGGCCTGCGAGAGGCGCCGTCGCGCTTCCTCGGATCGCTCCGGATTCACAGCGACCTCACCCGACACTCCGAGCATCGCGAGCACTGTCTTCTCGCGTTGCTGTGGTGAGAAGACCTGGCTGATGTACCCGTTGACCGGCTCGATGACGGCAGCCTCGGGCATGTACGCGTTCTTCGGGTGATCCGCGAGAGCCGGCGAGCCGGGTACGAGTGTCCGCGCCGCGCACCGGTAGTAGATCCGGCTCTGGCGGGGCGTCCCTTCCATCTTGCGTAGGCAGTGCCCGCACCGAACCCGGCCGCGGAACGCGTACACCCACTTCGTGGCCCGCGGTCCACGCTCCAGCTTCCGGCGAGCAGCCAAGCCGCCCGCCGCCCGTGACCGCCTGAGCAACTGGACTTCAGTGAAATCCTCGACCGACACGATCTTGGGATGCGCAGGCTTACGCGAACGCACAACCCGATCCGGTGCCGCCCTGCGAAACCTGGTTACGTTGCCCGCAGCGACATCATCCGGGTTCAGCAGCATCTCTTGCCGAGACCATCGGCCGAAGAACGCGTAGCCGGTGTACCGGGGGTTCTCCAGGATCGACCGGATCGTGCTTCCTTGCCAGCCGTCCGCGAGTCGATGGCGGTTCTGGTCCGGCCGCCGGGCGGATGGGCACGGCACGCCGTCGCGATTGAGCCCGTTCGCGATCGCCCGATCCCCCTTGCCGTTCAAGTACTCCTCGAAGATTCGCCGAACGACGTCAGCCGACTCGTCCGGCACCAGCACTCGCAGTCGAAAGCCTTCGGCGGCTTTCCTCGGATTCGGATGCGGGCCGGCATCGGTGACGACGTACCCGTACGGCGCTCGCCCTCCCTGGTGCCGCCCTTCGTTGAGCACCTGAGCGTCCATCGCCGCCCTCACACGAGCCTGAACGTGCTGTCGCTCCGACTCACTCATCCCTCCGAGCACGCTCATGAGCATCTTGTGTGAAGGGTTCCGCGGGTCGAACCTCCCACCCAGTTCAGGAACCCACAGTTCGACCCCGTAGGCAGCGAATCGAGGCGCGATCAGAGAGAACTGGTTACCGAACCAGCACCGTGTTCCCTCACCGACCACAACCGCGTTCCAACTGCGCCGCGGCTCCTTCAGCTCGGCGAGTAGCCGCGAAGCCTCCCGTCGCCTTTCCCACGGCACCGAGCGAGACTGCCCGATGTCGAAGAACTCGGCTGCTATATGACCGCCCATCGGCTCGACGAACTTTCGAGCGTTACCGAGCTGCCAGCCAAGAGACGTCTCCGGGTCTTGGTTGTCCTCGGTCGAACATCGACCGTAGAACGCGACAGCGCCGATCCCGTCGTCGACCGGCTCAACAGCCTGGACTCCCAAGATCTCGTCCAGCGTCGCCCACGGATCATTGATGAAATCAGCCGTCATGCTCGGCCCCCTCTGTCCGGTCTAGCAATTGAACCTCGCTCAGTTCGATCAAGATCGCCAGAAGTACACGAGCCGCAGCTGGCGTCACGTCGAACATCTCCCCTGGCAGAGTAACCTTAACTGGCTCTACGCTCGAAGAGCTCGCACTCATGCGCGGCCGCCCTCGCCGCCGTTACCGTATCGCCTGGTCAGCTCGTCTATAGCACTCTTGATTTCAGCTGTTAGGTACCCGCGGACCTGCCGTGTCTCGCCGCTTTCGGTCGTGATCCGATCCCGCGTCGGCCGGCATCCCGCCTCACTCATCTGCTGCGCGAGCGTCATCCGATCGATCTTCAACGCGTCCAAGAGCTCCGCAGTCGGCACGAACTCGCGCCCCTCCGGACCAAGGTCGTCGCCGAAGTAGTCGACGATCGATGCGAACGGTTCAGGCAACTCGCCAACCGCGTCACCGCCACCAGCTGAACCGATTTCCTTGACCACCGCAGCGTGGTCGAGCACTGGCGTCGCGTCCTGACCCGCCGCGTGCCCCGTCAACGTTCCGGCCGCTTCCCGCAGCGCCCGCCCCTGCTCGCAGATCGTTCGCCAGTCTTCGTTCGGCATGTAGTAGGTCCGGACGATCATCGCGAGCACATCGGCCCCGGCCGCGGTGTCACCGTCCGGACGCAGGATGCCCACGCCTTTGTGCGACGGCAGCAGGCGAGACGAATCGAACCCGCGCGTGTTCATCTGCTCGCCAAGCACGATGTTCGAGTCGCGCCAGTCCATCACTCGGAGCGCGAACCGCGAGCCGAGCACCGCACGTAAGCCGGACGGAATCGTCTTCGAGTCCGGCCGCTGCGTCGCCAGTACAAGCACGATCCCGGCGGCTGGCCCCTTCTTCGCCAACCACGTCAGCAACTCGCCGACGTACTCGCCCGCCGTCAGCCTCTTCCCCTGCACCTCGATAGATGTGCGGTCCTCAAGCGGGACTTGGACCTCATCGATGAAGATCGCCGTAATCGGCATGTTCAGCGCCTTGTCGCGAGACATCTCCGGCGTGACCTTCGACTCCGGGCACGTCAGGTCATCGAGATCCCGCATCCGCCGAAACCTCGATTGAACCTCTGCGACCAGCTCGGCGAGCCAGCCGATGAGGGCCAGGACATGCTCGGATTCGTCGCCCGCCATGAACCGATGCGCGACCTTGCCGGCCGAGTCCCAGTCCTTGCCCGCCTTGAAGTCCGCGACGTACAGCCGCACCCACGCGTCCAAGATGAGTCCAGAAGCGGCGAGCCTCGTAGCGAATGTCTTGCCCTGTCGCGGAATCGCGCCCACAAGCAACGACGTCCACACCAGAGGGAGATCGATCCGTCGATCCCGCGCGTCTCGCCCGAAGGGAACCGGACGCCACGCATCCCACTGGGCCGCCCCGAGTAGTGGCGTCCGTAGCGGAGGCGACGCGTATGGGTCTTCGTCGGCAACCCACATCGAGACCCGACCAGCGTGACCGCCGTTGCCTCGGACGCGTTCCACGATGAGCTGCACCTCATCGACCGCCAAGGCGGACGCGAGCGCGTCCCGGTTCTTCACGACATCCGCAGCCTTGCGGGTGGCGGGCAGGTCGACCGTGACGGCCCAGCCATCACCGACCCGAGTTGCCCGCTCGACCAACCTCAGCGACTCGTCCTTGCCAATGAGCTTCGCATCCCGAAACGCGTCCACCAGCACCTGCGGGTCCATCGTCCAGGTCAGTGTGCGCGGACCTGCGAGCGCAGGTTTCCGTCCCGGACTCCCGTCCTTACGCCGACCGAGAATCGCTAAGGCGATCGACCCACCAGCCCCCGCGATCCACAGTGGATCGGCTCCGTACAGGAGATCCACCATCGCGACCACCAGAGCAACGACGGCGAGAACCAAGCCCGTGACTTTCCAGCGGAACAGCGTGAGCCCGCGGATCTCTGTGAACTTGTCGGCCAGCTTCTCGGACTCCTCTGCCGCAGCCCTATAGTCCCGCACCGTCACCCAGCCACGCCACCAACGCGCGCCAGCCACTCCCCCTCGGACAACCGCCCCGAGGAAGCGCACGGGCGACATGACCAGCCAGGCAACCGCGTCCTTTGCGGCCTGAACCGCTTGCGGTTTGTTCTTGAGCCACAACGGCACGCGCCGCGAATGCAGCCACCACATCGCCAGCCGGTTGCGACGTGCGCGCCGACGTGGTTGCGGCAACGTGTCATCGACCAGCTCGCCATCCAGGACTGGATCTGCCTTCACTGGTAGTGCGCCCGACTTAGTCATCGGCCACCTCCGCGCGCAACGCACGCGCCAACCGCGGCGACAACCCGCGCGAGCATCCGGTCGCCTGCCGAATCCACGCCGGCGTGACGTCGACATCGGGTGTCCAGCGTCGCCGAGCGTCGGCCAGGTAGTCGGCGAACAGCTTCCGGCGCCCGGCGTTCATGGACTCGCCCTGAACACCTCGCCGTTCACCGGCAGCCACGATGGCAGCATCGGTCAGCTTGTCGCGCAGATCAGTGATCGCCTCGACCGCGGCGAAGACGACCAGCGGAGGCACCGAGTGCAGGACGATCGCCGCTGGATCTCCATTCGCATAAGACGTCCACGTGTTCATGACGTAGGTAGCGGCGAGCGTGAACCACTTCGCCCGCCGAACCCATCCACCGGTGCGAACCTGGTACCGGGCAGTCACCTGCTCCGCGCGAAGGATCGCTAGCAGTACGAGAGACACCGTCGGGTCCAGGACCCACGCAGCCAGCCACGGCAGCGACCACGGCCTGGTCCCAGCCGAGGCGAAGGTCTGAACGTTCGTCATCGTGAAGGCCAGCCCGAGCACAATCCCCGTCCAGCACATCCAGTCGACCTGCCGACGTACCCGTTCTATCCGGAGCGCCACGACGTCCGGATCGGTCTCGTACGCCCGCACCTCCGCGGCTTCGGCAGCGTCCTGGGCCAGCCGTTGCGCCCGCGTCATCGACGACCAACCCGCTTCGAGGTGTCGACGGTCGTCACGGTCATAGCGCGAGTCAGCGCATGAGATGCGAACAGCGCGGGTAGTCCGAGTACCACGAGCCGCAGCCAAGTGCTGCTCGGATGCGAGATGACGACCCACTGAACAGCCACGATCAACCCAGCGTTGAAGAGAACGCGGCCAGCCAAGGAGACCAGGCGTGCTCCACTTCGCGTCTTCTCGGCCGCGGCCTTCGCCCGGCGAGCACCGGCCCGCCAAACCCAGAACAGCACCACCAGCACGCCTACTCCAGCGAGTATCTGCGTTGGCGTCAAAGTGAGGCCACTCATCGCGCACCTCGCTCGACCCGTTCACCGCGCCGAAGCCAGTGCGGATGAAGCTCCCGGCGATCGTCGTCGGTCATCCCGCCCCAGACACCAGCCGTGTCCGCCCCGGCAGTGCGCAACTCCAGTTCCAGACACTCATCCCGGACCGGACATCCTCCGCACAGTCGGTCGGCGAGCTGCTGATCGGTCTGCGCCGACGGAGGTTCGCCCTCCGCCGATGGCCACATGCAGACCCCTTCACTGGTGACGATGGCGGTCAGGACGTCCGAGGAAGTCCACCGCAGGCGGTCCAGCCGCCACGCGATCCCGATCAGCCGGAGGTCATCGACGTGCATGCCGCACCTCCGTCCTGCTTCGCGGCACCGAGCAACCGAGCGAGTTCGGTCGACGACATCCGCAGACCGGACCTGGTGCGAACGGCCCTGAGCTCCCCGGTGCGGATCGCCCGACTGACCGCCGGACGGGAAACGCCCAGAATCCAGGCGGCCTGCTGAATGGTGTGGAAAGTCATTTGCGAGTTCATAAGAAAGACCAATCTGATGATTTCAAGACTATGTTGTTGATTTCAGCGCTTCGAAAGACGCGTTCGTCCGACGCGCCGCTGCTAATGCGCTAGGCGACGCGATAAAAGCTCGATGAGCCGCTAATCTCAGCGCCGAGGCGGAGCGCGGAGGGATACGTGTCGGAAGACTGGGCGGCAGTCGCGAAGGCGATCAACATGCGCGTCAGCGAACTCGGCTGGCGGCAGCGCGAGCTTGCTGAGCGGTCGCATGTGTCGCAGGCGATCGTGCGCGAGTTGCAGCACCACACCGTGGAGCGTCGCCGGAGCGCCCGCACGCTCGAAGCCCTGTCGACGACGTTGGGCTGGCACCCACAGCATCTGTTGGCAGTTCTGCAAAATCGCACTCCGCCGCACCCGGACGAGCCGGCCGACGATGGGCATGACCTCTGGCCCAGACTGGACGCACTCGAACAGCGACTGGCTGAGCTCACTGAGCGTCTCGAAGACGTTCAGTCGAACCTCGCGATCGTGGTCGAGCATGTCCGCTCGAAGCGTTGAGGGCGGGCGATTCGGGCTGGTGATCCAGGTGATTTCCATACCTAGAATTCAAGGCCGAATCGGCGCAAGATCCCATGCACAACCAGTGCGGAAGCACTGCACAATCACTGCATATCCGCTGCATATCGGCTTTTCGGTGCACCGATGAGCCGAGCCAACGAATGGACCGGTCGATCAGCGTCGGCACTTCAAGCCGCACTGAGATTGAGCAATGAGCGGTTCGCCGAGAAGCTGGGCGTCGCCGCACGCACCGTGGCGTCATGGCGCAAGAAGCCGGACCTGGTCCAGCAGTCCGAGATGCAACAGGTGCTCGACACCGCGTTTGAGCAAGCGTCGGAGGCGGAGCGTGCGCGCTTCGCCGAGCTGGTCGGCGAGGCGCCCGCCGCTCAGGCGGTATCGGGCATCACCGAGGACGAGCGGCTTACAACTGATCCACACATCGGGGCAGCTCTCGAATGGCTCGACCGCTCAGCCCGCTGGTCTCCCGGCACAGCTCGCCACGCGGTCGCTGCGCGCGTCGCCGACGTGACCGTCCAAGACCTCCACAACCGCGGAACCCGACGGAGTTGGGTGAGCCAGCGGGAGGTCGTCGACGCTCTTCGCCAGTACTACGGGCATCAAATCGAGAATCACGGTCTGTACGGCGGGCGAATCGGCGCTGACACTGTGAACACCAGCGTCCTGACCTGCGTCGATTGGCTGGATGTGGCCTGCGAGCTGCGGCCAGAGCAAGAGCGGTTCACGGCGACGAGTACCCGGCCGGACGCGAGCCTCGAGCTCGATGAACGCGCGGCGAGTCTCGCCGTTCAGCGCCTGGCGGAGACGCTGGCCATGAACACCCGGCTCGTGAACAGTCCGATCTACCGCCTGCTCGGCACGGACATCCGCAAACACCAGCTCGGCGGCTCGTTCGGCGTCACTCACTTCGCGCACTACGCGCTGACGATGGACCTGCTCGAAGGCGAACTCATGGACGCCATCGCGGCCGGCTCATCGTCTATGCCACTTCGCGACCGACACCTACCTGATCTTCGATCGGTGCTCGAAGTCGCCAACCGGCTTTGCGCGGGAGGCGTACTCGCACTCACCGCCATCGCGCGCCCGGCTGATCCGTACCGGGGCGATGCCGATTACCTGCTGCTCGTCCAGGAACGTTCAGGCCATGTTCTGAACGCCGCGCGACGGCTCGCAGTGATCCCGAAGGGCTTCCACCAGCCACTGACCGACGTCCGCCGGGACGCTCAGGTGGGCGCGACGCTCCGGCGAGAGCTGGAAGAGGAGCTGTTCGGACGCCCGGACATCGACAACACGCTCGGGGAGATGTTGACAGCGGATCCCATGCACCCGGCACGCCACTCCGAACCGATGCGCTGGCTGACCGAGCAACCAGGGCGGCTGCGGATGGAGTCGACAGGTTTCGGCCTGAACCTGGTCAGCGGAAACTACGAATTCGCCAGCCTGATCGTCATCGATGACGAAGAGTTCTGGCAACGCTACGGCGGCATGGTCGAAGCGAACTGGGAATCAGCGACACTTCGCCAGTATTCAACGACCGATACAGATCTCGTCACCGAGCTACTGAGTGATGTAGCGTGGAGCAATGAGGGACTCTTCGCGATGCTGCAAGGTCTAAGGCGCCTGGCGGAAATCGGAGGAGAACGCGTGAAGTTGCCGCCGATCGAATGGGAGCTCAGCAAGTGAGCGACGGCTGGACCGCCGGAAACGCCAACGAAGACGCAGCTGACACCCGCAGCTGGTTGGTCGGGCACTTCATCGACCCGTCCCAGGGCGTACGGTCGTCGAAAGACGTAGAAGTCAAGTGGGCCAACCATCCTGCTGGTGACAAGCGGCCAGAGTGGACGTCCGATGATCAGCGGACCACCCTCGTGCTGCTCATCTCCGGCGAGTTCCGCATCGATGTCACCGGCGGCGGCAAGACCATGACCCGGCAAGGCGACTACGTCATGTGGGGGCCAGGAGTCGACCATTCATGGGAAGCAATTGCGGACTCGGTTGTCATGACCGTGCGCTGGCCCTCAGCGACATAGTTCAACGCTCGGAACTGTCAGCCGATCGCCGCCAATTTCGGCGAGCCGACGCAACCCCTGGAGCAGCGAGAACAAACCTTCATTGCTCCACGATTCATCGGCAATCAGTCCGCCGATCAAATCGCCGTCGAGCGTCGAATACGAGCGCAACTCAGCCGACTCCCAATTTGCCTCGACCTCGCCGCCGAAGCGAGACCAGAACTCTTCGTCGTCGATGACGACCAAGCTGGCGAACTCGTAGTTCCCGCTGACGAGGTTGAGACCGAACCCGGTGCACTCCATCCGTAGCCGCCCCGGCTGCTCGGTCAGCCACTTCATCGGCGCGGACAACCTGCGCGGATGCATCGGATCGGCTGCTCTCTGGCTGCCTGCGGTGTTGTCGACGTCGACTCGTCCGAACAGCTCGTTCTCCAGTGCACGCCGCAAGGTCGCTCCGATCCGAGCATCCGCGCGCAGATCCGTCGATGGCCGGTGGAACGCCTTTGGGATCACGGCCAAGCTGCCGGCCGCATTCAGCACGTTCCTGGACCGCTCCTGGATGAGCAGCAGGTAGTCGCGACCACCGCGATACGGATCCGCGGGCCGAGCGATCGCGGTCAGGGCAAGCACACCGCCCGCGCACAGCCGACCAACCAGGTCGAGCACCGTCGCGACGTCCGGCAAGTACTTGTCTCGCAAGGGCACGTAGCCGGGACGTAAGACCTTCTCCACCGCCAGGGTCTCGAACATTTCGCGCTCAAGCAGGTCCAACGTCAAGGCGTACTCAACGAAGGGCACGACGTCCAAGCTGCCCGATAGAGTGCCACCGCCCACATCGAGCTCCGTCAGACGATAGATCGGCACGTCAGCCAGCCGAACGCCGCCTTCAGCCGCTTCCGCGAGCCTTCCAACGGCCGCTTTCTCGTTGATGCCGCAAGAGGGGCTCTCAAGGCCAGGCCGCAGAAGCAGCTGGTCGTTCTCCGGCGTCAGCTGGCAGCTCAGATCCAGCCACTCTGACCGACTCAGAATGCTGGTCCGGACGCCTTTCCCTCCGTAACGCGCCTGGTAGAGCGCGTAGTCGGCAGGCATTTCGCCGTAATAGCTCGCCAACGCGTCGGCAGCTTGGCTCCGATCGACCTGTGGTCCGCGACGCCAATCTGGCGACACACGTGCCCCTACCCGTTCACGCGTAGTGCCAGGGTTCCAACCCACACGACGATCCAGCCAGCTGAACGCAGGTTCAAGCTCGTGCGGCAGATCAGCCGCCGGCGAGCCCTCGATCAGCACGCGCAACTCGTCCTGGGAACGCCTCAGCACTCTCGCCAGCTTCGGCCGCTGAAACGGCAGTGGCGCGAAGTCGCCCGCCTCCCAGCGGATGACCGTCCGGCGATCGACGCCCATGATCTCGGCGAGTTTCTCCTGGCTCAGCCCCGCAGTCTTACGAGCTGAAACCAGCCCATCGCGTCGTCGGACGCCGACCATCGTTCACCTCGCGCTGCTTGACTTGCAACTCAGCATACCAACCATATATGCAGGTGATGACGAAGTATGCCACCGTCCTGTCACTAAACTCCGACACTTCCGCCCTGGTCTCTCTCCGTTGATCCAACTTTGATGATTTCAACACAACGGGACGGACTCAGGAGCGGGCAAGATGAGCGGAACAAGCAGGTCACGGCGTCCCCGCTTTTACGTTCGCTGGTACCGCTGCACAGGCGACAGCCTCGATCACGCCGTCACCGATGAAGCGTTCGCCCAGGGGCTTGAACTCCAAGAGGGCCGTTACCTGGCGGTCTGCGGTCATGTCGTCCTCATCGGCTCGTGCCTCGCACCGCCTGGACCTCCTTGCGTCGCGTGCGCGGCGCTGCTCCGAATCCTCAACCGCCCCGCCAACCCCACGGCTGAGCCCGGACGACACCGGAAGGCTCACCGCTGGTGCCGTCTCTTCGGCCGCGATCAGACTCCGGCCGGCCCGCAGTCGCGCCCACGTCAACGCGCGCGTGCTACCCCCGAGCAGGACGGCCGGACCATTACGTCGATGGACGCGGGGCGGCACCGCGCTCGCCGTTCACAATGTGCAGCAGGGTGCCTGACGACGGAACAGCTGATCATCGCGTCGCGGCCCGGCCCCGCGGTTGTGTCCCGATATGCCGCGCACCAGCTCCCTCTCGGTGGTGTCGCACCGCAGAGCCCAGCCACGTACCGCGGCGACCCCTTCGCCCCTGGCGCACTTGAGCTGCCGAAAAGCCCAGTCGGATCGTCTCCAGCGCTCCGCCTCTGCTGGCCTGACTCTGCCGCACCGGCGAAAGGCGAGCAGTGATGCCGCCAGCACGCCCTGCAGTTCTGTCCTCCCACCGCGACCTCGACCCGCTTCTCCTCTTGCCGGTCCGACTGTTCGTGATGTGTCTTCTCGCGGACCTGCACTGGTACGAAGACGCGGTTCTGGCGAACGCTCTGCGTGTCAAGCCGCCCGTTGTCGCTCTCCACGTCGAGCGCCTCGCCGCAGCTGGCTACGTGTCCATCCGGGTCGCTGGTCGCCGCACCAAGCTGCGCCTTACCCCTCTTGGGCTCGACCGACTGACCGGACACGTAACGGCCCTTCAGGAGGTCGCCGGCACAGCCGCGCAACTCGTCACTACCCGACGCGGCGCTCCTCGTTCGCCGACGTGACGGCTGATCGCTGTCTCTCGAATCCGCCCTTCCCATGGCCAGTTCACTGTCGACGTGACGGGCGCGAAGCAAGCCGACACAGCCGTCACACACGATATTTCCGCAGGTAGGCCGCTATCTCTTGCCGTCACAGCACCTGTGACGGCCCATGCCCTCGCGGGACGGCCCGCCTCCCTCAACGACCTTGAGCAGGAACCGGTGAAAGCGAAGAAGACACCGCAGCTGTCTACCGCAAAACAGAGGGAGCTCGGCGCCGAGCTCCGGCGAATCCGCATGCGCGCCGGCTACCTCGCAACCGACATGAGCCGCATGCTCGGCTGGCCCGCCTCCACCATCTCGCGGCTCGAAAGTGGCCTTCGCAGCTACCAAGCCGGCGACATCGCCATCTACCTGGCCCGAGCGAAAGCCACCCCACAGGAACTCGACGACCTGGTAGCCCTAGACCGCCATCCCGACGACGGCTACCAGGTCAGAAGCCACCCCACAGGCTTCCCCGACGACCTTCCACTCATCACCGTGCTCGACACCGGCAGCCAATCCATCACGACCTACGACCGCGTAGACATCCCGCGGCAACTCCAGATCGAACCGTACGTCCGCGAAGCACTCACCAGGAACGGGCATGGAGACGGCCCCGCTCTCGATATAGCAGTGCGTACGCGACTCGCCAGCCAGGCAGCATCCCTCCGGATCCCTGGTCCGTTCACCTTCTACCTGCACGAAACCACGCTGCTCGCACGCCCTGAAGAACCCTCCGTCAAGCACGAGCAAGTACTGCACCTGTTGATCACGTCGTCGTTACCTCGTCACCACATCCACCTCGTGCCCGATCACTTCGCTCTGTCCAGCCTCCATACAGGTTTCGCCCTGTATCTACATGACCAGCACCTTCCACTCGTTCATCACCAACAGCCCACAACCAGCCTGTTTCTCGAGAACGATGATGATGTCGCCTTCTATGAAGGTCAGCTTGAACGCATCGCCCGCGAGGCCCTGACTCGCCAACAAACCCGCGACTGGCTCATGCGTCACCTGGCCGAGCTCGAGCTAGAACTTGATCATCGGCATCGCGAGCCGGGCATCTCTCGTTCAGATCGCCTACCTCGGTCGTGAGTTGAGGTAATAGAGCAGGGGCACCAACGTGCCCGATCCGAGCAACTTCTGCTGCTGTACAAGTCGATTCACCTGCGACAACGGCACCCACTCCACCCGACCGACCTCTTCCGCGTCAGTGGGCTCGCCAATGTGCTCGGCTTTGCGCCAAAGGTACACATCCACCGGCGCCGTGACCTGGCCCGGCAATGGCTCGAAGCTGACCAGATGCTCCGGTTCACCGATCGGCCGCCAGCCGGACTCCTCAACAGCTTCCCGCACGGCCGTCCCGACAGAGTCGTCGCCAGCCTCGACCATTCCACCCAACAGTTCATAGCCCCATTGCCTCGTCGCGAACCGGTAGCGCCACAACATCAAGGCCTCGTCCTGGTCGTTCACGATCAACGCGATAGCTATCCGAGCGAGATGCACCACGTGGTGATCCCAGCGTTCACCGTTCGGCGCTTCGACGTCGGTCAACCCGACCTGGACCCACCGGTTGTCGTAGACCAGCCTCTCACCGAACGTCTTCCACGACCCACGATCGTCAGCCATGCCGGGAGCTTAATCTGGGTGGCGGCTCGGCTATCCACTGAACCGCCAATACCAGCTAGCTACCAAAGAGAGTCACAATCTGAGTTCATGTATTTTCTGGGCGGCTGATATCGAGGATGTACGGCGCGATTTGGAACCCTGCTTCGGTGGCGTGCTGCACTTGTTCGTTGAGCTTCCGCTTCAATGCTGCGACGTCCGCTGCTTTGGTCCGCGACCAGCCATCCGGGCGCTGAGATGGGGCGATCCAGTAGACGAGGTAGATTCCGTGCCGTCGACCTTTTGGGACAAGGTATCGGTTGATCAGCTGGTTTTGCATCGCCGTTTCGAGTTCTCTGTTGTCGATGCGTTTGGCCTCCACGAGGACTCTGGCCGTCTCATTGCCAGTGGTCTTGGTGGTTGCGGTGAGGTCGATGCGAGTGCCGATGCCGGGACGGTCACGTCGCACCTGAACCTCGCGGTCGATGACCAAGTCGTTGAGACGTTCTCCGAGCCGGCGCTCGAGCCAGTCTGATATATCGTCCTCGGTTTGCGGCTTGCCGTCGTCCCAGATCTCACGCCAGGCGCTGCCGAGGTATCCCTGAAGTTCGTCGAGTTGCTGCAGCAGAAGATGCTGGAGGTCGGCGTCATCACGCACCAGTCTGGCGTCGCCGCGGCTTAACAAGCGAAGCAACGCGCGAGGTGGGGTCGTCCCGAGCGATAGATCGGCTTGTCTAGCTCTGGCGATCCGGTAATGGTAGGCCAGCGCGTTCTTGTCGGCGTCTGAGCGGCCGTAGCTCAGCGCCGCAAGCTCCTCGCTACGACCGTCCAGCGCCATTCGTTCGAGAATGTGCCGCCGAACATCACGAGCCTGATGGTGCGAAGTGTGTCTGAAGCCGGATTCGAAGGGCGGATCCGTGGCGTAGGGGTGACTGTCGAGCAGTAGCCGGGCCGCGATCACCAGACGGTCCGGGTCGAGCAGGGTGACGTTAAGGAATAGGGCTGCCTCCGCCAGTTCTTCAGGCGAGGCCGTGGCTGCGGCGAGTGCATCGATGACCGAATCGGGATCCAGCTTCGCCATGTGGGTCCGAGCTCGCTGGGCGAGCGGTGAATCGGAGTCGATGAGCCGTCGGCACGTGTCCAGGGCAATCTCCGGTGAACCGTGTCTCACCAGCAGGGTGAGCAGTTCCTCAGCAAGACCGGTCCCGGTGAGTGCGGCGAGTAGGCGTTTGGCGATTCCCGCCGAAAGTTCCATCGCCAGGTGCACGTACACCGCATGCGGTGTCAGAGAGGCATCGGTCCCGGAGAGTGCGTCCAGGTGCTGGAGCGCGGCGTCGATCAGGTGCGGCCGCACGTCGGCGGGTACGGCGTCGAGCGCACGGTGACGAGGCTTGATGGCGTCGTCGCCGCCGAATACGGGAGTGGCGACGATCGACGCCGCCCAGCGCGCCCATACGTCATCGGGAAGCCGATCGAGCACGGTCGGGAAATGCTCGGCCAGCGTCATGATCAAGTATATCCCTGACCAGTCCGGCAACGTCAGCTCGGGGTTCCAGGACGTTGCCGTCCACCAGGCCTGGGCCGTTGGCTGATGGGTCTGCAGGTAGAGAAAGCCTCCCGTGATGACGAGCTGTTTCTCGTCGGAGCTGAGCTGAGCCCAGCCAGGTCGTTGGGTGATGTCCGCGGCCGTGCCCTCGTGGATGTCTTTGTCAGCCAGCAGCCACGGGATACGCCACCATGATTCGGGTCCCGTATCGAGCCCTGCCAGCACGATACGGAGTTCGTGTTGTACTCGCTGTTGTCGGGAAGTCAGCTGTTGCCGGTACTCGTGTTCTTCCGCGGCGATACGACGCTGCCGCAGCACTGACTCGTCATCGACCGCTACTCCAGTGCGCAGATAGATCGTGGTCTGGTACCCAGGGTGCCCGGGCGGCAGTCCGAGAACGCGGTCAGCGACGGCGGCGGACGGGCTGTGCAGCAACTGGGGCAAGCAGTTCGCCAACGGGCCAGCGGCCTGCGGCGGGACGGAAGGCAGCATGTCAAGAAGCCAGCTAGCGTCCTTGCTAGTTAGCAGCCCTAGAGTCAAGACCGCGTACCACGTCTCATCACAGGCGCTTGCGACGTTTATAGCTATCGCCCTGCGAAGCTCCGACTCCCCATCGACCCACGGAATCCGCTCGGGTCGGAATCGTGGCTCATGCCAGCGGCCAGAACGGACCAGAGCCACGAGCAGCTTGGCCAGACCAGTCCGAACTGCTCCGTCATGAGCGTGTCGCCATGCCTGCTCGATCACGCCTGCATAGAGGCGTTCGAACTGGTCATCATGGCCATCGGTCCGACGCGTATATTCGGCCAGCCAAATGACAAACGCTGCTAGGTCATGGCCGGGAATTCGGCCAGGCAACGCCTCCAGAGTCTGGCGGTACCCGCCATACAGTATTGACCTGTGCGGTCTGAGCGCTCGGGTGAGCTCGTCAATGGTCAGCAATCGGGGGTAGAGGGCATCGATAACCGCGGCGCGGACTTCGTTGTCCGGATCTGGGTCGCCCTCAGTCGGCACCATGAGGAGTTCACGGAGGGCGAGCAGTTTCGGGTCGTCGCCAAGTTCGGCGACGGCAGCAACGGCCGCGCGGCGAGCGTAGTCGAACCAGCTTGTTTCCAGTGCAATCTGAGCCATAGCAGGTGCCATCACACGAAGGCCGCCCGCGGCGGCCAGGCGGGCGATCCACCACAACTGCAACGAGTTCGCCGGACCGTCCGCGAGGTATTCAGTCAGCTGTTCGGTCAATCCTGCGTGCAGTAGCCCCGTACGATCAAGCCGCCAGTCAGGCTTCGCATCATCCCGAGCCGCGGCCTCAAGCAGACCCTTCACAAGCGCCGCGCGCGCTTCGTCGGACGGTAGCTCGACCACCGCCGCGCTAGAGGCGAACGTCGCTGCGTTGTCGGTGAACAATTGAACGACCAGGTCTGGAGCCAGCGCGGCCAGCCAGGACGCGACGCCAATCCTCGCGGTCGGAAGCAAGCCGTTGGCATGCACTCCGAGCAGCGCCGGAATCTGAGCGACCTTGATCCCTCGCTCGACAAGGTAGGTAGCAGCCAGGTACTCGAGATAGCGTTGATGCCGGAACACCACCGATCCGGCCGGTCCTGAATCGAACAGCGCCGTGTCGAGCACTTCACGGTAGTCGGCGGGTTCGATCGTCCGTACTGGCTGGTCCGGCTCCGCATCTGATGGCAGTTCGTCGACCGGAAGCGTCGCGGGGTTCCCCACTGGTCCGACGGTGAGCGCCTGGGTGCCCGCGAACATCGTGAAGGCACCCAATCGCCGGGCTATCCTCACTGCCCGGTCCAGCGGCAGCGATGGCTTCCTTCGTGAGTCAGTTTCACGAAGCAGGTACTCGATCTCGAAACTCATCGCGTCTGCCGCTCGCTGCGGTAACTCACCTCGCGTGGTCCAATACCGCGCCACTGCGACGAGCTGACCGATACAGCCGGACAGTCGTCCTAGCCTGGCCTCGATCAGAGCTTCCATGAACCGGGCGGTGTCGAAGTCCGGCGAGCCGATCGCGCACTCGACCGCTTTCTCCGCGCTGTCGCGGTCCAATGGGGCCAGCTTCCACACTGTGAACGCGGGCAAAGTTCGGAATAGCGCCTGTCCCAGGGCCGCGTCCCACGCGGCGGCACGGCAGGCGAGCCGCCAGCGCATACCGCGACGTGCAGGCGCGGTCACATACTGCTCCAGCCACGGAAGGAAGCGCGTTTCGACGGACGCCGCCTGGTCCAAGCCGTCTAAGTAAACCGCAGATTCGTTAAAGCACGCACCATCCAACTCCCGCTCGAGGGCGTCGATTGTGAGTGCGGCGGCGTCGATCCGGCGCCCATCCGACTCTGCTTTGGCCAGTTCGGTGAACGTGACGGTCTTACCCGCACCACCAGCAGCCAACAGCGCGAAACTCGCCTCTCCGACCGGCAACTCGGTCACCGGTACCGGCTGCACCGTGTCACTGGAACTCCACTCAGGGTCCGACGGCGTCAGAAGGAAACCGTCCTCATTGAGCAAGACAGCCTTCTCCACCGGCACCGCGAACCGGCACAACCCATCAAGAGCCACAGATCTCATTCTACGAGAATCGACCACACGTAGTAGGTAGGCGTCCCTCGTCAGCGACGAGCAGACCTGGCGAAGTTCAAGGCTGCGATCTCAGCAGCCAAGTCGGTTGAATCTCGTAAGGCGGACGTCTATTCAGGAGACTGTGTGATCAATAGCCACGTTTCTAGCGCGTGGCGGGCCTGGGCCGCGGAACCTCTACAGGCGTTCGTTCGGCGCGAACACGTTCGCTCGGTGCCAGGCGAAGTAGGGTTCCGAGTGGGTGCTGTGAGCTTTGCAGTGTCGGCTATGCAGGTGCAGGAGGCGAGTTCGAAGGTGGCTTTCGGACAGGTCGGCCGCTGGCCGTACTTGCACGAGGCCTTGCTGATCGACAGTCACCCACCCCGATTCGTACAGCATGTCGCAGCCGAAGGTGCAAGCCAGCATCGCTATGTTGGTCAGGTCGCGGCGCTCTTGGTCCGTACAGACCGCGCGCTTCTTGATGTGCGCGGCAACGAGGAAGTTAATCGGGTAGCGGTCACCGCAGAGCGCGCACTCGGCGACTGTCGCCCCTCCCGCCAGGAGCTTGCGTAGCTTCCTCTGTTCTGTACGGACTTTGACGCTAGTGACCGCGTCAAGCTCACCGAAGTGGAGATCGCCTGCCACGTCATCACCGGTCGGCTCGCGAAGGACCACTTCCGCGGGTGAGCCGACGAACTGCGCCCCGGGAAGCGTCGCCAGCACTGCGCCCACAAACGCGCTCCGGTGTCCCAGCTCGTCAACCGTCACCTGCACGGATCCGCGCTCGGCCAACTTGTCCAAGCCCTTCTGAACCTCGCTGATATCGACTGGACGACCATCAGGAGAGCGTTCAGTCCGGACACGCACGACGTTCCCGTGTACCTCAAGCACGGTATTCGGACGACCGGTCGCGGTCTGAATCTCGATCCCGGTTAGAGCATCGAGCAACTCAGTCGCAGTAGGCAGTTCCCTCGACGCAGCCAGTTGATCAACCGGCTCATTGTACGGAGTGGAAAGGTCTGCGGCGAGCTTTGCCGCGTCTTCGAGGCGATACCCTGGCACGTCGAGCCGAAGCCGGATGCGCTTACGGTTATTGCCTTCCTTCCGCGCCCCCGCTGGCAGGCCTACGCGTCCCTGCGCACTGGTGATCTCAAGCCTCAACTGCTCAACGTCGGTCACATCAGAGAGCCTTAACGGCCCTTTGACCAGGGTCCGCTCATCCTCGGACAACCTCGAAACCCTCGCAGAGGCAACCAGCGCTGACAGCAGGACTGCTTCCCGGTCACGCAGGCGCTGCAGCAGCAACCTCAGCACAGGAACGTACTGGTCGTTGCGTGGACGAGCCGCTCCAGCCGTCCTCCCGCCAGCACTCTCCAACACGAGGCTCAAGCGGCCTTCGTCGACCTCAACATTGAAGTCCGCGTTCAGTTCCACACCACGAGCATCACGAAGTCGCACGAGACTAGCCTTGCACGAACCACCGACACTTTCCCGGCCAACGGCTAGGCACGTGCAAGTGTCTTGCTCTGAACCAGCGAATGGAGGAATTTCTGTGTGTCCTCGTCGTCCGAGTAGACCCGGCAACCGCGGCTGGCGCGGGTCAGCAGAACCCAATAGATGTTCAAGGCCAGCGGCAGATACTCTTCAGGCGTCAAACGGGCCTTTTTGATTTTCGGGTCTTTACTCTCGTTCGGATCGGCCACCCAGCGACCGCCGCGTCGCACGAGGTCCTTGCCCATGATGACGCCGCCGAACTCGTATTCCAGTGCCTGCGCGGTGTAGACGCAGCCGACCTGTCCCTCACCTCCGGGGTCGGTCGCCCAGAAGACGCTCTCCGGGGCCACGGCCCGCTCCTTGTCGTCCAGCACCGTCACGTCCGCGTTCCACGGCCGGCGCCAGGTCCTCTTGACCTTGTCGGAGCCGGTCCAGTGGACGACGACGTCTTCCTCCAACGTCTCCTTGGGCCCCGTCCGGGTCCAAGGCCAGCAGAACCCGGCGCTCATCCGCGCCCGGTGTCCACTTGCTGACTGCTTGTCGAGCCAGGACTGCAGGACCTCCGGATCCTCGGCGACGGCGAAGTCGTAGTCGCCGTCGGTCCGCCATGTGCCGGGCGTACCCGTCGTGCTCAGTACCGACCCCAGCCAGTTCTGGTATCGCTGCGATCCTCCGCATCGGAACTGGGCTTCCAGGTCCACCAGAACGGGCCGGCACGTGGCACCGACGGTATACGCGAACCTGTCCAGGTCCTGCAGCGAGAATCCCTCGCCAGGCCGGATCACCTGGCGCTCGTCGAAGAACACGACGGTGACCGCGGCCTTTTCCATGATGTCGACCAGGTTGGCACGCGGTTTGGTGACTCGCTGGGCTTCGTCGATGAGAACGACGTTGACCTTGCCCTCGCTCGGTTTCCAGAAGTCGACGAAACCGAACAGTCCCTTGCCGGCATCATCCGTGGCCGCACGGGCGAGTTGCCTTCGCAGTGTCTTCGTCGGCGTCAGGTATTGCGTCGCGCACTCGATGTCGGCTGAACGCAGATAGCGAGGCAGCCCCGCCACCAGGCGTGCCGCGATCACCGATTTCCCGGTACCTGGGCCGCCCCTCACGGCCAGGACACGTCGTTCGCCGAGCCGTGCGGCCGCGCCGACCGCCTCCAGCAGCGCCACGTAAGCGTCCTGCTGGCGCCCGATCAGACGAAACCGTGAGTCGCCGTCCAGCACACATCCCAGCTCGTCGAACAGGGCCGCCGACGGGCGGTGCGGAAGGCCCAAGAACCATTCCACGTCGGCATCGGCTGGCTCGGTGAGGTCCGCGCATCCGAGACGGGACGCGATCTCCTCGGCTGCTCCACGTAGATCACCGATTCCGAGGAGCGGCACCGCGGCGCTCTCCGACGCGTCGGCGGCCGCGTCCCTCAGTTTGTCGATCAGGGGAGCCTCCGCGTCGTGCAGCACGGCGATCCCGCGCACTTCGAACTCACCGTCGCCGGGATCCACCCAATTCCGGAGGTAGTGCTCGTAACCCGCCACCTGCCGGCCAGGATGGGTGACGACCCGCTGACCGACGTGCACCCAGAGCCCGCTGCCGACCACTACATCGGCCTTCGTCCACTGCTTGAGCTCGACTACGACCGTGACGAGCTTGCCGTCCGGACGTCGACCTATCAGCAGCGCATCGACGCGCTCGCCGGTGCGGGGCAGGCCGAACTCCAGCGCCATCCACAATTCGCCGAGCCCGGCCCCGACCAACGCGTTCAGCAACGCCGGCCAGCTCCGCTCCCAGCTTCGCCGTTCTTGTGGTTTCGGCGGCGCGCCGGACGCCGCCTCGAACTCCGCGGCCAGTTTGGCCACGAAACCATCCGACGACTCCGTCAACGCCGCGTGGATCGCCTCGACCCGTCCCCCATAAAGCATGATCCATCTCTACCAGAAGCCACCGACAATCGAGCCGTGGTCGGTACAGCCCGGTTGTCGGTGACGATCGCTATCGTGCCGATCATGAACGACGAGCAGTTGGTTCTGCAGCCGCGCGGCGGCACCCGGTACAACGGCCCGGCCAACTTCGATCTGTCCGTTCGCCGCGGTGTGCGTCTCGCGGACCACGCCGCCACGCTCGGCGCCGATCTCGCAGTTCTCGAGACGCTTTACCGGGATGAGCCGGCCAGGATCTGGGGCTCGACACCGACGCGTTCGTCGGGCAACGCGAAGGCCGTCGCGCTCCGCGGCCGCAAGGTCGGAGACCAGGTGCTGTTCTACGCGGACATGGCGTTCTTCGCGAAGGCCACCATCCTGCACCTGTTCCACAACCCGGACCTCGCGAAGTCGGTGTGGGGTACCGACGAGGACGGCGACACGTGGGAGCACATCATGGCGCTCGGCGACGTGCACGAGTTCGAGGTCCCGATCCCCGCCGCCCGGATCCTGGGGCCGCTGGGCCTCTCGACACCGCTGCGCAGTCTCACGCTCGTGTCTGCGGACAAGCACACTTCAGTCAGAGACCTGATCACGGCCGGAGGGAACCGCCCGCCCGCGCACTGGATCCTGGGATGCGACCTTGACCAGTGGGACGTGTGGTCCTGGTGGGAGAGCCGATCGGCGTCCACCGCGACCTTGACCATCACGCGCCACGTCGACGAGTTGCGGATCGGCGATCGCTTCGCCTTGTGGGTTTCCGGTGGCACCGCAGGCATTTACGCCATCGGCACGCTCACTTCGACGCCGTATCCGGTCGAAAGCCCCGAGGACGGAGCCACGCGTCACGTCGTCGACGTGCGCTTCGATCGCTTCTTGTTCGACCGACCACTGACCAGGCAGGCGCTGGAATCGGATCCTGTGTTCGCCGACCTCACGACAATGATGTCCGACGGCGCCGGCTCGGTCCCGCTGACACCAGGACAGTGGACGCCGATCGAGCGGACGGCGGACGACCGAGGCAGGACGGGACCTGCAGAGCCAGCAGAAACCGTCGTGACCTCGCGCCCGCCGGGCAGCGTCCCGGAGACGGCGATCGCGAGTGGCGGTTCGGGCAGCCATGTGGTGGATTTTCCCGAAGCGAGGCTGGTCGAGCGTTACGCCGACTTCGTGGATCGAGAACTGTTGTGCCTCAGTGCCCTTCTCCCCACCGGCGAGCGGCTCGTCTGCGACCTCTTCGACCCCGCGACGAACACCCTCATCGAGGCCAAGGCGTCCAACCGGCGCCAGGACGTCCGTATGGCGCTCGGCCAGCTCCTGGATTACCGGCACCACCTCAAACCCGGCGCCGAACTGGCGGTACTGCTCCCCGCCAAGCCCGCATCGAGCATCATCGAGGTACTCAGAGCGCAGGGCGTGGAAGTGATCTACCCGGACGGAGACGTGTTTCGCGGTGAAGGGGCGCGAATCGGCGGGTCATCTTCGGGATGAACTCGAACTCCTGTACGGTGATCGCTATACAGCCGCCTGGCTTCCACGGGCTCGCCCGCGGACACGCCACACATGTATGGGAGTTCCGTCGTGTCGTCGTTCCTGCTTTCCAGGTCCGCGCAGAGCGTTCTGCAGCTCGCCGCGGGTGACACCCTCGCTGATCAGCTCGCCACCCAGTTCGCCGTCAAGTACGGTTTCCGCCCGTCCGACTCCGAGCGGCGTTCGTGGCGGTTGAGCCTGCCCGCACTCGCTCAAGAACTGGTGGAGTGCGGACTCGGCGAGGTCGAGATGCTCGTCGAGTATCAACTGCCGCTGTCCAGCCTCCGCGCCGATGTCGTGCTCGCCGGCGTCCATCCCGAGTCCGGCAGGTCGTCCTACGTCGTCGTGGAGCTCAAACAGTGGAGCAGCGCGACCGTCGAGGAGGACGAACCCCGGCTGTGCACCGTGCCGGGTGCCAAGCGCGCGTTGCTGCACCCGGTCTCCCAGGTCGAGCAGTACTGCGAGTACCTCGTCGACTTCACCCGTGTGCTGCACGACAGCCCTGGCGACGTCGTCGGTGTCGCCTACCTGCACAACGCCGACGACGCGGGGGTCGCGTCGCTGCTCGAGCTGCCGCCCCGGCAGTACGGGCAGATGTTCACCGCGTCGAACCGCACCGCGCTGCGGACATTCCTGAACACCCGCCTGGCCCCCAAGCCCGGCATCCAGGCCGCCGAAGACCTCACGAACAGCAGGATCGCACCGAGCAGGCAGTTGATGGCGGTCGCCGCCGACGAAATCAAGCACCAGCGCAGCTTCGTGCTGCTCGACGAGCAGCAGGTCGCCTACCTGATGGTCCTGCGAGCGGTCCGGCGTGCCCACGACGCCGACAGCAAGGAAGTCATCATCGTCAACGGTGGCCCGGGTTCCGGCAAGAGCGTCATCGCGCTCGAACTCCTCGGCGAGCTCTTCCGGAACGGCTACAGCGCGATCCACGCGACCGGGTCGAAATCGTTCACCACCACCCTGCGCAAGATCGCGGGCAAAGGCACCACCCAGGTACAGAAGCTGTTCCAGTACTTCAACAGCTTCTCCCAGGCGGGACACAACCACCTGACAGTCCTGATCAACGACGAAGCCCACCGCATCCGCGAGACCTCCAACAACCGCTACACCCCGGCAGCGAAACGCAGCACCAAGCCACAGGTCGAAGAACTCATCGACGCCGCCCGCGTCCCCGTCTTCCTGCTCGACCAGCACCAGGTCGTCCGTCCCGGCGAACTCGGCTCCTACGACGAAATCCACGCCAAGGCAACAGAGAAGGGCCTCACGGTCCGGCGGATCGATCTCGACGGCCAGTTCCGCTGCGGCGGCAGCCGCACCTACGAACAATGGGTCCTGGACCTGCTGAGCCTCTCTGGCAACCCTCCCGCCCCGTGGACGGGCGACGACCGATTCGAACTGGCCGTCGCCGACAACCCGGCCGCCCTCGAAGCCCACCTCGCCACGAAACTCGACCAAGGCTTCGGCGCGCGGATGACCGCCGGTTTCTGCTGGCCCTGGAGCGACGCCCACCCCAGCGACGGCCTGATCGACGACGTCGTCATCGGATCCTGGAAACGTCCCTGGAACGTCAAGGGCGACCGCGGGGTCAACGGCGCACCCCCCTCCCAGCTGTGGGCGACCGATCCCGCCGGCTTCGGCCAGGTCGGCTGCATCTACACCGCGCAAGGCTTCGAATACGACTGGAACGGCGTGCTCTTCGGCCCGGACCTGGTCTGGCGGACCGACCGCTGGGTGGCCGCCCCCTCCGCCAGCAAGGACACCGTCGTCGCCCGCGCCAAGCCGGACGAGTTCGAGCGGCTCATCAAGCACACCTACAAGGTGCTGCTGACCCGCGGCATGCAGGGAACAGTCCTGTACTCGACGGACCCCGAAACGCAGGCACTGTTCCACACACTCGCCGACGCCTGACCCTCGCGAACCCAGCGCGGGCAGTCATCGAACGCCACCGGTCCGGTACGGGCCACAGACCGCGCCGGTGAGCGATACGACGACGTGGGTGGCGCGGTTCGCAACCCACGAAAGGAAGCCTATGTGGGCTTGGTTCGTCGGCGGTTATGCGGTGCTCATCGCGTATTCAGCACACGTCGCCATTTCCTGTCACGACAAACAGCGTCGTGCCGACGCGCTCAAGGCCCTCGAACCACGGTCTGGACACCGCCCGGGCTAGCAGAGGAGCAAGGTCGGCTTCCCCTGCACATACGATGACGACTGCACCAGGCTTGGCGGGTTGCGCGTGCCGTCTGCTACCGCTGCTGAGCTGGTCCGACCCGGACGCGGGAGTCTGCCCATGCCGTTGCTGCTCGATATGCCTTCCGAACGGGCTGACCGGGTCTTCTTGCATCCTTTGCATCAGGAAGCTGCCGCTGCTGCTGTGGAGCTGATCACTGCTCTCCGGCAGTGCCGCAGCAGCGGTGACTACTTCAGTTTTCAGCAGGCGCTGCTGTCGCGGGTGCTCGCAGTGCAGGAGCACCGGTTGAGATGCAGGAGAGTCGGAAAGCTGCTTCGGCAAGGGAAGAAGGTACCTCGAGATGCTCCTGAGCTGAGGTTAGGCGATCCCGCCGACGGTGAGAGCTGGGAGCTAGAAGCTGACGTCTGCGAGCGCGTTGACCGGCAGCTGCGCTCGATCGCGGACGCGCTCGCCTGGCGGGTGTTCGGCTATGACCGGCAGGTCATCATCGCGCTCTCGCGCAATCAGCGCCCTGGCCCGATGGCAGGCAAGAGCGGCCTTTCAGCCGAGCTCGGGTTCGTCACTGATTACTGGCGGGACGAACGCCGGTTTGTCCTGTTACACGATCTGACCTCGTGCCTGAGCATCGGCGACGCCACCTCGTTCACCGAAGTCGGCGACGAATACGAAGCGTATCTGCATGAGATTAAGTCTCATCCTGGCCGGAAGGTCTCGCGGCAGCGCAGGCGCCAGCAGATGGCAGAAGAAGCGATTCGCTCTGGCGGCCTGCTGCCCGGCGAGCTTCCCGGGAAACTTGCGCCACTCGATATCCCGTATAAGACTCACCTCGACCTGCTCAGCAGGTCGTTCAGCCTGGCACATGAACGCGGGCTCCAGGGGATGAAACTCCCTGGAGGCCGGGCTCTCGTTACAGCCGATATCGCCCGTGGCTACGAGCTCTGGCGGGAACAGGAATTCGTTGACCGGACAGCGGCCGAGCACCGGCGAGCAGCTAAGCGGGCACACATCCTGAACGGCGCGCACCTCGTCTACGCCCGGAGCGATGACCGGGTGGCCCGGTCTCCGACATTGCCGCCTTGGGCGATCTATCCGCTCTCGCCTGCGCTGTGCGCGAGGCTGATCACGGACTACGCGCTGTTCATCGTGACACTGTCTTCGGAAGCGGTGCTGGCGGCACTCGAGGACACCGGAGTGGCTGCTAGCTGGGTACTCCCCCGGGGCCTCGAGAACGTCCAGCCAGATCAGGTGGTCCTCCGTGCGTACGCTGCTGGCCGCACGATCGAGCTGCACTGGGCCGAGCTGGAGAGGAGCCTGCTGCTCGAGCTCATGGATCTACCCACCTGGGCAGAAGGCGTAAAACAGCTGATGAACCGCAAGGACATCGGGCAGCGGCCCTGGCCCTCGTTCACTGACGAGTGGAAGGTGTGGGCATGATCGCTCCAGACATCTCCCAGGCGCCTGCATTGCCGGGAACCCTCCCCGCGGAACATCTGTGCTGTCTACGCCAGCTCGCCGGTTCGTGAGCTGCTGTGCTGACAGCCCCCAATCCGAAACGCCGCTGCGCCCGTTCGCAACGCCCGTTACATCGAACGCTGGTTGGCAGGCACGTGAGCTGGCCTGCCAACCTGCCTGCAGAGGCACGTCTCTAGTTGGGCTGCTCAGGCAGTTTGAACCGCGGAATCGCCGGCGCAGGGATGATCGGCTCATCGGAGTGCGCGACGGCCCACCACTTGTGGTCCAGCCAGAACTTCGGCCGGTCAGCATCGCGGCCCACCTCAGCGAGACGGACGGACACCCACTCCCCCTTAGCAGGAACAGGCAGCTTGAGACGGCGCGCTATCGCAGGATGAGCTTCCTGAGCCCCCAGAACGACAAGCCCCTCGGGCCGTAAGGCTATCCGCGCGTCGCGGACTCGCTTCGGAGAATCGTCTTGCTGCGCCACCGTAAGCACGGTATGCCGGCTCACCACACGGCCTGCCAGCTCCCGGAAAAGCTGATTGACGCGCTCTTGCCCCGAGACGTCTCGCAGGATCCTGCCGCGCTGCTCCGGCGCGAGGTGAAGCAGGTGGTTGGTAGGCAGATCGTCCTGGATTCCTCCCCAGAGCCAGAAAATGTCCCGCAGCCCGTCATCTGCGATTTTACGTTTGTAGTCGCGGTTGTAGGCGCGCAACGAGTTACCTGAAGCATCTGGCTTCTTCCACCGCAGCCGCTGATCGGTGACCCGGATCAGACCAGCAGCCCACTCACTGCGGTCATCACTGAACCACGTGAGCAGGGCAGGATGGTCAGCCCGACCGGACTGGTCCCCATGATCAGCACATCGGTACATCTCCATAGGGATCTCCCAGCCGCCGAGCTCGCGGGAGAACTTGCAATCAAGATCAGCCCCAGCGACCTTCCAGTCGAGGTCCACGCCAGCTTCAATACAGAACTCTTTTGTCAGATTCACCTCGACAGCAGTACCGAGGTAGGTCTTCTCGGTTTTGGACAGATGCTGGTAGCACCATCTACCGGTGCGCTGCCCATCCAGCAGTTCGTCGAGCGAGTCACGCAAGGCCCACCGGAACCGCTCGCGTGCTTCATGCTGGCTGTAGAACCAATCAACGCACGGCTGCAGGTCCTGGGGCGGGCTGGCCGCGCTATCCCGCGGGATAGGGAAGGCGCCCACGGGCCTGGTGGACATGCCCCGTTCCGGCACCGGGTGCACCAGGAATTTGTTGCGCTTCCAGCTCGTGGCACGTGCCCGGGAGTCAACTGCAGCAGCACGTCTGACGTTCAGCGGCAACGCCAGAGCCCCCTGATTACCAATAGTCACTCTGCCGACTATCCCAGATAGCCCGGACTTCCAGCGAGCAGAGCGACCACGCACTCGGACGATCTTCCAGCCGCACCACATGCCACCGCCACTGCCTCGGCCATGACGAACGCAGAGAAACCCAGGCCGGAAGCACCACGCCGAGCCTCGGCTCGTCACCGACCTGCTGAGCGGAAAGCGCCGGGCATAGTCATCCACTCCGCATCACCAGACGACACCGCGACCGGGTCAGCCTCACCAGGCGCAAGAGGAGCACCAGCGAGAACGCTACGATGATCCAGAAAGCTCATGGTGGGCACGTGACGCGCCTCCCGGGAGCAGGTCCAGCACATGGAGGCACTGAACTCGGCCATGACGCAGCCACAGGCAATAGCGTTCTCCGACCTCGGCCAGGCGGACCTCGTCGTCGACCGCATCTACGAAGGCGGCACCGCAGGTACCTTCGCCGACGACCCCCTCGCCGCTCTGCTCCCCGTCGGCAACCAGGGCGGCTTCAGATACAAAGGCTCGCCCCGGCAAGGCAGCGTCAAAATTGCGGCACTCTACTCGACCGCCGCGGAACCCGACTGGCCCGACGCACTGGACCCCCAAACCGGGATCTTCACCTACTACGGGGACAACCGCAGCGCTGGACGCGACCTCCACGACACCCAGCGAGACGGCAACCTCCTCCTCAGAGACGTCTTCAGCCTCACCCACGGAAGCGACCGTGACCGTGCCACAGTGCCGCCATTCCTGCTCTTCGAGAAAGTAAGCCCCGGCCGCAGAATCGTCTTCCGCGGACTGCTCGCGCCCGGCGCGGCCACGCTGACTGAGGACGACGAGCTAGCCGCCATCTGGCGAAGCAGCAACGGCAGCAGATTCCAGAACTACAGGGCACGCTTCACCGTGCTCGACGTCGCCACAGTATCCCGGGCATGGCTCAACGACATCCTTGCCGGCAACACCAACGACAGCCCACACTGCCCGCCTGCCTGGACCGCCTGGGTACAGGGCCGGTCCTATCGCCCACTGCTAGCACCATCGACAACAGTCATCCGGAAAAAAGCTGAGCAGCTTCCCGCCGATGCTGACGGCCGAGCGATCCTGCAGCACATCCGCGAGTTCTACCGCAAGAACGCACACGGCTTCGAAGCGTGCGCCGTCCAGCTCTGGCGGCTACTCGCACCCCGGACCACCCGCTGCGATGTCACCCGGCCAAGCCGCGATGGCGGACGGGACGCGATCGGCGAATACACCCTGGGACCCCGATCAGACCCCATCACAATCGACTTCGCCCTCGAAGCAAAGTGCTACAGCGACACGACATCCGTCGGCGTCCGCGACGTATCACGCCTCATCGCCCGCTTGCGCCACCGGCAGTTCGGCGTCTTCATAACAACGTCCTATTTCGACCGGCAGGCCTACACCGAGATCCGCGAAGATGGCCATCCCATCGTCCTCATCAGCGGTCGCGACATTGTCGACGTGCTCAGGGACCACGGGTACAGCGACCTGCAAGCGGTACGCGCATGGCTTACCGGTATCCCCACTACATGACGTCACGACACGCAGTTGAACCACCAAAGTACCGAGGACAGGCCTGACCTCGGCGCCAGAACGTACTGGTCAACAGACACCGGCTCGGGAATGCCCTGAGCATATTGCCAGGCGGGCGGTCTCAGCCCGCTAACACAGCATTGTCAGTTTGCCGCAAACCTGGCTGGGGCGGGGTCTACCCAGGCTATGTTGTCGTCGTTGCCGTCCTGTCAGAGACCGATGCTGCTGTCATTGTCCTAAGTCAGGGGCATCGCGGCGATGACAGGCCACTCCCAGGGCGTCTTATTGACGAAACAGCAGGTCACGGCGGCGCTGTCGAGAATATCTGCATAGTCGCGCTACGCGCCCGGCAGGGATGGGCACTGAATACGACGCCCAGTTACCCCGCCCTGCTCTGACCTGACTGCGATCAGGTGCCCACCGCGCCCCTTACATCGGTGATAGTAGTGAGAGGCGCCTGCAGCCGGATGGTCCGCCCGTTCCGATAGAACAGCAGGTCACCGTCTCCGAGCAGGTCCTCAGCACCGCCGCGGTCGAGCACCGTCCGGGAGTCCGTCGCGCTCGGGAGCGAGAAGGCGATGCGGGCGCTCAGATTTGCCTTAATGCTCCCGGTAATCACGTCAACGCTTGGCCGCTGCGTAGCCAGGACAAGAAAGACCCCATATGCGCGGGTCAGCTGGGCGTAGCGCTGGACCATCTCACTGAAGGCTCGCCGATCCGACCCGGCGAGGACCAGATCTGAGAACTCGTCGACCAAGATCACAAGCTGAGGAAGATCCTCGAGCCGCCCGCCGGATTCGTAATACTCCGATGCCGAGCTGACACCTGCCTCCTCCAGGATCGGCCCTCGCCGTGCTATTTCAGTGTCTAGTGTGAACTGCAACCTCTCAAGAGCTTCGTCGGGATCACTGATGATGGCGTTGCCGCGCACATGTGGCGCGCGCGCGAACGCCGCAAAGTCAAGCCGTTTCGGGTCGATGATTAGTATGCTGAGCTGCCCTGGTGTTCGTTGACGAAGTAGCTCAAGCAGCAGGCCTCGCAGGAAGACACTTTTTCCGGAACCGGTCGCGCCGGCGACGAGTAAATGTGGGAGCCGCGAGAGGTCCGCAATTTCCACTGCTCCACTGGGAGCAACTCCGGCCACAAAGCTCAGGGCTCCTGGCCGAGCCGTTGATTCATCGAGCCTGCCGAGAATCGACCTCAATGGCACAGTCTGGCGATCGCTGCGCGGCACGTCTACGGTGACGTAGCCGGGCTCATCACCTATCACGATCTCGCCAGGCGCCGCAGTTTCCCGACCAAGGTCTCTTGAGCGGCGCTCGATGTCGCTGATCGATAGTTTTCCGAGGGTCCTGGTGCGAAATCGGATTAGGCTCGGGCCAGCGAGTGCGAGCTCGACGCGAAAAGGTTCGACGGAGAGCCCGTATTTGGTGAACGCCTCGTCGAGCCGGGTGGCGTAAATGCTGGCCTCTGGTGGCAATGATCCGTCATAGGCTTCCGTTGTCAGATCGTCTTGCGCGCTAGCGTTATCCGGTTTGCTACCGTCGTGGTCGGGCTTGGGTTCCGGCGTGGGACCGACATCGGGACCTGATGGCGAGGGACCGCTGTCTGGGCCCGATGCAGTTCCGTCGTCTTCACCACCCGGCTCACTGAAAGTCAAATGGGCGAGGTCTAGTGGGCGTGGGATTGCGTCTCCCGCCGCAAGTGCACGCAACGCTGGTCGGCCTAGCCTGACGTGGCCGAATTTCCCCTCGCTGTTGAGCGCCTGCCGGTGAGCAGGCACTGCACTGCTGGCCTCAATGCTAACGAAGTCTCCGTACAAGGTCTTGGTTCCCGCCTGGAAATCGAGCCGCAGGCTGAACTCTCCTCGTGACACTGCTTCGAGGGCACTTTCAAGTCCTGCTCGCTGAGTCTGCGACATCAGGCCGAATGCGGAGGCGCGGGTGGCGGCCGCGCGAATCAATTCGGCGAGGTCGCGTGCTCGGAACATGCGGCCTGGCGAAGCAGTGTCCCCAAAAGTGGACTGGAGCCAGTCCCGAGCACGCTTGAGCTGCTGATGCGCAGTTGTCGCTGCGCCGGGGTCGGTTGAGCCCCGGTACTTCACCTCGAGCAGCCGGCCGCGGAGAACAACCGTGCCTGATTCATGTTCAGGGATCCTCACGTACAGCAGGTCATCGCAAAGAAAACCCTTGCTCGGCTGCACACCTTGCGGAAGCGACTTCAGCATCTCATCGATTGACAGGACGAGTCCCGTAGCTGACTCGCCGTGCAGCCCACCGTCAAGATCCTGAATACTCGCCACGGCCACCGCGAGCCCGATCCGTTCGTGCAAATCGTTCGGATTGGCCCCGACAAGATCCAATGCCCACTGTCCGCTTACCCCATTAAACAGCCGCAGCATGAGGTCCAGGCCCGCTTCAGTCGGCTGCCCCAACTCTTGAATAGCCTGGCGCAACGCGCGCCTGTAGGGCTCGACACGGTCAGTTGCGGTGATTGCGTCAAGCCCAGGCTGGGCGAGGTCGTGCCGGTCCTCGTAGTCAATGAGGTACCGGGCACCTCGGCCTCTGGCGTCAGGTGCGAACGCTTCCAGCCCGAGAAGCCGGTCCAGGTGAACAACCCAGGCGCTCCCTCTATAGAGCGTATGGAGGTAGTCACGGTCAATCCGGGTCGAGGGCATCCGGGTGCGCCCGCGGGCGAGGGGGTCTCGTGGCATCCCGCCCACAACTTCCAGACAGCGCTGGACGAGACAGGACAGCATGCCGGACACATGTGAACCCGTGAATGTGCCCCACATGAACGTTTTCTCGTTCCGGCCCGGTTCAGTGTAGCGTCCGGGAACAGCGGCGAGCCCTCCTGCGAACAGGGTGCCCGCTCGAGCGTTCAGTTCGACGGTGGCCGGCTCGCGCTGGAGCGACGAGTCAAAGACGAACGACAGATGGGCAAATATAGGCTTGCCTTCATCTGGTGCCGCCCGAACGACTTCGAGCCGGTCCTGCAGCAGGCGATCTGTGATGACGTTCCGCTCAGTGCTGTCGATCTGGCCCGCTACCAGATCCTCCAGCACTGTCCGGGTCTCGGTGGAGCTGACGATAGTGACGGCGAGCTTAGGTAGGGGTGTGGGCGCGGACCCTAGTGCGTGGGGCCTCGCGAGCAGGCGGAGGGCTTCCAGCACTACGGCTGCATTGCCCGGTTCGTGAAAGGCGAGGCCAAGTTCCTGCCGCTCGTCGAGGTACTCAGGGTGAACCCGCGTGAAGTGTTCCACGCGCTGCTTGATGTACGCCGGCCTGTTCTCGCTGGCAACGCCGATGGCTGCTGGCTTGTATTTCCTCCAGAGGAGCGGGACGTGACCACCCGTCTCGTACCAGGTCCCGTGCATGGCGAAGTAGGGGACGAGGTGCCGCATTGTGCAGGCGCGAATATCTTGAAGCTGGACATCGCTTGCCCGCCCGTGCCACGACTCGAACTCTTCCGACAAGGTCATTAGGTACGCAACACTGAGGGGGCTTGTGGGCGCGATGAGGATCTCGCCAGATGCCCCGTCCACGACGGCGTCCATCAGGAACAGCCGTTCATACTCGGCCGCGAACCGGGCACTCTCCAGGAGCGCCTCGAGGAGTTTCTCATAGGCAGCGACGTAAGCTCGCGCCTCGTCAACGGCATGACCTGCACCGATCGCGTGCACTGAACCGTGCGGGCGCACTGCTGTGAAGAACATCGTTCGCGCGCCCATGAACGTCTCGAATTCTTCGATACCTGACACGTCCAGGGAGTCCAGGCTCGAGTACCGGTCTATGGTCAGTACGCCGGCGGTTGTTACGACACTGAAGGCGGTCACGTGCGGCAGATTGAGTATCTGCTGTTCGATGTCGAGGCCGTCCCGGCCGCCCCCAAGGCCTTGGGAGGCAAGATCAAACCTGGCCGGAGTCGCGATTACCCCGGCACGAGCGTGATCCCCTCCAACCGTGACGAGGAAGCGGGCATCGCCGAGTTCGTTGCCGTTGCGGCGTGCAAGGAGACGCGCGTGCGGGACGCTCTCGGCCAGCTGCGGCACGGTAGGTGACCAGCTCCCACCGTCGTCTCCTGATCCATCACCCTCCTCCCCTGACTCGTCACCAACCTCCCCTGGTTCCTCGCCGCTCTCACCAGGTTCCTCACCCTCCTCGCCCGGTTCCTCAGCTGGGTCTTCCGGTTCGGGATCCAATGGGCCTGGCAAAGGTTCGTCATCGATCAGCAGAGTTATGGGATGTTCCTCCCCGTTCCACCGGGTCAAGCAGACCTCGGGATCTCCGCTCTCCGGTTCCGGATCGGGACGTTCAACAGCGGGCTGTCCCGCAAGCTCACCAGCCGGGCCGAGCGCCAGCACTTGTGGGTTGGCCGCGCTGCGAAATGCCGAGGCCGTTAGGTCAAAGTCGAGTGCGGGCTCAAATGGTGCCCAGCTCCCGGTGTCGAGGTACACAGCCAGCTCGGCCGCTTGCCCTGAGGGCATTTGGATGCGCGCGAACCGCCACCCTGCCCCATCAACCACAATCTCCACATGGCGGTCACCGGCCGCAACCGCTATCTCGAGAGACTCGCCTGAGTCAGACCAGGTCAGGCTCGCCAGCGTGTCCGAACCAGCAGCCGACGAAAGCGCGACGTTGATTTGCCCCCCTCCTGGCTTCCACACCATCGCACGGTTGCCAAGGGTGACGACCGCGGATTCGCTCAGCGAGAGAGGGGAGGCTAGCCGGACGGCGCGGGCTGCTGTCTTAGAGCCAGGCATATCGTCGAAAGTGAATTGCTCATAGTTGAGGCCGAACGGGGTGAGAGCGGCTAGCACACGATTGAGCCTGGCTGTGTCTGCTTCTGTGTACCGCGCGGTGAGCTTCTTCTCGAAGTCCTGTCCAGGGGCGAGCCAGTTCTCCAATGTTGTCCGCCACTTGGCGGACTCCCGCAGCCTCGCCGCGGCATAGTCGGCCTGTGTATCACTTAGGTAGCATCCCAGCGAGTGCAGCTGCGCGCCCGCATCTGATGCGTCGCTGAGCAACGCAATATGCCTGAGGCGTGCAAGGGTCGCAGCGGTGCGTGGGAGCCGTTGGAACCGCTCGTCATCGCGCAGCACTGCGCGAAGAAGCGGCTGAACCTCGGCGCTGGCTCCGGCGGCGGCACCTGCGGAAAGCTGCTGCCAGCTCAAGCCATCGAGAGTTGCCGCATCCTCGGCGGCGGTGCGCACTGTCTCTACAGGTTGCGGGTCAAGAATGAGCAGCACGTGCGTGCCAGGCCCCGAGGTGACATGATCCCGGAGCAGTGCCGCGAAGCCGGCGCTGCCAGCGTTTGGCCCCACGTCGCCGACGAGGTAGGGCAAGAGAAGCCTGCGTTTGCCAGGCTGGTCGCCAGGCAGCGGAACGCCCTGAAGAGTAACCGGGGCCCGGCCTTCAGTAATTGTCACGAGCGCGTTCGGGGCGAACTTCTCGGCGAGCGCGCCGAGTACTTGCTTTGGCTTGACGCCGAGGTGGCACCCGAGGACAAGCCTTCGGTGCCCGGTAGAGGCGGATGCCTCGCGCACGAGGGCTGACGCCACCATCTCGGCGGCGAGGTCTCGGTCGTGCTCAGGCGTAGTGAACAAAGCTTGCCTCCCCGGCATCGGAGTACCTGTCCAGAAGCCCCAGTCGTTCGAGAGTGTCCAAGAGTGCCGCTTCCTCAGCATCGTCCTGTGGCGCGAGCCCGTACCTGCGTAGCCCACGCAGGAAGCGCTCCATCGGGAGCTCCCGGTCTTTGCAGGTCAGGCGCACGAGCATGAGCAGCAGCTGCTCGTCAAGTTCAAAGTAGGTGAAGCTGGGACCGTTGCGGGAGATGAGCGACCCGGCACCTACACTTGTTGAGAGCATCAGCTGGTTGACGACTTCGGTGCTCTGTCGGCTTGGGCGGGTACGCATGTGGCGGACGTCGTCTCGCAACGCGTGCAAGCCAGGCCGGCTCTCGCCTGTCCTGCCGACGCGCACAAGTTCTTCGAACGTGGAACGGCCCTTTCTCCAGCCATCGTGATGGAGGACTGCGATAGCCGCACAAGCGGCGCCGTGCGTGCGCCTCAGGCTCGTGTCGGTGTCAAGCGCACGGGTCAGGGCGGCGATGTCGTGCCGGTCCGCTGCTTCTCCCCCGCCCAGGGCTGACCATGCACGGCAGGATAGCGTTCGGGTGACGAGGGAAGCAGGCATGTCGAGGAGGCGCTGCCGGTCGACGTCCTGGTAGGACTGCCTGCAACCGTCGCGTCCGCTGACTGGCCTGAAGCGCCCGCTTCCGATTCTGAACCGGATCGCTCCGGCCAGGCTGCAGCTGTCCAGCTGAGAGAGTTCGCGACCAGTGCACTTGCATGTCTTGATGCTGGGCGGGGGTGCGATTTGCGCTGCCGCGGCGACCGCCAGGTCGAGTTCCGAGCCGACCGCCACAGCGATCCGGTAGAGGCGAAGCGCCAGATGAAAACTCAACAAGACCGTGAGCCATTGGGTCCGTTCGGGCCGCGGAAGCTCGGTGCTAAGCACCGTTTTGAGATCCTGCTCGAAAAGCGCAAGACTCGGCTCACAAAACGGCCCCCCAGCCGAGGAAAAACTAACTTCAAATTCATTCCGATATTGCTCGAGCAGCTCAGTAGCGCTAGGCACGCTATCTTTCCGCGGCGCACCGTCAAGCATTACTCTCAGGAAGAGACGGTCGAGCGAGGTGAGCTCATCGTAGCTCACAGTCTCGTCCAGCAGCGACTGCATGAGATCAACGTTCGGGCCACCACTCTCTGAATTCCACAACAGGTACGGGAGGATCCCGCCACCGAACATCGTATATGAAACGCGTTTCGACGCGTTCTTCTTATCATCCCATACAGAATGGTGGTAGTTAAGCGGGAGCGACGCGTGCACTGGAAGTAGACGTTGTGCACCGCGGGCGCTAAAGAATCTTGACTCCAGGGCCTTCGCTGCCGCCCGGGACGCTTCCGGCCCCAGCCCAAGGCGGCCGGCGAGGTTGGTAAGAACGCCATGATCATGCAGCAAATCGTCGGAATCCGGCGCAGCTTCCTGGATCACACGCCACAAGAGCTTGTCGCGGTCGTCACCGTGCGGAACGGTTGGCATCAGCCCTTGGATACCCAGTAACTCAGCCCGCTCGCCCGTCAGGCGCGGCCGGTCATCCGTCCGCTTTTCCACCGGAAGATTGATCGGCTTCCCAGCGACGAGTAGCCGGTTTCCCTGCATCAGCACATCGATGCCGGTCTCACCGGAGATAGTCTCGAGAGCGCGACGCACGGTCGGATTCACAGGATCTCCCTAGCCCGCAGCAGGTCGGTTGCCGTGTTTCGCTTGACAATGCGGAAGCGCCGTTCCTCTGGCGATCGCTCGCGCACCAGCAATGGCTGGTCGCCGCTAGCGGCAACGCGGACACCAACCGCCCGGATCGCCTGCCGCAGCGCCAGGAAGCGCTCGAGATCGATCGTCGTAGGGATCACCCCACCGGTTGCTGCCTCACTCAGCAGCTGCCACAGGGGGTAGTCCACGGCAACAGGCTTTCTAATAATCTCGAGGGAAAGTGCAAGAGGTTGGTAGCCAACGATCTCGGCGCCAGCACGGTTCGCCGCCAGCACCGGGTCCCGCCGGCTACGCAGGGCGTGCGTTTCGACGAGCCGGACCAGTACCATGAGGTCAGCCGTCGCTGAAGCCTGCAGCGTTGACGTGGGGTAGTAGTGCTCCGGGCCTGCGACGAGGCCGAACACTCGCGCCAGTCCCTCTTCTATGACCCCGAGTGCGTTTTCCAGCGCATCCCCGCCGGCCGTGGTCTCATCTTCTCCCCCGTGCTGCGCGGCGAGTGCTGCCATGAACTCACTGGATAAGCCAGTCCCGCCTGCCAAATCACCACCCAGCCACGCCGCCCGTGCCATCATCCGACCCCAGACCCGAGCACCATCCGCCGAGGCGCCTTTGCCGCCTTCAAGCGCGGAGGCCGCCCGCTCCACAGCCGGATGAGGCATGTCTAGCGAACCGCGAAGGAGCCTGCGGAGCTGATCAGCGTCGCTATCCGGATCGAGTCCTGCATCAGCAATCAGTTTGTGCACCGGAAAGGTAACGCTGTAACTCGGTTCCCTCGTCGCGAGCTCAGCAATAAGAGACCCCTCGCCGGCTGGCCGGAGCCAGGATGTCTCGAGATGAACAGGGCCAAGAGCCCCATTACACGCCATCGCATGGAGCAGCACTGCCTCGTCCCCTTCCTTCGCGATGTCCACGATCGCGTAACAGGGATCGCGGCCATCACGATCGGCTGCCGGCAGCCCGCCGAGGGCAAGCTCAGCGGCCGCGTCCCACAGCGAGCGCGGCGCCAGCTGACGTCCTCGCGCCAGCGCAACGTCGCCGGCCGCACGGTTGATCGCGCGACGGCCCGGCTCAGCCGAGATGGCGTGCGCGTTGGCCATGGGCCAGCACCAGTCGCGAACTTTGCAGGTATTGCACCGGGGAGCGCCTTCGAGCACGCCAGACGGGTCGGCCGGATCGAAGCGGGCGAGGATCTCCTCGAAGAGGGCGCCGTCGGAACCGACGGTGGTGCGGTGGTCAAGATTGACAACGAGGATGCCGCTGCGCATCCACCCGGCTGGATCCGATGCCCCTGGCAGGGCGGGGAGCCCTAGCCGTGAGCGCAAAAGCGACTCAAGCTGGGACAGTGCAGGGGCTTCCGGCACGTCGGGCAGATCGGTAAAGAATCGCAGGGCCATTCCCGTATTCATCGCGACTATTCGGCACCCTCCTGCCGGCTCAGGGGCACCATCGCTGAAGGGAGCGAAGAACCTGGCAAGCCTCTCGGCCTGTCCCTGATCCGGGGCATCCGAATGGGTCGCATCCGCGAGGCACTCCCCAATACGACCGCCGCCTTCTTCCTGCTGACGTGCTAGAAGGTGATTCAGCGTCGCTGACTTGCCACTACCCGCGCTTCCGGTCAGGACCAGCAGCCTCAAAAATGGATTTTCGCCTAGCGCATCCCAGAGGCGCGCCTCCAGCACACCGGGGCGAGCCATAAGTGCCTGGACACCGCTGAGGTGGCCCTCGCGCACGACGGCTTCGCTGGCGCCTGCACGAAGCTGTAGCAGGCGACCGATCGGGCTCGGGTGCGATGTGTCGAAGGGATCAGAACCTGTCATGAGGGACTCTCCCAGCTGTAAAGGAGCACGGCGTCATCGTCGAGCAGGGCTTCATCGGCCAGGCGGCGTACAGCAATCCATCCCGGAACGCCGAGTCGCTCGGCCACTGCAGTCGCGCGGTCAGCTGTCCGCGGCGCCCACGGATCGCGGGCGTCCTCGTCGACCACTGGTGTCACTGTGCGCAATGCCCTCTCGAGCAGGTTGCGAGGGGACAGAAGGTGAGCGGCCAGATCGATCGCCGCGCTCTCCTCGTGGGTGCCGACCCGGGGAAACGTGCACGAGCGCTCATTGCGGGCCGCGTGCGAGGCAGCGTGTGCAAGAAGGAACCGCACCCTGGGCGCACCGCCTGCATCGCCTGGCCGGCTGGGGTCCCGGACAACCACCACATCGTTGTCCTCGAACGTCGTCGCCGGCTCTTGGCTCCCCGTCACAACGCGCGGGCGCATTCCCGCCGCGCGGCAAAGCGCCTCGGGATCGACGCGATCACCGGCGATAGCGCGGCGGAACGCACCAGTCAGCAACCTCTCGGCCTGCACTCCAGCATCGAGGCGCCGCAAGGCAGGAAGCGTGCGGTCGGACAATTGCGGTTCGGAGATCGCACGGGAAAATCTGCTGACTGCCCGCTCTGCCTCGGCTGGGAGCCGCTCGGCCGCAAGAGAGATGGCCGCCGACGAAACTGGGTCATCTAGTGCAGCAACTAGACGATCGAGCAAATCACGGCTTGGAACACGGTCGGCGGATCCGCTCTCCAAGCGCGACAGGTGGGTGTAGTTGGTTCCGCAGCGCTGGGCAAGCTCGCGGAGCGTCAGGCCCTGACGATTCCGCTCCGCGCGCAGGACGTCGCCGAACGGCGTAGGCACACTCGGTTCCATACACAACTCTTGCACTTCACAGGGCGCCATGTCTATCCTAAATGAGCGTTGCGGCAACACGCAACTCTTGTCGGTAAATCACGATCACTAGTGTCGTCCTTAACAGCACTACCTGGCGATTACCGGGACTGCTGAAGCATGTCGCCACGCTCAGCGCAAGCTGACCATCTGAGGACCAATGTGGCTTCTTTAGCCACAAGGAATACAAATTATGCAGAGAGCCTGTCAAACAGGGACACCACATACGCCGAGTATGTGACAATCCGCCATCTCGGCATCAAGCCCACATTGCGGATTCCACAGAAAACCGCCATCCACCCCAGCGAAAATCTCATATCGCTATACACAATCGTCCGTTATCGCTGGATGTGCCTTGGCAGACTGCCCGTCACCCGCGATCCGGGCCAATTCTGGGGCAATTGGAACTGTCGGTGACCAGTCGTATCCTGGGAAAAGTCGTAGGAGGCGCCAGATGTCGACATTAGTGCGCTACAGCAAGGACGGTGACGATCGGCTGATCGACCTGGCCGAGCTCAACCCGATCGACTATGAGCTGATCAAAGGCCTGCGCGGGGAGATCAACCGTGGTGACCGGATCTTGCTCTGCCAGCAAGCGCTCGCCGACGATGAGGGCGCGGAGATGTTCGTCAGGCTCCGCGGGGGCCGGTACTGGGCGGCACACTTCCCCGGCAGTGGCTGCGCCGGGCAGCATGAGATCGCCCGGGAGTCGGACGAGCACCGATGGCAGAAGGAGTACTGGCAGCGTGCTGCCGAGGATGCTGGCTACAGGGTGACCCAGGAGTACCGGACTGGGCGCGGCACGGTGCTGGACGTGGCGATCGACGGGCCGTATCGCACCGGGATCGAGGTCCAGCGCTCGGCGATCGAGCTGAGCTTGGTCAAGGCACGCACGACGAAGTCGTTCGGGGCGGGCTGGCTGCCAGTGTGGTTCCTTGATTCAGATCGGACACCCCCGTGGTTCTACGCAGTACCGTCGCTGGGCTGCAATGACGTGCGGTGGAGCACGTTGCCGGAGCGACGTGCGGCCACAGCGATCGGTCCCCGGACGATGACGCCGACGCGCTGCACGGTCAGCAGCTTCGGCGGAAGGTGCCCGGCCGGGGGCCGTGCGAAACGCACGCGCCCGAAACGTCCGTGCGGCCAGTGGCACCCAGAACCGCAGCCGCGGGGCGGGCTGACTGTTGACGATGTCGCTGGGATGCTCCCTTCTGCCGAGCTGGTGGCGATGCGGGATCTGCTTGGCGACGTCCGCCTCGTCGCCCCGAAGGACCTGAAGCTGTTCCAGGAAATGACGGGGCTGACCGGCGAGTACTGGCCTGGCAGCAGCCGGCGGGCCAGGGGCAGACCCGCGCCGCGAACCATCGAGTGTGCCAGTACCGGGCATCGCCGCGGGCCGGCGCCCGCGCGCTGCTGGAAATGTGGTCTGCGGCCGTGCGGAGAAGGCGGTGTCCTGTGCGGGTCGTGTCGGCTCATGATCGAAGGCCGCACCGCTAGCGACTACTACGCGATGCTGCCTCCGCGGCCATGACAAACCATCACCCGTGACCAGTTGCAGGCTACCTGGCATTGCGCCTGCTGCCGCCGAGGAAGTCACCGACCCGATAAGGCCTGGTCGCAGTAGTACGACCATAGCTGGGTGGTCAGCGAGGCGGAGGAGGACATTGGTCTTGTCGGTTTATGGCTGGGTGGGGTTGCCGTCGGGGTGTTGGTTGATCCAGGAGAGGCCGCCGAGGTCGAGTTGGTGCTGGGCGCGGGTGACGGCGACGTAGGCGAGGCGGGCTTCGGCGGGTTCTATTTTCCCGGGCATGGGGTCGCCGCCGAGTTCGGTGTCTTCGGGGTCGTCGGGTTCGGGGAAGTCGTCGGCGATCCGGACGGTGGGCCATTCGCGGCCTTTGGCGGCGTGGGCGGTGGAGACCGTGACCTCGGCGTGGGTTTCGGCACTGAGCTGGGCGAGGGTTTGGAGGACGACGTCGACGCCGTGTTCGTCGATGACGTCGACGAACGGGAGCAGGTCGCGGCCGTCGGAGTCCCATTCGACGTATTCCTGGACTTCTCCCCAGGTGGAGAACAGCAGCAGGTCGCGGTGGGTGGTGCGCTTTCCGGCTTGCAGGTCGCGGGCGGCTTCGGCGAGTTTGCGGAGTTCTGCGGCGCGGCCGGCGAGCGCGACCTGACGGCCCTCGGCGAGCTGGGTGAGGAGTTCGGCGATCGCGCCGCCATTGGTGCGGCATAGGATCGCTTTCGGTGCCGTGACCGCAGAGAGCTCGCTGTTGACATGCGGGGAGCCGGTGAGGCGGATCGGTGCGCCGGCGATCGCGAGCCATCGGTTCGCCTCGGCCGCGATCGCGGGGCCGAAGCGGAAGGAGTGCGACAGCGCGAGCTGCTGAGCGCGGAAGCCGGTCATGACGTCGCGGGCGCCGCGCCAGCCATAGATGGCTTGGGCGGAGTCGCCCACCATCACCAGCTGGGCATGCGCGCCTTGGTCGAGGAATACCTGCTCGACGACGGGGTTGGTGTCCTGGGCTTCGTCCAAGAGCAGGAATTCACCGTGGATGCGCGGGCGGGTCAGTGCCCACATCTTCAGGTAGTGGTCGTGTTTGAACGGGACCTTGCCGCGGTCGGGGGTTTGCAGGTCAGCCCACATCCGGCTGGCCAGCGGCAGCACGATCTCCACCAGCTGGTCGTGCTCGTTCTCGTCGGTGATGCCCTTGGGCCAGGGGACGTGCAGCCGGTTGAGGACGTCGTCGGCGGAGTAGCAGTACTGCGTCACGGTGTCCCGGGCGATCGAGCACAATGTCGAGGGCTGCAGCTTCCGGGCGCCGATGGTGACGTTCATCCGGATGCCCAGCAGCTGTGCCAGCTTGACGGTGGCCATCCGAGGCCGATCCATTCGCTCGGCGAACTGGTGCCCGATCGCTTTGAACGCCAGGCTGTGCGCGGTCGAGCAGCCCACGTTGCTCTGGAACTTCCGCCGTGCTTCCTGCGCGATCGCCTTGTTGAACGCCAGGTACCGGCCTTGCCGGCGCGTCGCCGCGCCAAGCATGGTCAGCGTGGTGGTCTTACCCGTTCCCGCACCGGCCTGCAGCACCAGATCCGTGCCACTGCGGAACGCCTCCACAGCCGCGTCCTGCTCAGGTGTCGGACGACGTGACGACATTAAGTTCCCTCCCCGGAACCGTTGACGATCACATGATCACATACCAGCACGACGATTTAGGCGAAATAAACGTTCACTTTGATCCAGGGTGCTCGGTCCTGTACTACTCACGACTGCTTCTCGGGATTGACCGGCGGCCAGCTGCAGCCGGGGAGCAAGTCGGTTTCCGTCAGCAGGAAGAGCGCAGCCGGACCGTACTGAGAGTCGACGAAGGCGACGATCTGGCCCGTGGAGCGAAGCCCCATGTCCGCGAGCTGGCTCATAGTGCGCAGGAAGGGGGCGCGCTACCGGCCTGGTAGCAGGGCAGGCCGGCCTCAGTCCAGCGATACGGAGTTGGCATCTGCGGACTCCTCTCCAGATAGCGCCGGATACGCAGGGCACTCCAGTCTCACCGTGATCACGTGGCCGGGCTAAACGGCACGCCGCCGGAATCCCGGGTAGCCGCAGAAAGTGCACCCACTTGCAGCAAACGACAGCTAACTCGCGCTGCAGCCCCCGCTGAGGCAGAGGCGCTGGCAGGGACACCGGACAGAGCACCGTGCTCAGGCGAGGTGCGAACTCAGCCGCAGCGCGGACTCGGCCTGACCGACAGCCCGGCGAAGCTCCTGATACCGGTGCAACCTGAGCGACTCCGTTCCCGCTTCCCACATGAGGCTCGTTCATCGAGGTGACGAGCTGTCGGTCATAGTTGCTGGCATGACAGTCGAGGAGTTGCAGCACCGGTTACGCCAGTTCGCGCAGGAGAGGTCGTGGGAGCAGTTCCACACGCCGAAGAACCTGGTGATGGCGCTGGCCGGCGAAGCCGGTGAACTGCTCGAGCTGTTCCAGTGGCTCACCCCAGACGAGTCGGCCGAGATCATGGCCGATCCGCAAACTGCTGTGCAGGTACGGCATGAGATGGCGGACGTGCTGGCCTACCTGCTTCGGCTGGCGGACGTGCTTCAGGTCGATCTTTTGTCGGCCCTTAGTGACAAGATCGCGGTCAATGGCGCGAAGTACCCGGCCGAGTTGGCCAGGGGCACGGCGCGGAAGTACGACCAGCTCGGCAAAGGGGACAAGTGAGGATCGCTCTTCAGCCCGCGGGGCTCAGCAAGCCCTCGGTAAACCAGCACTTCCAGGACACCATCGAGACCCAGGTCCCGTTCGCGGCACACCGCGACCTGCTCTCTCCCGACGTGCACAAGGAGCTGCGTAAACGCTTCCCGCGAGGCAAGGCCCAGTTCTGGGGAGCAACCCCGGGCACGTCAGGAACGACGGTCGGGAAGTGGGCAAAGCTGCGGCCAGGCGATGGTGTCCTCTTCTACGGTGATCACCACCTCTACCTCGCAGGCCACGTAGCGTTGACATTCCGCAACGAAGCGCTCGCGGAGCGTCTCTGGCAGCGGACTGACAACGGCCTCACCTGGGAGTTGATGTTCGCCCTCACCGACCTGCGCAACATCAAGGTGCCCATCACCGAGGTCCGCGCGGTACTCGGCTGGCAAGACCGCGCCGTAGTTCAAGGGTTCACCGTCATCGACGGCGACCGGGCCGAGCGCCTTGCCGACCTGGTCGACCTCGACGACATGCTCAACCTCCCAGCTACCTCACCTGGCCCTGCAGACACCACCCCTTCTGGAACAACCACTCCCCCGGTCGGCCCGACTGACGAGACCCGGTCGACGACAGGGCGCCGCGAGCACCGTGCCCTCAAACGGCACCTCGTCCGGATCGGTGGCGGCGTGTGCGGGCTCTGCGGCTGCACACTGCCGCCAGACTTCCTGATCGCAGCTCACATCAAAAAACGCTCATTCTGCAGCGAAGACGAACGCAAAGACTTCGACAACGTCGGCATGCTCGCCTGCTTCCTCGGATGCGACAGCCTGTTCGAGCACGGCTACATCGCCGTCAACACCGGCGGCGACATCCTCATCAGCAACGCCGTCGACAACGCCCCCGACGTCGCCAAATTCATCGCAGAACACCTCCAAGGCCGCACCACCACCTGGTGGAACACCGACCGCGAACCCTACTACGCCTGGCACCGCAACCACGTCTTCAAGAAACTTCAACGCGGCAAATAGACCGTCTGCCACCTCATTATGATCGGCCGCGCTCCTCGCGCCGAGTTGCGAAGATGATCGTGGTTGCGGCCACCTCGGACGGCACGGCAAACTCGGCGAGCTGCTGAGAGCCCTCCAATGGCAGCCACCGTCGGCCCGAGGACGACCACCGGCTCAACATCCTCGGGCCTATCGCGGTCGTCCTAGATTAGGCGATCCTGCTTGGCCAGCATCCTGAGACGAAGCCACGCTAGCGAGGGGGCACTACCACCAACGCCCTCCACCGAGTCGAGCGGCAAAACGTGATGGAGTGCGTCCCCATCTGATCGGGATCGAAGAAGCTCTTGACTTCGTCCCCAGTGAAGATCCTGCTGCAGCCATGATGTTCTGCTTGCCAGGCGTTCTCAGTCAGTTGCGCGCATCGACCTCGTGCCCTGACGTCAAGCGGGTAGCGCGCCCGCCCTGTCCGCCCTCGAAACACAGGTCAGAATCTCGACTGTAACCGTTCGATATAGTTTACTCCGTCGCACTGCCGAGCTGTTGCGTCGATCCGAGCAGTGCCGACATAGCCATCGTGCCCGATGAGTCTCCCCCAACCGAGAAGCCCGCACCACGCGTCACCAACTCAGTGGATGGGAGCCCGAAAAATGTCATCCAGTCCGGGTCGACCGACTCAATTTACGTCCACGACAGAAGCGAGACCCACAACCATGATCGCCGTGGACTGTATGTAGTCGGCGCGATTCTGCTTGTCGCTGTCCTCGTCATCGCATTGCTGAGCATATTGCGCAAAGATCATCCCACCGTCGAGTCACAGGACGCGGCAGCAAAGCCGCCTCCATCTCCCACTGTGCCGATTGCCGCGACGCTTGACCTCTACCCGAAGAAGGACTGTGAATCCGGTTGGGTCGTTCCCACCAGCGACGAAGCGCCGATCGCGCACACGGACAAGCCTGTCGACGCTGTTCTCGGAAGTGGCGGCTCGGTCGTCCTGACGCTACAGGGGCTTACAGCCGAGTCGGTGGTCCTGCATTCGATGAACGTCGAGGTCGTCAGCCGCAGGCCTGCCATGCCCGGAAGTTTCCTGCCATCCAATTGCGGCAGCGATGTCACCCCTCGCTTCTTCCGCGCCGACCTGGACAAGGCCGCGCCGAGCGCGGTTCCTGAACCAGGGACTGCGAGTTTTCCTTACAAGGTAAGCGGAACAGATCCGGAGCAGGTCATCATCACACCCACATCAACAGACGAAGACATCGAGTGGCGTGTTCGCATTCCCTGGAGCTCCGGAATGGGACGTGGCGAGCTCCTCATCGACGACGGCGGCAAGCCGATACGCACGACAGCCACGACCGCGGCTCGACCGTTCTGTCTCGAGCAACCTGACAGCCGACGTTGGATACCGAAAGCAAGTGGAGCATCGTGCTGACTACGCAAAAGAACGCAGTCCTCACATTGGCCTTCGCACTTACGCTGGTGACGGCCTGCAGCAGCACGCCATCGGCACCGGCCACAGGGCCGGCCCAGTCACCTCCGCAAGCGCCCGGCAGTCCGCCTCCCGCCCCGAGCTTCGAGCCTCCGAAGTGGAGCGCACCTGAAGTCGTCACACTTCCGTCGAACGTCACCTCACTTCATCCGGCTATCGGCAGATGGGATCAAGGCGCGCTGGTGGTGAGCGAAGGGCCGAATCCGAACGTGCTGGTCACGTATGACATGAGGACGTGGCGAGCTGCCGGACTCGACGGCGTCACCGGCCTGAGCTACGGCCCGCTGGCCGGCTTCGGCGAGAGCGCGTACGTGCTGGGTCACAACGCTGCAGCCACCTCCGTATGGCGGACCAGCGACGGTAATGCTTGGCGGAAGACAGAGCTTCCAGGTGCGATGGCCAAGGATCCGAACTTGGCCATCGCGGCCGGCCCTCAAGGCGTCGTGGTCATCGGGTATGACCGAGCGACCACCGGCGGCTCGTCTACCGCCGAAGGATTACGCGTCTGGTACTCACCGGACGGAAAGGAATTCAGCCGAACCACCCTGATTCGAGAGAAGGTCGTCCAAGGTGGCGAAATTCGCCTCACTGCGGTGCATGACGGCTTCCTGCTCCACGGTATCCCCAGGCCAGTAAGTAGCTCTCCGCTCGTCCTGTGGAGCACCAATGGCTCGGACTGGCAGGACATCGGTTCCGGCCTGCCCACGATGATGCCGGATGCAATCGGCCGAACAGGACAGACGACCGTGGCGCTGTCCACGTGGTTCGACAAGGACGAGGAAAGCCCTGGTCTCACGGCCTGGTTCAGGAGGGACGGGGACACGCAGTGGACGACCGGCGCGATCGACCTGGGCAAACTCCCGGACAAAGGTGTAGCGCCGCGCGGTAGGCAGCGTGTGTCGGCTGTGCACAGTTGGAATGGTGGCTTCATCGGGCTGGGCGGCACCGAGGGCAAGGATCGGTTCGGAGCCGTATGGACATCGTCCGACGGGGCCTCCTGGACGAGGACTCCCCTCGGCCCCAATGGCTTCGACCGCGTGAGTGTCATCTTTGCCGCCGTTTCCCAGGGGCAGAACGTCACTTTACTGGGCATGGACCAGAGCATCGACGGCCCCAAGCTCACGTCGTGGCACAGCAGCGGGTGACGAAGGGCGTTGTCCCCGACGATATCCGAGGGCACGTGATCAGAAGAGCGACTTCCTTGTCGGATGAAGGGTTGTTCGACTCGGGGAGGATGCCACTGATGTACAGCACACCTCCCATACACAGATCATCGTTTCCAAGGGAAGAAGGCCGTTAGCTGCGAACAGGTCCCGGACGCTGCCACGTGGCCGACGACGGCCGCGCTGCCTCGCCCACCCCGCGGTCGCAATCCGGTCGGCACGCCCGCCCGCCGTACCGATATCTCTCTTCCTTTCAGATCTCTGAGCTGTGGAGGATCAGCGGTCTGCGATCGGGCACACTGAGGGGCATGGTGGGGACCTCAGAGGGGCAGAACGTAATCCGCGGTGATGTCCTGGGCAACGCTATTCAGGCGAGGGATGTCGGCACGATCGTTCTTAAGCAGGCGGGGCGCCCGTCGGTGGTGCCGCAGCAGCTGCCGTCGGCGTCGTCGCTGTTCACCGGCCGCGAAGCGGAGCTGGAACGGCTAACTGCGGTGCTTGAGCACGAGCTGGGGAAGGGTTCCACGGTGGTGATCTCGGCGCTTGCTGGCGCTGGTGGGATCGGGAAGACCTGGTTAGCGCTGCACTGGGCGCACCTTCACCAGGATCGTTTCCCAGACGGGCAGCTGTTCGTTGACCTGCGTGGCTTCGACCCCAGCGACGACCCGATGTCACCGCACGAGGCGGTCCGCGGGTTTCTCGACGCCCTCGGAGTCGCCTCGGACAGCATTCCCGCGGAGCCGTCGGCACAGGTCGGGTTGTACCGCAGCCTGGTCGCAACGCGACAGATGCTCATCGTGCTCGACAACGCTCGCGACAGCGACCACATCACGCCGCTACTGCCCGGTGGTTCCCGGTGCACGGTGCTGGTGACCAGCCGGGACAAGATGGCCGGCCTCATCGCCCGGCACAGCGCACAACCGGTCACCGTCGACGCACTAGACGAGCAGCAGTCGCACATGCTGCTCGCCCGCCGGCTGGGCGATGCTCGGCTGGCGGCCGAGCCCGCCGCGGTGGCTGAGCTGGTGAGCAGCTGTGCAGGGTTACCGCTGGCGTTGAGCATCGTCGCTGGCCGCGCGATCCTGGACCCGCACGTTCCCCTGGCGGATCTGGCCGCGGAACTGCGCGACGCCACCACTCGTCTGCAGGCACTCGATGAGGGAACCCCGACCAGCAGCCTGGAAACGGTGCTGTCCTGGTCCTACCGTGCCCTCACTCCAGAACAGGCCACGGTGTTCGCGCTGCTCGGCGCGGCGCCCGGCCCCGACATCAGCGTGCCCGCCGCCGCCAGTCTCACCGGCACACCGGAACCCCAGACACGCACGATCCTGCGGTCGCTCGAGCGCGTGTCGCTCATCCAGCAGCACGCGCCTCAGCGCTACCGGATGCACGACCTGGTCCGGCTCTACGCCGCACGCCACGCCGAGCCCACCGCCGAAGCCCAGGGCCTGCGCCGCCTGGTGACCTTCGCCTGCCACACCGCGCACGCCGCCGACCTGCTCATCGCACCCAGCCACACCCCCATCAAGCTCGACAAACTGGTTCCTGGCTGCGTACCCCGCCAACTCGCCGACCGTGACGACGCCTGGACCTACCTCACCACCGAGCGGGCCAATCTCATGGCCACCCTGCAATTGGCGGCGAAGAAGCGTTGGAACTCGGCGGTATGGCAGCTCGCCTGGGCTCTGACCACCGTCCAGCTCCGCCAGGGACACCTCCAGGACTATCAGACAGCATGGAAAGCAGGACTGGCCGCGTCCCAGCACCTGCTCGATGTTCGTCGCCGCACCCGGGCCTATCGTCATTGCGGCCGCGCCGCCGCGCTGCTCGGCCAACATGATGACGCACTCCACCACCTGCAAGACGGCATCTCCTGGGCACAAGAGCACGGCGACCAGCTGGGTGAGGCCCACACCCATCGCGCACTCGCAGTCGCCTGGGACCAACGCAACGAATACCAGAAAGCCCTAGAGCACTCTCAACGCGCCTTCCGCCTCTATGAGGACGTCGGCGTCCCGGTCAGCAGCGCTCACGCCCTCAACGAGATCGGCTGGTACACCGCCAAAACCGGCAACCTCGACCACGCACATCAACACTGCACCGACGCCCTGGAACAATGCCGAAGCCGACAAGACCGCAGCGGCGAAGCAACCACACTGCTCAGCCTCGGCTACATCGCCCACCACACCGGTGACACCGACCACGCGATCAACACCTACCAGCGCTCCATGTCCCTCTACCGGGAACTCGGTGATGCCGCATCTGAAGCCACCGCGCTCGACCTCCTCGGGGATGCGGTTCAGGCTCAAGACAAGGCGTCGGCACGCGAGGCATGGGAACAAGCTCTCGAGCTGTTTCAGTCGCAACACCGCACTAAAGACGCCGACCGCGTTCGTCTGAAGATCAGCACAGTCAGCTAAACAGTATTTTTCAGGAGTGTGCTGCGTTGTCCGTGTCCTGAAGCCCGGCGTCTGCCTTTGCCAGAAACGGAAATCCTCGCAACTGTGAGATATTGCTTCGTGGAGCTGAGTGCCGTGTTCGTCGCCGTTCTCGATGACAGTGCCCAGCTTGCGGCAACCCTCGACGACGCCGCTGTGTGGCGTGGACGGCCTACTCGACCAAAATTCGAAGAGTGCGACCAGCTGAGTGAGGTTACGGCGAAGTCGCGGGTGGCCGGTCACATCGCTGACGGCGAGTTCACCGCCGCATTCGACGACGGTCCCGAGGTGTCAGCAGTCGCTGAGCAGCCGCCGTCACGGCGGCGGACGGCACCAGCCCGCCTCGGCACAGCTGACCGCTACGGTGGATCGACATCGTATGGGCAACGAAACCACGACATGAGGTGCCGATGACGGCTAGTGCCGACACGCCGCCAACCGAAGAGCAGCAACCGGCGATCCGCAATGTCCATACCGGTCCGGTCACCGGCAACCTAGTTCAGACCGGCGCCATCAACGGCGACGTGCACGTCCATTCCCAGGCACCGACGCCGGTCCCCCGGCAGTTACCACCGGTATCCACGTATTTCGCAGGCCGCGCCGAAGAGATGGCGGCCATCACCGAAGCCGTCGATCGCGCCGGTGAGCAACAAGCGGCAGTGACCGCGCTCGCCGGAATCGGCGGCGTGGGTAAGACCACGCTCGCGTTGCAGTGGGCCCATCACTATCTCGATCGCTTTCCGGACGGTCAGTTGTTCGTCGACCTTCACGGCTTCGCACCCGCGGGCGAACCCACACCTGCCGCGATGGTCGTGCGCGGCTTCCTCGACGCACTGGGCGTCGAAGCGACCCGCATGCCCGTCGGCACGGATGCCCAGCTTGGGCTTTACCGGAGTCTCGTCGCGGGGCGCCGGATGCTGATCATCCTGGACAACGCCGCGGACGCCGACCAGGTCACGCCGTTGCTGCCGGGTAGCGCCTCCTGCGTTGTCCTGGTCACCAGCCGCCATCGTCTACCAGGGTTGGTTACGGCACACGGTGCTCGCGTGCTTTCCGTGGGGTGCTTGTCGGCGGCACAGTCACGCCAGCTGCTGTCGGCTCGCCTTGGTAGCCGGCGCGTCGACGACGAGCCCGGCGCCGTGCACACTCTCGTGAAGTGCAGCGGTGGCATTCCGCTGGCTCTGAGCATCGTCGCCGCCAGGGCCGCAGACCACCCTCATTTCCTGCTGAGGGATCTCGCCACCGAAGTGCGCGACGAGGCTACCCGCCTGAGCGCCCTGAACGACGGCGATCGGGCCGCGAATCTCCCTGCCGTGATCTCCTGGTCGTATCGAAGGCTGTCCGCGGAACAACTGCGCACTTTTGTCTTTATCTGCTGCGCTCCCGGCGTCGACATCAGCTTTCGCGCCGCGGCTGAACTCGCCGACCTGCCCGACGGTCAGCTAAGGACCACTCTCCGGACCCTGGAGCGTCTGTCGTTGTTAGAGCAACCCGTTCCCGGCCGATGGCAGATTCACGATCTGCTCCGGCTCCACGCCAGCGAGAACGCAGTCCAGGCGATCGGCCCAGAGGTCGGCAATGACTTGGCCGCGGCGACTTGGCGACTCCTGGGCTACTACCTGTCCTCCAGCACGGCTGCCGGCGAAAGCCTGAATTCCGCCAAGTCTGCGCCCAGCGATACTCGATCGGCTACCCGGGCGTCGGCTGTCGCCTGGTTCGATGCCGAATATCCCAACTTGGTGGCATCTGTCAAGATGACCAGCTTGTTCGGCGCCGACGCCTACGCTATCAACCTGACGAACCACCTCTACCACTATTTCGACCTGCGAAAGATGGTGCACGAATGGCTTACCACGCACAGTGTTGCTTTGGCCTGCGCTCGACGGATCCCAAACCGGAATAGCGAGGGAATGCTACTTAACAGCATTGGCAGAATATATCAGTACTTACACCAGTGGGAGACTGCCGCCGACTACGCGGAAAAGTCGATCTCCATCTGCCGGGAATTGGGTGAGCAGCAGGGCCTGGCAGCATCATTGAGCAATCTCGGCTTGGCCCATCAGAATATGGATCGCCACCACGACGCCGCCAGATGTCATCGTGAGGCGCTCGCCGTGTTCCGGGCGACAGGCGACCGTCACGGCGAAGCGTCCACACTCAACAACCTCGCCTTGTCCCACCAGGATCTGAACGAATGGGGCGACGCCGCCATCCTGCACCGGCAGGCAGCAGACCTGGCCCGCAAGCTGAACCTGCCGCACCACGAGGGAACAGCACTCGACAACCTGGGCCTGACCGATCACCACTTCCAACGCCCCCTGAAAGCCATTCGACGGCACAGGCGGGCCCTCGACATCTTTGAAAGACTAGGAGATCTCCACCTACAGGCCAACGTATTGAACAATATCGGAGCCGCCTACCAGACCCTCAACAGATGGCAGGAGGCCGCCGAATACCACCAACGCGACTTGGCCATTTGCAAAAAACTCGATGCCAGCACCTGCGAGCTCTCGGCACTGGAACACCTCATCACCATCAGCGATCACGTAGAAGACCAGAATTTAGTGATCAAGTATTCCACTGAAGCAATCCGCATATGCCGACAACTCGACGATAAACCCCGCGAGGGCAGAGTCCTCAACGCACTTGGCGAGGCCCTGCAAGCTCTCGAACGCTGGCAAGAAGCCGACAACATCCATGCCACCGCTTTGGACATCTTCCGATCACTCGGTGACAGACACAGCGAAGCACTGACCCTGGCTTATCTAAGCCGCGTTCGCCGTGGGACATACAGCTACGACGAGGAACTCCTGTTACGCGAACAAGCACGCGCCATCATGAAGACGCTCCCAACGGAACAACAGGCGACCGAATAGCACAAGACACGCATTCGGGTCGTTGGAGAGCTGATCCTTCACCCACTGATCGGCGTGGTCGACCACGACCAGAACGGTTTGCCCTACCGCAACCCGATTTGGATCCGCCCGAACGCGCGACGGACATCGGCGACCGCCCAGCTCACCTCGACGGACTCACGCGCGAATCGCGCGGCGAGCCGACTCTTGCCTTGCCCGCACGGCCATGGAGGACGACAAAGGACAGGTCACCGGGTACATCACACCACGACCCAAGCTTCTCTTGCCCGAACTGCCCGCAACGGAACGGGACGACCCCCAACCGTGCATCGAGAAGATAGCTTGGACTTGCCCGGATCAGCCGTCTCGAGGCGCCATCCACGCCTCCACGGAGCCCCAGGACATAGCGCCGGGCAGGAAGTGAACCCCGCCGTGAATGACGTTGGCCTGTACCACCGGACCGTGAACAGAGCCGTCGATGCGGTTCCCGCGGCTGCCGTGCTCCATCGGCCCTCCTCTAGTCGGCAACAGCGAATCAGAAAGTGATCCCCCCGCTGATATCGCGCGCTTGGACCACGTTGCCGTGCACAGTGCCCGAGATCTGGTTGGTCACACCGCTGTTGTCGGCATTTTGCTGCCACAAGGCACGCAGGCGTTCACTGAAGTCCGAGTCGGCCGCCTCCGCCTGCTCCAGCGCGACGCCAAGGTCTCGCACCTCGACCGAGTCTTCGGCCGCCCCCTCCGCGGCTTCCAGCACCGCGGTCGCCACCTCGTCGTCCGCGAACTGCTTCTTGATCAGCTGGTACAAACCCGCGATGGCTCGCCCTGCCGCAGCCGCAGCGATGGACACAAGAACCGGATCCGGCACATTCACTCCCTCAGTCGTACACGACCTGACCCAGTCGACAGTACCGAGTAGGCGAACCTCGTTGACAGTCTGTGGTAGCCAGACCCGACGCCGGAGGAGAACCTCGACAACTCCAACCACCGTGAGCTGACCTGAGACGGCGTCCAAGCCAGTACAATTTACGGCGACTTGCATTACCGCCACCTTCGCCGCACTTCCCGAAGTTCCCTGGCATATCTCCGCGGCCCAGCCATCTCCTCGGGTATGAGACCGATCTTCATCGGTTGCGGCACCAGCTGGACGGCACGCCCGCTGTCGTGTCATCGGCCTCGGCAAGACCGCTCCGCCGACCGAGCTCTGGTCACCTGCACCGACCGGAGTTCCAGCTCATCCGCTGGATCGTCGCGTCATCCTGTGAAGCGACGACCGAAATATTGGCGCCTTTGGCATCGGCGATGAACGTCGACACGATACGGATGTCGGCCTACGGTGCGCGGACCTCGACCGCACGTCGACGGCCTCGGGCTGCCCGGCGAGGAGGAGTACCTCGCCCGCCTCGCCGGCGGCGACAGGTGCACCTCGATCAACCTGACACCCGCGCTCTGGCACGCGATGGCAAGCGACACGCCCCGTCTGAAACGCTCATCGCTGTACGTTGACGGTCGGCTCGATCTCGCCCACCAGCAACTCCTGGCCGCCACCCGTGCCCCCGACGCCGACTGTGCGGTGACCGAAGTACTGATCGGTCTGGTAGCCAAGATCGTCCGACAGGCCGTGGTCACGACCCTCCCGGACTGCGACCGGGTATGCACCGGTGAACGGACGCTGGTAGCCCAAGCACGCAGCCTGACCGGCGACGGTCATCCCGCCTCGGCGGGCCTGGCCCCATCGCCACCCTGTTAAATTTCTCCATCTACCGGCTCAGCCGGGTTACGTCCTAGCGGATTTGCCCGCCCGATGAGCGCCGTCTATCTGCGCGATTGCATCGCCGCCCGGGAGTCGGCCGATGCATTACGGTAGGAGGATCCTTGTCGAGACGTAAGGACGTCATGAGTAGCGGTCACGTTCCGGAGCGCGAATTCACGCAGTTTCTCGCCGGCCATCTCGAACTGATCGAGCTCGGCATGACCCTCGTTGACACGGAGGTCACCCTCCAGGACCCGGACGGCGCGTCGGGACGCGTCGACATCGTCGCCCACGACCGATACGGCAACGTGGTGGTGATCGAAGTCAAGTGCTCCGACCACAGCGCCCGCGAGGCCGCCCACGAGATCTTCAAGTACAGCGAGATCCTACGGTCACAGCAGCAAATCGACGAGTCCGAGTTCCGGTGCATCCTCGTCTCGACGCACTGGCGCGAACTCCACCGTGCCTTCACCGACTATGCCGCGCGGCATCACGACGTGGTCGGCTACCGGGCCGTGCCGGCCGACGGCACCTGGTCCATTACCCGGGTCGACCCGCTCGCGCGTTCCGGTTCCGTCGTGCTGACCTCGGCGCACGACATCTATCTGTATTCCGATCCCGCGAAGCGGGACGGCGAGTTTACCCTGATATCGGCCGCGCTGGCCAAGATGGGGGCGCCGCACCAGATCGGCATCCTGATGCAGAACGACGTGCACGAGGTCATGTTCCCGTACGGCCTCTACGTTATCCTCGGGACGGCCGACCGGCCGCCGTCGGGGGAGGACTATCCGCGCGACCCGGTCGAGAACGACATTCTGGACAATATCCTCACCGGCCATCGCGCCGACGACTTAGAGCAGGGCAGTCCCGAGAAGCTGGGTCATCTGCTGTCCACCGCAGGCGGCTGGCACGCCACTGAGGTGCTGAAGTCGGGGGCGTTCGCCCGCCGTGACCGGCTGGGCGTCGATGATCTCCTCATACGGGCGGCCGTCGAGATGCCGGGCTTCACTAACACTGCTTTCGTTCGCCAGTCGTCGCCGAGCCGACCGGCGCACTGGGCTATGACGCGCGAGCTGGCCCTCGACAGCATACCGACCAGCCCGGAGTGCCGGGAGATCGTGGCGCGGTGGCTGGACGAGGTTGAGCGAGCATACGCCGAGCACACCGTCGCCGTGCGCATCCGCAACCCCGGCATCATCCGCCCGCTGGCCGAGCTCGGCCCCGAAGATCTCGACGAGTCGCCTATGTCCCTGCGAGTTGCGGTGCTCGACGCAAAGTCCGGCGACTTGACCGCCGGACTCGCGGTTTCCCTGCGTTGGGACGGAACCACGGTGGCCAGCGATCTGCTGGCCGTGATCGAGGAGACCGTCAAGGACTACTTCGCGTGGTCGACGTTCTACCCAGACCCGGAGAGCGAGGCGGCCGTGCTCCGGCGGCTCGGCCTGCGCCTGCACGCGTACGAGATCGACCCGACCAAGGCCTGCTGGCACGTCCGATTCAAACTCGAACTCGACGCCGGCGCCCTTATCCGGCGCGGCTACGACGATCTAGACTTCTCGGAGCCGGGGATGGTCGGTCTCCGATGGGACGGGTCACTGCCGTTCGAAGGCTTCCGCGACCGGCACCAGGATGCCATGGAGCGCCTCGGAGCCTGGTTCTCGGCGCGGACCGTGTAGGTGCCGAGACCCCTGTCCCGCCACGCAACCTGCTGATATTCGTGAATCAGTCCGCCGAGCCGATCGTGCCGACGAACCCGTCCGACGCCCGTCATCCGGCCGGGAACCTGCCCTCGATCGGGCGGGTGTTGGTCCAATGAGCGATGGGGCCGATGTTGGTTGAAGTAATCGACATACCCGGCCAGCGTCTGCTCCAGATGACGCCGGTTGACAATGAGCATCCGGTCCAAACACTCGCGACGCACAGTGTCTACCCACCGCTCAGCGATCGCGTTCGCCCGCGGAGCTCGAACAGGGCTCTGCAAGACCTCGATACCGACCGACGCGAACACCGCATCGAATGCCGCGGTGAACTTCGCGTCGCAGTCACGGATAACCAAACGGACGGCGCATCCAGCCATGCAGGTGGGGGAACGCCACTGAGTATGTGAACTAGACATCGCCCGCCATGCCAGTGATAGTGGCGTTCGCGATGACAACGACTTCGTAGCCGTCCTTGCCTGGAGCGGGCCATCCTCGCGGTCCACTGGGAACGGCCGGAGACGATCCCAGCGGACCCGAGCGTTCCTCGATTGAGCCGGAATGATCCGCCTTCGGGCGCGAACTCGACCGATTTGCCCCTGCCACGCGCCAGCGACCTTCGAGACCGACGGTTGACTGGGGTCAGGGCGGTGGTGGTGAACATGCCGAGGAAGCGGTGCTCGCCGGTGACGTTTCCGTTGTCGTCGAACGTTTTCACGCCGACGTAGTACGGGTAGACCGTGCGGTGCACGGTGGACGGCGCGCTCGCCTGGGTCAGCACCAGCAGCGTCGGCGCGAGCGCGGACGCCGCCGTGTCAGGACCGGCGGTGAGGCTGCGCGCGGCCAGGCTGTCCTGGCGCAGCACACCCAGCCCGGTGGCGAGCACCGCGCGCAAGGCGGGCTCGTCGCTGTCCGGGTGCGGGTTGTCGATCAGCTCGTAGCGGCGGTAGCCGAGGAAGGTGAAGTGACCGTCGGCGAGCCAGCGCAGCAGGCGGGCACCTTCGGCGGTCTCGCTCGCGGACAGCCGCGGCGGGTTCTCGTCCAGCTCGTCGGCGAGACGGCGCGCGGTCTCGGCCATCTTGTCGGTGTCCTCGACGACCTCGCGCACGTCACCCAGCACCGACGACAGCCGGTTGTCCAGCTCACGGGCCCGGTTCCGGTCGGTGACCAGGTCGATCTCGATGTACATCCACGACTCGGCCGCGGAGTTCGCCGGCGGATCCGCCGGGTCTGCGTCCGGGTGGACCTCCAGCAGCTCACCGGTCAGATCGCGGCTGACCACGACGATCGGGTGCACGATGCGCTGCACCTGCACCCCGTCCCGCGCGAACTCGGCCGCGACGGAATCCACCAGGTACGGCATGTCGTCCGTGACGACCTGCACGACCGTCGCCTCACGCGACCAGCCAGGCCGCTGAGCGGAGAGTCCCAGAAAGGTGAAACCTTGACATGGCACGCCGCCGAGCAGCAGGTCGAGCAAGCTGTGACCTGCTGATAACACGTGCGATACTGCGTACTGAGGCACTGCGTCCAATACCTCATGGGACGGGGCCGGCCCCCGAAAGGACCGGCCCCTGGTTTCGTAGTGGAACGGCTGGTGCGCGCTAGTGCACGAGAGGTGCAAGCTCTCGCGCCAACGCAGCCAACGCGATGAGGGGCGGGGTAGCGATCGCTATCACGCTCCTCATCAGGCGAAGCCGTCTGTCCCTGGTACTGCACGTTCTGCAGCGCGGCCGTCTGGCCATGGTGTCTCCCTGGGGGCAACCAGTTTGCGTGGATCCACCACCGGTGGCGTTTCGTCCGAACCCTCCTGGTGGATCACACCTGCGAGAGGCTCCGGAGTCGACACGGTGAACCTTAGTCGGAGATCTCGACACCCCTAGTTGCAGCGGCTCCCTACCGAACCGGTGACGGGCCAGCCTGTCCGTCGTTCGCAGGTCGATCCTGGCGGTAGCCGAACATGGACTGACTCAAGGACGCTGTGGGTACCGAGAACTGTGTCACGTCATACGACCTGCTGATATTCGTGGATCAGTCCACCCGAGCCGATCATGCTGACGAACCGGTCCGCCCGTCATCCGGTCGGGAACCTGCCCTCGGTCGGGCGGTTGTTGCCCCAAGGAGCGATGGGCGATGGCGGTTGTAGTGATCGACATACTCAGCCAGGCTCGCCGCTCGGCATCGCATCGACATTGTTTGAACGGCTCGTCCCCGCCCCGGCGCGAGCCGGCGACAGTGGTCCGCCCCGGCATCACGCACTTGATCAACTTCGCCGACCCTGGGGGCACAACGCTGCGATCCCGCAGGGGCTCGGCACCTGGTTCGATAAAATCGACCGTGACGCCGAATCCTCAATCCACCTGATCGATTTTCACCAGGTCGCCTCGTATCTGCGTCGTCCGGTTCCGGCCGGCGCGCTGGCACCGTACCTCTGAGACCGGCCAGATCACCTCCACCCCCTCGCCACGGGCCAATCCGGCTGAAGCTCGGCGTTGGCCCATCGATTCGGCCGGTAGGTACGGATGAGCTCGTTGTCCGTATCCGGCTCCAGACCGATTCGCTCGATCTCCGTCGGTGCAGCAACCTGCGGAACCCGACGATGGCGGGCCATGTTCCGCGATGGGCGTTCGAATGCCCATCGCGACGAGTTGGCCAAGATCTCAAGGTTCACTTCGGCGGTCTCGGCGTGATCGAGTTCATGAGCCCCACTAGGTGCGAGATCACGGCGAAACATCACAAGTACGGCATCCGGTGCGAGCGGGAATATGACAACGCCAGCCGTCGCGACGCCGGGACGTTCGGCACGGGGCTGTCCGGGCCCCCCGATCAAGATCACCGGTTCATCGCAGGTGAGCAGGACCGGAGGTGTGCGGTAAACGACCCAGTCGCGCACATAGAGGTATTCAGCCATCCACTCGGCCGATCGGACCGCCTCACCGACGACCGCCGCATCCTGAGGGGAGACGAAAAGCGTGCCGTTCTCAACCTCCTCGACCTGCTGACGAATCTCGCGGACAACATCCTCGTCCCACTCCATACCTCGACGGCTCAGCAGGGCGCGGATACCATCTTCAGTCATCCCGTCGTACTGCAACCGGAAGATATCATTAGCCAGCTTGCGAGACTGACTTCGGTAACTCTGACCACGAGTGCATTGCAATGCGATGTACCGGGCAAGGGAGGATCGCGAATCCGCGTCGAGCGTGGCACCGCTCAGACCGAGCAACACATCGATCGATTCCTTTCCTGCGCGTTCTACATCACTGAAGAATACTTCGAACAGCAGAGGAGGAACAAGTTCAGGGTCGATATCATCGGACTCCACACGATAATAGTCGGTTATTTTCGCCGCACGCTTGGACGAGGTGAGATACGTTCGGCAGCCATCAATTTCGGTCACCCGTATTTGACCGTTTTCAGCCCATCGCCGAAGGTAGCTTTCGGGCACGATGTGATGCTTCCGCGGCGTGGAGGCTCTCTCGGCCTTCCTGGCTCTCTCCATGAGAGCCAGGAAGTCGGGATGATCGAGCGGGGACTGGTCCGCCTCACTCAGCGGACGGCGGACAGTCGTCGACTTCTGTCTTCGGGCACTACCCCCACGCCTGCCTGACGCACTTCTCCTGCCTCGGCTCTTCGGCATCGAGTGATTCTATGATGGGACAATATCGCCACTCTGCCGGACCCGACCGGAAGCCGATGACGGCCAGTCAGGATCACTCGTCTGGCCACCGCCATCGCGATGCCGTCAGCCGATCGCCCAACATGCCGGGCCTGCTCGAGCACAGCATCAAACTGCGATGCTCAGCGGCGTCAAAGACGTCCACCACGGTAGAGAGCGCCCTTGAGTATTTCAGGCTGACTCAGCAGATCCAAGAGGAATAGGTATCCCAAGAACCCGATGTCATGCGGCACATCACCATCATGATGCGCGAGCAGCGTGTTCGTCAGGCCGACGCGTCGCGACCTGTTCGAGCCGAATCCGTGGGTTGCGTTCCGCAACATCTCGAGGTACTCGCTGGCTGCAGCCTCCAGGTCCAGCGTGCCGGTTGCCGTACCGTTGTCCACGACATCGATCTCGTCTCGCCCGAACTGCCGAGCGAGGTAGAACCCGTCTTGAATCCTGCGCAAGGCCGTCACACCACGTTCAGCTGCGGGCATCAGAACATCTGCGGCTTCCGTGGGGATCGTTGCATGTAGCCGCTCAAGCGTCTCGGTGGCGAACTCCAGAGAACAGTGCTTCTCGAGCGGACGACCTGTGAGACGATGAAGCGTATCCATGACAGAAAAGAACAGCACTCGACGCGCCGTGACATCACGATGCGCAGCTTGCAGGGAAGTAATCCTTTTGAACAGTTGTTCAACAGTACTTATGGCCTGAAGATGCTTCACCGGAACATATCGTCCCGCCTGGTCGGTGAAAGTCACCGGGTCAGTGAGAACGCCGAAGAGGTTGTTGAGCTTCGCTCCCCACCAGTCCAGGGCAGTCGAGCAGGCGTCCGGGCGGACCGTCGGGGTAGGAACAGACTCCAGCGAACCACGTACCGGCAGGAAGTGGAGCATCTCCGCAGCATCACCCTTGGCTGCCACGATGAATCGTCCGAGGCTGTACACCACGATGCCGAACTCGCGCGCGGCGTACAGATTCCACATCGCTGGAGATGCCGCACCCATCAGCGGCCCCACGTACACATCAAGGAAGGCCGCGCCGTTGAGAAGGTGTTCGGATGACGAGAAGATGAGCTGACCTGCGTCGTGCGCCGCCTTGATCCCGCTCAGGTCGCCGCCCGTCAGCTGCGCGTCGTACTCCAGGCGAAGTAGTACCCCGGCCATCTTGATCCTGTGCACCAACTCGCTCCGGCGTCGAACGACATGAACCCCCGCGTGGGGGAACACCTGGTCCGCAACTTCGCCCGAGAAGCGAAAGTCCAAAAGCTCACCGTGAACGTGTCCGACAATGTCGGGCAGTTGATTCTGGTCCGCAAGAAGTGTCTGCAAGGTCAATACGCTGAAAGCGTCGACGATGTCCTTAGTGGCCATTGCCCGATCGGAGCGCTCGGACAGGACCTGATGTTCGCGTGCGGACAAGGGGCCTCGCAGCCGTGGTCCTGCGAATATCGCGATTCGATCGAACCTCGCCGGGGTCTGACGGACCCCTGCCATGTGATGAACCTCGACCAGACTCGGCGACACCCTGCGGTGACGCTCTTCGGTCTTCACCAGCCACGTGCCGTCCACCGAGTTGTGCACACGAGCGTGGAGGCCAGCATCGGCGAAGAATCCTGTGGGGTTACCACCCCACAGCCACGGCGGCAGCTGGACGATAGCGGCAGGAGGTCTCGACATCTCGACACTCTAAGGCACCGGACACACGCTTGCGATCACAGCATCATGCCTGGTTACTCAACTGACCTTGCCTCGACACCCCCGATGCCCAGTAGCCAGTTTCGACACTGCGTTTCTCGGCTCCGCCGGCGCCAGTTCTTCTGAAGTGCACCTGTCACCGCCGCAAGGCGACGAGACCAAGGCATCGTGTACCACCGGTATCGAAACGATCACCATTCAGTCCAAGCGTTGCGCCGGCTACCGATATCCGCGACTACTCAACATGGCCACGCCTGCCCCAAGTAACGTTCCCGAAAGGCTGCTCGAAGCCGCGCGCACCGGGACGGATTTTCGTGTCAGCACGCTCAGCATTCAGTCACTCCGGGTCAGCGAGCAACCAGGTCATCACCTACCGGCGGGCGCAGTACGTGACGCCCTGCTCTCCGACGGCAAAGACCTAGATCCACGCGGTATTCGTATAGTTGGTGCAAGAATCACAGGCAAGCTCGATCTCCGCCACGTGGCCCCTCGGGCGGGCTTGGCCCTACTCGGGTGCACGTTCGATCACGCCGTGGCCCTGGACGACGCTCATCTTCCATGGCTGGCGTTAACCGGCTCGTTCCTGCCGCATCTCAGCGCAAACGGGCTCGAGGTCGACGCCAAACTTGACCTCGACAATGGGTTCACCGTGGAAACCTCCACAGGCAACGCTGTCGAACTGATCGCAGCGCACGTTCACGGCAAGCTGAACCTGTCTGGAGCGAGACTTCTCAGCAAATCAGGGTCAGCACTCGCCGCGGACCGACTGCGTGTCGACGGTTCTCTCTGCCTCAAGGAAGATTTTTACGCCAGCAGCGCCGGCGGCAGGGGAACCTTGAGTCTGGCCGAAGCCCACATCGGCGGACAACTGATCCTGACACAGGCCGAACTCGTCAACACCTCAGGTCCTGCCTTCATCGGCGAGCAGATCAGCGTCGATGGCGCTGTCTTCATGTCCGAGCCGTTCAAAGCCACAGGACACGGTGCGAATGGCACCATCCGACTCAGGTCAGCAAAACTCGGCAACGGTCTCGCTCTCGACGGCGCAAGGCTCAGTAACGACTCGGGACCAGCCTTCTCCGCCGATGGAATCCAGATCGCAGCCGATCTATCCATGAAAGGCGGGCTCCAAATCTCCGGTCATGGCGAACGTGGGGCGGTCCGCATGACCGGCGCTCGCATCGACGGTGAGCTCGACGCCTCCGGCGCGGAGATCGGCAACAGTACCGGCCCCGCGATCTCGGCTCGAGATCTCCATGTGGGCGAGACGATCTACCTGAGCGACGGATTCATCGCTCGCGGGGAAGGCCAGTACGGTGCCGTTCGCTTGACGGGGGCGAACATCGGCACCCAGCTCGTCGGGACCAAGGCTCAGATCACCAACAGTTCCGGCCCGTCCCTGTCTGCAGAACGACTCCGCGTCCACAACGACGTCGACTTCAGCGCGGACGCTAGAATCACCGGCTCGATCGTCCTCACGAGCTCAGTGATCGAAGGCAAGCTAGACCTCACAGGTATTGAACTCGTCAATAAGAAGGGCAAAGTCCTTAACCTCGCTGTCGCCAAGGTACAAGAGATCTCCCTCTCCCCCAAAACAATCTGCTCGAACGACCGTGAACACGCGACGTCGTCCGCAGAAGTCAACGTCGCCGGATTGACCTACACGTACTTCGCCGACGTCGACTCAGCCCGATGGCGGCACCTACTACGTCATCACACCTCCGACTACAGCCCCCAGCCGTACCAGCAACTCGCACTCCTGCTCAAGTCATACGGACACGACAACGAAGCACGAACAGTTCTCCGCGCCCAGCAGGACGATCTCCGTGCCCGCGGAGATCTCGGCGGGTGGTTCCCTCGCACCGTCCACTGGCTGTGGGGGCGGATCGCCGGATACGGCTACCGCGTTCGCGGAGTCGCCGCTGCCCTGGGCATCACCCTGGTCCTTGCTTCGTTCCTCGGCATAATCGCGGGAAGCGTACCCGCCGGAGACACCGGACGCCCTGTTGCTGCACCCGCCTCCGCAACAGCCCCGCCTGGATCCACCTGCTCCCTCATCGAACGTGTCGGACTCGGCTTGGACCGAGGCCTTCCGCTGGCCAGCACTGGCATCCGCAGTCGCTGTGACCTCGACACCTACACCTTCGCAGGACAGATCTTCACCGCAGGCCTTTGGGCAATCCAGTTTGTCATCTGGGGTTTGGCGACACTCGCCGTCGCCGGCTACACCGGCCTGATCCGACGACTCGCGTGACTAGGCCAACAGCGACCGCGAACACACAAACGAACAGACGAATGGAGGCCATATGAAGGTCAGATGGAGCTCAACCACTGCATTTGGAGCCATCGCTTACTCGATCGTGCTCGCAGGCTGCTCGAGCAATCCGCCGACCGACCACACCCCAGCGCCGCCTACTCCGGCTCGTACCCAAGCTGAGATAACTTTCTTAGATCGAGTACACACAGCACAGACGACGCTGACTGACGACGACGCCCTGACAACCGGCCGCATGACGTGCGCCGACTGGGACGTCCTGCGCGACGGTCACGCTCCTCAGAAGCGCTACTCAGAGCTAGACCTGGAGAACCTGGGACAAAGCGGAAAGCTGACGACCAGCCAGGTACGAGCCCTCGAACAGGCCGCCGTCGAAAACTTGTGTCCTGCAAACCTCGTGGCCTACCAACGAGCGACATCTCGCTAGCCTTCAAACACCTAGCGGCTTTCGAACGTAGCCCGCGAGCAAGACATCTCCACCGTCCGGCCGCACGATGACGACACAGGAGGAAGTGTGACCGACGAACAAGTGCCGTGGCCGTGGCGTGGCCTCGACCAGTACGCCGAAGAAGCTCAGAATTCAGAGAAGGTCGGAATCTGGCTTGGACGCATCAGCGAGGGCCTCGACCTCATCGACTACATGATCAATCTCGCGACGGCCAGCCTTAACGAGACCGCAAAAGCGACGAACGTGCTGGCCGCGCTCGCCTGCTACACCCGGGCCTTCCGCGGCCTCCGTGCCGCGACGATCCTCGCCACCAGCGGCCTCTACCTCGAGGCTCGCGTCTACGCCCGTGACGTTTACGAGTCAGCGAGCCTGGCGCGCATGCTGGCCCTCCGCCCAGACAAGGCCGACTCCTGGATGCTGGCCAACCGTTGGATCAAGGACAACGAGGTCCGCCAATACGCTGAGAACTTCACCGCCCCAGGCATGCCCATTCAGGACTCGGCGTATCGGCAGTACTACCAACTCGCCAGCAACCTCCACCACCCTACCGCTCGCGCCTGTCTCCCACTCGTGCTAACCGACGCGAGCAAGCCGTGCGCTCCACAGTTAACATCCGACTACAACGAAGACGCCCTGAGCAATTCTCTCGCCGAGATCGCACTCGAATGCGGGTTCGTTTGCCTCACCATGATCAACGCCGCAGCCGGACCCGAAGTCATTCCTCCCTCTTGGCGGCAGGCCGTAGCCGAGTACGTTGCAGCCGTTGGCGCAGGCGCCGACTGGTCTCACCTTGAACGTGACTGGCAGGCCGAGGCCGACAGGTTCGCCGACCTCGCCGCTCATGTCATCCCCGCCGACCAACTCGCGGCCTTACTCAAGGAGCACCCCAACAGCCTCGACAACGTTCGCGCCCGCCGCGACCAGGATTGAGAACGGCGCGGGCTGATCAAGGGCCGCCAGGGGTGCTTGGCAAGGAAGACACATCGCCCCAGCCTGCTCGGGGACCGCCTCTGCAACTCAGTCAATGGCCCCTACCACAAATCCTCCTGCCGTTCGAACGTCACTGGGCGCTCGGCGATCGCCTACTTCTCCGACGGGATCACATTGTGAGTGCTCCTCCCATCGAGCACGGACTGTGCGCATCAGCAGGCGGGAGCGCTCCGCTCCCAGGCCGAAGCATCGCATCAGGCCCTCCGCTGAGATCGGACGTTGATGCTTCTCGCGATGACGGCGGTCCACCTCGATGGCGCGCTCGACGAGGTCGAGCCTCGACAGGCTTGACCGCTTCGTAGGCGGCGGAGACGAGTCGATCAGCTCAGGCCGCGTATCCGCGGGGACTTCTGGAGCCGCTGGCACGCATGGACGCGGCGACGCCGACGGAACGGCCGTTTCCTCTTTGGCCGGAGTCGTGGAGGCGAGCTCGCGGAGTAGTGCTGGGCCGACGTCGGCCCAGCCGATCAACAGGAGTGGGCCGACCGCATCAAACAGCGCCCGGCCGATCTCCCCGGCAATGAGCGGTTCGGCCACGTTCAACGCCAGCGTGACGAAGCTCGAGACCAGTAGCAGCCGGCGGGCAGGCCGGATCACCTCGGCAGAGACGCCACGCAACGACAACTGCCGGATCGCGATCAGCAGCGCCAGCACCGACAGATCCACGGCAGGTGCAACCAGCGGACCAACCCAACCCGGCACACCGAGCCTGAGACCGAACGCCAGGACGTTGCCGAACCCGAACAGGAACGTCAACCCCACGATGACGCCGACAATCACGGTGACCAGCCGCAGAACAGCATCGCGCTCGACCGGATAACCAGCAGCTTTGGCAGACACGAAGTAACTCCTCGTAACCAGCAATCCAAGATCAACTGGCGAAATTCAGGCGACCTGAACGCGCCGCAACGCGTTCGAAGCCGCCCCAACGAGAAGAACGAGAGACCGTTGGCCTGCGAAAACAGGGGAAATACCTGGTCGGGAGCCCAGTTTAATCTTCCCTGACACGGAAGAGGTCACTGGTTCAATCCCAGTATCGCGCACCATCTGTTTTCGCAGGTCAGAAGCCCTGCTCCTCTTCGGAGGGGCGGGGCTTCGGTCGTTCAAGGCGATGAAAGGCGATGGCCCTCGGGGCCTGTCCTGGCCGAAAACCCTGTCCTCCCAGGCGTTGTCGACACATGATCCGGTGAGCAGTGGGCAATGAGATCACGGCGCGCGTAACCCCACGTCGTGACCTTGGTGGCTGCGGCCGACGTCAGATGACCCAAAATCCACGCAGTCCCACACGAGACGTCCCCGTGACCACCAGATCCAGAGAGGGTGTGTGGAAATAGGGACGTTGAGTGTCCCTATTTCCACACACCCCCACACCCGCCACCGCAGTCACACCGGAACCCGGATCGGCCGGGCGCTACCCCGGCGACCTGGAGACGTCGATCATCACCCCAGCGTGGTCTTCCCTACACCTCCCATGCGGGTGCCTGACCGGCCCAGCTGACGACGAGCAGCAGGTCGTCGAGGCCGCCGGAACTGAACAGGGCCGCGGCGTCGGCGCCGAAGTTCAGCTGCCAGTCACCGGTGGGACTGGTGCCGCACAACGCGTTCCAGGCGGCGGCGTTGCCACGCCGGGTACTGGCGATGCCGTTGGTGGCCGTGGCGTCCCCGCCGAAGGGACCGCGATGCAGCGACACCACCGTGTCGGGGATCGGGTCGTCACCGGCGAGACGGACCGCGATGGACGTGGTGGAGAGGTCCTCGATCGTGGCTGGGAAGTCGACATCGCGCAGTGTGATGGTGACTGAGCGGGTGGTGGAATTGAGCGGGTTGTTCAGGTCGTACCATTGGTCCGGAAAGTCGCGGGCGAGACTGAACACGCAGTCCGCGCCACGCTCTCGATCCGCGTTCAGCCGGGTGGTGACCTGGTTGCGGTAGCCGTCGTCGTACAGGGCGGTGTAGTCGATGGTGATCAGTGCGTCGACGATGCTCGAGAAGTCGAACGGGTTGGCCGCCCGCGGGAGTTGCAGCTCCCAGGTGGTGTCGACGCCACTGGATTCGAACGGCAGCAGCATGTCCGACTGGACGTCGAGCTCGAAGACACCGCTGGCACTGACCGGTGACGTCAGCGCGACGATGCCGGGATCATGGCGCACGGTGATGTCCTCGAAGACGCCGTCGCGGCCACTGGTCACCCGCGAAATCCCGTTGGAGTAGAGCGTGGCGCGGATTCCCCGGTCCGGTGGCACGAGTGCGACCAGGCTGGTGCGCACCTGGCGGATCATCCGCAGGTAGTGGCCGGGGAAGTCCCGGTCGAACAACGCCATCGGCGTCGCGAAGGCCAGCGTTCCGGTGCGGCGGAATTCCAGGAACTCCACCGGCATCAGCCGGGCGAGGGAGAACGTCTGCGACAGGTTGAGCCGTCGCCGCTCGGAGCTGAACGCGTACTGGTCGAGGCGGGTCAGGTCCTCGCTGAGCTGTTCCGCACCGGTCAGTCCGCGACGGTCGAGCTGGCTGGTGCCGCCCGCGGCGGGTGCTGGTGATTGCCAGTAGTCGTCGCGGATCAGCACCTGCGCCGGTTCCGCCCGTTCGAAGGCCAACTGCGCCTGGGCCAGCCGGGCGGTGGCGGTGGCCTGCTGGAGGAAGTAACGGTAGACCCCGCCGAGGGTGTAGCTCATCCACAGGTACAGGTCGGCGTTGGTGAACTGGGAGTTCAGGAACTTCAGCGTCGCCACCGCCTGGTCGCGCTGGAGCGTGGCGATCGCCTGTTCCTGGGTGGCGATGGTGACCTGATCGTTCGCGACGTCGACCTGAGCGGCGGCGACCAGCGTCTCCTGCTGCGCGGCGGCCTGCTGCAGCCGCCATTCGTCACGCCGCTGCGCGAGGCCGGCCTGCAGCTGGTTGGCTTGCATCTGTGCCTCGACCTTGTTCTGATGCTGCTCCGAAAAACGCTTCAGGATCGTCGCCCCGGCCGTCACGGCGGCGGCAGCGGCGGCGGCACCTCCGCTGAAGATCTCATCGGTGATGCTGGCCGCGCTGGCCGCGGCCTGCGCGATGCCGATCGTGGCGTTCTCGTTGGCGATGTCGTCCCTGATGTCACGCATGACCTGGAACTCATCGAGCAGGTCTTGTTCGTATTTGTTCGGCGGTGCGTCGATGGCGGCACCGTAGGTCGTGACCATGGTTTCCGCCTTGGTCCGCTGCGCGACGGCGGCGGTGGCGGCGTCGTTGGCCTCCTTCACCCTGCTCGCCGCCAGGCCCACCTGCGCGACACTCAGTTCGATCCCCTTGAGGGCATCGAACTGGCGCAGGCTCTTCTCGTCGTACTTCTCCAGCGCGGCAAGGTAACCGGCCTCCATCTGAGCGGCCTGGCCGGCGAGCTGCCGGGCTCGCTCGATCAGCGTCTTGAACCTGAACGGCGTCGGCTGGCTCACGGTCACCTTGGTGGACAGGCCCTGCGTGCGCGGCATCCCGGCGATGTTGCGGCCCTGCCGCAGTTTGGTGAGCTGCACCGTGACCCTCGCCCGCAGGGAGGCCAGCTCCGGGATGGCCAGCTTTGGTTCGCCGAAGTTCGTCGGTTCGAGCGGCTGGAGTTTCGCGACACCGAGCAGGCGCCGCGCCGTGACGTAGAGCGTGCGGGCGTTCGCGACCGACTCGTCGGTCTCCCTGGAGAACTCGGCGTCCGCGTAATCGATGTGGCACCGGATGACGCACAGCAACGTGTACCGGGTGTACGGCGCCGGCCTCGGCGCGATCGTGTCGCCGACGAGCGCGAAGGGGTCGAGCTTGGCCCTCACCGTCCATCCGGGACGGAAGGTGAGGTTCGGCCGGAACGACGTCTCGGTGGCGATGCGGTGGTAGATGGAGAGGGTGGACTCGAGGTCGTACGGGTACACGATCCAGTACCAGTCGAGTGCGGCCTGGAAATCCCCCGCCGACTGAAGGCGCTGGGCGAGCAGCAGCGGCACCGCCCAGAAGATCTCCCGGTTCCCCGGTTCCGGCCGCGACGCCGACACGGCCCGGAGCGCGTCCTGGTGGCCGGCCGTCCTGCCGTTCGGGTCCAGGTAGGTGACGGCCGTCATCCCGATCGCCTGCAGGTAGCCGTTTCCTTCTCGCACGGCGTCCGCGGCGCTGAAGGGACCCGAGCCCCGGATGTTCGCGCGAAGGGTGTCCAGCGGCTTCGGCTGCCCGGAGGTGACGTGGGGTACGAACGCCGCGGGCAGCGCCGGATCGAGGTGCCGTTCGGCGAACAGGAAGGCCATGGTCGCCGCCTGCCAGCTGCCCAGCTCGCCCATCCAGACCCAGGCCGCGGTGAACGCGACGGGGTCCTTGAGCATCCACGCGAAGGCGGGATGGGTCGCGGTCAGCTCGCCGGATCTCTTCGCCAGTAACAGGGATTGCACGCTTTCGAGAGCCTGTCTGATGCGGGTCGTGCGCAGGGTGCCACCGGCGAGCACGTCCACGGAGAACCGCGCCGACATCTCCTCCCCGATGTCGCCGGTGGTCGTCGGAGCGAGATCGGTGAGGAGCGCGTCACGCAGGATCGGCAGCGCCGTCTGCTCGGCCGCCGCCACCGCCCGACCGGTGGCGGCGATCAGGTCCTGGCGCTGCGCGATGCGGCTGCGGAGCACCTTCTGCCAGGCGGCACGGGCGCGGGCGTCGGCCCGGTAGGCGTTGGCCTGGGGTGGGGTGTCGGCGAGAACGAAGAAGTCCGGCGAAAGCACGTACGCCGTTTCCTGCGTGCGCCAGGCCGCGTACATCGACGGCTTGTGGGCGGCCGTGAGGATCGCATTGGCGTCGGCCCATTCCAGCTGGGTCGCCCCGGCCCCTGCCACGATCCGCCCCAGTCCCACCAGGAAGAGGAACCCGCCGCGCGTAAGCCCTGCGGAAGACAGCGCGGCACCGATGTCGACACCCCGCTGGTCCTTGGCCGCCAGATCGGCGAGGTCGACGCCGGGCAGCGCCATCGTCAGCATCACCGCGAGCCCGGCCGCCGGAGTGGCGGCCGCGACACGCGCCTTCTCCAGGCTGTTGGCGAAGCTCCTGAGCTCGCCCGCTCGCCGCGTCAGCAGGGCACGGACGGGGTCGCCCTTCGGCCCTGGCACCACATCGGGCGCGCCGATCAGGTCAGGGTCGAGCAGGACCGGGAACTTCCGCGGCGGGTTCGGGCGCTGGTCCTGCTCGGCCCAGGTCAGCGCCTGCGCCGCCAGTTGCCAGGTGCGCAGCAGCGGAATCGGCGGCGCTCTGAGCGGGTCGGTACCCGTGCTGGCGGGCAAGCCGAACAAGGTTTCCAGCGTCGTCTCGCTGAGCCTTCCGCCTTCCAAGGTCAGCTGATCCAGTTCGTCCGGCGTCTTCGGGGACAGCCGGATGCCCAGCTCGGCGGCCAGCGCCTGGCGCGCCGCCGGAGTCGCGCCTCGAACCTGTCTCAGCCGGCTGTAGCTCGTCCCGTAGGAGGCGAGCAGGGACGTGTAGGCCGCGTCGCGGTAGCTCGCTTCCATCGCGGCACCGGGCTCGGTCGCGGTGTGCGTGGCGGCGATGTGGGCCCGCAGCAGCTCGATGGGGACCCTGAGCTGGTTGATCTCCTGCCCGCCGCGATCGGCCGCCGCGGACAGCGGCTGGCTCAGGCGGTCGACCGGCTGGCCGAGCGCGGCGACCAGTGTGGCGGTGTCCAGCTGCGGCAGCGGGTTTCCTGGCAGGGTGACCTGTTCCTGCGCGAACGACAGCAGCGCGGCCAGGTACTGTCGCTCGTTCAGCCGTTCGTCCAAAGTGGACGGCACGAAGGAGCTGATCACGACGACCGGCACCACCTCCGGCGCGTCGGCCGGGGTGCCGTTGCCCGCCTGGTCGGTCGCCCACAGGTAGATCGTGTGCGCACCGAAACCGGTCATCGGCACGTCGGCGGTCCACGCGGTGAAGTCGCCCGCCGCCCGGGGAACCGCGGCGGTCCTGGTTCCGGTCGGGGCCAGCGCCCATGCCACGGACGCCTGACCGCCGACCATTCCCGACTGGTTGTCGGCGGTGCCGCCGCGCATGCGCACGGTCACCGCCCCGTTGACGTCGCCGATGATGTTGGCCGAGGGCAGCGGGTCGTCGATCCGCAGGTCAGGCGGCGCGACGTCGCGTCCGGTCACCGTGACGGTCTTGGTCGAGTTGAGGCCGTCGCGGTCGGAGACGTTCACCGCGATCGTTCGCGGTCCCAGCGGCATCGGTCCGAGTGGCACGGTCAGCTGGTACGAGGTGCTGGAGATCGTCTCGGCGGAGAAGGCCTGACCATCCCGGGCGATGGCGACCGTGACCGGGAAGTACTGGTCGGCGGGAATGGCGACCCGCACGTCGACCTGTCCGCCGCCCTCGCGAAGGGGAACCACGGTGCCCGCGGCCGGCGCTGTCACGGTGAAGGCCGGTCCCACGGCCGCCACCACGTGGATTGTCACAGGGGCGGATGTGATGACCTGTCCCTCCACGGTATTCGCCGCGGCGGTGATGACATGGTCACCCGGGCTCGGAAACGTTACGGACCTGCCCGCGATCACTTCGACGTTGTCACGAGTGAGCGAGATTTCGCCGGTGTAGGTGACCACCGGAGAATCCATCCACTCAGCGGCCCCCGCATTCCATCTCCACCGCACACCCGGGTCCGTGAACACCGACATCACCACCGGAACACCGGCGAGCACCCTCCCCGCCGGCGGGCTGACAGACACCCGCGGTGACCGGTTCGGCTGCGGTTGTGGCGGTATCGCCTGAGGCCCCATGGACAACGCCTGTCCGCCATTCCCCACTGACAAGTCTTCGATAGTCACAACGGATCCTTCCGATAAGTCTTCATCCCGATGGGGGTGCTCAAAGCCCTTTGGTGACAGAAAGCGCGGGTTGCTTCAGCGGGCGGCTCGGCCTCGGCTCCGCACGCATCCGCATCAACGGGCTGGAGGTGTGCTCCGGCGACGGCGGCGGGGGCGGCGGGTCGTCGTGCGCGGTCTGCACCACCGGTCCGATGTGCTCTTCCGGCATCGTGAGTTCGACATGCGGAACGGTCGCCACCGGACTGTCCCAGATCCGTCCGATCGCACCGCCGATCCAGCTTCCGAGCTTCGCACCGGCGTAACCGATCACGGCTCCGGCCACCACGACGCCACCGACGACGACCCACGCGGGCGCCGTGGCGAGCATGGTGGCCGCGAGCGCTCCGCCTCCGACGCTGGCAGCCAGGCCGACACCGATTCCGCCTGCCTCTTCGCCTACGACGCCCGGCCGCTGACCCGCCGGCGTGTTCGCGACGCGTTCCAGTCCTTTGTAGACGCTGTAGACGAGCAGCGCCGCCGAAGCGATGCCGATACCACGGGACAGGCGGCTGAACCACACGCGGCTCCGCCCCGCTGCCGACGCGATCTTCTCGGCGTTCTGGTAGCTCTCCCAAGGAGAGCCGTACTTCTTCACCAATTCATGCCACGTCTGGCTTTTGTCGAGTGCCTCGGATATCGCCCGGCCTCCCGGACTGAGTTTCACCCTGGTCTGCTCGCGCAAGAGATTTCTCTGCTTCGAGGCGTCCCACGCCTTCACTCCGGCGTCTAGCTGGTTACCGGGAGTTTTCGCCAGATTGTCGATCTTCTTGACGGCGTTTCGGGACGCAGACCTGCTTTTCGCCTTGTAGACCTCCCGCTCGGCGGCGTCCTTCACGCCGACGGCGGCCTGTCCGGCCGACTGCGTCCGTTGATCCTCGCCCGATCCGGTCGTGCCGCCGGTCTTGGGTTTCTCCGGCTCAGTGCCCGCCGGATCATGGAAGCCGACGGGATTGGCCGCGGCGTACAGGTATTGGTTCACTCCCCCGGAAGCCCCGATCGGATCGCCGGAGATCCATCGGGCGGACCAGACCATCGCGTACCGGGCACCGTGGTGGTTGAGGCCGCTCTCTTCGTCTCGTTCCTTGCCGGTGAAGCGATACCGTTTCCGGGTGAAACTGCCGAAGCTGGTCTCGCCGTAGGGGGTGTATTCCTCGCGGTTGGTCAGCGCACCGGTGCCATCGAGAACAGCGGTGCTGCTGCCGAGATGGTCGGCGAGATGGAATGCGGTGGCGGGGCCGCGGTCGTCGGGATGGGCGACACCGATCCGGACGATGGCGATCCGCTGGTGGTCGTCCATGACGTGGACGTGGTTGTTCTGGCCGTTCGGTGTCCCCGTCCAGCGGTGGTGTTCGAAGGTTTCGCTGACGTAATGGGTGACCTCGACGGCGCCGCCCTGGCGGCGGACGAGCTTTTTCACCCGCCGTCCTTCGGCGTCGTACAAATAGTGCGCGTGGACGGAGGGTTCGGCGCCCGCGGTCTGAGTGGCGAAGGTGGACAGCTGGTCGCCGTGGTTCCAGGTGAAGTGCCGGGTGCTGGTTTCGGCGGTCAGATTGCCGTTGGCATCGAAGGTGTAGTCATACGGTGTCGTACCGATGGTCATCCGCTTCAGCCGGTTGCTGCCGGTCTCGACCGTGAAGTCCCGGGTGAACCCGCCCGTTCCGGCGTGCGCGAGTTGCCGGACGCTACCTACGGCGTCGTAGCGGTAGGTCTCGAGGTAGGCCTGGGCCTTGGTGATGTCGGTGCCACGCGGCGGATCGATCCACGGATCCCCGGCGGGCGGTGCCTGGTGTTCGCGGCCGGTCGCGGTCAGCAGGCGATAGATCGGGTCGTAGCCGAATCTCCGGTCGAGGGCGTCGCCGCTGCCGAGCAGCGCGCGCAGCCGAGGGTCGGTGGCGGCCAGTGCTTCGGGGTTGTTCCGGATGCCGCTGCCCGGAGTCCGGTCGTGCACGATGAGGATGTTCCCGGCCAGATCGTATTCGTAGCCGTAGTCCTGCAGGACCGTCCCTTGTGGATGGTAGGTGTTCGCGTCCGCCGCGAGGTACGGCTCGGTGCGCAGCCGGGTGAGCCGGAACGTGCGCGGATCGTGCGTGTAGCGGGTCATCACCCCGTTGCCATAGGCGATCAGCGCCCGCTGCCCCTTGGCGTCATAGGCGATCCGCTGGACGTGGAGGGTGTCGTCGAGCCGGACCTGGTCCAATCCTCCAGCCCGGTTGTACGTCGGCCGAAGTTCGCGGCGCTTACCTTCGACGTCGGCCGGAAACGCGTGACGCGTGACGCGGTTCAGTGCGTCGTACGCCGTTGTCGTGACATAGCGGCCGGTTTCGAGCAGGGCCGCGTCGCGCTGATCCTGGGTCTGGCCGGCGGCGGGCGTCCAGTCCACCCGGAACGGTGCCACCCGCCAACCCGTCGTCTTGGCCGCCTCGTAGGTGGCCAAGACAGGTGCGTCGGCGATCACCCGGCGGGTCGCCTGCAGGGTGTTGCCCTTGAAATCGAGCAGGTCGACGGTGACCAGCCCGGCCTCATCGTGATGGCTCGCCTGGTGGCCGAGCAGGTTGCGGACACGAGCGGCGGCGCGGTCGGCCGCGGGCTGAGTGGGAGTGCCCGCGTCTCCGTAGTCGATCCGCTGCCGCAAGGTGACAACTCCGGCGGCGTCGTCCCTCGCCCACGCCCGGGTCGGCCGGTGCAGCACGTCGAACACGCCGAGGTTCAGCGCGCCCTTGCCGTCGCGGCTCTCGACCGGCCGGGCAAGGGGGTCGAGGACGCAGTCGCGGCGGCCGGTGTCGATACCGTCCATCCGCCAGCGCCGGTTGGCCAGGTCGTAGGTGTACCGGAAGGCTTCGCGGCCGAGGGCGTCGGTGATCGAGACGAGGTTGCCCTGGATGTCGTAGGCGGACCGGGTGGTGAACCAGGTGGCGGCGGCCGGGCCGTTGCGGGCGACGGCTCGCACGGTGCGGCCGAGCGCGTCGACCTCAGTGCTGGCCGGGGTGTTCCAGTGCTCGGCGTAAGGCTGCGACTCGGTGGGATGGGTGCGGCCCGCGTTGTCGTTGACGTCGTAGGTGTAGGTCTCCCACGGTGTCGGCACAACCCGGTCCGGATCGCTCAGCTCGACCGGGATTCCGAACACGACCCGCTGCTGGCTGCCGTCCGGGTTCAGCGTCCGGACGACGTGGCCGCGCGGATCGTGGAACATCGTGGCCGACTGTCCGAATTGGACGTCGAGCGGCGGCGCGTAGTCATAACCGGTGGAGAAGAACGGCTCGTACTTCCGGACCACGTGGCCCTTGTTGTCGTGGATCTGCCAGCCGGAAACGATCACATTGTCCGGGTCGGCCGCTGCCCTGGTTCGTCCGGCGGTGTCACCGACCGGCGCCGACAGATCGGCCGGAATCACCCCGCCACCGAAGGCCGGGAGACCGAACAGGGTGTCCTCGGCCTGCGAACGAGTCTGCAGCATCCGGCCGAAGCCGTCCGAGTATTCCACCGATACGATCACCTGCTCGCGTTCGGCCGCCCCCACGGCTGTTTCCGTGTCGTGGTGCACGCGCCGGGCGCTGCGCACCGATACGGGCACGCCCCGTTCGGCGAAGGCAAGGAGGTCGTAGCTCATCCGCGTGCTGGGTGCGTCGCGGTCGCCCTCACCGTTCTTGCCACGGACGTAGTGCGCGGTGACCAGCCCGGCCGGGGAGAAGGTCACCGAGGACGTGTTCCCGTTGACGTCGGTCACCGTGAACGGTTGCAGGACCCGGTAGTCGTTCGACGCGACGGTCGCGAGCCCGGCGGCATCGACCGCCCGTACCGGAAGCAGATCGTGCTGGTCGTAGTCGACGCGGCTTTGCGCGCCCAGCGGGTCGAGCGACGCGACCGGCAGCCCTCGCGGCACCCGGCCGGGAACCTGGAGGTCGTAGCGGTGCCGCGCGCTCGTCACGTAATACCCACCGGGCGAGCCCGGCACTTCGCCGTCGCGGTAGCTGACGTACCCGGCCAGCGGCGGCAGCAGGTCGCGGAACTCCTGGGGGTACTCCGCCGGCCAAGCGGTGGCCCCGCCCGGCGCCAGGTACACCGGCCGCGGACCGACCTTGGCCGGGTCGTCGGCGCGGTAAAGGGTGTCGAGGAATCCCTCCGTGAACGCGAGGGACTCGGCCCGCATCGGCAGCCCGTGGTCGCCGAGCACGCCGAGCGGCAGTCCGGCGAACGCGTCGCCGTCGTAGTAGGTCCGGGAGTGCCCGGTCACCCGCAACGAAACCCCGGCGCCGGTGAGGATCGCGTCGCGGAGGTCTTCGACGGCGAGGCGACCGTCGTTGACCACCTCGTAGCCGGTGGCGCGGGCGACCCGGTCGATCAGGTAGTGGCCCGCGTCGTCGCGGCGGGCGTACTCGGTGGTCGAATACGTCGCCAGGTATGGCGAAGCCGCCGCGACCGCGGACATCGGGTCCCGGCCGCGGGGCACGGCGATGGCGATCTGCCCGGTCGGGAACCCGTACGCGTCGTAGCCCGCGGGGAAGGTGAACCGGGTCATCGGCTCGTCGCCGCGTTCCCATTGGGTGGTCCGGCTGCCGAGGCCGAACGGGAAGAAGATCCGTTCCCTCGGGGTGCCCGACGGCGATTCCTCCCGGACACCGGAGATCGTCTCGGACACCGTGTAGGGGCGGTTCTCGCGGTCCGTGCCGTCCCGCGCGTACAACTCCGTGCGCAACAGTCGCCCGCGCAGGGTGCGCAGCGCCGCCCGTCGGGCGATCCGGGGCAAGCCGGCCAGGAACGCGGCCTGCTCCGGTGGGCGGGACAGCATCGGCGTGTCGAGATTCGAGTACTCGTGCCGCAGATCCAGTTCGGTCCAGTCCCCTGCCTCGACCGCCGCGACCGGCCCTGCATGGAACCAGCTCTTCGTCAACGTCGGTGGCGAGTAGTGCACCGGCTGCCCGGCCGGGGCGAAAGTCTCGGTATCGAAGTGCTCGACCATCGCGAATCCGCGGAACTCCCGCTCCACGCCGTCCCAATAGCCGTGGTGGTACCGGTATTCCGTGGTCAGCCTGCCGCCCGAGATCGCGTCGGTCACCTCGACGTGGGAGACCACCTGCACCGGGAAAGGCAGGGTGGTGCGCCACCGGGTCGCCGGATCGGCCTGGTCACGCAGGTACTCCTGGCTGGACGGCCGGTACGTCACCTTGGTGGTGGCTCCGAGATTGTTGTCCATCTCTTCGAGCAGATGGGGCTTCACCCCGCCGGAGAAGTCCAGGAACCGCAGGTGCGTCCGGCCGGGGCCGCCCGCCGACCTGCTGAAGAGCAGGCCGGCCATCCCGGTGCCGTACAGGTCGGACAGCCGCGGCGCGTCCGTGTCCGTCACGCTCGGGGTACCGGCGATGGTGACCGGCGCCTCGGTCCAGGCGTTGCCGGATTGGTTACCCCACAACAGAACCCGCTCGCGATCGACGTAGACGAGGTCGGCGGCTCCGTCCCCGTCGACGTCACCGAGCAGCACCCGGAGCGGATCGAAACCGTCGGGCAAGCGGGGTGCTCCGCGCATCGTCACCTTGGCCCCCCACCTGCCGTACCCGAGGTTCGGCCAGTAGGCGATGTTTCCGTTGCGCAGCAGCACGATGTCCTGCATCCCGTCTCCGGTCATATCCGCCAGCCGCACGCGCGGGTCGGCCAGATCGACCTGGGGGGTGGTGCCGTTGCCGACCGCGGTGCGCCGCCACGCCAGCCGGGGGTCCGGATCGTTGAACCAGCACTCCAGGCGGCTGCCCGAGCGGAGCACGTCGGTCAGTCCGTCCCCGTCCAGGTCGACCAGTTTCACGTTCGGCTCGGCCAGGCTCACCGACGGGGACTGCCGGTAGGGCTGGAACGAGCGGCGGCTCCACCCCGACCCGAACGTCATCGGAAAGAAGCCCGCGGTCACGCCCGAGCCGTGCCCGCCCCTGGCCGCCGTGGAAACGACCAGATCCGGGCGGCCGTCGCCGTCGGCATCCATGAACCGCACACCGGGATCGCCCAGTGAGAACGGCGGTGCCTCGGTCAGCGGGCGGGGAAGTTCGAACCGGCCACCACCGGCGTTGCGCCAGACCCGTTGCGCGGTACCGAGTTCGATGATGTCCGGCAGCCCGATCCCGCGCAGGTCGACCAGGTCGAGACCCGGCTCGCTCAACGACGCGGTCGGCAGGCCCGGCCCGGTCACCGCGGTGCACCGGCGACCGGCCGGGTCGAAGGCGGAGTATCGGAACGTCAGCGGCGGCAGGTGCTCCCGCGCCGGGTCCGGTCCCGGCGGCACACCCTGATCGTCGATGCCGACGACGTCGACCTGGGTCAGCAGCGAAGCCCCGGTGAACGCGGCCTGCCGGTAGCCGAACCGGTATTCGCGGAGGGCGCGGGCGACGCCGTCGACGGCGTGCGTGCTCACCCGGGCGGTACGGCAGCGCAGGGACGTCCGCACCTCGAACCCTGACCGGTGGCCGGAGAACGGGTCCGGCCGCGGTTCGTAGTCGAAGTCCACCTGGACGAGGAACGACGGTGCGGCACGGTCGCCGTAGTCCGCGTAGGAGATCCGGGCGATCAGCGGCTGGTCCCACTGATGCCCGGGTTCCCGGCCCTGATCGCGCAGGTACTCGTACTGGATGACGTTGCCGAGCGCGTCCTGGGTGCGCGTGATCCGCCAGCCGAACACCCGGCCAGGAGCGGCCGGATCGGCCACCACCGCCGGGTCGCGCCAGGCCGCGTCCGCACCATCAGGACGGGGAGTGCCGTACCGGCTGAGCAGGCCGTCCTTGCCGCGGACCTCCCAGTAATCCCGGGAGGCGTCCCGGACGTGCTCGATCCGCGCGAACAGGCCCTCTGTCCGCGGCTGGTAACGGACCCGCCCCGGATAGCTGCCCGCGACCGGGACCAGATCCTCCGCGCCCGAGAGCACGAAGACATCGGCCCGGTCACCGCCGGCGTCGGCGTACCGTGGTATCCCCCGTGACGTCTTGCGGGACACTCCCGGCAGGCTCAACTGCCAGCCCAGCCCGAACGGCCCGTTCCCCTCGCCGGTGCTGTACCCCAAGGACAGCGCCGGCTGAAGTCCCGACCGGCCGGCCGGAACCACGATCGGCACCGAGAAGTTACCCGTGCCGGTGAACAGATCCGCGGAGAACTTCTCCCCCACCCCACTGACCGCGCCGCCGCCCTTCGGCAGCGAGATCGCCGCACCCTCGACGGCGGAATCCGTCCCCATGCCCACGCCGAACCTCCACTTCCCGCGGAGCCGAACGGCCCCGTCGAGGTTCGCCACTATCGTCGAGGCGGTCGACAATCCGTCGACAATCCTCGCGGGGCATGGCCCGGCACAGCGCGCGTCCGGCCGTAACGGGCGAATCCGGGCTCGGCGGGGTGTATGAGGAAACACAGGCCGAGCACAGGAATGAGCGCGTCGCCGCCGAAGAACATCGCACGATCAAGGGATTCGGCCGTCGCGGGGTTGGGGTAACTCCGTTTGTCCTTGCCGTCACCACATCACGGTCCAGCCGGCGAGTTCGACGCACATCAGGGACCGTCCCCCAGTCACCCCTGGCAGGGATCACGCGCGCAAGGACGGCCGCCTGTCGACCACGAACCACGGGATGGTTGTCTCTCGTCTGGAAACGGACGTAACGGCGGCCCGGACGAGAGAGAACGGAATGACCGGAGAAGGAGACGCGCGGTGAACGGTGACGGCTTCATCGAGGTGATCGCACGCGAAGTGGAGGCCGACCCCGGCAATCTGGCTCTGCGCGAGGATTTCATCACGCTCCTGCTGGAGCAGGACCCGGACCGCGCCGCCGCCGAAGTGATGGCGTTCGAGGCACACGGCGGTGATCCGGCGCGGATCCGCTTGCTTCGCGCCCGGCTGATGGCAGCGCGGTTGCGGACCTCGAACCCGCCGCCCGCCGAGACCGTGACAAGCCCGGCCGACGAGGACCGGCAGGACGAGAGCGCCGCCGCTTCGGCGTCGCTGTGGGACGCTGAACGCCCAGCGGTGACGCTGGCCGACGTCGCGGGACTCGCCGAGGTCAAACGGCACCTCGACACCGCGTTTCTCGCTCCGCTGCGCAATCCCAGGCTGGCGGCGGCGTTCGGGCAGAAGCCGGGCGGATCGCTGCTGATGTACGGCCCACCTGGTTGCGGCAAGACGTACGTCGCCAGGGCGATCGCCGGCGATCTCGGCGCGTCCTTCATCCACGTGACCCTCGCGGACCTGCTCAGCAAGTGGATCGGGGAGAGCGAGAAGGCGATCCAGAGCGTGTTCCGGCACGCACGCGCGGCAGCACCGTGCGTGATCTTCTTCGACGAGTTCGACGCGCTCGGCGGACGGCGCACCTCCGGTGGCGGCGGGTCTCACTCGATGCGGATGCTCGTCACTCAGCTGTTGGAGGAGCTCGACGGCGTGGCCGGCGCGAACGACGGGGTCTACTTCCTCGCCGCGACGAACCGGCCGTGGGACATCGACACCGCCCTGCGCCGGCCGGGCCGGATCGACAAGACGGTGCTGGTGCTGCCACCGGACGCGGTCGCCAGGGCGGCGATCGTCCAAGGCGCGCTGGACGGCAAGCCTGCCGACGACGTCGATGTCGTGGCCGTCGCGGCGGCGACCGAAGGGTTCTCCGGTGCCGATCTCAGCCACCTGACGACCACCGTGTTGCAGCAGGCGATGGTCGAGTCGATGAGCAAGGGCGAGCTGGTGCCGGTCACCACCGGCGCGCTGCTGGCCGCCGTCGGTGGCATCACCCCGTCCACGACGTCCTGGTTCGACCAGGTGGCGCCGGTGCTGGAGTTCGGCGTCGACGACGGCACCTTCGACCAGCTCCGGGCGTACCGGGTCAAGCGAGGAATGCGATGAGCGACGCCGATACCTTGGAGCGCACCCTGGACCTGGCCTGGAACCTCCTCGAAGCGCAGCCGACGCATCCCAGGGTCGCCGAGCTGGCACTGCAGGTTCTCGCGGCCCAGCCGGAGCGGAGCAGCGCGTCGATGGTGCTCGCCTATCACCGTGAGTCCTGCGGCGACGCGGACGAGGCGCGGCGTCTCTACGTTCGGATAGCCGGTCGCCGCGACGGCCAGTTCCTCTGGGCCGCGCGTGCGCTTCGGCGGATGGCGGCGGCCGAGCATGATCATGCCGAGGCGCTGCGGTGGGCGCATATCGTGCTGGCCGAGGAGCAAGAGGACTGGGACGACTGGATGCAGCTGGGCTCCGCCCGGGCACTCTCCGGGGAGCACGAGGACGGGTGGCGTCAACTCGACGAAGCGGTGGCACTGTGTTCACGGAAGACGCCGGACAAGCTCCCCAAAGCGCTGGGGAAACGCGCGGAGTACCTGCTGGAGAGCCTCGCACCACCCGACCGGTTCATCGCCGCGGCCGAGGAGGCCATCCGGGCCGACGCGGCGGACTCCTGGATCGCGCTGATGCTCGGCTGGTCCTACCTGGTGCAATACCGGTTCGACGACGCCGAACAACTCGGTCTGCGGCTGCTGCGCGAGGATCCGACCGAAGAGCTGGCGCAGAGCCTGGTGGAGACGGCCAGGACGATGCTGCGGATCGTCGAGAACGCACAGGACAAGGACATCAGCCTGGCGGACATCCGCCGCACCGGTGCGATCGAGATGGCGTGGCAGCGACTCCGCGACCGGAAGCTCGGCATCGACCTGGCCTCCGCGCTGGCGGCGTTGGAGGAGGTGATGCCCGCCGACCTGCGTGCCACCTTGCGGCCGGGAGCCTCGATCTCGAAGAATCCGGACCGCGACAGGATCGGTTCCCTGGTCGCGGAGGACCTGGTGGCCTGGCATGACGGCCAGCAGCCCGGCTCCGGCGCCGTCTGGGGCCTGGCCGAGCCGTTCCGCCTGATGTCGGCGGCCGAGATCATCGCCATGGACGCCGAGATCGATGCCGACCAGGCAGGGCATCCGGACTGGCCGGAGAACGAGGTCTGGGAACAGGTGATGACCGATGACGACGGGACCTACCTGGTCGCCGTCGCGTTCGGGGCTCTCGTCAAACGCCGGCCCGGACACCCCGACGAGCCGGTCGCCGACTCGATGGCCGGCTGGATCTGGGACCGGGTGGCCGGCTTCGGCGGGCGGGACCCGCGACCGGCACCCCCGAAGACCAAGACTCTCCCGACCGGGCTGCCATCGGTCTCCGGCACGTCGCTGACCGGCGTCGTCACGACGATGTACGACGCGCTGGACACGTCCGAGCAGTCCGCGGCGTACGCAGAACTGCGCGGGCTCTTTCCCAGGCCGTCCATCCGGCGGAGTGTGGTGGGCCCGGTGCCACCGAGTGCCGACGGCGTCGAGATCATGGTGGTCGACGGGCTGGTGAAGAAAGTCACCGTCGATGTCGGGCTCTGCCCGAGCGCCGACCGGGTGATCTCCGGGCTCGACCTCGCCGGGTATCGCCATGTGGCGGACGACTACCTGCGGGCGAACGGCGCGCTAGCGCGGGACAGCTGGGTGAACCGCGCCAACGGCGAGGTCACGGTCAACTACGACCTCGCCGGGCATCGGCTCGGTTTGGTGTGGGGGTCGGGGAAACTCGTTCGGATCATCGTGGCCGCCGCCGATAGCTGAGCAGCGGCCGGATTTTCCGGAACGGCACGACGGCTCGCCGTCCGGTAATACGATTGATGACGATGACAACGCCGGACCGCCCCGTATGGCGAGCGCACGTGGCTGGTCGCCCGTCCGGCAGCCCGGGCCAGCTGCGGGAAGGGCGGCGCATCACCGGGCCGGGTACCCGGGGATCACTCGGCTCTTTTCCCGAAAAGAGGCCCCTTCGTGGCGATCAGCGCGATGCCGAAGATCATCACCGTGATCCCGAAGGAGCAGAGCAGCAGGCCGCCGAGCTTCGCCTCGGTGTCCGTGTCCATTCTGCGCCCCGAGTGCGAAGAGCCGGCGATGACGGCATCCGGATCGACAATCGCTTGGATCCCGCCGGCCAGCAGGGCGAGCGCGCCAAGGATCAGCACGATTCCGCGGATGATGCGCCCGGCGGTACGGCGCGGCGGATCGGCCTGTCGGTCGTGGTCAGTGGCATTGGGCTCTGCCATGGACCGCAAGATATCAGTGGCCGACCGGTAGACCCCGGTTGCCGCAAGCCGGCCGCTCAGTCCTCGAAATGGCGACACCCGGGAACGAAGCGCTCGTAGTCGAAGACCATCTCGAATGGCGGACATCGCGTGGCGGGCCGCCGAATGAGCGGCAGTTTGCCCTTCATCGCTTCCCCGGCGTCCCGCACGTCCGCCCATCGCGCACTGGCTGATTCGCCGCGAGCAGAGAGAAAGGGAAGATTGATGGTCACACTTGTCGGCGTGGCACTGGCGTTGAGCGGCACTCTCCTGGTCACCCCGTCGGCACAGGCCGCGACGGCACGGAACGGCGTCTGCGAAGACGGCGAGTTCTGCTTGTACTACAACAGCAATCAGCACGGAAGAGGTCACTGGTTCAATCCCAGTATCGCGCACCACCTGTTTTAGCAGGTCAGAAGCCCTGCTCCTCCTCGGAGGGGCAGCGCTTCAGTCGTCCAATGGCTCTCGGAGCTGCCTTGCCGAACCTGGCAGCAGGTACGGGAACCACTCCCCCAGCTTCGGGTTTCGAGCGCTTGCAGAAGCTGGCGGCGCATCAGCGGGGTCCCGTGGTCGTAGATGCCTTCATCTTCTGACCCGATCGTGCTCCGCGTGCGACCGCGTGTGCTCGACCGCTGCGGCAACAGATGGTTGTCCGGAAAGGACCGGTACCAGCGTCGTCGACTCCAGTCGCGGACCGACCGCGGGCCATTCGCACGACCGGTCAGCGCATGGCCTCGATCACCTTGCCGAAGGCTTCCATCGCCGGTTCCATCACCGTGATGTAGTTGATCCCGTACACCTCACGGTTCTCCCGGAGCTGTTCGGCGATCTGCCGCGGCGTTCCGATCGACACCGTCGGAGCGGCGAGAATCTGTTCGTCGTCCAGGTGCGGCGCGAAACGGCGGACCTGATCGAGCGCGGACCTCCGGTCCTTGGTGATCACGGTCGCCTTGGACAGGATGTTGTATTCGATCTCATCGGCCCGGGAACCGGCCGCGCGGCGCGCGAACTCGGCCCGCTCCACCATTTCCTCGGCGGGTGCGATGACCATCCGCCCGTACTCCGGGCGGTACTGGGCACCGACGAAACTGATGATCTCCGCGTTCCGCGCCGCCAGCCGCAGCACACGATCGCCATGCCCTCCGACCAGGATCGGAGGATGCGGCCGCTGCACCGACTTCGGGTGCTCCGGGTCGGAGAGGAGGCGCTGCAGCTCGCCGATCGTCGTCTCCAGGCGGTCCACCCGGCTGCCCGGGGTACCGAAGGGAATCCCCGTCTTCTGGAATTCCCATTCGACATAGCCTGTGCCCAGCCCGAGTTCGAGCCGGCCTTCCACGAACTGATCCACCGTGACCACGTCCCGGGCCAGCAGCGTCGGATTGTGGAAACTGGTGTTCAGGACGTAGATACCGATCCTCGGCCGCTCCGTCGCTTCCGCCGCGAGGATCACGGAGGGAAAGGGAGACGGGAGGTTCACGTGCTCACAGGCAGACACGACGTCGTAGTCGAGTTCTTCCGCGCGGCGGCACTTGGCCACCCACTCCGCCCGGGAACACGCCTCGGACACCAGAACGACGCCGAACCGAAACGGCGCACGTGGCGCACTCATGTCGTCTCCTGCCTGCCGGTCACCACTGCCGCCGGAAAGCTCATCGTAACCGCCGAACGCACATCTCCCGAAGCGCGAAATGTACGAACTTTCAGTAATTTTTGCGCAATCCACACATGTCAGCGCTGCCACCGGCGAGCGGCACGACCGGGCGGCGTGGGCTGGTCCAGCCGCCTGCCCGGGGGCCTCGTTGCGGCATGAGCGTGCGCTGCCCGCGTCGACGGGTCGGCGAGGGTGCAAGCCTCTCTTGTCGCCATCTCCGAATGGGTACGTAGGACGTCTTGGGAGATGGCAAGCTGTGATCTGTGAACCCGATCGTTGCGCAGGTGTTGACCATCGCCGGTGTCTTGCTCGGCTCGGCCGCCACGTTCGTCGTCACCTCCCTGACCGAGCGAGCCCGTTGGCGGCGAACACAATCTGCCCGGTGGGACGACAAGCGTCTGCTCGCGTATTCGGAGTACGCCAACGCGGTCAAGCACATGGTCCGGCTGTGCCGTCGGATCGCGGAGACCCAAAAGCTGCTGCCCACAGGTCAGCCCATCGACCTCGACTCCGCGTTCGCCGACCTCGCCGAGGGGGAGACCGAACGAGCCGCACGATGGGAGACCGTCCTGCTCCTCGGCGAGCCGGCGACGATCTCCGCCGCACGAGCATGGAGCGAGCAGGTGTGGCAACTGGAGTACATCCTGCGCGAGGAGCACCCCGACGCGGCCGCGTTCACGAACGCCTACCGGAATGCCATGCGACTACGCAACGAGTTCTATGCCCGCGCCCGCGCAGACCTCGACATCACCAGCGGCCCGCTCCCCGAAATCACGTGGAAATCCCTCCAACCCCCGCCATCATCGCCTGATCACCCCACCACACCGTGACGACCGATCAGCGGCATGAGCGAGAATTGCCCACCGGTGTTCAACGGGGCCGACCCGGCAGGAAGAGCTGTTCATGTCTGTTCGCTTGAGCGCGGTCATCAAGGCGCCGAACGGATACCTGCTCGCCGTACGGCAAGACTTGCCTGACGGCACCCATCGACATCTCCTGCCGGGCCGCGGGGTCGACGACACCGAGGGGCCGTTCGAGGACGCATTGCGGCGTGCCCTCCGCGAGCAGGCGAACCTCAATACGACCATTGGGGCGCTCATCAGTATCGACAAGACCGGCGTTGACGACGAATACGTGTTCATCGCGCACATCGACGGGGACAACTCGGTTTCGGGGGACTTCACTGAGCAGCTCCCTCCAGCACCGGGCGGGTGTTCCTGGAACTGCATCGAGCTCACCCCCGCCGCCGTTCACGACGCCAACTTCACGCCCAAAGGGGTCAGATACCTTCTCGCCGGCCACCTGCGACACGGCCAGAAGCCGTGGGCGCTGGCCGATATCCGATCACGACCGCCTGCCACTCGCCGCCACCATAAGGCGCGCTGAGCCGTGCGAGTCCCCGTGTCCACCGGCACAGGCGGGCTCGGCAGCGTCGGGACCACGCCCGCCCCGCGACATGAAGGGTTGTTTACGGACGGTGATCGGGCGTGTAACACGGATGCGGCGCCAAGCGACAGTTCACCAAGCCGAGGTCGCGGCGGGTCGGCCCGAAATCGATGTGGGGGCAACCGGTGACCGAGCTCGTCAATGTGGGTACGGACGAGGACCCGGTGCTGGATGTCGTTTTCGTGCACGGCCTCGACGGCGACCCCCATAAGAGCTGGCTGGGCGACTCGATGCCGATCCAGGACCGTGCGATCAACTTGCTGGCTGAACTGCAGGGTCACGGGATCGGGCAGCGTCCGCTGTGTTTTGTCACCCACAGCATGGGCGGCTTGGTGGTCAAGGAGATGCTGCTGCACGCGGCCGACGGTCGCGCCGACTACACCACACCCCAGGACGGCCACCGCGACTTCGACCTCTACCAACACCCCGCCCGCCTCGCCGCGCACGAGGTAGAGAACCGGCTCTCGGCCACCGGATGACCGTCAAAATCCGCCCCTGACAGGAACCCGCTCGCCTGATCATCTCCGTTTGGCGGACAGGCAGTGTTCCGTCGTACTGTGATCATCCGTCCGACTGACATGAGGAGAGATGATGTTCTGGACCATCCTGGGCTGGATCCTGTTCGGTCTGATCGCCGGATTCCTGGCCAGAGCCCTGGTCCCCGGGAAGGACGACATCGGCCTGCTCCGGACGATCGTGCTGGGCGTTGTCGGATCGGTCGTGGGTGGCCTGTTGTTCGGCCTGCTCACAGTCGGTATCCGCGGCTTTCAGCCTGCCGGGTGGATCGGGTCGGTCATCGGCGCGGTCATCGTCCTGGTCATCTACAACAAGGTGACTGGCCGCAAGAGCCACCGCGGCGCCTGATTCCCCACAACGCGTCAGGATGAGATCGGAGCCGTTCTCGGCGCACGTGTCAATCACCGGTTTCACCCGCAGGCAAGCAATTCGACCCCTGACCGGCGGTAGCTCCCCCTAGACCCGGCGGAGCGCCGGCCCCGCCGGCGTGTTCTTTTCCCGTCCGATCGTCGCCGTGGGCGAGGATGGCGGTCGACTACGCATCCACCGCCCAACGTAGGAGCGCCGACGGCGACGGCAGCCACGATTGCGGCAGGTCGACTCAGCCCACAGTTGCGTCCAGAAGCCGTCCAGCCAGCAGCCAGCTCGGACGCCGTCACCGACCACACAACCTCGCCCATCACTGCGACCCACGGCCACCGGTATCTCTCAGCTTCAGGTCAAGCGGTGTCGGCGTGTGCCTCGAGGTTTCCGGCTGAGGGTTCGGTCGGTGTCGGGAGGTCCAGTGCGCGGGCGAGGGCCGCGGTGACGGGGGCGGCGTGGCGGGGCAGGTTCTGGGCGGCCCAGTCGGCTGCCAGCGTGAGGAAGCCGGCGAGATCGTGTTCGGCTTCGGCGAGGAGGCGCCGGAGATCGGTGGCGGGCAACTCGATCACCGGACTGTCGTTCTGCTCGGCGTCGACGGTCAGCCGGACTGTCTCGCCGTGGCGTTCGGCGCGCGGAGCGGGATCGTGCCCGAACCAGGCTTGCCCGCTGCCATCGAGGACCTCGTGCCACTCGCGCCAGTCCTCCAGACCGTTGCAGCAGCCGGGCAGGAACGCCACGCTCGTGGCGCTGTCGGTCACCCGCAGGCCGCCGGCCGCGAAGAGCATGTCGAAGGTGAGCAGGCCGTGCAAGAACGACCCCAGTGGGTCGGCGGGGCGGGATGGGCGGTTGTCGTCCTCAGGTGCGATGTCGTTGCAGCCGGCGATGCGCATCACCGCTGTCCCGACCTCCAGCGGCGTGAGTTCGCCGTTGAGCGCCAGATAGCCGAACGAATCGACCTCAGCGACCGGCCAGAGGGCGAAGCCGTCAGGCGCGTGGACCTCCAGAACGGGCTGCATCGTGATCACCCAGGGAGTGTCGCGCAACCCCACCCGTCCTGCCTCCCGATTACGTTGTGCACCATCTTCCCTGTCATACCTGACCTGACCTCAACATGAGCGGGCTTCTGTGTGCGAGAGGAGCAGCGGAGGACCGATTCGCCGGCATGCCACCATGGGCCCGTGAACGTCGCATGGCCGGAACGGCGCGAGGATGTGATCTCCGCACTCGTAGTCCTTGCAGCGGAGCGTCCTGCGCTGGACGGTGCCGGCCGGGACACACGATTTCCCGATCTCACGAACGCTGTCCACTGGTTGGTGGACGACACTCCGTGGGATTTGGTGGATCCGGTCACGTCCGTTGGGACAATCCTCTGCAACGGTGACGAGGCCGACGTGATCCGCGCGGTCGTGGCCGCAGTCGTCGCCGTGTCGGATCGGCAGGGCGCTGTGGCTTCGGATGCGGCCTGGTTCGGTGACCGTGGCTGGTGTGAGGTTCGACGACTCGCTGCCGAGGCGCTGACCTGTCTAGCACCCTGATCCCCAGAATGGGCTCCCTAGGTCACGACCCGAGGAGCGAGCACGCTCAGCGGCATGACAGGACATTCGCCGGCCGCTCGAGACTCACCGTGTGGCCAGTCAAGCGCTATGACGACGGTTCCACCGGGGAGACGATGCGGGCCAGCAGGTCGACGAGTTGGTCACGCTCTGCCGGTGTGAGCGCGGCGGTCAGTTCGTCGTTGGCTTCGTCGCCCAGCTTTTCGGTACGTCGCAGGCGTCGACTCCCGGCGGTCGAGATGGATATGGCGTTCTTGCGTCGGTCGGCTGGATCGGGGGTGCGGGCGATCAAACCCTCTCGATGCAGATCGTTGACGATCGCGACCATGTCCTTGGGATCGACGCGCAGGCTTCGGCCAAGATCCGCCTGGGACACCGGTCCCAGCTCGGCGACGGCGGCCAGCACCGCGTGGTGCATCATTCGCAGTCCCTCGCGAGCCAGCGCCTCTGCCACCAGTCGATGACCGCGGGCCGCAGCGCGGCCGAGGAGCCAACTCGGGAGAGAGCGAATACGGGCAGGGGCGTACGGGCCGTCGTCCATCACGTCAGGCTACCGAAAACCATTGGGAGTACCCAACAGAATCCGCTATCGTTGGGATTACCCAACAACCTGGAGGTAGCCATGCGCCGAGTCCGCTTTTACGAGTACGGCGGTCCGGAGGTACTCCGCCTCGAACAGGCCCCGACACCCGAACCGGGGCCTGGCGAGCTCCTGGTGCGGACCGAAGCCATCGGCGTGACCTTGCCGTCGGTACGCAAAGTCCGCGGCGAAGGTGACCGCGCCCCGCTACCGGGCGTGCTCGGCGGGGAGATCGCCGGGCATATTGTCGCGGTCGGCCCGCAGGTGACCGGCTTCACGGTCGGAGACCGGGTCACGTCGCTGACCTTCACTGGCTCCTACGCCGATCTGGTCCTCGCTCCCACCCTCATGGCGAGCCGCATCCCCGACGACGCCACCTGCGTACAGGCTGTCGCGCTGGTACGCAGCGGACACGTCGCGCTTGGCGCGCTGTCGACCGCCAATGTCACCGCGGCCGAATCCATACTCATCACCGGCGCGGCCAGCGGCGTGGGGCACCTCGCGGTCCAACTGGCGAAAATCCAAGGGATCAAGCGGGTCGTGGCAGCTGTCAGCTCACCCGGCAAGGCGGACTTCCTGTACGGCCTCGGAGCGGACGAAGTCGTCATCTACGACAGCGACCACTGGGGCGATCCCGTCGACGTGGTGCTCGACGGCGTCGGTGGCGAGTTGCTCACCCGCGCTGTCGCCGCGCTGCGGCCCGGCGGACGGCTGATCTTCTTCAACTCCGGTGGCGGCACCGTACCCGCCTTCGATCTGCTCGCCGGCTCCAAGACCATCACCGGCCTCACCATGGCCCGGTTCGCCAGCACCCAACGCGAACTCTACGACCGTCACCACGAGCAACTATGGCAACTCCACCGGACGGGACGGCTACGAGCCGTCGTACATGCCGAAGTCCCCTTGTCCAACGCAGCGTCAGCACACGAAATCATCGAGGCCCGCGCCAACTTCGGCAAAGTGGTTCTCTGCCCCTGATCTGCCGCGTTGAGAGACCTCCGCCCATCGGCATGAGCGTGCAGTTGGGCGCTGGTCAGCGGCATGAGGGTGCGTTGGACTGCCCGCTGCGCACGGCGAAGTTCCCATCAGCACTGGTTGATCTGCGTAGGGGGTCGGGAGCATCAGCCGGACGGGTAGCCACAACCTCCCCTTCCAGTAGGCGAGGTTGTGGCGGGCGCGGGTGGTCGGACCCGCAGACGATCGGTGAGCCATACGGCACGGCCGACACAGCTCGGAAAGTCATTGGTGCCGCATCCGAAACGGTCGGGCCGTGCGTCCGGGCCCATCGACGGTGAATCGGTGCTAACGACAGGAACACGACATCCAGCATCCGATCATCGGCATGAAGGAGTGCACCGGATCATGGCCGATCGGCATGACATACCATCTGGATGATGGCGTACGCGGGCTCCCGGACCATGAATGTCGGAACCTGGTTGCTGCCCGAGGATGAAGGCGCGTTCGACCTGGCGTTGCACGACACGTTCCCGGACGCCGGATGGCAGTGCTCGCAGCCGGGACCGCTGGGGCTTCACCCCCTCCACCTCCACTGCTCGCTGGCAAACGCGATGGCCTGCGGCAGCCGTGGAGTTCAGGCATTTCTGCACCTGCCGATCGGCGCGAGCCTGCCATCAACCGTCACGCTCGCCGATGGCGTCCCGCTGCCGGACGGACCACCAATCGCTGCCATCATGCAACTCCTGCGCTCGACACGCCGACATGATCCCGGCGGTACGTACTGCGATCACGACGCCCGGTACCGGCACCCGGAAGGCGGCCCGTACTTTGATGCCGGCAGGCTGGCCATACGCTGGTTTGTGGACGAAGTCGGTGACTCCACCCACCAGGTCCTCCTGCGGCAAACACGTGCGGTTCGGTCGGCGCTGACAGCCACCACTCGTCCGGCCCGCATCAAAGATCAGAATGGCCGACGGCTGACTGGCTACCGCATCGGTCCGGCCGCTCAAGCCATGGTCGAAACGAGGGGCATCCTTCTCGGCCGCGCCGGACTACAACGGTTCCAGCTCGGCTGAACTGCTGCGATCTCGGCGTCCGGCAACGCACTCAACTCGGCATAAGCGTGCGCTTCCGCTGATTTGATGAGAGGAAACAGCTCCGATCAAGCTGTCCCGCCGTCGTTGCCCTGACGGCTCGCGTCCACCTGCCGACTTTAACGTCCTCTCATCGGCATGAGGGGATGTTCACGACGCGAGGGCACCGGGAGTTGCCTTCGTGTGACCGTGTTCAGAACTCAGGAGGTCCCGCCTCGGGTAAAGCCTTCACTGGACAGACGCCGCACACGCATGAGTTGACGCGTGGCCGGTCCGCGGGGCGCAGCCGACGTGGTCGCCACGGCCGCCGCCGGGGAGACAGACCACAGCTGACCAGAAAGGCTCGATCATCGGGCTGGAGGTCGGTGTAGTAGCTGACGCCGAAGTGCATGGCCAGGTCCTTCTTCAGCTGGGTTCGCAAGAGGGATATCTGGCGGATGATCGCGCAGCCGCGGCGGCGTTCGGCGTCGGCCGGGGGCAACGCGGCGAGTTGCGCGGCCAGTACGGCCGGCTTCATCTCGCCGAACGGGCAGATGAGATTGCTGTGGACGCCTACGAACAGATCGCGAGCCGCGGACGAGGTGAGGATGCCGTCACCGTCGTCGAAGTACCACTTGCTCATGTCGTCGTGGAGCTTCGTCAGCTCTGCGGGCTCCAACGGAGTAGCGCGGAACGGGGCCGCGGGCGCGGTCAGCGCCCAGAGTCGCACGTACGCCTCGACCTGACGTTCAGCGAGTTTGAGCCGGATCTGCCGCCGATAGTTGTGTGCGAACCAGAGCCCGACCAGCCCCAGCAGCACGGTTCCGGCCGCCTGAACCCACGTCGTGATCACCATGTCGAGTCAACTCCCAGCGGTCAACGACCGCGTCGATCACCAGGCCCTCTGCGGCAGTGGCTACCAGTGTGAGGTGTGGCAGGCTCCAGAAAGTCTTGCGCGGCAAGGAAATTGCAGGGTTGGGACCGTAGTTGGCAGACAGTCGCGGCAACTCCACTCGAGTGATTCCGCGTTGCTAACGCACGCGTCGTTCGTGCGAGGGTGGCTCCTCGATGCCCTTGACCTGCCTCCAGCCGCGCCCGAACACGAACCCCCTGCGGAGCAGACGCCTGCGCTGTTCGCGGGGCGCCAGTGCGGGAATGTAGGACTGGCTCAGCTCGTCCTCGTCCTCGCCGTCGCCGAACTTCCAGGCTTCGGCATAGAGTTGACCGTGGTGGTTCCGCCAGCCGCTGTACCTGACGGGTCTGCGCAGGATGGTCTCGAACCAGGCCGCGCATTCGACGGCCACCTCTTCGGGGGTACCGCCGACGTCGAGCGCGATCGGAGTCGGCTCGTCCGGGAGTTCATGCAGGCAGCTGTGCAGCAGGTCGCCTTGCGCGTGTTGGTCCCGGTAGTGGACGCCGAACTCGCCCAGACCGATGCGTCGGTCGGGATCACTGAGCGACACAGCGGCGATCAAACACGGATGCTCCTCCTCGTCCCGAATCGCCCAACTCGCGGCGTAGCCGACGTCCCACCGGGCGGCCGCCTGCTGAAGTCCGCCAAGGAACAGCTGCTCGTCCTGACCGAGCTCGTCGGAACACTCGTCGAGCTGGAACCATCGGCGCCACGTCGTCATGATGGCGATGTTAGGCGCATCTGTAGCGGCGATTCCCTCAGATCGCGTCGATCGACAACAAGTCGACGCACACTGTGGTTCTGCTGGCCTGGGTGGGCTACTGGGATGTGATCTGGGAATCTCCCCGATAACTGAGGTGGCCTGCCGACGGCGGCACACGACAAGGCGGACGGGATTCTCATCTTGTGCTGAGAAAGCTTGCCCCACCGGTGTGGCCACCGGTGGGGCAAGGTCTGGGTACGTCGCGAGCGGACCGCACAACATCCGCCGCCAAGCCCGTACGATCTCCGGCCGACCGGGTCGTGGAGATCAGGGGAAGATCACGTCCGAGCAGGTGTAGAAGGCCTCGCCGGAATCGGGCCAGTGGCGTTGCCAGATCGAGTAGATCAGATGCCTGCCGGTACGCCCGCCGGGCAGGTTCGCCCGCAACTGGTAGGCGTTGCCGACGACCGGCGGATTGTCCTGCTTGTAGAACGGGGTGTCTTCCAGATCGGACCACTTGAGCGGTTTCGTCGGGTCATAGCCCGGCTTGGTGACGTACAGCTCGAAGGTGCCCGGGTGCGCGGCGGTCCGCTGGTACTTGAAGGTGTACGGACCGCTGCCCGGCATCGTGGTCGCCGGCCAGTCGGCGCGGGGCAGGTCGAGCCCCTTGTACTTGCTCCGGCCGGCGCTGCACAGCTTGCCGTCCGGGATGATCTCACGGCTGCGGCCGCCGGCGTCCGCGATGTTGACCTCGTCCCAGTCGTAGATCGGCCAGCTGTCGCCCACCGCGATGGCGGCCTTGCACGCGGCGGAGCGCGGATTTTCCGGACCTTCCTGGAAACATTGCATGATCCGGCTGATCGGATTGCTCATCGAGCCGTGCGCGAGGGCGGGGACGGCGTTGAACGCCGAGACCGCGCCGAACACGGCGGTCAGTATCGCGACTTTGACGGCGGAGCGGGAAAATCTCATCGCAAAGTTCCTCTCATGAGAGGTCTAGACCACCACCCAAGGTAGGCCTGCCGTCACACCGGCGTGTAGGCCCGAAAGTCGGGCACGGGCGATTTCGCGTGTGCGCGATGGTCGCCCTGGACCACGTGCACTCATCGAGAGATGAGGTAATCGAGGAATCAGGCAGGCGGAACAGTCGTGAAGAACTCGTAGCTGTGGCCGTTCGGGTCACCGACGTAGACGCCACGCCCGCCACCCAGGTGGTTGATCGACCGGTCCCAGCCGTTTTCGGGGCCGGACCCGTACGGCACGTGGGGCCACTGCTCCAGACGCGCGATCAGGCCGTCGAAGGTGGTGTCGTCGACAAGGAACCCGAAGTGCCCGGCGACGACGGCGTGACGCTCGTCGAAGTCGAGGGTCAAGTCGTCGTTGACCCGCACCGGCGTGAACGGCCCCGTGCGCTCCCCGACCCGCAGGTCGAGCAGCTCGGCGAAGAACAACGCTGCCGCGTCCTGATCGGCGGCGCGGACGATGGTGTGGTTGAGGACCACGGTCACTGGACCAACCTCCCCAGTAGAAGCGTGCGATTCGCACGTACTATAGGTGCGATCCGCACGTTTTGGCTAGACTTGCCGCATGGACGATGGTGGGCCCGCACTTTTCCGGCTCGTGCGGTATTGGTCGCGGCGGTGGGCCCGTGGTGTCGCACTGGAGACAGGAGACGACGCGTCGGTGCCCCAGCACATCCTCGTCGTCGACGCCGTCGACGCGCTTCGGCGTGCCGGGGGCGAGGCAACGATCGGCCAGGTGGCCCGACAGCTCGGTCTGGACCGCTCCGGAGCCAGCCGGATGGTCGCCGCAGCGGCCGAGAAGGGCTACCTCGAGCAACGACGGGCTCACTCAGACGCTCGCCGCAGCGTAGTGGCGTTAACCACTGCCGGACAGGAACTGCTCGACCAATCACACCAGTGGCAGCGAGCGAAGTTCGTCGAACTCACCGCCGATTGGAGTTCCTCCGACCGAGCCACCTTCGCCCGATATCTCGAGCGCCTCGCACGCGATGTCGAAGCTTGACTCGCCCACGGGCCTTTTCCGGAACACCTCGGAGTGACCATCCGCGGTGCTGAATGTCTCAGCCACCAACGGTGAAGAAAGAGGCCTCGCGGATCACAGTCGCTCTCCCAAGAGTTTCGCCACCTGGAGGTAGCCGTCCTTCTTCCGGAGCTGCGGGAGATGGAGATTCAGCATCCTGGTTTCTCCATGCACGCGCTTGGCGACGGCTAGCGTGGTCCAGTAGTCATCCAGGTCGCAGTACATCGCGGCGTCTCCGACACCGGGGATCGGCGTGTTCGGGCCAGGGCAGTTCTCGGCCGTCGTGAAGACCGGAGTGTTGGGGTCGGCTTTGGCGAAGGCGAAATAGTAGAGCCTTGGCCTCGTTTCGGACCGCTGATCGTCGGTTGCGTAAGCGCAGGTGTACTCAGGCGCCGTCTTGGTCGCTCCGGGTGGTTCTTCCGTGGCGGCGATACCCACGATGCCGATGATCGGGGCGAGTTCTCCCGCTCCGAGGAACGGGCAGGCGGCGGTCACCTTCGCCGGGGAAATCGCAGGAGTGAAGGCGGGCGGCGTGCTGCTGGGGGCAGATTTGCTCGGTGTCGGCTTGCTCGACGACGACGGAGAAGGAGGTGTGGGACTTTCGTCCGGACCACCGCAGGCCGAAGCCGCGAGCAGCAGGCTTACCGTGGCGAGAGCAACCCTGGATCTGTTCATCGAAGAAATCTGCTCCTGGCCTCGGACGGGGTGGGACTGTAGTTGCCCAGCGCGATCGACAACGACATCGCCATACCCGGCACCACCCCCGGGGATTGAGGTTCACCGAGGTGCCCGGACACACCGTGCAGGCCGTCGGCGAGACAACGGTCAGCCTCGCCGCGCCAACCGCGGCGTCCAGGACAATGGCGCCCTTTCGCCTTCGTTGAAATTGACATTGTCATCGTCCTTTTCCCGCAAAAATATGTCCACGGAACCGATACCGGAAAATCAGTCCGGCTTGTGGCGCCACACGAAAACCGAGGTGAGTCCTGATCTGGATATTGACGCGACGCGCACTCGTCACACACCGACCTCAGCACCGCGTATGGATTGCCACCTGCGACACGACCCCCAATACGCCACCCTGATCCGTCACAAATGTGACATCGCACTGCTACATGTCACATGAGCTTGGCAGGAGATCGCCGCCTCGTCAAGACACCAGTGCCCCGGGCCCTGTCGCGTCGGCGGACGAGCCAAGAGGCTGATCTGGCAGGTTGGGAACATGCGCGTCCATCGAGGCCGGGTACGTCACCCCGCTGGTGCCCGCGATCATGGTGCCGTGCGGGCAATCGCGCTCGGCGGAGCCCCGGCGAGAGCGATCCGTCTTCCAGCTGACGGCGAAAGGGACAAGAGCCCCTTATGAACTGGTCACCAGCTCACCAAGCAGTCGAACTCAACAACCTGTCTCAGCTTCGGGATCTGCTCGACGCCGGTCACGACGTCGAGGACGACAATGGAGACGGCTGGACCCTGCTGCGCCATGCCGTCGATGTCGAGCACGACGGTCACGTCCAGACCGGCGAACCTCTCCACGCCGACATCACCGCGTTCCTGCTCGCCCGCGGAGCCGATCCCCTCCGGCGCCGCAACGGGATCCCAGTCGTCGAGGAGGCGGAGATCCTCGGACACTGGCTCGCCGCCGACATCATGCGCAACTGGATCAACCGCGGACACCAGACGCCTTAGTCGTAGCCGCACTGGCGAGACGCCTCCCGCTGCCAACTCTTCATGAAGGCGATCTGGCGAGTTCCACCGCGCGTACGGCGTCGGCGAGGCAGCCCTGCGGCAGTTCGAAGGTGAGCGCGATGGCGCACCGCGAGATCAGCATCCAGCAGCGTCCGAGGACGCATGTGTCGCCGACCAGAACCGAACAAGTGAAGAGGAGCGGTATGACCGACGATGTGGCCGGCCAGGTGATCAAGGCCGAGCAGGATCGGATCCGATGTCTCCTCGACGTGGATCGCGGCACCTACGACCGCTTGCACGCCGCGGAGTACCGGTTGTGCAACCCGACCGGCACCGTGTGGACGAAGGCCGAATACCTGGATCTCCTCACCACCGGGCGGGTCGTCTACCGGGAGTTGAGGTCGACCGGTGACGTGGAGGCCATCGTCGGCACCGACGTCGTCGTCCTCCGCTACCGGTGCGTCATCGAACTCACCGTCGACGGCGCGGACATCCCGCGGCACGAGGCCTGGCACACCGACGTCTACACCCATGCCGGCGGCACGTGGCGTTGTGCCTGGTCGCAAGCCACCGGCATCATGGACCTTCCGTCGGCCACGTCCTGACCCAGCATGAGGAAGGCGGGCCCCGCCGGACTTGACGTCGCGACTCTGGGGAGGGGACATGTCGTTGACCGGGTGGGATGGCGAACGAAGCCGGTTGCTGGCGGCCGGTGCTGGTGATCTGGCCGGGATGGCGCTGGCGAACGTCGTGCGCGAGTACCCGCACCATGAGACGCACTGGCACGTCGAGGGCGTGGCCATCCCCGCCCCGCGGCAGCTGCATCCAGCCTTCTACGGCAGTTGCGACTGGCATTCCTGTGTGGAGATGTTCTGGGTGCTGGTGCGCCTGCTGCGCCACCACGGCGATCTCGTGCCCGCCGCGGAGATCCGCCGCACACTCGACGAGCACCTGACCGCCCGGGCACTGGCGGCCGAGGTCGCCTACTTCGCCGCCGACGAACATCGCACCACCCAACGTCCCTACGGCTGGTCGGCGCTGCTGGAACTCACCCAGGAGACCGCCACCTGGGACGACCCGGACGCCGCGCGCTGGTCGACCGGCTTGCACGAGTTGAGCGCGGTCTTCGTGACCTGCTATCTCGACTGGCTGCCGCGGGCCACTTATCCGATCCGGACCGGGGTGCACGACAACGGCGCGTTCGGGCTGTCCCGTGCCCTGCCCTACGCCGGCTACCTCGCCGACCACGGCGAACCGCGGCTGCGGCAGGTCATCACCGAGACCGCCTGGCGGTGGTTCGGAGCCGACCACGACTACCCCGGCTCCTGGGAGCCCTCCGGAGCCGATTTCCTGTCCCCGGCGCTGGCCGAAGCCGAACTCATGACCCGGCTGCTGCCCGCGACCGAGTTCGCCGCCTGGCTGCACGGGTTCCTTCCCGGCATCGCCGACCGGAAACCCGCGGCCCTCTTCACACCGGCGACCGTGACCGATTCCTCCGACGGGCTGATCGCCCACCTGCACGGTCTCAACCTGCACCGAGCCTGGTGCTGGCACCGCCTCGCGCACGCCCTCCCCGCCGGCGACGACCGGATCCCCGCGATGCTCGACACCGCACACGCCCACACCCACGCCTCGCTGCCCCAGCTCACCGGCGGCTCGTACGCGGTCGAACACTTCCTGGGCTACTACGCACTCCTCCTGCTCAGCTGAGCGACGGGGCGCGCGACCAGTCAGTACGCGGTGAGCGATCGAGGATCACCAACGGGATCGTGACCAGCGCCAGTGCCGCGCCGATCCAGAACACCGCGGTGACCGGGGCGCCCACGTTCAGCACCCCGGCGGCGAAGGCGGGGGTGAGACTGATGCCCAGCTGGAAGGCCGACACCGTGGTGGCACCGGCCAGCGTCGGCGCGGAAGCGGCGATCGCGAAGACCCGTCCGTACAGCGCCGGGTTCAGCACGAAAGCCGCGACGCCCAGCAGGAACACCAAAGGTACGACGATCCAAGCGGACGCGGCGAAGAGGGCGAGCAGGACCGAGAACAGAGCGATGCCGAGCGCCCCGCCGAGCAGCGCGTGGTGGGGCCGCCGGTCGGAGATCCGGCCGCCGAGGGAGAGACCGACGAAGGCGCCGATGCCGAAAAGCGCGAGTACCGCGGGGATCCAGACGGCGGGAACGCGGGTGACGTCGGCGAGAACCGCGGCCAGGTAGTTGAAGGACACCATGTACGCGGCGGTGCTCAGGATCGTGATCGCGTAGACACCCCAGAGGCGTGGTGTCCGCATCACGCGCAGTTCCGCGGCGAGGCTGGGTTCCGCCGACGCCGCGGTGACGGGCAGGCCGGAAGCGCAGGCGACCACGCCCAGCAGGGTGAGTGCGACGACGCCCCAGAAGCCGCCCGTCCAGTCCGTGAGGTTGCTGAGCAAGGTGCCGGCGGGGCCTCCGGCGACCATGGCGACGCTGAGTCCGGCGACGACGACGCCGGAGGCGCGGGCGTTGCGGTCGGGGGTCACCAGGCCGATCGCGGTCACGGCGGCGACGGCGAAGAAGCCGGCGTAGGCGAGCCCGGCGACGAACCTGGTGGCCAGCAGCGTCCAGTAGTCGTCGGCGAGCAGGCCCGCCGCGATGGCGGCGGCGAAAACGGCCTGTGTGGTCATCAGCGCGGTGCGTCGCGGCCACTTCAAGCTGAGCACGGCGAACGGCGGGCCGCCGAGCACGACACCGAGCGCGAACGCGGTGATGAGCGCGCCCGCCGAGGAGAGGGAGACGCCGAGGTCCGTGGCGACCGAGGGCAGGACCCCGGCCATCAGGAACTCGGCGCTCCCCATCGCGAAGAGGCTGAAAGCGAGAAGATAGACGCCGGTGGGGAGCCGGTGGGTTTCGATCATGGCGCCAGCATCGGGCGGGTTTGGCGGTTTCGGCAAAGAAAGTTGCCGAAACCGGGACGAGCTGGTGATCTGGCCCCATGGAGACACAACCCGCCGTCACCGCGGCGATCGAGCTGATCGCTCCCCGGCTGCGCCGCGCCCGGGAAAAGAAGGGGACGACGCTGGTGGAACTCAGCCGCGCCACCGGCATCTCCACCAGCACCCTGTCCCGCCTCGAATCCGGGCAGCGCAAGCCCAGCCTCGAACTCGTCCTGCCGGTCATCGCCGCGCTGGGCCTGCGCGTCGACGAGATCGTCTCCTCACCGAGGGTGCTGGAGCCACCGGTGCCCCCGGACGGGCGAGTCCTCATCCCGCTCACCCGGCACCAGGGCGAGCCCCGCGCCTACAAGATGACGATCCCGCCCGACGACGAGGCGCCCCGTCCGCGCACGCACACCGGATACGAGTGGCTCTACGTGCTCCGGGGCAGGCTTCGGCTCGTGCTCGGCGACCAGGACGTCGTCATGGGGCCCGGCGAGGCGGCCGAGTTCGATTGCCGGACGCCGCACTGGTTCGGCGCGGCCGGCCCCGAGGGTGTCGAGGTGCTCAGCCTCTTCGGCAAGCAGGGCGAACGGATCCACGTCCGCGCCCGCACCCGCTGACCCTCACCCGGAACCCGCTCACGGTCGGATGATGATCTTGCCGCGGATGTCGCCTGCTTCGCTTCTGCGGTGGAGGGTGGCGAGGTCGTCGAGTGTGCGGCGTTCGGAGATGTCGACGGTGACCACGCCGCGGTCGACAAGGGCCACCAACGCGGCCAGGTGCACGGGGTCGTTGTCGGCGACGACGTGCGTCGCGGCGATCCCGGGTGGCGCCTCGATCACGTTGGTCGCCGAGACGACGCGGCCGCCGGGCCGGGCCAGCGCGGCCACCGCGGCCGCCTGCGACTGGTGCAGGGGGACGAGGTTGAGCACGACATCGACCCGGCCGTCGACGGCGTCGGCGAGCGGGGTGGTGGTGTAGTCGATGACGTGATCGGCGCCCTGGCGCCGGACCGCCTGGGTGCTGCGGGGGCCGGCCGTGGCGATCACCCACGCTCCGGCCCGCTTGGCGAGTTGCACGGCGAACCCGCCGATACCGCCGCCCGCGCCGTTGACCAGGACACGCTCGCCCTCGGTGAGCCCGGCGCGTTCGATCACCTGCCACGCGGTCAGTCCGGCGAGCGGCAGAGCGGCCGCGTCGGCGAGCGGAATGGTGGTGGGCGCGGCGACCACCGCCGTGGCGTCGGCGACCGCGAACTCGGCGGCCGCGGCGCCGATCATGCCGACGACCCGGTCACCGACCGCGTGCGCGTGCACCCCTTCCCCGAGTTGGGCGATCGTGCCCGCCACGTCCCAGCCCAGGGTCAGCGGCAGCTCCGCCGGGGTCAGGTCGCGCAGCATTCCGGAACGCAGTGCCGCCTCGGTCGGATTGAACGAAGTCGCGGCGACCTGGATGAGTACCTGCCCCGGTCCGGGTGCCGGACGGGCGAGGTCGTCGATCCGGATCATGTTCGCGTCGCCGTACTGGTGGATCCGTGCTGCTCTCATGTCCGTGACCCTAATGACGTTGATCAAGACGATCCATGTGTGAACGTCCCCGGTTCCTTCGCGATCGTCCTATGCTGACCATCGTGGACGTACTCAGCGAAGTGCTCTCCGTCATGCGCACCGGCAGACCGAGATCCTTCGTGGAGACCTGGCACGCGCCGTGGGCCCTGCGGTTCCCGGCGGTGCCGGGCGCCGTCGGATTCCGGGTGGTGGTGCGAGGCCACTGCGTCGTCCTCCCCCACCGAAGCGCACCGGTCCGGCTGGAACCGGGCGACGTCGTGCTCCTGCCCCACGGGGAAGGCCACGTGCTGGCAGACAGTGCCGCCAGCGCGACGAACGCGCGCCCGTGTGCTCCCACAGCCGTCGATCCCGGCGGCACAGGCGCGGTCACCGTGACACTCTGCGGCGCCTACGAGCTGTCCCCCGCCGGCATGCACCCGTTGCTGCGGGACCTACCCGAGATCGTCCACCTCACCACCCACGACCGCCCCGAGCTGAAGGCCGCGGTGGAGCTGCTGACCGGCGAACTGACCCGGCCGGGGCTGGGCACCGACGGCGTCATTCCCGCCCTTCTCGACACGCTCCTGCACTACGCCCTCCGCGCCTGGGTGGAAACCACCGAGACCGGCTGGGCGACGGCGTTCACCGACCCGGCGGTCGCCGCGGCGCTGGCGGCCATGCACCGGCAGCCCGCACATCCGTGGACCGTCGCGTCGCTGGCCGCACTGGCGGGACTGTCCCGAGCGCCGTTCGCCAAACGGTTCACCGACCTCACCGGCGGACCACCGCTGCGCTACCTCACCTGGTGGCGCATGACCACCGCCGCCCGCCTCCTCCGCACCACCGACGCGCCACTGAACACCATCGCCGCCAAGGTCGGCTACCACTCCGAGTTCGCGTTCGCCACCGCCTTCAAACGCCACTACGGCACCCCGCCGGGCAGATACCGGCGCTCGGATCGCTAGTCCCGGCCGATACTTCGTCCACCGTCACGTGACCGAGGAGCGGACCACCCGCCTGGCTATCTCCGCGTCCAGCGGGCTCATGTCCTCTCCGACCGGTTCCGATGGCGGCCACCATCGGAAGTCCAGCGCTTCGTCGTTCACCGTCAGCCGGGGCACCACATGGAGCCGAACCGTATAGATGGCAAGGAGTTCCCTCCGCTCCGGATTCACGAGGTCGAACTCGGCCAGCCGGGTACGCCGATTCCTCTTCCGTCGTGGCACGGAAGCCGAACAGCGCGTTGCCGGTACCGTCCCGGATCGGAAGAGCGACCGTCCTCATGGCGCGCACGCGTTGGGGTTGTCGAAGTGACCCGGGGTGGTCGGGAACGCCGGCCCCGTGCCGTGATCGTTCATATCCGGTTGATAGACCAGGGCGAGTTCGTCGTAGGCCGACGTGCCCGCCGTGGTCACGTCCCCGGCGACCTGACCGGCGCCCAGCGAGTACGCCCACCGCTGCAGGAAATCCTGATGCGTCGGGCTGTGCTGCCGGACGTCGTTGTAGCCGCCGTAGGCCGCGTTGCAGTGCGTGTAGAGGTTGTACGCACCGCCCCAGTCGAGCAGCCGGTCCCCGAGGTTCGGGCCGTTGTCGGCGACGTCGGCCTGCAGCACGTCGCGGTCCCAGCCGCCGTAGATCCAGTCGATGCCCTGGTGGTGCTGGTTGTCCGCGACGTCGGCGTTGTCGAGGTTCGTCATCTCGAACCACGAGCACGGGTCGACCGTGACCGCGTTCTTGCCGTTGCCGAACGTCTGCGGCCACGGGTTCGCGGTGCAGGTGGCCTGCCCCGGCGGGCCGTAGGCGCCCCGCGGCCGCCAGTCGAGGATGTCCGAACCCAGCGCGCCGGTGTTCGGGTCGACCGACGGGCCGGACGTCGCACCCTTGCCGCCGTCGAGGTGGTCCACGAGCGAGTCGTTGACACCCCGGTCGTTCGGGTTGGCCGGGTCGCTACCGCCCTTGCCGCCCCACAGCACGTCCGCGCCGTCGTCACCGAAGACGATGTCCCCGCCCGAATCCCCGTTGGCCAGATCGTCGCCGAAGCCGCCGTGGATCGAGTCGTGGTCGTCGCCGCCGCGGATGCGGTCGTCGCCGCCTTCGAGGTCGCCGCGGTGCGGCATCGCCGGAGCGTTGCCGGGTGCGGCGAAGGTGTCGCCGTTGACGTCGTGCTGCAGGTCGGCCTGCCGGGTGACCGAGCCGGCCAGGAAGCCCTCGTAGTGGATCGCGGGCACCTGGGGATTGTCGATCACGAACTTGTTCGACCCGTTCTGGAACACGTCCACGACGCCGCCGCGGTCACCGACCATGGCGTCTTCGCCGCCGGTGCCCCACATCCGGTCTCCGCCCAGCTCGCCGTACATGTCGTCGGCGCCGTCACCCGGAGCCGTCGTCGTGCCGGTGTCGCCGTACATCAGGTCGTCGCCGTCCTGTCCGTACTGGGTGTCCTCCCCCGCGTCACCCCACAGGTTGTCGCCGCCGGAGGCGCCGAGCGCCTCGCAGGTGGCCTGTGTGGTGGTGCAGAAGCGAGTCGGGGCACCATTGACGCCGTGGCGCACGAACGCCGCACCCTGCGGGAGGTTCTGCGGGTCGTAACGCTTCGCGTAGATCCGGTTCGTCAGCGGCAGCGAGACCTTGGTGAGGTCGTCGCCGAGCGCCACCGGCTTGCCGGTCTGGTCCACGATGTCCCGCATCGCGGTGCCGTTGTCACCGAGGATGAAGTCGGCGGCACCGTCACCGTGCACGTCGTCGGCCGTGTCGCGGAAGACCGCCAGCGAGCTGCCGCCGATCAGATCGTCCTGACCGTTCGGGGCGGAGACGTCGCCGAGGTCGTCCGACGCCGCCCCCGGCCACGCCGGCGCGGGTGGGCTGATCGCGATCCCGGCCTCCGCGAGGGTGCGGTCGCCGAACATCGTGTCGTGCCCGCCGTTGCCCTCTGCGTAGTCGTCGTGCGCGCCGCCGGACATCTGGTCGTCGCCGTCCTGGCCGAACATCACGTCGACACCGCCACCGCCGGAGAGCTGGTCCCCGCCCGCCACGGCACGGCTCGGCGCGCCGAGGAATCCGTTGCTCCACGAGAGATCCAGCAATCGCAGGGAACGTTGCGTCTCGAACGTCCCGTTGCTGCCCACACGGAGCAGGTACGGCGACGGCGGGGCGATCCGGTCGGTGATCGCGTTGTCGCCGAGTACCACGTCGTCGCCCGTGCCACCGAAGACCACGTCCGCGGTGTCCGGCTGACCTTGCGTGGTCAGCGCGGTGTCGCCGCCGTGGATCGTCGAGCTGCCACCGACGAGGTCGTCGTCGCCGGTGTTGCCTTCGATCCAGTCCCGGCCGGGGCCGCCTTCGGCGTGGTCGCCGTCGTTGCCGCCCTTGATCCGGTCGTTGCCGGACTGGCCGAGGATCGCGTCGCAGCCGTTGTCACCGGTGATGTCGTCGCCGCCGGAGGTGTTCGGCACCGGCGTGTCACCGAGGTCGTACAGCTGGATGCTGCGGTGCGTCATCGGGACCGCGCCGGGCAGGTCCGTGTCGAACCGGCCCTGGGTGATCGGGCTCTTCGGAATGCCCGCGTCCCTGGTCACCAGCGCGTTGTCACCGGTGATCACGTCCGCGTCCTCGCCACCGGAGATGGTGTCCCCGGTGTCGAGCTGACCGACGGTGCCCTGGCCGCCGCCCATCTCCACGGCGGACGAACCACCGAGGAGATCGTCCTGCCCGGAGTCGCCGAACAGTTTGTCGGCGTCCTGGTCACCCTCGACGTAGTCGTCACCGGCGTCACCGTGCACGGTGTCCGTTCCGGCCTGCGCGTAGACGACGTCCGTGGCGTTGCCACCGGAAATGGTGTCACCGCCGGAGTTCGCCGCGTTCGCGGTGAAGCCGAGGTCGAACAGCACCACGTGCCTGCCCGCCGACAGCCCGCGGCCCCGGGTGACCGGATCGCCGGTGTCGGCACCACCCGTGACGGTGATCGTGGCGTTGTCACCGGTGATCACGTCGTCGGCGTCGCCGCCGGAGATCGTGTCGCCCGCGTCCGGGTAGCCGGCCGCGTTCTTCACCGCGGGGTCGCCGGGCGTCTGGTGGCTGCCGCCGATGATGTCGTCGGCCTCGGTCTCGCCGTTCAGCGTGTCGGCACCGGGGTTTCCTTCGATACGGTCCGGATCCTTCCCGCCGGAGACGGTGTCGTTCTCCAGCCCGCCGTAGAGCGCGTCGGTGTCCATGCCGCCGCTGATGGTGTCGTCGCCGCCCAGCGTGGCGTCCGCGCTACTGGCCAGGTCGAACACCGGTCCCCCGGGCGCCGCCGGATCGCCGTTGTCGCCGATGATCGTGTCGGTGCCGCCGTCGCCGAACAGTTTGTCGGCGTCGTCGGGCTGCCCGGCCGCCCGGGTGCCGCCGACGACCACGTCACCGGACAGGCCACCGGAGATCCAATCCTTGCCGTTGTTGCCCTCGATGGTGTCGGGGTCGTCGCCACCGAACATCGTGTCGACGCCGTCGTTGCCGTACAAGGTGTCCGCGCCGGTGTCGCCGTAGACGGAGTCGTCGTCCGAGCCGCCCCAGACCTGGTCCGCGTCACGGCCGCCGTGCAGGATGTCCTTGCCCTTCTCACCGCACACGAGGTCTTCGTTCGCCTCGGCGTCGACATTGTCGTCACCGCCGCCTGCCCGCACGTTCTCGACACCGGCGCCGCCGAGCACGCGGTCGTTGCCGTCGAGCACGTCGTTCACCGTCTCGTCGACCGGGGTCGACGGGAGCGGCGCACCGGCCTTGCACGGTGTCGTCTGCTTGTCGCCGTACACGTCCGCGCCACCGTCACCGCCGATGATGTGGTCCCGGCCGAGGCCGCCGACCAGCGTCTTGTGCGACGGGCTCACCCCCTGCGGCAGCGGGGTGTGCGTGACGAAGTAGAGCGGCCCGTAGTCGTCGGTCTTCGCCGGATCCGGGAAGTCCAAAGTGGACGGCTCGGCGATGACGTAGTCGTCGTCCGGTCCGCCGTAGAGGGTGTCCGCCCCGTACCCGCCGAACAGGATGTCGTTGCCGCCGCCACCGCGGAAGTCGTCCTTCTGCGTCTTCGTCGAGTGGCCGGTGACCCGGTCCTGTCCCTTGCCGCCGAACACCTTGTCGTCACCGGAGCCGGTGTCGACGGTGTTGATCGGCCCGCCAGCCGGGCCGCCCGTGGTGTTGGCGTCGTCCGAGCCGTAGCCGTCGATGCCGGGATCGACCTTGCCCGCGGTGTAGATCTCGTCCGGCCCGGTGCCGCCGGCGAACCGGTCGCTGCCGTCACCGCCGATGAGGATCGCGCCCGGTGAGACGAAGAGCGCCTGCGGAAGGGTCGGCACGTCCTTCAGCGGATCGTCGGCCGCGACACCGAGGGTGTCGTCGCCGCCGTTGCCGAACGCGGTCGACTTGGCGAGGCCGACCTTGATCGTGTCGGCTCCGTCGCCGGTCCCGGTCCCGCCCGCCGGATCGGGCAGGATCGCCCAGTTCGGCACGGAGACGGTCGGACCGCCGGCGCCGTCCGCGATCGGGTCGCCACCGTCGCGGCCGTCGTTCTTCAGTTCCTTCAACCCGACCGAAGTCACCGGAGGCGCGCCGAGACTCGAGTCGCCCGCGACGACGTCCTCGCCGTTGCCGACGGTGATGCTGTCGACGCCCGGGCCTCCAGCGACGCGCGCCTTCGCTCCATTTTGGACATAGCTCTTCCTGTCCGCGGCGAGCACGGTGCGGTCGCCGGTGACGATGGTGTCGTCACCCTTGCCGCCATCGACCCACGAGTTGCCGATACCGGTCTTGATCTGGTCGTTCTTGTCGCCGCCGAACACGATCGCGTCGCGGTCGAACTGCGCTGTCGGCGGCGGTGGGCCGTCCTTCGCGGTGTCGAGCTTGGCGTCCCCGATGAACGTCACGCTCATCGGCTTGGCGTAGCCGCGGCCGTCCACGACCACGCGCTCGATGTTCGCGTTCCGGAACTCACGCCGGATCCCGAGCATGTCCACGGCCACGCCGGTGAACGCCGGGTTCGCCGGGTTCGCGTAGTCGTGCAGCGACGTGATCTTGACGGTGTCCTTCTCCTGCTTGTTCGATTCGTACGGGTCGCCGGCGCCACCACCGCGCTGGGCGGTGTGGCCGAGCGCGGCCGCGTACACCACGAGTGTCTTCCCGTCACCGCTGAGCCCGCCGAGTTTCGGCGGTGGTGGCGTGCAGTTCGGTGTCGCGGTGAAGTCGAGCAGTGTGACGTCGACGATCGTGAAGCTGAACGACACCGAGAACGGGCCGAACCCGACAGTCACGTAGAGCTTGAGGAAGACATAAAGGCGTCCTGAAACGGTGAACAGGCATATCGGATTGTTCAGTGCCGTTTGCAGGAACTCCGTTATCCGGAACTTCCCGTCGTGGTTGGGATCGTTCCACAGGAACGAGACCGTGAGCCCGACGCCGCCTTCGATGCCGACGGTGATGACCACGGCCGTGACCGCCGCCCCGGCTGCGAGTTCACCGGTGAACGACACCACCGGGATCGGTTTGCCGTTTTCCGTGGTGTAGAAGAACAGGCTCTGCAGGAAGGCCTGCCCCACGGTCGCGAGGTCGAGTTCGCCCGCGCGAGCCGCTTCGAACGCCTTGCGGATACCGAAGGTGTCGAAGCCCGCGACGATGCGCAGTGTCACCGACGCGGAACCGTGCAACGTGATCACCACCGGGGGCGGCGCGTACACGGGCCCGAACTGCTGACGCCAGTCGAAGCCGAGGCGCAGCGGTCCGGAGTCGAACTTGACCAGGTCCACGTCACCGCCGAGCAGGACGTTGAACAAGGACGCGGGCTTCTCGAACACGGGGAAACTGAACCCGGCCGTCGCGGCCTTGGTGGTCATCGGATTGGCCGACTCCGGGTCGTTGTTCTGGTTCTTGCCGTTGATCGCGCCGAGGATCGGGGTGAAGGCGTTGCCGCCACCGGCGTCCTTCTTCACGCTGATCAGGCTCTCGGTGTTGTCCGGCGTGACCGTGGTGTCGAGCGCCTTCTGGCCACCGAGTTCGAACGAGCCGAGCGGGATGAGACACGAGGTCGTGCAGGTCGGGAAGTGGTTGATGAAGTTGACGACCCCCGCGATGGTGTCGACGAACTTCAGGTCCGGGCCACCGGCGATCGTGCTGAAGGCCTTGCCGATGGATACGATCGTGACGTCTCCGCCGCCTGCCAGATGGGACAGGTCCGAGAGGACCGGGATCGGCGCGTACAGCGTCTTGATCACCGGGTCGAGCGGTCCGGTCACCTGCTTGATCTTGTTCACGATCGGGCCGAGGATCTTGCCGAAGATCTCGCCGCTGTCGATGGCCACCTTGTCGAAGGCCAGCGTCAGCGGGGAGTTGCCGCCGTCGGCGCTGTTGGTCCCCGGTTTGACGTTGTTCCACGCCCAGTGCAGCCGGAAGTCGGCCTGGATGCCCGGGAAGCCGGCGTCCTCCCCCGGCCGTGCCTTGAGCAGCCAGTTGATGTCCGCGCTCGCGTGCAGTTTGACGTCGGCGAGCCGGTCCAGTCCGGCGTTCTGCAGATCGGTCAGATGCAGCCTGCCGTTGGTCGGATCGTCCGGCGCCACCAGGTCGATCTTGAACGCGCCACCGAACAGCGGCAGGACTCCCGCTTCGTTCGCCGGGGCCGCCGCGTGGTTGCAGTCGTCCTGGCTCTTCTGCTTCGTGCAGTTCTCCGCGGTGATGTTGATGAACGCGAGCTGCGCGTCGATCTTCTTCGGCAGCGTGACGTTCAGTCCGACCGCGAACTCGGGTTGCGCGGAATCCTTGGTGTCGACGAAGAATCCCTCACTGCGGCTGATGCCCATGGCCAGGTGCAGCCGCCAGCCGAGCTGGACCTCCGGGCCCGCGCCGCCGTCCGCCTTCAGCGAGAAGCCGGGGATGCCCAGGTCCAGTGGCACGGTCTTCTTGAGGCATTCGTGGCCGGACGGCAGCCCGGCGCAGTTCAGCAGGTCGCCACTGAAGTCGCCCTGGCTGACGTTCAGACTGATCGTGACCGCGTCGAGGTCGTTGTACGAGCAATCGTGCGGCCGCGGGTTCTCGGGCGGGTTCTCCGGTGCCCCGCCGATCGAAGCGGTACCGACGTCGGTGAGCTTGGCGTCGGTGACGTCCGCGATCAGCTTGAAGGCGCCGCCCTCCTCGCGGAACACCAGGTACCCGGCCGCGTTGGTGACCGGCTCCCAGGCGATGTCGAGCGAGTCCGTTGTGGACAGTGCGGCCGGGCCGGTGGTGATCTGGCCGGGATCGCTCGCCTTGGCCTGTTTCTTCTCACCGTTGACGGTCACATAGGACGCGACGACGTAGCGGTAGGTCTTGTCCGCCGCCGTGGCGCCTTCGTGCAGCTTGACCGTCGGCGCGCCGACGGTGCCCAGCGGCGTCTTGCAGAGGGTGTCCACGGTGACGGTGTCCGGATTGAGGCCCGCTCCGGCGAGCTTGCCGCCGAGCTGGTCGTTGACCCAGCCGCGCACCGCGGCCATGTCGGTGAAATGACCGTTCGCGGGCAGCTGGTCCAGCGCGGTGTGGATCGCCGTGCGCAGTTTCCCGATGAAGTCCGCGCCCTGCTGGAGGTCGTCACCGAGCAACGGCAGCTTGCCACCGAAGCTGGCGGTGTTGAGGGCCTGCTCCACGAGGTTGAGGTAGCTGTCGAGGCCGTCGAGCCTGCCGAAGTCGATCAGCTTGGCCGCGAGCGCTTCCGCCAGCAAGGCCGGATCCGGTGTCTCCAGCCGCGGATGCCCGTCGATCGGCGCCCCGCCCAGGTTGAAGTAGTCGTCGACAGCGGTCGATTTGGGCAGCCGCAAGGCGAAGTTGTTCGACTTGGCGGCGTCGGTGATCACCTTGCTGTAGGTCGCGCCGCCGTCCTCGCTGATGTACAGCGGCAACTTGGCACACAAAGCCAGCGGCGTACCGCCGTCGAGACCGCAGCCGACCGCGGTGCTGCCGGCGTTGATCGTCGGTCCGACGGCGCCGAGGAAGTCGGTGAAGCTGACCGGCGCGCCGGTGCCACCGCCCTTGGCGAGGTCGATCGAGTAGGACGCCTTCGCGGTCGCCTTGTCCGCCGACTTCGGGTCGCCGAGTGAAACGCTCAACGGGCCCAAGGTGGTCGCGATGGTGGCGTTCTCCACCGTGGCGTCGAGTTTCACGCCGATCTTCGAATCGTCGAGCACCCGCAGCGCGTTCGCGTCGGCCGGGCCCGCACCGGGCTGCAGCGGGACGACCAGGCCCATCTTGACCTGACCGCCGACGCCGAGCGAGACCGAGCCGTCGCCCTGCACCCCGGCGACCCGCTGACCGCCGGTCGGCAGGCTGAAGTCGAACTGCACCGGCGTACTGGTGTGATAGGCGCGTTTCCAGTCCAGCCGGATGATCAGCGACGGCGTCCCGCCGGGCTCGGCGTATTCGAAGGTGACCGGGACGCTGTCCTTGAACCGCGTGTTGATGGTCTGGACGAGGCGCTGCAGGTTGTCGGACGGCGCCGCCTCCAGCATCGAGATCACGTCGTCCAATTCGGACCGGACCACATAGGACGTGGCCGGTGACGGCTGGCTGGCCCAGGGCCCGGCCAGCACGAGCGTGTCCGGCGTGACGCTGCCGACGACGCCCACCTGGGTGCCGGCGACGACCGTGCGGCCGACGAGCGAGGGCGGGAACGCGTTGCCCTTCTCGACGGAGCGCGCGATGTCCTTCACGGAATTCGGGCCGTAGCTCACGGTCGGGCCGGAGCCGGATTGGTCGGCCCGCAAAAGGTCCTTCAGCGAACGGCCGACGAGGGGGATCTTCGTGCCGAACACCGCGGCCCCCGACGGCGAGGCGTCGCCGAGCGACGCGTTGAGGGTCTGCAATGTCTTGAGGATGATCGAGAAGAGCGCCTTCGGGTTGGCCGGATCGAAGTCGAAGTTCGCCAGTTCGGACAGGTCGCTCGTGCTGAACTGCGGCCCGTCGGGACCGGTCGGCTTGGTCAGGTCGTTCCAGGTGAATCCCGCGTGCGCGGTGGCACCCTTCAGGAAATCACCCGTACCCGGCGCGCTGGCGTCGACACCACCCGCCCCGCGGACCCGCACCTGGAAGTCGAGCAGCGCTCCCGGATCGTGCAGCAGTTTGTCGACGACAGCGCCGAAGGTCAGGTCGCCCAGGTCCTTGAGTTTCACCTGCACCATGTGGTCGTCCGCGCCCGGTGTGCCGGCGCAGTCCGCGCCCGCGTTCGGATGGCAGACGTGTGCCGCGCCCTTCATCTGCACCTGGAGGAATCCGGCGTTGGCGAAGAGGTCGATGCCCGCGTCCATCGGGAAGTCGGCGGTGAACAGCGAGGGAGCCCCCGAGGTGCGCAGCAGCACCCGGTCCGGTCCGGTCGGTGTCGCGCCGACCAAGGTCGTGCTTCCGTCGGGGTTCTTCTGTTCGATCGGCGGGTTGTGCACGGTGGGGTTCCGCAGGTCGAGCACGAGCGTGACCGCGGCGTCGTAACTGGGCTTGACCTTCGCGGTGGCGTTGACGGCGTTGGCCTCGCCGACACCGCGGCCGCCGGTCTTCAGGTCGTTGCCGAGCTGGACGACGCCGACGTCGCCCTGCATCCCGGAGATCGTGTACGGCGCGTTGGCGGCCGGGATCACCGGCGTCCAGCCGGGTGCCTGCAGGAAGAGCGTGTTCCCGTCGTTGTTCTCGACGGTCGCTCCCGCCGCGCCGGCGACGACGCGCCGTCCCGCGAACTCCCCCGGCTTCCAGGTCTGGTTCTCGTCCTTGAGGGTGGTCTGCGTGTAGCTCGTCTTGGCCGGGGCGCCCGCCGGTCCGGACGCCGCCGCCGCGGCCGCGTTGAGGTCCACGGCCGTCGCCGGTGCCTTGCGGGACAACGTGATCTTGAAGTCGAGCTTGGTCGAGCCCGGCGGGAGGTGGACGTCGGAGATGCCGATCTTGCCGCCGCCGGGCAGGTTCGCCGCGGTGTTGAGTTTGTCGAGCATCTGCTGCAGCGACGCGAACAGCGGTTCGCCCGCCTGTGTCGGGTCCGCCGCGGTCTTCGTGTTGTCCTGCAGGAACTTCTTGATCGACTCGTTGAGCTGGATCGCGTCGGCGAGGGTGCCCTTGAGGAACGGCAGGTCGAGGTTGCCGATCGGGTTCGCCGCGTCGCCCCACTTCGCGCGCTGCATCGAGGTCAGCGTCGTCGCCAGTTGCGCGAGGCCGGTGGCCAGGTCACGCGGGGTCATGTTGAGGAACGGGCCGACGGTGCCGATGCCCTCCGGCGTGATCTGCGGGGATCCGGTGGCGATGTCCGGCCAGCCGATGCCGATCTTGGCGTCGACCGCGGGCAGCGCCAGCGAGAAGGAGGCGGCCGGCGCCGCCGCGAGGTGCAGGGAACCGTTCAGCGACCCCGCCGGGCTGGCGAAGCCGAAGCTGACGAGACCGGCAAGCGAACCGTTCTGGGCCAGCTCCCCCGCGGTGCCGTCGTTGTTGAGGAACGCCAGCCGCCCATCGTTGTCCGGGTCGTTGATCGTGGCGGCGAAATGCGCCTTGAGATCCAGCGAGGTGTCCGTCTCGACGAGTTTCACCCCGAGGACACCGATGGCCGCGTTGACGGCCTTGATGGCGTTCGCGTCGGGGAAGTCCGCCGAAGCGTCGACGGTCAGCGACGGCGTCGTACCGTCGTTGAGGATGTAGGCCTTGTCGTGCGCCTTGTCCCAGATCAGGGTCAGCTTCACCGTGGTGCCGACGGTGAGCCGCACTCCGCCGGTGGAGGAGAACGCGGACTGCGGGGCGTTGCTGCCCTCGCCGAGTGGGACCGGGATGTTCAGCGCCTGGTTCTGCAGTACGCGGGACACGGTCAGGGTGAGGTCGAGTTTCTTGTCCTCCCCGACGGTGCTCAGGGTGGTCTTGAGCGTCCCCGCCCGGTCGGCCGACAGCGTGATCGGCTGGTCGATGTCCAGGTCGGCGTCGTCGACCGCGGCGGACAGCTTCTTGGTGCCCGCGTTGAACGCCTCCTGGGCCAGGGTGTCGAACCCGAGCGCGGCGCCGGGGCTGGTCTGCACGGCGGGCAAGGCCTTGGCCAGCTGCCCGATCGCGCCGAGCCCCTTGCTCCAGGTCGCGAAGCTGTTCGACGGCCCGGCCAACGCGTTGACCAGCGTGCCGACACCCGGGCTCGCCGCGCGCGCCGGTGGCGGGGTGACCACCACGCCCATCCCGAGCGAGACGACGAACGCCGTCGTCAGCGCGAGCCACCTGGAGCCGGCACGTGAGCCCATCGGGCACCTCCCCGTACACGGGCGCGCGACGACGCGCCGTTCACTCGGAGAAGGCTGACCAGTTGTGAAATCCACGTGAAGAGGTCGGTCCACTCAGCGGACTGGTGACTTCCCGGCCATCAGTGCACGGATTCGGCCAACTCGTGACCGGCTTCCAGCGCGGCGGCGTCGACCAGCTGCCGCATCAGCTGGAGATCACTCGCCGGGGTGGTCAGCAAACCGATCGCGGCCACGGCCCGGCCTTCCGGGCACCGGATCGGCGCGGCCGCACCACGGGCGGCGCCGCCGAGGAGCACCCCGGCCACCGCGGCCGAGGACGGCAGCATCGTGCCCGGCGAGACCGCGGGCACTCTCGCGGAATGCCCCGAGACCGCCGCGACGACCACGACCTCGGACCCCGCCAGCACGCAGACCACGACGTCGGCCCTGGTCAGTTTCGCCAGCCGGATCGCCGGTCTCCCCACCGCGGCGCGGATCCTCGCGTGCAACCGCCCACGCCCCTGGACCAGCCTGCCCGCCAGGGGCCCGACGACGTAACCGCGGAACAGCCGCTCGACCGCGCCGATCCCGCACATCTGCTCGAGCAGCCGGTGGGCCGTCGACTTGGGCAGGCCAGCCCGCTGAGCCGCCTCTGTGAGGCCAAGACCCGCACCGGCGTCGGCCGCGGCGAGCACCTCCAGCAACGCGAACGCACCCTCGAGCACCGAGCGGCCGGGCACGCGCGTCATGCCCATCGGCATGCCTCCGCCGGTGCCGGCCACCCCGCTCAGATCGTCCGTAAGCATCAGTGTCCTCCACCGCGGTCGCACTCACCGAACGGCTCTTCGTGCCTGGGTTGTCGTCCGCTCCCGACCGGCCGTTACGGCGAACGGCCCTATCGATACCTCCTCGAGAAGCGGCTCGGGCCGTCGGGTTCAGGGCGGGGGCGCACCGCTGCGAGCGGACCCCGTCCAGCAGGTGCGGACGCCGGGGTCTCAGTGCGGGGTGGCGACCAGCAGGACACTGACCACGACGGCGCATACCAAGGTCAGAGCGGCACCGATGATCAGGAGACGGGCCCCGTTTCGGGCTCGTAATGCTTTGCGCTCGGGCGGGCGGATAGCCGCGTGCGTGGAGTCGGGATCCGGCGAGGTCGTGTCTCCCGCGGCAGCCGGGGCGGGAATGGGATCCGTGGCGGTGGTTCCGATGATGAGGCGGTCGTATGCCTGTATCCACTCCGGCAACCGGTGCCGCTCGCCGCAGGCGCGGACGAACGCCACCACCAACTCCGGGCGGGGCAGGGTTTGTCTTCGCAGGACGTCGGCGACCGTGCTGCGGGCCAAGACGTCGCCATTCGCCGCGGCCCGATCCTCCAGCTGCCGGAGCGTGAGCCCTGATCGGACTTTCAGCGCTCGCATCGCCGTCACGAACTCGGCGGCATTACCTACGGCAGCCGGCTGGAGGTGTTCTCTTTCCACTCGATCAGAAGTACAGCTCGGAGTCGAGTGAGGCAAGGCGTTGTCCGGGCGCCCGGACAACGTGCCGGACAGGGCCGCTGACCAGGCAGTACAAATCCGGACAGTCCGGGACAGCGGGTTTGTATTGCCCAGGGATCCGGACCGGCGAAAAACTTCGGCCGACCATCACGACGCTCGGCTTTCGAACGAGCGCATTCAAGAATCGCCTCGGAAAACGTCCTGACCCGCGAGGTGAGGACGGTTCCATAACGGACCACGACGGATCGGAGAAACCATGACGGGCAAGCGAGTCGCAGCCGGGCTGGTGGCGGCGACGGCGGCGATCGGCCTGGCACTCGGCGCGGGCACGGCGAGCGCCGACACCAGCGCCGCGAACACCGGTGACGCGCCGGTCGTAGCGGCGGGGACTTGGCACTACTTCAACGAGTACCGGACCGCGGACGCCTGCCTCACCACCGGAGACCGGGGGTTGGGCGAGGGCCGCTGGCAGGCGTTCCGGTGCCCGAGGAAGTCGACCGGCACCTACCTGCTCTACGTCTGGTACTGACCGGACGCACGGCAGCGGCGGGAACCACCTCCGGCCTCGGGGGAGGTTCCCGCCATCAGTGGGATCCTGCCGCGATATCCGATGTCCGGACCGCGTGGCGCGCGTTCGCCGGCGCTACGGCAGGTCCCGGATTTCCCCGGGCACGAGGGAACCCACACGAGTGCCGCTCCCCCTAAGCTGCGCGACGAGTTCGGCGGCAGAAGGGCGCGGGATGACGAACGAAGTGCTCCAGGACCGGTACGTCTTGGTCCGGGAGCTCGGCCGCGGCGCGATGGGGGTCGTGTGGCTCGCCCACGACCAGGTCCTGGAACGTCAGGTCGCGATCAAACAGCTCCACACGCTCGATGGTGGTCACGTCGCGTCCCTGCGCTTCATCCGCGAAGCACGACTCGCGGGCCAGCTCAGCCACCCCAACATCGTCACCGTGTACGACGTTTTCCATCACGACGGCGTCTCGCACGTCGTGATGGAACTGTTGGACGGCACCGATCTCGCCGAACACGTCGAACAGGTCGGTCCGCTGCCCACGCACCGCGTCGCCCGGATCGGGCTTGACCTGCTCTCGGCATTGACCGCCGCCCACGCCGCCGGGATCGTCCACCGGGACGTCAAGCCCGCCAACGTGGTGCTTACCTCGGACTCGGCGAAGCTGACCGATTTCGGCATCGCCCACTCGGCGGATGACACCCGGCTGACCGGCACCGGTCTGCTGATCGGCTCGCCCGCCTACATGGCACCCGAACGCCTCAACGGCGATGACGCCACGTCCGCATCCGACCTGTGGGCGCTCGGCGCCACCCTGTTCTACGCGGCGGAAGGACGGCAGGCGTTCCAGCGAGCGAACCTCGAAGCCACCATGGCCGCCGTTCTCACCGAGAAACCCGTCCTCGACCGCACCCGAGGGCCTCTCGCCGATGTCATCACCGGCCTGCTCGCCCCAGCGAAGAACCGGCTGGACGCCGAGTCCGTGCGCCCTCTCCTCGAGCACGCTCGTGACGGCCATGTCGTTGAACGCCGACGTCGGCGTCGGGCACCCGTGCTCAGGATCGCCACGATCACCGCCATCGCGGTAGTGGTCGTCGCGGTCGCGGTCTTGTGGCCCAGAGGCGATGACCAGCGGACCGCCGCACCTGACCCCACGACACCACCCGCATCGGCCACGAAGTCCTCGACACCACCGACCGTCCAGCCTCCCTGCCCCATCGACCGGATCGAGATCTCCGGATCGGCCGGTCAACGGCCCAGCATCACCATTCCTCGCGACTGCGCGCCGCCCGCCTCGCTTGCTGTCAACGACATCACCACGGGCAAACGCGGCAACCCGGTTCCTGAACACGATGACGACCAGCTCCAGCTCAACATCAGAACCGAAGCGCTGTCCTGGTCCGGCAAACTGGTCTGGTCCACCTGGAACTTACAGACCGCACCCCAGATCTTGCGGGGTCACCGCGCCGGTGATGGCCTCGCCGGGATGCGACCCGGTGGCCGGCGCACGATCGTCGTCCCACCCCACCACCCGTACTGGTCCACCCTGCACAACTCCCCGCCGGACACCTCGACCTGGCCCGCTGACGACACCGTCGTCGTGGTCGTCGACCTCATCGACTGAACGGCCGCACAGGCACTCTGTCGATCAGCCTGTCCGGTGGAACTTCGTCGAAATATGCTCCATCCGCGTGGCCGTTCCCGAGAGCCGCCGCGTTTCCCCTCCGACAGGAGGAGGCTGCTCGCCGTACTGGTGGCGGCCGGGCCCCGGATCGCCGACGTTCTTCTGTGCCTAGGAGACATGAGATGGCCGCCCCGTCCCAGCCCGTGCTGTTCGAGACCCGCGATCACGAGCGCTGGGGTGAGTACATCAGCGGCGCCTACGGCAGCAGTATCCGGCTGGGCAGCCCCAAGGACGGTCATCTGCTCCGCCACACCCGGCTGGCGGTGGACACGTTCGCCATCGACACCGTGCAGACCATCGACATGACCTACTCCGTGGAGTCCTTGCCGACGTTGATGATCAGCCGCCACCGCACCGCGGCCTTCGAATACCGGTCCGAGGGCGCCGAGCACCGCTTCGGTCCCGGTGAGATGTTCCTCCTCTCCAGGAGTGAGGTCGGCACTCCGTACTGGCTGCGGACACCCCAAGGCGGCCTCCAGGGCATCTCCGTCCCGTTCCCGGTACTGGGCCAGGTCGCCGCCACCGCCGAAACCCGCCGCCCCGCCCCGCTGCTGTTCACCGATCTCCGTCCCGGTACCCGGGCCGCCGCCCGGCAGCTGGCCGCGACCATCGACTACCTCGAAGCCAGTCTGCGCGACCGGCCCCACATCATGGCCGAACCCCTCGTGGCCGGTGCGGCCGGGCGGATGCTGGCGGCGACGGTCCTGCACACCTTCCCGAACACGGCACTGTTCGAGCCCACCATCGAAGACCGCCACGACGCGCACTCGGCCACCCTGCGGCGGGCGATGGCGTTCATCGACGACAACGCCCACCACGACATCAACGCCGCCGACATCGCCGCCGCCGCGCACGTCTCCCTCCGCGCCCTGCAATACGCCTTCCGGCGCCACCGCGACACCACGCCCATGGGATACCTCCGCCAAGCACGCCTCCACCAAGCGCATCGGGAACTGCTGGCCGCCAGTCCCGTCGGCGTCACCGTCACCGAGATCGCCGCCCGCTGGGGCTTCTTCCACCCCGGTCGCTTCGCGGCCTATTACCGCGCCGTCTACGCCTGCCCGCCCTACCAGACCCTGCGACGAGAGGGACGCTGACCGAGAGCCCGGTGTGGCGGCCGATCTTGAACAGTCCTGAGACCGAGATGCAGGATGTCCCTATGGAACACCTTCCGGACGAGCCGATCACACTGCGAATGCCTGCCGGGGTTTGGGCGGGCATCGACGCCGGGATCGACAACGTCGTGTCGCTCGTCGCCGAAGACGGTGACGAGGACGCTGTCCGCGTCGGAGAGAGCATCAGGAAGGCGGGCTGGGACCAAGTTCCTTGGGTGGAGGAAAACTGGCCGCCGCTGGACCAGGTCATCGCCATCCGGTTGACGCGGGCGCAATGGCGGTTCGCCGCCGATGACGCCCGCGAAAGCATCCCGGTGCACGAAAAACTCCACGACGCGAAGTCGGCCCAGCTGTGCCGGGACGCTGTCGCGCTGATCGAGACCGTGCTCTGACGGCCACATCGATGATGTAGGCCGAACCCCGAGGCCAGACCGGTTACCGCCGTGGCCGGCGGTCTCCGGTGAACCCCTGTGGGCGAAACTCGAGGAAGGCGGCGGAGCCGAGTCCGAGAGACTCCGCGAGCGCCTGCATCCGCGCGGGTTGCGTCGAGGTACCCCAGTTCCCGGTGTCCACTCGATGATGGATGGTCTCCACCGCGGCCACCAGTTCGGCGGTGGTGAAGGTGCAGTGTCCCGGATGGGCGGTGTAGGACTGGCGCAGCAGCCCGCCGGCACCCGCCATACGGACGTCTTCGGCGTACTCGTCCTCGTGTTCGACCGGGACGAGATTGTCGTCGGTGGTGTGCATCGTGAGCACGGGGATCGCCAACCGTCCATTCAGGACTGAAGTCGAGGCCATCCAGCGCGAAGCCGCCTGATCCGCCGTCACATCGGCGGTGCGGGTCAGCATGGCGAGGTCACCGTTCAGGTCGGCGCCCGCCTGCCGGTAGAGATCCGACACGAAACCGAGCCTGCCGGACTCCGCGAGCAGCCCCCGATAGTCCACTCCGGTGTTCCACGAGGGATTCCCGCCGGCGGTCTGCTCGATGTCGTACCGCGCGGGCAGGATGAAGGGCAGGATGGAGCGGAGATTGCGATATTGGCCCGCCTGCCGCGCCTGCCGATCGTCCGGCGACGGGTTCGGCTGTCCTGGGACCCATCCGGGTTCGAGGAAGAGCGAGGTGATCAGGGCGACCCGCGCCCGGCCTTCCGCCGTGGTCTGGGCCTGATCCAGCGCGTCGACCATCCGCTGCGCGGTCGCCGTCGCCTCGGCGGCGTTCTCGAAGCGGGCCAGTTTCAGCGATTGTCCGCGGAGCAGCAATCCGGCCACGGCGTGCGCGCCGTCGAGCTGGTAGTTGAGCAGATCGACGCCGCCGCCCATCAGACCGCAGGTGGCCACGGCGCCGTCGAGTCGCCCGCCCGGGAACTCGGCGAGTTCACCGGTGACCAGTCCTCCCATCGAACTGCCGACCGCGATCGCGTGGCGTGGAGCGCCCGTCAGTCCGGTCACCGCGCGCAACGTGTCCCGCTGGTCCCGCGCCGCGGTGCCGAGAGCCCATCCGGCACGCGAGTACGACGAACCCGCCAAGGCGTAGCCTCGCGCGAGAAGCGCCTCGGCGGTGGCCGGATCCGGCGCGTTTCGCGGCGGGTTCGCCGGACTCGGGTCGTAACCGTGGCTGTAGAGCAGAATCGTGCCGTTCCAGGGTGCCGGGACATCGGCGATCCACGTCGTGCCGTTCGGCAGGACACCGGAATGACGGGTCGTGGCCGGGGTTTGCGCCGCCGCACTGCCCGGCGCGACCAAGGCCGCCGTCACGATCATCGCGGCCACCAGGACATTCCGCATGCCAGCCATTGCCGTCACCTTCCGCGGGCCAACCGATCGGATCCGACATTAGGCAGTACCGTGACGAGCGTCAAGACTGTGCACGACTTCGGCATCCGGAGATTGTCGGTCCGGCTCGGTAGCATGCGACGCATGCCCATCAAACTCGAGAATGTCGCCATCGCCGTTCGCGACCTCGAAGCGACGATCGCCTTTTTCACCGACCTCGGTCTCACGGTCATCGGCCGCGACACGGTCAGTGGCGAGTGGACCGACACCGCCGTCGGCCTTGACGACAACCACGCCAAAATCGCCATGCTCCAGACGCCGGACGGCAACGGCCGCCTCGAACTCTTCGAGTACATCCACCCGAAGGCGATCGAGACCGACCCCACCCAGCCCAACGAGATCGGCATGCACCGCGTCGCGTTCTCGGTCGACGACATCGACAAAGCCCTTGAGATAGCAGCGAAACACGGCTGCCATCCGCTTCGTGGCGTGGCGACCTATGAGGACATCTACAAGCTCACCTACGTCCGCGGTCCCAGCGGCATCATCGTGATGTTCGCCGAGGCGCTGAAGAAGGACTGACGTTTTCCTTCCGGTGCGGCCGCTTCCGAGAGCCCTCTCGTCCGACTCCGCGCCGAGCGATCAGCGGAACCGCCAGGACGCTCAGCGCGATCACGACCAGGATCGTGATCCCGAGAACGTTCGCCGGTACCAAGGGCCTGATCAGGAACACCATGACGAGCATCCAGCCCGCCAGAGTGACACTCTCGAGAACGAGCGACCGCCACCTCCGTCTCACCCGCGGCCGCACCGACACGCCGATGACGACCATCGCGGCACCCACCGCTCCCCACCACCAGTGATCCCCCATGGCCCCGTTCCCCGCTCGTGCCGACGGTCACGAAGGAAGTACCCGGATCGGCGCCCGGCTACTCCTGACGCCGGGACGACCTGCCCTCTGACGCGGTACGGAACGCGGCCGGCTTTCGTGGCGTCACTCGTCGCCCGAGCGGTAGTGCCGACGGTGTTCCTCGGTCTCCTCGCGCGGCGACTTCATCGGCGGACGTCCGTGGACAAGGTCGTGCTCCGTGTAGTCCGCGCGCCGGGACGCCCAGCCCGGCAACAGGAACTTCCGTGTCCCGCCGCGGCCGCGATCACGCAGATCGATGACCACGGCGAGGCCGATGACCCCAACGAGCACGCCGAGCCCTACCCAGATTCCGACCATGTCCGCTCCCCGTAGAAGAACTCGCTGCCAGTGAGGTGATCCACCACGTCCACCCGTGTCCCGTGGACGGTGGGCGACCGGGCATCAGGATCACCGCGGAGCCGGGAGAGAACCTTGAAAAATCCTTGAATCAGCAGGTGGGGCCTGGCTGTCGAGCCGCGCTGAGCAGCGCGCGCACGTCATCGGCTTCGGGTGCGCGAAGCTCGGTGTACGCGGCGAGGGCGGCCTCCAGATGCGGCCTTGCCTCGACGTGGTTCCCACTGGCGTGGTGGGTTTTGCCGATGCCATGGTGGGCTCTGGCGCGTTCGTGCAGGTGACCGATTCGCTGCGCGAGGGAGTGTGCGTCCTCGTACAGTTCGATCGCCTCGGCACCGGTTTTCGTGGCGGCGAACTCGTTGAGGGTGGCGACTTCGACGTTGGTGTTCCCACCGGCACGGGCGAACTCGAGGGCTCGCTGGAAGTGCCAGGTGGCCTTGTCGTCCTGCCCCAGGCCCGCGTAGGCGCTGCCCAGCGCGGCCAGCACCGGTGCGCCGAGACCGGCTGAACCGAGGTCCTGCGCGATTCCGCCGCTCTGCTCCAAGAAGCCGATCGCGGCCTGATGGTGCCCGCACCAGCTGTAATGCTCGCCGAGGTTGCACAGCGCGATACCTTCCAGCAGCGCATGGCCGGTGCGGCGGGCGGCGGCGAGAGCGAGCTTGTACTGCTTCCGGGCGGCCTTCCGCCGGCCGCGCATGTCATCCACCGACGCGAGACCGTTGCGGACCATGCTTTCGAGGAGGTCATCCCGCCGGTCAAGGGCGATGGACAGGGCCTGCTCCAAATGACCGGCGGCCTCGTCGTAGCGGCCGAGCCGGAACAGGGCCATGCCGACGGCCTGACCGGCGAAGCCCTGTTCCGCCGTGCCGGGACGGGTCAGTGCGAGAGCGGTCGTGTGGAGGATGAGCGCATCGTGGTAGTGCGCCGCTACGTCCAGATATCGCCAGAGAATCGCGGACAGCCGGATCACCTGCCCTGCCATGCTTGTGTCCGCCGCGTCGGCCAGCGCCAGCATGGTTGCGCGTTCGGTGTCGAGCCACGCACGCGCGTCCTCGTGGTCGGCGAAGTCCGGCTGTGGCCCGGCCGAACGTGCTGCCCGCGGCCGGAGGTAGGGCTCGTGGGGTGACAGCCGGTCCATGGCGGCCGATGCCCGGCTCAGGTAGTGCTCGAACAGCCGGGTCGACGCGGCCAGGCGGTCGGCGGGGGCGTCGGTCTCGGCGAGGAGTTCGGCGGCGTAAAGCTTGACGAGGTCGTGCATCCGGAAGCGGCCCGGCGGATTCTCTTCCAGGAGATTGGCGGCACACAGGGCACGCAGCGGCCGAGGGTCCGAGAAGAGGGCGGCCGCGGCCGCTCGGTCGATGCCACCATCGGGCACGAGTCCGAGCAGGCGGAACGCGGACGCGCACTGGCTGTCGAGGGAACGGTAGGAGGCGGAGAACACCGCGCGCACGCTCGCGGACAGCTCCCCGGTGTCCAGCGCGTCCAGCCGGCTTTCGCGCAGTTCGGCGGCCACCGAGGACAGCCGCCTGCCCGGCTGGGCGGCGATCCGGGCGGCGGCGATCGCGAGCGCCAGGGACAAGCCACCACACTGGCGCAGGATCTCCTGTCCTGCTTCGGGTTCCTCGATCAGGCCCGCCGCGCCCACCTTGTGCTCGAGCAGCTCCCGCGCCTGACGCTCGTCGAGGGTTCGCAGCGGCAGCGCGCTCGCGCCATGGGTGGTCAGCAGCCCGCCGAACCCATGACGGCTCGTGACGAGCACCGAACAGGAAGATCCGCCCGGGAGCAACGGGACGACGTGGTCTGTGTCCCGGGCGTTGTCGAGCAGCACGAGCAGCCGTCGCTGGGCGGTCAGGCTCCGGTACAGCGCCGCCAGCTCGTCCGGCTCGGACGGAATCGACGTCCCGGAAACGCCCAGCGCGCCGAGGAAACCGCGGAGTACGCGGACCGCGGGCACAGGTTCGTGGGCCGGGTCGAAGCCCCGGAGATCACCGTAGAGCTGGCCGTCGGGGAACCGGGTCACGTTGTCGGTCGCCCACCGCACCGCGAGCCACGTCTTCCCGAGACCGCCCGCGCCGGAGATCACCGCGACCGCGCCCCGGGCGGCGAGCATCCGGTCGAGCGCCGCCAGCTCCTCCGCGCGTCCGACGAAGGAAGGAGGCGCGGCCGGCAGCTGCCGAGGGGCCGTCCGGTCGCCATCCGGCCCGGCGCCGGTCAGGATTCGTTGGTGCAGCGCGCGTAACCGGGGTCCCGGGTCGGTACCGAGCTCCTCCGCCAGGTGTGACCGGAACGTTTCGTATTCCCGCAGCGCGTCGGCCGGATGTCCGTCGAGGTACAGCGCCTCGATCCGCTGCGCCGCCGCGCGTTCACCGGCCACGCCGTCGGATGGCGGCTCGGCCAGCACGGCGGCGTGGGCACCGATCCGCAGCCGACGGTCATTGCGGTCCAGCACGGCCGCTTCGTGTTTGTACTCCAGCTCGCCGCGAACGCCGTCCGCCCATTCGGACTCCAGCTCGCCCAGCGGCCTCCCCCGCCACAACGCCAACGCCTCTTCGTACAGCGCGAGCGCGACGTCGTCTTCCGCCGTCGTCCGCGCGCGCTCGAGCAAGCTCTCGAAGCGGTGAACGTCCACCGCCTGCGGCTCGGCGAGGAGGACGTAGCCACCGCGGTCACGCTCGATCGTCACGCCGTCCACCGGGGCCAACGACCGCCGCAGCCGGGACACGTAGCCGTACAGCGCGTTCCTCGGCTGCGCGGGCGGCCGCTCCCCCCACACGCGGTCGACCAGCGTCTCGACCGGTACCACCCGTGCGACGTCGAGTAGCAGCGCCGCCAGAACGTCACGTTGACGCGCATGCCCGACATCGAGCCGGACCCCGTCGGCCACCACCTCGACCGACCCCAGCACCCCCATTTCCAGCACGGCCTCTGCCCTCCTCGTCTTCAGGGGTAGCGGATCGCCGTCACTCGGACAAGGCCCATGTCCCCGGCGCACCGTGACGAGACCGAACGATCAGACCCGGGAGGCAAGGAAGATCGCGGCCGCTTCGTCGGCGAGTACCGCCGGTTCCGGGGCGTCCGGATCGGTTTGCGCCAGGTGCAGGAGACCGAGAATGGCCGCGTAGGCGACTCGCGCCCGCGATGCCGCGCGGTCGGGTGACAGGCCGAGTTCCCGATAGGTCCGGGTCAGCAGGTCCAGCCGGGCTCGATTCACCTGGCCGATCGCCTCCTTGACCCGTGGGTCGTTGCGGTCACCGAGCAGGCTCAGGTGCACCGACGGCGCGAGTGGCTGGACGGCTTGCACGACAACGGTGAGCAGCTCGCGCAGCCGCTGCGCGGGATCCGCGATCGCGGCGAAGCGGGCGAGTCCTGCTTCGCCGTGGCTTCTCCCCCATTCCGAGAGTGCCGCCGTGATCAGCTCGTCCCGGTTCCGGTAGTGCGCGTAGAAACTCCCCTTGGTCACGCCGAGCGTCCGCGCCAGCGGTTCGACCGCGACCGCGGCCAGTCCGCCTTCCGCGATCGCGTTCAACGCCGCCCTGGCCCAGTCCCCGGCGGACAGCCGGGTCGCCTCACTCATCACGCACCGCAGGATACGGCACCGTATTGACGGTGCGCCCGACGCGAGAATACGCTGCCGTATGGATACGCAAGCGTATTAATACGGTCCAGTATCAAGGAGGCTCCGATGCACCAGAGCATTCGGCGGGGTGGTCACCGGACATGACGCCGCGGGCAGGGCTCGCGTCGTGGACGACCGCGCCGTCGAGCCCATCACGTCCGAGCTGATGCCGGGCTGTGCGGCGTACCGGTTGTGGGGTCGCGATGAGCGGCCGACGTTCCCGGACGACGGCTCGCCGCGGTCCGCTGAGGCCTACTACCCGCCACCGGACGGTTCGCGCTTCATGGTCAACACGATCGCGCCGGGCGAACTGGTTCCCTCCCCCGGCCTTGATCAGGCCGCCGCCTTGAACGAGCTGGAGAAGCTGATGCCGGGCGCGATGGCGGCGATGGAACCCGGCTCGGCGGGGAGGCACACCACCGACAGCATCGACTACGTCCTGGTGGTCTCGGGCGAGATCACGCTCGAACTCGACGACGGGGAACAGCGGCTTCTGCGGGAGGGCGACGTGGTCGTCCAGAACGGCACGCGGCACGCCTGGCGTAACCACGGGACCGAGCCCTGCATGATCGCCGGTGTCGCCATCGGCGCCGATCGCATTCTGTCTGCCCGGGTCCAGGACTGACCGGAGGGAAGCCGCCGGCTCCCGGCGGCTTCCCTCCACATCACCTGCGTTCTTGACCGCTCGCGCGGGTCAGGGCCGCCAGGTGTCGTTCAGCGCCATGGTGCAGCCACCCGAAGCGGTAGCTGTGCGATTGGCACCCGATTCCCAGGTGACCGTGTTTCCCTCCTTGCGGATGTACTTGTACTGGAACGCGGTTCCTCGCGGCAGGGCGACCGACGTCGTCCATTGTGGATAGTTCGCCGAAGACATCGGGACGGCGTTCGCCGGGTTCCACGCGCCGAGTTCGGCACGGTCGCCGACGAGGAAGATGTTCTGCCCCCAGGTGGTGGTGGCGTTCACCGAGAAGTTCGCCGAGACACCGGCGCATCCGTTGGCATAGCGCTGTTTGACCACCGACGGCGTCTCGACCGGCGCGCCCGCGTCGATCGAATGCGCCAGCCGGACGAACTGCGCCATCGACCAGGCGAGCGGGGTCGCCGCGCCGGTGCCTTCGCCGAACTTGAAGCCATGAGCGTCCGGCCGATCCCAGACCTGTTCCGGAATCAGGTGACCCGGGTTCGCGGAGGCCGCCATGGTGGCCAGATGCGTGGTCGCCTGCCTGCCGTTGGCCAGTTCGTACTCCCCGCGTTCGCCGGTGAGCAGCGGCCACAACCGGCCGATCCCGGCGCCGGTGTACGGGCCGCCGGAAGCGGGTTCGCCGTAGCCGTCGTGGTTGTAGCGGTACCACATCGGCCCGTTCGGGGTGTTCACCTTGAGCGTCGAATCCACCTCCGGCAGCGAGGCCGCGACGTCCGGATCGGCCGCCGGCTTCACGCCGAGGCGCACGAGGTCCAGGAAACCGGCGTCGATGATCGCGCGTTCGTCGTGATTCCCCCCGCCGTTCTGCAGGAAGACGTTCTGCCCGTCGTCGGGATTGCCGTTGCCGTCGATGCGGTGGAAGTACCGGCCGTCGCCGAGCGGTCCAGAGGTGGTGAAAGTCCAGGCGCTGACCTGCGCCTGCCATCGGTCGGCGACGCCGCGATAGCCCGCGGCGGCGGCCGTGTCCCCGTTGCGCTCGGCGATGTCGGCGGCGCAGATCAGCCCGGCGATCTCCGCGGCGATCGTGGAGGGCGAGTAGCCACCGTTCTCCTCCCAGCGTTCCTGCGGGGTCGACGGGCCGCGCGCGACCAGGAAGTCCGCCGACTTCTTCACCTTCGCCCACATCCCCGCGTCGAACCGCCCCAGCTGCCAGGCGAGCACGATCGGGAAGGCGACCTCGTCCATCTGCAGACTGGTCCAGCAATTCGTGCCGTCGAGCCGGGTGTTCTGGGGGAACGAACCGTCGGGACGCTGCTGGACGGTGAACAGGTAGTCGACGGAGCGGTTGGCCGCCGCCGAGTCGCCTGCCGCGATCTGCGCTGTCGACACCTGGTAGAGATCGCGGGACCAGACGGCGTGGTAGCCGCAGTCCCCGGTGCCGTTCGCGTCCTTCGCCTCACCCCACGGATTGGTCAGCGAAGCGACGTTCGCCCCGGCGTAGGTCTTGTCCTCGTGGGCCTTGAGGGTCATCAGCGCCACGTTGTACTGCGTGGTCAGCCCCGCCTCGGTGATCGAGCGGGGCACCGCGGCCAGCGACGACAGGTAGCCGTTCCAGCCGGACCGGTACGCGCTGTCGGCCGCCGCGAAGCCACCGGAGAGCGAGGCGGAAGCGTTCGCCGACGCGGCGCCGCGGTCGCCGCCGAACCCGAGGGCGAGGGTGAAGGTGGTGTCGGTGCCGACCGGGATCTGCCCCAGCTGAACCAGATTCCCCGGCGTGGAGGCGGTGTCGTACTGCGTGCCGAGAACGTGATCACCGCTCAGATCGACGTAACCGTCACTGGCGGTGCCGCTGTAGCCGCTGGTCGCCTTGGCGAAGCCGGTGGAGGCGGCCAAGGCACTGGACACCGGGCCGTCCGAAGCGACGAGCTGTCCACCGGAGGTGGCGCCGGTGTCCCCCATTCCGCTGTTGTTCAGCGAAGGGTTGTACAACACGTACAGCTGCAACGGTCCGCCACTGAGCACCTCGAACCGGGTCTGGATCAGCACGGTGGAGCGGGCCGGGTCGGCGGTGTGGGTCTTGGTGATCCGGTAACGGCCGTCGGTCGCGGTGTTGATCTGCCGGTAGCTCAGCGAGCGCGGATCGGTCAGCACCAGCTGTTTGGTGGTGTGATCGCGTTCGAGCTGGGTGAACCCGGCGCCGTCGGAGACGACGTACTGCAGATCCTGGACATTGGCGACGTCCACGGTCGGGTAGTAGATCTCGTGGCTGACGCCCTGGCCGAGGGTGAACCACACCTTCGACCGGGCATCGGCGGACGTGCCGAAACCCTCCTTGCCCCCGGTCGTCCAGGCCGCCCCGGTGCCCGGTGCGCCGGGTGCGTCGGCCAAGGGCGCGGCGACCGCCGGAGCGGGCAGGACCAGAGCGACCGTGGCCAGGAGCGCAACGGTCGTTCGACGTCGCTTCGAAGACTTCATGACGGGATGTCCTTCCCACAGGCATCATCGACGGCAGGATTTGTTGTTAGCCGCAACATATTCACCGGCCGTCTCGGATGTCAGGTCCGTTCGGAGTAACCCGGACCACTCATGCCCAGTGGTCCGGGTTACTCAGGTCTGGTCTCGTGAGTGGTAATGACGGTTAGAACCGTCATTACCACTCACGACCAGCTCGCGGCCTGGTCACGGCGTTCGAAGGTGACGGTTTCAGCAGGGCCGCAAAAGCCAGCAGAGCCGGTAGTTCGCCCGATACGTCGTGGACGCCCCCGGCGCGACGATGTTCTGCGTCCTCGCGCCGCCGTGCGCCCAGTCGGTGAAGGCGTACTTCAGGTTGAGCGGCGGCAGCTTCTGCGGGCTGTCCGCGCTGATCGAGTTGGTGGATCCGGCGATCACCGTCCGGGAGAACGGCGTGCGCTCCTGCGTCCCGCCGACCGTGAGCAGCGCCTGACTCGGGTTGGAGGTGAAGTTCAGCGACACCGTCTTCGGCTGGAGGTCGACGGTCTTGCTGCCGGTGCGGCCGGTGGAGTCGGTCGCCGTCAGGATCAGTTGCAGATAGGACGGGTACTCGTGGTCCGGTGCGATGAACGAGCCGGCCGCGACGCCGGGGAACTCCTGCACGTTGTGCGTATGGCAGGTCCCGTTGGCCGCGCAGTGCCGGATCGCGAGCCGCCACGACAGCGCCATAGGCGGGAGCGTGCCATCCTGGGCGTCGACGGCGCGGCCGGAGAACTCCACGGTCTGGCCGACCGACCACGTCAGCGTGCCGACCGGGCTGTCGATGACCGGCACCGGATCGAGACCCTCGGGGTTCCCGACGGTCACCCGCACCGACGTGGTCGCGCTCGCGCCGTGGGAGTCGGTGATCCGCAGCCCGACGTCGACGGCGGCGGCCGCGGTGTAGGTCCAGCCGGGGCGCGCGGCCGAAGAGTCGTCGTAGGCGCCGTCACCGTCGAGGTCCCAGGCGTAGGACAGCGTGTCCCCGGTGTCGGGATCGGTGGACCCGGTGCCGTCGAACTCGACCGTCAGCGGCGCCGGACCGCTCGACGGGGTCGCCGTCGCCACCGCGGTCGGTGGCCGGTTGTCACCGCCGGGACGGCTCACCCGGTGGAGTTCGCCGCTGCCCAGCGCGACGTAGAACAGATCGCCGCCCGGACCGGTGAGGACCTGCACGGGGGTGGCGACGCCGGTCACGAACGGCACCAGACGGCTCGCGCTCGGCAGCCCGCCGACGGTCTGCATGGCCCAGATGCACCCCCGCGAGGAGTCGGCGAAGAACAGCGCGCCGGAGTACTCCGCGGGATAGTTGCTCCCGGACTCGAAGGCGATGCCGCTGATCGACGAACCGCCGGTGGGACAGGGATCGGTCGCGACCACCTTGGCGCCGTGGTTGTAGGCGTAGTACGGCGCCGCCTGTCCGCCCGCGGCGTACAGGGACTCGCACATGTCGAGGTTCGCGCCGTCGTATCCGGCCTGCCTGGCGGCGCCCTCGAAACAGGGCCAGCCGAAGTTCTCCACCACAGCGTCCCGGACATCGGCGACGCGGTTGATCTCCTCCCAGGTGTTCCAGCCGACGTCACCCGCCCAGAGCTCGCCGGTGCCCGGCCGGAAGCCGAACCGGAACTGGTTCCGCGCGCCGTAGGCGATCACGCGCCGCGCGTTGGCGTCGGCGCTGCTCGCGAAGGGGTTGTCAGGTAGGCCTTCGCCGGTATCGGGATCCAGGCGCAGCAACGTTCCGTTGAGCAGGACCGGCTCCCCGGCGGGCCGTCGCGGTGACTGCGAACGCAGCGCGCCGCCCTCGGCCGCCGGGGGCGTGAGGTTGGTCCCCGCGGCCGAGGGCGGATCGGCGCACGGGTTCTCGACCTGGCCGTAGTCGGCGAAGTTGAAGCTGGCGCCGTCGCCGCCGCCCGCGTACAGAGCGCCGTCCGGCCCGAACGCCAGCGCACCGACCGAATGGCTGGGGAACTGCTGGCACCAACCCGTGACCAGAGGTTTCTCGCTGACCGCGACACCGGCCGAGCCCATGGTCAGCCGGGAGACGCGGCCGGTGACGACACAGCCCTTGGCGGTGGCACCCGGCGGGGTCGGGCAGGCGTCACCCCATTGCGGCGGGGTTCCGCCGGGCAACGCGTCGAGCGTGTAGGAGACGTAGACGTAAGGCCTGGCAGGGAAAGCGGGGTCGACGGCCAGCCCGAGCAGGCCGCGGTCCCAGAAATCCTGGGTCTGCGGGCGCAGATCGGCGAAGACCGTCGCCGTCGGATCGGCGAGCGAGTCGAAGACCTTGACCACGCCGCTCTTCTCCGCGACGAAGACACGGCCGTCCGGCGCGAACGCGGTGGCCGTCGGCGAGCTGAGCCCGCCGATCGCCACCGTGTCGGTGAAACCGGTGGGTACCGCGGCCGTGGCGGGCGCCGCGGCGGCGACCGCGACCGCGAGGGCGCCGACGAGCGGACCGACCACACCCATCGCCAGCGCACGTCGTGATCTTCGTGGGAACAGCGGACGTCGAGAACTCATCACACGAACTCCTCCTGCGCAGGGACCGGAAAGGAAACACGACAGCTGCCCGGTATGGCGTGAGAAGACCGGAAGTTGTTACGACCGTGCACTCGACGGCCGCCGTCGGGACATGTTCGTCCCTTCGTCGCGATCGGTAAAAGAATCACCGCGAGCACCCGGAAGTTTGCGCATCCGGTGACGGCGAAACGGTGTTCGTCGGTTCGGACACCGGCACGATCACCTCCTGGCGTCTCGCCCCGGGGCCGCTGGCCGTCGAACCCACCCGGCCCGGCCTCGACCGTGTCGTCGCGCTCGGCAGCGGAGGCGACTTCGTGGTGGGAGCCGATCAGGACGGCCGGGTGATCTCGTGGGGCCTCACCGGCAGGCGGTCCCCCGCCGGTGCCCCGCTCGCCCAGGCGGCCGGGCCCCTCCAAGCGGTCGCGCGCAACGCCGATGGCGCCGTCGCTTCGGGAGGCGCGGACGGTGTCGTCAGGGTGACCCGCAACGGATCCACAGTGGACACTCCTACTTTCGAAGGCTCCGTCGCCGGTCTCGCCTGGCGGCCGACGGGAGCGATCGTGGTGGGCACCGACCGCGGAACCCTCTACGAACTCGACCCGGCCACCGGGACGATCACGACGCTGTCGGAGCGGCCGGGCACCGCGGTCACCGCGACGAAGGGTTCCGTGTCGGCGATCGCCCTGAGCGCGGACGGGAACAAGGTCGCCGTCGCTTCCGGTGTCGCCGACAAGGGCGAAAGGTTCCGGGATGTCCTGACCTTCACCGGGCACGCCCTGCCGGTCACGAGCATCGCGTTCAGCCCCGACGGGCTGACCCTCGCCAGTGGCAGCGACGACCGGGCCATCCGTCTTTGGACGGTGGCCGACGGCTCGACGAAAAGCACGCTGCAGGGCCATACGGACATGGTCTTGGCCCTGGCCTATTCACCCGATGGCACGACGCTGGCCTCCGGAAGCCAGGACGGGACGCTCCGGCTGTGGGACGTCGGGAGCGGCCTCCAGATCGGGCGCCCACTGGAGTCCGGCTCCGGCTACGTCTGGTCGCTCGCGCCCTCGCCGGACGGCGCGAACCTCGTCGCGGCCAACGGGACGGCCGTCGTCGAGTGGCCGTTCGGCAAAGGAGCTTGGCTGGACCGCGCCTGCCGGCTGGCCCGGCGTCTGCTGACCGACGACGAGCGGAACCGCTACCTGCCAGGGACTTCCCTGCTCCCCTGCGCGTGACCGACCGGCACCGTCAGGGTGCCGGTCGGTCACGCGGTGATCGGATCCGGCCCGCTAGTCGGGCCTGCCGACCTGGGTGTTCGACAGGTCGAGACCGATCGCGAAGTCCGCCGTGTAGCCGTTTCCGGCCTGCTGGGGACGCAGCAGCATCTGGGAGCCGCCACTGCGATAGATCGAGTCCCGGTTGTTGGTCGTGTCGGCCGGCCCTTTCCGCCGGTACGGATCGGTCCGCAGATAGGCCGCGCCGAACTCGGGCGTGAAGTAAAGCTGCGAGGTGAACTCGTACGGGCGGCCGTTGGTTCCGACGGTGCGTATCTTGATGTGGATATGCAGTGTGCGCCCCGAATACCAACCCGGCAGAATGGTGGTGAACCGAGCCACCCCGGATTGGTCGGTGTTCTGGTAACCGCGCAGGAAACGACGGCCGGAACTGCCCTGAGACGGAATGTCGGAGTACAGGCCGAACGCGTCGCACTGCCAGAGGTCGATCATCGCCCCCGGCAGTGGCGTGCACTGCTGCTGTCGAATTTGCTGAACAGTGAAATTGAGCGCCAGCGCGGTGCCGGGAACCAGCTGTCCGGTGGCCGGTTCGCTGCGGATATCGGAGCGGTTGAGCCGCTCGTCGACGAAGTACGGCCCCTCCATTTGCTCTGGCTTGACCACACAGTCCAGCGCGCACACCTCGGGTGTGCCCGCGGTGGAGGGGGTCGCGCTCGCCGTAGCGGATCCGGCGGCGGCGAGTGTCGCACCGGCGGCGCCGAGCAGAATCAACGCCTGCCGCCTGCCGAGCACCCGGCCTACCGGCTCATCATCGTCATGCATGGGTTTCCTTTTCGCCAAATGATGGGAACAGGGAACTGAGCGCAACAAGGGCTTTGCCTGCAGGGTGCCGCGCGCATTCGATCATCCGCTCCGGCTCGTCCCGCTGTCGAGACGGTTCACTCGCGCGCATCATACTTCGCAGGGAGCAGTACCCTTTGATGGACCAAATCCTCGAATCCCCTTACGGCATTCCGCCCACGACAATCGAAGGGCGGTCCGGCTCGCCATCGCCATCGTCCCCCCGGCCGGATCAAGACCGGTTCGTCACCGGTTGGCCGGTACCCTGGCGGCGGTCCTTGCTGACACGCTGAGATCACCTCTTTCCCGACGAAAGGATGGTCCCCGGTGACGCGTCCGCTGGTGCTGGACCCGAACGGCCACGACATCCACGCAGAGAACGAACGGCTGCGCGAACGCGGCCCGCTCACCCGGGTGGAACTGCCAGGCGGTGTCGTGGCCTGGTCGGTGACGGGCTACGAACTGCTGCGCGGTCTGCTCAACGATCCGCGGGTGTCGAAGGACGCCCGGCGGCACTGGCCGGCGTTCGCCGACATCAGCGCGGATTGGCCGTTGCTGGTCTGGGTTTCGGTGCGGAACATGTTCACCGCTTACGGCGCCGACCACAGGCGGCTGCGCTCGCTCGTCGCACAGGCGTTCACCGCGCGCCGGATCGCGATGCTGCGGCCCTGGATCACCGCGATCGTCTCCGACCTGCTCGAGAAGCTCGCGGCCGAACCCGAGGGCGAACCCGTCGACCTGCGGGAGAGTTTCGCCTACCCGGTGCCGATCGAGGTGATCTGCCAGCTGTTCGGCGTTCCGGACTCGGTCCGCCCCAGGCTACGCGAGTCGGTCGACGTCTTCTTCCAGACCTCGGCGAGCCAGGCGGCGATGCTGGCCGCGTACCAGGACATCCACTCGATCTTCACCGACCTCGTCGCCGCCAAGCGCGCGAACCCCGGCGAGGACCTCACCACCGCGCTCATCGCCGCGCAGAGCCAGGACGACGGTGCCCGGCTGGACGAGACCGAACTGATCGACACCCTGATCCTGTTCATCTCCGCCGGTCACGAAACCACCGTCAACCTTCTCGACCAGGCCATCACCGCACTGCTCACCCATCCGGAGCAACTCGCCGGGATCCGTGCCGGCCGCGTGTCCTGGCCGGACGCGATCGAAGAGACGCTGCGCTGGCAGGCACCGGTGGCGCACCTGCCGCTGCGTTACGCCGTCGACGACATCCACGTCGCCGATGTCGTCATCCGGAAGGGCGAGGCGATCCTGGCGGGCTACGCCGCCGCAGGCCGGGACCCGGCGCTGCACGGGAAAGACGCCGACGCTTTCGACGTCACCCGCGCCGACAAATCGCATATCGCGTTCGGCCACGGAGTACATCACTGTCTCGGCGCCCCGTTGGCGCGGATGGAGGCGGCGATCGCGTTGCCCGCCCTGTTCGAGCGTTTCCCGGACATGACACTCGCGACCTCCCCGGCGGAACTGCGGCATCTCGAGTCTTTTATTTCCAACGGACACCGGGTGCTGCCGGTCCTGCTGCACGGCACGCGCTGAGCCACCGGCCTCCCCTACGGCTGCGGTTTCCTCTGGCACCTCGAAAGGCTCGCTGCCGTGAAGGGCCCCTTACCTACCCTCAAGGTAGCGAAGGAGGCCTTCACTACCTGGCGACAGGCATGGGACTCCCTCATGAGGAAGGGGGCCATCATGTACTGCGGAAGGTGTGAGGGTATAAGCGTCCCTTATGGACACTCGGAGCCGCCGTTCGGCTTCCGCCAGCAGTCCGGAGTGCTCGTTCAACACGTTCAACATCCGGCACGCGCGGACCATCTGGCGCACCACAGCGGCCGAAAGCTGTACTGACAGCGACCCTCGAACCGCTGCTGGAGGTAACGCTGTGCGTGACCTTTCCGCCCGACAGGCCGAGATCTCCGAGCTGGTCGACACCCGGTGGGGAAGCTTGCTCGACGAAGTCAGCGGCACCGTCGTCGAGCGGGACGAGGCACGACAGCCACCTCCGGCCGCGCTGCTGGACGCGCTCGCGGCGGCCGGGCTGCACGGGCTGTCGCTGGACCCGGAAATCGGCGGCGAAGGTGTCGATGTCCTGACCTGGGGCATGGTGCTCGAACAGATCGGCTACCGATGCCTGGACTCGGCGCTTCCGATGATCATCAATCACACCATCGACATCGCCCGGTTCGTGCACGAATCCGGTCGCACCGACCTGATCGGGAAATACGCCGTCCCCATCGGCAGGGGAACCATCGGCGCGGGCATCGCCTACACGGAGGACGCGGACGCGTGGTCGTTCCGGACCGTACTGCGGCCCAAAGGCGACGACTTCACCTTGTCCGGCTACAAGTCCTACGTGACGGCCGGGATGATGAGTGACGTCTTCCTGACCTACCCGTTGGACGAGGCCGGCGACATGGTGGCTTGCCTGGTCGAGCGGAACGACCCGGGTGTGACGGTGACCCCGGCGGAACCGCTGGGGATGCGCACGGCCGGAGCGGCGGCGCTCACCTTCCAGGACGTCCTGCTCCCCGCGGACCGGATACTCCAGGCCAGCGACGGTCTCACGCACGCGCAACGGTTCCTGAGCAACCAGCGGCTGTGGATCACCTGCGCGCCGCTCGGTCGCGCGCAGCGGGTCATGGAGGACTGCGCGGCACGGTTGTCGACCAGTATCCGTTACGGCGAGCCGGTCTCCGGGCTCAAGAACGTCGAAGCGACCCTGGGCCGCATGTACGTGGCGATCGAATCGGCCAGGGCGATGCTCTACCACGCGCTCACCCATGTCGGCGCCGGTCTCGCCGAGCCGGTGTTCGACCCGGTTCTGTCCGCCGCCAAGCATTTCGCGGCCGAGCAGATCCGCTTCGTGCTCGAATCGGCGTTCCGGGTGTCGGGCGGCTACGGCTTCTACGGCACCCCGCACCTGGGCCGGTACATGCGCGACTTCAGCGGGCTCACCCTCGTCGCGGGAACCAACGACATCCTGGAAACCAACCTCGGCGCGGGCGTCGTCGCGCGAGCGGGCCGGAACCACGAGAACGGAGACCGAGGATGAACTTCGAGTTCACAGGCATCCTTCTGCGCACGGCGGACAACAAGCGTTCGGTGTCGGTCGAAGCCACCACGCTCGCCGGCGCACTGGCCGAACTGTCCGACATGTTCCCCTCGATGGGCCGAGTCCTGCTCGACAACACCGGAAGCCTGCGGAAGGCGCACCGCGTGTTCCTCAACGGCGAACTGGTCCCCCATCCCGACGAGACCATGCCGCTGGGGGACGACGACCGGATCGAGTTCTTCACCGCGGTCGCCGGTGGCTGAGGACGCGGCGCTCGCGGAGGGAAGGCGCTGGGGCGGCCACGCGCGGGACTGGGCGGAGATCCAGGAGCGAACGATCCACCCCGCGTGGCAGGCTGTGCTGACCGCGCTGCCGGCTTCGTCGTCACATTCGTTGCTGGACCTCGGCTGCGGCGCCGGCGGATTCGCCCGGCTGGCCGCGGCACACCACACCCGCGTCACCGGCCTGGACGCCTCCCGCGCGCTGGTCGACATCGCCCGCACCCGCCACCCGGCCGGGCCGTTCCTGGTGGGCGACATGGAACGCGTTCCCTTCCCCGACGCGGAATTCACCGCGGTGACGGCGTTCAACAGCCTGCACTTCGCGCGGCACCCGGCCAGGGTCGTCACGGAGGCGATCCGGGTCACCCGGCCAGGAGGACGGATCGCCGTCACCGCCTGGGGGCCGCTCCTGGACTGCGACGCGATGGCGTACTTCCTCGATCTCGCCGGGCTGCTGCCGCCCGCCCCGCGCCACGCCGACCCCGCCGCGGACCTCACGGATCCGGCGGCCGTGCGGCGGCTGCTCTCGCGCGCAGGCCTGGCCGTCGGCCCGGCGCGGACGTTGTCCTGCCCCTGGGAGTACCCCGACCTGACGACCGCCCTCCGCGGGCTGCTGTCCACTGGACCCGCGGCGACCGCGATCAGCCACGCCGGCCTGGAGCGGGTCGCGGAAACCATCACCGGCTCGATCTCGCCCTACCGGCGTCGCGACGGCTCCTATCTCCTGCACAACACCTGTTTCACCGTGGTCGCCACCCTTCCCTGACTCCCCCGCGCCGAGAACTTCAGCCGCGGCTCCAGCGCTGCGGGGCGCCGCCGTCGCAGCTCCAGGTGATCACTTTGGTGCCGTTGGCCGCACCACCGCCGGAGGCGGTCAGGCACAGTCCTGAGTGGACATTGACGATCGCGCCGTCCGCGCCGAACGTCCACTGCTGGGAATCCGCGCCGGTGCAGTCACCGATGACGGCTTTCGTACCGGGCGCGGTCTCTCCGGACTCGGCACCGAGGCACTTGGTTCCGTACACCCGCAGCTGTTTGCCGGAAGTGGCCGTCCACTGCTGGTTCGTCCCACCGTTGCAGTCCCACAGCGCCACTTGCGTGCCATTCGCCTGCGAGAGGCCCGGCACGTCCAGGCATCGGCCGGCCGCCACCGCGCGCACCGGACCGGTCGTCTCACCGCCGCCGTCGAGCCCCAGGAAGGAGATCGCGTACGCGAGCATCCCGGCCTGTGGCAACGTGTGTCCGGTGCCCGCGATGCTGATTCCCTCGACCGTGGCACGAGTACCGGTGTCGCCGTAGCGGGTCCGTGTCCAAGTCTGTTGTGGATGGTCGGTGAACGCCGGGGTCTGGCTCAGCCCGCGAAGGGCGGTCCACTGCTTGATCTCTTCACCGTAGTTGGGGTACGCCAGGGTGGTGTCCTGGTTTCCGTGCCACAGCTGCATTCTCGGGTAGCCGCCGGTGTAGCCGGGGTACATGGCACGAGCCAGCTCGGCCCACTGCTGCGCGGTCTTGATGACGTTCCCGCCCGAGCACTGGCTGTTCCACAGTGAACCGTTGGTCGTCGCGAAGCAACCGGCGGGTACTCCGGAAAACGCCGCTCCGGCGGAGAACACGTCCGGGTACTCGGCGGCCAGCACGTTCGTCATCATGGCGCCGGACGAGAAGCCGCTGACCACGATGCGGCCGGGGTCCACCGGATAGCGCTGCCGCGCCCAGGCCACCATCGACATGATGCCCGTGGAGTCACCACCGCCGTCGCGGGTGAGCGCCGCTTTCGTCGAGACGTCGAAGCAGTGCCCGTCACGGGTGGCCTCCGGCACCACCACGACGAAGCCGTACCGGTCGGCCGCGGTCGCGTAGTCGCGCCCGTTGCCGTTGAAGATCGCCCCCGCCGAACCACCGCAGTAGTGGACCAGCACCAGCAACGCCGGCCGAGGGGCCACCGTGGCCGGCACGTACAGATACATGTTCAGGTTGGTGGGGTTGGCGCCGAAGGCACCGATCTTCGTCAATCCCGCGGCACTGGCCGGACGGGCCGTCACCAGCGCCGTGCCTGCCATGAGCGGCAGCACCAACATCAGCGCCAGCAGGAGTTTCATCGATGAGCAGGACTTGATCAACCGGGACAGTCTCATACATCACCTCGAAATCCGACGGTAAGGACGCCGCGTGATCACGTCAATACTTGATTCACGAGCCGTGCAAGTTACACAGCTATCGTCCACTGTCGACCGAGCCATGACCGGTGTCAGCACGCCCCGGGGATCGCGTGTGCTCCGCACGATTCGCGCACGACCAGGGTGGGCCACAGCTGGACGCGGTGGACCGGCCGGTCGCCACGATCGGCCACCCGGGCCAGCGCCAGCTCCGCGGCGAGCACACCCAGGCGGTGTTTCTGCGGGCAGACCGCGGTCAACGGCGGATCGGAGGCGGCGGCGACCTCGTCGTCGTAGGTGACGATCGCGAGGTCTCCCGGCACGGTGATGCCGCGATGCCGGGCCAGCGCGATGAGCCCGATCGCTTCCCGGTCGGAATGCACGAGAAGCGCGGTGACACCTTCGGCGCGCAGGCGCGTGAGCATCTCGTCGTAGGCGTGGGGCCATCCGGCGGAGCCATACGGCGGGACATCCAGATCCGCGGTATGACCCGGGTCGAGACCGAGCGAGGAGCCCGCCTCCCGCCAGCCGCGGCGCAGCGCGTCCCTGGTCGGGCTGGAGCGTGAGGTCACCAGCCCGACTCGCCGGTGCCCGAGGCTCATCAGATGGCGCAGTGCCAGACCGGCGCCGAGCGCGTGCGCCGTCGTGGCGGCGTCGAGGCCGAGCATCGGGAGTTCCTGTGGCGGCAGGCGTTCGACCAGTACCACCGGTACGGCGAGTGAGCCCAGCCAGCGGAGCAGCTCCGTCCCGGCCCTGCCGTTGGTCGTCGGCGCGATCAGCAGGGTGTGGACGCCGCGGTCGAGCAGATTGCCCACCTGGCGGCGATCTTCGGCGGGATCGTAGCTCGACGGGCGCAGGATCAGCCGCCCACCGGCGGCGGCCACGGTCGTCTGCGCGCCCTGGATCACCGGCGGCCAGTAGTACTCCACCGACGGCGCCACCATGCCGACCAAGGTGCCGGGCGCGACCACGCCAGCGGACGGCCGCACGCCGTTGCGGTTGTTCTTCTGCTGTCCCGCACGGGAACGCGGCAGCGTCGCGCCGCCGTGCACCCTCGCCAACAGGCCCTGGTCCTCCAGCTCGGTCACGTCACGCCGCACGGTCACGGCGGAAACGCCGAGCCGGACGGCCAGGTCGCTGAGCCGGACCGTGCCACGCTGCCGCAGCTCGGCGAGGATGATGCCGTGGCGCTCCGAGGCGAGCATCATCGCGCACCCCTCCCGGTTATCCTGGAAGCGCTCCCAGGCGAGGGTAAGGAGGGTCCGAAGCGGTGTCAACCGTCAGCTGATCACCGATCGCTCTGTGCACAATGGACGGAATTCGCGCGACCCCGGTCAGCTCCGGGTCCATTTCTGTCCGTTCGTGCCGGTACAGGCCGCGAGTACCACCTGCGTTCCGTTCTCACCACCACCGGCGTCGAGACACAGTTTCGAGCGGGCCCCGGTGATCGTGCCGTCCGCGTTGACGGTCCACTGCTGGCCGTCCCCGCCGCCGCAGTCCCAGATCCGCACCCGGGTGCCGGGGGCGGTGCCGCCCCCTTCCGTGTCGAGGCATTTGGTGCCGTACACCTGCAACTGCTTGCCGGCGGTCAGCGTCCACCACTGGTTCGCTCCCCCGTTGCAGTCCCACACCACCGTGCGGGTGCCGTTCGCCTGCGACTGGCCGAAGACGTCGAGGCAGCGGCCGGAGCCGGTGTTGCGCAACGCCGACGACTGCCCGCCCGAAGCCGAGACCACACTGAAGTTGTCGAACTGCGCCGTCTCGCCCTGGCTGGTCCCGAGCCCTGCCTGACCGGCCGTCCACGTCGTGTCGTTCACCGTGCCGACGACAACGCCGTCGATGCTCGCGGTGATGGTGCCGCCGGAGAAGCCGAGCGCGAGGGTATGCCAGCGGTTGGTGCCCAGCGCGGTGGTCGTGCCGCTGCGCAACGTCGTGACCTGGCGGTCGGTGTTGTTCCGCAGGATCGACCACGCGCCGTTGTCGCCTGCCCTGAAGTAGTAGGCGGCCAGCGCGCCCTGGTCGGTCGTCTTCTGCCCACCGGCGCGGCCGATCAGTTCGGCGTGCCCCGGCTTTTCCAGCAAAACGTCGGCCGACACGGTGTAGTTGTTCCAGTTCACGTTGCCCAGCAACGCGTACGGGGCCGTCTCGGTCTTCCAGGGGATGGCCTTCTGCGGTGAGGCCTGGCGGACGCAGCGGCCCGCACGGCCGGCACCGCAGCCGGCGACCTCGAACGCGCCTTCCATGTCCATCAGGTACTTGGCCTCTTTGCCGAGCGCGTAGCCGTCGAAGCCGTCGCTGTAGGGCAAGCCGAGCGAGCCGGGTGGCGGGCTGACGGCGGTGCCCTTCCCCTGCCCGGTCGTGGTCGTGAGGGTGTACAGGTGTCCCGGCTGGACGGTGAGCGAGTACCGGCCGCCCGACGGGGTGAGGTCCGCGCTGTGCACGAAGTGGTCGGCGGGGTTGTTGGAGTTCAGGTTGGTCGACCACACCCGCACCGGGCCGGTGGACAGGCCGCCCCCGACGGTGAAGTCCAGCGTCTGGGCCGAGGTGGCGTCCATCGTCTCGATGATGGTGCTGTAGTCAGAGTTGTTCGGCGACTTCATCGAGACGAAGCTGCCGTTGGCCCGGTTCCCGCCGAGGTAGCCGCTGGAGGTGTCCAGGTACTTCCAGCCGGGCGCGGTGAACTGCGCCGTATGCGCCAGCGCCCAAGTGTCCTTGCCGACCGAGTAGTTGCCGGACCACGGCTGGTTGGCCAGGATCAGGCCGACCGTCGGCCAGGGGATGTTCGGCGTGGTCGCGGCGATCAGGTCCCAGTTGAGGTAGGCGGTCATCTTCCCGTCGATGTAGACCCGGTTGATGCCGCGGGCCAGCGGTTTGGCGCCGTCGTTGTAATCCTGCGAGCCGTTCTCGCTCGACCAGAGCACCTTGCCGGAGTTCGCGGCGTTCGCCGGCACCGGGCAGGAGGTCTGCGCGCTGAGGTAGCCGCACGTGTAGTGGGCGCTCAGCACGTCGGTCGCGTCGCGGTAGGCGGGGTTCGACGCGAGCGGGCCCGCCGGACCCCAGTCACCGGGCCACGAATCGCCCACGATCACCTTGACGCCGCTGTAGCCGTTGGCGTTCAACGCGTTGCGCAGGTCGACAGTCCACTGAGGACTCCACTGCTTTTCGTTCTGCGCCGCGGTGAGGTAGTCGATGGTCAGGTTGTGCTTCTTCGCGCAGCTCAGCCAGGTCAGCAAGTAGTCGATCATGTCCTTGGAGAGGAAGGTCCCGTTGCCGATCCAGCCGGGCGCTCCCCAGGGCAGGCCGACCAGCTTGATTCCGGGATTGCGGGCCTTCGCCTGCTCGGCGATCCACCACTCGTAACCGCGGTCGCAGTCGAGATCGCCGCGGAAGTGGGCGTGGCTCGGTTCGGCCCCGCTGGTGGAGTTGGTGTCGCCGCCGATCTCCACCTTGAGGATCTGCAGGGCCGCGCCGTAGGCGGGTTTGAACAGGTAGTCCAGGATCTGCCCGCGCTGCGGCTCGGGATAGTCGATCAGCAGGCGGCTGTTCCCGCCGCCGCCGCTGACCGCCCCGACGCCGTCGAAAGTGCGGCCACCCGACGCTCCGTTGATCGTGATCGAGGTGGCGGCCAGTGCCGGCGACGCGGCCGGGCCCACGACACTCGCCGCGCACAGGGCCATGACGACGGCGGCCACCGCCGGGCCACGCCACCGGCGCGGTCTCCTGAGACGGAACATGGTGCTCTCCTTCGGCGGGAACCCGGCTACGGAGTGGTCAGATCGAAGCGCTGCAGGGTGACGGCGCCCCCGAGTGACTGGGTGGCGTGGTTGAACACCGCGAACCGGTACCCCATGAAGAACGGCCAGTCGCTGTTGAGCGTGAAGCCGGGCCCGAACGAGGTGAAGTTGACGCCGTCGGCGCTGTAGGAGAACCGGGCCTGCCGCCCCGCGCCCGGCCGGATGTCGGCGTTGGCGCGCAACCAGATCCGGCTGCCGGTGAAACCGGCTCCGGCGACCTCCGTCCCGGTCGTCCTGGTGTTCCAGTTGCTGTCCATGGTGAGGTTGTTCACCATCACCACCCGGTTGCGGCCGCCGTCCCGTTTGACCCCGATCCAGGCGGACGAGTCACGCAGCATGGCCAGTCCCGTCCGGTCACCGTCCCTCATCGCGCTCAGCTCGAGCGAGATCGTCGCGGTGGATGTCGGCCCTTGTATCCGATGGGTCAACGTGTTCTTCGCGGCGTACAGATCGCCAGTGACGGAAGCTGTCTGCAGGCGCAGGCCGTTGCCGACCGAGAACCTGGCGGTGTCCGGGTTGTGGTTCCACTCCCACTCCGGCCCGAGCGCGGTGCCGGTGAACGTGTCGGTGCCGAGCATCGGCTTGACCGGCCGTGGCGGCGGCGGCAGGTTCGGCGCCGGATAGTTCGTGCCCCAGCGGTTGTTGACGGTCTGCAGCCGCGGCCAGCCGTCGGCGGTCCAGGTGACCGGCGCGAGCACCGGGATCCGGCCGCCGGGGTAGGCGTCGACGAAAGCCATGTAGTACCAGTCGCCGTTCTGCGTCTGCACCATGCCGCCCTGGTGCGGCACGCCGCCACCGGCCACCGGCCCCGGCAGGTTCAGCAGTACCTGCTGCACGGTGTAGGGCCCGAACGGGCCGGACGTCGATTTCAGGATGTACTGCCCGTTCGCGGGGCGCGTGACGAAGATGTAGTAGCTGCCGTTGCGCTTGTAGAACCGCGAACCCTCGAGCGTGCCGATGTTCGACGGCGTCTGGAACACCTGCTGCGAGCGCACCTCGGTCTTGCCGTCCTTCGACAGCTGGGCGACGCTGAGGGTGGTGTTGCCGTACGCGACGTACATCGTGTCGTCGTCGTCGACCAGCATCCCCGCGTCGTAGTAGCACTTGTCGATCGTCGTGTGCTTGGTCCACTGCCCGTCGACGGAAGCCGCCGTGTAGATGTGGGTCTTGGCGAAATCGACGCATCCGCCCCAGTAGAAGGTGTTGTTGCTCTTGCGGTGGTTCAAGAACGACGCCCAGATCCCCCGGACGTACCCGCGTCCGCCGTTCAGGTCGTATTTGGCCCCGAAGTCGAGCCGTGGCACGGAATGCCCGGCGAATTCCCAGTTCACCAGGTCGTACGAACGCAGGATCGGCGCACCGGGCGAGTAGTGCATGGTCGAGGCCGAGTAGTAGTACGCGTCGCCGACCCTGATGATGTCGACGTCCGCGAAGTCCTGCCAGAGGATCGGGTTCGTGATCGCCGCGCCCCGCGGAGCCGGCTGCGCGTCGGCATCCGGGCGGGGGCTCGCGGTGAGCCCGCCGAACAGCAGACCGACGGCGGCGGCCAACGCCAGTACGGCTTTCCCCAGTCGATGACGTGCCATCACGGTCCTTTCGCCTTTTCCCGCTCCCGTTCCGGGAGGTAAGTCATCCACGTCGGTTCCGACACTGTCTACTGAGGACAGTGGGACGCTTTTCTTTCCAGCAGGCAACTTTGCGGAGCAATGGAACCAGTACGCGACAGAGGAGTCAATGTTTCGAAACAAACGAACACTTTCGAAGTTCCGTCGCTTCAGTCGCTCCGGGATGTAAATTTCATCGCGAATGCGCCATTCAGGCCACCGCCATCGGCGCAATTCCCTGACGCTCTTGTGAGCGTGAACATCACGATGCGACACTGCGGAAACTCCCAGCGCGCAGCCGGAGTTCCCGGACATCCCCCTTCCAGAAGGTGTCACCCTATGAAGCTGACAGCGAAGTCGGTGTCACGAGCGGCACTCGTGGCCACCTTGTTCACGACGACCGCGCTCCTGGCGGCCACCCCGGCGGGCGCCGCCTCGACGCTCGGCGCGTCCGCCGCACAGAGTGGCCGCTACTTCGGCACCGCCGTCGCCGCGGGCAGGCTCGGCGACGGGACCTATGTCGGGATTCTCAACCGGGAATTCTCCATGGTCACCGCCGAGAACGAGATGAAGATGGACGCCACGGAGCCGAATCCGAACCAGTTCACCTTCGGCAACGGCGACCGGATCCTGAACCAGGCACGCAGCCAGGGCAAACGCGTACGGGGGCACACCCTCGCCTGGCACGGCCAGCAACCCGGCTGGATGCAGCGGATGGAGGGCCCCTCGCTGCGTTCCGCGCTCGTCAACCACATCACCAAGGTCGCGGGCCACTACCGGGGCCAGCTCTACGCCTGGGACGTGGTGAACGAGGCGTTCGCCGACGGCGGCTCGGGTGGGCGCCGCGACTCGAACCTCCAGCGCACCGGCAACGACTGGATCGAGGTCGCCTTCCGCACCGCGCGCGCCGCCGATCCCGGTGCCAAGCTCTGCTACAACGACTACAACATCGACAGCTGGTCCGCCGCGAAGACACAAGGCGTGTACCGGATGGTGAAGGACTTCAAGGCGCGCGGCGTCCCAATCGACTGCGTCGGGCTCCAGTCGCATTTCGGCACCGGCATTCCCGGCGACTACCAGACCACCATCCAGCGCTTCGGTGAACTCGGTGTCGACGTCCAGATCACCGAACTCGACATCGCCGGATCGGGCGCGCAGCAGGCCGACAACTACCGCCGGGTCACGCAGGCCTGCCTCAGCGTCGCACGCTGCGGCGGCATAACCGTCTGGGGCATCCGCGACACGGATTCCTGGCGTGCGCGGGAAACCCCGCTGCTCTTCGACGGCTCCGGCAACAAGAAGGCCGCGTACAACAGCGTGCTGAACGCGCTCAACGGCGGCTCGGTGGTCCCGCATCCGACAGCCGCGACGCACTGACCACGGAGGTAGCGATGCGATCGTCTCCTCGGACCCCGTTCAGGCGCGGACTCGCCTGGCTGGTCACGACGCTCTGCGCCGTCACACTGTTCCCGGCGACGGCGGCGGCCGACAACCCGATCGTCCAGCACATCCACACGGCCGATCCCGCCCCGCTGGTGCACAACGGCCGGGTCTACCTCTACACCGGGCACGACGAGGACAACTCCACCTGGTTCACCATGAAGGAATGGCGGGTGTGGTCGTCCGCGGACATGGTGAACTGGACCGACCACGGTTCCCCGATGAACCTGGCCACCTTCACGTGGGCGAAGTCCGACGCGTGGGCGGGCCAGGCCATCGAGCGCAACGGCAAGTTCTACTGGTACGTCCCGGTGACCAGCAAGGCCACCGGACGCTACGCCATCGGGGTCGCGGTCGCCGACAGCCCCACCGGCCCGTTCAGGGACGCGCTCGGCCACCCGCTGGCGGAAAACGGCGAGATCGACCCCACCGTCTTCATCGACGACAACGGCCAGGCGTATCTCTACTGGGGGAACCCGAACCTGTGGTACGCCAAGCTGAACCCCGACATGATCTCCTTCAACGGCAGCCCGGCCCAGATCCCGCTCACCACCGCGGGGTTCGGCACCCGGCCCAACGGCGGGAACCGGCCGACGCTGTACGAGGAGGGCCCCTGGGTCTACAAACGGAACGGGTTGTACTACAACGTTTTCGCGGCCAAGTGCTGCTCGGAGTTCATCGGGTACTCGACGGCGCCCGGCCCGACCGGTCCGTGGACCTATCGTGGAACGGTCATGCCGACGCAGGGCAGCAGTTTCACCAATCATCCCGGCATCATCGATTTCAAGGGCAGTTCGTACTTCTTCTACCACAACGGCGCGTTGCCCGGCGGCGGAGGCTTCACGCGTTCGGTCGCCGTCGAGAAGTTCGACTACCGGCCCGACGGCACGATCCCGACGATCATGATGACCGGCACGGGAGCCCCACAGGTCGGCACCTTGGATCCGTACACCCGCCAGGAGGCCGAAACCATCGCCTGGGGCTCCGGTATCGAGACCGAGGTCGCCGCGGAAGGCGGCATGAACGTGTCGCATCTCGAAAACGGCGACTGGATCAAGGTCAAGGGTGCCGCGTTCGGCGCAGGCGCGGGCACCTTCACCACCCGGGTGGCATCGGCGACCGGGGGCGGTGACGTCGAACTGCGGCTCGACAGCCCCACCGGCACGCTGGTGGGCAAGTGCGGTGTGCGAGGTACCGGCGGCTGGCAGAACTGGACCACGGTCTCGTGCCCGGTGAACGGCGCGTCCGGCACCCACGATCTGTACCTCCGGTTCACCGGCGGCGGCGGATACCTGTTCAACGTGAACTGGTGGCAGTTCGGTTCGCGCTGAGCCGTCCCCCGCTGAGCCCCGGCGCCCGCCCCGTTCCCGGGGCGGGCGCCGTGCCGTGTCGGCCCGTTCGGCGGACAGGATGAGTAGTACTCATCCGCGTGGCGTTGGCACGGTGGTCTGAATGGATGAAAATCGCGATATCGGCAGGATTCCGGGGAAAGTATCTTGAATCGAGCGTCTACGGGCTCTTGACTGGGATGTAACAAGACGTTGTCATGTGATGAGGATCGACCCCCACCGTCCCCGACCACCCCGTCCCCCGTGCCGAAGGCGTTCCGATGCCGCGAATGAGTCGCATACATCGTGGACGTGAAGTCGTGCGCAGACCGGCCCACAACACAGTGGAGCACCTATGACCTCACACGTCCGCCCAGTAGCCCAGTCGCCACCGACCAGGGCGCCCGCGTATCGACGTCTTTGTGCGTTGAAGACCTTCATTCACCACAGCGACACGGTGAACACACCCGAATTGCCGTAGCCCCCGTACAAACGAAAGCATGCTCCTTTTCCGCATAAAGGGAACGGTTGCCGGCCGACTCGTAGCTCCGTGCCGAAACGAGCGCAATACCAAGGGCACCAACGGTTTCCTGCGCTCGTGAACCATTCGCCGAACACTTCCGTTCGCGCCGAAGAGGCGCTATCGTCGGGTCACCATACGGTTCTGGGCAAACGCCGCCCACCGGACAGGGTTGTCTTGGGAAGGTGGAAAGTGTCCGCAGTCGAGCTGCCCGATATCCGCCCCACGCTGGCCGATGTGGCCAGGGTCGCCGGCGTGTCGACGGCGACAGCGTCCCGCGTGCTCAACGGTTTCGCCAAGGTCCGGCCGGAGACACGCGACCAGGTCAAATCCGCGATGATCGCGCTCGGCTACGCCCGCCGTCGCGCCGCGAGCCTGAAAGACGTGCGGCGTACCGGATCGATCGCGCTGGTGGTCTGCGAGAAGATGCTGCAGGTGTTCGCGGACCCCTACGTCGCGCGGATAGCGGCCGGGATGACCAAGGAACTGGCGACGGCGGGTGCGCAACTCGTGCTGATACCCATGTCGTCGACGGAGGACTACCCGGCCTCGATCGTGCATTATCTCGCCGACGGGCATGTCGACGGCGCACTGGTGATCGGGATGCACGGCCGGTACCCGCTCGACCTCGCGTGGCTCGGCATCCCGGTGGTGTTCGGTGGACGCCCGGTGTGCGACGAGGATTCCGGGCAATACTCCTATGTGGACGCGGACAACCGGGGCGGCGCGGAACAGGCCGTCCGGCATCTGCTCGCGTCCGGGCGGCGCACCATCGCGACGATCGCGGGTCCGCAGGACATGGTGGCCGGCATCGACCGGCTGCTCGGTTACCGGAAGGCCATCTGCAAGGCGGACGGCATCGACGACAGCCTGGTGGTGTTCGGCGACTTCGGGCTGGCCTCCGGCGACCACGCCACGGCACGGTTGCTCGAGCGGAGGCCCGACGTGGACGCCATCTTCGCCGCCTCCGACCTGATGGCGGCGGGTGCGCTCCGGGCGCTGCGCCGGGCCGGGCGGCGCGTACCCGAGGACGTCGCCGTGATCGGTTTCGACGATCTGCCGGTCGGCCGCCGCACCGAGCCGCCCCTCACCACGGTGCGCCAGCCGATCGAGGAGATGGGCGCCCGGATGGCCCGCGAACTGCTCGCGATGATCAACGGGCCCGCCACTCCCCCCAGCCTGGTGTTCGACACCGAGCTGATCGTGCGCGAGTCGGCTTGACTCCTCCCCATCGCACGGGCGTGGCCCGGGATCGACTTCATCCCGGGCCACGCGTGCGGAGGATGCCGGGTCAGCCGGTGGCCGCGATGATCCGCCAGCGCTGGTTCTTGCTGGTGCTGTCGGCGTACTGGCCCAGGTCCGCGCCGTTGCCGGTGCTGCCCATTCCGTCGATGTACTTGCCGGTGGCGCGGTTCTTGACGCGCACGTAGTTGGCGTCGGTCGTCACCAGCCACTGCTGGCTGGTGGCGGTACTCGCCGCGTACTGGGCCACCGCGGCACCGTTGGCCGTGCGCCCGGCGCCGTCGAGGTACAGGCCGGTGGCCCGGTTCTTGATCCGTACGGAGTTCCCGTAGTTCTCGACGACCCATTGCTGCTCGGCACGGCTCGCGCTGTCACCCCATTGGCCGGCGTTGCCGCCAGAGGACGTGCGCCCGACGCCGTCGGCGTAGAGACCGGTGGCCGCGTTGACGATCCGGACATAAGTCCCGCCGGCGTCACCGAGCCCCCACGCGTACCGCAGCCGGGCGAGACCGGACGCGTTCACCAGGGAGAGCTTGATGTCCGCACCGGTTCCGGTCCTGGTCGTCAGGCTGTACCAATCACCGTCGCGCAGCCCCGGCCAGTACACGCTGCCCATCCCGAGGCTCCGCAGTTTGCTGCTGACACCCCGCGTGTAGTCGGCGAAGAACGACCCGCTCGGGATGTTGTAGTCGATGGGGTCGTAGTGGACGCCGTTCTTGCTGCCCGGCCCCATCGGCCCACCCCACTCGGTCGCGATGGTGCGATCGGCGTAGCCCCCGATATAGCCGCCGATGTGGTTCGCCCATTCGTTCTCGCTTTCGTAACCGGCGAAGAACGAATAGTCGTGCACCGCGAGCAGCGTGTTGTCGAGACGCCTGTCACTACCGACACCGGCGACGTTCTGGGCCAGACCGCCACCGTCGAGAATGACCCGTCCCCTTGGCACACTGGGATACCTGTTCAGCCAGTCGTTGTACATATTGTTCAAGCCGCCGATATCGTAACCGTGCGGCTCGTTGATGACCTCGAAATAGGCGTTCGGATTACCGCCGTATTTGCCGACGACCCGATCCCACATCTGCGTGAAAGCCGAACCGTTCTGCGGCTTTCCGCCGGTGTAGGCCCAGTAGGCCAGGATCACCTTGCCTTTGCTGAGCGCTTTGTCGATCGCACCGGTGTAGGTATTCCAGTAGCTCGCGACGGTGGGCTCGTTGATCGGCATGCGGACCGTGTTCGCGCCGGTCATGGCGTACATCTGCCCGACGACCTGATCGGCGACGGTGGCGGCCGACGCGTAGGTGTCCGACGCGCTGAGACCGGAGACGTACAGTACTCCGTTGACGAAATTGTCGCGCTGGTCCGCCCAGTTCACCCCTCGGAACTGCGAAGTGGAAGCCTGCGCCTGCATCGGCACGCTGGTCAGCATTCCGGCGACCAGAGCGAACACCGCCAAGAGCTTGGAAACCACGAACAGCGCTCGGTGAGCACCCGGTCGATTCGGCGATCTCATGGGTTCTTCCCTTCTGGCCCGCCGCCTTGACCACGACGGCGTGGCAAGATCGGTATCGGCAGGATCAATATCGAGCTGATCGCCGATCGGGCGCAAGAAAGCGGACAGAACCGCTCAGAACCGTTCAGCTTCGGCCGAGTTGGTCGTGAGTGGTAAGTGTCGTTAGAACGACACTTACCACTCACGACCACCTGGACCGTCTGGGGCACCGCCGGCCGAGCAGACTCGACGCACCGTCACACCGAGGATAAAATTCACAGAGCGGTAGCCGTATTCCGCAATGCGGACAAGTCTGCGGGAGACAGGATGACGGGCTCGCTCGACGGCATCACGGTGATCGAGGTCGGCGTGTTCCTGGCGGCGCCGTTCGCCACGGCGCAACTGGCCGATCTCGGTGCCAGGGTGATCAAGGTCGAGTCGCGCGAGGCACGGGACCCGGTCCGTGCCACCGGCCCGTTCGTCGGCGGGGTGAGCAGCACTTTCCTGCGTCTCAACCGGAACAAGGAGGCCGTCGAACTGGATCTGAAGTCCGAGGCCGGCCGGGCGGCGTTCCTCCGGCTGGCCGCCGCCGCGGACGTGGTGGTGGAGAACCTGCGTCCCGGCGCCATGCGGCGGCTGGGTCTCGGCCCCGACGAACTGCTGGCCGCGAATCCCGGACTGGTCTACGCGTCGGCTTCGGGCTGGGGGCAGGACGGTCCGCTGGCCGGCCAGCCGGGACTGGACATCATGGCCCAGGCCCGGTCCGGGTTGATGTCGGTGACCGGCGACCCCGGAGCCGGACCGGCGAAGGTCGGTGTGCCGATCTGCGATCTGACCTGCGGGCTGTACGTCGCACTGGCGGTGACGGCGGCGCTGCGCCATCGCGACCGTACCGGCGAGGGGCAGCATGTGGACGTTTCCCTGCTGGAATCCGTTGTCTCACTGGCGGTCTGGGAGGCCGGGCAGTACTTCGCCACCGGTGAGCCCGGGGAACGGCACGGCACCGCGCATCAGTCGCAGGCGCCGTACCAGGCCGTCGAGACGGCCGATGGCTGGATCACCGTCGGCGCGATCACGCCGAACACCTGGGCCGCGTTCACCAAGGCACTCCGCCGGGAGGACCTGTACGACGATCCGCGGTACGAAAGCAGCACCTCGCGGCTCGAACTCCGCGGGGAGCTGATCCCGGACATCGAGCGCACCACCCGGCAGCGCACCACCGCCGAACTGGTCACGACGCTGGTCGCGGCCGGGGTGCCCTGCGCGCCGATCTCGGATCACACCGAGGTGTTCACCGACGAGCATCTGAACCAGCGCGGGTTCTTCTGGGACACCGCGCATCCGGCCGCCGGGCGGGTGCGCCAGCTCGGTTCCCCCATGCGCTTCTCCCGCACCCCCACGCGCCGGGAGAACGCCGGACCGGATTCGGCGAGCACACCGAAAAGGTGCTCGCCGAGTTCGCGCCGAAACCCGTCTCCGACCCCGGTGACGATCTGCTCGTCGCTCTCGAAGACGACGTGCTGACCGTGACGTTCAACCGGCCCGATTCCCGCAACGCGCTCACCTTCGCCATGTACGAGGGGCTGTACGCGGCCTGCGAACGGGCCGACGCCGATCCGGCCGTCCGGGTGCCCGTGGTGCGGGGCAGCGGGGGCAAGGCCTTCGTCGCGGGCACGGACATCCGGCAGTTCGCCGAGTTCCGCACCGGGCGGGACGGAGTCGACTACGATGCCTCGATCGCGCGGGTGGTCGACAGGCTGGAAGCGGTCCGGAAACCGACGGTGGCCGTGGTGCGCGGAGCCTGCACGGGCGGCGGCCTCGCCCTCGCGGCCGCGTGTGATCTGCGGGTCGCGGACACCACCGCCCGCTTCGGCGTGCCGATCGCGAAAACACTCGGGAACTGCTTGTCCGCCAACACGATCTCCCTGCTGATGGGGCACGTGGGCCCGGGAGCGACGCTGGATCTGCTGCTGCGCGGCCGCCTGCTGGACGCCGCCACCGCCGAACGCGCGGGTCTGCTCACCGAGCTGGTGCCACCGGAGGAACTGGACGAGGCCGTCGATCGGGTGCTCACCGATCTCCGGCGAGGCGCGCCGCTGACCCACTGGGCCGCCAAGGAGATCGTCCGCCGGATGCGGCGGCGACTGCTGGTGCCGGACGAGGACGTGGTCTCCACGGTGTTCGGCAGCGACGACTTCGCTCTCGGCGTGCGCTCGTTCCTGGCCAAGGAAAAGCCGGACTGGACCGGCCGGTGAACGCGGCGATCAGGAGGCGCCGGATCCGTACGGGCGGGTCAGGATCTCCAGCACATGACCGTCGGGGTCGTCGAAGTACACGCCCCGGCCGCCGTCATTGGTGTTGATCTCACCGGCGCCGCGGTGCCCCGGCCCCGCCCAGTACGGCAGACCTCCGTCACGGATCCGTCCGAAGATCGTGTCGAATTCGTCCTCCTCGACGAGAAAGGCGTAATGCTGCCTGGAGAACTTTTCGGTGCTGTGCATGACGTCGAGCGAGACGCCGTTGCCGGTCTGGACCACCAGGAACGGGCCGAATTCGGCGGGTGCGGGCAATCCGAGGATCGAGGTCAGGAAGTCCGCCGTGGCGGCCCGGTCGGTGGCGTTGATGATGGTGTGGTTCAGCTGTACTGTCATGAAAATCAATCTAGAACCTCCAGTTTACTGGAGGTCAACCTCCCGCCTCGGCCGCGGCACGGGCTGTCGGTTGACAGCTATCATCTGACAGGTGGTTCTGATGCAGAGAATGCCCCTCATCGCGATCGAAGAACACTGGATCATGCCGGAACTGACCGCCGCGCTCACCGCCCTCCCGGCGGAAGCCCGCGACGAAAGCCTCGCCTTCAACGAGCTCGGGGATCACCAGCACCGGTTGCGGGATCTGGGCGAAGGCCGGATCGCGGCCATGGACGCCCAGGGCATCGACGTGTCGATCCTGGCGCTGACACCGCCGGGAACCCAGCCGTTGCCCGCCGGAGAAGCACTGCGGCTGAGCCGTGCCGCGAACGACGTCGCCGCCGCCGCGGCCGCCGCCCATCCGTCCCGCTTCCGTTGTCTCTCCACGTTGCCGATGTCGGCTCCGCACGAGGTCGTCGGCGAACTCCACCGGGCCGCGGAACTCGGGCACGTGGGCACCATGGTCTACGGCCGCGCAGGTGACCGCTTCCTCGACGACCCCGCCTACGACGACTTCTTCGCCGCGGCGGCGGAACTTCGCCAGCCCGTCTTCCTGCACCCGCAACTGCCTTCCGCGGCCGTGCGCGACGCGTCGTACCGCGGTATCGACACCATGACCGACCTCGCCCTCGCCACCTTCGGCTGGGGATGGCATCTCGACGCCGCCACCGCGGCGCTGCGGCTGATCCTGCGGGGCACCTTCGACCGGCACCCGGATCTGCGAATGGTGCTCGGCCACTGGGGCGAGATGCTGCTCTTCTGGCTCGACCGGGCCGACAGCCTGTCCCGTATCGCGGGCCTGCCGCGGCCGGTCTCGGACTACCTGCGGTCGAACTTCTTCATCACCACTTCCGGCATGTTCAATCCGGCGTTGCTCCAGCACGCACTGTCGGTGACCTCGATCGACCGGCTGCTCTTCTCCACCGACTACCCCTTCCAGCAGCCGACCAGCGACGAGATCGCCACCTTCCTCGGCCATCTTCCGTCCGATGTGGACCGTCGGAAGTTCGCTTCAGACAACGCTTCTGCTTTGTTCGGCCTCTGACCGCTTCAAGGCACGGGAGCAGGTCAGCCGGCCGCCGGCGATCAGGAGGACCCACAGATACGCGTTGCCGACGACGGCTTCCACGAAGTTCCACCCACGCTCGGCACCTCCACCGCCGGGGACCACCGCGACCGTCCACCCCGTGAACAGGACGGCGATCACCAGCGCCACTACCCGCTGTCCTCTGGTGACGAGATATCCGAGTGCGGGCACCACCCACACCCAGTGGTGTGTCCAGGAGATCGGGCTGACCAGCAGGGAGCATCCCGCCGTGACCAGGAGCGCCGCGCGATCGTCGCCCGCGTGGTGGAGCCGGTGCACGAGCCACATCGCCAACGCCGCGCACGCCGCGCTGCCCGCCACGATCGCCACCGTCGCGAAACGCCCTTCCGGCATCATCCGCGCGACGAAACCTTGCCATGACTGGTTTCCCACCCAGCCTTTCATTTCCGCGAAATGGTCGTTGAAGATCGCGGAGGTCCAATAGCGCACGGAGTCCCCCGGCAGGACGATCACCGCGAGCACCGTCGCGCCGAAGAAGGCCGCCAGCGCGCGTACCGCGTCCGCCGTCCGCCTCATCAGCAGGAGGTGGACGACGAAGATCAGCGGAATCAGCTTCACCGCCGCCACGATCCCGATCAGGACACCGCACCGGCGCGAGCCACGCAGGAGAAGGACGTCCGCCACGACGGCCGCCATCAGGATCAGATTGACCTGGCCGAGACCGATGCTCTGCCACACCGGCTGCAGCGCGAACGCGCCGAGCAGCGAGATGGGCAGGTACGCCCGATCGGTGAATGGCCGGAGCGCGCAGTAAAGCGCAGGTGCGGCGGCCATCGCGAGCAGGCCCCAGCACAGCTGTGCCGGGAGCACGGTCAGCGACGTGAAGAGCAGCGCGGCGAACGGCGGATAAGTGAACGGCAGCTCCGGCGCCCAATCGGGAAGCCCCGCCAGGGACGAATAGAGATCGTCCCCCTGGACCACGGCGAGCCCACCGGCGCGGTAGACCGACGAATCGATCCCCAGCGGCGTACCCGAAATCCACCAGACGAGCGCGATCATGGCGAGCACGGCCGTCGCGCCGACGACGATGATCAGCACCGTGGTGGCGCGAGGTCCCCTGTACATGGGGAAACGATCTCCGGTTCGTCGCCGGGATACATCACCCGGGGGAACCGTCTTGACACCACTACCCGGGTACCCCGGGCGTCCCGCACCCCGTACTCCGGTATCAGGTCGTGTTCCCCGGCACGATGAGCCCCACCTCGTACGCGACCATCACGGCTTGCGCGCGGTCCCGCACGCCGAGCTTGGCGAAAACCCTGCTGACATGGGATTTCGCCGTTTGCTCGGCGATCACCAGCGCTTCGGCGATCTCGGCGTTGGACAAGCCCCGCGCGACGAGCCGGAGGACGTCTGTTTCGCGAGCCGTCAACTCCGCCAGGCGGGAGCGGCCCGCGTGCGCCGACGCGTTCGTACGGACGAACTCGCCGATCAGCCGTTTGGTGATCGTCGGCGCGAAGAGCGCGTTGCCCGCGGCGACCACCCGCACCGCGGTGACCAGATCGTCCAGCGGTGCGTCCTTCAGCAGGAACCCGCTGGCGCCCGCCCGCAGCCCGCCGAACACGTACTCGTCGATGTCGAAGGTGGTGAGGATCAGCACCCGGATCTTTTGACGCCCCGCCACGATCCGCCGGGTCGCCTCGAGTCCGTCGAGTTCGGGCATGCGCACGTCCATCAGCACGACGTCCGGTTCGAGTTCGGCGCACAGCTCGACGGCGGCCGTCCCGTCCGCGGCCTCCCCGACCACGCGCATGTCGGCCTGCGCGTCGAGCACCGCGCGGAAACTCTGCCTGACCATCGTCTGGTCGTCGGCGATGACCACCGAGATCACGACTTCAGCTGCCCCTCCCGATCGAGCGGAACGATCAGGGCGACCCGGAAACCGCCGTCCGGCCTCTCCCCCACCTCAAGATCCGCCGCGAGCATAGCCGCCCGTTCCCTCATCCCCATCAGGCCGTGCCCGCCGCGGGCCTGTTCAGTCCGCTTTGGACGGTCACCGGGTCCATTGTGAACGACCAGGCGAAGGAAACCCGGCTGCTTGGCGAGTTCGACCGAAACGGGGGCGCCGGGCGCGTGCCGGATCGCGTTGCTGAGCGCTTCCTGCGCGATCCGGAACACCGACAGCGCGACCCCCACGGGAACGTCGTCGAGGTCGCCGCGCAGCTCGAGTTCACACCGAGTGCCCGTGGCTTCGACGCCTTCGACCAGTTTCACCACTCCGGCCAGCCCCGGCTGCGGAACCACCGGCAGTTCCCCGTCCCCGGCACGAAGAACCCCGAGCAGCCTGCGCAACTCGGTCAGACCTTCACGGGCGGTCAGGGCGAGATCGGCGAACTCCCGCCACACCCCGTCGTCGAGTTCGGCCTTCTCCGGACCGGCGAAGCGGAAACGCGCCGAGTCCGCGCGCAACGCGAGCACGGACATGTGATGCGCGACCACGTCATGGAGTTCACGGGCGATTCCCGCGCGTTCCTCCAGCAGGGCCGCACGGGTCTCCTCGGCGATCCGGCGCTCCTGCTGGGCGAAGCGTTCCTCCTCGGCGAGCCGCCGCTGACGCACGGTGTTCCCGACGAAGAACAGTATTCCGCCCAGCACCACGAGCAGTGCGGCATCCCGCCAGTCCCGGAGGAACGGCGTCACCGCGCCCAGCGAGATCAGCGCCGCCCAGGTCAGCTCCGTTTGATCGGTACTCTCCCCCACCAGGTACAGGACGAGGGCCGCCGTCAGCGCCAAGCCCGGTGACCACGGCCAGCCCCAGGACTCGACCATGCCCGGCAACGTCAGCGGGGTGATGATGAGGCCCAGGATCAGCGCGCGCCATCCCCACAGGGCCGAACGCACCGCCAGCAGGCACGGCACCACGGTGACGACCACATTGAACGCCTTCAAGGGCGGCGACACCGAAACCGTGGAGAACGTGATGAAAGCCGCCCACAGTCCACATCCGACAATGGCCAGAGCACGCAGCCTTCGCAACGCCGCCGAGCGCTTCGGTGCGCTGTCCGTCCCTGTGAACGCCGTGCGGAGCAGCGCGTCCCACCACACCCGCAGGCGGTTCCGGTCGATCATCGGGTATGACCCTACCCTTGGATCGACTCACGCTGCGTAGTCGCGCTTGTGGTGTCTCGTTCCCCGTCGGCGACAGCGATCCGCGGTTCGGCGGCCGAGGACTTCCCGCGCTTCTTCGCGAGTGACGTCGCGGTGACCTTCCACGGGTTCCATGCCGACGGCGATCGCGTGACCGTGGAGGATTTGGGACGTTGAACGCCCCAAATCCTCCACGCTCGAGACGTATCTCGATCCTGTCGCAGCCGGCTCCCGCCTACGTCCGTGCCGACGTGGCCCCGGAGTCCGGCACGCCGGCGTAGTCGGGCAGTTCGACGCCGTTGAGCGCGCGCTCGATCAGCGGCATGAACGCCTCCATGTCGGGTTCCGCGCCCGGCTCGGCGTCCGCCCCGGAGGGGTTGAGGACTTGCACGTGCATCCGGCCGATCTCCTGGTTGGCTTCGACGAACGAGCGCATCCGCGACTCGTAGCCGTCGAACCCGGCCTTGGGATCCCACTCCGCGGCGGCGAGTTCTCCCGCCAGCAGGTAGGCGCCGACCAGGGCCAGCCCGGTGCCCTGTCCCGACATCGGTGACGAGCTGAACGCCGCGTCGCCGATCAGCCCCACCCGTCCGTCCGACCAGCGGTCCATCACCACCTGGGCCACCTGGTCGAGGTAGAAGTCCGGGGTGTCGTCCAGATGCGCGAGGATGCGCTGGGTGGACCAGCCCAGGCCGTCCATCTGCTCACGCAGCAGGCGCTTCTGGCCCTCGATGTCGCGGTGGTCGACGTCGAAATCGGCCGCGGGGAAGGAGAACATGGCCATCGCCCGGGTGGCGTCCTGGATGGGCCGCAGCAAGGCGGAGCGCCCGGACTTCTTGTCCTGGTACTCGATCAGCCAGCGGTCCAGCCCGAATTCGTTGGGCACGCTGTAGAACGCCAGCACCAGCCCGAGATGGCGGATGAACCGCTCGCGCGGCCCGAAGACCATCCCGCGCAGCGCCGAGTGCAGCCCGTCGGCCCCGATCACCAGGTCGAAGCGCCGCCGTCCGCCGCTCGCGAGGGTCACGTCGACCCCGTCCGCGTCCTGGGTGAGCTCCGCGATCAGGTCGTCGAAAAGGTATTCGACGCCATCGCGGGTGTCGTCGTAGAGCACCTGGGACAGGTCTCCGCGCAGGATCTCGATGTCGGCGATGAAGCCGTCGCCGCCGTCGTCCTCGGCGCGGTAGGTCTCCAGCACGTTCCCGTCGGCGTCCACGGTGTACGCGCCCGCCGTGTCGGTGCAGGCCGCGCGCACCGCCGCGTCCAGCCCCATCCGCCGGATGACCTCCTTGGTCACCCCGCGCGCGTCCACCGCCTGACCGCCGGGACGCAGGCCCGGGGCCCGCTCCACCACGGTCACCTCGGCTCCCCGCCGCCGCAACCAATGGGCCAGCGCGGGGCCCGCGATGCTCGCCCCGGCCACCAACACCTTGCCACCGCTCACCGCGGCCCCCATTCGCCATCCGGACAACGCGCTGGAGTGTACGGCGAACTCCGCCTCTCGCGGATGATCCCGCGGCTTCCGGCACCAGGGAGTCGTGGATGAAGGGGCCTTTCCTCGCATCAGATGCGGCGAAGGGCGCTTTCCTCGCATGAGATGCGGGGAAAGCGTCCTTCAGCCCCTCACGAGGGGGTTTCGCCGGTGCGCAGCCGGTAAGTGCGGCGGACGCTGGTCCCCTGGCTGAGATCCGCGCCGTACACGTGCAAGGTGATGGCGACCGTGTCGCCGGTGTTGTGCACCTGGTGGATGTCGTCGGGGGGCGCGACGCCGCTGACCGAACCGGCGGGGCGCTGCCGCTGACCGATCTGGACCAGCCTGTCGCCGTCGATGTCGAAGATGTTCTCGGTTTCGGCGCCTTGCAGGACAAGGAACGAACACCACACGAGATGGTCGTGGATCTCGGTGAGCTGGCCGGGGCGCCACACCACGGCGGAAATCGAAAACGTGGACTCGGCGTGCAGCGTATGACGGGTGTATCCGTCGGCGGAACCCGCTCGTTCCGCGGCGGTGAGCAGTCGCGTACTGGGGCGCAGTTCCTCGAGGACGTCAGCCACCAGACGGGCGGTCGTGCGCGGGTCGGATTCCCGCCGGGTGCACTGGCGGATCCGGTCGATCAGTTCCGCCAGACCGGGTCTGGACTGCGTGTCGGCGGTCTCCGGTGCGGTGGTCATGTTTCTCCTTCCGTCGCGGGCTTTTCATCGTGGCGCCACCGCTGTCATGCCGTCCAATGCCAAGATTTTCGGCTTCACATAAGTATTCTCTATGTATGAACCTGACCCAGCTGACGGTGCTCGCCGCCGTCGCCCGGCACGAGTCGGTGACCGAAGCGGCGAAGGAACTGCACTACACCCAGCCGGCGGTCAGTCATCACCTCACCCGACTGGAAACGGCCACCGGCGCGAAACTGATCCAGCGGATCGGCCGCGGCATCCGCCTCACCCCGGAAGGACGGCTGCTGGCCACCCGCGCCGCCGAGATCGTCGGCCGGGTCGACGCCGCCGCGACCGAACTCGCCGCACAGGTCGGCCTGCGGGCCGGGCGGGTTCGGATGGCGGGGTTCCAGTCGATCCTGAGCACCATCGTCCCGAAGGCGGCCGCGGCGCTGGCCCGTGCGCATCCCGGGATCGAACTGGGCCTCGTCGACGTCCACCCGGTGGAAGCGCTGCGGATGCTGCGCGCGGGTGAGATCGACGTCGCGTTGATCTTCCGCTACGACGACACCCCGCGCGAGGAGGAGGGGCTCCGGCTGGTCCACCTGTTCGACGACCCGATCTACCTGGCCACCTACGAGCCCGGGCAGACCATCGCGGACCACCGTGACTCCACCTGGATCGGCGGATGCGCCCGCTGTCAGGACGAACTGATCGCCGTATGCCGGTGCGCGGGCTTCACGCCGCGTATCACCTTGGTCAGCGACGACATGGTCGTGATGCAGGCACTGGTCGCCGCGCGGATGGGCGTCACCACCCTGCCCGGGCTCGCCCTCCGCGCGCACCGGACGCCCGGTATCCACACCACCGAACTACCCGAGTACCCCCGCCAGATCTATGCGGTCACCTACGGCGATCCGCCGGATCCGCCCGCCACCACCGCCCTCATCCACGCCATCCAAGCCAGCGTCTGATCCCGCACCTGGCGAACGCGGCTCATCCCGTGGTGGTGAAGATCGGGTTGGAGCAGAACCACAGGTCCTCCCAAGGGGCGGCCTGGCCCACGGCGTCGAGCGCGAGCCTGCCGGGTCGACAGCGGAGCCGTGGTAGCCGGGAGCGACGCGCTTGCCGTCCGTGCCGCGCACCCGGAGGTGGCACGGCCCGTCGACGGTGAACCGGCGGACGAGTTCGACGGTGCCGGTCCGTTCGCGGATTTCCCACGACTTCTCGACCTTGGTGTACGGCGTGTGGAACACCGACCGGTCCGCGAGGTCGATCCTGATCACCGCTTCGACGACGTCGCCGGGACGGGCCGTCATCGTGCCGCCCATGGGCACGCCGGGGCGAGGCGACCGGACCGGGCGCAGCCGCACGTCCAGACCGGCGATGAGATCGCCGAGGCAGACCCACATCCGCCCCGCCCGCATCACCTCGCGGCGGCCATAGCCGGTGGCGCCGACCCGGGTCTTGTTGTAGGCGCCGGGCGGGAACGAGCTGTTCTCGGTGATCGGACGGCCGACGTGGACGGGATCGGGGGCGATCGCTTCGTTCGCGGGCGTGTCGTCGCGGGTACCGTTCACCCGCGCGTCGTACCGGTTCAGGAACTCCCTGCAACAGGGCCGCCTCGCCGCGCCCCGCGGCGAGCATGAGCGTGGTGTGCTCGCCCGCCGGGATGTTCCATTCGAGCCCGGTGAACACGAGGATGTCTTCGCCGTGCCCGCGTCGCGCCGCGGCGATGTCGGCCACCAGCGGCGGGACACTGTCGGTGGCGAAAGGGACGTTGCCGTGGTCGGTGACGGTCAGCCAGCTCAGGCCCCCGGCGACCGCCCGTTCTCGGCCGAGGCGGGCGCGGCGCCGAGGACGGCGCCGACACCCGCCAGCCCGGTGCCGATCAGGAACCCGCGCCTGCCGGTGTTTCCCATGTTCACGAGGCTCCTCGACGATCAGATGCGAGCGACCGCCCGTCGGCACCACGTTGGTCAACATGAGAACTATTCATGAACCAGCGGGCGACCGGGAGATGAACGCCGCGAGGCCATGACGTGCCATCACCCGGGGTTCCCGACCACCACCCCACGCCCGTTCGTGCCGAGATAGACCCGGCCGTACACCCGCGGGTCGCCGGTGATCGCGTCGCCGATGTTGCCGTACTGGTGCCTGTCGTCGTTGATCCGGACCCAGCCGGCCCCGGCGTCGTCCGAACGGAACACACCGTGGACGCCCGCGATCCTGGCGATCGTGTAGAGAGCCGGATAGGTCTTGCCCGGTGCGGCCTTGCCCATCCCGATGTTGTCCGCCTCCGCCACACCGGCCGCCTTGGTGAACGAGGCGCCGGAGTCGGTAGAGTGCCAGATCCCCGCTCCCCCGGCCAGCCAGATGTCGCCCTCGCGACCGGCCACCGCCTTGAACCGCGCGGAAGCGGGAAGCCCGGTGGCGGCGCTCGCCGAGAAGGTCGCTCCGCCGTCGGTGCTCACGTAGAACCGACCGGCCGCGAAACCGTAGAACTTCCTGGGGTTGACCCTGTCGGACTCTACGACGGCCCCGGCGGGTATCCCGGTGGACGCGGTCCACGAGCTGCCGTACCAGGACGCGTAATGCACACCCGTTCCTTTGGGGCTCCAGACGAACCGGCTGGCGTCGGCCCCGGCGGCGACCGTACCGCCGCCGGTGACCCCCGCCGGTTCCGCGCCCTGCCACCAGTTCGACCCGCCGTCGGTGGAGAACGCGACCCGATTGTCGCCTGGGCGTGCGGCTTTGTCGAAATCACCCACCCGCACGATCGAGGACGGGGCGAGTTCGGCATAGTCGAGACTGGTGGTAGTGGTGAAGCCCGGCGAGAGGAAGACCTTCGACGGCACCTTGTCGAGCCGGTCGTGGCGGAATCCGCCGATGTCGCCCAGCGCGCTGAGCAAGGGCGCCCCGGCCGGTGGACTGATCAGGTCCAGCACCGCGGTCTCCTCCAGCCCGGCGACCATGGGCTTGATCGTGATCTTCCCCCCACTGTCCCAAGTGGTCAGGTTCGTGGTCCCGTAGATCGTCGCACCGGTCCCGTACATCATGCGATTCGAGTCGAACGGGTCGATCTCCATCGTTTCGGTCATCCATCCCAGCTTCGGTGACACCTCCGGCGGCGACGGATTCGCGCCGAGGTTCAACCACGGAACGGCGGAGATGTCCTGTGTGTACCGGAGCGTGCGGTTGGGATAGCTCGTCCAGTCCCAGATCCGCGTCCACGACGCCCCACCGTCGGTACTGCGGAAGAAGATGACGTCGGGCCACCAGGAAACCTGGGTGGCGACCATGAGCGTGCCCGGCCGCTGCCTGTCCAGGGTCAGGCCGCTGTATCCGAAGTAATCGTCGGAACTGGTCGACGGAATCGGGCTGACCCGAGTCCACACCCCGGACGCCGTGCCGAACTTCCACACGTCGCCCTTGGCGCCGTCGTACGGTCCGCCGGTGTCGCTCGTCGCGAGGTACAGGGCACCGTTGACCGGGTCGAGAACCCCCTTGTGCGGCACGTACCCGGTCGGCTGCCCGGGCACCCGCTCCCAGCTCGTCCCGCCGTTCGTGCTGCGGTAGAGGATGTTCTCCTTGTCCGCCACCCCGACGTAGATCGTCTGGGTGGCGTTCCCGCGTGAACCGGTGCGCGGATCGAAGGTCACGAAGGCGATGCCCTGGTTGTCGCTGAGATAACCGTTGGGATCGCTGGGATCCTGCACGTAGTTGCCGGGATTGGGGAACGACGCCACTTTGCTCCAGGTCACCCCGTGGTCAGTGCTGCGCCACAGCCCGTTGCCGCTCGGCGCGCCGAGATAGAGGATGCTGTTGCGGTTCGGATCGATGACCAGGCGCTCGCCCATCCCCCGGCCCGGCATGTTCCCGCCGAGTTTGAACGGCAAGGCCGACTTCTGCCAGGTGTTCCCCCGGTCCGCCGATCGCAGGATGGCCCCGTTCCCGGGATCCCAGCTGTTGGTGTACATCCCGGCGGCGACGTAGACCCGGTTCGGTTCCACCGGATCGGTGGCCAGCGCGGCCACGCCGTTGTGCCCCCAGTCGCTCCGCCCGACGTGGTCCAGCAACGGGATCCACCGGCCGGTCGCCTGGTTCCATCGGTACGCGCCGCCGATGTCGGTGCGCGCGTAGATCAAGTCGCGTTCGGTCTGATTGAACACGATGCCCGGAACGAAACCGCCGCCCGCGATCTCGGCGTTGCTCCAGGCGGCTGGATCCGCCGCTGGTTTCGCGACGGCCGAGGTCCGCACGACGGCCATCAGGCTCACCGTCATCGTCACCGCGAGCATCCCGGCTAGAGCCCTCTTCATCGAGAGTCCTCCGATCGACAGGGGTTCACAGATATGGGAGCGCTCCCACTCCTACCGTAAGGCTTCGTCCCGGCGGGCACATCCGCCGTTCAGGCTCGTTTCAGGAAAGCGGTTTCCATCGCGGGTTGTCGAATCCGCCGCCGTGATATCCGGACGCCGCACGTTCGAGCTGGCGGGCCGGCTCGAAGGCCCCGACGTCACTCACCTGCGCTACCGCATTGTTCCACCAGGAAGGACAACAGCCGTGACCGCCGCGTCTGCCGCCCCAGCCGTCCTTGCCCATGGCCGGGCGACGCGGGTGTCCGGGTCAGCGACCGTCTCGTCGCAGGGTCCGGTAGGGCGGACAGCCATGGGTGACGCGGTAGTAGTGGGCGAAGCGGCCGGGGTGGAAGAAGCCCCAGCGCGCGGCGATATCGGTGACCGTGGCCCTGTCGTCGGTGTCGGCGATCAGCAAGTCGTGGTGCGCCTGCTGGAGCCGGACCTGTCGGAGATAGCCCAGCGGGGTGGTGCCGCGATGTTTCCGGAAAGCGTATTGCAGGGCACGGATGGTGACGTGCGCGACCGCGGCGATTTCGGCGACGCTGATGTCCAGATGGGCGTGATCGTCGATGAACGCGATCGCCCGCCGCAGAGTGGCGGGATGGGCGTCGTGGCGGTCTTCGATGGTGGGCTCGACCAGGGCGGTACTGGGGAAGGCGGTCAACGCCGCCGCGGCCAGGAGACGGCCCGCCGCGCCGGTCACGAGCGGTTCGGCCATGACCTCGGGCCGGCCGCGCAGGCCGGCGGCGAGGTAGTCGATGGTGGCGGCCAGGTGGCGCGCCGCCTTCGGGGTCGTGGTGCACACGTCGGTGAAGCGGATCGGTTCCGGGCGGTAGGTCTCCGCTGAGGCGGCCACGTTGTCGAGCAACGGGAAGGGGAAGGTGACGGCTTGAATCGTTCCGCTGTTCCACCGCACGTGGAAGGGTGGGTGGTCTTCGGCAGTGTTGGCCAGATGCACGTCGCCGGGGCCGAACCGGTGCTCGGCACCCCGGAACGGAAGTCCACCGGGGCGCGGGGACGGGAGATCATCAGCATCGGCAGTGACTCCAAGGTGTACCCGATCTCGGCGACGTGCGTGGCGGTGCTGATGGTGAACGTCTCGGTGCCCAGGCGGGCGAGACGGAAAGTGCCCTTCTTGCGTCCGTCCAGGCGGATGCTGCCGCCGTAGATGCCGGTCAAGTAGTCGCCCGCATGGTCGTGGTCACGGGTTTCGAACAGCACGTTCTGGGGTGGAGCGGGGTCGGCCATTGTCAGAACTCCTCGACGCGACAGGACGCTGGCGACGTGGAGTCCAGCCGCCGCCACCAGGACAGCGGGCAGCCTCCACCACCGGGCGCGGAAATGGGAGTTCCAGAGGACATCACCACGCCGTTGGAGCAAAGCGTCTGGGTGAAAATCACTCCAACGACGCAAATAGACCTTCAACGCGACCGCTCGTCAGGAAGACCCGCGTTCTCGGTTTTGGCGCCTCGAATGCCGATGCCCCGGATCAGGGAATGCGACACCCGCAGTAGCGTTCACCATCGCCTTGATCCGTGGGGAGATCGGCATTGTTCTCTGTGACAAGAATGTGTCCGGCCGCCACGTTGACCAGGTGTGTGGTTAGGCTGCGGATGTTCGGTGGCGCGTAGGGGCGTCGCACGATTCGGTGAAAG
>NZ_ASJB01000031.1 GCF_000478275.1 Amycolatopsis orientalis DSM 40040 = KCTC 9412
CTTTCACCGAATCGTGCGACGCCCCTACGCGCCACCGAACATCCGCAGCCTAACCACACACCTAGCCACCGTCGCACTAGGACATCACCGTCGCAGAAGGCAAAGCCGGTCAACCGGTGAAACCGCGGTCCTCGCGTACCGATGATCCTGGACGTCCCGACTGCTGTGGCGGCAGACCTGAGCGGCTCGGGCATGCCGTGGTGGTAGGACGGACAGGTCCTGGGCTGTATGTCACCACCATTGTGTCCATCTGGACTCCGCGGGTACTACCTGGGCGTTACTGGCAATGTCTGCTATCACAACCGGCGGAATAGCTTCTTCCGACGCATCCGAGACGACGCGATCAGAGCAGGTCCTATGGCACCCGGTCGTCCTCCATTGCCCGCGAGGCGAGTGTGCCAGCGCTACTCGGCACCGTTTCGCGCTGAAAGGTGCTCAGTTCCGGAGCGGTGAGGTCGGCTCGGCGACGCCGGCCTCTGGTGTCGGGTGTTGCGTTTTGGAGTCGTTCAGCGACCTTCTGGGTTGACGTCGAGTTCATGGGAGAGGGGATTGACGGTATGGGTTTGGAAGTGGTGGTTGGATTCTTGATCGCATGGGCAGTCGGGAAGGTACGACGGGCGGGTCAGCAGCTGGACGGGGTCGCTGACCAGGTGGTAGACGCCTCGGCGGAGCGGCTCCGGGACGTCGTGCTGCGCAAGCTGGGTACCGATTCCGCGGTCGAGCGGCTTCAAGTGGAAGCCAGCCAGCCCGACGGGGTCAGCGACCGAACGCAGCAGTGGGTGACCCTGGCACTGGAGGAGGCGGTCGAGCAGGACACCGACTTCGCCGCTGAACTCAAGTCCGCGCTGGCGGAGGCGGAGAAGAACGGCGTAGTCGCTATGTCCGGCGGGACCGTGGTCAGCGGCCCGGTGACCGCCAGCGGGCACGGTATCGCGATCGGCGCTGTCGCGCGGGACGCAAACATTAAGCAGGCGCCGGACCCTCGCCAGCCGGACCGGGCATAGAGCACCCCGCCACCGGCACCACCTCCGCTCACCCCGAACCTCCGCGCGTGCACGCCACGCACGGAGGCGCCGCCCTCGGCATCGTTGGCCGAGACGCTTATTTCTACCCACCCGCCGTGACGGGCGCGGCCGCGGTCGTCACCACCATCACCGGCAGCACACAGAACGCGCGAGAGCTGTTCGTCGGCCGCGACGAGCAGATTACGCAGCTTCTAAACCTGCTCGCCCCCTCCGGGCGGTGGCCGGGAACTATCGCAGTCTCGGGGATGGGCGGGCTCGGCAAGACGGCGCTAGCCAGCCACACAGCGTCAGCCGCCGCAGATCGAGGCTGGTTTCCCGGCGGTGTGCTATTTGTGAACCTGCGCGGCTACGAGCTGGACGACCAGCAGGTCATGCCTGGGCGGGTGTTCGCCTCGATGCTCCGAATCCTCGACCCCGACGGCCAGGTCCCAGCCACGGTCGACGAGCAAGCAGCGGCCTACCACTTGGCCCTGAACCGGCTCGCGACGCAGGAACGACGCGTCCTGCTGGTTCTGGACAATGCCGCCGCCAGCACCCAGGTGACCGACCTGCTACCGCGGCAGGGCCCGCATCGAGCGCTCATTACCAGCCGCGACACCCTTGCGTTGCCCTCAGCGCGCCAGTTCGTTCTCGACGTCCTACGCGCCGACGATGCCCTGCGGCTGTTGGTCGGCGGCCTTGCTCGACGTTGTTACGACGACCGGCGAGCCGAGCTCGAACTGGATGCCGCGGAACGACTCGCGGTGACCGTCTGCGGTGCACTGCCACTGGCGGTAGAAATTACAACTGCGGTCTTGGCCGACGAACCCGGCCTCTCCATCGCCGACCTGATCGCCGAGCTCACCGCAGCAGATGGAAACGGAGTCCACCGACTCTCCGACGGCGAACGCATCGTCGCCACGGCCATCGACCAATCCTGGCACCGTCTACGGGCCCGACACACAGATGCCGCACAGTTGCTGCCACTCCTCACCATCAACCCGGGACCGGACTTTCACACCGATGCTGCCGCAGCACTCGCCGGACGGCCCGCGGCGATCACGGTGGCCTGGCTACGAACACTGCGGCACGCCAGTCTCCTACGCCGCACCGAAAACGGGCGGTGGACGATGCACGACCTGATCCGCAGCCACGCCCGCGAGCATCTCCACCACACCGACACCACGAACCAGAGCGCGGCAACCCATCGGCTCCTCGAACACTACGCAAACACCACCGCCGCAGCAGAAGATCACTTGCAAGGTCTACCGGGCCAACCCGTTCCAGAGCGATTCGCCGGACAAGTAGAAGCACTTGCATGGCTCAACGCCGAGCGAGCCAACCTCACGGCCGCAGTCGACCTCGCCCTCACCGCACACCAATTCGCCCTTACCACGCGGCTGGCCTCCTCCCTCGGCCCGTACCTAAACTGGCGACGCCATCTCAACGACTGGCTTATTACCAGCCAACACGCTCTCACCGCCGCACAGCACCTTGACGACCCCCAGGCACTCGGCATCGGCTGGAACGACCTTGGGAACGCTTTACAAGAGTTGCGGCGCTTCGACGACGCCATCACCGCACACCAAACAGCCCGCGACATCAGCCAGGAACTCGGCAACCGCCACCTCGAAGGTATGGCATGGGACGCGCTCGGCAGCGCATTAGGGAGCTCGCAGCGCTTCGATGACGCCATCACCGCGCACCAAACAGCCCGCGATATTTTCCAGAAACTGGGCAACCGTCACCGCGAGGGAATGGCTTGGAACAATCTCGGAAACGCATTGCAAGACCTAAAACGCTTCGACGACGCCATCACCGCACACCAAACAGCCCGCAACGTCTATCAGGAACTCGGCGACCGCCGTCGCGAAGCCTCCGCCTGGCACAACCTCGGCCTGGCCCTACATGAATTACGGCGCTTCGACGACGCCATCACCGCATACCAAACAGCCCGCGACATCAGCCAGGAACTCGGCAACCGCCACCTCGAAGGTATGGCATGGGACGCGCTCGGCCGCACACTGCGGAAACTTCGGCGCTTCGACGACGCCCTCACCGCACACCAAACAGCCCGCGACATCTACCAACAACTCAACGACCACCACGGCGAAGGAATGACGTGGAGAAATACCGCGATCACACTGCGGAACCTAGGACACATCGAGGAAGCAAAGGCCTCTGGAGCAGAAGCACTCCGCGCGTTTCGCATAGCGGGAGATTTACACGCCGAGAAATATGTGAAAAAGTGGCTGGATAAGCTGCACTAGCTTTCAAACAGCGGTTTAACCTACCAGAAATAGGGGACACTAGCGCAATGGTGGTACAGTCGTTATGGTCGCAGTTGACTCGGCACTGCGTCGGCTACGATGGATCACCACCATTTCTTCGTCCATCTCGACTCTGCGGGCACCACTCCTTGTTCGATCTGGTGTGTGCACGGGTGCGGGCTCTGGGGGCCGACTGCTCCCACCGTGGCCCAGAACGCGACGGTGACGGGGTCCTCGCCCAGGGGCAGCATCGTCCAGTGGTAGCGGGTCGCGCGTGCTCGGGCGGCTGCCACCAGTACCCGTCCGGCGCCTCGTCGCCGGTGTTTCTCCTCCACTCCGACACTGACCAGGATCGCGCGCCGATCATGGCCGCAGAGCGAGAATCGGATCTCGCCGAACGCGGTGTGTCCCAGTCGTAGTTGGATGGCGCCTATTCCGGCGGCTGTCGGCGGCCGGAGCAGGACGAGGCGGAGTCCGTACTCGTCAACCTGGTCTTCGGTGACCTGCCTGCTGGAGCGGGGGTCGATCATGGCCCATACTCCGGACGTCGCGGACAGGCCATGGCAGGCCTCGCACGTCCATTCTGGCGCCTGGTAGTCCTGCGACCAGCTTTGCCGAACCCCCGCGACGGCGAGGTCGTGGCCCCAGGGGCATCGTGTGGGTGAGCCCGTGCCGGGGCGGATGGGGACTTCCAAGGTGCGCCAGTGCCGGTTCGCGCCGGTCACCGGAAGTCCCGCGATTTGGCCGCCAGGTCCCGGAGATCCAGCGGTCGTACGTGATCGGCGACCAGGGTGGCGGTGTTCGCGGCTACCTGCGCGATGCCGCGGAACAGCAACGCGTTGCTGGCCTGCAATATCTTGCGGTAGTTGTGGAACATTCCCGGTGAGACGAGAATGTTCGCCATTCCGGTTTCGTCTTCCAGGTTGAAGAACGTGATGCCGCCGGCGGTGGCGGGGCGTTGCCGGTGGGTGACCGCTCCCCCGATCCACACGCGCGCTCCGTCCTCGGCCTGGGTGAGGGCTTGGGCGGTGATGGCGCCGTGGTCGGTGAGCCACTGGCGGAGGTATTCGACGGGGTGGGAGCCGGGTGAGATGCCGGTGGCCCAGAGGTCGGCGGCGGTGACCTCGATCCGGGTCATCCCCGGCAGCGCGGGTGCGTTTAGGCCGGGGGCGAGGCCGGGGAGGTGTTCGGGCCGGGTGGTGGCCGCGGCGCCGGCGGCCCAGAGCGCTTGGCGCCGCTGGGGGCCGAGGCTGGTGAACGCGCCGGCGGTGGCGAGGGCCTCGTGGGCGGGTTTCTTCAGCCGGACGCGTTCGGTCAGCTCCCCGATGCTGCTGTAGGGGCCGTTGGCTTGGCGTTCGGTGACGATCGCCTCGGCGGCGGTGTCGCCGACGTTCCTGATCGCGGCGAGGCCGAGTCGGATCGCGTGGCCGCCGGTGCTGTCGGGGTGGGGTTCGAGGGTGGCGTGGGTGAGGCTTGAGTTGATGTCGGGTTCGTGCACGATGACGCCGTGACGGCGGGCGTCGGCGACCAGCGATTGCGGGGAGTAGAACCCCATCGGCTGCGCCCGCAACAGGCCCGCGCAGAACGCCGCCGGGTAGTAGAACTTGAGATGCGCGGAGGCGTAGACGAGCAGGGCGAAGGACATGGAGTGGGCTTCGGGGAAGCCGTAGCCGGAGAACGCCGCGATCTGCTCGAACACTCCCACCGCGGTGTCGCGGTCGACGCCGTTCGCCGCGGCGCCCTCGAAGAACCGTTTCGCCAGCTTCCTCATCTTCGCACTGGACCGCTTGGAGCCCATCGCGCGGCGGAGCAGGTCCGCTTCGGCCGGGGTGAAGGAGGCGACGTCGACGGCCATCTGCATGACCTGCTCCTGAAACAACGGCACCCCGAGTGTCCTATCAAGACTCCGGGCAAGCAGAGGATGCTTGTGTTTCCAGGTTTCCTCGCCGCGGCGGCGGGCGATATACGGGTGCACGGAGCCGCCCTGGATGGGGCCGGGCCGGATCAACGCGACCTCGACGACGAGGTCGTAGAACTTCCTCGGCCGCAGCCGCGGCAGCGTCGCCAGCTGCGCCCGGGACTCCACTTGGAACACGCCGATCGCGTCCGCCGCGCACAGCATGTCGTAGACCTTCGGGTCGGCGAGATCCAACGTGCCGAGGTCGATCGTCTCGCCGTGGAATTCGGCGATGAGGTCGATCATGTAATGCAAGGCGGAGAGCATGCCGAGGCCGAGCAGGTCGAACTTCACCAGCCCGACGGCGGCGCAGTCGTCCTTGTCCCACTGCAACACCGACCGGCCGGGCATGCGGGCCCACTCGACCGGCACCACCTCCGACACCGGTTCCCTGGAGATCACCATGCCACCGGAGTGGATCCCCAGATGCCGGGGAAAGTCCTCGATCGCGTCGGCGAGTTCGAGGATCTCGGACGGGATCTCCCCCGCCGCCTCCTCGCCGGTTTTCCGCACACCGGCCCAGCGGTTGACGACCTTGCTGTAGGCGTCCTGCTGGCCGGGGCTGTAGCCGAGGGCTTTGGCGGCGTCCCGGATCGCCGACGGCGCCCGGTAGGTGATCACATTCGCCACCTGCGCGGCGTGCAGGCGGCCGTGTGTGTCGTAGACGTACTGGATCGCCTCTTCCCGGCGATCGGACTCGATGTCGATATCGATGTCCGGCGGCCCATCCCGTTCCGGCGCCAGGAACCGCTCAAACAGCAAGCCCCACTTCACCGGGTCGGCGTGACAGATCTCCAGCGCGTAGCAGACCGCGGAGTTCGCCGCCGAGCCCCGGCCCTGGCAGAGAATGTTGGCGTCGCGGCAGAACCGGACGATGTCCCACACCACCAGGAAATACCCCGGAAACCCCAGCTTCTCAATCACGTCCAGCTCGTGTTCCAGCTGGGCGTAGGCCTTCGGATAGTCGTCGCGGTGCCCGTAGCGTTTCGCCGCACCCGCCCACGTCAGCTCCCGCAGGAACGACATCTCGTCATGCCCCGCCGGCACCGGGAACGGCGGCAGATCCGGCGCGACCAGCGAGAGGTCGAAGGCGCACTCCACACCGAGCAGGGCCGCGCGGGTCACCGCGCCGGGATACCGCGCGAAGAACTCCGCCTGCTCGGCGCCGGACCGCACGAACGCCATGTGCGCGGCCGGGAGCCAGCCCTCCATGTCCTCCAGCGACCGGCGGGCCCGGACAGCGGCCACCGCGTCACCCAGCGGACCGCGCCCGGGGTGGGCGTAATGGACGTTGTTCGTCGCCACCGTCACCACCCCCGCCGCCTCCGCCATCGACGCCAACGTGTCGTTGAACGTCGAATCCAGCGGCAGGGAGTGGTCGATCAGCTCCACCGCCACGTTGTCCCGGCCGAACCGGTCCACCAGGGACACCAGCTCCGACATCGCCCCGACCTTGTCCCCCGCCGCCAGGGCGCGGCGGATCCGGCCCTTACGGCAGCCGGTCAGCACCAGCACATGCCCCGCCAGATCGTCGACCAGCGCGGTCTCGTCGTAGACCGGGCGGCCTTTCTCCCCGCCGGCCAGCTGCGCCCGCGAGATCACCCGGCACAACCGGCGATAGCCCTCCAGACCACGGGCCAGTACCAGCAGGTGCGCGCCACCCGGATCCGCCACCCCGTTCTGCGGCGCGGGCAGATCCAGCGACAGCTCCGCGCCGAACCCGACCCGCACACCCAGCTCGCGGGCCGCCTCGTTGAACCTCACCGCCCCGTACATCCCGTCGTGATCAGTCAGGAAGATCGCGTCCAGGCCCTGGCGGGCGGCCTCCTCGACCAGCTCTTCCGGGTGGCTGGCGCCGTCGAGGAAGCTGAAGTTCGAATGCGCGTGCAACTCCGCATACGGAACCCGCGGCACCGCCCCGCCATCGTCATCGCCTTCACGGACCCGCAGATCCACCGGCGCCCCAACATAGCCCTCCCGCTTACGTGACCAGGCGGGCGAATCATTCCCGTCCCCTTGGACGCGCGGCTGGCCGGAGGCCACACGGGCGATCTCCGACCACGGGACAGCAGGATTGTTGAATTGGAGAGACGGTTCGCGACTGACCGTTGACCGCTTGTGTTCCACTGTGGACGCCGTCCTGCCCGTGACTATCGCCGTGGGGAGACAGCGTTCGTTTCAAACGAGTCGAACTATAGTTCGAATCTGCCAGCGGAGCCAGGTGACCCTTGCAACAGTCAGATCTCCGCCAAAGCCGCTGCTAGAGCAGCAGTCGCGGGCAGCAGCCTGTCTATCACCTAGGCGACCCAGTAAACGTCTTGAGTGGAGCTTGCGTCGCGACGTGCCAGATGGACACCTTGACTTAGCCGACCGGGCTGCGGCGTTCGAGGAAGACGGTGTCGTGCCAGACGCCGTCGCGTTGGGCGATGCGTTCGCGGATGCCGACGGTGCGGTAGCCGGCGGAGTGGTGCAGGGCGATGCCGGCGCGGTTGTCGGTGAAGATCGACGTCTGGAGGGTCCAGATTCCGGCCGTGTCGGCTTCGGTGACCTGCTTGAAGAGCAGCGCTTTTCCGACACCTCGGCCGCGTTGGGTTTCGGTGACGTAGACGGAGGATTCGGCGACGCCCTGGTAGCAGTCGCGCTCCGAGACCGGGGTCAAGGCGGTCCAGCCGACGATGTCGCCGTCGATCTCGGCGACCCAGCGGTGGCTGGGCAGCCATTTCGCGTCCAGGGCCGCGCGGGCGGGGACGCTGGTGTCGAAGGTGGCGAGCCCAGTGGCGATTCCTTCGCCGTAGATCCGGCGCACCGATTTCCAGTCGCCGTCGGCCAAGGGGCGGACGGAGACGTCGTCGGGCAGGTTGTCCGGGCAGCACGGGCGCGGGGCGAGCAAGCCCATGACCGCGTCGGCCGCGTGCGGAAGTCCGCTGCAGCAGGCCTGGTTGATCGTCACGACCGTCGCGGTGCCCTCTTTACGCAGGTGAACGAAACCCACATCGGCCAGTTTCCGGACGTGGTGCGAGCAGGTGGACTGGCTGGTCCCGAGGATCTCGGTGAGCGCACCCACGGTCAGGCCGCGGGGCGCGGTCGCGACCGCGTGCAGCAGTTTGACCCGCATCGGCTCGGCCAGGCAGGCGAACCACCCGGCGTAGGTCGCGGCTTCGCGCTCGGGCAGGAGTCCGGCGAGGGGAACGGGCACCACCGTGGTCATGCCACCCAGTATCGACCAGAATCGATGGTTGCGTCAATCGACTCTCGTCGATACAGTCCCTCGCATCGACTCAATCGAGATGGATCGATGAAGGGTGTATGGGGATGAACGAGCTGCCTGTCGTGGTGATCGGGGCCGGGCCGGTGGGGCTGGCGGCCGCCGCGGAGTTGGTGGAGCGGGGTGTCGAGCCGCTGGTGCTGGAGCGCGGCGCGCAGGCCGGCGCGGATGTGGCGGCGTGGAATCACGTGCGGTTGTTCTCGCCGTGGTCCGAACTCGTCGCCCCGGCGGCCGGACGGCTGCTGGAGACGACCGGCTGGACCCAGCCCGACGTCGCGGCGTACCCGACGGGCTCGGACTGGGCCAACCGGTATCTGCGACCGTTGGCGGCGGCGCTCGGTGACCGGGTCCGCTTCCACGCCGAGGTGATCGGCATCGCCCGCCGGGGACGCGACCGGGTCGTGGACAGCGGCCGCGACGACGAGCCGTTCACCGTGCACGTCCACGCCGCCGACGGCGCGGAGGAGCGGATCGCGGCGCGGGCCGTGATCGACGCGTCCGGCACGTGGTCGACGCCCAACCCGCTCGGCGGTGAAGGTCTCCCCGCCGTCGGTGAGCGCGCGGCGGCAAAGCGGATCGCTTACCGGGTCCCGAATCTGGGCGACGAAACCGGGCGAGCGCGGTACGCGGGCAAACACGTGGTGGTCGCAGGCAGCGGACATTCGGCACTGACCGCACTGGTCGCCTTGTCCGGCCTGGCGAAGGACGGCACGCGGATCAGCTGGGTGCTGCGCCGGGGCGCGGTCGGCAACACCTTCGGCGGGGGTGAGGCCGATCAGCTTCCCGCGCGGGGCGCGCTGGGCCTGCGCGCCCGGGAAGCGGTGGAATCCGGGCTGATCACGGTGGTGACCGGATTCCGCACCGAGGCGGTCGAACGCGACACCGCGGGACGGCTGACCCTCGTCTCCTCCGGCGGACAGCGGATCGAGCAGGTCGACGAGGTCGTGACCCTGTCCGGATTCCGGCCCGATCTCACCTGGCTGTCGGAGATCCGGCTGGAGCTGGATCCGACACTGCAGGCACCGCTCGCGCTCGCGCCGCTGATCGACCCGAACGTCCACTCCTGCGGAACCGTGTATCCGCACGGCGCCAAGGAACTCGCGCATCCGGAGAAGGACTTCTACCTGGCCGGAATGAAAAGCTACGGCCGGGCACCGACGTTCCTCGCCATGACCGGCTACGAACAGGTCCGTAGCATCGCCGCCCAGCTCGCCGGTGACCACGAAGCGGCCGGGCGAGTCGAGCTGCGGATGGCCGAGACCGGAGTCTGCGGCGGGGCCGGCCTGTTCGACGAACCGGACGACGCACCGGCCGCCAGTGGCTGCTGCGCCACCTCGGCGCCGGAAGTCCTCACGCTGTCCGCGCCGTCGCGCTGACCGCCGTGCCGATCGCGACCGCCGCGGCGTCGCCCGGGCTGACCACCTCCGGGTTACGCCGCGTGCTGTCCGTCCTCTGCGTCACCGAGATCACCAGCTGGGGCATCCTCTTCTACGCCTTCCCTGTGCTGGCACCAGAAATCAGCCAGACCACGGGCTGGTCGACGGCATGGGTGGTCGCGGCGTTCTCGGCCGGTCAGGTCGTCGCCGCGCTGACCGGGATCCCGGTCGGGCGGTGGCTCGACCGCAGAGGTCCCCGCTCGGTGATGACGGCCGGATCGGCAGTGGCGGTGCCCGCGGTCGTGGCCGTCGCACTGGCGCAGAACCTGGTGTGGTTCACCGTGGCGTGGCTGCTGGCCGGGGTCGCGATGGGCGCGGTGCTGTACCCACCCGCGTTCGCCGCCCTGACCCGCTGGTACGGGCCGCGGCGCGTGTTCGCGCTGACCGTGCTCACCCTCGCCGCGGGCCTGGCGAGCACGGTGTTCGCGCCACTGACCGCACTACTCACCGCACACCTGGACTGGCGGGACACCTACCTCGTTCTCGCCGCTGTGCTGGCCGTCGTCACCATCCCGGCGCACCTGTGGGGCTTACGGGGACCGTGGCCGGCCGCCGAGCCGCCGCCCGGCACCCAACCGGAGCACAGCGACCCGGCACGGATCGCGAGGAGCATCTCGTTCCGGGGCTTGGTGATCGCGTTCAGCCTGGCGGCGTTCGCCGTCTACGCCGGGGTGATCAACCTCGTGCCGCTGCTCACCGAACGCGGCGTCAGCGGCACGACAGCGGCGATCGCGCTCGGTCTCGGCGGCGCCGGGCAAGTGCTGGGACGCCTCGGCTACACCACGCTGACCCGGTTGACCACGGTTCGAACCCGGACGGCGATCGTGTTCGGCGCCGCCGCTGTGACCACGGCCGTGCTCGGTCTGATCACCACCACGGCCGGTCTGATCGTCGCCGCGATCGTGGCGGGGATGGCGCGCGGGGTGTTCACGCTCCTGCAGGCCACCGCGGTGGCCGACCGGTGGGGCGCCACACATTACGGGCGCCTCAACGCGCTGCTGCAAGCGCCGCTGACCATCACCGTCGCGCTCGCTCCCTGGGCCGGGGCGGCGATCGCGAGCGGCCTCGGCGGATACTCGCCGACCTTCCTCGTGCTCGCCGCGGTCACCGTGGCCGCCGCGGTCCTCACTCTCGCGAGCACACCCCGACTTCTTCCTGGGAGGACTTCATGAACGACCACGACGCGATCATCGTCGGCGGAGGCCAGGCCGGTCTCGCCGCCGCCCACGCCCTGCGCAGCAGAGGCCTGCGCCCGGTGATCCTCGAGGCCGGGGCCGAACCTGTCGGGTCCTGGCCCCGCTACTACGACTCGCTGACCCTCTTCTCCCCCGCCCGCTACAGCAGGCTCCCCGGCCTGGCCTTCCCCGGCGATCCCGAGCGCTACCCGCACCGCGACGACGTCGTGGACTATCTGCGCCGCTACGCCTCCTGTCTGGACACCGACATCCGTACCGGCTACCACGTCGACGCTGTCACCCACGACGACGGCGTCTTCACCGTGCACACCGCCGGAGAAACCGCGCTCACCGCGCCGATCCTCGTCGCCGCGTCCGGAGGCTTCTCCCAGCCGTTCCGCCCCGAACTGCCCGGCATGGACACCTTCACCGGAATTCTTTTGCACAGCAGCGAGTACCACGGCCCGGGATCCTTCTCCGGGCAGCGCGTGGTCGTCGTCGGCGCGGGCAACTCCGCCGTCCAGATCGCCACCGAACTCGCCGCCCACGCCCGCGTCACTCTCGCCACCCGCGCACCGGTGAAGTTCGCGCCGCAGCGTCCGTTCGGGAAGGACGTGCATTTCTGGTCCGCCGCCGTCGGGTTCGACCATCTGCCGATCGGGCACCTGCTGAAGAAGCCCCTCACCTCACCGGTCAACGACCCCGGCATCTACAAAGCCGCGATCCGTCAAGGACGACCGGACCAGCGCCGCCTGTTCACCACCATCGACGGCGACACCGTGGTCTGGCCGGACGGGACACGCGAACACGTCGACACCATCCTGCTCGCCACCGGCTTCCGCCCCGGACTGTCCTACCTGGACGGGCTCGGCGCACTCGCACCGGATGACCGGCCGCTGCATGACCGCGGCCTGTCCAACACCCACCCGGGACTGGCCTACGTCGGCCTGGAATGGCAACGCAGCTTCGCCTCCGCCACCCTGCGCGGCGTCGGCCGCGACGCCCACTACGTGACCAAACGCCTTCTGCCCGCCGACTCCTCATCGAAGACGAAGTGCTGCCAACCCGCATCGGCGCGGTGACACATCTGGCACCCAGGGATCGCACATGATGCGATCCTGGGCGTCAAGGACAGGAGGCCGATCCGTGGGTTGTGAGCCACTCATCCTGGTGATCGAGACCGCGGCGGGGACCGTGATCCGGCGTATCCCGGACGCCTCCCCGCTGCCGGACGCCGCAACCCAGGGATACGCGGCCGAGGACGCCGTCCGGGACGCCGCCGCGACATGGGGTTTGCCGGACTTCGTGTTCCCGCCCGAGCAGCAACGCACAGGCTCGGGAACACGCGAACTCGGCGACGGGCTGCTCCTGGTCGGCGGCCACGCTGCGGTCGTCCAGTCCAAGAGCCGGGTCGGCCCCACCGACAAACGGGAGCGTGAACTGTCCTGGCTGAACAAGAACGTGACGAAAGCGCTCAGCCAGGGCAGCGGAACCGTGCGGCGCCTCAAGCTCGCCGCCGCGGCGATGACCAACGCGCGCGGGCGGACCATCCAAGTGGCAGGCGAGGACTACGAGTGGCTGACGGTCGTGGTGATCGACCACGCGGATCCTCCTCGCGGTTACCTGCCTCCCCCGGCACCGACCGACGTCCCGGCGATCGTGATCCTCCGCCGGGACTGGGAGTTCCTGTTCGATCACCTGCGCTCCACCCGCGCGGTGCTGGCCTACCTCATGCGCGCGGCCGGCGGCGACGCCGTCGAACTCGGCGACGAGCCACGCCGCTACCACGAATACACCCTCGCCGACATCGAAGCCATTCCCGGGGCCGTGGATCCGGAGGTGGCCTCGCTGCTGGACGCGAAACCGTGGGAGACGCTCTCCGTCGCCCGGGCACCGCTGCATCCCGCCGGACACGACGAACAGGCGCCGCACGTCATGCTCCGCATGATCATGGAGGACGTGGCGGAGACCCCGATTCCGGAAGGACGCGACGCGGATCTGCTGCTCATGCTCGCCGCCCTGGACGGCTTGCCGGTCGAGCACCGGACCGAACTCGGCCGCACCCTGATCAGGTTCATCGAGTCCGCGGCCCAGCACACCAAGCCCGGCACCCTCATCCACAGCCGCACGGTCGTCCCGTCCCCTGGCGACTTCACTCCCCTGCAGTTCGTGGTCGCCTCACGCCTCTCCGAGGAGGCGCGCGATGCCCTGCTGATCCGGCTGCAGGTCCTGCACCACGACTACAGCACCGCCATCGGCGACTGGGAGCACTGCACGCTCGGCGTCATGCTCACCCCCTCCACCGCGCCCGGACGGCTGTGGGACACCAGCACCACAGCGCTCTGGGGAGACCAAGAACTGGCGCCCGAGGTGATCGAGGAGGCGCGAGCCCTCATCAACGAAGCCGCATCACGCGCGGCGTCCGCGAACGAGGATCACGATCCCGGGACAAGCCCGGGCGCGGACAGCAACCCCGACAGCTGACTCAGCGTCTCGGTGCGCGACCAGTAGTACACCCAAGTCCCTCGGCGTTCGCTGCCGACCAGACCCGCCTCGCGCAAGACCTTCAAGTGATGGGAGATCGTCGGCCCGGTCAGGTCGAACGCCGCGGTCAGATCACACACGCAGCTCTCCCCCTGCGCGGAGGTGATCAGCGACAGCAACCGCAGCCGCACGGGGTCACCGAGCGCCTTGAACGCCTTCGCCAGATCCACCGACTGCTCCGCCGTCAACGGCTCGGCCACCAGCGGCGCACAACAGCCCTGCTCGACCACCGGCAACAGCTTCAGATCCGACTCTGACTTCGACACCTGTCTATATTGACATCCATCTAAGCCGGGGGCAAACTGACACCACTGTTTCGATACGCGTCTAGATAGAGGTTCCGATGATCAAGCTCCTCCGTCGCCTGTTCACCAGCACGCCGACCGTCGACTACTGCGACTCGTGCGTCCAGGTGTGCACCGGCCAGTGCCGCGCCGACACCCTGCTCGACACCGCTCGCGACCGGGCCCTGCAGCTGTCCTCGCGCTTCTGAATCCCTCCAACGACAAGGAGTTCTGCGATGAGCAACGAAACTGTCGGCGGTTTCGCCGGCAACCCGGCCGAAGCCTTCACCCCGCCGGCCTCGAGCGGCTGTTGCGGCACCACCCCCGTCAGCCCGGCAACGGCCACGAGCACCTGCTGCGGAACCACCGAGGCCGCGACCGCGGCAGGATCGTGCTGCGACCCGGCCGCGAAGGCAGACACCGTGGCCAGCGGCGCCGGTTGCTGTTCATGACCCCGACGGTGTCCGGCCCGCGGTTGAAGGCGACGGTCGCCGCGTTGGCCGACGACCGGTTCGCGGGCCGTCGGGTGGGAACGCCCGGCGGCCATGCGGCCGGTCTCTGGCTCGCGGGACAGCTGCGGGCGATCGGCGCGTCGGTCACCACCGACGAGTTTCCCGTGGCCGATGTGCGGGAGCTGTACCGCACACCCGAGTTCTCCTGGAGCGCGGGATCGACGCATCAGCGAGAGGTGCACCGCCGAGACTTCGCCGAGCACCTTGTCTCGGCGGACTTGCCCACGCGCCGTACGGGCGAGCTCGCGTTCGCCGATTCCGATGAGTGGCGGGATAAATGGGTACTCGCGCCGGAACTGGGGGTTGCGGCGCGGGCACGGCTTGAGGGTGCGGCGGGGTTGCTGGTGGCTCGCGGGACCGACACCGCGGGCTGGATGCCGAAGATGATCGCCGGGCCGCCGGTGGGCGCTCTTCCCGTCATCGCCGTGCGAACCGGTCTCCACGACGAGATGGCCCGTGTGGGAGCGGGCACGGTGACTGCCTCGATACCGATACGAGCTGTCGAGGTGATCGGTTCGAACGTGCACGGCGTGTGCCGCGAACCCGCCGCCGGGTCGCCGGGTGTGCTGCTGACCGCGCACTTCGATGGCGTGGGCGACGACCCGCAGCAGCGGTTGCCCGCCGCCGCGGACAACGCCTCCGGGGTCGCCGTCGTCCTCGAAGCCACGCGCGTGCTCGTGCCACTGCTGCCGGACCACATCGGGCTGGCGGTGAGCCTGCTCGACGGTGAGGAAGCCGGGGCGCGCGGGGCCGCGCACCACGCACCCGGCGTCCGGCCCGGCACGTACGTGATCAATGTCGACGGCGCCGCACAGCTCGGAGACGGCGCCGCGGTCGAAGCGGGCGGTCCCGCGCACGACCTGCTGGCCGCGCTCGACCAGGCAGGCCGGGAAACCGGAGTGCCCTTGCGAGCAGGGGCGATGCCCTCGGACAACCGCCGCTACGCCGCCGCCGGGCTGCCCGCGATCGGGATCGGCATGGGAATGCCCGGCTACCAGACCCCGGCCGAGACGGTGGACCGAGTCGAAACCGAGACGCTGCTCGCGGCGACCCGGCTCGTCGTGGAGACCGTGCTCCGACTGGCGATCCACCCACGAGGGTCAACCGCGTTGCCTCACACGGACGAATTACAACGCAAGGGGTGAGAGTCCCGCCGTCCGCCGGACCGGAACAGCCGAGTGACCAGCGGCGATCATGTTCCTAGCGTGGAGGAGGTGGCAGGCTACCGAAGACTTCCCCGCAACCAGTACGAGTGTTCGTCCTGCGGGAAGGCCCACGTGTACGGATCCCAGCGCGGCGAAGAATGCCGGCGATCAGCGCACGGTTCGTCGTCCCGGTCCACGTCGGGGCGGGCCCCGGTCCACCGGCCGAGCTGGACATCGCCACCCGCAGCGATCCGGCACACGCCGCCGAGAACTTCGCCGCGTCCCGCGCCAGCGCCTCAGCCGCCCCGAGTCGTCGCGCCGAAGCCAGCCCCGAAGATCGAGCGCCGCCGGCGCGCCAGAGCAGAGCTGGGCCGCTTCCGGGCGCACATCGCTGACGACGTCGTGACCTACGCGTTCGATCAGGACGGCTTCTACGTCCGGGTCGCCGACCGCACGCTCGACAACCTCCCGTGGCTCTACAAGACCCGCCGCAAAGGCCACTTCCTCTGCCTCCGCCTCACCGAACTGGCGACAAGTCTCGACCCGGGCACCTACGCCAAACTCACCCAGACCCCGATCCGCGATGGGGTCCTCCGGCTGCGGTTTCCACGGTTCCTCGCCGACGTGCTGAGCTCGACGGCCGTGTTCGGGGTCAAGCAGATCCTCGGCGCACTCCCATACGACCACCTGGCTACGACGCTGAAAGTGATGATTCCCTTGGTGTGCCCCGATCTCGCTGTCTGCCCGGCACGCGCGGAGGTGCTCAAGACCTACGCCTCACCTGCACTGGCCGACCAGCTGAAGACGATCGCCGCAGGCGCCGGCTGAGCGGTCATCCCCCGTCGTTGTCCAGTGTGGCCTTGATGTCGGCGACCGCGGCCCGCGCGGTCATCCCGACGCCGATCAGCGTGGCCGACGCCGGACCAGTCCAATCGCCATAACCGAGAAAGTGCAGGCGGGGCTCTGCCACGGCACGCGTGCCCTCGGTGGGGATGCGGCCGCGAGTGGTCCGCAGCCGCAGTGGGGCGAGGTGGCCTAGTGCGGGGCGGAAGCCGGTGCACCAGATGATCACATCGGCGTGTTGCCGGGTGCCGTCAGTCCACACAGGACCATCGTCGTCGAGCCGCGCGAACATCCCGCGTGGCCGCAGCAGCCCGGCGCCGCGGGCTTCGCGGACGGGCGGGACGGCGACGATGTCGCCCAGCCCGGCGACCCCACCGGTGTCGGTCTGCCCCGTCTCAAGGGCTTGGCGGCGGCGGGTGGCGACGTCGAAGAGGGCCTTGCCGTCGATGTGATCGGGCAGGTAGCGCGGCGGGCGGCGGGTGACCCAGGTCAGGTTCGCCGTGCCGGCGAGGTCGGCGGCGATCTGCGCGCCGGAGTTCCCGCCGCCGACCACCACGACGTCCTGGCCCGCGAACTCCTCCGGTCCGCGATAGTCGACGGTGTGCAGCTGGCGACCGGTGAACCCGCCGGGCATGAGCGGCAGGAATGGCCGCCACCAGGTTCCGGTAGCGCTAATGACCGCCTCAGCGCTCCACTCCCCCGTATCGGTACTCACCGTGAATCGAGCGCCGTCACGGAACACGTCGGTCACCGTCTCCGCGCGGCGGATCGGGAGTTCGTAGCGCTTTTCGTACGCGGCGAGGTACTCGACGACATGCTCGGCGGTCGGATATCCAGGCCCGGGGTAGGGCGGCATCGGCCATCCCGGCAGGGAACTGTGTCGTGGCGGGGAGAACAGGCGCAGGGAGTCCCAGCCGTGGAGCCAGGCGCCGCCCGGCTGGGCCTGGGCGTCGAGGATGACGAAGTCCAGACCGGCGCGGCGCAGGTAATAGCCCGCGGCGAGACCGGCCTGGCCGCCGCCGATGACCACCACCTGCGCGGAACCGCTCATGCGGAGGGAGCCTTGGCGGTCCACCGTTTCCGCAGCCACAGGCTGACGTAGACCAGCGCGACCAGCACGGGTACTTCGATCAGTGGCCCGACAACTCCGGCAAGCGCCTGCCCGGAGGTGACGCCGAAGACGCCGATGGCGACGGCGATCGCGAGTTCGAAGTTGTTGCCCGCCGCGGTGAAAGCCAGCGTCGTGGTGCGCTCGTAGGAGAGCCCGGAGGCCTTGCCCAGCAGGTAGCCGCCGATCCACATGATCGCGAAGTACACCAGCAGCGGCAGCGCGATGCGGGCGACGTCGAGCGGGCGGGAGGTGATGTTGTCGCCCTGCAGGGCGAAGAGGATCACGATGGTGAACAGCAGGCCGTAGAGTGCGATCGGGCCGATCTTCGGTAGGAACGTGCCCTCGTACCAGTCGCGGCCCTTGCTCCGCTCCCCGATACGCCGCGAGAGGTATCCGGCGGCGAGTGGGATGCCGAGGAAGATGATGACGCTGAGCGCGATCTCCCAGGGCGAGAAGTCGATGCTGGTGGTGTCGAGGCCGAGCCAGCCGGGAAGCAGGTCGAGGTAGAACCAGCCGAGTACACCGAACATGATCACCTGGAACACGGAGTTCAGCGCGACCAGTACCGCCGCGGCCTCGCGGTCACCGCAGGCGAGGTCGTTCCAGATGATTACCATCGCGATGCACCGGGCGAGGCCGACGATGACCAGCCCGGTCCGGTACTCGGGAAGGTCCGGCAGCATCAGCCAGGCGAGCGCGAACATCAGTGCCGGGCCCAGAATCCAGTTGAGCACCAGGGAAAGCACCATCGTGCGCTTGTCGCTGGTGACGGTGTCGAGCTTGTCGTAGCGGACCTTCGCCAGGACCGGGTACATCATCAGCAGCAGCCCGAGCGCGATCGGCAGCGACACCTGCCCGATCTTCACCGCGTCCAGCACACCCTGCAGGCCGGGGATCACGCTGCCCAGCAGGAGCCCCGCTCCCATGGCCACGATGATCCAGACCGGCAGGAACCGGTCCAGAAAGGACAGTTTGTGCAGGACGTCGGTGTCGGCCTTGTCGGCGGTTCGAGTCACAGGGCTGGTCTCCAGAGGTCGGAAGCGAGGGTCAGGCGTCGAGGATTTCGGCGACCAGGCCACGGACGCGGCGATCGATCTCGTCGCGGATCGGCCGCACCGCCTCCACGCCCTGGCCCGCCGGGTCCTCCAGCGGCCAATCGAGATACCGCTTGCCGGGGAACACCGGGCACGTGTCGCCGCAGCCCATGGTGATCACCACATCGGAGGCCTCGACGTCCTCGGTCGACAGCTTGCTCGGCACCTCGGCGGTGATGTCCAGATCCCATTCGGCGAGCGCGGCCGCGGCGGCCGGGTTCACCCTCTCCGCGGGCTCGGACCCCGCGGACCGCACCGCGATCCGGCCGAGCGAATAGTGCTGCAAAAGCGCGGCGGCCATCTGCGACCGGCCCGCGTTGTGGACACAGACGAACAGCACTTCAGGCGTGCGGGTCATGCCCGTTTCCTTTCCTCTGAGAGATGTCAGTCGATGAGCTCGTCAAGCAGGTGCCGGACGCGACGGCCGATGTCGTCGCGAATCCCCCGGACCACGCTCAGCGGCTGCCCCATCGGGTCGGGCACGTCCCAGTCCAGATACCGCTTGCCCGGGTAGACCGTGCAGGCGTCCCCGCAGCCCATCGTGACCACGACGTCGGCCGCGCGGACCACCTCGTCGGTCAGCGGCTTCGGGAAGGCGCCCGCGAGCTGGACGTCCAGCTCGCCCAGCGCCTCGGTAATCACCAGCGGGATCTCGCCCTGGGGCTGCGATCCGGCAGAGCGGACCATGACATGCCCGAACGCGTGGTGGTTGAGCAGTGCCGCGGCCAGCTGGGAACGGCCGACGTTGTGCACACACGAACAGCACCTGCGGCGCGGTCACCATCGTGAGCCCGTCGACCTTGGCCAGGTCCACCAGACGCTGCCGGGCGAACCGGGCGGTCAGCGTCGGCAGGTAGGTCTTGACCGTCGCCGAGCGAACCAGCAGCCGATAGGTCTCCTCCACGAACGTCTCGACCGTCTCCCGGCCGAACGTGCCACGGAACCGGTCGGCCAGCTCGTCGGCGATCCGGTCGAGCTGGTCCAGCACCTCACGACCGGGCAAACCCTCGGTGGCATGGGTCATGACATCTCCCTCGGAGCACAGCTAGCTGGATCGAAGTCTGCCGATGCAATTGAAGAGCTTGGATCGAGCTTTGTCAATTCAGCAGGTATGATGGTCCAGGACAGCGCCCATGAACGGAGGAGGGACGCGTGGCGAGCGAGAACGGCCGCACCAGGAAACCGGTCCCGGTGACACTCCTGATGGCCGAACCCGCCGCGGTCGTCGCACCGGACGACGCCGACACGGCCGCGAAGCTTTTCAAAGCCCTGTCGGACCCGGTGCGGATCCGCCTGCTGTCCCTCGTGCGCTACTCCCCCGGCGGCGAAGCGTGCTTCTGCGACCTGGCAGAAGAATTCGACATGCCCCAGCCGTCGCTCAGCCACCACCTGCGCGTCCTGGTCTCCGCCGGCATCCTCGAACGAGAACGCCGCGGAACCTGGAGCTGGTACTCAATCGTCCCCGAACCTCTCGAAACCCTGGAAACCCTGCTCCGCTCCGGCGGCCCACTCGCCGACCGCCCCGCGCGCCTGTCAGACGCCGAACGCGACACGAGGTGCTGAGCCGCTAGCGGTCACCCTTCACCAGCACGGCTTAGAGCCGTACGGCCTGGGCGTGCCACAGCGGCTCGCGCCGCCGACGATGTCAGTCACTCGAACGGGACCTATCTGAGCCGGCCGTTTCCCTTACTCTTCGAGGGATGGATGCCTTGACCGCTGCGGAGGAGCGGGTTCGCGAGGCGTTCGCCCACGGCACCCGTGTCGAGTTCGGCCATGACGACCCAGCCGGTGGCGCACACTGGGGACAAGAGCGCACAGTCCGCGCGAAGGTTCTTCGGGACATTCTCCTCGGCTCCGGATCCGGCCCCAGCAGAGCTGCGCTCCGCCTCGCCGGTGCCCGCATCACGGGCGAACTCGACATGCGCAACGCCGCGATCCAGTGCCCGGTGGTGCTCTACGGCTGCTACTTCGCCAAGGCGCCGAACTTCTACGCGGCCCAGACCCGGCAGCTGGCGTTCACGAAGTCCGTGCTGCCGGGGTTGATCGCCACGGAGCTTCGCACCTCGGGCGCGCTGCAGTTGTCGATGTGCCAGATCAGCGGCACGGTCCGCTTGGTCAACGCTGACCTCGGCGCGCTGGCTGTGGACGGGGCCGTCATCACCGTCGACGGCGAGGCCGTGCAGCTCAATCCGGCCCGGATCACCAGCGACCTGACGGCGAGCGGCTTACAGGTCAGCGGTGAGTTGCGGCTCGACGGTCTGCGCGTCGACGGGGTGCTGAACCTCGAGAAGTCCTCATTGCACCGTCCTGCTGGGACTGCGCTGCGCGCCACCGGGTGCCGCGCCGCGGAGCTGCGGCTGGCCGGAGCCGCCGCGGTCGAGGGCGAGGTTGATCTGCGTCGCGCGCACTTCGAGGCGGTCGACGCCGCACCCGGCGTCTGGCCCGGCGCCGTCCGTCTCGACGGCTTCACCTACGACGCCCTGACACCGCGGCTGCCCTCGAAAGACCGCCTGAAGCTCCTCGCTCGCGACGTGGATGGCTACGTTCCGCACGCTTATGAACAGCTCGCCGCCACGTATGCGCGTCTCGGTGACGACCGTTCCGCGCGCGACGTGCGGCTCGCGAAACAGCGCCGCCATCGCGCGACCCTGCCCGGGTACGCGCGGGTCTGGGGCTACGCGCAGGACGTCACGGTCGGGTACGGCTACCGGCCGATGCGGGCTGCCGCGTGGCTCGCTGCGTTGCTCCTGCTGGGCGTTGCCGTGTTCGGCCTGCACCAGCCGCCGCCCATCGACGCGGCGAAGGCACCTGGGTACAACCCCGTGTTCTATCCGCTGGACCTTCTGGTTCCGATCGTCGACTTCGGGCAAGCGAAGGCGTTCGCGCCGCAGGGGTGGTATCAGTGGCTGTCGTACGTGTTGGTCGCGGCGGGCTGGCTTTTGGCGACCACAATGATCGCCGGCGTGACACGCACGATCAACCGCACGTAGACGTTGCCGCCTCACACGCATTGCTCGGCGCGTTGTTCCCGCGGAGTAGCCGACTGGGGTCAACGTCGCACCCGGGTGGACGACGCGACGTCGGCTCAATGTGGAAGGATTTATCGGCTTCCTGGGTTTGAAATCTTGTGCTGATCACCGTTAATCGACGCAGGCAGTGAGTGCGCGACACGAGAGAGTGAGCAAGCGAGTCGGGGCTCGCCCCGCGCCGACTCGTCGAATCTCGTACGGTTTCCTAGTCCAGCGCCAAGGCGACACTGGCGTCTGCGGAAACTTCACCCGCTGACCCACGCAACGTCGCGAACCCGTGCCTGGACGGCCACGACAACACCGCCCAAGGGCAGGCGTCAGGCGCGTGGGCGGACACGGTGAACCGACAGTGCGGCGTGAAGCTCATTCCTGAGTCGCTCGTTGACCAACGCGAGATGCTGGATCTGAGCACAAGCCACGTCCAGTTGTGCGCGCAGGTCGAGGATCTCGCGCCGCAGCCGGAGTATCTCGCTGCTGCGGTCATCGGTGTGGGACGGACGAGCCGGAGTGCTCGATGTCGGCAGTCCGGTAACGAGGTCGTCGACGATGGCTGGGAAGTGCCGCCGGAAGGTCGTGTTGGACAGCCCGACCGCCCGTGCGAGGGCAAGCACGCTCACCCGCGTGCCGGGTTCGGCGCGCAAGGTGCCGAGGCGCGCGAGGACCTCCTCCGTGCTGGGCAGGTCAATGTGACGGCTCATGTGTCCTCCAGCGGGGGCTGGCCGAGAAGGCGGGCGATTCCGTCTCGCCGCCGTTCGAGCCGGTCGAGCAGCAACGGTGGAAGAACTCCCCGGCGCAGTTCGGTCTTTAGCCGGATGATCTCGTCATCGAGGGCGCGGGCGTTGTCACGGGTGACAGCGACATTGGCGCATTCGAGGGGTTGGCACCGGCCGAGTTTCGGCTGTGTCGGCTCATCCGCAGCAAGTTTCGTGCCCTGCAAGCACCGGGCAGTGCCGGGGGTGAATACGCAAGTGCTGTAGGTACCGGGGTACACCTGTGGGTCGTGGCGTGCCAAGAACCGGTGGGCACGGGCCCGGTCGGTCACCACGTGACCGGGAAAGCCCTGGGCATGTGCGAAGTCAGCGAGCCGGTCACGTGCTTCCCTGGCAGCGGGCCCGCCAAGGATCTCATGGTCGTAGCCAGTGGCAAGATCCATGAGCTGTTCGCCACGCGCGAGTGCCTGTTCCGTCTCGACCTCGGCACGGAATCCCGCCCGGGAAGTTCCGGCGTAGCCTTCGAACATCTGGATGCCGTGGTGCTGGTACTGGATGGCACCGGCGATGGAACCTCCGGGGCGACGGGCGATGAACCAGGCCAGCGTTCGGCGGAACTGGCTGCCCCGTATACGGAACACCCTGCCGCCGACAGCGGGGATCGCGTCGTCGCGGCCGTGAGCGGCGCAGTAGGAGCTGATCCATGCGACGAGTTCGTTGATTGAGGCGTTGCTGGTGGAGGTCGTGATGACCTCGGCCGGCCCCGTACGCGCCCGGTTGCGTGGCGCGGAGAACAGCATGTCCTCATCGGAGGGCAGCAGCCGCTCAAGCACGGCCACCGCCCGAGCGGCGGATGCACCCACCACCCAGGTCGCCAGTTCGCCAGCGGGGTCGGCGGCGCGCTTGAAGGTGCGACTGGCAACCTTCCACCGGTACGGGCGTCCATCAGCGTCGGCGGACACGGTGACCGCACCACGCCTGAGATGTTTGATCTCCGAATCGCGCATCCCCGAAAGGAACGCGATCACCACGTGGCAGGCGGCCCTCAGCTGCCGGATCAGGATGTCGGCTGACAAGAACGGGTGCAATGTCGCGATCCCGTCGGCCCACCGTCTGCCGTCCAGCTGCCCGGAACACTCACGGACAAGCCAGGTGTGCGAGGTGAGCCCGACCTGGCCGGCGGTAGCGTGGATCATCGCCATCCAGCCTGGATTGTTGCGTAGCCGGGTCGGGCCCGCGGCGATCTGCGTGGCGATGTAGCGCGTGTTGGGCAGCCCGTTGCGCCCGGGCAGTGGCGTGCCGGTGTCGACCTGCGCGCGCAGGTACTGTGCCAGCCGGTCTTCGACAACAGCGGCCGAGGTGCGGTCGTGGTGGGCCGATGCGCTGTTCTCGTACACATCACGGGCGTACGCGGCAGTAAGGATGTCGTCGGCGAAGTCGTCGACGAACCGCAGGCACCAGCGCAGCAACGGCGCAAGGACCACTTCCGGAATCCGGTCGGTGCTGTTCTCGCCTGACGTTCGTAGGGTGGCGTACCAGCCGGATACGTAGCGAGGGTCGATCGTCAGTGCGTCGCTGAGCTTGCTGCGGTAGCGCCACAGCAACCCGACCGAGGTGTGGGCGCAGCCGCGCACGGGTACGGACATGCCGGATTCAGTCAGACTGTGGTCGTAGCGCACCAAGTCCTCAGCTGTCAACGTCCTCAGTGGACGCGCACTTCCTGGGATGTCGTCTGCACTGAGCCAGGTAAGGAACCTTTTCAACCTGTGGAAGTGCGAGCGGATTGTCGTGACGGCCTGCGGTTGCTCACCTGTTGGCGGCTCTCCGGAGAGCAGTTCACGGACAAGCTGCTTCACGAGACTCCGGTAGGCGTCGGGGATCTGTCCAAAGTTCAGGCGGAGGCTCTTGACGTGGCTTTGCAGGACCGCCGGTGTCAGATCCCAGACCACGTCGTCGACACGCGCGGTCGTCTCCAAGGTCACGCCGGGCCGGAGCGTGCGTCCACACAGGACGAATACGTTTCCAGCGCCGAAGGGTTCGGCGAGGTTTTCGGCGATGGTCACGGTATCTCCCAGGGCGCTTCGGCTAGATCCAGCGGAACCGGGCCATCGGAATGGGCCTCGGCGTGCTGCAGCTGCGCTGGAGTGAATTTCGGGAGGATGTCGTGCTGGATCGCGACCCAGGCCGGGCCGTAGCGCGCCCACCAGTCGTCCTCGGCGAGCTGGCCTCGTCGGTCGGTTAGCGCGTGGTTGAGCGTGAGCAGGGCGGGAAGATGGGTATCGGTGATCAGGCAGTTGCCGCACTGGAAGCAGTCCAGCAAGCTCGGCGTGCGGCACGTCCTCCCGGTCGATGGCCGCTTCTGCAGGTCCCGGCAGGCAGACCACGGGCCCGCCGAGGCCTCGGCGGGAACCTCGCTGACAACGGCCAGGTGTTCGCCGGTGTCGCCCTGCCTCCTGCGGTAGCCGGCCAGCGCTGCGGCTTCGGCGGCGCCGAGACCGTCGGCGGTGACCTGCTCGGCCCACTCGAGCGTGGAGGGGTCACCGCGGAGGTAGTTCGTGAAAAGGACCGGGACGGTGTTCGACCGGGCGGCGGTCGGCAGGTGACCGCCCACGGCGCGAGTGCGGCGTACCTCGACGCTGGTCCGCACCCGCCGCAGATCCACCGCCAGCGCCCTTGGCTGTCTCCCGGGTGCGGGATCGGCACAGAGGCCGCGCCGGGCAGCCCAGGCTGTCGGCGACGGAGCCGAGCTGAGTCGCGCGGCGAACGGTGCCTGGAACTCTGATGCGGTCTGTCTGGCTGTGCGCCGCACGGCCGGCCGCCAGATCACCCAGAACTGGCAGTGCCCGCTCAACGCGCGGGCACGCGACATCAGCCGATGAAGAAGCAGATACAGGCCGCCGGGCGTGTGCAGAGCACGGTGCCGAGGACCGATGTCCCAGGTGACCGTGTCGAACCAACCTCGCGCGCCACGGCGGCGTTTGACCACGCGCGCCTCGATGGCCCGGTCACCGAGGCGCCGGTGCTCTGTAGGCAGTTCCTTGATGGTTTCGACGTTCCGGCCGCTCACAGCGACCACCAGCACCAGCAGCGGAGACAGGTCGGCCCAGGTGAGGAACAGGTGGCCGGCGAGGTCGGTTCGCTGGGCGGGAGTCAGCGGCTGGCCGTCCAGGGTTGTCGGCACCGTCGCGGTGTCGGCGATGCTGGCCAGTGCCATGGCGAGCCCGCGGTCGTCACCCTCGATCTCATCCGGGCTATCACGCCACCGGGCCAGAAGGTGTTCTCCGCGCTCGATCCGATGCTGGATCGCTGTGGCGTCGGCGCGCGCGGCCGCAACGAGTCGGGTGAACTCGCCCTCAGAGTAGCCGGGAAGCGCGGCACGGCGCGTATGCACAGCCCTCGTCGATAGCACGTCGGACACACCGCCCCGCAGCCGCGAACCCTCCGGCAGCCGCCGCAGCAAGCGCCGTAGTTCTGCCATTTCCGCTTGCGTGTTCGCCGCCGAGAGCGTCATGGACCGATGCTGTCGATACCGGCGCAGCTGTTGCACCGTCAGTGAGCCTGGGGCCGCAGGAGCGGAATGAAGCCCGCTCAGGTATCGCAGCAACCTCGCGCCGACGATCCACGCGCTGTTCGCCGATTCCCTGGTCCGCAGGCCGCCCGCCGGTCCGATACGTGCGGACAGCGCCTCAGCAAGCGGTCGATGCCATCCCGGGAGCGGCAACCCAGAGAAGTCCCATGTCCGTGTCCGACCGTCATCGCCCGTGAACTTCACCTGGACCTCGCCGGTCATACCGCTGACCGGTTCCGGGGCGGCGTAGTCGCGGCCGGGTAGCGGCGCGTGCCTGCCTCTACCCGTGCTGCCTCGCCCTGTCACCACGCGGACTTCCCCGTGGTCGACTGGGCCGAGCGGTGGGGATCTGCCCAGTCGTCCGGCACGAGTGCTTGGCGGGTCTGCATCTCCAGCTCTGCCAAGGTGTGCAGGTAGATCTGAGTGGTCACGATCGACCGATGCCCCAGCCGCTGCCGCACCCAGTCCAGCGGATCACCGAACACCCGGACGTAGTGCCCGCGCTGCTCCGGTGTCAGTTCGGCGAGAGCCGCCACGTGCCCTCTTTGAAGTTGCTCCAGCGTGATCACTGCGAACGAGTGCCGCAACATGTGCGCATGTGCCGTCACGTCCAGCCCGGCTGTCTGGCATCGGGAGTTGGCGGTGGCGAACATCTTCTTCCACAGATCGGGCGACAGGGGCAGTCCACGCTCGCTCAGCCACAACGCCGCCGGTTCCCACCCCGCGTCCGTCTCGACCAACAGCTGAAGACGTTGCTGTGCCGAAAGATTCGCCAGCCGCACCCGTCGCCGCCCGCAAGCACCCCGGGCCCAGTCGGGCCGCCCGGCTTCGATCAGCAACGCGCCCTCGCCAAGGCGGTATCGGCCGGCGGCGCGAGCTCGTTCGATGACCTCTCTCCGGTCGCATTCCGCATAGTCCGTGAGATCGGAACCGACCGACCTCGGCACGTACACCGTGCGTGCCGATCCGCCCTTGGCGATCGCGGCAGGCAGCCAGAACGTGGAGAAGTCCAGCTCACTGCTCTTACCGGGAACCTCACTAACCAGCAACGCGGACTGCTCGGCCAACCGCAGCCCTGTCCGGATCATCAAGTCGCAGAACACGGCATTGCGAGCCGCCCACCGGCCGCGGAAACTCGACCGCGGTAGCCCCTCGACGTCAAATCCCCGGACGCCCACGTCGCGCCACTGCCGATAGGAACTAATCGGCAACCATCGCACCGGTGTCGCACCCACGTCACGGGCGTAGGTAGCTGGGCGTTGCTCGTCCAAAGTCGACCGCCGAGCCCGGTCTGCCTCGCGAGGACCTGGTCGCCGGAAAGCTTGAGGAATCGGGTGCACCCGGACATGACCGGCTTGAACCGCCCACCGGTAGAACTGGTTCACCGCAGCGAGTTCGCGATTCCACGTCGTACCGGCCACCAGCGGTCCCGCCGGGTCATACCGGCGCCAATGCAGATAAGCCAGGTGATCGTCCTCGGTGACGCCCAACCACGAGCGCTGCATGCGTGATGCCCACAAGAAGGTTAAGAACGCAGCAAGGTCTCGCGCGTACCCATGCTGCGTCCTCGGCGACGCGGTCCGCATGCGCGGACTCCGGAAGAAGTCATTCAACCGCACGTCGTAGGCCAACGAAGGCGACAACAGGTATGGCATCCCTGCCCACACGTCAACCTCGCGCATACGAGTCGACCAATCACCGTCGCGCCCAAGGCACTGCAGCGCCTCAATCGACACCGTCGACGGGGTGAACCGAACCTGCCACCTGTTCAAGATCATCATTAGTTGGCGATGATCCGGTCACTGACCGCTTCCACACAAGTTGAACGCCACACCAACTCCACACCACACACGCTCTGCCGTGGGGGGAAGCCAGCGACAAACACTCGAACACCTGTACGGTTTACGCCGCCGATCCTGCCTTCGAGCCAGTTCGAAAGTCAATGTGACGGACCACGCTATCTGTCACCGGCGGCGTGTGGTGCTGCGCATCGTCTGTTGCGGGTCACCGTTGTTGTCGCCGGTTGACCACGGCAGTTGGCACCGCAGAGCCGGATCCCGCGTCCGCAACAGCGTGTCTGGATCGGTCGAGCGATGGTCGCGCCGTGCTGGAACTAGCCGCGCGTAAGGCGGGGAGCCATCGGCCAGTCCCTCGTCGATGAGGGGAAGCCGACTACGACCAACACCAACTACCATCCCACTGCTCAGCGGATCCCGCGTCAAACATAGGTCCACAGGTTCTGCTACAGCAGTCGCGACCGTGTTGGACAGCGACGCGTTCAAACACTGACCCGCCAGGGTCGGATCGGCGAGGCTGTCAGCCAGCTCCGCGCTCGTGTCGACATCGGCGATCTCTGGGCCGGTCAGGCGTTTGTTGACCTGCTTAGCGAGCAGAATCGGACCGATGGGGGGCACTCACCTACTGCTAAACAGGACTATCCTAAGAGGATCCATGGAATGTTTGATCGTTCGTGTTTACGGCGGCGTCTTTCCTGCGTCGTTTGACTTCTCACCACAAACAAAGACCCTAGCATCGTCGCGCAGTCCTATCAGGATTTCGGCGTTTTGCCGCATGACCAGTGGATCGTAGTCATGGTTTGCTTTCAGGGACGACACTTTGGTGAGCACGTCCTCGTCGGTCAGCTGGCTTAGCCATGCCGAGATCTGCTCCCTGCCCGGGGAGTCTTCGAGCTGATGGAGGACGTCAACCATATCGACCCGAGCCGATGCCGCACTGAGGCGTTGTAAGTGACGTACAACGGCGGTCGTGGTTGACCCTGCCGCTATCGCGCGGCGTTCATCCTGATGTCCGACGCTGATCTTATAGCGGGCCGGCAATGGCGGGTCCGCTTGCTCGGTACCAGTGAGCAGGCGCGGCACCGCATGAACGCGGACCCAGCGGGAGATCTCGTCGAGCTCGTGCATCAGAACCGGCCACCGGCCCGTGCCGGGCCGGTTGATCCCCACAGTCGGGAACAGAGTGACAGCGACCTGGGCGCCCAGTGAGGTTTCCGCGATGACATCCCCGACACGCAAGGGTTCCTCCGGACGCGGCGACAGCTCCTGAAGGGAGCGGGGCAGCTGATCGTCGCGGTACATGGCCGCCAGGCGGACCGCCGTGATCGCGGGTGTCCGGTGCTTTGCGTGGTTCGTATGGAGTACCAGCCGGGCCAGCGGGTGCAATCGTGGGTCCGCGTGGTGGAAGGGCTGCAGGTCGGCGACGCGCCGATGAAGTTCGCCGCCCGCTCGCAGCGACACGGGGCCGTTGCTGGCTCGGTTCTTGGTCCACTGCTCGAACTTCTCGGGGGTTTCCGAGGCCGGCATGTCGACGAGCCGGGCCGCTTTCTCCTCCAGCGGCGCACCGTCGAGGTATTCGGCCTCGGCGAACAGTGCGTGCTCGAGCGCGGCCCGCAACGCCACGAGCACGTCCGCCACAAGCAGCGGCACCTTGCGAGGGATCGGGGCGACGTGGTCCACCACAGTGCGGCTCACCGCGTCTGCCCGAACTTCGTGTAAGCCGACTACACCCTCGGTTTGGGTCTGGTAGTCGAAGAGCAGATCGCTGATCTGCCCGATCAGCTCGTCGGCGTGCGACAGTGTCGCAGCGACGCCGAGATGATGCTCCGAGAGCCAGTCGTACACCGAGTCCACCATCCTGCGACTTTACGCGGCCCCGTCGGCGATTGCCCGGAACACCGCGGGAGGAAACGGTGCCGGGGTCGCTCGAACCAAGGCAGCGAAGTCGGGTGGGCCGCTACTAGGTGGTGACGTGGGCGACGTGGGCTGTGTCGTTGCCTACCTGGCGCAGCTGCGCCAGGTAGAGGCAGATGGCGTCGAAGACCAGGAGGGCGCCTTGGCCGAAAAGGCTGGACGGTGGACCGACGGTCGCAGGTTCGCCGTACTTGCGGTATTTGAGTGGCGGCCAGGATCAAAAGGACCGTGGGCGCGGTCTCGGCAGGCGGAGGCGGGATCGCTGGTCACGGCAAGGACACGGCCCCGGAGCGGATGGCCTCCTGTTCGGCGCGGAAGGTGCCGGCGGGGGGGGCAAGTCGCCCCCTAGGACGGTCGCGGCTGCGTGCCACGCAGCGCATCCACAGCGCCGGAGGTGCCGGCGGCCTCTTCCGCGGCGAGATCGTTCACGCGGTCGTACTTCAGCAGTAGGTCGATCAAATACCGGGCGCTGTCGGGACGGCTGCTGTCGACGTTAAGGCGGAGCATGGCGATGGCGTCCTCAACGCGATCGTGTGTGGCCAGCAAGTCCGCCAGCCGAACGACAGCAGGCGTGATGCCCGAGTGGGCAAGCGGGGTTAACAGGGCGATTGCATCGTCGGCGGAGCCTTGATTAACTAGCACATCGGCGAGCTGCATCGTTGCGAATATGTCCGCGTTATTGGCGCGTTGGGCGACTTCCTCGATCCGACCGTGTTCGATTAGCGCCTCGGCCAACCGTTCACTGGCACACAAATCGCCATTATCTGCTCGTTGGTTTAATTCATCGAATCGATTGTGTTCGACCAGCAAGTCCGCCAAGGTTAAAGCGGATGGAAAGTTCTTTATTGGGTCGGCGTCTGCGTGCATACTGACCACATGAAGGGCTTCATCGACCCGACCTTGACCTGCTAACAGCTTCGCTACCTGAATCGCTAAGACAGGGATAGCACTTGCATGGGGGCGGAGCAAGCCGATGGCTTCGTCAATCTGGCCCTGCCTAGCAAGCGTGCTAGCCAACTTAGCCAGCCCTTGCCATTGGCTGACGTCGGTGTATAGACGTAGCAAGGCGACGGCTTCATCGGTGCGATCTTGATCAATGAGCAGGTCAACCAGTCGTTGAGCTGCGATGATGTCGCCATTATGGGCGCGCTGGGTAAGTTCTTCGACGTGTCCGTGCTCCGTCAATAAATCAGCTAGCCGTTCAGCTGAGAAGGAGAGACCTTCATCGGCATACGGACGAATTAGAGTGATGGCCTCGTTGACTTGGCCCTGCGACCAACCCGTCAGCTAACTCGAGCGCCGCCAATCCATGCCAATGAGAACCGTCAGGGTGCGAGCGGATCATGGCGACACCCTCGTCGATGCGGCCTTTCACGGGCAAGATGCTGGCCAAGTACCTGGCAGCAGGCGAATTTCCGATGTCGACTCCACGTCGGGCGAAAGCCTCGGCGTAATCGTCGCGGCCCCGGCTCCCGGCACTGAATGCCAGTCGACCAGTGTCGTCGGGATGGTGGTGCACGACGAGTGCGCGCCAGGCGGTGTCGGGGAGGTGGATGGTGCGCCGGATGCGGAGCGCATGTTGGTGCAAGTAGTCGGCGACCCGGTAGCCGGCGATGCGTCCCATCCCGGCGGCGACCGGGGCGAGCACGGCGATGGCGCCGCGCAGCAATCTGGTGGCGTATTCCAGGGCGCTATCGAGCCAGTGCGGGGATGCTGTGGCCACTTCGCGCTCGTTGAGGTAGCCGGGTGCAGCATCGGCCAGGTAATCGCGGGTGAGTGGTGCGCGGGCGCCGACGCGGCGGGCGTCGAGTGCGGCGGTGATGACGGCCTTGGCGTACGCAGGTGCCTGTGTCCAGTGACGGACCAATTCCGGGCCCGCGGCCATGACTTGCGTGAAGCCGGCGTCGGGGGTGTCGAGCGCGACCCGGATCCGGTGATCGGTACCGGCTAGGTCCTCGGCGCGGCGCCGCTCATGGGTGCTGAATGCGGGGGGCACCTGCAGCACGTCGACCAGGCCGATCAGACGCCGGTCGTTGGCATACGGGTCTGGCCGACCTTCCTCGGACAGCGCCACGCGCTTGCTGTGCTCACCCGGCCAGCACGTCGCGACCAGCATCACCCCGGCCGCGATCAGCTCGCGAACCTGGCCCGCCGGCACTCCCCCAGCGAAGTCGAGGTAGTCCTGCAGCTCGTCCAGCCACACCACAGTCCGCCCGGCCGAATGCTCAGCGAACTGCCGCAACGCCCCGGCGTCACAAGGGTGCAACAGCCACCAATCCGGTACCACTACCTTTACCGCCTCGAACAGGGCGCGGCTCTTCCCGACTGAGGAGTCCCCTACTAGCAAGACGAACCCGCCCTGTTGCGCGGTCAGAGTGAGCTTCGCGCGTAAGTCTGCGTCGAAGTCCTGTGGCACGTACAGCGGCAGCTCCGCCTCACCATGTGCGGCCTCGGGCGACTGGCCGGTCTGGATCGCGGCGTGCACCCCCAGCATCCGCGGTCGCGCATTGCGGACCCGCACCGCTCCCGGCGGGCGCCGTTGGTGTTGGGTCGCCACTCTCTCCAGTGCCTGCAGCCAAGGCCGCTGCGCCTCCTCGTCGTGGATGCCGCAGGCGGCTAGGAATATCACCAGCGTCGGCCTCGGGCACGGACTTGGCGTTGAGCAGGTCACTGGCGGTGGACCGTGGAAGAGCCGGGCGTCGTCCGCCTCGCGTCGGCAGCTTCCCGGCTGCATCGGCCAGCCCCTGCAGGGACAGCGACCGCTCGCGGCTCAACCCTTTGAGCGCATCGGCCAGCTGGGACAGCGTTCTGATCTCCGTGAGATCCATGGTCACCTCCCCAGTGCCGCCCGATACAGCGTCCGGCGAAGGCAACCGGACAGTGCCGGACACCGTACTCCCGCCAGCGGCGCCCCTGCATTCTTCCTGGTCAGCTCGCCGTAGCCAGCAAAGCAGCGGGCCCCGTCGCCCGGGTCGGTACGGAGCCCATGCCGGACCCCGCCTCGGGCTGGTCGGCTGGTCCTCGAGCACGGACTGGCCGGGCTCACGAACCCCAGAACAGGACGCGACCATGTGGACGCCGTTGATCACCCTCATCGCGCTGGTGCCGCTCACCGCCGTCACCGCCGCCGTAGCACTGGCGCTCACCACCACCGACGGCCAACGCGCCGTGCGGGCGCTAACGCTGCTCAAAATCCTGCTCGGTGCCATCCTCGGCAGCAGCGGCCTAATCGCCGCCATAATCCACCTGCACCGAGCAGGACTGCTTTGAACCGCGATTGGACTGTCGCGCGCCAACATCCGGTTCGGGCGGAGCGCAGTCGAATACCCCACATTTGAATATGTGTACTGCACCAGTAGAACGAGCGAGCGGCGCGGAGTTGAGGCTCTCACAACAGGCTCCGTGGTCAAGGTCGAGGCATGTCTACCGGCCCGACCATCTCAGGTCGCAAGGTCAGCGGCACCTCTGCTCAGTGGGCCAAAATATGAAGGTCGATCGTCTCAGAGTCCTGAGCGGTTCAGTACAATGACGTCCCATCCTGCAGCAATCGCAAACTCGCCCTCGGGGCCGATGGTGACGTCACGGACACCGCGTACATCGAACATTTCCAGCTCGTCTGCCGTTTCCAGATCCCAGACTCGTACTGTTCCATCCCGACTAGCTGTAATGGCAACCGTGCGCGCGTTGGATTCGCCGCATGCCACGCTGATAATCGGACTGATATGACGCGCAAAAGTGGATATTTGTCTCGCCGTTTGCAGGTCCCAGACTCGCGCCACCCCATCGGTACCCACAGTGACGGCAACAGTGCGATCATTGAGTACGCCGCATGCAACTCCAGTCAATCGACTCTCGCGATGCGCGAATATGGCAATCTCTTCGGCTGTTATAATGTCCCAGACTCGCGCTAATCCATCGTCGCTCGCAGTGATGGCGACGGTTCGATGGTCAAGCTCGCAACATGCAATTCCTGACACTGGACTAGCATCGCCGGAGAAACGCGCAATTTCCTCTCCGCTCGCCAGACTCCAGACATTAATGGTCCCATCAGCACTGCTAGCAGTAACGACGACAGTCCGACTGTGCACCTCGTCGAATGCAACGTCGAACGCGCGGCCAGAAGTGTTGGAAATATGAAAAAGTTCTTCCGTGGTCAATAAGTTCCAGATCCGTAAATAGCCATCTTGTCCGCATGTCACCGCGACGTGTTGGCCGTCGAGCACGCCGCAGGCCACTCCGCGCACAGGCGAAGAGTGGCCAGCGAATTCCGCAATCTCGTTTGCACTCACCATATTCCACACGCGCGCAGTTCCGTCGACACTGGCGGTTACTACGACGGAATGACCCTCAAATTGTGCGCAGGCTATACTTTCGATTGGTGCACGGTGACCAGAATTCGCTGACCGGTTGACGCGGGACCGCTTTGGGCGCCACACGCGTGCGGTCGTATCACGACTGGCCGTGACCGCAATCATTTGGCCGTCGAGTGATCCGCAGGCGACCGCGTTCACCGAGCCGGTGTGGCCAACCAGCGATATGAGTTGCTCTCCGGTTGCTAGATCCCACACTCTCGCCGTCTGATCACTGCTTGCAGTAACGGCAACCGAGGAACCGTCGAATTCACCCAGTGCGATCCCGAGCACAGGGCCCGTATGACCAATTAGAATAGCGCGTTTCTTGCCAGTGGCCAGTTCCCAGACTTGCACCCTAGTGTCAATATTGATACTGGTGTCTGTGATGGCAGTGAGAGCGACGTCGCGACCATTGACTGTACCACATTTCATTCTGATTATTGCGGATCGCTCGCTAGCGTATCCTGCATGGTCGGAAAATGTCGCTATCTCCTTCGCGGTTTCGAGTTCCCAGACTCGCACTGTGGTCTGAGCGTATCGGCTGCCCACTGTAGCGATGACTAGGCGACCGTTGACTGTGCCGCAGGTGGCACGCAACACTGACTCTTTGCTGTCGACATGTCCGAGAAAGTCGCTGACTCGTTTCTTGCTATCTAAATCCCAGACGTGCAGTAGACTGCGGCCGGTGATAGCGAAACACCTGCCGCCATTTGTATGAACGAACAACTGAGCGGGCATTCTTTCGGGATCGTCGAGATCGTCAAGGTTGTCGTAAGTTGCAGTCTTTGATGCGGAAGCAGCGTCCCACAGGTCCACTACCGACGCCCGTATCGTCATTACGGTCGGTCGACCGTTAACCACAGTGAAGGCTACGCCTGCTTCACTGGTGATAAATTTGCTGTCGAATGTTGTCATCTCTGCACCGGAGATGCAATCCCAGACCCGCAGTCTTCCATCCCCCTCATTACCCACAGTGACTGATACGAGTCGACCGTTAAGGTCACCGCAGGCTACCGCTCCCACCGCACCAGAGTGGCCTGTGAAAGTTGTAAGCAACGACGGATTCGTCTGGTGTCCGGTGGCCCATAGTGGTGGAAAGGTCAGCGTGGTTGATAGATCGCGCTGAAGGCGGGTAGCCTGAAATCTGGCGGCGTCGACAGCCAAAATCTGTCGGCGTCGAGATGCTGGAAGGTTGCGATGAATGTCGGCAGAACAGCGGTAAATCGCAGCGATGGTGGCACCATTGTTAGTAGCAGTATGAAGTAATGCGAGCAGCAGTGAGCTAGGATCGGCGTGGACAAGGTAGTCGGTATCTGTGATGAGATCGTCGAGCAGCCCTGCGTATTTGGCGTGTGTGGCGAGATGCCGCAAAATGTAAGGATGGGCGTGGGACCAGTCGCGTCGGCTGTCCAGCGTTCGCGGTACCCGTTCGTGCAGGGCTTCGGCGACGGCGCGGTGCATGTTCGGAGAGGTGATGTCATTACGAAGGTAGTCGGCGAGGGCTTGGTGGTAAAGCCGGTAAGTGGAGCGGCCGAATTCGGTGGCCTCGACGACATAGGAGCCGGCGTGCCTGCGAAGCCAGAGGAGGTCATCGTCGGTGTATGCCGCGCCGGAAGCCTTGGTGGCGACGGCTGCCCAGATGTCTTCCCAGGGCAAGCCCTGGCCTTCGGCGAAAGCAAGAGGGCGGAGCAGGTCACGCGCTTTGGCGGCGTTGGTGCCGAGGCGACTTTCCAAGTCGCGGTGCATCGCTTCGCCGGGATACGTCGGCAATGACCGGCGCCAGGCAGAATCAGCTGGGTCGACGGCCTGGTGCTGCGCGGCGAGGGTGGCGCTGGTGATTCGTGCAACCAGGAACGAGGGGTTGGCGGCTGCGGCGACGGCGTCTGCCACGGCTCGGATTATCGGAGGCGGCGTGTCGAGGTAGGGGCTGTCGGGGCTGGCTTCGAGCAGCCCTCGAGCGGCGTAAGCGGTGAGAGCGCCGAGGTCGGCGTAGCGGTCGGCATCCAAGTCGATACTGTCTTCCCGGTCCAGACCGAGGCGGTCGAGCAGGAAATCCCGGGTGCCAACCAGCAGCCGCAGCTGCCCTTGGGCGTGATCAACCAAGGGGCGGAGCAGGCGGCGAGTGAGATGGTCGGGGTCAGCGGCTTCGTCGAGGGCGTCGACCAGCACGGTCAGCGGTGTGTCCCTGCCGTTGAGCGCCTCGATGAGCTGGCCAGGTGTGCTGGCATGGGAGTGCACGGCTGCTGCGATGCCGGCCAATACTTGGTCGGTGCTCAGGCTCTGGGCGTAGATCGCCACGTGCACGGTGCCCGGCTCGGGCACGGCGGCACCGGGAAGCCCGAGGGTGTGCAGTGGAACGGTCGCACGGCGCTGGGGATGGGTGAGGGCGGCAATCAGGCCAAGAACGGCGGTCTTGCCAGACCCCGGATTTCCGGTAACAACCTGAAGCGGCCGTTCCGGATCAGGGTGGTGCAGCCACGCGGTGATGTCCAGTAGCGCGGTGTGCCGGCCGGCGAACCACCAGCCGTCGCTACCTCGGCTGCTGCCACCCATCGCGCGGACCAGCAGCCGAGTCCGGAACTCGGTGTCACGGCGTTCCGCCTGGACCTCGAATTCACTGGCGTGCTGGATCGCAAGATCGACCTCGGTCATCCGCGGGTGATGTCGCGGATTGGGTAGGAAGGGAGGGACCTCACCGGTCAGGCTGGCTACGCTGTGACCGATGGTCTGGTGGCCGGGTTTGCTCGCGCTCGTGTTCATCGCTTTGACGATCGAGTCCAGCGGCAACGTCGCGGGGTTGTAACCGGCGATAGGCAGGCCGCGAATCGCGTCGCGCAGGAGCAGCGGAAAGGCGCCCGTCTTGGCTTGCTCACACGGCTGCGCGGAGGTGATGACGGCCAGGCCTGATCCGTCGTCGTCGCCCCAGCTGCGGGTCATCTTGGTGATCGCGACCGCCGTGAGTTCGCTGCCGCCCTGGCCGGCGTAGCAAGTATCCAGCATCAGCAGCACCCGCCGGACCCGGGTCTTGAGCAACATCTTCCGCGCCAGCTCCGCCGTGGGCAGCGCGTCATCCACATCATCGGGGTCGACGTCGGTGGTCAGCAACGCATGCTCACGGGTGTCCTCGAGGACCTCACCGTGACTGCCGATGTAAACGGCCACGAGGTCGTCAGGTTCCCGGGCCTCGTCACGGCAGAACGCACGCAACAGCATGGTCAGCTGATCTTTGGTCGGGTTCAGCCCCAAGGTACTGACATGCTGGTAACCGAGTTCGTCGGTGAACAACCTGATGATCTCGTCGCGGGCCTGGACCAGCCCGGGCCGATCCCACTGCGGCGCCTTCGGGTACTGAGCGACCGCGGTCGCGATCAGGTAGCGCCGCGGCTGATCGCCGTCATCGTGCATCCAGGCCTCCCGCGATCGCAGCGCCGGTGAGCTTGTCGGTCAAGTACGCGGCGACGGCGTGTGCGTGAGCGCCGTTGTGTACCACGGCATTGACCACACGCGGCCCGAACCGCGGTCGCAAGTCCTTCTCCAGTGCGACGACGTCCCCGTGATCGGCCAGGTTCGTCCACGCCAGGTTGTCTGAGCCCGGCCAAGCTCCGAGTCCGTCATGTGGCGTCGGGTCCAGCTGGTCGAAGATCAGGTTCGCGATCCCAAGCGGTGACCCCAGCGTAACCAGCGCCCTCACCTTATGGCCCGGCAGCATCGCCAATGCCTCGTACGCGACTACTGACCCGAGGGAGTGCGCCACGACGACCCGGGTGTCTGCTGTGATCAGCTTCCGTACTATGGCTCGCGCCGCTTCCCGCAGATGCGGGTCGCGGAAATAGCGGCTGACCTGCTTGAGGTCGAATACCAACGCCCGCAACGCCAGACCACCGAAGAACCGCGATCGGGATAACTGCCGCAGCGCCGTCTGCGCCGAACCTGGCGTGCGCACCAGAGTGTCCACCCCCGGATGCGCGACCTTCGGATCCACCCGCGCGGCCTCCCTCCACCACGCGAGCAACACATCCTCCTCCAGGCCGGCCTCGACGTCGTCCGCCGTGAACATCGGATCGCCGACTGCCAGCAGCTCCCCCGCCGGCCGGAACAGATCCCCGTAGAAGCCCATCACCACGTCACTGGCGATCGCGGCGTCGCCCTGGCCAGCGCGGTTGAGCCCGTCCAGAAGTGCCGGCGTCCACTCCCGCAACAGCGACTGCTCTCCAGCGACCTGCTGCCCGATACCGTGCACGCACACGATCTGCCCCACCACGCCTCCCACCACGAGAACGCACGATCTACGTGCGCGCTACAGCAAGTGATCGATCGTCTCGCCTCCGCCGTTCCGATTCGGGTCGCCGATCACCCGATCGGCGCAGCGGCGAGGTACTGCGACTGAGCCGGTGGCTCTAAATCCGGTTAGGCACTGACTCGAACACGTGAGCGCCGACGCCAATATTGCAGGCTCTCCTAAATCTTTGCGATCCCCGGCTTTCTTTATTTTTTCTTTCGTCTCCGTGATATCCCCGAGATCAAAAGCTCGACCACATAGGGGATCAAACCGCCAGCCAATCCAATGAGCGCAGCGCTAATGAACAATGATCGACTAGCTGAGACCTCTCCTGTTATTGACGAAAGGCTCATATTTCCAGGCTGCAGCACTGTCTCGTTTGTTTTCCATCCGAACCCCGACGTAGCAGTGGCCGCAGGCTGGATCGCTTCAAGCTTAACTTGCGGTGGAACCTGTACCAAAGTCGCCTCAATCTGGAATTGCGCGCCTGGAGACAGGTTGCGGTCGACTGCAATTGCGGGGAAGTTTGCGGACATGCGGTAGCCGCTGGTCGCCGCCTGTCCACTCCTAGTTATTCGATACACCCCCTTCATGTCACTCGTGGCCACGCCTCCCGGCCCACCTTCCCCACCTGGACAGACTTCCAGCGCGTATTCATGAAGTGCAAGCGCCTCCATGTCGCCGGTGATAGTCGGAGTAATTGCGGTATCGGGATCTACTCCGATCGTGTCCAATGCATTGACAGGCGCAGGGTCAGGCACAAACTTGGCTGATATCGAGACACACGTATTGCGAGCTTCATTCAGTGTCATCCTGATGATGATATCAGCTTTGGTTCCAGTTGTCGCATTTGAGCCGGGAAATTTATCTCCATATCCTTTTAGGGTGCTACGTTCGAATGGATCACTCAAATACTCGATAGCTCCGAATTTTACGTTCGACGGGAGCGTGAATATTATAATGGCATGGTCACTCGTTAACGATGGAGCAGGGGAACTACTGGTCTCGAAGCGATCCCAAGCGCTCAATCCCAAAACCGCGCCACCGATCGCGATTAATAGAGCACAGACAAGCTTAACGTTAAGCCAGCGAGCAAGGCCGCCGAACTTACGTCGCGTTTTGTCAGGGATCACGGCGGTTGGCGCGGCTGAGCTTGCAGCGGGTGTCCTGGTTTCTTGTTCCGGGGTCTGCGATCCCCTCTTCGCCCACTCAGCATGCGCTGAAACTCGTCGCCTAAACAACCGCGCTAGTCCGATCAGTAGCGTCACAACGGACGCAGTCGCTAATAGTCGTCTCATGATGGGGCTCCGTGTACCGCGTGGACCCGCGCAGCGCTCGAATCCTTCGCTGCGGCACCCTGTCCCGGTGGCCGACTCCTCGCAACCTTGGCCACGACGACCACTGTGGTCATGGTGACGACCCGCCAGCTCATCCCTGAGTTCATGCCGCTAGCGGATATTTACCGGGTTTACTGCAGCAGCCACCAGAGAGACTGGCGGATGGAGGTACGGTCTCGGCCTCCGGCCCGGCGTCGGCCAGTCGAACCCCCAAACCATACGAGAACCCCTGCCAGCACCACCGCGTCCGCCACTCAATCTCCATGCACTACAGTCGCAGCCTCTGCTCGATTTGCAACACGCCCCGGCGGAGATAGACAACGACACGCGGATAGGCCGGGCTCCCGACCTTCAAGAACAGAACGCAGCTTGTGGACGCCGTTGATCACCCTCGGCGCCCTGGTGCTACCCACTGTCACCGTGCTGCCGCGACCGTGCCACTCACAACCGACGACTGCGCGCCCACCCAACGCACCCTGGCCCTGCTCAAAACTATGCTCGGCGCCATCCTCTGCAGCAGCGGCCTGATCGCCACCGTAAACCAGAACGGACTGCTGGGACGCCGCGACTGAACGGCCTTGCGCCGAGATTGGTCGGCTCTCGGGCCAGCCGAAGAGTTGGATTCCTGCGCGCCGTGTTGGCTCACCTAACCGGTATCGAGAGAGCGACCACTATCGACTGGAATCGACGCGCTGCAACGACGGGCCAGCAACGATCAGCTCACTCTCACCGATAAGGTCGCGGCCGGCGCCGACACCAGCGGAGGTACGCGACGCTGCCTCGCTCGGCGGCGCGGGAGCCCCTCTGAGCACCGAGAACGTCCTGAAGGTGGGGGCGGGTCCTCCCGGCGACGAGGACCGCGGTGGGCCTAGATCCTGCGCGTTCGCCGTCAGCGGCCGTGCTACGTGGCTTGCACGGAGGTTTCGCGCGCTGATGATCTTGCGTGGGCGGCCCTGCAACACCTCCTCTGATGGGCGTTGACCTGCACAAGAGCAGACTTTCGAACCCTGTGGCGGGCATGCTGGAACGTCACACCGGCGACGATGAAGCAGGGCGTCATTTCGCGGGCGGAACCGTGCCTGATCAGCGGTTTCTCCCTCGCCAGAGGTGGCAGGCACCGGCCTATACGGGCATGACAACGATTCAGGTACAACGGCCGCTGCTCCGCCGTTTGAGACCCGAGGAAGCAAAACTGCTGGTCGCGGTCGGTTTGGTCGTGATCGCTTGGTGGCGCCACTGCGGAGGTCCAGCCAGGTGAGCGGGGGCCAGATCCAGGTCGAACCTCGCCTGATCAGCGGTTTCTCGCCGCCAGGCACCCGCTTCTTGGTCAATTGGCGAGGCCACGGCCGTGGGACAGCCTGCAGTTGGCACGCCAGAACACCGGGATGCCAACCGCATAACCGCTGGTCTCGACGCCTTTGACGACGGTCAGTCACCCACGCCGTCGCGCGAGGCTGCCTCCACGTCGGAGTGCCGGACGATCCGCGCACCCGCTCCGAGCAGCAGTTTGTCACGGTCGGAGAGGAACATCTGGCCGATTTTGCAGTCGCGGTCCGGTTCTGCCGTGTTCCTGACCGCAGGAGGGCTACGAGATCAACAAGGCATAACCGCTGGTCCCGCCGTGTTTAACCATGATCGATGGGAACTTTCCCGTTTGTCGACGGCGCAGGTTCACGGAACGACCTTTGACGTCTGCACCCCTTCTGAGCAGCGGTTTCACATCGTCGCGGCGTACGACTTGGCGAATCGTGCTGGCTCAACAAGGAATTGTCCCCGGCGAGTTCGCGCTTAGGGGCCTAGACCAGCGGAAACGGTAACCACCGTCCGAGATGCGGCGTGCGACCGGGCTTCGCCATTGCCAGGGAGCCCTCAGAAACGCAGTTTGGGAGGGTTTTGGGTCAAGCTGGCCCGATAGGCGAAACCGCTGGTCCGGGCAGGTTTTCGTGCTGTGGCACAGGATGTCTCCTGCCGCGGGGTCGCCTCGGCTTGAGAAGTGCCCATGGTCGCGGAAAACCTACCCTCACCTGCGAAAATGAGACCTGCTGAAGGCCGTTCACTTCGCCCTGCCGGCCCGTCACGACCGCGTCCCGGTGCTCGCCGCGTGGCCTTCGCCGAGGCGCCGCTACTGTGGCACGGGTCACAATGAAGGGGGGTGTGTTTTGGTTTCCCTTGCCGTGGCGGTTGTGGCAATGATGGAGGACATCCCGGCGCGTTCCACCCCAGCGATTTCACTTATGAGATCGGCGGCCAGCGCCTATTCCCTCTTTATTGCAAGGAGTTCTCGTGCTCATCTCGCTGTATCAGATTCGTCTTCGACTGCGATGGACCTGTGGAACGTTCGCTGACGACCGCAGCCCATGGTGGTTTCTTTTGTTGGCGGCCTTCGTGATCGTGCTTCTCGTTTTGGGCCAGTCGTTGGTGGCAGCTATCGGCGCCGCGGGAACTCTCGCAGCATTAGCGTCGCCGGAACGTCGCCATGCGGCCTATTCGGCGATAGGCCGGGCACTCGAAGCCGCGCTCGCGGCATTTCGCGGGGCGCAGCGATGACGAGACCGGATGCCCGCCGCTTGGCCACAGCGATCTACCGCCGGTTCGCGGCTCTCTACCGCGAGCGCCATCCCGGCACTGGCTCGGTCACCGAGGAGTATCTCGCGGTGCTGATGGTCGGCGTGCCGGAGATCGACCTCGACATCGACACCATGAAGGTCGTGCTCCACCCGGAATCGCGGGTGGCGGCGTGGAGCCGGTACGCGTCGACACTCCGGGCCCTCACCGATGACGACGACACCGTCACATGGTTCAAGGACATTCATGGCCAGCTCGCCAAGCTGTTGCCTGCCTGGACGCCTCCCCCGCGCGACATCGCCGCTATCACCGATGACGCCGAGTTCATGGCCACGATCCGGCGTCTACGCGATACGCCTCGCCCGATCGCCGTGGCAGAGCTTGCGCGCAGGATGCGTGACCGCGACAAAAAGAACTCCTGGGCGCGGACGCAGCTAGGCGTGAACCTTAAGACCCTTCCGAAGGACAAGCCAGACCACGTCCGGAATCTGCTGGAGACGCTGTGCGACCACGCGGGACGGCCCCCGGCTGACGCCAGCCACCTTTACGAAACGTGGCGACGGCTCCGAGGACTTGAGAGGAAGCCGCCACCCCAGCCACACGAGCAGCGGGAGGTCGTCACCGCCAGCATGCCGGTAGTCAATCCTCAGCCCGAACCCGAAACCACGCTCCCCGTCGCACCCATCGTGCCGCGATGGCCGCTGGCGAGGACGCTGCTCATTCTCGGCCTGGTCGCGTTCGCGATCATCATCGTGATCATCGCTGTGATGTGAGCATGGGGTCAACCGGGAAGTTCATCGCCCGCCTACGTGGCTCTGGCGAACCCCGCCTCCTGGAGCCGCAGCCCGCCGCCAGCGACTCACGGGCCGGGTGGGCAGCACGATCGGGCATCGCCAGCGGTGATACCCCGCAGCCTCGGCAGCTACGTGGAGCGGGCGATGGCGAGGGCTTTGTCGTCGTGGCGTTTGGCGCGTGGGAGGTGCCGGGCGTCGGGGTCGTGCTCTCTTTCCCACGCGTGGCACTGCTTCAGGATCGCGTCAAGGTCGGCGGCGGAGACGGAGCTGATGACGGTCCAGTCGGTGATTCCGAGGTGTCGCATGGGTTTGTAGGCGCCGTCGGTGGCCAGAACTGCCCAGAGGGCGTCGTCGGTACGGATCCGGTGGACGATGGCGTGTTGTGCGGCGGTGGGGTCCGCTTCGGCGATCCAGTAGCCGCCGGGGCGGTTGCGGCGAGCGGCTTGCTGTGTCTGGAGCTCATGCAGGAGAGCGCGGTGCGTCTGGTCGAAGCCGGATCCGTGTGCGAGGCGTCGGCGGTAGAGACGGCTGGGTTCGAGGTCGAGCCGGCTCAGCCTCGGGTCGGTGATGGTCAGGCCGGGCAGGACGGCGAGGTTGTCGCCGAGCATGAGGATGTCGGTCCAGCCGTCGTGGGCCCGCAGGATCGTGACCGTGCTCGAGGGCGAGTGGCCGGGCCGGAGGTCGAGCCGGGCGGCGACCTCGTGGATCGTGTCGGCGAGAACAGTGACGAGGTCCGCCGCGGGGGCGGCCTCCAGGCACTGATGGAGGCCTGCGCCGAGCGCGTCGGCGTAGACGCCGGGCGGGACGGGCACGGGCATGAAAGCGGAGGCACCGTCCAGCATGATCACGCCGTTGCCGACGGTGATGATCTTGTCGTCGCTGGCGTGGAACGGCGGGTCTTGGGCGACGCTGACGTGCATGGCGTTCAACATTCCGGTCAGGCGGCGCGCCAGGAGGAGTTGTCTCGTCGGCGCAGGGACGCGATCCGGGTGTCGAGTTCGTTCACGGCGTCGGTGTCGCCGTGCTGGGCGCGGCGGATGAAGGAGCCGAGGGTGTGCAAGTCACGGAGGCCGGTGAGGGTGGGCAGGCCGGGCCAGTCGCGGGGGTCGTAGCCGTAGGCGGCGGTGAAGGCGTCGAGTTCGGCGGTGCTGCGGCCGAAGCGGATTCCGCCCTGCAGGGTGGGCGCGAGGTCGAGTTCGCGGGGCCCGTAGGCGGGTTCGTCCCAGTCGCCGAGCAGGGCTGTTCCGCCGTCCCAGAGGGTGTTGCCGGGGTAGGCGTCGCCGTGCAGCATTCCACTACCCAGTGGGAAGTCCAGGGCAGCGTAGTCGGCGAGCAGGCGGCGGCGTTCATCGATCAGCCACGCCCGGTCGCTGTCCGGCAGCACGGTCGACGAGGCGACGAGGTCCGCGAACTGCTGCAGCGGGGAGGCCGCAGGCAGGTCGACGGGCGGGGCAGGGAGGGAGTGCAGGTGCCGGAGAAGGTGCCCGAGATGCCCTGCGCTGGGTGCCGGGCGGTGGGCTTGGTCGTAGTGCTTCCAGAAGGTCACGACGAACTCGCCTGCCTCGATCGGCTGGGTGACGTCGGCCGGTTCCGTGCAGGGGAAGTCGTGTGCGCGGAGCCAGCGCGTCAGGTGCACGGCGCGTTCGGCGCGGGCGCGGGTGGCGCGCGGGGCGACCTTCGCCACGAGGTCGTGTCCTGTGGCGGGGAGACGGTAGACGGCGGTGGCGTGTCGCCGGAGCGGGACCGCGCCGCTGGGATCGAGGCCTGCTTCGCGGCAGGCTTGGCGCAGGGCAGCGGTGTCCGGGAGGTCAGGCACCGGCTGATGGTAGTGCCCGTGGCGCGGGTCCGGCCGTGGCCAGGTAGCCCGCGAGGCGGTCGTCGAGCTGGGCGGCGTCGGGGTGGCCTCGCCGGGTGAGGGCCCGTGTGCCCGCGTGCACGCGCCGGACGGCGTTGTCGATCTGCTCGATGCGGAGCTGGCGGTCGAGGGCGAGGACGGGTTCGGCGGCCGCGAGCGCCCCGGTCACGTTGTCCTGCCCGAGGCGGGCGAGGGTGACGTCGAGCCTGGCAAGCGCCTCGTCACCGTAGGAGCGGTCTTCCGGGGCGCCGGTCTCGTAGTCCGCGATAGCCCGGAGCGCGCAGGTTTCGGCGTGGTCGTAGTCGCCGAGGAGGGTGAGGGCCCCGCCGCGGTAGTAGGTCAGTTTCGTCTCGGGGAACCTCAGCAGGCCCCCGAAGCGCACCACCTCGTCGTCGCCCGCGGCGGGGTTGAGGTCGTCCAGGCGTGCGAGCGCCTCCCGCGCGGTGGGTGCGTCGCCGGCGCGGGCCGCCGATCGTGCGGTGATCGCCAGGAGGCGACGGTGCGATTCGGCACTCGCCGCGTGGTGGAGGCCCTTCTGGGCGCGGCGGGCGGCCTCGTCCGGGCGGGAGGACCATTCGAGCATCAGGGCCGCCGTTCCGAGACCCCAGGCGCGCAACGCGTCGCTGTCGGCCACGGTCGCGAAGGTGCTGGCCGCCCGCAGCTGCCGGAGCGCGGATTTCGGGTCGCCGGAGTTCTGGCTCGCGTGCGCCAGCAACAGGCACAGGACACCGCTGAGGACCGTGATCTCCTGCGCGTCGCCGGGCCGGTGGTGGGTGCGCGCGATCGCCGACAGGGTCTTCTGCGCCTCCCGCAGATCGGCCACCACATCCGCCAAGGGTGTGTGGACGTAGGCGACGGCGATCCGGCAGAGCTCATCCCGCAGATAGGTCAGCTGCTCGGCGGACGAGGCCAGGCGCATCGCGTCGTCCGCCATCGTCATCGACTGTGCCGCCGCGTCCTGGATCTGGGCGCCGATGTCGGATCCGTCGATGGTGTCCACCGGGCTGCCGGTTCCGACGGCCACCGTGGACCAGAACCGGGTCTGCACCTGCGAGCTGGCCCGCTCCAGCGCGACCGAGAGCAGTTCCTGCGCTTCGAGCCCCGGGCTGGCCGAGGAGCCCGGGGCGCTCCAGTGGCTGACAGTGCTGCGGCTGAGCCCGAGCAGATCGGCGAAGTCGGCCAGTGTCAGGTTCAACGCGGCTCTCAACGCCATCGCCGAGTGCGCGGTCCAATGAAAAACCATTCTCGCCCTCCCCTGGTCCGCTCCACTGTGCACTCGGCGGCATAGGTCCTGCAACCGGGCTGCAGCGGCGATTGCAGCGCGATGCATATGGCTGCAGCGACAAAGGGTTCCGCAGCCCTTACCCCGCCAGGCACGCTCGCAGCACCACGGCGGGAACAGCGAACCCGGCACCGCCGCCGGGCGTCACACCAGCGGTTTCCGCTACTTCCGTGCCGGTACCGGTAGTCGCAGGACTTGAGGAAAAGACGTGACCTCAGAGAAGTCAGATACCCGCCTCATCGTGGCGATTGTTCACCACGACTGCGTTCTCCAATGGACAGTGACCGCGCCGTTTTGCACCCAGGTGTGGGAACTGCCGTCGCTGGACAATGTCCCAGAGGCCTCGATCGAGAACGCGGTCACCTGGCTGCTCTCGGATTGGGGGTTGACCCCGACAGGACTCCGGCATCTCGGCGCGACCAGCCAGATCGCGAACGACGACCTTCAGGCCGGGACGCTCGTGATGGTCACGATCGCCGACCCGGTTGATCTCCGTATCCGGGCGCCGGGGGTGCGGGGCGTGCGGTGGCGCCATTTACGCGACAGCCCGCCGGAAACCCGCAGCGCCGTCGACCACGTTCTCGCGACGATCCCCCTGCCGGGGACCGGGCCGCCGTCTCCTCCTGCGCACGGCGCTACGGCCACGGCCAGACCTGTCGGCCGCGCCCCAGCCGCGGGCACACCGATCAACGCCGCCGGCCACGACGGTGCGGCGACATCCTGACCCGCCCTGCCCCTGAGCCAGGTGCTCCGCGCCGCGCGCCGCGACCAACGCTGACCGGAATTCCCCCGAGCACGGTCAGCTCAGGCGGCCGCCATCCGTCCGGCGCACGTCCCGCCCCGGCGCGGAGCACCCTCCCCCCCCCTTGAGCGACCCGTCACGAGGAGCTGATCCACATGCAACCCGCGCCTGTTCACCCCGGGAACATCCCGATCGTCGTCCGGCCCGGGGTGTGTTTCGAAGTCGGTGGCCATCCCTGCATCACATGGGAGTGGAAGGCGGCCGGTTACGAGTGCGTGCACGGCTTCGTCATGTGGAAATCCCAGGTCCGCGACGCGTACCGCCCCGACGCCCAGCAGGACAAGCCACCGATGACCACCACAGACGGTCCCGGCGCGGACCATGCACCCGCGACGCCGATCCGCACTGCCCTGGCCGACCAGGCAGACCCGCTCCCCCACCGCGGACCCGACCTCCCTGCGGAGCGCGTCGTGCACACCGCCATCACCGCAGGCACCGACGCGATCCCCGCGGCCGCGGCCCTGGCAGACCTGCGGTTCCCTGACGGCGACTTCCCGGTCTAGGCCACCGTGTCGTGCGCCCGGACTCACACTGCGCCGGATGCGCCAACGACCAGCACGTCTGGGGCCCGGCGGCCACCGAGCCAGAACGCGCACTCACCACCTGGACAGTGCGCCTGACCCGCCGAAGCTGCGCCTGCCCACACTGCCCGTGCCGCAAGCGCGAACTGACCCTGACCGCCCGCGCCCGCCACACGGACCCGCCGACCACCTACCTGCCCCTGGCGGGATCCCTGACCCTCGACCAGTCTCCCGCAGTGATGCCGGCCCCCACGGTTCCCCGGTACCGGCTGCCCCCGGCCGCCATGCTCCCCGCCGACCTGCTCACCTACCGGCCACCCGCGCTACCGCTCGCGCGGCGAGCGGCGTTATTCGCCGAAACACAAACACCACATCCCCCTCTGCCCATACCCGACAACGCCGTCATGCAACGCGTCCTCAAGAAACTCAGGGAACTGCCCGCCACCGGGCCAGAACAGCCGCCGCCCGAATCCCCACCATGAGCCCGCCGCGAACCGCCCCGACCACACACCTGCAGGGAACCCTCATGCCCCGATACGACACCGACCCGGACCAGGCGGCCGACACCTGCCCGTTCTGCCAATTCCGCAACCCCGAGATGAACCGAATCCTGGTCGAGGGCAAGGAAACCTATGTCCGCTGGGATAACTTCCCGGCGGCCGAAGGTCACATCGAGATCGTCCCGAAACGACACGTGGAGTCGTACTTCGACCTCACCCCTGGTGAAAACACCGAAATCCGCGACCTGCTCCGGCACGCCAGGAATGTCCTCGCGGACCGGTTCCGGCCCGATGGCTACACCATCGGCGTCAACGAAGGCCGCGCCGCCGGCCGCACCATCGACCACCTGCATATCCACATGATCCCCCGCTACCACGGCGACGTGCCCGACCCCCGAGGCGGCATCCGGCATGTCCTGCCTGGCACGGACCCCGACGCCTGGACCCCGTAGGCGCGGATGCCCCGTACACACGCCCGGCTCGTCCCAGCCCTTCGTGTCAGCACCGCCGTCGGTTGCGGCCATCGGTCCCCGGACCGACGGCAGAAACCTCACCAAGGAGTACCCGTGAACTACGTCCTTACGCAGGCGTTCGCCGACGATGTGGCCGAACGCCTCGACACCTACGACGACCTCGCCCGCCAGGGCGACAACGCGTCCCTCACACAGCTTGCTCCGGGCGGAATCCTCCTCCTGACCGCGGCTCTGCGAACTCTGCTCGCCCAGCACCAGGTCGATAGCCACGGCCACTGCAAGGCATGCCCCCGCAAATGGTGGCAGAACCGAACCCGCTGCCAAGCAGCCCGCGACCTCAGCGCTCTTCTCATCGACCCGGCCATACTGAATAGCGCCCCTGGACGGCACGCGCTACTACGCGAGCCGGGCCTCCCCATCTGAACTGGGATGGTCGGCAACGCGGCTCAGTCACTGCGGCGGCCATGGCACCACGTACGGCCCGAAGCCTTGATCGGCTGGTGCAGGTCCGATCTGGCCATTTCTCCCTACAGGTAGGGGAAATCGCGCGTTCCGTGGGGAATGCTTTCGAGAATCCGTGGCCTGACATGGATGACCCCGTTCACGGACCCTCCCTGCCGTACTTTTCGTGTGCGTCGGGCATCCAGTCCGATCGGCAAGGTGCCCCAGCGTCCCTGAACCCGCTGGCTCGCGGGGTCCGGTCCTGACCGGTGCTCTGGCCCTGCACGAGAACCGGCAGTCACGGCCACCGCGAGGCTGTCCCGCCCCAGACGACGCTGCCGGACCCCCGCTGCCGTCCTCCACGCGATGCCGGCGTTCTCCGGTCCGACTTGGAGAAGCTCGACCACGCCACCCACCGGTGCGTGCTACGTCAGCCCCGACGCATCCTCTGACGATGCACTCACCCTACGGGGCCGCGGTTCGCTTGCCGCCTTGTCACACACAGCGTCCAGCCCTGCGCCCGGGAGCCGATGGCGTTCCTTGAGGGCCTTGTCGATCCGGACACGACTCCCGTCCTCATCAAGACTGGCCTCGCTCAACGCGGCGAACCATTCCGCATAGAGGGTCACGCTCCGATGGTCCTGGAGTGTCAGTAGCCCGCCGGGTTCCCCCGGTGCCTCGACGAATACCGTGTGCCGTCCGCCACGATCGGTCGTGATCGTGAACGCGCCTCCGGGCGGGGGCAGAAGCGGCGACTCGAAATGGTGGATTCGTATGCTGGCGTGCCTGTCATCGGCGCTTTCCCGGAGACGATGTAGCTGAGCGATCTCGATATCGGGCCTCTTTCTGCGCCGTTCCAGACCTGTGAGCACGTGCTCGCTGATCACAAAGGACGCGTGCACGGGCGGGTCACGCCTGAGCGCGGCTTGGCGGACTGGCAGCAGCAGGGCACCCGCGATGGCCGCGAGTGGTCGGTGACGTTCACGCTCGGCCCACATCCGCTCGGCGTACGGTCTCGCCATCAACAGATCAGGGACGTTTGGCCCGCCGTAACAACGGATCGTCACCGCCGCCTCCTCGGCCAGGCAGCGGTCCAGTGCGCCGGCACGACCAGCGTCAGCATTGTCCACAATGGTCACCTTCGTTCGCCATCACGTAGTTCCCGTCGCATGCCGGCGCGGGCCGCCGGAAACGCGTAGCCAGGGTCAGGGCGTCCTGTCACGGTTCGGCGGTGTCGCGGACCGGGGCAGCGAGGACCAGCGGGGACGAGTCCGATCTCCGGATGCCGGTCATCGCCTGCCACCGCTGGCTGAAAAGCACCGCGTTCCGCGGCCAGGACGACCCTGGATCCAGCCTGTGGACCTGGTTCCTGCCCAGGAAGTCATTGCTCACCACGAACTGGAGATCCCCGGACACGTCGGCCGCGGCGGACGCGCGATCAGTGAGCCGTCCCGCGGCGGCCGCGAGGCAGGGAATGAGCTCCCCGCTGCGGAGCCGGGTGAACCGGCCGTTCAGCATCTTGGCGTTCCCGCGGTACTCGAGGTCGATCAACAGGCCGAGGGCGACCGCGCGACGATGCGGTCGCGGCCTTCTCCATCCGGAATGGTGTTCGTCGTGGCAGGCCAGGAGTGGCAGCACGGACAGCCATCTCGGTCCGTCGTACTGGTCCGCTGCCCGGGGCACGGCTGTGGTCCTCGTGGTTTTCTCTTCGCGCGGTGGTGGCGGCCAGGCTGCCGGCGGCACCGCTGCGCCGCGCGTTGTGCCGGTGCGGTGCATACAGCCCCGGCGTTGATCCGGGACTGTATGCACCGCCGCACGGACTAGGCGGATTCGGGTTCGTACTGGCCGTCGAGATGCTGGGCCAGGAACCACTCCGCCCTGGCATAGAACGTCAGCCGGTTTGCGGGTTTCTCCAGCCCGTGGCCTTCGTCCTTGAACAGCAGGTACTCGGGAGGTACGCCGTTGGCCCGCAGCTTGGCGACGATCTGGTCGCTCTCGGCTTGCGGGACCCGAACATCGTTGGCTCCCTGCGCGATCAACATCGGGAGCGTCATGCTGTCGGCGTGGAAGTACGGCGATCGCGACCGCAGGAACTCGGGCTCGGTGTCCGGGTTGCCCACCTGCGCGTAGATCTCGGCGAGCATCAGGGTGAAGTAGGGCGGTATCGCACGCAGGAGCGTCTCAAGGTTACTCGGCCCACACAGGGAGATAGCGCAGCGAAATACCTCCGGGGTGAACGCCGCGGCGCCCAGGGCCGCGTATCCGCCGTAGGAGCAGCCGTAGATCCCGATCCTGTCCGGGTCTGCATACCCGGACTCCACGGCGAACGTGATGGCGTCCAGGAGGTCGGTGTGCATCTTGGCGCCCCATTCGCGGTTGCCGGCGGCGGTGAACGCCTTGCCGTAGCCGGTCGAGCCGCGGAAGTTGACCTGAATGCAGAGGTAGCCACGGTCGGCCAGCCACTGGGCTTCCGGGTTCAGCCGCCACGTGTCCCGCGCCCACGGTCCACCGTGCACCAGGAGCACGGCCGGGAGCTTCTCGGCGTTCCCGGCCGGGAACGTCAGGTATCCGTGGATCTCCAGGCCATCGCGAGCAGTGAAGGAGAACGGCTTGACGTCGTTCAGCCTGCCGGCGAGACAGGGGCGGTCATGGAACAGAAATTCTGCTCGGCTGGTGACCCGGTCGTACACGTAGCTGGCGGTCGGTCCGTCGGCATGGACGTAGGAAACGACCCATGTGCGGTTCGCGCGGTCGGCGGCGACGATGTGAAGGTCTCCGTCATCGAGAGCGGCGAGCGTGTCCAGGTCGCGCTGGATCTCGCGGGTCAGGGCCTGTGTGTGCAAGCGTTCACGCTGGAACGACACCAGGACCGGCAGTTTTGTCGAGTCATCGACGAAGACCGAACCCACGTCGTAGGTAGGGTCTTCGGCGACGACCTCCTGCTCGCCGGATTCCACGTCGATCCAGACCAGCCGCGTGGCGTTGACGTCCGCTGACGTCTTCACCAGCAGCCGGCGACCGTCTCCGTCGAACCCGAGCGGCACGGTGCTCAGAGCGTCGATCTGATCAACCGTCAGCAAGGGGCGCCACTCGCCGCCGACCTCGCGCACCAGGATCGTCCGGCCGCCATCCTGGTCCGACCGGACGCCGGCCCGCACGTCCAGCTGGCTGTCGGCCACCAAACAGAGAAGCCCCGGATTGTCGAGGACCTTGACCAAATCGCCACTCGCCACGTGCAGTTCGTAGACATCGTGCAGCCGGGGATTGTTCTTGTTGAGTCCGACCAGCACTCGGTCGGTGATCTGGAGTTCCTGGGCAAGCAACACTGCTTTGACACCGTCGAACGGTGTCAGGTCCCGGACCTCGCCGCTGCGCACCGATACGACGTAGAGGTGCGAGTTTTCGTCGCCGCCCTGATCCCGCAGGTAGAGGATGTGAGCGCTGTCCGGCGCCCACATGTACTCGCGAATGCCTCGGTCGCGATCGGCCGTGACCGGCCGGGCATCATCGTCGGTGCCGACCTGCCTCACCCACACGTTGAGCACGCCCTCGTGGGGGGCGACCCACGCCAGCCACCGGCCATCCGGCGAGATCGACGGCGTTATGTGCTCAGGATTGCCGAACAGATCGACACGCGGAACGACGCTTCCTACACCCGTCTTCGGGTGCTGGGCCGTACTAGTCACGCTACGAGTTCTCCTACTCTTGTATTCCTGGTTGGATACTTGGGTCTGCGTCGCGGGCAGGTCAGCACGCATTGGCACACAGATCACCCACTGCCCGTCCCCTGATCTCCGAAAAGGGGCGGAACGTCGGCCCGCCGCGGCAGCGGGTCATCACCGCCGTTTCCTCGGCCCTGGCAGCGGTCCAGCGCACCGGCACGAACAGCATCAAAAATGTCCACAATGGTCACTCCCCTCATCATCAGGTGGTTCCGCGCGCCGGCGCGGCCACCGGAACCACGTAGCCAGGGCGGCGACGTGCTGTCACGGGTCGGTGGCGTGGCGGACTGGGTCGGCGAGGATCAGCAGGGTCCAGTCCGATCTCTGGATGCCGGTCATCGCCTGCCACCGCGGGCTGAACCGCAACGCGTCCTGGGGCCAGGACGACGCGGGCTCCAGCCTGTGGACCCGATTTCTCACCAGAAAGTCGCTGCTGACAACGAAACGGAAGTCCCCGGACAGGTCGGCGACGGCGGCACCCGCGATCAGCGAGCCGTCCCGCGGCAGCTGCGCGAGACAGGTGTAGAGAACATCCCACGACAGCCGCTGCCAACCGGACCGCAGCGCGCGAACGGTCGACGCCGCGGTGCGCAGCCGATCGCGGACCAGCGCCAGCCCGTACACGTCGAACACGTCGTCGGACAGGTCGAGAACCTGTGCGGGCTCGGGAAAAAGCTGCTCCCGCCCCAGGCGGGTGCCATAACACTCGCCCAGCCCTATCGCGGCGTCCCGGTACAACCCACGTGCCTGCTCGGCGGGCATGGTGCACCGGAAGACCGCGCCGACCAGCGCGTCCCACAGATCACTTGACCGGGCCCGCGTCACCGGGCCCCTCGCGAGCAGGACCTCACGCAGCCGGGAGCCGGTCTCGGTGAGCGTGGCCGGGTCGACGACGTCGACCCGCGGTGCGGCGCCGGGCCGCCCGTCGACGAGCTCGACCTCGATCTCGTGACCACCGCCAGAGGACGGGGTGGCCACGGCGAGCCACACCGCGTCCGGTGACCGCAGAAGCCGACGCAACCGGCCCTGGCCATCACGCCGCCACCCTGGGTGATCCGCCATCACCGCCGGCCGCCGCCGCGCGCCCACGCCCTGATGCCTCATGGGTGTGGTTTGGGCGGTCACCTGTCCGCCCGCGTCCGCACCGTGGGCACGACCAGCTCGGCCGTCTGCCCCGTCAGCGTGCACATATCGCCGCCCTCGACATCGTCGCCGTCGCGGGCGGCCATCGAGACCTCCACTGCCACGTCGTCGGCCAGGCCGATCGTGACGGTGCAGAACGAGCGTTGCTCTGAGGTCGTGGCGACCGCTGGGAATCCCGCTACCCGCTGCTCCCGCCACATCCACCCCTCGCCCGCAGACCGTGACGGATAGACCGCGCTCAGTCCATGGCGATGTTTCGTCGCACAAGCGCCCCTGGTGATCATTCCGGTCACCGGGTTCTCCCACAGGCACGTCGGACCCGGCGACTCCGCACGGTCGACCTTCCCCGCGGTCTCGACACCCAGCGCCTGCCGGACCTGTCCGGGCGTGAGAGCTGTCGTGCACGGCGAGCCGGATACCGCCGTGACCGGCAATGGATCACGCACCGCGGGCACTCCCGCGTACGGCGGCACCCGGGTCGTCAACCCGATCGTCCGGGTTGACGTCGGCGACGGCGGCAGCGGGCTCACCGGGGCTGGGCTGCATCCGGCCACGACCGTCGCGATCAGTAGCGCCGTGCTCGACCCGGCCAGCCTGGTCATGCTGCCGCCTCGACGATGACGTCTGCGCTGACCATCAGATGGTCATTCCGGGGCGCACCTCTGCCGAGGAGCGGATGGCCGTGGACGGCGTACGTGTCGGGGTCGAAGCGGGCCGGTGACCGCTTCGAGAGCACGATGCGATCGATCCGCAGCGCGGTCTCCGGATCGGTCGTGGTCGGGGTGAAGTCACCGGCGACCTGGCCCGCGTCCCACCAGCCATGCTCCAGGAACCGGTCCATCCCGGTGTGCGTGACCCAGGTGCCGTCCGGACGGCGGATGCCTTTCTGGCTGCGCATCCACGGACGGCCCACCCGGTCGCAGCGCGCACCCCAGTTCCTATACACCGTCTCGCCCTCTGCCGAGCTGGTCGTGTTGAAGTCGCCGGCGTAGAGCGCGTTCTCCGACGCGCCCTGACCGTCCTGATCCGCCTGTTCGGTCAGGCCGGTCGGGCCGCGGGATCCGTTCCAGTGCAAGCACTTCAGCCGAAACGGGTGGTCGTTGATGGTGGCGGTGAGGGTGTTGGCCAGCTGGGTCCGCCTGCCGGCGAGCCCATACCAGGCGCGCGGCTGGATGATGCGGGGGTCGACGAACAATCCGGGGACGTTCACCGATCCCGGAACCTCAGAGATCCAGGCCCGGTAAGGGACCTCGCCGAACTTCCGGCCATCGGGACCAAGGGTCGTCCACAGCGAGCCGAGCAGCTTGAGGACTTCCTCGATCGGATCCGGATCGTGGGGTGTGCCGGTGTAGTGGGTGCACTCGGACAAGTACAGCGCGTGCGGCGCTTCCTGAAGTGGTGCGAGCATCGCCGCGAGCTTGTCGTGTTCGTGGAACCGAGTCTTGCGGTTGTACCCCGCGCGCTTCAGATTCGCCGTCGCGACCCGCAGCCGCACAGCCGTGTCCGTCATACGTTCTCCCCGCCCTCTGATCACGATCTCACCGCGACCCTCATCCACTCTTTCCCTGCCGCACCAGCCATCCCGCGCAGCCACGGCCACACGTTCGCCTCCGGGACCACGCCTACCGGGATCGCGTGCGCCCGCCACCCCCAGCCGATCCAGCGACCGCTCATAGCGGGGTAGCCACGACACGACGGCCCCGCTGCCGTCCCCGGCCCGAACACCCAAGACCCGGCTGGTCGCCGCCGGGTACCTGAAAGGTCTGCTCACCGATCGACGACCGCGGGGCGGACCGGGCACTTACGCTGCCGCCTACCACGGATCCGCCCCGGCGTACCGTCGCGTCCTGACCACGAATCGCGCGACGGGGCCGTAACGCCTCCTCCCGACTGGACGGGACTGCGTAGCCCCCGGCGACCTGCGCCTGCGATGCCGCTATCCATCGGCCGCTCCACGAGACCCCGCGGCTATCGCCGCCGGGGCGTACGTCACGACGAACGGCAGATGATCCGACGCCCGCCGCGTCAGGTCGCTGTCGATGACCTCACACGACACCAGCGCGGACACCACATCTGTCGTGGTCCGGACGATGTCCAGCCGGCGCAGCCCGCACACGTCGTCGCCATCCCAATGCCCCACCGTCGCCGCCCACGGAGCCTCCAAAGCTGCGGCCGCGTCGACCAGCCCGCCGTCGCGCAGGATCCGCCCCGCGGACCGGTCCGCTTCCCAGCCGAGGGTCCCGTCGCCGTTCGTCCAGGTCCTGCACTGGAAGACGAACTCGCGATGCCAATCCACCGACCGGCACCGTTCGCCGTGCCGGACGTGATACGGATCCCGGTCGTACTCCGGTGCGACAGCCCAGCCATCGCAGACCCGCAGGTGAGCCCCAGCCCGGTCCGCGGACACACCATTCCAGTCACCACCGACCAGCGTCGGCTGGTGCGGTGGCCGGAACACCTGCTTCAGGACGACCTCAGCCTCGTCAGCGCGCTGACGTAACCCGTTCGACCGCGCGTGATAGGACGCGTGCGCCACCGGTCCCACCGCACCGACATCAAGATCGACCTGCAGATACGCATGCCACAGCGCCCGACCGGACACCGCAGCGAACCCGCCCGCCGGGCTCAGCTCATCCGACCACATCAGCCCCGGGTGGTAACGCTGACTACCGACCGCGACGGCCGGCCTGTTCCGCTCATACTCACACCGCAAGCCAGTCGCCTCGGCCAACGTCTGCAGCCGCCACCCCGCACGTACCGCCTTGCTCCGCGAACCAGACCATGGCCACCAGCGACGACACCCCCGCCCCGACCGGACACCCGCCGCTGGATCTCCGGCGATCAACTCCTGCACCGCGACCACCAACGCATCACCCGCCGCGGACGCCGTCGCCCGCGCCTCACGGATCACCCTGTGGACCAGCTCAGCCCGCTCAGGATCCTCCCCGTAGCGCATCGCGTTGTAGGTCATGACCTGGACACGACCGGACCGCGCAGCGGGCCCGCGCATGCTAAATCCCTTCTGCAATCGTCAAAACGCCTGTCATGACGCAACGGACTAGAACCGCGAGGTTTCCTTCTTCGAATCCGGAGTCGCGCAGGTCTCCGCTGTGCGACAGCACATCGCCCTCCGCGTTCATCAACGCCATAACCGTCGACGACCGTGCGCGAACGACCTGGGCATCGCTGGCACCAGCGCGCTCGACATGCCCCTGCCACGCCGCACGTTGGACCTGTTGATAGGCCAGCAGCGGCCGATCAACACGCACCGACGACCACCAAGTCCGGGGAACTGCAGTCGATGAGGTGTCAGAGGTGACGAACGGAAACCAAGTTGTGGCGGCCTCTGATGCATTACCCAGGCAGCGCACACAGTCCACAGGGGACAGTCGTACACGGAATGCCGGTGCCCCTCGACGCCCCCTGTGGACATGGCCTGCACGAACAGACGCCGATAGGCATAGCGGAATGAGGATCTGACTCTGGTGCCACGCATCGAGATCAAGCACGTGCACGACGGTTGACTGAGCCGCTGAAACCCCATAGGTACCGGCAGGCCATTCCGCAGGCAAAGGCGGGGCTCGCCGAACCCTCCCTCCGCGTTCTGCCTCAACAGATCGCTGTTGCGGCATGAACACTCGTGAGCTACTTGAACTCTCCTCCCTGGAACGTGACGTCTCAGGCATCGCGAGGCTTTCACTGTGCTTCCTTCGCAAGACGACCAAACGAATTCCGCCGGCCAGCATTGAGCAGCGGAGGCGTCGGCCAGGCACGACGCGGAACTGCGGAACACGTCCCCAACAGACACATGATCTTGCGGTGCGACAACTGACCCGCACCAGGGCGCCCGGTCAGCCGTAACCGGAAGCGAACCGGAAGTTTGGTAGCCTTGACCAGCGACAATGTAGGTCACTCGTGCCCGAGAGGAGCCTGGTGAAAACTTCACGTCCCGGGTTGGTTGCTGATCGTGCTGCAGCAGGTCACACCCAGGAAAGCCTGGCGGCAGCCCTAGGAGTGGATGTGAAGACGGTTCGAAACTGGGAGAACGGTACCTATAAGCCCAGCACTCCCGACCTCCAGCGGCGCCTCGCCAAGGAACTCCGCATCACACGACGCCAGCTCACTCTGCGCCTAGAGTCGACCACTGAGAACACAATCGACCGACACGATGATGAACAGGTCGACGTTGAGCGAACAGCGGGCGACGCGTCGTTAGCGCAGGATCGGCTAGACGCCGTCCCTGACCTGGCAAACGGTGCTGAGTTCGTCGAAGGACGGCGAGAGGATGTGGCGCGGCCGGGGACCTCGGCCCCCAGTGTGGTGCATTCCGATATACCGCGGCTTCGTCGCGTCTTGGATACTCGGGATCTTCCCGATGACGGACCTGTTCGCTCGTTTTCCGAGTTGACGCTGGCGGTTCGAGCGGTCGTGGGGCGGCGGCTGCAATCGGACTATGCCGTTCTTGCGGCCGACGTCAACGACCTCTTGCCTGAACTGCACAGAGCAAACCTTTCTGCGCCTTCTAGGCTTGTGCACCAGTATGCTGCTTTGCTCACGCACGCCTATCGGGCGGCCGATGCGATCGCCGACAAATTCGGGTACTACGACCTGTCGGCGCGGATTATCGATCTGATGAGAGACACGGCAGAGCTATCGGGGGACGCGCTACTCGCCGGCAGTGCCGCGTATGTCCGTGGCGAGGTGTACTTCGCCTCCCAGGACTTGGAAGCCGGCGGTCGCATGCTGACGGCGGCGGCCGACAAGATCCGCGTCAGTGCGTCCGAGACCGCCGCGGCAACGTACGGCACATTGCACATGCGCGCGGCGGTCATGGCCGCGCGGGCGGGGAGTGCGCTACGAGCGCGCGACCACATCCAGGAGGCGCAGCAGGCAGCACAGCAGGTGAACGAGGGCGTCCACCTGGGAACAGCTTTCGGGCCGCCGTCGGTGCGTATCCATCAGTTAGCGCTCGCCGTCGAACTCGGCGACGTCGGCGCCGCCTTACGGCTCGCCAGCGGCTGGATACCGCCGACCACGATGCCCGCAGAGCGCCGATCGCACTTCTACATCGACCTGGGGCGCGCGTTCCACCTCGCTGATCAGCCCGACCGTGTGCTGAGGGCGTTCAGGGAGGCTGGCCGTATCGCGCCCGAGCACGTTCGCGAACATCCGCAGGTCATCGACGTGGTCGACCACCTCGAACTCACCACCCGCGGTGACTTGCGCGATGCCTTCAGAGGATTCGCGGCCGGATTGGTAAAGCCGCAGGGCCGGAGCGCTTTCGGACCGTAGTCAGGAAACGAGCAGACCTGGAAGTTCGACGAGCGAGTCGATCACCCAGTCAGCGTTCTCACGCACAACCGGATCATCGGCCCACAAGTACCCCCACGGGCCGCGGCGGATCAGCCCAGAGCGCAAACCGGCCGCACTGGCAGGGACCACGTCGTTGTCCCGATGATCGCCGACGTAGAGGATCTCGTGCGGCTCCCCAGGGGCGAACTCGATTACTTTCCGAAAGAACTCGGCGTCTGGCTTCGCGACTCCCCACTCCCCTGACGTGGCGATCGCATCGACGGGCAAGGCGAGCCGTCGAAGAAGCCCTGCGACACGGTCGGTTTGGTTGCCCGCGATCCCGACCCAGTAACCCGCCGCCCTCAAGGCTTCTAGTGCCTGCCGCACGTCGGGATAGAGATCTGACTCCTCGATCCGCTCGCCAACACCAGCTTGTTCCCGCAACTGACGCTCAGCGGCCAGATCGAAGCCGGGCCGAATGAGTTCGAACGCCTCAACGTTGTTGCGACCAGACGCTGTGACCGCGCCAACCAAGCCGGAAAGCGTGTTCAACGGCACGCCGAGCCAATCGGCCCACGCCGCCCACTCCCGATCGTCCTTGATCAGGGTTTCACCGACATCGAACACCACGGAGCGGATCACGCAGCTCCTACCTCTCTCCGATCCTCCACTGGTGACTATCGGACTCGCGATCCGTCCTCTGCCCCTCGCAACGCAGCCCGTAAGCGCCACTCATCTTGGTGCACAACCCTATCGGGCACGTTGACACCCAAAGGCCAGAGTGCCCACGGCCATCGAACCGATGGTTAGACCGCCTCACCCCAGGGTTACGCCGGACGGGTGGTTCCTTGAGAATACGCCAGACGTGAGCCGCTATTTCCGCTGGTCAAAGGGCCTGACCTTCCGGTTGCTTCCGGTCACCGCCCGGTTGACCTTCCTGGTCGTCCACCCCTCTCGTCAACAAGATCACTCCATCACATTTCGAGGGGTTGATGCACGTGACTTCCGATGTCGCCACACCGCGGTTGATGCCGTCAGAACAGCTGGCGCGTCAGCAGCGGCACAGTCGTGTTCGGGTGATCGACGCGCTGGTCGGCGGCAAGAACAACTATGCCGAGGACCGGGATGTCGCCGCCAGGATCGCGCAGGCGCTACCGGGTGGGTTCCGTGGGGCGAAGCGTTTGTTCACCGAGGATTTCTGGTTCCGGGTGCGGGTCTGCCGGATGCTGAGCAGCCGGGCGGAGATCAAACATTTTGTGCTGTGCGGCGTCGACCAGATCGCGACAGGTATTACCCCGTTGCATGAGCTCATTCAGCGGGATGAGCCCGATGCGGTGGTCGTCTATGTGGAGCCGGAGCTGAACAGCCAGCGCCACGCGCTGCGCGAATTCGACTCGACGCTCAAGTCGAGAGGGCCTGTCGTCCGTGTCGTCCATGACGACATCTACGACCCGGCCTTGCTCACCCGGCTGTTCGAGAACGCCAGCGTCCCGCTGGAGGACTCCGCGCCGGTCGCATTGGTGCACTGCGCCGCGACGCTGCCTTTTCTCCCGTCGGACAGCCACACGACCGCGGCGGACGTCACAGCAGGCCAGATCGACACGCTTCCCGAGGGATCGTTCTTCGCCGCGAGCCACCTCTGCATCCCTGACAACGCCGCGGATGACGCGGCAATCGTCACGGCAGCAAGCATCTTGGAAGAGAGCGGTTTCGTTGCCCGGATTTTTCAGTCGCCAGCGGAGATCACCGAGTTGTTCGCGGGCCTGCCGTTGGTCGTTCCCAGTCCGCACGCAACACAACCGAAGCCCGTTCCGTGTTGGAAATGGTACACGGCCGGTCCGCTGCTGGAGCGCTTCGACGTTGATGACTACAACGTGGGAGCCGTTGCCCATAAAGGCAAACCGTGGCCGTACGCCTAGTCCCACACGTCAGGCAGGGCCGCCCCGTCCGGCCCTCTCGTCCACAGGGGAGGAAACAATGCAGAGACAGCCTCAATCCACCGCGACCTTGGACTATGACGGACCGATATCGCTTCCCGTTCTGGTGCTGTCCGCGGTTGAGGAAGATCACCGGGATCACGTCATCTCCCGTCAGCCACATCGGGACAGATCCGTGTTCGCTCGTGGTCTGGTCGCCGAGTTCTTCCTCGCTGGCGCGCTGGAAATCCGTGACCACCATGTCGACGTCGTCGACGAGTCGGCGATCGAGTTGCTGGCCGCACCGTGCGGATCGGCGGTCCGCGCGACCCTTGCGCGGGATCTGCCGGTCGAGGACATGCTCGCCGCTCTCGAAGGGCCCGCGTACACGGTGGCCTGGACAGCGCTGCAGGGAAAGGACGCGGCACGCAAGTCGCGTGTCCGGGGCTGGGTCCTGACGCACCCGGAGGTCACGTTCCTGTGGCGTCGCGTGCTCGCGTCCGCGCACCAGGCCCCGGACACAACGAATGACCGGGCCGCGGCGCTCTGGACGATCCTCGCCGAAGCCGGGCTGCATCGCGACCAGCTACGCACGCCGGGTCTGCAGCCGCGCAGCGCCTGTCCCGACGCCCTCTGTGGCCTGCTGCTGCCCCAGCGCGAGCGCCACCGACGGACTCCGTCCCGGCGGCACCTGCACCGCTGACCCCGGGTGCCGCGTCCGTCGTTCCCCTCCCTGCCAGTACTCCCCCATTCCCGCTGTGGAGATCTTCATGTTCAGAACGGCTTTGGCTCGCCGCCGGCGCGCGTCCACCACTTTTGGTGCCTTGCTGGGTGCCGCTCTCCTCGTGTCCGCGTCCGCGTGCGGTGCGCTTGGGGCGGACTCCGACCAGGCTCCCGGCCGCCTCGGATCGACGAAGGTGGCGGCGATGCCGGTGCTGGACACGGGACCGTTGCGCCACGCGATCGCACGGGGCTATTTCACCGAGCAGGGGCTCTCCGTGAGTCTGGTGGACGCGGACAGCGGGCAGGTGGGTATCACCAAGCTGATGGCCGGCGATGCGGACATCGCCTACGCCGGTGATGTCGCGATCATCTCGGCCATCGCCACGAGCGGCCTGGATCTCAAGGTGATCGCGCAGGCCGCGATGGCTGGACCGGAAAGCATGTGGATCATGGTTCGTGACGGCGGTTCAGTGCCCACCGTGGCGGACCTGGCTGGGAAGCGGATCGCGCATAACGGCAACAACGGGGTGAGTCACATGCTCACCCGCACGGTTCTGGCCACGCACAAGGTCGACGCCTCGACTGTCCAGTGGACGACGGCGAAGTTCCAGGACATGCCGGGACTGCTCGCTCGTGGGGAGGTCGACGCCGCGCTGCTGCCCGAGCCGTATGTCCGCCCGGCCACCAAGCTGCATCTGACCCCCCTGATCGACCCCATCAAGGGTGGAGGCTTCGAAGGGGCGATCCCGATCGGAAGCTATGTGGTCAAGGCGGGCTGGGCACACCAGCACCCCGCGGAGATCGCGGCGTTCCAGCGGGCCCTTCGCCGCGCCGCGTCCGAAGCCACCTCCAGGCCGGACATCGTTCAGCAGATCGCCGTCCGCGAGATGAAAGTCGACGCCGGCGATGCGCTGTGCATGAAGATGCCGATCTATCCGCTTTCCCCGTCCGCCGTGCAGTTGCAGCGCTGGGCGGATCTGATGCGCAGCTACGGCGTGATCGACCAGCAGATCACGATGGCCGAGCGGATCATCGCGCCCCCACCGAAGTAGTAGCCCAGTTCCCTAGCGCTGCCGGGATGCACACGCATGTCCTCCGCCCGATCTCGATTCCCGCGAACGCGAAAGTACGCCACGATGCCTGACCAACCCTGTCACCCTGATATCCCTACGGCGCCCGGTGCGGACGGTCCACACTGGATCGTGACGCGTGCCGGGGTGCGGGCCGCGTTCGGCGGGCTACGCGATGACATCGGCGCCGACGCGGCGGTGTCCCGGCTCCGCCACTGCCTGCCCGGCATCGAGGCGACGATCGCGGCCGAGTACCGGGAGCGGAACAGGGTCATCAGGCGGGCACTCGAGGACGGACTACGACAGTTCGTCGTGTTCTATCCGGATCGTCCTCCGCTGCGCCCAGCCCACGAACGCCTGCCGGCCGGTGCGGGCTGCCGGGTGCTGTACGTGCTCGACGACCGCGAGGCCGCGGTGCGGTCCTGGCTGGTGAGCAGCTGCCGGGGCAACAGTGACGTGGCCTGGCTGCCTGATTACCCCGACATCGAGCGGTGTCTCCGCGCGGCCGATGTGGCTGGTGACATCACGCCGAGCGAACCGGTCTGTGTGCTGATCGGCGCCGCGATTCAGCACACCAGGACGCCAGAGACCATGCTGTCCGGGCTGTGGAACGTCATATCCGCCGGCAGCTGGGTGTGGGTGAGTCAGGTATCACCGCCGCGGACCGCGGCCTCCGGTCCGCGGCGTCTGCCGGTGGAGGCCGAGTTCGAGATGTGCACCCAGTCGCCCTTGGTTCTGCGCACAGCCGCTGAGCTGGAACGCCTCTTCGTCGACCCCTGCGAATGGGACTTCCTGCATTTCGGCGGGATCGAAACCCAAACCCCTTCGGGCGATGGTCCATCACCGTCCACTGTGCAGCCTGTGCCGGAGATGCTCACGCTGCTCGCCCGCCGCCCGGCCCGCACACGACGTTCCTCCTCCGACGGTGTCTCCGCCGTGCAGGAGGACCGGTCCACCGTCCCGTCATCGCCTGGCCCGTACTCGCTGACCCCACCCGGGACCGTCCCCGACCAGGCAGCGGAGGTCGACCACCCGACCGTCGGCCGTCTCAGCGCCTACCTCCTCGACAAACCAGGCGAGCCGGGCACCGGTGACCAACCACACGAGCCGCCCACTGACATGGGTGTCTTCGTCGCCGACCGGCACCTGGCCGACGCGATCGACGCTGAGGTGCCGGGCTATCGCTGGTGCCTGCGAGCACAGCGGCATTTTCTCCACCGCGTCGTCAACTTCGCGGCGCGGGACAGGGGGATCCGGCAGTTCGTCATCCTGCGCGCCTCACTTCCCGCGGGGCTGGGCGCGACCACTCCGCACACCGCGGTCAAGGCCGTCGTCGACGCACCCACCACGGTCCTGGTGGCCCGCGAGACCGTTACCTGGGCATACCTGAACCTCGCCCTCGCCAAGGCCGGCCGGGCGCGCGGCGAGCGGGCGGCGGCGATCATGGCGGGGATCCACGACGTGCACCGGCCCCTGCACATGACGCACAAGCCCGGAAACTGGTCACTGGACTTGACGGAACCCGTGTGCGTCACCGTGGTCGGTGACCCCTCACACTGGCCAGGCGACGTCGCGGCCCTGATCCGCGCCTACCGTGACGAGATCGCCGACGGCAGTGTGATCGGGGTCAGCGCCCTCGGACCCGCCCCGGCGGGGACAGCGGAAGCCGCCGCGCTCGACGCCCTGAGCAGACACCTGGGCAAGACGACCGAACCACACCTCACGCTGCGCAGCGACGCCGAGATCCTCGGCTGGTTCGACGGCTGGACCCTCGAGCCGCCGGGCGTGGCGCCGGTGTCGCACTGGGCGGGTCCTCCACCGGAGAACCTGCCCGGCCCGGAGCTGCCGGTGTGGTGCGCGATCGCGACGAAGGCCGCGTCGTGACCGCATCACCGCGAGTCGCCCCGGCCGCCACCCACCCGGCGCTGGAACACGGCGTCCCGCTCGCCGATCTGGTCGACCACGCCGCGGTCGCGCTGGCCGGCTGCAGCCTGACCAGGGTCACCGACGCCGCGGTGCTGGATCGCGACGACGCCGGAACGTGGCTGTCCAGCCTGTGCGGCCGCAGGATCGTGCACCGCTGCTCGGTTCGCGAACACCTTTTCGTCGACGTGGACACGCGCAGAGCGGTCCGGATCGTCATCGACCGTTCCGATGCCCATACCCCGGTGATGTTCATGGCCCAGTCCCCCGGTCCCGCGCGGGGCCTCTACCAGCAGCTTGTCGAGGCCGCCTGCGGCGCTCCGGTCGCAGGCCACCGACACACGCCGATGGCCGGGCCGCATCCTCACCCCTCGGCGCGTGCCGACGAGCGAGACCCCTGACCGCACCGGCGCGCCTGCCTCGCTCGCCGAGGACAACCCCGCCTCAAGCCCGCACCCGGCTGACACCGCCACCAGCGCGTTCGGGGAACGCCACGCGGAGAACCGCGATGTCCATGTCCTGACGTCGCAGCCCGGGGCGTCCGGGTGCCGGACCGCCGATGCTGCGAGCACCGGGTTCCGTCGTGCGCGTATTGCCGCCGTATCCGGTGGCCCACGGTCGCGCTCGCACACCTCCCGTGTCAGCGTCAGGAAGCACTACAAGAGAAGGGAAACAGTGACAGCATCACGTTCGAGACCCCGCCGCCGCGGCGGGTTGCGCGTCGCCGTGGCCGCCCTGGCGGCGGTTGTCGCCGCCGGTCTCGGTGGCGCGCCGGTCGCTGCCGCCGACGGCGGGATCCACGGTGGGGCCATGGCCGCACCGGCCAGCACCAGCAGCCCGGTCGCCACCGACAGCGGAGGCGACGATGTGTGGCCGATGATCGTCGGCCTCCTCGCCGCGCCGGACACGTCCGCGAGCCACAGCCAGCACCACGACGACAGCGATCACCCTCACCGCTCCGGCTGAGGGTGATCAGCCACCAACGCACGTCTGCTCCACATTCATTTCACAGCCTGGAAAAGCCATGTTGGACACGCCAGCTCACCAGCTACTTCGAGAGACCTGGGAGAAATCCGGGCTCACCAAAGCACAATTCGCCAGATCGGTCACGTTCACACCTGGGCATATCGGCAAAGTTCTCGCAGGCGAGATGTCGATCAGTCCGGAGCTCGCTTACCACCTACAGCAGCAATTCGAGGTCGAGGCGCTGGACCTGCTGATGCTCCAAGCAGAAGCACAGTTGGACAAGATCGCCTCGGAGGAACCGAAGGACCGCAGCAACCCCAACACCGGCAATCAGGTCACACTCGACGAGAACGCGATCGAGACAGCCTCCCGCAACGGCATGGCCATCGCGGACATCGCCAAGAACAACTCGGTGTCGTACGGCACCATCTGGCGCATCCTCGACCGGCGCGGGGTGCCGCTCGAGCCACGCGGCCGCGGTCACAGCAACCCGTCACCGGCACCGCCCAACCAGCCCCCGATCATGAATCGGTTCTATCGCCGTCAGCCCCCGGCAATCGACCGCCTCGCCGACGGCACGCTGGACGCGGCGACGATCGTGTCGCGCTATGTCGAGGGATACAGCGTCGCCGGAATCGCCCGCGCCGCTCACACAAGCACGACACCTGTGTACCGGATCCTTGACGCGAACGACATCGAAAGGCGCTCTCTGTCCGATTACCGCAGACCTCCGAGAGCGCTGTGAAGCGCCGTGATCACACTTGCCGTTCCTGCTGCCTTACCCGCAAACGCTCACCCGATCAATGCCAACCACGCACCCGACATGGAAACACCGACGTCCAACCGCCGCAAGGCGATGTCACCTCACGACGATCCTCGCGAACTTGCCGGCGGCAGTCGTTCCGCAACTCCAGTCACGGGCACCTGCCGACTAACCAGCCACCAACGCCACGGATCCCGCCGACACGCAGGTAGCCAAGACCCACATGACCAAGAGCGCAAACGCACCAGAGACCAGCGAAAGAGACGCAGGGCGACCCCGAGTTCCACCTCCCGCCAGCACCCATGCGGCCACACCACTGCTCCACAAAGGACGGAGAACGACGAGATGCGTGTGCTACTGGATCCCGATGACGACCTGACGGTGACCGACGTCCTTCGCGATGTCCTCGCCACCCACGATATTCCCCTGGCGAGACTGGCGACCGCGATCGGCCGGAATGTCAGTCATCTCCACCAGATCGTCAAGGTCGGTGCCCCGATCAGCGTGTCCTATGCCGACGCAGTCGCCCGGTATTGCGGGCTCGACCCCCTTGTCCTGCTCGCGCGCCAGGCGCGCTCCGACATCGATGATCTCCGCCGGCAGGGCACGCCGGACGCGGGGGCGCGGGTGGCTCACCCGGCGCCGGCGCTGATCCCCCGGTACGCGGGCGGGGAGCTCGATGACGAGGCAACGGCGCTCGAGCTGCTGGCGGCCATCGTCACCGACTCGGGTCTCGGCCGCAAACGGTTCGGAATGTCATTCGGCTTCCACGCTTCCATGATGTACAAGGTCCTCGGCGGACACCGGAACATCACTCCCACGCTGGCGCACAAGGTCTCCCAGCGCAGCGGAATCGACCCCGTCGATCTGCTCGTCCGACGAGACCGGCGACAGCTCGACGAGATCGCAACCCGCCAAGAAACCCCAGCCTCTCCGCCACGGCCATCGCTGCCGCCGATCCCGCGCCTCTCCGACGGTCAGCTGGACCACGACACCATCATCCGCCGCTACACCTACGGCTTCACCAGCCACGCCCTCGGCCACGCGACGGGCACGGACGCCGAGACGATCCTCCGGATTCTTCATGCCCGCGACATCACGACCCGTGGAGCGTTCAGCCATCCCCGGGAACCGTCCACGCAGCAGCCCGGATCCTGCGCAGCGGGCCTGTGTACTGCCGATCAACCCACTTTCACCAGTGGCTGAGCCCGGTGTCAGCGATGGTGCCCCCGCGAAGGCCACTGGCTTCCGCAGCCGCCCTTCGTCGCTACCGCGACGGGGCGCGTTCCGGACCGGTCAGCCGGGCCACACCAGGCGAGCGCGTGACCGGGGGCCGCGACACTCGGATACCCGCCCGGGGCACATGGTGGTCCTCGTCGCCGCGGTGCTGGTCGCAATGGTGTCCGCGAAGTCGCTCGCCGCATCGCGGACCTCACGCTCCTCCCACCCATGATCACCACCACCTGATGTGGACGCGCACCCGGCTCACCCACGGACACGAAGATCACGGAATTCGTCATCGAGAACCTCCGCACCCTGGCCTTCCGCCGTGAACTGCAGGACGGTGTGGCCGCGACTGGCACTGAATCGGTTCTCACCCGCCGGGCCCAGCACCCCGGAATCCCGCGCATCCACCCCTCGTGAAAGCAGGACCATGTCCGACACTCCACCCAGCCGGCATCACGCCGCCATCGCCCCTCTCCTCGCGCACCGCGACGACCCCCAGCTCCCACCCGAGGGCCAGCCGGTGGATCAGTTGATCGAGTACCTCAGCCGACGTGGCTGGACAGTTCTCGACCGCAGCGCGGACCTCAGCACCGCCGACCTCTACTACCCCGAGAGCTTCGGGGGCGTGCTCGACACCGACGATCGCGAGCTCACCGCCGCAGACCACTATCTGGCCGGGCTCGACGTGTCGATCGCCCGCCACGGCGAAGACTGGACCGTCATCGTCACGCCCTGTGGCACGATCGACGGCTGCCTCCAGCACCGCAGTATCCCCGTTCCGATCAGCACCGACGGCAAGGCCCTCCCCGAGCAGCTCGACCGCGTGGAACACCACGCCCGCACCATCGATCCCACAGAGATCGCCACCTGCCTGATTTTCGGCCCGTGCGGGAGCAACAGCCGATCCGACACGCAGGGCCCGCCGCCGTCGCCGTCACAGGACGGACCGCCTCGGCTGTATGCCGTGGCCCCACGCGGTGACGAGGTGGAATAGATGCGTCGTTTCCACTCACCTCGCGTACCGGCCGCGATCACACGCTCCGTGCTGGCCTTCGTGCTCTTGCTGGTGTCGGCATGCTCCTCGCACCAGGCCCCGCCCGCAGAACGGCCCGGCAGCGCGGACGCCGCGGCGCGAGAACTCGCCGTCCTGCGGCAACGCCCCGACATCACCACCGTGGTCACCCGGTACGAGCAACTCCTGACCGCTCTGCGGGACGCGCTGTCCGCGCGGTTGCCGTGGGGACCGTGGCACCGCGATAACCGGAGCCGCGGCAGCGCCAGGAGTTGTGATCCGGAGTTCACCGCGCTCGACGGACAGCGTGCGGCCCTGCCGCTGTGGTACACCGCGTCCGACGGAATCACACATCCACAGTGGACCGTGGCACGTGACCTGGTCACGAATATGGCCGCCAGACAGGGTTTCCGGCGTGCGGGGGTAGCCTCGGACCAGCCGGGCAACTACACGGCCACCCTCCTCGACTCCACCGGCGCTGTCCTCAGCTTCGGTGCCTCCCGCAACGCGGTGGTCGAGGTGACCACCGGATGCCATCTCAGCCAGCAGCACCCCGCGGTGTCGCCGTGACCATCCCGCGCTCGCCTCGGCCGTCCGGATCACCCTCCCGGAAACGCACTGCCCGATCTCATCTCCCCACCCAGGACACCGGCCACCGCCCGCCCACTCAGTGCCCTGTGCGTCAGAGCACGGTCATGGACCGATTCCGGGCGGCCTCTCAGCCTCGCCTGGAACAATCCGCCGCGACGGTGCGCCTGCGACCCTTACATGGCAAGGAGAACAGCCGGATCAGTCTCAAGCCGGCGCTCCACTCCGCGACCGAAGGCCCGGAGTAAATGGTCGGGCGAGAAGACGAAGACTCGGCGCGGATCCTGGAAGCCGGGATTCACCACGCGCTGCGCACAGGAGCCGATGCTGTGGTGGTCCACGGCTCCGCCGAGGTCGTCATCCCCCTCGTGGACAGCTGGACCGCCAAGCAGGAGCACCGGTGGGACACCCACCTCCGCAGTGACCTGAACGCCTACAGCGACAGACGCCACGTCGTGGACATCCGCGACGTCGCGGCGGACCTGCTCGCTGTGGTGAGCGGCTGGCGATACCGCCCGCGCACGACCGGAGGACGGATCTGGTGGTATCGCACCGTGGTGCAGAGGCGGAAGGTTCTGCTGCGCCTCCACAACGCGCACAGCGCGCAAGCCGTGCGCGCGTTCGCCGGCGGAGCCCCAGGAAGCCTCATCATCGCGACGACCAGAACACGGCTGCTCTGGCTGGTGTCCGAGACAGCGGTCCAGGTCGCCATCACATCCGCGCCCCACACAGGCCCGCCGCCCGCCGCCGTGCCCGATGCCGGGCAGCGACCGTGACGCCAATCAGCGTGATCATCGTCTGCGCGCTCATCCCCCCACGTGTCGGCGTCGCCGCTTTCCTCGCCCTCGGCGGGTTCTTCGCGCTGTATCTCCGCGCCGCCGAACGCCGCTCCGAACGCACCCTCACCCGGATCTTCGATCCGGACCAGACACCGGAACCGCCACACCCCGACACCGACACCGACGGCGCAACTGGACAACCACACAGATCGGCCGACGAGACCGACGGAGACAGGGATCGATGACCGATACCGAACCGTCCACCACAACGCCCGCCGGCGCCCACGACACCAGCCGGCTACGCGCGGACGACCAGGCGGCGCACGCGACACGCACCACTACACCAACGATCCGATCTGCCGCACCACGCTCACACGGATGCGGCACAACGCGAAGGAGACTCATGTCTGACACCACACCGTCCGCGGTGATAGCGGTCGACGGGCCCGCCGCGGCCGGCAAGACCACCACCAGCCTCGCCCTGGCATCCGCCCTCGGCCTGAACTATCTCGAAAGCGGCAAACCGTATCGCATCATCGCCTACGAGGCACTGCACCGACACCTGACCGTCGAGGACACCTCCGCGATCACCGAACTCTGCGACGAACTGCTCACAGCAGGCGGCTCGGCCACTGTCCTGGCCCCAGAGCAATACGCACCAGATGAGCTACGGCTGGACCCGGTCTCAGTCCTTGTCCCCGTGGTCGCAAGCCTGCCGCCCGTGCGGCTGCGCGTGACCGCCCTCATCCGACAGTGGGCCGCCGAACACCGGCGCTGCATCATCGAAGGCCGCGACATCGGCACGGCGGTGTTCCCGACAGCACCGGTGAAGTTCTACCTGACCGCGGAACCCGAAGTCCGGGCGCGGCGGCGCATGCTCCAGGACAACGCCCGGTGTCACGCGCAGGTCCTCGCGAGTGTCCTCCGCAGAGACGAGGCAGACGCATCCCGCTCCACAGGACCGCTGAGAGCCGCCGACGACGCCATCATCGTCGACACCTCCACCCTCAGCATCGAGCACGTCGTACACCGTATGGCGTCGATCTGCGGTGACCGCGGCCTGACGACCACGCCGATCACCCCGGCAAACCACCGCCCGCGACCACATCGCGACAACCCTGCCTAACCGACACACCCACCCCAGCAAGGACCACCCATCATGGAACCGAGCTCGCCGCCGAGCAACCCTGCCAGATCCAGCGCCACAGACTGCATCTTCTGCCGATTCCACGACCCCGAGATCAACACGATCATGATCGACGGAACCACGGCCTACGTCCGCGTCGACAACTTCCCCGCCGCCCGCGGGCACGTCGAAATCATCCCGAAACGGCACGTCGAATCGTACTTCGACCTCACCCGCGACGAACACACGGAGATCCACGACCTGGCCAAGCAGATCAGGCAGCAGCTCGACGAACAGTACAGACCCGACGGTTACACCATCGGCGTCAACGAAGGACGCGCCGCCGGCCGCACGATCGACCACCTGCACCTGCACGTGATCCCCCGCTACAAGGGCGATGTCCCCGACCCGCGCGGAGGCATCCGGCACGTCCTGCCCGGTACCGACCCCGACCAATGGCAACCCCAGAACCAGTCTCCCCGACCCGCCGTGGACGTTCCCAGACGGCACCTGAGACAAAATCCGTGAACGGGTGATCATTGAAGACGTCGGCAACCGAGAGTGGAGCATTTCGATCCACTCCCGCGTGGTCCAGGCGCACAGCATGCCAAGGACGCTCAGCACAAGGGGATGCAGCGACGCCGTTTAAAGTCCTTGCCCTTGATAGAACCTTGGCTTGGTGTGCCGGCTACCGGCGCTCGCCCGTGCGACGATCGCTCAGGCTGGAACCTCTTGGTACAGCTCGGCAGCGATGGCACCGCAGGCCGCGCACTCACTCAGGTGCTGACCGACCTGCATGTTCTCCCGCTTCCCCAGCCCCTTCCGTACCCACGCACCGAGCTTTCCCGCGGTCGCCAGACAGCCCCGCGAACGGCCGTCACGCTCAAGCACGTGCATCTGCAGGTATTCCTGCCGCAGGCGCTCACGAGCCCGATAGGCCAGAGCGGAGACACCGTTCGGGGTCAGCCCCATCACCGGAGCGACCTGGAGAGGAGTCAGCTCCTCGACTTCGAGGTGCCACAGCACTTCCTGGTACCGCTCCGTGAGCCGGGCGAACGCGCGCGCGGCGAACAGGCACTCCAGACCGGCGAGCGCGGTGTCCCGGAACGGCACGGTGATCGTGTCTGGGTTGCCCGTCTCGATCGCGGTGGTCTCCACGTCCGCGGTGACGGTGATCCTGCGTTCCCGACGTGTTCTGTCGTAGGCGATGTGCCGCAGGGTGGTGAGCAGGTACGCGCGGAACTTCGAGTCCTCCGGGCCACGGTCCCCGCCCCGCAGGATGTCGAGCACGCGAAGGAACGCCTCGGAGACCAGGTCGTGGGCCTCGTGGTCCGGACAGGCCGGCTGCCCGGCCAGATGGTACGCCGACGCGCGATGCCGCAGGTAAAGGGCGCCGTAGGCGGCCGCCCTCGTGGCGGGCTCTCCATGGCGCACGCTGTGCAGCAGTTCGGCGTCACTCCGTTCCGCGTCGGGAACATCGGCCGTGACGGCTGCCGCGGTGGTCTGGTGGTGCTTCTGGGGGTTCGTTCGCCGGTCGGCGGTTCGCTGTACGCGGAAAGCAGGGGCCGGCCGTTTGCTGGGCAACACGATGGTGGACACGACTGACTCCCCCGCTGGATGTGGTGCACGACGTGGTGCGAGGTACCGGCCGGATACCACCGCAAACCTAAAGTCCTAGGACTTTGAGAATTGCACGTCGGGGTCTTGATGCGCAATAGTCCTAGGACTTTGGTTTCCGGCGGCGTCGAGGGGCTGGTGTGGTGGTCAAGAAGCCGACGTACGAGGTGATCGCGGCAGAGCTGCGGGACTCGATTGTCGACGGCACGTACCAGCCGGGGGACATGCTGCCGCCGCTCAGTCAGCTCACCCGCCAGTTCGACGCGTCGAAGGAGACGGTCCAGCGTGCGGTGCGGGAGTTGATCGCGGAGGGCCTGGTCGAGACGAGGCGCGGGGTTGGCGGCGGCACGGTGGTGACGGCCGCGCCCGTGCGCGAGGTGATCGTGCGAGAGCGCAAAATCTTCCGCGACGAGCGGGGATACTTCTTCGACCTGGCGGCACAGTCCTGGGTCGCTGTTCGTGAGCCGCAGGTCCGGACAGCGCCGCCCCCAGCCGATCTCGCCGTGCTGCTGGGGACCACACCGGGTCAACCGGTGGTCATCCGCGATCGCGTGATGGGCGACCCCGACACCCACGAGGTGCACCACGTTTCCCTCAGCTACCTGCCGCCGTGGCTGGTCGACGAGCTCCCCGTCATCGCGGAAGCCGAGACCGGGCCGGGCGGGATCCTCGACCGGATGGAGGAGCACCTGCAGGCGGAGCTGGACATGGAGGAGCGAGTCGGCGCCCGCCCACCGTCCGCGCGGGAGCGCGAACTGTGGGCCTTACCATCCAGTGCACCGATGCTGCGGCTGCGGCGGATCGCACGCAGCCCGGACGGACGGGTCTGCGAGGTTAACGAGACCGCGTTGCCAGGCCACCTTTACGAGATCGGGTACGCGCTCGAGCGCACGGACACACCGGACCAGTGAACTCGTCCAGACCAGAAGAACGCAACGACGTGCGTGGGCCGATAGCAGCCCACCGACCTTGGGCTTCGTAGAAAACGTGGAAACAAGGTTGCCACCGAGCCGCGTAGAACGGGGCTCTAGCGGCAACTCAGTTACCGCTCCTGTTTCCGCGCGTGCAATACTGCACCGGTCGGGTTGCTGACACAGAGGACGCTAAGCGAACCTTCAGCACACGACACGGGACCGGCCCCCAAAGGGAGCCGGCCCCGCATCCAGTGACAGGCAGGCGGTTAGAGCCAGTGGACGAGAGACGCAACCTCTCGCACTAGCGTCGCCAGCCCGATGAGGAGCGGGGTGGCACTTGCTGCCACGCTCCTCATCTGGCGACGTCGTCTGCCTCGTTCATTACGCTCAGCACACGTAGTGCATGCACCGCACTCGAAACAGGTGGTGCACTCGCCGCACTCAGCGCAGTGTGGCCGTTCGGCCATCTGCAATCTTCCCTTCTGGCCCTGAGCCAGCTTCAGGAGTCCACCAGTGGTGGTGTTTCTCCCGAGACTGGTCCTTGGCGGCCATCACCATGGCGTGGTCTCAGGGTCAACGGGAGCACTTTAGCGCCTGTGCCCGGATGACTGTCCGCGCCTACCCTCCCGACACCCAAACCATCCGATACCGCCCTGCGCCCTCACTAGAACCGGAGCAGTCCCTGCGCAGGCCACACGTCGAGGCTGCCCCGCTCAGTTCACCAGGGCGAGTCGTTGAGTTCGGGTTGCTATGCAAGGACTTTAGCGATGATGTCGGCGATGCCGTGACCCTGGGCGGTGAGTCCGGTGACGGCGTGCGGCGCGACCGACGCGAGGTGCACGAGCTGGCGAGGGCGCGTTCGAGTCTGCCGATGTTGCGCACCAGGGTTTTGTGGGTGATGTCGTGGTGGGCGGAGCTACTACACTCAACCGAGCTGCGGTTCGCCAGGCCGCGGCGAGTCGCAAGGTCCCACTCGAACGGCCCATCGACCGGCAGACAAGATAAATCCCAGGCGGATGACCCCAGGGCCATCCAGGGCCAAGATCTTCGGGAAAGGGCCATCAAATCGGGGCCCCATACCCGACATCGAATCGCCAGGCCGCCCGTAGGGGCCCACCGCTCGTGACATGTCGACCTTGTGCGACCTGGGTATTCTCGGTCGTCTCACGGCGACTTCACCATGATCAGTCTCAAACCTGTGGCATTTCCTCTCGACGTCGGGGAGCAGGCCGAACTGTGACGCGCCGCCAACCCGACCACGACGACCCCGCGCCAGCGCGCGACCGGAGTCGGTCGTCGATGTTCGCTCACAGGAGCCCGTGGGCCAGCTTGGCGAGGGAATCCAGCATCGAAGGATCCCCCGTGCCGATCGCCAGGACGGCGACAAGCAGTATCCCGGCAAGCCAGAAAGTGGTGGCCGGCCTGAGCCGTGCCACGCGAACTCCCGCGACGGCCATCACCGTCAGCAGAACAGCGGACATGCCTGCGGCGATGAAGATGTACATGACGGGCATAGACGCCCCCTTTCGAAGAACTCCTCCCTTCATTTTTTGACAGCCGCCAATGTCTGTCCAAGGTAACTTTTCGGGGCGAACCCGATTGATCCAACCTGAATCTTGTAACACCAGACTGGCATGTCGAGATATTCAACCCAGACCGGGCGCCCCAGAGCTGGTTGCTCCATTTGGGCGAGGGAGTAGGAGGGTCTAATGCCTGTCACGGCGGGCTCGCGAACGCCGCGAGACGATGACCTCAGTGCCGTATTGCGCGACATCGCGGTCGGCCGCAAGCGCGATACCCGTCTACGGTTGGCCAACATGGCGGAAACAAGGGCTTTTCTCAATGTAGGCCTGGAGTTGCTGCGAGAGGACCTGATCGACAGTGCCGAGCCTGATTTCGAGGAAGACGAGAGGTCGAAACTTTTCGAATCGATCTCTCGTGATCGAATTCTGCGAAAATCTGCAGATGTCGCGCCCGAATTGCGACTCAGTGTCAATATGTTCCGATATCGATGGGATCGCAAAGACCGCTACACTGAAGACCTTATTTCTTACATGTTCCGGCTCGCTCCACAGAAGGCACACCTCGACGATATGGAGACACTAAGTCAAAGCATGGTCGCCGATTTGAGCCTTGGGCAGTTCGTTCGCCGCTTGGCGGACGAAGAGGTACGGTTGATGCTCGAAGATCCGCTTGTCAGCCTGCAGGGCATCGTCCAGAGCGCGATGCCCAACCATCCGCGGGTTCGCGAGTTTTGCCGAGCCCAGCTCAACCAGTTGCTCCCTCGCTGGGCCAGCCTCTATGCGCAGGTTTCACATGCTTACGGAGTGCGCCTGCGACCCGGCCGGACATGGCTCGATCTTGCGATTATGTTCAACGCAGTCGTCGAAGGCGAGCTGGCCTGGGCACGTCTCGGTCAGCGTCCGGTATTAACGAACGGTGATCACGTACTGGCTGGCGCGATCCTCGCGATGCTGCCCACCCTGGTCGAGGGGCTGGCTGATGATCTTGACAGCGTTCATGCATTAGGCTGAGCGTGACTTCGCGGCACGTCCGTGGCCGCGACGGGCAGGTCTTGCCCGGGCCCGCCAAAGGACTTGAACACCTCGGTGCCCGGACTTGCTCCGCGTTGGCGGGTACCACTGGCAATTGGAGCTGTCGCGGAGCGGGCTCGACATATGCGCGACCTCAAGCGGCATTTTATCGAACACCGTCTGCGCCCGCATGCTCGCCGATCAGAAACGCGTGAGGCCGTTCACAGTAGCAGACCAAAGCTTCCGGAATAGTAGCGCTGCCCTTAGCAGGAACGAAAAGTACGCCATGGCGCGGCTGCACGCAAGGTCTGTCGTCAATGTCGAGCAAGCTGGTCACCAGCGCTGATGCGTGGTCTGGAAGCCGAACATGAACCGACTATCGGAAGAGTTTTCGACGTAACCACGATCGTCTCCCACCGCAGGTGAGCCGGCGGACGCCACCCAGGCATACACCGCGCCGGCACACGAGGGCCCGACGACGATCGGCGAGTCGCCAAGGCCCACTCAGATGGCCCAGCGATGATCAATCTCAATCCGATGGCATATTTGCCAATGTTGGCCAAGATCAATGAGATTTGGCCACCGGATATGAGACCCTACACCGCCTGTAGGGTCTCGCCGCGGGTGACATGTCGATCTTGTTCCGACTGGCGTTCCTCGATCGTCTCACGGTGGTGGCATCAAGATCAGTCTCATTGTCGTGGCATTTCCTCAGCGGTGGGTCGCGGAAGCGAGGATGTGATCGCCTGCCCAGGGCTGTCGGAAGGTGAGATCGTCCCACTGCTCCTCGTCGAGGGATGCCGTTGCGCGGGAGAGGCTGTGTTGCCGGCAACGCCGGAGCCCTGGAAGGAGCTTGGCCGTCAGGTCTTGCTACCAGCGCCGCCATGTTCCGGCGAAAAGGGCAATAGCGACAAAAGACGTATTTAGCCCGGCTCAGGACGACCGACCGGAGGCGCGGCGACCGGCTCAACGTCATGATGTGCACATCGTCAGGACAACCACACCGAAGAAGACGAAGTCGAGCATTCCCCGGCCACGCCGGACAGGTCAGAACTCAAGCTATGGTGTGCTCGTGGCAAAGAGCGAAGACATCACCCGCCTGATCGAGGCCATGGTCGACGGTGGTGGCGCACGGGCTGAAGCCTTCTTTGTTGCACATGACCTCGGCTTGACCTACGACTCGGTCAGCAAAGGCTGGGGGATCCGAAAGCACGTCAACGCCGCGCTCCTGCAAGCTGAGCGAGACGGGCGACAGGACGAGATCGTGGAAGCGGGCCTGGAGGCATATGACCTCACGGCTGGTGAGTTGGCGAGCACCAAACGAACAAGTAGTGGAGGCACCGTGCCCCAAATCAGTGCAAACAGCCGGGTGTTCATCTCCCACGCCTCCGCTGACAAGGAACTCGCGGACGCCTTGGCCGACCTGATCCGGCTCGGCACGGGGCTCTCCCACGAGCGGATCCTCTGCACATCGCTCGAAGGCATGGGCATTCCTGTCGGAACGACCAACTACCTGGAGTATCTCCGGGAGCAACTCTCCGACGCTGGCCTTGTGCTGCCGCTTTTCACGCCAGCGTTCTTCGACAGCGAAGTCTGCCTGATCGAGATCGGCGCGATGTGGGGACTGCAGATGCCCGCGTTCCCCTTGTTGGTTCCGCCGGTCGACTACGGACGCGTGGAGAAACTTCTCGGCAAGTTCCAAGGAGCGAAGATCAACCAGTCAGCGGGACTGTCGCAGTTGCACGATCGGATCGTGCGCACCTTCTCACTCAAGGCCGAAACGTCCATGTGGGAGGAGAAGAAGGCCGGGTTCGACAAGCGGCTTCCAAGCCTACTGAAGAGCTTGGCCGAGTCGACCCGAGTCGACGCCAACGACCTAAGAGCTGCCAAGCGACGGACAACCGAGATCGAAGCCCAAGTGGCAGGGCTTGAGGCCAAGGTCAAAGAACTTGAGGAGCAGAATCGAGCGCTCCACACCGCCAAGACAGCGGATGAAGCAGACGTCGCGATGGCGCCCAAGGACGAGATCGAGCAGTTCGAGGAACTCGCTAAGGCAGCAGTAGAAACAGTGCGCTTGCTCAGCCGTGCTGTCCGCCTGGCTCTGTATGAAGACCTTGGACGAAGCGAATACTACCGGCCAGATGCGTTCTCAAGTGACGCGGAAGACGCTGAGCGAGCACAGCGGGACGATCTGCTGGCCTACGACGAGGACGACGGCGGCTACACGCCGAACTACGACGATCCGGCCATGGGCGATGCGCGAGAAGCGCTGGTCAGTCTCCTTCACTCACACTGGAGCGACGATTTCGAGCAATGGTTCCGCACTAAGTACCGCAAACGCTGGGCAGCGAACAGCCTCCCGGTCTGGGATGCGCTTAAACTTGTTTGAGGGGCCGCAGACAGACTCGCGTCGGAGCGTGCGTGCTGCGTGCCAGGCCGACGTCCCCCGTGCCTCCGACTCCATGCGCGAGGCTGCAGGCGGACGGATCAAGTCGGCACATGTAGCTAATCAAGTTGGCACCGCCGAACTTTGTGACTGAGCCAACGGTCGTGTTTGCGTGGCGCATTGGACAGCAGCCCACTCTGTTTCGGCCGTCTGTCTCAGATCGTTGGCCGACGCCACTTCCGCTGTAGGGTCTCGCCGCTCGTGACATGTCGATCTTGCGCGACCTGGGCGTACTCGGTTGTCTCGCGGTCACTCCACCATGATCAATCTCAAAATCTTGGCATTTCCTCGACTGATCAGCCGCCACGCTGTCGTCTACGTCCATTTACGGGACTGCGGTTGCATATCCGAGGCTGCCCCTTGCTGCCCGACGTGGGCGGCAAGGGCTGTTCGATCTACGACTGCCCCATCGCATCACGTCCTGCACGCGCACCACGACGCGGGATCGAACCAGTTCATCCGCTGCCCGCGTTGAGGACGTTGTCTAGCGCCCACTGGCGGCGGTGTCGCGCGCCGTTCGCCGCGAGCCTGGAGCTGGACTTCGACTCGCCCGCGGAGCGGCTGGCAGTGCGGCTCTACGCGACGGCGGCCGACCAACTCACCAGGGACTATCTGACCGAGGGGACGCGCTCGATGCGGGCGTGATCGTCGAAACTCTGGCAGGTGCGCTGCGCACCGCGCAGGTCGCCGACCCCGAATTGCGCGTCGAGTCAGTGCAGGAGGAGTTGGAGTCGCGCTAGACCCGTCGATCGTGTTGAGCGCCAACGACTCCGTCCCACACCGGCCGAGCGCGGGAGGGTCATGCCGAGGTCGCGTCCGAGCCGGCCGAGGTTCTTGCGTGCCCGGCCATATCGCGTTTGTAACGCGAGGCGGCTGTAGCTCGACGATGAAGCAACCGCCGCTGTCGAGATCTGTTACAGACGGCGCTGTAGCTTCTTCGAGCGGTCAAAGACCTGACTCATATCCATACCCACGCACGAGGGGGGCAAGATGGAGGTCCCGAGAAGACCGGTACTCAAGAGCGGCGTGATGCTGGCCGGCTACGGGCTCGCCGCACCGTGGCTGCAGCCAGGCCGGGCCGACGCGGCAGCTACTCCTTTGGCGATCGCGGTCGGCAAGGTCGACATCACCCCAGGCCTCGGAATCGCGCTGGCCGGGTACGCAGGTGACAGCCCTCGTGCGGCGACCGGTGTGAACCGTCCGCTGTACGCGCGGTGCACGATCATCTGGGACGCCGGCATCCCGAATGTCATCGTGACCGCAGACATCCTTGCCTTCCCACGCACCATCCATCAAGCGATCCGAACACGGATCACCGCGCTCGGCGTCGCGTCGTCCGATTTCGTGCTCACGGCAACGCACACCCACAACGGCCCGGTGATCAACGATGACGTCACCGCGTACACCCTCTACAACATCGCCGACCCATCGCCGGAGCGGGACGCAATTCGGGCCTACGTAGCCCGGCTGCAGGATCAGATCGTGGACTTGGTCCGTGAAACGCTCACAGAAACCCCGACGGCGTGCACCCTTGACTACCAAGTCGCCGACGAGGACTTCTCCTACAACAGGGAGGGCCTATCCTCCGTGGAACGCGATCTGCCGGTCCTGGTCGCCCGCACGCTCGACGGCGCCCCCATCGCCGTGCTGTTCGGTTACGGCTGCCACCCTGTATCCGGCCCCGGCGTGACCTTGATCGACCCGGACTACCCAGGGTTGGCCGTTTCGGTAATCGAAGACGACGCCGGAATTTTCGCGCAGTTCCTCACCGGCACGGCCGGCGACCAGAATCCCCGTAACGCTTCCAGTTGGCCCGCACTGACTGCGGACGGCACCGACCTCGGCCAAACCGTGCTCAACACGCTCTCCGCGCCCGGCCGTCCGATCAGCGGGCCCATCCTCACCGCGTACCGCGACGTCGACATCAAGCTGGACATCACCGACACACCCGACAACCTCGCAGTGGCCCGCGCCAACTTCGCCGTTCGCCAGGCGAACTCGCCGGGGTGGATCAGTCGGCATGCCGAGATCATGATCAACCAGATCGACGCACACAGCTTCACGTTCAGCACCCCGGTACCGGTACAGGTCTGGCGCTTCGCCGGTGGCACGCCGCTGAGGATGGTCATGATCGGCGGTGAACCGGTGTCAGGCTACGCGGCCCATTGCCGTGACAACTACGGCGGCAGCGACGGCATCTGGATCAGTGGCTACGCCGGCGAGGTACCCGCCTACCTGCCCAGCGACGAACTGCTGACCACCGGTGGCGCGTTGCACTATGCCTGCGGCTGGTCCACCGACTACCCGGGCATGGGCGGCGGCGCGATGTGCGCCTACGGCCTCATCGCCCACTACCTGCGCAACACCCAAGGCAACGGCGTGGAGCACACACTGATCGCCGCCCTGACCGCAATGCTTTAGATGCCGACGAGCCGGACACTGCTCGTGCCCGACTCACACGTAGCAACCGGCGCACTCACGACGACCGCTCACCGATTTGCGGGGATGCACGATCAGCCATGAGCGGACGCTGCTGGCTCGTTTGTGCCACCGCGTCTTCGATCGGGGGGCGGCTGCAGTGCTCGACGAGCTCCACGACCTTGGTGCTCCACGCCGACACGTTGGGGCGGCTCACCGCGACCGCCCGGTCGGCCAGCGCGACACGTTCGGCCCGTTGGCCGGAGAGGTCAGTGCCTGCTGGCAGCGGTGCAGCTTCCGCTGGCCCCCAACAGGCAAAACCCCCTGCGGGGTTCCACAAGTCTGCCGACGGCTCTGACCAGTAGGTTTACGCCGTCCGTTCGTACTCGTTGATCAGGCCTCCGAGAAGCCGCTGTCGCCTGATCCGTTGAGAGTTGAGGTCTGCCACGGGGTGGGTCGGCTGTGGTGGGCGAAGCTCGCGGGAGCGGTGCGGTCGTCGACCGTTGTAGTGCCGGAGGTACTCGGCGAGCACGGCGCGCAGATGCCGCTCGCCCAGGATCAACATACGGTCGGTGAGCTCGGTTCTGACCGTGAGCACAAACCGCTCGGCGTAGCAGTTCGCCCGCGGGCAACGCGGAGGGATCTTTACCGCCTCCATGCCGACGTCGGCCAGGACGGCGTCGAACGAGGCCGAGAACTGGCCAGCCCGATCACGGATCAGGAACCTGAACTCGTCGACTCGACCACCGAGATCCATCACGAGGTTGCGGATCTGCTGCGTAGTCCACTCGCCATCCGGATTCGTGGTCGTGCCCAGAATGTGCACGTAGCGACTGCCGACCTCCAGCACGAAGAACACATAGATTCTCCGGAGTGTCAGCGCGCAGTCGATGTGGAAGAAGTCGCACACCAGCATCGTCGAGGCCTGCGTGCGCAGGAACTGCCGCCAGGTCGTGTCGGTGTCCCGGACCGGCACGGGAGGTACACGTGCCCGCTTCAGGATCCGCCGGATCGTCGACGCGCCGACCCGGTGTCCGAGCTTGAGCAGCTCACCCTGAATCCTCTTGTAGCCCCAGCTGTGGTTCTCCCTGGCCATCCGTTCGATCAACCCAGCGATCGCGTCGTCGACCGGTGGACGACCGACCCGGTGAGGATAGAACCACTTCGCGGCTACCAGGCGCCGATGCCAGCGCAGGATCGTGCCCGGGGTAACCAGCCGGTGTGTCCGCAGCGTCTTGGGCAACAGGCGGACCAACGCGGCGAACACAGCACGGTCAGCCCAATCGAGACGAGGTTTCGGGTTGCCTCTGCGCAGCACTGCGACCTCATGGCGCAGTACCAGCAACTCGACATTCTTCGACGCCGACGAGCGGCCGAGCAACACCACCAAACCCACCAGCCGAAAGAAGATCAGATAGAGCAAACGCAACGACATGGCCGGCGATCATGCCCTACCCGTCGAACGCGCCTGTCGCCGCAGGTCCGACGCATGGACCGGATTTCTGAACCCCCACACCCCACCGTGTCCACCCCGCTCACCTGGAACGAGGTGGAGACGTGCCGGCACGCCAGCCAGCTGGTGTTCACCGCCGACGATGTCCTCGACCGCGTCGACGACCACGGCGACTTGCTGCTGGACCTGTTCGAGAAACGCGTCCCCCTTCCGTGACCTGAACAGATATGTTTCACTCTGCCGACGTCGGGTACGTCGACATCGTGGCCTGGGGCTACGCTCGGACGTCCGGATAACTGTGTCAGGCAGCAGAAACGGTGAGGTCCTTCCGAGCGACTATCTGATCATGACTTCCGCCGAAGAGGGTTCGCTGCCGCTGGAGCTGCCCGCCGACGTAGCCGAACGCATGGCGGAGGAGCTGCCGCTCAGTGCGAAGATCATCGATTGTGTGCGCACGGCGTCGGCTCTCATCCAGCAGGCCATCGTCGACGATCAGGGACTACGGCTGGCCGAGAGCGCTGGATACAATCTTCGAGAGGCGTTCGCAGCAGTCGTCGCGGAGCAGACTCCAGCTGACGGCCGCGGTCTCCATACCGTGCTGGAGGCGTGGCGGCGATACCGGGACGCACCAGAGTCCGAGCGGACAACCGGACTCGACGCCTTGGAACAAGAGCTACGAGCGGTCGCGGAGCAGAGACGACAAGACTCATATCACACAGCACGACTTGTGACCTTCTTGCGCAAGAGGACCGGGCTCGACCCGCTGCCCGATCTCGACCCCACTGATGACTACAAGAAGCTGCGAAGGCAAGCCGACGAGGGTGTGCACAACGACATGAGCCTCGCCGAGGTCCTTGTGCTGTACGACCTCACCATCGCCTGGTTCATTCGCATGTTCACGCCCCCGGACCAGATCGTGCGTGCGCTCCGTGCGCTGGCCGCCGAGCCGTGGCAGGGCTCGTCGCAGCTTGTGCGTCTGCGGGGGTTGGCCAACGACGCACACCACCTGCGGCTATTCATCTCGACGCTGACTGACGGTGCTTGGCTGATGCGTCTCTATGACGCGGGCCTGATTCAGTTGCCGGAGCCAAACACGCCCTGGCCAGTCTTTGGGCTGCTAGACGGGCTCGGTAAGACCGAGCCGGACGCGGTCGCCAACGTACTGCAGGCGCTGCTCAAAGACGTGAAGAGATCAGATCAGCCACGGCGCTGGGGGCAGCGGTTCGAACTCCTGCGCGTCGCCGCCCAGATCGGCGAGGCCGGACATGACGTCGTTGCAGCGATCATGGACTGCCACCCCGACGATCGCGGGGCGATTCGCGCGCTCGCGGTTGGCGTCGTCAAGGCGGCCGATCCCGCCGCGCGTGTCGTCGACCGAGTTGCCGATCGGGTTCTGTCCGGCAGCCCGCTCGACCGGAACCGCTACTACTACACCACCGTCCTCGAACAGCTCGTCGCGGGAATGACCGCAGTCAACGCCGCTGAGCGCATCCGCTTGCTGGCCATCAAAGTTCGCAAATTGGCACAGCATTCCGAGACGAAGTTCATTGCCCTGGACAGCGCACGGCTCACCAGCAGCCTGGGCGATAGCCACGACTTCCTCTCCATCATCACCCACTACTTCGCAGTGGCACTGACCCGCTCTCGCGAGCTCGGCGTCACTACTTTCGATCTTCGCCAGTGGACTGACACGATCCCGGGCGAGATCGGAGAACGCGCCACATCGCGGATCCTCGCCAACGCTGACGACGTCCCAGTGCAAGAGCAGATCGACCACATCACGGCACGCCTGGCCTCGAACATTACTGGCGACGACAAAGATCTCATCGACGCCATACTCGCTCGCGCCCCAGATCCGGCCCTTCTTGACGCATGGCGCGACGCTCTTGGCGTCCCGCCGGCGGCCCCAGAGCAGATAGACGGCCAGTTCCCGCGAGCGTGGGTAAGTTCCTGGGGATGGTCGGTAGCCCTACCCGACAGTGTTCTCACCGATTGGCAAGCCGCGATCGAGCAGGTCTCCGAGAAGTACGGCCATCCTAATGCGGCCGAGTTCGACACCCGGGTCAGCGCCTCCGGCTTCCTCGTCGAGCGTTCCGCTTACAGCACAGAGAAGCTCGCCGCATTACCTGTACTCGAGGCGGCGCAGCTGGTTGCGCAGTGGCGGCCAGACAACGCGAGTGACGGCCAGATGCTCGGGGCACGTGAACTCGCCCGTGCTCTTGAGGTCGTCGTGACCGACAACGTAGGCGCATGGATCCAGGACCCGGCCATCGTCGTCGCCACGCTACGGGAACCGCTCTACGTCCTGCACTACTTCTACGCCCTGATTGCAAAGGCCAGGGAAGCGGCAGCCGAGACACCATCTCTTCTCGACACCGTGCGGCGGGTACGAACGGCGCACCAAGACCCCACCGTCCTTGGCTACGACGCTTTCGACTACGAACTCAACTGGCGCAACGTTGACAGTGCGGGTATCGAACTCGCCCGAGCACTAGCCAACGCCGACGGCGACCTCTCCGCGCACCTCGACACCGTCTGGGACTGGGCGCGCGAATCTATCGACCTCACGCCCGATCCCACGGAGGTCGAGTCACTGACCGCGGACAGGGACACGTTGCGGCGCGCTATGAGCTCAGATTCCGGGCGAGCACTCCTCGCGACCATCGCGTTCGCTGCGTGGGAGTACCGCCGAACAGAGGCGGTGCGAGCGGACTTTTCATCGCTGCTTGATCGAGTCCTAGCGGTCGACGGCACGAGAGGAGCCAACTATCGGGCGCTGTTGGCCGTTCGAAGGCCACTATTGGAGACTCTCGTCCCGGACTGGCTAACGACCAACAGGTCGCTCCTGTTCGGCGACAATGAGGTGGGTGCTGCGACATTCGACATCACGCTCCAGCACGCACACCCGACCGCCTGGCTGCGCGACACGTTGCGCGAACGCCTGTTCTCCGCGGCGAACAGCGGCAGCAAGCCTGCAATCACCTCCCTACTGCTAGCGGTTTTGGACCGCAGCCCGGAGTACACAAGCGACACTGTCCTCACAGCTTTACGCGGCAACACAGCGAGTCTGTCGACCGCGAACGAGACCATGGCGTTTCTCGTGCAAGAATGCGACACGGACGATCCACGGATTCCCATCGCATCCGGCTTCTGGCGTGCCTTGATCGACGCGGACCGAGGCGACGTTCCTGCCGCGGTGTTGTCGTCGTCGGGCAGGTGGGCATTCGTGACCGGCCTCGACGACGACACATGGTCGACGCTGACCCTCCGAGCGCTCGACACCACTGCAGGCCAGATCGATCTAGTCACCGAGGTCGCCGACCGCTGTGAGACTGCAGCCGCAACGGAGTGTGCCAGCCGGATTCTGCTTTTGCTTCTCGGTCAGGGGGAGCCGTGGGAACAGCACTACGTGGCGCAAGCGGCGATCAAGGTTCTACCGGCTCTCCTCGGGCTCGGCGACCGGAACGCTCGCCGGCTGCGGACTCGTCTTATCGATCTCGGCTATCACGGTGCTGAGAACATCCCGCTGCCACCAGCCAACGGCGATGAGCCCATCGAGTAGCTCTCCTGGAACTCGGAACCGTGCAAACGAGGTATGCCTTTGGCAGGGGTGCTGACGGGAGCAGATTCCCCGCGTCCACTACGCGAACGAAACCGACGAAGCCGAGCGCCTGCGAGCAGCCGCCCACCTACCGATTTCCGCTCTGAACCCTTAGGAAAGCGCCGTGAACCCTGAGCTCGCCCCAGTCGTCGACGTCGATGACTCCAGCACGTGGCCAGACCAGCTCGCACATCGAGTGTACGAGCTGGCCGAGCAACGGCAGGGCCTGATCGATGACCCCGCCGAGTTCGGCTGTTCCGACCTCGACCTCTGGGAACGCGACGCGGAAGTCCGCCGGCTACTCGACGGCTACCTCTTGCGCGGCTACCACGCGACCCGGTTGCTGGCACACGAAACCGACAACATCCGCGCTCACGGACTGCGCCTGTTTGACGCCAAACTTGGTACTGCCCGGCTAGACACCGCTGTAGAACACGGTTACCTCACAACGGATGAACACGCGACCCTGATCCAAGGGATGGCCCTCACCAGTAATCGTGTCGGACAGATCTGCCTGTTTCTGTCCAAGACCACCCTCACCGAGGACGCAGAAGGTTTGAACCTCCTTCTCGCCGCCTGGGGCGGTGAAGCCATCTACATGCCTCACGTCCACACCGACAACCCGATAAACACGAAACTGCGATCGATCGGCATCCCCAGCATCGTGGTGGCCCTACTCGATCTCCGCGCCTCACCGACGACGACCGCGTTTCCCGGTGTGGCGAACGTGTTCATTGGCGCATCCCTCGGTCTGTCCAGCCTCACAGTCGATGTCTTCTACCGGGCACCGATTGCACCCGCACACATCGAACGGATCATTCATCCCGGCGACGTCGAATACCCCCAACATCAAGGTCTTCCTCAGGCGTAGAGATCTACCCGCTCCGCTCCCACGTCGTACGACGGCTCAGACCCGCGGTGCCGGGCATCGTGTAGCGGCGGTCTATTGCCATCGCAGCCCCTACCGAGCTACCCGAGCCGGCCTGTAAGGCGGCGCCGCCGGCTCGTCTCGGGTGCGGATGCTGCCGCGCCGCATAGAGGGGGACGGTGGCGTCTAGGCCGCCTGCGGCTGCGTGTGGGGTTCCAAAAGTCGTTCACCGGCGCTGACCAGTGAATTTACGCGGCCCGTTCGCATTCGTTGATCAGGCCTCCGAGCGGCCACTGTCGCTTGATCCGCTGAGAGTTGAGGTATGCCACGGGGTGAGTCGGCCGGGTGGGAGAAGCTCGCGGGAGCGCTGCGGTCGTCGACCGTTGATAACACAACGTAGTTCTCCGATTGCGTGGCGCCAGAGTGCATGCTTCGTAGACACTGACTGAGTAGCGGTGCAGGCCCAGCCTTGTCTACTTGGGGGTGTTCGCGGTGTCGATGGAGGCTGTAGATCTGGTTGTGACGGCGCTGACCGCAGGCGCGGCAGCCGGAATGAAAGACACCGCGACGTCGATGGTGAAGGATGCGTACCGTGGCTTGGTCACCGCCGTCCGCGACCGCCTGAGCCGAGACGGCGAAGAACCCGCCTTTGTTTCGATGGTCGAGGCACACGCAGCGGACCCCGATGACTGGCGTGAAGATCTGGCAGCGGCCCTGCGCGCCGTCGATGTCGCTGACGACGCGGTTCTACTGGCCGCGGCGCGCGACTTGCTGGCCTTGATGGAGGTACCCGGGACCGATACCTCGAAGTACACAGTGAGCATCCGTGACTCCCAGGGAGTCCAAGTTGGTGACGGCAACACCCTGCACATCGGCCACCCGAGCGGCCAGTAGCCCGCATGGCGCCTGACGACTCCGCCGGAGCGCGGCACGAGCCGCCCCGTGCAGCCGACACGGCGCGGTACGCCGCGACTATCGAGGGCGGGACCGGCGTACAGATCGGCGACGGCAACGTTCAGCACCTTCACCTGCCGCTACCGGAACCTCTCGCGTGGCCGATCCGGGTCGGCGTCGTACCACTGGCGGCGAACTGTTTCCAACCGCGAGCCCTATGCGAGCACCGGACAGGCACTGACCGTGCTGCCGTATCAAGGGCCGCGGTATCGCCGATACGTGTCCTGTCCGGGTTGGGCGGCGTTGGCAAGACCCAACTCGCCGCGGATCACGCGGAATCACAGTGGGCCGCCGGCGCGATCGACCTTCTGGTCTGGGCCACCGCAACCTCCCGAGAATCGGTGCTGACCGGCTACGCAGACGCGGCAGCTCGCATCATCAGCCCAGTCGCCACGGTTCCGGCACGTATGGCCGAGCAACTGCTCACCTGGCTGGCACAGACCACGCGCCGGTGGCTGATAGTCCTCGATGATTTGCAGGATCCTGGCGATCTGACGCGGCTGTGGCCACCAACTATCGCCACCGGCCAAGTCCTGGTGACGACGCGTCGACGGGACGTCGCTCTCGCCCGCGCGGACCGCACGATCACCGATGTCAACGTCTTCACGTCCGGTGAGGCAGATGCCTATCTTCACGACGTCCTCGCTGATCGGCCTTACCTACTCGAGGGAGCCGACGAACTCGCGCGCAACCTCGGGTACCTGCCCCTAGCACTGGCGCAAGTGGCCGCCTACCTCCTCGACCGGGATCTCACCTGCAGCGAGTACTGCACCCGACTGGCCGACCAGCGCACCAAGCTCCCGGACCTGCTTCCCGGCCCTGGTGAACTCCTGCCCGACGATCACCGCAACACCCTCGCCGCTACCTGGTCACTGTCCCTTCGCCTGGCCGACCGGATGGAACCAGCGGGCGTCTCGCGGCCTCTGCTGGTCATGGCATCGCTTCTGGACCCCAATGGCATACCTACGGTTCTGTTCACTACTCCCGCCGTCCTGCGACACCTCGAAAAGGTCCTCGACAAGAAAGTCACAGCAGAACAGGCCCGCGACGCCCTCTACATCGCCCACCGCCTCAACCTGGCAACCATCGGACGAGAGACACCGAATCGCATGATCCGAATGCACGCTCTCGTACAACGGGCAATCGGGGAAACCACCAGCGAATCCGACCGCGAGAACGCGGCGAGAGTCTGCGCCGACGCCCTGCTGTTCGTCTGGCCACCAGTCGAACGCGACACGGCATTCGCGCAAACCTTGCGCTCCAACACCGACGCACTGCTGGTCAACGCCGAAGCACACCTCTGGGCCCCTCGCGGTCACGAGGTTCTCTTCCGAGCAGGCGAGAGCCTTGGTGGCTCAGAACTGCTTGCCGCAGCCATCACTTACCACGAGAATCTCTGCGCCAGCGCTATGCACTACCTCGGCCCCGACCACCCGCAGACTCTCACCGCCCGCTATGCCCTGGCCGAGTGGCGTGGAGAAACAGGCGATAGCCACGCAGCGGTGTCCGCTCTTACCGGGCTGCTACCTGACCTGATCCGAATTCTGGGGCCCGATCACGAGGACACACTGGGAGCCCGGCACAGCCTCTTACACTGGAAGGGCCAATTCGAGCCCGCAGCGAGAACTGCCGCAGCTGACGGGCTTCTGCCCGACCTCCTGCGTGTCTTCGGGCCACAGGACGATCGCGTCCTCAGGCTTCGCCTCGATCTCGCCCGCTGGCTACGCAGATCCGGCGACCTGGTTGCTGCCGTCGAAGCGCTCCATTCCGTGCTCGCCGACCAGCAGGCGGCCTTGGGCGCCGATCACCCGAGCATCACCAAAACCCGCTTCAACATCGCCATGTGCCGGGGCGAAGCAGGCCATCCACTTGATGCTGTGGCGATGCTGGAGGAGTTGCTGGCCGACGAGTTTCGGGTCTTCGGTGCCAGCCGGCCTCACTGGCAGCTGTCAATTCGTGCCGAGGTTGCCTACTGGCAACACGAGGCGGGTGACACCGTCGCCGCGGTGGCGGTTCTCGAAGAACTCCTGGTCGACCAGGTCCGCCTCGGCGGTCCCGACCACCCGAGAACGTCCTACACCCGTAGGAAACTCGAAGCGTGGCGACAACCGCTGTCGATGCATCCCGATCCCGAAATACCTGGCCGCAGTCGAGAAGGCACCTAGACCCCGCAGACTGTGAAGGCTGTGCGGTGTCGGCCCGTCGGAGGTAGCCGACCTTGGTCGCCCAAGCAAGTTCGGAGCCATGAACCCGCGAGAGTTAGGAGAGAGCTGCGGTTTCGGCGTGGCCTTGACTGTTTCTGCCGCCGAACCGGAGCGGGAAGACGATCAACGGTTGGACTGTTCACCTAAGGAGAGCTGAGCGATGGGGTCTACTGCGCTGTCGATGATCGACATGCAGAACTCGTACGTCGCGGAGGATGGCGTCCGGGACGCGTTGGGCTGGCCGCCGATCTGGCGGTTGGAGGAGACGGTCACGGCCTGCGCGGATCTGCTGGCAGCTGCACGGGCCCAGGAATTGCAGGTCATCTACTCCCGGTCGACCGGCGGTGCTGCCGGGACACTCGGAGAGAGTCCCCGCATGGCTCGGTTGCTGGCTCACCGCGGGCACCTCATTCCTGAAGTGGGAGCGGCCGGCCAGGAGTGGAACCGGCAGATCATGGACGCGGTCGCGCCTGAGCAAGGTGACGTCATACTGGACAAGACCCGGGCCAGCTTCTTTGACTACACCGAACTTGATCCGCTGCTTCACAACCTCGGCGTCCAACGACTCGTCGTCGCTGGCTTGCAGACGAACGTGTGCGTCGAAGCCACCGCCCGAGCCGCGCTGGCCCGCAACTTCGAGGTCGCCGTGCCCGGCGACGCGGTGTCAACAGACGGCCCCGCCTTGCACGAGGGCGCGCTCAACTCCCTACGCGTCCTCTATACAGAGGTCGCCCCATGGCGCGAGATCCTCACACCCGACGCGCCCTGGGACCGTGCCTTCACCACGCCGAACTACGGCCGCGATCCGGCTTACTGGACCGAGACCACCGCAACCGCGCGTCAGAGACACGGTGAACAGAATCGCTCCAACCGGCCAGTCATCCACAGGTCGGTCCGCGGCTGATCCGATCGCTAAAGGCTGCGGCACGACGGCCCAGCGACGATGAACCAGTCACCAGCGCTGGATCGGGCAGACCGGTCACCTCGCCCTGTGGTAACGCTCCTTCACGGGATCGTGACGCCATCATGGAGCCCCGCACGGCGCGCCAATCACCGGCGACCAGGTGGGGGCCGTGCCGGACAGGGCGCGGCCAGGCTCCGGTGCGCGCGGCCGCCCACGAGCGCGGTGTTTCCTGCTCGACGGTACGGTAGGGCAGCCGAGCAGGAAGACTGACGCACTTCTCGCAATCCGCAGACTTTCATAGGCCAGCAACTCCTGGACCCAAGCTGACTGGACAAGCGTGTCCCAGTACTTGCAGGGATCACCAAGGCCACCCCAAGCCCCCTGTGGTACGAGTTGACAACTACTTTCCTGGTTGGCGCAACGTTGATCATCGTATGCCTACTGTCGACGACCTCACCGTGGCGATTGGACGCCACAGGATGAGGCCACCTAGACCAGCATCAAGCTCTGCTGCAAGCCCATGCTTACCAGTCAATGACCTGCGCAGAGGCTCCTCCGAGCCCGGCTGTGAGGACTACAAACCCACTGCCAACTCTTACCAGCAAGCTGTGGCGCCAAGGCCAGGCTTGTGCACCGCTCTGAGCTTGGCATTCAGCGACTCTTCCGCGCCCAACTTCAGTGACACGCGAGGGTAGCCAGCTGCCACATCGTGCAGCCTTGATGATGCGCCTCATCCAACAAGGAGACTACGTAGCGAACTGCTCCACACAGAGTTGGCTTCGACCTGAGGCGCATCGGCCACAAGACTTGTTGACCCTGATGCGATAACCACGTCAGGTCGACGCTTAACAATTCACTGCCGGATTATTAAGCATTTGAATTGAATTAATAGATTCCTCGCAATTACCCACCCTGCATTGTCCGCCACCATTAACTTACTCGGCGTGCCAACCTCTCTACCAGCGACGATGCGGCTACCGGGGGGTGGCTGATGGCCGAAAAATAAGCCTGGTACTCTTACCTCAGAGTTTCGGGCACGACAGCGTGCTGCGAAAACAAGCCCCGGGCACCCGCCCGGGGCTTTCGTCGTTTTGAAGGGAGGGTGAAGTGGGACGGCGTCGCAATAAGCGAACCGCTGACGAGTCGCAAAACACTCGTGGTGAACCCGAGTCACCGTCGGTTGCTGTGCGTCCAGCTCAGGACGCACCCCCTCCCATCAGCCCAACTGTGTCGTCAGCTGCGCCTACAGAGGAGCGAGACGTGCCTGACTCGCATGGCCCCGATGCCGAGACTCAGCGGGGGCAACAACTGGCAAGTACTACCGGAGACAGTCCCCGGTTCCCCAGCAGCTTGGGCGACTACGGTCCGCGTGCCGGGACAGCTCCCCAGAACTTCCTGGACCTGCTGGACCGCTGGTTCATCCGCGCCACTCAGTCTCCGCAGGCGACTATGTTGCACCTATTGCTGGTTGTAGGCATCCTCGGCCTACCGATTCTCGGCCTCAGCTACTTACCGACGGTGGTTGCGAACGTGAGTTCTGCCGTCAACATCCCGAAGTCCATCCTGTGGCTGGCAACCACGGGTACAGGAGCAGGCATCGTCGTGCCCTTGGCGAGGTGGGCGCTGCGGACCCACCGAAAGAAGCAGGCGTCTAGCGTGGCGCCAACTGACGATGCAGGTGTAGTCGACGAGTTACCTAGGACAGGTGAGACTCAACCCTGAGCCCTGCCCATATGGCGAACGCAGTAGTGACCACCATTGCAGCCACTACAACTGCCAGCGCAGGCGCAGCAGACAAGCCCACCAGGCTCGCGACGAAAGCGCCACAAGCCAAGCCGGCTAGCGCTGCGCCCACGCTCAGAAAACTTGTGACGGCAATGAGCACCACAAGCTGAGTTGGACCTGACTTCACGGGAAGCATCCTCTCGAGAGTACGGGATGAAGCATCAAGCAAGCCATCGAGCGTCCCCTCGGCATGATGAGCCCCACATCAACGTCCAGTCTTGACCTATGGTCGCAGTGCTGGGATCACAGCTGCACCAGGGCGTGACAAGGGTGTCTCGAACTCCTCTCCTGGGCGACCCACGCCTTCTCGACACCCAGATCAAGTGGAGCGCCAGACTGCTGGAGCAAGCTAGCAGCCTGTGCGCTGCGCTTATTGAACCAACTCTCGCTGATCGGGAACTGGGTTCCGGGCACCCGACCGAGGTCGCTGGGCGCAACCTCGCCAGCACCTAATCTCAGCGGGCGGCTTGACTAGTCAAGCACCCTATACGCGACCATCCCACGGTCTCCACCCCGTTCACATGGGGACGAAGTCCGTGCCTGCAGCCACCCAGCCCAGCTGGTGTTCGCCGCCGAGGATGTCCTCGACCGCGTCGACGACCACGGTGACCTGCTCGCCGACCTCGGCGCCACAAGCGCGTACTGCCTTAAGCCGGTCCCGGAACACAGACCGACGCCGACCCGAGAGCACCTCAGTCGTGCGAGACCGGTACACGCCGCTCAAGGTCTGACGTGACTGCTTGCTCATCGGACGACCCGCGGTTTACGAGTCGACGCGCTCGGTCAAGCGCTCCAGCACGCAGGGTGCAAGTTCAGCGGCGGTCGCCCGAATTCAGTAGCGCGGGTGACGCCGAAAAGCGGACACGCTGACAAGGGGAGCAGGCATGCACCGAGGGCCGCTCTCGGGCGGCGACGATGTCGTGGCGGTCAATCCTACCCCCCAATGGGGTCACGGTCACGTCAGCGGCCGCGAGCTAGGCGTGCAAGCCGGTCGTAAGGCGAAGCCGGTCCAAAGCCGTCACTCAGTCTTCGTCAGCCCTAGACTAGGCCGCTCGACATCGTAGCGAGTCCGTCTTCCACCACAACTGTGATGGAAGACGGACTTAACGGGGCGATCGCGTGCACGGGTTTGCCTGCATCTACCAACATGAGCTGCGCCTGGGTGATTGGGTCCCACAGGCGCACCTGTGATCCCCGCCGCCGGTAGTTAGCAGAGTACGGCCGTCGGGCAGCGGCACCGCAGCCACGGCATCCACTGGCCTGGTGTGGCCGGTGAGCGATTCACCGACCGGCTTACCGGTCACCGGATCCCGCAATCGCACTGTGGCATCCCCGCCAGTGGTAGCCAGCAAAGTACGACCATCAGACAACGACACCGCAGCCATCGCCAGCACTCCAGGGCCTGTCCCGTGATCGGTGTTTCCGGCGTTGTTGTTCAGTAGGTTTCGGCTCCCGACCAGCGGTCACCGAACGTGATGGCGAGCGCGTTGATCACTGGCTTCCAGCGCATCGTCCGTCGGGCGCGGCCTGTTCCGGTCAGGTCCAGGCTGCGGGTGACAAGGTATAGGCACTTCATCGCTGCCTGTTCGGTCGGGAAGTGCCCGCGTGCGCGGATCGCCCCCCGGTACCGGGCGCGTTGAGCGATTCGATCGCGTTCGTGAAGCAGATCATCGTCCGGACCTCGGCGTCGTAGTCGAGGAGCGGCGTGAACTCGTCCCACGCAATGCGCCAGTGTCCGAAACAGCCCAGCTGAGCACGATGTGGAGGTCGGCGCGTTCGATCATCAGGATGTCGCAGTCCAGAACGACGTCTCCGAGATCAGGTGGACGACGGTCTTTCGCGAGCGTCCGATCGGCAGGGTCTCGTAGCAAGTCCAGAGGCCAGCGAAGCTGGGATTCGCTTCGCGCAGACCACGGAGGAAACACCCGCCATGACCACGTACTAACCTTGCCTACTGTCGTAGCGACCGCGGCACAATCCCGGTGAAGTCCTTGTTGATCGGGACGTTTGTCACGTCGTCACCAGCCACCGCTGCTGGCTTGGCGAATCCCCGCACTGAGTACCGCAAGCGATGAGATGGTTCCCGCCACGAAAAGTCCTTCCCCGACACGGGAGGACCGGCCGCCCGTCGCCCCGCCCGACTACGGGGCAACGAGCATTCGCTGGATTACGCGAGCCCGATTTCCTTCACGAACCGACTCACTCCGGCGTTTATCCTACGATTGTACTTGGTCACGACGAAGCCCGAGAAGAAGATCCGGAGCTCCTTACGAGCCCGGGTGATCGAGACATAGAACCGGCGACGATCTTCAGCAAGGTCCTCCGATGTCTTCGACTGGTAGCTCGGCATCAGCTCCTCGTCCGCGCCGACGATGAGCACGACGTCGAACTCAAGCCCCTTGCTCGATGTCGTAGTGGTCACTTCCACCCGGTCGCGCGGCAGGGCACGCATCGCCAACTCGTCCAGGGACAGCAGTCGCATCACCGCCGCCATCCTTTTCACCTCGGGTGCGTCCGCAGCCAATATGACCTGGCGCAGCGCCTTGCCGAGCCCGACAGCGTCGAGGTCGTCCAGGAACGTGGTAGCCGGCTCGTCGCGTCGGTCAGCCCAACTGATCAGCCACGCGACCAGGTCGCGGTCGTGCTGATACGTCCACAACGAACCCAGCAGGTACCGCCAACGCTTCAGTAGATCCCCGAGCCGGTAGCCGCTCTTCTCCCGGCCCGCGGCAGCCCACGCTGCTGCGGCCTCGACGAACAGCGTCACCGAGGTCGCCCGGTACTCGTTCGAGTCGCGAAAGAACACTGGGATCCCGGCTTCGCGCAGTGCCGTGGTCACCTCCACACAGATCTGCCGGGTCGGGCACAGAACCGCGATCTCGTGCAGATCCACCCCGGACGCGTGAGCCTTCCGCGCCGCGGAGATTACCCGCGCGTACTGATCAGGCAAACCACCAAGGCAGTAGGAGCCCGACACTTCACCGCCTGGCCGGTCACCGACAATCGGCGGACGATCGCCTCTCATCCGGTTCGCGACCTTGATGATCTCCGCACCACACCGGTAGTTGCGGGTGAGCTCGACGGTCCCGACGTCGTGCCGCGCGGCGAGTTCGTCGAGCAATTCGGGCCGCGTGCCGGTGAACGCGAACAGTGCCTGGTCGGGGTCACCAACCGCGAACAGTTCCGAGTTCGTGTAGTGGTCGAAGCACAACGCCTTCACCACCCGGTCCAGGCCGGGCGCGAGGTCCTGGTATTCGTCGACGTAGAGGTGCGAAAACTGGGCGGCCAGGGTCTGTCGCACGACGTGGTGGTTCTCGATCAGGTCCACTGCGGTGGCGATGAGGCCGCTGAAGTCGTGCAGCCCACGCTCGGCCAGTTTCACCTCGTACAGCCGCGCCGCCTTAATCACGCCCTCGCCGGTCTTCGCCCAGTCCTCTTCGGAGGCCATTCGTTGCCGGAGCTTGCCGATCGTCGACGGCACCAGCCAGCTGTCGCCGAGAGGGAAGGCTTCGGCAATCGCCTCCCGCAGCAACTTGGCGCTCTCCTCGTTGCTTGCGATCGTGATCCTGGCGAGCTCCGGGCGGGCGACCACATGCGCAAACGGTTCCACGACCTTGCGCAGCAAGAAGCTGTGCACGGTGCCGATGACCAGATTGGGGCGTTCCTCGACACCGAGTTCGTCGACCCGCCGCCGAAGCTCGTCCGCGGCAGCGTTTGTCAGGGTGATACACGCGGCGCCCTGCGGTTTCCTGATCTTGTTCGCGAGATCGTAGGCCATCCGGGTGGTGAGCAGCTTCGTCTTCCCGCTGCCGGGCGGGGCGAGCACGACGCAGTGGCCCTCGGTCGTGAACGCCTCCCACTGACGGTCATTCTTCTTGAGGTCGTCGATCGACGTCGAGAGCTTGCTCAACGAGACACCAGGTATCGGAGAGCGTCCTCGACGTGACGCGCCGGAGCGACGTCGTGCAGCGAGAGTCGCTGGGCGTACCTGCCCTTGCCACCCGCGTTCTTCAGCATCTTCATGAACTCGTCGTGACCAGGGTCTGCATTCCCCCACGACTTGATCTTGGCCACCGACTGGTCCTTGCAGAGCTCCTGCAACGCAGTGAACGACGGTTCCAGGTTCTCCGGCTTGGTGGTGATGAGATCATGTTCGAAGGTGGTGTTACCGACGAAGATGCCGTGTTCACTCGGCGTGCCTGACAGCCCCAGAACATCCAGGAGGTCTGCGGCTCGCGTGGCGCCGGCCGAGGTGCCCTTGGCGTCGACGTCGCCATCGGTGATCACTGCCCATGGCAGTCCCAGCGCGGTGCAGAAGCGCACGTATGAGGAGAAGTGGGTGCCGTGGACCGCGCACACCGTGATTCCCTCCTTGTCTAGGTCGATTCCCATTGCATGCGCGAGCTTCGGCATCAGCACCTGCTCCGCGAAGCCCTCGACGAGCAGTACCTTGCGCGCGAAGACCAGCTCGGCGCGCGTCGCGTCGAGGTAGCGCGCGATGTCATCCCACTCGACCGTGGTCAGGTCTGCATCGCGTGCCTGCGAGGCCACTGTCGTGCCGTCTACGTTGCGCAGCACCACCAGGCAACGCGGGTCGGTGACGCTGGCGATGTGCGGAGATTGGGTCGTCACCAGGGCGGTGTGCGTGCCGTCGCGATCTGCCAGCAACCGCCGGAACACCAGCCGCTGTAAGTGCGGATGCAAGTGCGCCTCCGGTTCTTCGATGGCCATCACCACGTGTGCGATGTCCGGGTCGTTGATCATCCGGGCGTCCAGGCCCAGCTCCTGCAAGGCGAGGTAGAGCACGTTGAGCGTGCCGAGGCTGGCGCTGCTCAGCGGCCGGTTGGCGTCGCCGTCCACGAACAGCTTCATCGCGCGGATCAGCTTCGTCGGCTCATCAGGCGCCGCCGCGAGCCTCGTCTCGACGGCCTGAGCATCTCCTACCATCTCGATCAAGCGGGCACCGATGCTGCCGCCGAGTTCCTTGATTACTTCCAGGTCGTTGAGCTTGTCGTTCGCCACCTTCATCGCGGCCTTCACGTCGTGTAGGCCATCACCGTCGGCCGCAGCGGCGGCTGCGGCCATGAGCAGTTCCCGTAGCGGCGAGCGCCGCCAGTTGCGAATGTCGGCCTCGACGTCACGCAGCGCGTGAAGGAAGACCAAGTGCAGGCTGGCCAGGTTGTCGACCCTGATCGGCTGCTCGACGTTCTCCCCGCCGAACACAGCGCCCTTGTAGCGCGGCCTACCTTCCTCGTAGCCCGTGTCGACAGGCGCGAATCGGTAGGTGAGCCGAGCCCGGTCCTCGGAGATGAGCGCGTTGGCGTGGGCGAGAGCGGCAATGAGCCCGTGATCGTCGAAGAAGTCCGCCACCTCGATCGACGCCTCGATCACATGCACCCCGGACATCGGATCCCAGTCGGACTCGCCGGAGGACAGCCCGTCCCAGAAGTCCTCGGCGCCCAGCTGGCGGTCCGCGTAGGACAGGCGGCCGTCGAGGATCAGGCGCAACGCGTGCACCAAGTTGCTCTTACCCGCCCGGTTCTCCCCCACGATCACCGTGCCGGGGCACAACTCCAACTCGATGTCAGCCAGATTCCGAAAGTTTTTTACCGCAAAACGGGCGATGCGCATGACCTTTGGACGCTCCAACAGATCGAGGGTTGAGCACGAAAAGGTACCCGATCGGGTGATAGCGCCATCGGATCGACTGACAAGCTGTCAACAGAAATTGGATTGAACCTCTCCGACGACACTGCTGAACGACTGGAGATCAAATTTGTGGCCGCTGTCCGTATCGAAACCGAGGCCAATTAACACCGACCGCCTTGATCGACCTGCACGGTAACAGCTGGGTTAGGAACCCAACTCCATAGCCGGATGCGACAGTCCGCGCCTTTCCGTGCGCAGCACCCGCGTCAAGATGCGGGAACGCTCCGCCCCGACACACAAAGATTTGTGTAGTCCTTCGGCCGAGATCGGCCGCTGATGCAACTCTTGTTGATGGGCATACCTGCTTCGCACGCTCAACTAAGCCGCGGTCAAGTCCAGCCACGGTCACGCACGGCGACGCCTCCGACGAGATCGCCTGCGCGACGTTCGAGGATGCATCGGCAGCACGGTTCTGCCTACCCTCTTGGAGATCAGCGAGCGCGTGCAGCAGGCCCGGCCCAACCTGCCTGTTGCACCGACGTCCTTGTGCTTGATGCCAAGTGTGCTGAGGCAACGCCGAAGACTGCTGGCCAGCAGTTAGATCACTCCTTTGGACGTTCACGCAGTGACCGCTATCGGGGTTACGTTGGATAGCTCAGGTGGACGGATCGGGGAGGTCCGATGACACAGCTACCGATGTTCGGTCAGCCACCGGACACCCCGACCGCCAAACCGGTAGGTGATCAGGCGGTAACGCTACAGGTCCTGGTCACCGTGAAGGCGGCACCCAACCCTTCCGAGAAGTACGGCGAAACAGTCTGTGTAGCCGGACTAAGTCTCGACCCGAACCGTCAAGGCTGGATCCGCCTCTACCCGATCAACTTTCGCGAACTCGGCCCCGACGCGAGTTTCGCGAAGTACGACGTGGTGTCGGTCGAGGCGGTACCGGCCAGGCAGGACAGCAGGCAGGAGAGCTGGCGACCGCGCATGCCAACCCTGAAGGTAGGGAAACACCTGACCAAATGGTCGCATCGCCGCCCGTGGCTCGATCCGGCGATCAGCAGCCAGACGACCATGTGTCGCCTCATCGGCGCCACCATGAACACGCAGTCGTTGGCCCTCATCCGCCCGAAAAGGATCACTGCGCTACGGATTGTTCAGCATCAGGGCTGGTCGAAGGCGCAGCAAGCCAAGATCGACACCTACGTCGGCCAGCTCGATCTTTTCGGCAACGAAGACCGGACGCCGCTGCATGCGCCACGGTTCGCCGGCACCTACCACTACGAGTGCGAAGAGTCCGACTGCAACGGCCACAAGCAGGGATTCATCGACTGGGAGTTCGTCGCGTTCCAGCTCCTACGTCTCCGCGGCATGAACGACAATGAGGCCGCACAACGGCTCGAGCAACGGTTTCTGCACGAAGTCTGCAGCCCTGATCGCGACATCGCCTTCTACGTCGGCAACGTCGCGGCGCATCCCCGGACATTCAGCGTCCTCGGCGTCTACTGGCCACCGCGATCAATTAAGGGGTAGACGGCCGGCGATCTCACCCAGCACGACATCACGGTGACACCGGCGCTGATCGGCCTCGAAGCACAGCACGGCAACACGCTCACCGGCCGCAAGGCGAGCCAGTTCGTCCAGGCTGGCTTGGGCCTCGGCGTTCTCCAGCAGCTCGACGTAACGATCCTTCGCCTGCTTGAGCTCGGTCTCGTCACCGGCGAAGCCGGCACGATTCGTCTTGACGTTCCCCAGCTCCCGTCGATGGTCGTACTCGATCCCAGCCTCGGCCAGCGCGGCACGTAACGCCGTTTTGCTGAACCCCCTCTTACGCGAGATCGGCGTCAACCGGACATCGACGAGACGCGTCACACCACGCCGCACAAGCCCGTCAATGAACTCGGAGATCTCCTGCCCCTCGTACCCGACACCGATAGCGCCGGCACAAAGCCGGGTCGCGCTGCTGGTCATACTCACACCCTGTCATGGCACATCCTGCGAGGGCGAGCCCACCCCACTCCCATTTCTGCATAGGCGCTAGGTCGAGCGTCCGCATCAGCAGTGGGGCTAGCGGCTTTCGTTTCCCTCATTCCTCTGGTCAAGCCACTCGACCCGAGCGGCATCGTCGCGATCGTTGCCAGGAACAGCGTGCTCGGACTCCCAACACGCACGGACCGTGCGCATCAGCAGGCGTGAGCGCTCCGCTCCCAGGCCGAAGAGCCGCATCAGGCCTTTCCGCCGAGATCGGACGTTGGTGCTCCTCACGATGACGACGGTCCACCTCGATGGCTTTCACCACGAGGTCGTCGTCGATCTTGGACAAGCTTGACCGCTTCGTTGGCTGCGGGGATGAGTCGATCAGCCGAGTCCCGTCCGTCCGAGGGAGCTTCGGGAGTTGTCGACGCGGGTGCGCTCGGCGACGATGCTGATACATCAGGTTGCTCGACAGACGGCGCCGTGGGCGCGAGCTCTCGAAGTAATGCTGGGCCGACGTCGGCCCAGCGATCAGCAGGAGTGGGCCGACGGCGTCGAACAGCGCTCGGCCGATCTCGCCCGCGATGAGCGGTTCGGCCACGTTCAGGGCCAGCGTGACGACGCTCGAGACCAGCAGTAGTCGATGTGCTGGTCGGATCACCTCAGCGGAGGCGCCACGCAGCGACAGCTGCCGGATCGCGATCAGCAGCGCCAGGACCTGCCGAACCCGAACAGGAACGTGAGACCAACGGATGACCGTGACCAGCTGCAGAACAGCGTCACGCTCATGCGGAAACCACCAGCCTTGGCAGACACGAAGTAACTCTTCGCAACCAGCAACCAAGATCAACTGGCGATATTCAGGCGACCTGAACCGTACCGCAATCGTGCGTCCGAGCCAGCCGGCGAGCAGCGCAGTTCAGGGCAGTTGCTTGAGGAAGTCCTCCTCGGCGACAAGATGATCCTCCTAGGAGAGCATCCCGAACGCGAGATCGTTCTACTTTTGGTTTCGACACTTTGTTAATGAAGTACGAACTGTTTACTAAGCCAGCAACACTCCGTCGTGACAAGGTTGTCACCGATAAATTGGTCGAACTGAGACCACCAGGCACTTAGCCTCAGCACGATGAGCGTGGAACCAGCATCGAAGCCTGAGGGCAATCAGGACACACCCCCTGCCGAGACCACGTGTCCGACGCCAACTGCGCACAAGCGGCTCGAGGAGGGACACCGTTGGTGGCATGGCTGCCTGGACAACTATGATGACCCACCGGCCTTCCGAGCAAACCTCAATGCGTGCCTTCAAGCACTGCGCAACGTGACTTGGGTTCTTCAAAAGGAGAAGCGACTAGTTCCCGAGTTTGATTCCTGGTATCCGCCCCAGCAAGACACGATGCGCGGAGACCCCCTGCTGAAGTGGCTGGTCAACTCTCGCAATCGCGTGGTTAAATCCGGGGATCTTGAACTGCTATCGACAGCGCAGATGCAATTAATTCTTCAGTACAAAGATGTCGCGGCGGCCGTGACGCAGTCTTTACCAAGCGCGACCAGTACCCAGCGCGTCAAGGCGCTACCGTTAGATGCGCGACCAGAGGAGTATCACAAGTTTCTTGCGAATATCCCTACCAGCGTCCTCAACCAGTCAAGCATCTTCATCGAGAGAAGCTGGATTGACAAAGCACTACCAGATAAGGAGCTTCTAAACGCCTTAGCTCATTGCTATGGCACCCTGTCCGACCTGCTCGACAGTGCTCACGAGCAGGCCGGCATAGAAGGCCATTCCGTCATGGCTCACGGGGTCAAACACGACTCCACGCAGCTGTCCACACATGGTGGGCGCCTACCCTGCATGGTCACCACTCTCGACATGCGCACGGCGCACTACCGTTTCGGAGACGCGAAGTTGGTGCGCGGCGAGTATCGAAAGCTCGAAATCCCAAAGACCATAGCCAAACGAACCGTGAAACGCTATGGGCTCGACCAATTCAAAACGGAGCTAAATCAAGACAAAAGCAGCTTATTTGACTTCATGGAACCATTAATGAACCAAGCCTGCCGATTCTTGCAGAGCGACAAGGCTCACATTTTTGTCACATTCCTATTCAAGGGCCCCGAGCTGGTTCACATTCAATCGGCAGTTTTTAACGACCGAGCAAGTAAGCACGCTTACGCCCGCGAACTCGCCAATCAGGTCGCAGCAAATAGCATTGATGGCGTCATCACACTCGGCGAAGTTTGGCAGTCAGGAGTAGTAATCGACGAAGAAGGGGCCGTGATACCACCAGGCGAGGTACCAGACAGACGTGAAGCCCTCGAGGTTTACGCCGAATCGAAGACCGGCGAAAACCGCTCGCTAACAACCTACTTTCACCGTCGCTTTGGGCGCATCATTTTTGATGAAACTATTTCATGCGAAGATCAGTCCACGGAAAACAATTTTATGAGCCCCGTTCGCGCGGTTTGGGCATCCGAGAAGACCTAAATAAGGCACTGAACCAAGCGCTACCCTGGTAGTAGGTCTGCTTCGTTGCTGGGAAACCCAGCAGGCCACCAAACCGGACCACGTCATCGCTGCTAGTGTTCTACCTGTCGACGTCGTCGAAAGGATCGCGCCCGGTTCGCAAGTTTGACGGACGAGGCGATGTGGTGGGCGACGCTATACGCTCATGGCTGCGCGACCTGGCCGGTCCGCTCTCGGGATGGTCTTCAAGGAGACTTTCTTCAAGCGAGTGCGCATGAGCCTCCACACCGTCTAGAGCGTTCAGCGCAGTAGGATCGTCAGCGAATTCCTTACGGAGATCAGCAACGGCCTCGACCAACGGATCAACGTAAGATTCAGGGGAACCCCAGTCGATGCCCGGGTAGTTGAAGGTATCCCATCCGTTGACCAGATCGTCCGCGCCGTCCTCCAGCAAGGCAGTGCGAACGACTTGGCGGATTGATAGGCGTTCCGACTCGGTTAGAATCTCTACAACGTTCCGCACACTGCACCACGCGGTATCCGGTCCTTCAATGGCGAGCTCGGTAACGTGCTCAACGAACGCCAACCGGGCCGCTTCGGGGAGCACGCCCTGAGAGTGCAGGACATTCAGGAGAAGCACGGCCGGGGTGAAGTTGCTCAGGTACATACCGGGGTGGGTCAAGGGCTCGGTGAGCTGCGGGCGATCGGCGAGGATAGCTCGGGCGAACTCTGCGGAGCAGCGACCGGACAGGAACGTGAGTACCTCCATGATCTTCTCCCGAGGGCACGCATCCAGCCTGCCGACCAGGTGTGAGTGAAGGCTCGGCGGGATGGCGACACCCGGTCGGTCAAGGTCGTCGATATTGACAGTGGCTTCGGTCAGGATTTGCTGCATCGGCGCACCTTGCAGCCAGATCACCAGCTTCTCTGGTTGCTGCGCCAGCAGTATGGCGTACGCGTCACCGACACTGGGGTGGCGGAACTCGTAGTGACCGCGTACTGCGTCGGTGTGCAGGAGCGTGCCGTTGAGGTTTCCGAGCGACGAGCGGACTTCGGCAGCCGTGGTACCGATATCGCCGATGAGCACCTCGTCACCGGACGTCGGCATCAGCGGGCATGACAGCCGCCCGCCATGCGCGAAGACGAGCGCGATGGCCGCTTCGTGCGAAGCGTCCAGCTTGTCGAGCAGATCCTGGAGATACTCCTTCGGATGGGCGATGAACAGCTTCAGGTCATCGGGTGAGGCGGGGTCGATTCCTTCGGTGAAGAACGGGTCTGCTAAGCGTCGCGCGGTTTCCGGAAGCAGGTCGACCTCGTCGCACAACGCGCGCAGGTGCGGTTTGGCCACCGTCCGGAACTCTGCGGGCTGTCGGCCGGCGCGGAGGTGGGCGTAGAGGATCTTCTCCTTTTCGAGGCGGGAGAACGTGGTTACGTCGATGGTCACGCGATCCTCGGCCAGAAACGGGAAGGCGGTCTCCTTCAGCAGTCGGCGGGCCGCTCGCCAGATGTAGTCCCGGCTCGTCAAGATCACCCTGCTTCGGTTCCGGACGATCGCCCGAACGAGTGAGAGGGTCCGGTTCCACGGGTCCATCAGCGAGCGGTCGAGGTTCATCGCACCGAAGGCGTCGTCAGCCCACAGCAGCTGGGGCTCTTCAGGGTTCCAATGACGCATCTGCGCGGGATGGTCGATCTGTGCCACGCGCAGGCCCCATTGATCACTAGCTGCCGCCGCGATCGTTGCCGCAGTGACGGTCTTGCCCGCGCCGGGTTCGCCGAGCAGCAATACGAACCCGTGAGCGTCCAAGGCGTCGATCGCTGCGCGGTACCCGTCGGTGACGACGAACGTCGCGAGGTCGTCTTGCAGTGAGTCCAGGACCGCCCTGGTCTGGTCGTATATGCGATTGTCGAGGATCTGTCCTAGATCGCCCAGCCCGTAGACCCGGGGCACTAAAGCGCGAAGACGGGGGCTCTCGCGGATTGTCTGAGACAGCCATTCGGCGCCGAGGACGACCACGCGCCCGACGCCGCGATCGCGCAGCTGTTCCTTAACGTCCGCCGCCACTTTCCCGGTCACTTGGAAGTTGGTGAGCACAATGTAGCTGTCACACAGCCCGCGCTCGACCAGCCTCTCGACCTTGGACAACTCGTCGGCCAGATCGGAGAGCGCCAAGTGCGCGCCGGCCCTGCTCGTGTGCTTCATCTGGGCAACGACAGCCCCGTGGATTCCGCGCAGGTGTCCGGCTGGCACGGGCGTGGCCCGCCCGGCGAAGGCACCGTCTTGGCCGATGTCGTTGGTGTCGCTGTAGACCTCGAGCTCCTGCCCGAGAACTTCGCGCAGCACCACCTGCCCCATATCCTGAAAGGCGCGCCAGCCGAGCGTATGCAGCTGGAATCCGGTGATCGTCAAGCCGCGCGCTCCTCCGATCCTAGGGCGAGGCCCACAAGCTTACGTGCCGTTAACGGCACGCCTGGATGGTAGGTCCGCGACTCGCGTCACGTCCGATAAAGGCACGCTAGACTCTCAGGTAGGCGTTCAATCGAACGTAGCCAGTGAACCCACTTGGCGGGCGTCCCCTCATACAGCAGGTCGGTTTTGGTGAGTGCTGGCGCTGCGTGGCCGACTTGCGCACCCAGTGCCGCATTCTGCAGATAGCTTATTAGCAGAACTCGGAAGGGGCAGAGGAGCAGCTCGGAGGGCGTGCTCCGTGGCCATCGTGGCGACGGCAGCCGCGGCATTGAGGAGTTGGTTCAGCCGGAACGCTACTGCAAACGGACTAACCGAGGCGGGGACAGTTAAGACGTTACTGGTGGTGCTCAACAACCGGCTCGACCATCGTAGTCGCCGTGAACCAAGTGCTCAGCCTCCCACTTCGCCCGTACCGTACGCATCAGCAGTCGTGAGCGCTCGGCTCCCAAACCGAAGTGTCGCATCAGGGCTTCTGCTGAGATCGGGCGTTGATGTTCCTCGCGATGACAGCGGTCCACCTCGATGGCTCGCTCAACGAGGTCGTCGTCGAGCTTCGACAAGCTTGACCGCTTCGTCGGCGGCGGAGACGAGTCGATCAGCTCAGGTCGCGTGTCCGCGGGGACTTCAGGAGCCACTGGTACGTATGGACGCGGCGACGCCGACGGAGCGGCCGTTTCCTCTTCGGGCGGAGTCGTAGAGGCGAGCTCCCGGAGTAGTGCTGGGCCGACGTCGGCCCAGCCGATCAGCAGGAGCGGGCCGACTGCATCGAACAGCGCTCGGCCGATCTCGCCCGCGATGAGCGGTTCAGCCACGTTCAATGCCAGCGTGACGAAGCTCGAGACCAGCAGCAGGCGCCGCGCCGGTCGGATCACCTCGACAGAGGCCCCACGCAGCGACAGCTGCCGGATCGCGATCAGCAGTGCCAGGACCGACAAGTCCACGGCGGGCGCAACCAGCGGCGCGACCCAACCAGGCACACCGAGCCGGAGGCCGAAGGCCAGGACGTTGCCGAACCCGAACAAGAACGTCAGCCCCACGATCACCCCGACCATGACAGTGACCAGCTGCAGGACAGCATCACGCTCGACCGGAAACCCAATAGCTTTGGCAGACACGAAGTAACTCCTCGTAACCAGCGTTTTCAAGATCAACCGGCGATATTCAGGCGACCGAAACGCGCCGAAACGCGTTCGAAGCCGCCCCAACGAGGAGGAACGAGGGACCGCATACCTGCGGAAACAGATGAAACGCCTGGTCAGGCACTGATTCGATCTTCCCTGACACGGAAGTGCTCGCCGCCGACTGTCGTCGTGCTCAAATACTACTGAGTGTTACGTTAGCCAGAGGCGTGTGGATAGTGAGCAGCTCGCCCCTCGGACACGCATTAACCCTACGGGGGGCGGATGGTCACATCGACCGTCCGCTCTTTTGCGTTATAGACCATCTCCAGGCCGATCTCGCCGTAGAGCTCCTGAAGTCTCCCTGGGCTTCCAGTTCGGCTCTGCCGATCGACGCACGTCCTGCTCCATCCGGGTCGAGGTTGGTCGCCCTGGTTCGAGTGGCAAGACGGCGAGATGTCACGGCGCCGGTGAGTTCACTCCAACGGCCCAAGGCCGGTGCCTGATGAGAAGGTTCGCCTGCTGATCGATCACCTGGGGCACGCTCTCCACCGCGCCAGCGATGACCGCCGGGTCGAGGCCGTCAGTCTGGCCGACCTCGGCACCACGCTCACCGAGGCGGGCCATCCCGTCATCGTCCGCTGACTCTGGCGAATCGCGTTCGTCATGCTGACCGAGTTCGGGGACCAGCGCCCAGAACCTCTACGTCGCGCCCACCCATCTCGATGCAGCCGAACCGCCGTCCGACGGCACCACCGAGCGACGCCACGGTGTCAGCCTGCGTCCAGCGACTTAAGTTCACCGAACGCTACCGCGGCGCGACCTGGCTACTCGCGGAAGTCCTCTCCGGTGTCGGCGCCTCCGACGGTGTGATCATCCGGGCGGTGAAGCTGGACCTCGGCCCAACCCGAGCCGCCGCCGAAGCCGGACGGAAACGGTGACGCGGCCGTACAGCGCCCTGCTCCGCCGGACGAGGCGGCGGAGCTGGCCCAGTTGGTTGCGGCCAGCGCCGCCGGCGGATGCCGAGATCGTCGACGACGCGACCGCCGGGCCGCTCGCGTATCTGCTGGAACTGCCGGCCGACGTAATCGGCGAGGAGAGACCGGAGTCGTGGCCACCACCGACTTCGCCGCCCGGATCAGCTGGGGTCCGAAATCACTGGGGAAGCGTTGCGGCGCTTGGAGCTTCCCGCGCCACGGCCATCCGGATCGGCGGGAGCAAGCATCCGGTGTCGGCGCAGCAGGCTGCCGCGATCGTGGAGCACAGCGAGGGTGGTTAGCCCGGTTGGGCACCGTGGGTAGCGTGGCAACCATGGGGGCCGGCGATCTGGAGGTCGATACCCATCAAGACCGCGTCCGAGAGCAACCGAGCCGCGGGATTCGCTCTGGTCCGGGAAATCTCGGTACGTCGCCGGGCCGGTGTGCCTGGCATCATCCGAATCGACCGTACGACCACGACCAACGCCGTGTCGTTCGCGTCCTTCGACTGAGCCATGCCTACAGCACTGGACCTGGGTCGGCACACGTGTGCCGACCCAGGCCGTTCGCAGAAATCCGACCTGAAACTAGACGTGTACGGGACTGTCCACAAGGGACGCGAGAAGTTCGCGAACCCGACGGTCCATATCGTCCCGCAACGGCCGGATCCCGGTGACCCCTTCGGTTTCCGGATCGGGGACGACCCACTCGACGTAGCGCGTCCCCTCGGCGATCGGGTAGGTCTTGCACCCCATGGTGATCACGATGTCCGCCGCCGCGACGTCGGCGTGGGTGACCTGACTCGGCACCTCCGCCGAAATGTCGACGCCCCATTCCGCCAAGGCTCCCGCCACCAGTGGATTGATCCGTTCCGCCGGGTCGCAGCCCGCCGACCGCACGGTCACCCTGCCGAATCCGTGATGCTTCAGCAGGGCGGCCGCCATCTGCGACCGGCTCGCGTTGTGCACGCACACGAACAGGATTTGCGTCATCGTGCCGTCCCTCTTGTCGGTGTTGTGTACTCATACCGAGGTTACCCGTGAAAACGTCATCCATCCCGGGTGAGGAACAGAGTGGCAATCGAGGAGAACCTCACCATTCCGTCCCACGCGCATCCACGGAGATGAGCTTGCTTTATAGGCGCTGCCACACTTTTCCGGTGCCCGGGAAAACAGGTGGGGGTTATCGATGACCGAGGTCCGGCTCAGCGGCGCCGTGATGGCGCATCCCAGACGCAGGGAAGCGGCGGAGGAACTCGCGCGCCTCGACCCCGCCGGCGCGCTGCGCGTGGTGCTCGACCCCGAGCCGGACGGGCCGCCGACGGCGTTGCGGACGGCGAGACTGGCGTGGAGCAGTGTTCCCGGCGACGCCACGCACTTCCTCGTGCTGCAGGACGACGTCGAGCTCGCGGCCGGTTTCTTCGAGCACGCGAGGAAAGCGGCCGAACAGCTGCCTGACGACGCCATCGCCTTCTACGCCAACTGGAACTCCCGCAATGGCGCGGCGGTGCGGATGGCCGCGGCGGCCGGTGCCGCGTGGGCGACCGCGGTCAACGAATACGCGCCGTGCGTCGCCATCATGCTGCCCGCGGCGGCCGCGCGTGGTTACGCGGCCTATTCCGACGCGCACTCGGAAGGCTGGCCGTGCGACGTGCTCATGTTCCGGTACCTGAAGGCCATCGGGGTGCCGATCCGCATCGCCGTGCCCAACACCGTCCAGCATTCCGGCCTGCCCAGTGTGGCGGGCAATGACGCCCACGGACTCCGGCGTTCTTCGTGTTTCTCCGCTGTCGCGCCGTCCTTCGCCGGCGGCGCGATCGCCGAGCCCGAGGTGATCCCCTTCCACAAGCATGTCACGTCGGAATGCGCCGTGCGGGCAGGCGGCTACTGGGAGTATCTCGGAACAGAACGGCTCCTGCGGCGATCGGGGATTTCGCCGCAGGAGTGCAGAACCGAATTCGAGCGCGGCGAAGACCTTTCCGAGGGGGCTTGGCAGACCTGGCTGACCGCGTTCGCCATGGGACTGTCCTCTGTGGACTCGCTCGGTGGCGACGCGCTCGATCTCGCCCTCGCGAGCATCGGCCCGGGCGGTCTCTGCGATCAGCACACCGCGTCCGAGATCGAGGCGATCACGGCTTCACACCACGAAGTCGCGATCAACGCCTTCGCCGCGGGACGTGCCCGGGCGGCCCTCCCCCGCCGTCCAGCCGCCCGGAGTGGTCTCCAGGTCGCGATCACCGGCCCCGGCGGCACGCTCACCGACCATCTGGCCGGGCTGCTGTCCGAATTCGGCCACGAGATCGTCGACGGCGAAAACCCGTCCGCCTCGACACGGCTCGTCCACCTCGGCGACGAGAACGATCCCGGCGACGTCTTCTGCGCCATCGTCGACACCGGTGCCCGTGAACACGTCCTGCGGTTCGCGACCCCGATCGGTCCGCACACCCCGGAGGATTCCTTGGTGGCGCGGTGGATCCGGCTCGCGTGGACGCGTAAGGCACTGCCGGTCGATCCCGATCGCGTCCACCAGTTCACCGACGTGCGAGACCTGGCGAGCGCGATCGACGCGGTGCTGACCGGCGGGCCGGTCTCGCCGGTGTACGACATCGCGACGGCCACGCTCACCGGGAACGAACTGGCGAAGATCGTGTGCGCCGCGGTTCGCGCGGTGCCGACGGAACAGGTCACCGAACCGTCGGAGACTCCCCTGCTGAAACTCGGGCTCGCCGCCGCGGAACTCGGCTGGACCGCCACCATCCCGGCGGACGAAGCCGTCCGGACCTTCGGGAAATGGCTGGCCTACGACACGGACTGGGACCGATGAGGATCCTCGTCGCCGGTCCGGTCCCGGCGGCCAGCGACTACGGGAACGGCGTCACCGCGCGCCGCTGGGCGAGTCTGCTCGGGGGCCTCGGCCACGAGGTCCGGGTGGTCCAGGATTACGACGGCGGCACCTACGACCTGCTCATCGCCCTGCACGCCCGCAAGAGCGAGGCCGCGATCCGGGCCTTCCGCGCCGCCTGCCCTGCCGCCCCGATCGTGATCGCGCTGACCGGCACCGATCTCTATCCGGACCTGGTCAGCGGCGGGGTCGACCTGACCCTGCTCGAAGCCGCGGCCCGCGTCGTCGTTCTGCAGCCGCAAGGGGTTCTGCAGGTGCCGGAGGCGTTGCGGAGCCGGACCAGGGTGATCACCCAGTCCATGCCGCCGATCTCCGGCGAGGCGCCCGCTGGGGACCGGTTCGAAATCGCGTTCCTCGCGCACGCCAGGCCGGTCAAGGATCCGCTGCTGCTGAGCGAGGCGGTGCGGCTGCTGCCGCCGTCGTCCCGGATCACCGTGACCCACGTCGGCGGTGTCCGCGAGGACGACATCGGCGACCGGCTGCGTGCCGAGTCCGCCGGGAACCCGCGCTATTCGTGGCTCGGCGCGTCGCCGCGCCCCGAAGCGCTCGCCGTCCTCGCCCGCAGCCGTCTGCTGGTGCTCACGTCCCGGCACGAGGGCGGGGCGAACGTCGTCACCGAGGCGCTCGCCGCCGGCGTCCCGATCGTCTCCACCCGCATCCCGGGTTCGGTCGGGCTGCTCGGCGAGGACTATGCGGGCTATTTCCCCGTCGGTGACGCGGCCGCGCTGGCCGCCGTGCTCGACGCCGCCGAGCACGACCGCGACGGGCTCTACACGCAGTTGCGGCGGCAATGCGCCGCCCGCCGCGCTTCGGCGGATCCGGAGCGCGAAACCGAAGCCTGGAAGCGACTGCTCGCCGAAGCGGTCCCCGAGAAGGCCGGATACGAAGGAGTTCGATGAAACTCAGGAAGAGCGTTCCGAAGGTCGGCGGCGGCGGGGTGCACCGGGAGTTCACCGCCGAGCAGACCTACGCGCGGATCGAACCGCATCTGCGGCGCGCCGGGGTCACCCGGGTCGCGGAGATCACCTGGCTCGACCGGGTCGGCATCCCGGTCTACAACGCCATCGCGCCCCGCTCCAACGACATCATCTCGGTGTACAACGGCAAGGGCCTGACGAACATGGACGCCAGGACGTCCGCGGCGATGGAGGCGATCGAGCGGTTCTCCGCCGCGCTTCCGGTGCGGCCGCAGGTCATCGCGTCCTACGAGGAGCTGGTCGCCGAAGGCCGCACGGTGCTGGACCCTCGCGAGAACAACGCGGAGCTTTCCGCGCACTACCGCGACGATCTCCCGATCTCGTGGGTCGAGGCGTACGACCTGATCAACGAAGAGTCCATCCTGATCCCGCAGGCCTCCGCCGTCTACGGGCTGAAGTTCCACGAACCTCCCTGCTACAAGGTGCTTTCCACCAACGGGCTGGCGTCGGGCAACAGTCTCGAAGAGGCCATCTGCCACGCGCTCACCGAACTCATCGAACGCGATTCGATGACCAACGCCGAACTCGTGAGCAGCCAGCTCGCGCAGGTGCTGGAGAAGGGCATCTTCGTCGATCCGCAGCCCGAGCACATCACTTCCCACCTGCGGGAACTGCATCCGCACGTCGACCTGGACTCGCTGCCACCGCTGGCGAAATCCCTCGTGGACAAGTTCCACGACGCCGGGCTGAAGATGCGGATCGTGCACATCACCTCGGATCTGGAGATCCCGAGTTTCCTCGCCGCCACCTCCGAAGACCTCGGCCCGACGACGTCGCAGGGCCACGGCGGGTTCGGCACGCATCCCGACGCGAACGTCGCGCTCATCCGCGCCATCACCGAATGCGCGCAGGGCCGCGCGGTGGACATCCAGGCGATGCGCGAGGACATCCGGCTCCCGACCGAGAACGTGTCCAAGTACCAGAACCACGTCCAGCGGTCGGCGACCATCGACAAGGGCGCGTGGGCCTGGCAGCCGATGCGCAAACAGGTCGCGTTCGCCGACATCCCGTCGTGGACCACCGACGACGTGATGACCGACATCAAGCTCATCCTGGACCGGATCCGCGCCGCCGGTATCGAACGCGCGCTCGCCGTCGACCTCTCCCCGCCGGGGATCCCGGTCAGCGTGGTCCGGGTGATCGTGCCGCGGCTCGAATCGTGGGCCGTCGACCACTGCAAGATCGGCCCGCGAGGGGCGACGGTCTGGAACAACGCGCTGGTCGAGTTGTCGGCCCGTAAGCGCGCCGCCGAACTTTCCAAGCCCGCCTAGGAGATCTCTCATGCGCGCAGTGGTTTTCATCGGCCCGAGCATCGACCGGGAAGCGGCGTCCGCCGAACTCGACGTCGAGTTCCTGCCGCCGGTCAAACGCGGCGACCTCGCCGAACTGCTGGCCCGGCCGGAGCCGCCGGAGGCCATCGGCATCGTGGACGGCCGGTTCCTGCAGAGCCTGTGCATCTCGCCGAAGGAGGTGCTCGAAGCGATGGACCGCGGCGTCACGATGTTCGGTTCGTCGAGTATGGGTGCCTTGCGGGCGGCGGAATGCTCGCCGTTCGGCATGGTCGGCATCGGCAAGATCTACGAGGAGTACTTCTCCGGGCGGATCGACGCCGACGACGAGGTCGCCGTCACCTACGACGAAGAGAACCTGTCGGCGCTGTCCGAACCGATGGTCAACATGCGGTTCGCCATCGCCGCCGGGATCGAGCAGGGCGCCTTCGCCCCGGAAACGGGTGAGCGGTTCCTCGAGATCGCGAAGGAGCTGTACTTCCCGCAGCGCGTCAACCGGACCGTGCTCATGTTGCTGCGCAAGGAGATCGGCGAGGACGAGTACGTCAGGATCGCCGCATTCTTCGCCGGCGGGGCACCCGACACGAAACGCGAGGACGCGCTGCTCCTGCTCGCGGCGATGCGGGAGTTCCTCGACCCGGCAGGAAAACCGCAGATCAAATCCGTCGAACACCGAGGTGCGCTGTGACCGACCCCATCGACCCGTCGCTCGCCCCGCTGGCCGGGTTCACCCCCGAGCAGCTGGAGCGGTTCCTGGAGGCCGTGCGGACGTCGTCCGACGGCGTCCAGGGCACGCTGGAATCCCTGACCATGACGATCATGACCTCCATCGAATGACCGCCGCGCCGCTGACGGAGGAGGACGTCATCCCGGCGAAGGCGGGCATCTTCTCCAAGGAGTACCGGGCGAGCACCATCGGCTTCGCGTCGGTGATGTTCCTCGAAGGGTTCGCCGCGCTGGCGCTGGTCACCACCCTGCCGGTGGCGGTCGGCCAGCTCGACGGGCTCACCGTCTACGCGCTGGCGCTGGGCGGGTTCGTCACGATGAGCCTGTTCGGCAGCGTGCTGGCGGGCGAGATCGCCGACAAACGCGGTCCCCGGCCGCTGCTGGTGCTCGGGCTGGGCCTGTTCCTGGCCGGGCTGCTGCTCGCCGGGACCGCGACGACGGTGTGGCAGCTGATCGCCGGACGCTGCGTGCAGGGTTTCGCGAGCAGCGTCGTGGTCGTCGGCCTCAACGTCACCATCGCGCAGTCGTATCCGTCGAAGCTGCGGCCGAAGGCGCTCTCGCTGATGAGCACCTGCTGGATCGTGCCGTCGATGATCGGCCCGGCGATCGCCGGGACCGTCACCGAACTGCTGTCGTGGCGCTGGGTGTTCTTCGGCCTCGCCATCCTGGTCTCGGTCGCCGCGCTGATCCCGCTCGGTTTCCTGCGGCGGCTCAGCCCGGTGGCCGACGCGGAACGGTCGACCCCGCCGGGGCTCGTCCGGGCCGCGGCCATCGTCGCGGTGGCCGCCGGGATCCTGCACTTCGGCGCCTCGGGGCTGGATCCGGTGCACCTCCTGTTCGGGCTCGCCGGCGTGATCGCGCTGGTGATCAGCGTGCCCCGGCTGCTGCCTGCCGGGACACTGCGCGCGGTCAGGGGCATTCCCGCGGCGATCCTGTTGCGCGGGCTGGCCTCCGGTATCTATTTCGCGCTGGAGTCCTACATCCCGCTGATGCTGATCAACCAGCGGCAGATCTCGGTCACCGCCGCCGGGATCTCGTTCACCGGGGCCACGCTGCTGTGGGCGGGCGCGGCGTGGCTGCAGGGCCATCCCTGGTCCGAGGTGCCCCGGCACAGACTGGTGCTGCTCGGGTCCGCGGTGATCGCCGGGTCCAGCCTGATCGCGATCTTCGGCGTCCTGGGGTTCGCGCCGCCGATGACCGCCAGCGTCGCGCTGATCGTCGCCGGGTTCGGCATGGGGCTCGTGCTGCCGAGCCTCACCGTGCTCGCGTTCGACCACTGCCCGCCGGAGGACCAGGGCCGCTACTCGGCCGCCATGCAGGTCTCCCAGGGGCTCGGCAGCGTCGTGATGATCGGCGCGGCGGGCGCGCTCTTCAACGTCGGTACCGCCGTCGGCTATTCCGGCGGCCTCGTCTACGGGGTGGTTTTCACCTTCGTGGCACTCATCGCGCTCCCGGCGTGCCTGTTGGCGCTGAGGACCCGCATCTAGGAGGCACTCGTGCAGAAGGATCTCGCGGTCATCGGCCTGGGGTACGTGGGGCTGCCGTTGGCCAGGGAAGCCATCCGTGCCGGGCTCACCGTCACGGGGCTGGACCAGAACGAGCGCGTCGTCGCCGCGCTCAACACCGGACTGTCGCATGTGGACGACATCCCGGACGCCGACGTGGCGACGATGGTGGAGGAGGGATTCACCGCGACCACCGACGAAGGCGTGCTGGCCTCGGCCGACGTCATCGTCATCTGCGTGCCGACGCCGCTGGCGTCCGACGGCGGACCGGATCTCGGCGCGGTGAAGGCCGCGGCCGAGGCGGTCAGCCGTCACCTGAAGCCGGGAACGCTGGTGGTACTGGAATCGACCACCTATCCCGGGACCACCGAAGAGGTCGTCGCCCCGATACTGGAGTGGTCGGGGCTGCGCGCGGGGAAGGACTTCTGCCTGGCGTTCTCGCCGGAGCGGGTCGACCCCGGCAACGCCGTCTACGGCATCCGCAACACCCCGAAGGTCGTCGGCGGCCTGACGTCGTCGTGCGCCGCCGCGGTGGCGGGATTCTACGGCCGGTTCGTCGACGACGTCGTCCCCGCCAAGGGAACGCGCGAGGCCGAAATGGCGAAGCTGCTGGAGAACACCTACCGGCACGTGAACATCGCGCTGGTGAACGAGATGGCGGTGTTCTGCCACGAACTCGGCATCGACCTGTGGGACGTCATCTCGTGCGCCGCCACGAAACCCTTCGGTTTCCAGTCGTTCCGGCCGGGTCCGGGTGTCGGCGGGCACTGCATCCCGATCGACCCGAACTACCTGTCGTACAAGGTGCGCACGCTCGGCTACCCGTTCCGGTTCGTCGAACTGGCGCAGGAGATCAACTCGCGCATGCCGCGTTACGTCGTCGAACGGGCGCAGGCCATGCTCAACGAATCCGGCCGGGCGCTGCGCGGTGCTCGGGTGCTCCTGCTCGGCGTGACCTACAAACCCGACATCGCCGACCAGCGGGAGTCACCCGCGCAACCGGTCGCGGCGCGGTTGCGGGCGCTGGGCGCCGACGTCGTCTACCACGATCCGCACGTCACGGACTGGCGCGTGCACGGCGACGCGATCCCGCGCGTGACCGACCTGGCCGGGGAACTCGCGTCGGCGGATCTGACGATCCTGCTGCAGAAGCACACCGCCTACGACGTCGACGTCCTCGCCGCCGGCGTGCGCCTGCTGCTGGACACCAGGGGTGCCGTTCCCCACGACGCTCACGTCGTCGCCCTCTGACACCCTCGCGTTCAGTCCTCTGGATGCGGTTTACCCCCGCATTTAGAGGACTGAACGCGTATCGGGTCTAGAGCACCAGCCGGACGCGGTAGGCCCTGAGCCAGTCGTTGAGCTGCAGGGTGGTCTCCAGCGCGGGCCGGGTCAGCCGTCCCGCGGGGAACTCGTCGTTCAGCAGCGGCGAGAGTGGTTCGTCCTTCGCGAGGATCAGCTTCCGCAGCCGGTCACGCAGGATCCGGTCGTAGGAATCGTCCTCAATGGACGGATACGGGGTCTTGGCACGGTCCAGCACCTCGGCGGGGAGCAGCTCCTTGCCGACCGCGCGCAACAGGCTCTTCTCCCGGCCGTCGAAGTTCTTCATCGACCACGGGACGTTGAAGGTGTACTCGACCAGCCGATGGTCGGTGAACGGCACCCGCACCTCCAGCCCGGCGGCCATGCTCATCCGGTCCTTGCGGTCGAACAGCACCTGCGCGTGCCGGGTCAGCCCGAGGTAGGTGACCTCGCGCATCCGGGCCTCCAGCGGATCCTCACCGGCCACAGTGGACAGTTCGGCGACGGCGGAGTCATGGCTGTCGCGTTCGTACTCACGCAGCCCGAGTTTCGTCATCAGGTCCGGCGCGAACAGCAGGTCGAGGCCTTCGTGGCGGCTTCGTCCCGAATGGACCCACGGGAAGGTGCCCGACCAGACCGCCTCGGGATTCCGGTACCAGCGGTAACCACCGAAGACCTCATCGCCGCATTCTCCGGACAACGCCACCGTCGACCGCTCCCGGACCAGCCGGAACAGCTCGTGCAGCGACGCGTGTTCGTCACCCTTGGCGATCGGCAGGTCGTACGCGGTCAGCACGGCCGCTTTCACCGGCGGCGCGAGAAGATCCACGGTGGTGTGCAGGATCTCCTCGTACCGCGCGCCCACGTGGTCCGCGACCAGGCGCGCGTGCACATGGTCGAGGTTGTCGCCCGGCTGGTCGGTCACCTTGACCGAATAGGACCGGACGTCGGAGGTCCTGGCCGCGAGCGCGGTCAGCGTGCTGGAGTCGAGTCCGCCCGACAGCAGTGTGCACAGTGGCACGTCCGCGACCAGCTGGCGGGTGACGGTGTCCTCCAGCAGCTCCCGGACCCTGGCGACCGTGGTGGCGAGGTCGTCGGGATGCTCCCGGACCTCCAGCGACCAGTATTTCCGAAGGTCGAGCCCATCGCGGCGGACTCGCAGCGTATGCCCGGGCGGCAGCTCGCGCATCCCGCGGAAGACGGCGTGCCCGGGGTTCTTCGCCACCGAGAGCAGATCCCGCAGGCCGTCCGCGTCGAGGACGCGTTCGGCGAGCGGGTTGGCGAGGATCGCCTTCGGCTCCGAACCGAAGAGGACACCGTCGGCGGTCGGGTAGTAGAAGAGCGGCTTGACGCCCATGCGGTCGCGGACCAGCAGCAGCTCGTCGCCGTCCCAGATCGCGAACGCGTACATCCCGTTGAGCCGGTCGACGAACGCGTCGCCCCATTCGAGGTAGGCGCGCAGGACGACCTCGGTGTCACTGCGGGTGTCGAACCGATGGCCGCGGGCGGTGAGCTCCGCGCGCAGCTCACGGAAGTTGTAGACCTCACCGCTGTAGGTGAGCACGGCCGTACCCGCCGTCATCGGCTGGCGGCCGCCGTCGAGGTCGATGATGGACAGCCGCCGGTGCCCCAGCGCCGCGTGCGGGGAGAGCCAGATCCCGCCGGCGTCGGGCCCCCGCTTCGCCATGGTGTCCGTCATCGCCTCGACCGTGTCGCGTTCCCGCGTCAGATCCCGCCCGAAATCCACCCAACCGGTGATGCCGCACATGGCTCCAGCCTCGCACCGGGACGGCGGTCACGGAGACTCCCGTATTGCCGGACCGATCAGGAATCGAGAAGCGCCCGAAGCCGACCTCACCTAGCGTGATCGCCATGGACATCAGCATTCACGGGAGCTTCCTCCCGCAGAACGACCCCGAAGCCGCGCTGGCCTTCTACCGCGACACCCTGGGCTTCGAGGTGCGCAACGACGTCGGCTACGACGGCATGCGCTGGATCACCGTCGGCCCGCCCGGACAGCCCGTGTCGATCGTGCTGCACCCGCCCGCCGTCGACCCCGGCATCACCGAGGACGAACGCCGCGTCATCACCGAGATGATGGCCAAGGGCACCTACGCGAGCATCCTGTTCTCCTCCGACGACCTCGACGGCCTCTTCAAGCACCTCCAGGAGGCGGGCGCCGAGATCATCCAGGAACCGACCGACCAGCCCTACGGCCTCCGCGACGGCGCCGTCCGCGACCCCGCCGGGAACCTGATCCGTATCCAGCAGCGCGTCTGAGGGCGACGAGGTGCCGACCACGGGAGGGCCCATGCCGAGCCCCGAGGAGATCCGGAACGGGTGAGGCGGGGTCGAGCATCGCCCGGCTCAGGCCGGAGGGCAGTGTCGTGCTGACCGACCTCGTGGCGGAGATGCCGGACATCGCCGCCACGACGGGCGACGGCGCGAGGAAGCATCACCATCGAGACCACGGTGTGCAGCGCCGCCGACCTGCCCTTCGGCGACGGCCGGGTTCGCCCGCGTGCTCAAACCCGGCGTGCGACTCCGCCCGTCAGGCGCTCGGCTCCATTCCTGTGACATGTGCAACGAGACCTGCGTCATGTCCGATTCGCCGTTTTTCGAGCGGTAGTCTCTCCCCATGATCGACGCGCAACTGACCCCCTCCGAGGCTTTCGACCTGTTGCTCGCCGGAAACCGGCGGTTCGTCGCCGGAACACCCGAGCACCCGAACCAGGACGCCGCCCGCCGCGCCGAAACCGCACCCGGGCAACGCCCCTTCGCAGCCCTCTTCGGCTGCTCGGACTCCCGACTGGCCGCCGAGATCATCTTCGACCGCGGCCTGGGTGACCTCTTCGTCATCCGCACCGCCGGCCACGTCGCCGGTGCGGAAGTGCTGGGCAGCATCGAGTACGCCGTCAGTGTGCTGGACTGCCCGCTGGTCGTGGTCCTCGGCCACGACTCCTGCGGCGCGGTCGCCGCCACCCGCGCCGCCCTCACCGACGGTCTCGGCACCAACGGCTTCGTCCGCGACGTCATCGAACGCGTCACGCCCAGCGTGCTCGCCGCCCGCGCCGCCGGCCTCAGCGAAGACGACGACATCATCGCCGAACACATCCGCCAGACCGTCGACCTCCTCACCGACCGCTCCCGGCTCCTCGCCGACAAGATCGAATCCGGCCAAACCGCCATCGCGGGCCTGTCCTACCGGCTCGCCGACGGCAGCGCCCGCGTGGTCACCACCCGCGGGGTATCCGCGGAAGCGACCACCGGCTGACTAAAGGGCGCGGGCGCCCGTCTTGGCGGAGAAGCGGAACTCGACGGTCACCGGCAGTGTGTCGAGGTCGAGTGCCTGCCGCAGCCGCGGCAGGCCGTCGGTGTCGATCCGGCGGCGGATTTCGGTGACGTCGCCGTCCTGTTCGGCGCTGATCACCAGCGCGACGGCCGGTGCCTGGTGGGTCCCCGCGAGCGTCGCGTGCGCGGCGTGGACGCCGGGATAGTCCGAGACCTCGGTGACGAACGGCTCGATCGCGGCGCCCGCGGCCAGCTCGGTGCGACCGGCGGCGGGATCGGTCTCGAAGCGCCAGGTGTGGGTCTTGGGCTTCCGGGTCAGCTGCGCGACGAGCCACCGCAGCACGAGCAGCCCCAGCACGACCGCGACCGCGACCGCGACGTAAAGCGCCCAGGTCGGTGGCTGTCCCGTACCCGCCACCAACGCGGATTCCGGTCGCAGGACGGTGAGCCTGCCGGAATGGGTCAGCAGGGTGAAGACACCGGCCGCGATCAGGACGAGACCGGACAAGGCGAGCAGCGTGCGATTGAGCCGGGCGGGCCGGTTGAGGCTGGTCATGACGTGCTCCTGGCGCTGCGGACCTTGACCTGGACGGCCGGGCGCGGCGCGGGGTCGATCTGGTCGAGCCGGTGCGTGATCGCGCCGCGAACGGCTTCGGCGAGACCATCGGTGGTCGCCCGCCCGGTGCTCACTTTCGCGGACACCTTGCGGGACTTGAGTTTCACCGTCGCGCTGGACACACCGTCCACTGTGGCGGCCGCGGCGCGAAGGGTGGAGCGGTAGCTTCGTCGCGAGGCTCCGGAGTCCAGCTCGCCTTGGAGCGGCAGGACGGTGAGCCTGCCCGGCAGCACCGCCGCCAAGAACAGGATCAGCCCCAGCAGAACCGCGACGCCGCCGATGACGGCCGTCGCGAGGTCACTCCAGCGCAGATCGTGCAGGGTGCCGGCGACGGTTTCGTAGCGGATCCAGGGCGGTTCGCCGAGAAGCATCTGGACCGCGACGACCGCCACGAGGGCGCAAGCGGCGAGCAGGACGATCGCGGTGAGAGTCGCGGGAACGCTGCGGCGTGGGCGGCGTTTCACTGGACCCTCCTGGTTTCGGCGGTAGCGGTGTGCAGCGCGGTGACGGTGATGTCCACTCGCGACACCGTGAGACCGGTGAACTCTTCGACGCGGCGCATCAGATGGCGGCGGGCGTCCTCCGTGGTACGCGAGACCGACATCGGATAGCTGATGGAGATCCTGACATCGAGGCTCGCGGTACCGCCGGTGACTCTCGCGGTGACCTTGGCGCTGTTGTCGATGTCCTCGCCGCCGACGGCGACACCGAGCACGCGGCTCGCGGCGCCGCCGACACCGTCGACCTCGGTCACCGCGTGCGCCGCGATCCGTTGCACCGTGCTGTCGGAAATGGTGAGGACGCCCCGGTCTCCGGCGTCGGCGGGAGCCGTCCCGAGGGTCGCGCCCGGCACAGTGGACAGAGTGGCTGTCATGGGGTCAGCCCCTGTCGCGGCCGGTGAGTTGCGAAAGGTCGAGCTTGCCGTCGAGGACACGGCCCGCCAGCAGTCCGAGGGCACCGAGGACCAGGACGACGATGAAGGCGCTGAACCCGCCGAAGGCGGCCGCGAGGCCGAGAGCGAGCCCGGTGAGCAGGCCGAGATGCGTGGAATTCATGGTTTCTCCTTGGCTGGCGCGGAGGCGATATCGCCGATCCGCACATGGACCGGGAGGCCGATCGGCCCCACCGCCGCGCGGACGTCGTCACCGATCTCGACGGCTGTCGCCGGGTAACGCCCGGTGACCCCGATGGTGATCTCGTCGTCGCGGACGCGGACCCCCGCGATCCGGCGCCCGCGCAGGAGGGTGGCGATCTCGCCGAACCGGCCGCTGTGCAGACCCGCGACATGGGGTCGGGCCCGCACAGCGGCGGCGATGCGGTCGGCGTCGATCTCGACGCCGGTGGTCACTGGACGCGGCCGGTGTCGCTCTTGGCGTCCTCGTCCTCGTCGTCGCCGGGGATGTGGACGTCGGAGACGTTGATGTTGACCTCGACGACCTCGAGTCCGGTGATCTGCTCGACCGCGCCGATGACGTTCCTGCGCACCGCGCGGGACAGATCGGCGATGGACACGCCGTATTCGACGAGGATCTGCAGGTCGACCGCGGCCTGCTTCTCGCCGACCTCGACCGACACCCCCTGGCTCGCCGAGGCCGTGGCACCGGGGATGCGCTCACGGATCGCGCTGAACGCCCGGGCCGCACCGCCGCCCAGGTCGTACACGCCGGAGATCTCCCGCGTGGCCAGTCCGGCGACCTTCGCCACGACGGTGTCGGCGATGGTGGTGGCACCCTTGCTCGACTCCAACGCGCCCGTGCCGGCCTTCTCCACCTGGGACGACTGGCTGGGAACCTTGGTGGCGGTCGAATTCGTCATGACTTCTCCTCGGGTCGGTTCTAGCGGTCTCGATGGAAGTTCACGCTCGCTCCATCCTTACTTCCACACCACTAGGACCCCGCCCTGAGGAGATCGTCACGACCCCATCGTGTGACACCCGTCCCTCCCGGCACCGAGCTGGACGCCCCCGGGCGCGCCGGTCAGTCGTACATCCGGATCGACGACGGCTGGAGGAAGGTGTTCGAGATTTCGAACCTCGCCTTGTTCCCGAAGGTCGGGAGCACCGAGTTCGCGAACTGTGCGACGTCCTGGCGTTCGAACAGCGCCGTCTCCGCGGCCAGCCAGTCCGGGCAGCCCGCGTCCCCGGCCTGGGTGGCCGCCTTGGCGACCAGCGCGTCGTACCGCGGGTTGTCGATATGCGCGAAGTTCGTGCCCTCCGGGGGACGGCTGCCGGATACGAACGGGACCAGCTGGCTCGGCAGATTCAGGCTGACCGGTGCCAGCGAAAGGTCCCAGTCGCCGGTGGCGAACATCGTCTGGCTGATCGCCGGGCTGTCCAGGCCCTTGAGCGTGACGTCGACGCCCGCCTCCTTCCAGCCTCGCTGCATCAGCTCGGCGGCCGGTGTCATGGTCGCGCCGATCTGCGTGCCGTAGATGGCGGTCAGCGCGAGACGCTTGCCCTCCCTCACCCGGATGCCGTCCTGGCCCGGTTTCCAGCCCGCCGCGTCGAGCGCGCCCTTGGCCGCGGCGAGATCGAAGCCGGGGATGTGCCCGGTGGCGGAGTCGCCGGTGCACGCCGGGGGTTCCATGGTGATCAAGCTCCGGACCGGGGCGCCGGTGTCCCGGGTCAGCACCTTGGCGACCGGGGCGAGGTCGACTGCCTGCACCAGCGCGCGGCGCATCGCCTGGTCCGCGCCGAACCGGCCGGGTGCCTGGTTGAACCACAACTCGCCGAACGCCACGGTCGTGTCGGCGTGGAACAACCCACGCGCCCGCAGCCGCTGCTGGTCCGGCCCGATCACCTGGGCGGCGTTGAGTTCGCCGGACAGCAGCAGGTTCGCGACGGTCGTCATGTTCGGGATGACCCGGATGACCACCTTGTCCGGCAAGCCTTTCTGCCGCGGATCGAAGGTACCCGGCCCCCAGTTGTAGTCCTTGCGCCGGGTCAGCGTGTAGTGGTCGTTCGGGACGATCTCGGACACGGTGAACATGCCGGTTCCGTGCTCGCCCTTGGCCAGGGTCTTGCGGTCGGCGAGGCCCTTCGCGCAGACGATCGGGACGTTGCCGACGTTGCGCAGCAGGAACGCGTCCGGTGCCCCGCTGGTGACCTTCACGGTGCCCGCGGAATCGTCGGCGACCGCCTTCGTGCCCACCTGCACCGTGTTGCCCGCGATCGGTGACTTGTTCGCCGGGTCGCCGATGAAGTTGATGTTCGCCGCGACGTCCTTCGCGGTGAGCGGGCTCCCGTCGGGACAGGTGATGCCCTCGCGCAGGGTGAAGGACGCGGTGGTCGTGGTGGCGTCCCAGCGCGCCGCGAGCCCGGCCTCGGGCTGCCCCTTGCCGTTCATGCCGAGCAATCCGTCATAGAGGTAGCGATCGATCTCACCGGCGACCGAGAGCACGGTGAGCGCCGGGTCGAGCGTTCCCGGATCCGAAGCGACCGAATAGGTGAAAGTCCTGCCGTCGGCCAGTTCCCGGTTCGCGGCCGGATCCGTCCCGGAGGGCGCCGGTGCCGTGCACGCGCTCACGGTCAAAGCCACCACGACTGCCGTCACGGCGGTGTGCCGAGCAGTTTTCATGGGAGTTCTCCTACGGTGTCACGTTTTCGGCGAGAAGGTGGTCGACGGCCAGCCGGGCGGCGGCGCCGATCGACGCGTCGACCTCGGGAAGGCGGTCGTCGAGGGAATGGGCGCGCGTGAACACCGCGACCGCGAACCGGCGGCCCCCGGGCAAGGTCAGCACTCCCGCTTCGTTGCGGATTCCCGGCAGCGTCCCGGTTTTCGCGGCTATCCGCACCCCGGACGGGAATCCGGAGGACAGCCGGTGCGGCCAGATCTGCTGGGCCATGATCGTCCGGACGCGTTCGCAGGCTTCGGGTTCGCCTGCCCGGTCGGTCCAGATCGCGTCGAGCAGTGCGGTCGTCTCGCGCGGCGTCGACGAGGTTTCCCTTTCCGGATCGCACATCGACAGGTTCCGCACCTGTTCTTCGGTGGCCTCGGCCAGCAGCGCGTCGATCTCGGCGAGTTCGGTCCCGCCGAGTTCGGCGACCCCGATCCGGAACGAGTCCTCGCAGGAGCCGATCAGCCGGGTGCGGATCAGCCCGAGGTCGGCGACCACCCGGCAGATGGTCTCCTGGCCGAGCCTGTTCCAGATCAGGTCGGTCGCCGCGTTGTCGCTCATCGTGAGCATGAACCAGGCGAGGTCGCGCCAGGTCATCTCGACGTCGTCCGCGCAGCCCGCGGTGCCGATGCCGCCGATCCGGTACCGCGCGGTCACCTTCGTGTACTCGGTCTCGTCGAGCCGTCCTGCCACCACTTCCCTGGCATAGGCGAGCGCGATCGGGATCTTGAACACCGAGGCGAGGACCACCTGATCATCGGCGCCGACCGACACCTCGGCACCGTCCGGCACGCCGACCTCCCTCGCGTGCAGCGACCCTTCGGCACCCGCGGCGGCGAACACGGCTTCGATCCGTTCGCGGATGTCGTTCACCGTGACACCCGCCGGTCCGCACGTCCATTGTGGAGGAACCGGGCACGGCCGGTGCCGTCGTCGCCGACGAACTCGTGGGCCACATAGGCGCCGGGGACTTCCGGGATGACGGCGACGAAGGTTTCGCCGTGCCACGGCAGCAGTTCGACCGTGCCCGAGGGCTCGTCGAGTTCGGCGAACTCCCCCTTCGGAGTACGCCGCAGCCAGAGCCGGCCGCCCTCGGCGGTAACGACGGTGGAGACGACCCGCGACGAGTACTCCCCCACATACCGGGAGAGATCGGCCGGGGCCTGCCCGGCATCCGGTTCGGGCAGTGGCGGGACCGTGACCCCGGCGAGGTCACTCATCAGCTTGGTGGCGATCTTGTGGTAGACCTTCAACGTGGCTCCGCCGTTGGTCATCAACGCGAACGCGACGCCGCGTTCCACCGCGATCCGCAGGAAGGCCGACTGGCCGATCGTGCCACCGTCGTGGCCGATCACGGTGCCGCCCTGCCAACCGAAGTCCACCCAGCCGAGGCCCCAGTGGGTACCCATGATGCCGAGATCCGGCACGGCGACCTGCCGCTCGCGCATCGCGCGCACCGACTCCGGCGACAGCACCTGGACGCCGTTGTCGGCCTTGCCCTCGTTCAAATGCAGGCGGGCGAAGGTCAGCAGATCGCGCGGGCGCATGATCAGCGTCGCACCGGCGGGCGCGTTGGAGCGGGCGAGCGACCAGACTTTCGTGGGCACCGGTTCGCCGCCCGGTTCCGGCAGGCTGTGGCCGACCGCGGCGCGATGGCGGATGGCGTCCTCGGCGCCGCAACCGGCGTGGGTCAGGCCGAGCGGGCCGATCAGCCGCTCGCGTACACAGTCGTCCCAGCACTGGCCTCGCAGCACCTCGACGATGCGGCCGAGCACGCAGTAGCCGGCGTTGCTGTAGGAGAACCGCTCTCCCGGCGGGAACAGCTGCGGCATATCCGCCAGCAACGGGATAAGCTTCGCCACCGCGTCCTCGCCGCTCCCGGTGTCGGCGAAGACGTCGCCTTCGAACCCGCCGGTGTGACACGCCAGCTGCCGGACGGTGATCGTGGCCGCGGCGCGGGCGTCGGCGACCCGGAACTCGGGCAGGTAATCGCGCACCGGACGGTCGAGGTCGACCAGGCCCTCGTCGACCAGCTGCATGATCAGCGTGATCGTCCAGATCTTGGAGATCGACCCGATCTGGAACACCGAGTCCGTTGTGGACTCCACCCCGGTGCTCGTGTTCACGACACCCGCCGCGTGCTCGACGATCTCGCCGTCGGCGAACACCGCGATCGCGGCACCGGGAACCTGGTGCCGGTCCAGCAGGGAGGCGAAATTCTCCCGGAGCCAGGTATCGATTTCCGAAATTTTCGACATGCGCACCTCTTGTCCGGTGTGGATGGTCCGGCGTTGCGGGAATGCTAGGTCCCGGCGGGAGGTCCTTTGTTCGTCCGGACCGAGGAGAGCGGAGGGGAAAGTTCGTCCGCACGGACGGGAGTCAGGCTTCTCCGGGCCGCATGCCATGAAGCAGCAAATGCAGCTGCACCATCGCCGCGAACCGGTCCCGGGGATCGTCGAGGTCGATTCCGCCCACCTCGGCCAGCCGGCGCAACCGGTAACGGAAGGTGCTCGGATGCACATAGGCCGCCGCCGCGGCGGCGTTGGCGTCCCCGAACGCGTCGAGCCAGCACCGCAACGTGTGCACGAACTGGGACTGGTGTTCCCGGTCGTAGGCCAAGAGCCTCGCGATCGGCCCGGTCGCGACATCGCCGCGGGCCGCGGACAGGTCCGCCAGCTCGAGCATCAGCGCGTCGACGTGCGCGTCCTCGGCCGTGAGCACCCGGTTGGAGCCGCCGTCGGCGAGCAGCACCCGCAACGCCCGGTCCGCCCCACTGCGGGAGTCGTACAGGCCCGCACCCTCGAGTGCCGGCGGTCCGACGCCGATCACCGCGGAGACCCGGTGCCCGATTCGTTCCAGGAACGCGGTGGCGACGCGCACCGAGCGTTCCTGATGATCGCCGTGGTTTCGGGGCACCGGCACGATTCCGTACGCGACGTCGCCGATGAGCGCGACCGCCGATCGCGGCTGGACCGCGCTCAGATGCATGGCGAACGCGTCGGCGACCCGCTGGCGTTCGGTGGCGAGCCAGGGATCGTCGCCTGCCGGGTCGAGCAAACCCAGCGCGAGAACGACAGCTGGTTGACCCAGCAGGCCGAGACGTGCGACGGCTTCCGGGGCCTGGCGTCCGCCTTCGAGCGCGGTACTCACCAGATCGGCTCGCAGCCGACGTTCGACATCGGCTCCGGCGCGCAACCGGAGCAGGTGCAACGCCACGATCTTCGAAGCGTCCGTCAGCGCCGCCGCACGTTCCTCGCTCAGCGCGTGATCGACCACGGCCCAGATCGAGCCGAGCACCTCATCGCCCGCCCGGACGGCGACCACCACCCGGGGACGGTTCTCGCCCTCGTCGTCGTCCGGATGGAAATAGACCGGTCCCGTCTCGCTGTAGAGGCGGTCGAAGAAGCCGCTCTTCTCCAAGCCACGGGTGTAGCGTTCCGGCACTTGGCGGCCGAGGATCGTTTCGACCCGCGGCGGATCGGTCTCGTCCTGGCGGCCGGAGAACGCGAGCACCCGCGAGTCACGGTCCTCGATGGTGATCGGCGCGTCGAGCAGCGCGGCGATCGCGTTGGCGAGCGCGAACAGGTCGCCGGTCGGGATTCCGCCGAGTGCCTGCGGGGAGACGTCGCCGACGTCGCCCTCGGCCAGCAACGTGCGGAGCATCGCGGCCAGCTGCGTCCACGACGCCCTGTTCGCCAGCCCGAGCAACGCGACGCCGGAGGACGCCGCCGCCCGCGCCGGCCCGGCCGAAGCGGCGACCGGCGAACGCACGACCAGCGCGGACGCGCCCCGTTCGCCGAGTTCGTGCAGCAGCTTGACGATCTCCTCGGGATCGCGCACCCCGACACCGAGCACCACGGCCCGCTCGGGGAACTCGGCGTCGTCGTACGGGTCGTGGATCACCACGCCGCCGAGGTGGCGACGGGCGGCCCGGCCGACCGCGATCGGCTCGAGGAGCACGTCCCCGAGTGCTTCGATGACGCGACTCAGACTCGTATGCGGTTTGCTCGGCACCGGTGTCCGCACTCCCGAATATCGATCCGGCCTCGCCCGGACCGGCTGGTGAGGACCCTAGGAGGATTCGGGGGCGGCCCGTTCGTCCCGCCGGACGAATCCCAGGGGTGAAGTTCCTCCGGGAGAACCAACCGGGACGAGATGCCGAGGAACCCGCCGCACGGCCGACGACAGGACCGGCGTCATTTCTTCCCCTTGACGGTGAGGGGAATGTCCAACCGGACCGGACCGGTGGTCGCCGTGAGGGTGCCGTCGGCGGCTTTCGGTCCGGCGAGCAGGCGGAAGACGAACGTCACCGAAGCGTCCGGCGGGAGCTGCTGCTTCGCGGTACAGGTCACGGTGCCGCTGCCCGCGGGGCAGCCGATCGATCCGGCCGGAGGGTTGCCCGGTCCGACCACCTTCACGCCGTCCGGCAGGGTCAGTGTCACCGTCATGGGCGCGGCGGGCGCCGAACCTGTGTTGCGGACGGTGATCGGGAAGTCGGCGGGTGGTCCGCCGGTGGACATCGTGAATCCGCTGGGTCCCTCCGCGACCAGCGAGGGTGCGGTGGCTGCCGTGGTGTTCGTGGTCACCGGCGTGGTGGTCACCGGCGTGGTGCCGCTCGGCTGGCCGGTCGTGGCCGGCGCTGTCGCCCCGGTCGAGATGGGGGCGGACGCCCCGCCCGGTGGCGGCGTGGTCGGAGTGCCCGCGGTGCTGCTGGACGCGGGTGGCGCGGCAGCGGTCGCGGGGGCCCCCGCCCGAGGCGGCGGGCCGAGCGTCCCGATCCCCACCGCGACGGCGAAGACGACGGCCGAAGCCGCCGCGCCGAGCAGTGCGGGCGCGCTGACGGCGGACGCGGACGCACTCGCCTTGGCCGTCGCGGCCAGATAACCGGCGGCGCCCGCACCGAGCACGATCGGGGCGACGATGCCCCGCAACGCGCCGTTGACGTCGGCCAGTTCGGTGGCGACGGCCTGGCAGGCGGCGCACTCGTCCAGATGGGCGTTGAGCTGGATGGATTCACGCCGGGACAGGCCGCCACGAGTCCACGCGCCCAGTTTGCCGACCGCCGCCTGGCACCGTTCGGCGGGCTCGCCCGTGACATGGGCCTGGAGATACGCCTTCCGCAGGCCCTCGCGGGCCCGGTAAGCAAGCGCGGCGACGCCGTTGGGGGTGAGACCGAACGTCGACGCGAGTTCGTCCGGCGACCGGTTCTCGATCGCGGTATGCCACAACACGTTCTGCCAGCGCTCGGGAAGGTCGGCGAACGCCCTGGTGATCAGCGCGCGTTCCAGGCCCGCGACCGCCGTGTCGCGGAAGGGGACGCGCGTGACCCGTTCGACGCCGGGAACGGCTTCCAGGTCGTCCGCCAGTTCGAGCCGGCGCTGCTGCCGGAAACGGTCGTAGGCGGTGTAGCGCACGGTCGTGAGCAGATAGGGGCGGAACGCGGAGCCGGGTCCGCCGCCCGCGCGCAGGGAAATGAGCACCTTCGCGAAGGCGTCCGAGACCAGGTCTTCGGCGTCGGCCGACGACTTCGCCAGCTGAAGAGCCAGATTCCGGGCGGCGTGGACGTGGCGGGCATAGAGGCTGCCGTACGCCTGGACGGTCCCGCCGCGCACGGCCTCGATCAGTTCAGCGTCGGAGAGCGGGCTCGGCTGTTCTCCGATGCCGAGAGCGTCGTCGAGGTCGGCGCGCATCGCGTTCGCGTCACCGGCACGCCACCGCTCCACGTCACGTTCGTCGAGGTGCCCGAGCACAGGCGTCGCCACTTTCCGGATGCCAAGGATGATGAGCGTTCCACTCGGCCCTGTCCAGGGCTTCGCCCACTTTGCCACGCCCTTCACCACCGGTCATCAGGCCGATACCGCACTGGGCGATATGCGGGCAGCCGGTTAGACCGTTCGGAGCAAGAGGGTGTCCGCACTCGCTCGAGGGCCGAAGTGCCGTGTTCGCCAAGTGCGCGGCTCCGCGAACAACAAGCCCTTCAAGAATCCATTGTGGACGAACAGCGCGCCGAGGATGCCGCCGCCGGGCGATTACTCGTCAGGTAATCGACGGCACTCCTCCTCGACAGCAGAATCGGCTTTGCTCACGAACGCCCTTTCCAGCGAAGGAGAACAGCATGACTTCCCCTGCCATCACCGATAAAGACGTCACCGCTCCGGCCACCTTCCTGCGGCGAGCACTCATGCTGGACGCGCTCGTGACAAGCGGGAACGGACTCCTGTACCTGCTCGCGTCCGCACCGATCGCCGAGTTCTTCGGCATGCGGAGCACCCCGCTGCTCGCTGTCGGCGCATTCCTGGTGGCGTACGGAATCATGGTCGCCGCCACAGCGAGGCCATCGCGGCCGGCACCGTGGCCCACCAGGCTGGTGATCGAGGCGAACATCGGCTGGGCACTGGTCAGTGTCGTCGCTGCCGTGTTCGGGTGGCTCGGGACGAACCCGATCGGCACCGCATGGACGGTGGCGCAGGCGTGCGTGGTCGCCGGCTTCGCCGCGCTGCAGTGGGTCGGCCTGAAGAAACCGTAGAGAAGCTTCGACCTGGCCGGCGCACTGACGTCGTTTCGGGAAACTGCCGCACCGGCAGGGCGAGCACTGCCATGCTCTAGCCGACATCGGACACCGGATCCAGGGAGTTTCCATGATGAACCGGACAATCAGGCTCTTGGGCGCGAGTTCGCTCCTCGTCGCATGCGCCACTCTCGCGGCACCGGGGGTAGCGACCGCCGCGCCCACCGGATGCTCGTCGGTGTACATCACGAACGGGACCGGCGCGGAGGCGAGCTGCACCGGCGGCACCGGTACCTTCCGGATCAGGATCGACTGCCGGACGCCGGGACAGTCCAACACCTACCCCCGCACCGGGATCTGGGCGCACCCGGGGCTGCAGAAGAGCACCATCTGGTGTTACTCCGGCGACCTGGCGTCCGGAAAGACCATCAACTACGGCACCTGAGCCGCGTCCGGTCCCGGCGAAAACGCGTGTTTCGCCGGGAACGGCCGGGTGGCAGCGATCTTCGTCAAACTGGACGCTTCAGTATCCGTTCAGCCGTATCCCCGCACTTTCTCGCGACGTGAGCGGAAAAACAAACCCACTACTCCCGGATTACCCGGAAGCGACCATCGACCGCCAGGCCATTCGGCTGCCGCCGGGCGCCAGCCGAACAAAGTCTTCCTGAAGTGCAACTCAAGCTCCCCATCGACCAATGCTCGCGTGAATGACGCGAACTCTTCGACGTCCTCCGGCAAAGCCTCGTCCACTTCGAACGGATCCAGATCGTCGAGGAACAATTCCCCGACGCTTCCGGTCATGCGTAGCTCCAGGCGCGGCGCGCCCGAAACAGCCGGCTCGAGCCGGGCGACCGTCTCGGCATCACCACGGTCGACGGTGAACGAGACCGTCCCGTCCGCGATCAGCCCGCGGTAGGCGGTTCTGATCGCCCCCACGAACCGGTCGGCTGATGGCCGCGCGTAGCTCATCGTCGTCCCTTGACCCCGCGGTACATGTACGAAATCCGGAGAATCCTGTCAGTGTACGGCGGGAAACCGCGGCCAGCCGCGCAAGTCGGTAAATCCCGGGCCGGACATGCGTTTTTCTCGGCATACACTTACGGGTGCCTTCTCGTATTTGATATTCGTTCAGTGGTCCACTCATGGCAGGAGCCGGTTCGATTCAGCCGACTTTGTTCCGGTGGTTCGGTTTTCGCCGGCAGGCCGGGACTCGCTCTTCACCCTGATTCAGGAGTTCCGCTCATGAACATGAACCTTACCCGTATCGCGGCTTCGTCCTTCGCCGTCGGTGTCCTCGCGATGCTGACCATGGCACCGATCAGTGCCGCCGCGTCCACCACGAGCCTGGCACCGGCGAACGCTCCTCCCGCCGGTTGTGCCACCGCCATCGCCGCCGCGGTCGACACCGCGAACTCGGCCACCGCCGCCGCGGCCAACGTCGCCGACTCGGCCGCCGCCGCGGCCGCCGCCAAGGCGTTCGCCGAGGGCGTGCTCACCGGGACACCGGCCGCGATCAACGACGCCGCCGCGAACCTGGGCGCTTTCACCACCGCTGCCGCCACCGCCGCCGCGGCGAGCGCAGCCGCGCACGCCACGGCCGCGAACGCCACCATCGGCGTCATCGTCGCCTGCGTCAAGGCGTAGTTCCGTCGGCGAGTTCGTGGACCTCGAACCTTCGAGGTAGAAGTTTCGGCCCGTCACGTGAGAACTTCTCACCTGGCGGGCCGAATCATGTGACCTCGAGTCTCGGAAAGCTCCCTGCCTTCGCCCCCGTCCACACCCCGGGGCTATAGCTCGACGGCCGTGCGGACCAGCTGGGCGAGGGTGCGGGAGCGGCTGTGCGGGGGCCAGGCAATGTGGGTGACGACGGGAGGCGCGTCGGTGAGAGGTACAGCGGCGTGCTCGGCCCAAAGCCAGGTGCGGGAGGAGTCGGGGCAGATGGCCGCGGCGCGTCCGAGGGCGATCAGCTGGGCCAGCTGGGTCTGATCGCGGACCTCGGGGCCGGGGCCCGGTGGAGAAGTTGCGCGCCGCCGGGGTGGACGCGTTCGGTGTGCCGCTGGAGGTGACCAGCGACCACAGTGTCATCGATGCCGCGGAACTGATCGAACGGGAGGCAGGGAGCCTGGACGTCCTGGTCAACAACGCCGGGATCTCGGGAGAGCCCGGTCCGGGATGGGTGCAGGACCCCACCACACTCGACCTCGGCGTGGTCCGCACGGTCGTGGAGACCAACGTCCTCGGCGTCATCCGGGTGACCAACGCGATGCTGCCGCTGCTGCGGCGCTCCCCGTCGCCGGGCATCGTCAACGTCTCCAGCAGCGTCGGTTCCCTGACCCTGCAGGCGGATCCGGACATCGACATCGGCCCCGTCATGGCGGCCTACGCGCCGTCGAAGTCGTTCCTCAACGCCGTCACCGTGCACTACGCGCGGCAGTTCGCCGGTACGGACATCCTGATCAACGCCGCCTGCCCGGGTCTGGTCGCGACCGACTTCACCGGCTTCCACGGACCCCGCTCCGCCGAGCAGGGCGCGGCCATCGCGATCCGGCTCGCCACGCTTCCCGGTGACGGCCCGACGGGTTCGTTCTTCTCGGATGACGGCGTCATCCCCTGGTGACCCGAACAGGAAAGGAGGTTTCGTAACCGGAGAACAAATCGAGGCCGGCGGCGAGTACATCCCGCCGGCCCCGAAGCCCGGGTCACGTCATCGCGACCAGGGTCCGCCGGGTGCCCGTGAACGGTTCGCGTCCGTGGGCCATCAGCATGTTGTTGATCACCATGATGTCGCCCGGCTGCCACGGGAACGCGTAGCTGACCTCGTCGTAGGTGGCCTTGATCGTGGCCAGGTCCGCCTGCGGGATCGGTGAGCCGTCGGCGAGGTACGCGTTGCGGGGCAGGTCCTCCTCGGGGTACAGCTCCAGCAGCGCCTCGCTGACCTCCTCCCCCAGGCTCGACACGTGGAACAGGTTGGCCTGGTTGAACCACACCGTCGCGCCGGTGTGCGGTTCCGCGACGAAGGACGGGCGGATGTGCCGCGTGCGCAGGCCCTCGTCGGTCCACTCGTACGTCTGCCCGTTGCCGGTGCAGTAATCCGCCACCGCCTGGCGGTCTTCGGTCTGGAACGCCTCCTGCCAGGTCAGCCCGAGTCCTTCGCGGAACGCCCTGGTGTAGGTGACGCCGCCCGCGAACCGCTCACGCAGGTCCGGCGGCAGCAGGCGGTACATCGCGCGGCTGTCGGCGATCGGCGTCGCGCCGCCGGTCTCGGCCGCCTTGTCGCACAGGAAGAACAGGCGGTCCGGCCAGTGTGCCGAGTACGAGTTCTCGTTGTGCATCGGGATCGACTCGGCGGGCGGGTACTCCGTCGAGGTGTAGATGTTGCCCGAGACCGCCGATCGCGGCGTCGACCGTTCCGTGTAGGTCAGCAGCGAGCCGCCGATCTCCTCGGTGACCTGGTTGAACACCGTCAGGTCGGCCGGCATGCCGCGCAGCAGGATCGCGCCGTGCTCGCGCAGCCGGTCTCGCAGCGCTTCGCGGTGCGCGCGCACCCAGTCCAGGCCCGTGGCCGCGTACACGGTGATCTTCGTGTGTTCGTTGCCCTCGACGGTGCCGGGGTTCGCCGCGAGTTCGGCGGTCATGACTCCTCCAGTTCGAATCGGATCAGCTTGGCGGCCTCGGCGTGCAACGCGGCGAGGTCTTCGGTGTCGGCGAATCCCGCGGCGAGGACGTTCACCGCGTAGATCTCCTGGTCGTCGGTGAGCAGCTGGCCGGGGCGCACGATCGTGACGACCTCCAGGACCTCGGGCAGCTCGGCGACCTCGTCGGTGCCCTCGACGCGGACCAGCCGCCCGGTGCCCTCGGCGTAGAAGATCAGGTAGCCCACCGGCACCGGCAGGCCCGCACCTCGTGCGGGCGGTGGTGTGCCCAGTGCGAGCGACACGGCCTCGGCGGTGACGTCGATGCCGGTCGCGAGCTTCAGCAGCACGGGCTGGGCGCCGCCTGCCGGGCGGCCCGCGTTCACCTCGACGATCACCGGGCCCAGCTCGGCGTCGTCGATCAGTTCCACGTGCGCGCAGGTGTTGTCCAGGCCCAGCGCGAGCACGGCCGCCGTGGCCGCCGCGAACAGCCGTGCGGTGTCCTTTTCGGACAGTTCGAGCGGCGGGCAGACCATGCCCAGCTCGAATTTGCGCTCGTCGATGAGCGGCTTTTCCACCACGGCCACCGGCTCCGCGGCGCCGTCGCGTACCAGGACGTCGACCGCGTACTCCGGTCCACGCAGCAGACCTTCCACGAGGAACGCCTTCAGGGGGTCGATCGGCGACGGTCCGCCACCGACGGGCCGGTGGTACCGGGCGTCCTCCGACAGCGGCAACCGCTCGGACAGCAGCCGGTACGCCGCCGCCAGCTCGTCCACAGTGGACACCGTGCGCACGAGGTTGCTCGCCGCCCCGTTGACCGGTTTGACGATCGCCGGGAGCCCGACCGCCGAAGCCACCGACGCCGCCTCGTCCGCCGACGAGATCAGCGCGCAGCGCGGCCCCGGCAAGCCGGCCGCGGCCAGCGCCTGCCGGACCGCGAACTTGTTGTGTGTCACGGTGAACACCGACGCCGGGCAGCGCGCGACACCGAGCAGTTCGGCCGCGCGGGCGACGCTCGCGATGATCCCCTCGGCGGCGGTCACCACCCCGGCCGGACCTGCGTCCCGCGCCCGGATGGCCTCGGCGACGGCTTCGGCGTCACGGACGTCGTCGACGACGACGAAGCCGTCCACCAGGTCCGCCAGCTGTGCCTGCTCGGCCGGTTCCAGGGGCTGGGTGACCAGCTCGGCCCGCAACCCGTTCGCGCGCACGGCGGCCACGACGTCGGCGATCCACTGCCCGGCGGTCTCCCGGACCACGAACGCGGTGTTCACACGTCCTCCAGTTCCAGCCGGACGAGCTTGCTCGCTTCGGCGTGCAGGGCGGCGAGGTCGTCGTGATCGGCGAATCCGGCCACGACGAGGTTGACCGCGTAGGTCTCCTGTTCGTCGGTGAGCACCTCTCCCGGCGAGACGGTGGTGACGACCTCGATCACCTCGGGCAGTTCGGCGATCTCGTCGAGTCCGCCGATGCTTCTCAACCGGCCCGAACCGGCCGCGTAGAGGATCAGCATGCCCAGCGGGATCGGCAGTTTCGCGGGTTCCCGCACCGGCGGAGGAGCGCCCACCGCGAGCGACGCCAGCTCGGCGAAGACGTCGATGCCGGTGCGCAGCTTCGCCAGCAGCGGCATGATCGACCCCGCCGGGCGGCCCGCGTTGACCTCGACGATCGTCGGCCCGCGGTCGGCGTCGTCGATCAGCTCGACGTGGGCGCAGGTGTTGTCGAGCCCCAGTGCGGTCACCGCGGCGACCGCCGCCGCGGTGACCAGTCCGGCCCGGTCGCCGGTGAGCCCGGCGGGCGGGCACGACAGCGCCAGCTCGAACTTCCGCTCGTCGATCAGCGGTTTGTCGAGGATTTCGACCGGCTCGGCCACGCCATCGCGGATCAGCACGTCCACCGCGTACTCCGGACCGGACAGGAACCCTTCGACGAGGAAGGTCGTCGAAGGATCGAGTGTCCCCAGTGGACGGTGGTAGCGCGGATCCGCGGATTCGGGCAGCCGCGCGGCCAGCAGTTCGTACGCGGCCGCCAGCTCGTCCACAGTGGACACAGTCCGGACGAGGTTGCTGCCCGCCCCGTTGACCGGTTTGACGATCGCCGGGAATCCGACCGCCGAAGCCACCGACGCCGCCTCGGCCGCCGACGAGATCAGGGCATAGGCCGGTCCCGGCAGCCCTGCCGCGGCGAGGGCCTCCCGGACCGCGAACTTGTTCGCACACAAGGCGAATACCGACGCCGGGCAGCGTGCCACCCCGAGCAGCTCCGCGGCGCGGGCGGTGCTCGCGATGGCGCCGTCCGAGCCGGTGAAGATGCCCGCCAGCGCACCGCCGCCGATTTCCCGGACCTTCGCCGCGACGGCTTCCGGATCGTGGACGTCGTCGAGCGCGACGACGTCGTCCACCACTCCGTCCAGCGCCGCCCGCCCGGCCGCGTCCATCGGCGGGGCGAGCAGCACCACGCGGTGCCCGGCCGCCCGCATCGCCGGGGCGACCTCGCCGACCCAGTGCCCGCGGGCCTCCCTGACCAGCACTGCCGTACTCATGCGGCTTCCTTCCCGGCGAGCTTGCGCTCCCGTTCCTGCGCCCCGACCAGGTCGTCGGGCAGCGAATCGGGCACCTCGGTGTCGAACCTGCGCAGCAGCCGCAGCGAGAACCCGCCCACGTTGATCAGCAGCAGGATGAGCGCGAAGACGACGTAGGCGAGCCCGATGCCCCGGGTCTCACCGGTGCCGAGCACGGCGCCGACCGACCCGGTCAGCGCGCCACCCGGCGCCAGCAGCGGCGAGAACCAGCCGACGGCCAGCGGCGCCAGCACGGCGAACCCGATCGGCAGTGTCGACCACGTGATCGTCTGGTTGATCGCGAACACCCGGCCGTGGAACCGTTGCGGCACCTTGACCTGCACCAGCGTCGCGTAGATGCCCTGCGACACGGACATCGCGGCGGCGAGGAGGAACACCCCGGCCGCGACGACGATCAGCGACGGCCGCAGGCCCATCACCAGGCTGCCGAGCGCGATCCCGACGTTGCCGACGAGCACGCCGACCATCCGCCGGTGCCGCGGGCCGCCCCACAGCGCCATCCCGATCCCGCCCGCCACCGCGCCGACGGCCTCGGCCAGCGCCACCTGGGCGACGTCGGTGACCGAACCGAACGACAGCACGAGCGGCGAGAGCAGCACCAGCGCGGGGGCGAGGAAGACGTTGGCCAGCGCGAAGTACAGCAGCATCGTGCGGAAGCCGCGGTGGTTCCACGAGTACCGCAGCCCGCCCGCGATCGCGGTCAGCAGCGGTTCGCGCGGGCGCCAGCCCATCAGATCGGGGAAGCGCACCAGCAGCAGGCCCACGATCGCGAACGCGTAGCTCGCCATGTCCAGGATCAGGATGCCGGACAGCTGGATCGTCGCCAGCAACCCGGCCGCGATCACCGGCATCAGCAGCTGGGCGAACCCGGTGGACAGCTGCGCCAGCCCCATCGCGTGCCCGAGGTACTGCTTCGGCACCAGCTGCGCCACCGACGACTGATAGGCGATGCGCTGGAACGAAGCGGCCACCGACCCGAGCGGGATCAGCACGTAGAACAACCACAGCTGGACGTGCCCGGTGATCAGCAGCAACGCCAGTACCAGCTGGATCCCGCCCGCGATACCGCTGGCCGCGATCATGATCCGCCGCCGGTCGCCGCGGTCGACCAAGGCGCCCGCCACCGGCAGGACGAGCACGCCGAACAGCAGCGCGAGCGCCCACAGCAGGCCGAGGTCGGCGACCGAGCCCGTGCGGGTGTAGAGCCAGATCGGCACCGCGAACGACGTCAGCGCCGAGCCGGTCGAGGACACCAGCTGCCCGATCGTGATCGTGACGAACCGGGCCATGCTCGGCCGCACCGCGGGTTTTTCGTCCACTTCCGCCTGGTGAGTCTCGTGTACCGCCCAGCCCGCGTCCTCGCCGCGGACCCGGACGTCGAGTTCCCCGGGATCGTCCAGCGCCGGGTGCACCCGCGTGACGATCTCCGCGAGTTCGTCGGCCCGGTAGCGCAGGAAGAAGTGCCCGGCCCGGTCGAGCACCACGAGCCCGGTGGTGTCGGTGAGGAACTCCCATTCCCGGTACCGCTCGGCGTAGTAGTCGGTCACCGGGTCTTCGGAGCCGACGACCGACACGATCGGCGCGCGCAGTTTGGCCACCCGGGCGTCGAGCAGGCCGCTGAAGTACTCCTCGGCGGCGCGGCTGTCGGCGCGCATGTTCGTGATGATCCGGTCGGCCTGCGCCGGGTCGAGGTCGTCGGTGTCGACGCCCATGCCCTTGAGCCAGTTCGAGTAGTACCGGTTGCTGCGCAGCTTCTCCAGCCGGGTGCGCAGCGAGCCCACCGGCCCCTTCATCCGGGCGAACGGGAAGATCGCGCCGATGTAGACGACCTCCAGTTCGCGGCCGCGCTCTTCGAGCAGCCGGGCGACGCCGACGGCGAGCGCGTTGCCGACCCCGCAGTGGCCGTAGATGGCCAGCGGGCCGTCGACGCGGTCGAGGATCTCGTCGGCCAGCCGCTCGACCAGCTCGTCGAAGGGCAGAGCCTCTTCGGTCAGCCCGACGTCGTGGCCGGGGATGGCGACCGAGTAGAGCGAGTAGCCCTCCGGGAGCGCGTCGGCCAGCGGCTGGTAGACGATCGCGCTGCCGCCGCCGTAGGGGAAGCAGACGTAGGTCAGCGTCCGTTGCTTCGCCGGCTTGGTCAGCTCGTACAGCAGATGACGCGGCCGATCGGCGGTGTCGTCGTCCATGAAGGACGCCAGTTCGCGGATCGTGCGGTGCTGGAACAGGTCCATGACACCGACCTGACCGGCGTCCGCCTTGCCGATCCGCGCCACCACCTGGGTGGCCAGCATCGAGTGCCCGCCGAGGTCGAAGAAGTCGTCGTCGACGCCCAGTTCGTCCACTTTGAGCACGTCGCGCCAGATCTCGGCCAGCAGGGTCTCGACCGGGGTCGACGGCGCGACCAGTTCCTTGGTCGCGTCCCGGGACGCGACCGGGGCGGGCAGTGCCTTGCGGTCGAGCTTGCCGTTCGGGGTGAGCGGCAGCTCGTCGAGCGTGACGAACGACGGCGGGACCATGTAGTCCGGCAGGCTCTGCTTGAGCGCCGTCCGCAACACGCCGGGTTCGGCGTCACCGACGACGTACCCGACCAGCCGCTTGTCCCCCGGCGTGTCCTCGCGGACGATCACGGCGGCGTCGCGCACCCCCGGCTGGGCGCGCAAGGTCGTCTCGATCTCCCCCAGTTCGATGCGGAGGCCGCGCAGCTTGACCTGGTGGTCGATCCGGCCGAGGAACGCGATCGTCCCGTCCGGGCGCCAGTGCGCGAGGTCACCGGTGCGGTACATCCGTCCACTGTGGAACGGATCGGGCACGAACCGTTCGGCCGTCAGCTCCGGGCGGTTGTGGTATCCCAGGGCCAGGCCGACGCCGGCGATGTGCAGTTCGCCGGGGACGCCGACCGGGCACGGCCGTCCGGCGGGGTCGAGCACGTAGATCCGGATGTTCTGGATCGGCGCCCCGATCGGCACCGACGCGACCTCGGCGAGCGCGGCGGGCGTGCAGTGCCAGGCGGTGACGTCGATGGCGGCTTCGGTCGGGCCGTAGAGGTTGTGCAGCTCGCAGTCCGGCAGCCGCCGGGTGAACTCGCGGGCGGCGTCGAGCGGCAGCTCCTCGCCGCTGCACACGACCCGCCGCAGCGCCGTGCAGGTCTCGACGCCTTGCTCGGCCAGGAAAAGCGTGAGCATCGACGGCACGAAGTGCGCGGTGGTGATGCCTTCGGACGCCAGCAGCTCACGCAGGTATGCCGCGTCCTTGTGGCCGCCCGGTTCGGCGAGCACGAGCCGCGCGCCGGTGATCAGCGGCCAGAAGAACTCCCAGACCGACACGTCGAAACCGGCCGGGGTCTTCTGCAGCACCGAATCGGTGCTGTCGAGGCGGTACGCGCGCTGCATCCAGTCGAGCCGGTTGACGATGCCGCGGTGACCGTTGGGCACGCCCTTCGGCTGCCCCGTGGAGCCCGAGGTGTAGATGACGTACGCCGGGTCGTCCGGTCCGGCGAGCGACTCGGGCGGGCTGCCCGGTTGTCCGGCCGTCTCGGCAGGGTCGTCCAGGACAACGGCGGTCGCGTCACCCGGCGGCAGCGTTTCGCGCAACGCCGCCTGCGTCAGCACGACGGGCGCGGCCGCGTCCCGCAGCATGAACGCCAGCCGGTCGGCCGGGTACTCCGGGTCGAGCGGGACGTACGCGCCACCGGCTTTCAGCACGCCGAGCAGCGCGACGACCAGCTCGAACGACCGCTCCGCGAACACCCCGGCGAGCACGCCCGGCCCGACGCCGAGGCCACGCAGCCGGTGCGCGAGGCGGTTGGCCCGTTCGTCCAGCTCGCGATAGGTCAGCGACGCGCCGCGGAAGGTCACCGCGGGCGCGTCCGGCGTCCGGGCGGCCTGCTCCTCGACGAGCGCCTGCAACGTGGTCTGCGGGAACTCGGCGGTCGTGGCGTTCCAGCGCTCCAGGACGAGTTCGCGCTGCGCGACGTCGAGGATGTCCATTTCGGACAGTCGCCGGTCCGGGGCGGCGACGATCGAGCGCAGCAGCGTGACCAGCCGCCCGGCCATCCCGGCGACCGTGTCCGCGGTGAACAGCGCGGTGTTGTAGACGAGCTTGCCGATCAGCCCGCCTTCGACCTCGATCGCGTGGAACTCGAAGTCGAACCGGGTCGCGGGCAGGTCCATCGGCAGCCAGCGGAAGTCCACTTCGGACCGTCCGGCCGCGCCCATCCGGCCCATCTCGTAGTTCTGCAGCACGAACATCGCCTGGAACACCGGTGAGCGGCTGACGTCACGGGGTACGCCGAGCGCGTTCACCAGCCGCTCGAACGGGACGTCGGCGTGGTCGAACGCGTCCAGCACATGCCGCCGGGTGCGTTCGAGCAGTTCGGCGAACGTCGGGTCGCCCGCCAGCTGGGCGCGCAGGGGCAGCATGTTGATGAACATGCCCGCCACGCCCTCCAGTTCGGGCAGGCCGCGCCCGGCCGACGACGAGCCGATCGCGAAGTCCTCCTGGCCCGAGTACCGCGAAAGCAGCACCTGGTAGGCGGCCAGCAGGGTCATGAAGAGGGTGACCCCGTGCTCGCGGCTCAGCTCGCCGAGGGCGCGGGCGAGGTCGCGTTCGACGAAGAACTCGTGGATCGCGCCGTCGAAGCTCTGTTTGGCGGGCCGGGGCCGGTCGGTGGGCAGTTCCAGCGGCTCGACGCCGGTGAGCTGCGCCTTCCAGTGCTCCAGCTGCCGGTCGAGTTCGCCGCCGGTGAGCGTGCGGCGCTGCCAGTGCGCGAAGTCGCCGTATCCGATGCTCAAAGCGGGCAGCTCGGCCGTGCCGCCGGTGCTCAGGGCGTGGTACTGCGCGGCGAGGTCGCGCAGCAGCAGGTCGACCGACCAGCCGTCGCCCACGATGTGGTGCGTGCACAGGACGAGCAGGTGCTCCTCGTCGGACACCCTGGCCAGCGTCGCCCGCAGCAGCGGTCCCGTGGCCAGGTCGAACGTCTCGGCCGCGGCGGCGTCGACGGCGGCACGGGCGGCTTCCTCGCTTCCGGCGTCCACTATGGACATACGAACCGGGGCTGCGGGTTCGATGTGGACGTTTGGCTGTCCGTCTTCTCCGGCGGGGAACCGCATCCGCAGTGCTTCGTGCCGCGTGGGCAGAGTGTCCAAAGCGGACTGGAGCGCGGCGACGTCGAGCCTGCCGGTCAGCCGGATCGGCACCGGGATGTGGTACGACCCGGTGCCCGGCGCGAACTGCTCCATGAACCAGACGCGTTCCTGCTGATAGGACAGCGGGACCACGGCGTCGGCTGGGCGCGGCGTGATGGTCGCGGCCTGCTCCGTGCGCCGTCGCAGCCGCCGTTCGAGCAAAGCGCGGCGCGCGGCCGCGCTGCTGGTCTCGTCGATCGTGGTCATGAGGGCTCGCCTTCGGCCAGCTGACGCTGGACCTCTTCGTCACTGAGCTGGTCGAGGTCTTCGGCGAGCCGCCGTTCGATCTCGGCGGCGAGCCCGGCGACGGTGGTGAGGGTGAACAGCCCCCGCACCGGGATGTCGACTTCGACCTGTTTGCGGATCCGGGCCATCGCGCGGATCGCCAGCAGCGAGTTGCCGCCGCGGGCGAAGAAGTCGTCGTGCGCGCCGAGGTCGTCGACCCCGAGCAGCTCGCCGAGCACCTCGGCGACGAGTTCTTCGGCCGCGGTCCGGGGTGCGACGTACGCCGGCGCCTCGCCGGGTTCGGGATCCGGCAGCGCGGCCCGGTCGAGTTTGCCGCTGGCCGCCATCGGCAGCGCGTCGAGCGTCACGAACCTGGTCGGCACCAGGTAGTCCGGCAACGTCTTCCGCAGAGCGTCGGCCGCCCCTTCGGTGCTGCCGACGACGTAGCCGACGAGCGTGTCGCCGCGGACCGCCACGGCCGCGTCCCGCACCTCCGGCAGCTCGCGCAGCGCCGCTTCGACCTCACCGGGCTCGATGCGGTAGCCGCGCAGCTTCACCTGCTCGTCGATACGGCCGAGGTAGTCGAGCGTGCCGTCGCGGCGCCAGCGGGCGAGGTCGCCGGTGGCGTACATCCGGCCGGACGAGCCATCCACGAACTTCTCGGCGGTCATCTCCGGCAGCCCGAGGTAGCCGCGGGCCAGCTGCGCACCGGCGATGTACAGCTCTCCCGGCACGCCCGGCGGCACCGGCCGCCGCCGCTCGTCGAGGACGTACACGCGGGTGCCGGGCACCGGGCGGCCGATCGGGACGGCTCCGGACGGCAGCCGGTCACCGGGTGCGATCCGGTGCACGACGCAGCCGACCGTGGCCTCGGTCGGGCCGTACTCGTTGACCACGAGCGTGCCGGGGTGCCGCTCCCGCCACGGCTGAACGGCCTCGGCCGTCAGTGCTTCGCCACCGAGTACCAGCTCACCCGTCGGGAACAGCTCCTCGGCGAGGACGGCGAGATGCGTCGGGGTCGCCTTGACGAACGTCGGGCGGCCGCCGTCGACCACCGCGCCTCCGGCGGTAAGGGTGCCGAGCAGGGTCGTCACGGTGAGGTCGAACGACGGCGACGTGTGCAGCAAAGCCCGTCCGGCCAGGCCGGGGTATGCCTCACGCGCCCACGCCAGGTAGGTGTCGACGGCCCGGTGCTCGACCTCGACGCCCTTGGGCCGCCCGGTCGAGCCCGACGTGTAGATGACATAGGCGACGTCGCCCGGCCCGGCCGCCGGTTCCGGGTCCTCGGTGGCCGCGGCGGACCACTCGGCCGGGTCGTCCAGGGCCAGCGTCTTGGTGTCCACTGTGGACTCTCCGGTGACCAGCACGTACGGGACCCCCGCGTCGGCGAGGATCAGTGCCTGCCGGGCGGCCGGGTTGGCCGGGTCGAGCGGGACGTAGGCCGCGCCGCTCTTCAGCACCCCGAGCACGCCGGTCAGCAGGTCCGCCGAGTTCGGTACGCAGACGCCGACGACCGTGCCGGGACCGGCACCCAGCTCGCGCAGCCGGTGGGCCACGCGATTGGCTCGCGCGTTCAGCTCGGCGTACGTCAGGCGCACCCCACCGAGGTCGACGGCGGGCGCGTCCGGCGTCCGCCGCACCTGGGCTTCGAACCTGGTGTGCACGGGCTCGGCATCCGAAGTGGACAGTTCTGCCGGGTTCCAGCCGGTCAGGACCAGCTCACGCTCGGCGTCCGACAGCAGTGGCAGGTCCGCGATCGACTGAGCCGGATCGGCCAGCGCCGCGGTCAGCAGCCGCACGTAGCGCCCGGCGACGGCTTCGGCGGTCTCGCGGTCGAACAGGTCGGTGCGGTAGACGAGCCTGCCGTCCACGGCGGTCAGGTCGATCGCGATGTCGTCCTTCGCGGTGGCCGAGCGGATCGGCTCCAGCCCCGAATCGGGCAGGAAGTTGAACCCGAGCTGATACAGCGCCTGCACGCCGGGATCGCGCTCGGCCCCGACCGCCTCGGCGACCGCCTGGAACGGCACCTGGCTGTGGTCGATCGCCTCCAGCAGCGTGGTCCGGACCCGGCCGACCAGCTCGGTGAACGCGGGTGCGCCCGAGCAGTCGACGCGCACGGCCATCTGGTTGACGAACATGCCGATCAGGTCGGCCAGCTCGGGCAGGTCGCGGCCGGCGACCGGGACGCCGACGACGATGTCGTCCACTCTGGACAGTCGCGACAGGAGTGCCGTATAGCCTGCCAGCAGCACCATGAAGGGCGACGCCGACAGGTCCCTGCTCAGCTCGCCGACCCGGTCGATCAGCCCGTCCGGGAGGGCGAAGTCCACCTGGTCACCGGCGAACGTCAGCTCCGCCGGCCGTGGCCGGTCGGTGGGCAGGCCGTGTACCGGCGGCAGCCCGGCGAGCTGCTTACGCCAGTAGTCCAGCTGTTCGCTGGAGGCTTCGAGCTGCCCGCGCTGCCAGGCCGAGTAGTCCGGATACTGGATGGCCAGCTCGGGCAGCTTCGGCTCGCGGCCCTCGAACACGGCGTCGCACGCCTCGCCCAGCTCGGCCCCGAGTACCAGCACCGAGGCGGCGTCGAACACGGTGTGGTGCACGACGAACGTGAGCACCCACTCGTCGTCGGCCAGGCGGCACACCTGGGCGCGCCACGGCGGCGGCGAGTCGAGCGGGATGGCCTCGCGCGACACCTCACCGGCGAGTTCGGCGAGCCGGTCGTCGCGGGCGTCGGCGGGCAGGTCCCGCAGGTCGTGCTCCTCGGGCTCGATCGGCACCTCGGCGTGCACCACCTGCATGAGCGCGCCGCCCTCCATGCGGAACGACGTGCGCAGCGCCTCGTGCCGCCCGACGATGAGGCCGAGCGCGGCGCGCCACTGCGCGGCGGTCAGCGGGCGGTCCAGCCGGGCCTGGCAGTGCAGGTTGTACACCGGGGACGCCGGGTCGAGCTGGCCGGACAGCCAGATCCGCTCCTGCCCGAACGAGGCCGGGAAGGTCCATTCCTTCGTGTCGCTCATGATTTCCTGTTCAGTGGGAGGCCAAGCGAAAGTGGCGTGGTGGGTCCAGGTGGTCGTGAGTGGCAAGTGTCGTTAGAACGGCACTTGCCACTCACGACTCAGCGCTCGAGCTTGGGGATGGTGGTCCGCGCGGGTTCGGCGGGCGCCTCGGTCTTGCCGGCGCGCAGCTCCTCGATCCGCTCGGCCAGAGTGGCCACTGTGGACGCTTCGAACAGCGTCTTCATCGCCAGCCGCGTCCCGGTGGCCTTGCGCACCTGGGCGATGAGCTGGATGGCGACCAGCGAGTTGCCACCGAGGGTGAAGAAGTCGTCGTGCACGCCGATCTTCTCCACGCCGAGCAACTCGGTCCACTGGCGGGCGATCTCGGCCTCCAGGTCCGTGCGCGGGGCGACGTAGTCGTCCTCCGACACCTTCACCGGAGCTTCGCCGGGCTCGTCCAGTTCCTCGGCGCTGACCCGGTGCTCGATCAGCTCCCGCACCGGGAGGGTGGTGATCACCACCTGCCCGCCGAGGCCGGGGGCCAGCGCCCGGACGAACGCCTCGGCGCCGTCCACCGGCCGGATGCCGGTCGACGTCCCGGCAGACTCCACCGTGTCCACAGTGGCCGCCGTGGCCGCCGTGGCCGCCGTGGCCGCCGAATTCAGACCGCCGCCGACGGCGTCCTGATCCACCTGGCGCAGCACGAAGTCCTCGATCGTGACGAGCACGCGGCCGGTCTCGTCGCACAGCGAGAGGTCGGCCGCCACCACCTGGTCGCCGCCGGAGTCGCGGTAGCGCAGGTGGCTGCGGAAACTCGCCGGGAGCGCGTCGTGGACGACGATCCGGCCGTAGCTCATCGGCAGGTAGGTGCCACTCCCCCTGCCGCGGCCGAACGCGGTCGCGACGTCCAGCAGTGCCGGGTGCAGCCCCCACGCACCGAGGTCATCCGTCGCCGCGTCGGGAGCGGTGATCGTGGCCAGCTCTTCCTCCGCGCCGATGCGGTGTTCGCGCAGCGCCGCCCAGCGCGGGCCGAAGGTGACCATGCTGGTGCGGCCGGTGCCGAAGCCGTGCCCGTCGTCGATCGGCTCGGTCCGTCCGGCCACCGCCTCGATGTCCACAGTGGACGCCGACTCGGCCGCGACCCACCCGGCGGAGCCGCGCACGTGGGTCCGGCTCGCGCCGGCGACGTGGCTGGTCACGGTGAAGTCGTCGCCGTCGAATTCCACGCGGTACTCCGCGGTGGCGCCGTCCGGAACGCCGAACGGCTCCAGGAACGCGACGTCGCGCAGTTCGACGACGTGCCCGTCACCGGGCTTCGGCAACGCCGCGGCCACTGCCGCGCGGACGATCTCCAGATGTCCCGTACCGGGCACCACCGGCACCCCGGCGATCCGGTGCTCGTCGAGCAGCCAGTGCGTGGCCGCCGAGACGAGCCCGTGCGCGCCGTCTTCGGTGCGCGTGGTGAGCACAGGGTGTTCGACCGGGCCGAGCGCCCGCGACCGGGTGGTGCGGATGGTGGTCGGCGCGGCCACCTCCGCGGCCATGCCGACCTCGTCCCAGCCACCCCAGGCGTGCGAGACCAGCCGCGCCCGCCAGCCGTGGTCACCCCGCGCGTAAGCGTCGAGGAAGTTGTTGGCGGCGCAGTAGTCGACCTGTCCGATGCCGCCGATCACCGCGGTGATCGACGAGCACAGCGCGACGAAGTCCATCGGCAGATCGGCGAACGCCTCGGCCAGCGCCAGCGTCCCGGCGATCTTCGGGGTCAGTACGGCCTCGGCCGCGGCCCGCTCCTTCACCTCGGCGACGCCGCCGCCGGGCAATCCGGCGGCGTGCACGATCCCGTCGAGGCCGCCGAACTCACGCTCGGCCAGTTCACGCACTTCACGCAGGCGCGCCGCGTCGGTGACGTCGGCGGCGACGACGTGCACGACCGCGCCCGCGGCCTCCATCCGCCGCACGGCGAGCATCGTGCGCCCGGCGCGGTCGGTGCCGCCCTGCGCGGCGAGGTGCGCGTCCCATTCCGCCCGCGGCGGCAGCCCGGTGCGGGCGAGCAGCACGAGCTTCGCCCGCACCCGGCGGGCGAGGTCCTCGGCGAGCGTGATGCCGATGCCGCCGGTCCCGCCCGTGATCAGGTACCGGCCGCCATCCCGCAGCACCGGTTCGGCGGACGCGGGCAGTTCCAGCTGGCTGTAGTCCAGCACCCAGCGACGACCGGCCCGCAGCGCGACCTCGGCCGCCACGTCGGCCGGGCGGAACAGCTCGGCGACGGCGTCTTGCGGGCGGTCGACGTCGATCCGGCGCACCACAGTGCCCGGGCTCTCCAGCGGCACCACCCGGGCGATGCCCGCGAGGGTCGCGTGCTCGGGACGGGTCAGATCGGTGCCGGTGACGTCGGCGGTACCGGTGCTCACCACGTCGATCCGCACCGGCTCACCCCAGGCCTGGACGAGGTTGAGCAGGCTGAAGAACCCGTGGTCCTGCGCGGCCATACCGCGCTCGGCCCCGGCCAGTGTCCAGGCGTGCACGACCCGCTCGGGCCGGGTGGGCAGCGCGGCCACGAGCGCGTCGTAGTCCTCACGTACCCCTGGCCGGACGGTGAATCCGGTCTCCGTCGCGGCGAATCCGTCGCCGGGACGCACCTCGGTGACCGCCACACCCGCGTCGCGCAGCAGGCCGGGCAGGACGTCGTCGACGGTGAAGACGATTGCGTCCGCGAAAGGCTCGCGTCTCAGATCCGGTTCCGCCTGCCGCCACGCCGGGACGGCGAACCACTCGGACAGGGGCAGCGGACCGCTCCGCCGCGCGGGCTGGGCGGCCGTGATCGGGTCCGGGTCGACCCAGTACCGCGTGCGCGCGTACGGGTAGCCGGGCAGCGGCACCCGGTTGCCGGGAGCGCCGAACGTCTTCGCCCGGAGAGAAACCCCGTTCGTCCACAAGAGACCGGCCGCGCCGTACAGGGTTTCGACGTCGCCGATGCGCTCGGTACGGCCCGGCAGGCTCGGCTGCGGCGCGGGCATCCCCTTCGGGACCTGGCCGCGCGACAGCCCGGACAGCTGATGCCCCGGGCCGCATTCGACGAGCGCCCAGCGGCCGCCACGGGCGAACAGGTTCTTGACGCAGTCGCCGAACCGGACGGCCTGCCGCAGATGGGAGGCCCAGTACGCGGGATCGGTGGCCTGGGCGTCGGTGATCCAGTCGCCGGTGACGTTCGACAGGAACGGCAGCGCGGGCGCGGTGCGGGAGACGGCGGCGACGGCCGCGGTGAACTCGGCGAGGACCGGGTCCATCATCGGCGAGTGAAACGCGTGCGAGGTCACCAGCTCGCGGCACTGCACGCCGCTGGCCTTGAGCGTCGCTGCGAAGTCCGCGACCGCGTCCGGCGGTCCGGCCACGACGCACGTGCCAGGTCCGTTCACCCCGGCGATCGCGAGGGTGCCCGGCAGCCGCGTGACGACGCTCTCCTCGTCGAGCTGGACGGCCAGCATCGCCCCGGCGGGCATCGACTGCATCAGGCGGCCGCGGGTGGCGACCAGGTTCAGCGCGTCCGGCAGGGTGAAGACCCCGGCGACGGTGGCGGCGACATACTCGCCGACCGAGTGACCGATCATCGCCGCGGGCCGCACTCCCCAGCTCTGCCACAGCATCGCCAGCGCGTACTCGACGACGAACAGCGCGGGCTGGGTCACTCGGGTTTCCCGCAGCGCCTGCTCACCACCGCGCCCGAAGATCAGGTCGCGCAGCTCCGGCAACTCCGGTTCGAGCAGCCGGAGGCACTCGTCGACGGCAGCGGCGAACACCGGCTCGGCCTCGTACAACTCGGCGCCCATCCCGGCGTACTGGGAACCCTGCCCGGGAAAGAGGAACGCCACGTTCGTCTCCCCGGCCTGTGCGGACACGAGACGCCGGGAGTCCCGCAGCCCGTCAACAGCGTCCTCAAGGTCACGGGCGACGACGGCCGCGCGGTGCGGGTATTCGGTGCGCCCGGCGGCCAGGGTGTGGGCCACGTCGGCGAGATCGAGGTCGACGTCCCCGGCCAGCCGGTCGGCCAGCCTCTCGACGGCGGCCGAGAGCGCTTCCGCGGTGTTGGCCGACACCCGCAGTAGATGCGCCGGGTGCGGCGTCCGGCACCGCTCGCGGACCGGCGCCTCCTCCAGCACGACGTGCGCGTTGGTGCCGCCGACGCCGAACGAGCTGACGCCCGCGCGCCGCGGCGCCGGGCCCGCCTCCCACTTCGTCACCACGCGGGCCGGGTAGAACGGGCTCGCCGGGAAATCGATACCGGGGTTGGGTTCGTCGTAGTTGATGGTCGGCGGGATCAGCCCGTGCTCCATGACCAGCACGGCCTTGATCAGCGAGACCACGCCCGCCGCCTGCGACAGATGGCCGATGTTGGACTTCACCGAGCCGATCGCGCACCAGCCGGTGTCCTCGGCCCCGTTCCCGTACACAGTGGACAGTGCGGTGATCTCCATCGGGTCACCCAGTGCGGTGCCGGTGCCGTGCGCCTCGACGTAGCCGATGGTGCGCGGGTCGATCCCGGCCATGCCGACGGCCTGCGCGATCGCCTCGGTCTGCCCGGACACGCTCGGCGCGGAGAAGCCGACCTTGGTGGCGCCGTCGTTGTTGATCGCGTTGCCCAGTACGACACCCCGGATGTGGTCACCGTCCTCGATCGCCTGCGACAGCCGCTTCACCAGCACGACCCCGGCGCCGCTGCTCCAGACCGTGCCGTTGGCGCCCGCGTCGAACGTGCGCACGTGGCCGTCCGGCGAGGTGAAGCCGTCGACACCCATGTAGCCGATACCGTGCGGCATCTCCAGGTTGACCCCGCCGGCCAGCGCCATGTCGCACTCGCCGTTGCGCAGTGCCTCGCAGGCCAGGTGCACCGCGACCAGGGACGTCGAGCAGGCGGTGAACACCGCGAGGCTCGGGCCGCGCAGATCGAGCTTGTACGACACCGACGTCGTCAGGTAGCTCGGCTGGTTGCCGGTCGAGATGCCGATCCCACCGTGCTGCGAGGCCATGATCCGCTCGTTGCGCAGCAGGTTCTCCTTCAGGTACCCGGTGCCCCCGGACCCGCCGTAGACGCCGATCGCGCCGTCGAAACGGGCCGGGTCGTAGCCCGCGTCGGTCAGCGCGGCGTGGCACGACTGGAGGAACAGCCGATGCTGCGGGTCGGTGATCTCGGCTTCGCGGCTGGTCATGCCGAACAGCTCGGCGTCGAACTCGTCGAAGCCGTCGACCATCGCGGTGGCGTTCACCCAGCTCGGATCGTCCACAGTGGCCGGTTCGGCGCCGCGGGCGATCATCTCCTCGCGGGTGGCGGGCACGATCGACTCGACGCCGTCGACGAGGTTGCGCCAGAACTGCCGCGCGTCACGCGCGCCGGGCACGCGCACGTCCAGTCCGACGATCGCGATCGGTTCGGCTCCGGGATCGCCGGTGCCGGTTTCGGGGAGGTGGGTCACGGTGGTGCTCCTATTCGGGACCGGCCGGGCCGGCGGTGCGACGGGGTCTTCTGGTCTGGATGCGGCCGCGGCGGGCGGCGACGCGCTCGGCGGCGCGGGCCAGCTCCGGGGCGGCACCGCCGCCGGAGTGCAGGTGCGCGGCGAGGGCACGGACGGTGGGATGGCTGAACAGGTCGACCATCGGGATCCGGCGGCCGAGCCGGGCGGTGAGCTGGGCGTGCACCCGGGCCAGCGCGAGCGAATGCCCGCCCACGTCGAAGAAGTTCTCGCTGTGCCCGACTTCGGCGACGCCCAGGACGTCGCACCAGGCACGGGCGATCACGGCCTCGGTCGCGGCGAGCGCCGCAGGGTCCGCCACCGTCGGCCGGGCCAGGGCGCGGGTCGTCCTCGCGTCCGGCGCGGCGGTGCGGACGCCCGCCCGCGGCAGCTCCGGCACGGTCGTCCCGACCGGCGCGTCCGGCGCCGCGGCCAGCGCGGCGAGCAGGGCGACGTAGTCCTCGGCGAGCCCGGCCATCCGGACGTGGTCGAACAGGTCCGGGTTGTACAGCAGCTCGACGCCGTCGTCGTGGACGTACACCGTGAGGTCGAACGGCGACCCCGGCTTGTCGACCGGCAGCCACGCCGAGGTTACGCCGGGCAGGTCCAGCCGCGGCTCGCTGAAGTTCAGGACGTTGAACATCACCTGCACGAGCGGGGCACGCGCGGGATCACGGGGCACGCCGAGCGCCTCGACGAGCCGCTCGACCGGCGCGGCCGGATGCGCGGTCGCGGCGAGGAGTTCCGCGCCGCCGCCGCGGACGTGCGTGGCGAAGTCCGCGGCGTCGTCGGCCCGCAGCCGCACCGGCACGATGTCCACGAAGAACCCCGCGACCTCCTGGAACTCGGCGAGCTGCCGGTCCGCGACGACCGTGGCGACCAGATGGTCGGTCGCGCCGGTGAGCCGCCGCAGCAGCTGGCCGAACGCGGCGAGCAGCACCCCGGCGCGGGTCGTGCCGGTGCGGGCGGCCAGCGCCCGCACCGATTCGTCGGCACCGTCCGGAAAGGACTGACGCAGGCTCGCGCCCCGATAGGTCTGCACGGCCGGGCGCGGCCGGTCTCGCGGAAGATCCACTGTGGACGGTGCGCCGGTCAGCCGCCCGGTCCACCAGGCGACGTCCACGGCCTCCCGGCGTTCGTCGCGTCCGGCCCGCCAGACCGCGTAGTCCGCGTAGGACGCCACCGGTGGTGGCAGCGGCTCACCCCGGTAGGCCGCCGACAGGTCCGCGCACAGCAGCTCCTGCGACCAGCCGTCGAACACCGCGTGATGCAGGGTGAAGCCGAGCACGTGCTCCGTCTCGCCGAGCCGGTAGAGCCGCACGCGCCAGGGAGCCTCGCGGTCGAGACGCACGGGCGTCGCGGCGTCGGCGGCCAGCCGGGCCCGCAGGCCCTCCTCGGTCACCGGCGCCACCGGCAGCGGAACCTCCGCCGTCGGCAGGCGGTCCGCCAGCGGCGCGCCGTCGACGGCCCGGATCCGCCAGCGGAGTACGTCGTGCCGCTCGGCGACCGCGCGCAAGGCGTGACGCAGCGCGTCGACGTCCAGCGCGCCGGTCAGCCGGAATGCCATCGTGATGTTGTACGGCGCGGCGTCCGGGGCGAGCTGGTCGAGGAACCACAGCCGTCGTTGCTGCGGCGACAAGGCGGGCGCGTGCCCGGTGGTCAGCCCCGGCCCGGTCAGCGGGGACGCGGCCGCGACCCGCCGGGTGAGCCCGTCGAGCGTGCCACCGGCGAAGACGTCCTCCGTGGCGACGTCCGCGGCCAGTTCCGCCCGCAGCGCCGCGACCAGGCGCATCGCGGCGATCGAGTTTCCGCCCGAGGCCAGGAAATCCGTCCCCGCGCCGTCGCCGAGCACGCGCCGCCAGAGGGCCGCGACCGCGCGTTCGACCGGGGTGCCGAGCGGGCCGAGGTCCTCCCGGTGTCCCGCCAGCGCCGCTTCGGCCAGGTCGCGCAGCGCGGGCCGGTCGATCTTGCCGGTGACCGGGTTGACCGGCAGCCGGTCGAGCACCCGGATCGCGGCCGGGCGCATCGCCGCGGTGAGCCGGTCCCGGCCGAGTTCGTCCACATCGGACGGTGCGGACGCCGGTGCCAGGAAGGCGACCAGCCGGGTGCCGCCCGGCCCGGGGACGGCCGCCACGGCGGCGGCGTCGACGTCCGGATGGGCCGTGAGCGCGGCCTCCACCTCGCCCAGCTCGATCCGCTGGCCGCGGACCTTCACCTGCCGGTCGGCTCGGCCGGCGAATTCGAGACGGCCGTCGGGCAGCTCGCGGGCCAGGTCGCCGGTGCGGTAGAGCCGTTCCCCCGGCGTGGTCGGGTCGTCGACGAACTTCGCGGCGGTCAGCTCCGGGCTGCCGAGGTAGCCCCGCGCGAGGCCCGGCCCGCCGATGAGCAGCTCGCCGATCTCGCCGGGCGCGACCAGCCTCAGCTCGGTGTCCACGACGTACGCCCGGTGGTTCGGCGTCGGGCGGCCGAGCGGCAGCGGGTCGGCGGGAATGCCGGTGACCTCGTCGGTGACGACCACGACGGTGGTCTCCGTCGGACCGTAGGCGTTGAAGAACCGCCGTCCCGGCATCCAGCGCGCGGCGAGTTCCGCGGGCACCGGCTCACCACCGCAGGCGATGAGGCGCCAGCCGGGAACGGCTTCGGGGTCCACCATGGACAGCAGCGTCGGCGTGACGAAGCCCCACTCGACGTCGTGCTCGACGAGGAACCGCCGCAGCCGCTCGGGGTCGGCCCGGTCGGCGGCGCTGGTGAGCTGGACCGATCCGCCGTGCGCCAGCGGGACGAACACGTCCATGGTGAAGGCGTCGAAGGCGAGCGAGGAGATGCCGAGCGCCCGGGCGCCGGGCCGGATCCCGAGGGCGGCGGCGAACCCGGTCACGAACGCGACCACGTTGCGGTGACTGGTCAGCACGCCCTTGGGCCGTCCGGTGGAGCCGGAGGTGTAGAGGAGGTGGACGAGATCGTCCGGCCCGGCGGGGCATTCGACAGACCCGACAGGCCCGTCCGCGGGCGGGGGCACGTCGAGGGCCTCGATGCCTTCCGTGGTACCGAATTCGGCCCGCGCGCGGTCACCGACGACGAGGGAGATCCCGGCGTCCGCGGCGATTTCGGCCAGCCGTGCCTTCGGGCCGCCGGGTTCGAGCGGCACGTAGGCGGCCCCGGACAGCAGCACGCCCACGACGGTCGGGATCAGCTCCGGGGTCCGGTCGGCGCAGACACCGACGCGGGTGCCGGGTCCGGCGCCCCTGGTCCGCAGCAGCCGGGCGACGCCTGCCGCCGACGCGACCAGTTCGCGGTAGGTGAGCCGGGCGTCACCCTGCCGGACGGCGACGGCGGCCGGGGTGCGCGCGGCCTGGGCGAGGATCAGCTCGGTGAGGGTGGTGTCCGGATAGGACAGTGGCGGGCCGTGGCCACCCGCGACGGGCAAGGTGTCGGTCACCGAGGGGTCTCCTGGTCGGTTGCGTGGTGAGACGGTGGGGCGATCCAGTGCCGCTCCCGCTGGAACGGGTAACCCGGCAAGGGGACGCGGCCGGGATCGCCGTCCACTCCCCCTTCGAGCTCGCCGCCTGCGGCCCAGTGGACAGCCAGGTCCCGCTTCGCCCCGGCCGGGCCTTCGACGTCGGTTCCGTTCGCCAGCAGCGCGTCGAGGGCGGCGACCGCCGACGTGGCCGAGTCCGCCACCACGGCGGCCCGGCACGCGAACGCCCTCCGGACAGAAAGCGTGTAGGCCACGTCGCCGAGGTCCGGTGCGTCAGTGGCGAGCCGCTCGCGCAGCCGGGACACCGCCTCACGCAACGCCTTCGCGTCACGGGCGGACACCGGCAGCACGAACGGACCGCTCGCCGCCTGCCGTGGCGGGGCGGCGGGGGCCTCCGCCACGATCATGTGCACGTTCGTGCCGCCCATGCCGAACGAGCTGACCCCGGCCACCCGCCGCTCGCGGGCGGGCCAGTCGGTGGCCTTCGCCGGGACGTACCAGGGGCCGCCCGCCAGGTCGACCTCCGGATGCGGGGCGGTGAAGTGCAGGCTCGGCGGGATGACGCCGTGCCGCACGGACAGCACGGCCTTGATCAGCCCGGCGACGCCCGCCGCCGCGTCGAGGTGCCCGATGTTCGTCTTCACCGAGCCCAGCGCACACGTTCCCGGGGGCGCGTCCCGGTAGACGCGGTTGAGCGCGGCCACCTCGATCGCGTCACCCAGCGGGGTGCCGCTGCCGTGGGCTTCGAGCAGCGCGACCTCGTCCGGCGCGATCTCCGCGACGGCCAGCGCCTCGGCCACCGCGGCCGCCTGCCCGGCCGGTCCCGGTACGGCGTAGCCCGCGCGGTCCGGGCCGTCGTTCGTGATCGCCCAGCCGGGCAGCACCGCGTAGACGTGGTCGCGGTCGGCGACCGCGTCCGCCAGCCGCCGCAGCACGACCACCCCGGCGCCCGAGCTGAACCCGGCGCCCGCCGCGTCGACGTCGAACGCACGGCACCGGCCGTCCGGCGAGACCAGCCCGCCGCCGCGGTACCGCGGCCACGTCACGTTCGCCCCGCCGGCCAGCGCGACGTCGCACCGGTAGTCCGCGAGGCTCTGCGCGGCCAGCGCCACCGCCGCGAGCGAGCTGGAGCACGCGCTCTGCACGGCCACCGCGGGCCCGGTCAGGCCGAGCCGGTAGGCGACCTGGCCGGGCAGGTGGTCGGTGAGCTGGCGGCCGGTCAGCCGCCCCTCCCAGTCGTCCGGGTCGACGTCACCGGTCACCGCCGGGTTGCCGAACAGGTGGAACAGGAAATAGCGGTTCACCGAGGTCGACGTGAACACCCCGACCGGCCCGGTCTCGGCGGCGGGGTCGCGTCCCGCGTCCTCGAGTGCCTGCCACGCCGTTTCGAGGAACAGCCGGTGCTGCGGATCGGTCCGCGCGGCCTCGTCGGCGGTGAACCCGAAGAACCCGGCGTCGAACTCCTCGACACCTTCGATCCGGCCGCCCGCGCGCACGTACGCCGGGTCGGCACGCAGACCCGGACCGATGCCCAGCGCCACCAGCTCGTCGTCGGTGTAGTCGTGGATCGAGTCGGTGCCCGCGCAGAGATTCCACCAGAACGAGGCGGCGTCCGGCGCGCCGGGGAACCGGCAGGCCAGCCCGACGACGGCGATGAGGTCCCCGGCCGGTTCCTCCGCGGCGGCAGGCGGCGGAGCGTCCGAAGTGGACTCCGTGAACCAGGCGGCCTGCCCGGCGATCGTCGTGCGCTCGAACAGGGCGAGCAGCGGCACCTCCACCCCGAACTCGTCGGCCAGCCGCGCCTGCACCCGCCCGAGCCGCAGCGAATCGCCACCGGCGTCGAAGAACGCTTCGGTGCGCCCGACCCGGTCACGGCCCAGCACCGCGCACCAGATCCGGTGCACGCGTTCCTCGGCCGGGGTCAGCCGCTCTGCCGGGACGGTCGCGGCCGTCCGCGGGTCCGGCAGCGCCCGTTCGTCGAGTTTTCCGGTGACGGTCAGCGGGAAACCGTCGAGGACACCGACGGCGGCGGGCACCGAGTAGCCGGGCAGGACCTCCGCCAGCGCGGCCCGCAGCACCCGGCCGTCCGGACGCGGGCCGGCCGCGGTCACGTAGGCGAGCAGGTCGCCGTCGCGCACGATCGCGCGGGCTTCGGCCACGCCGGGCTGTTCGGCGAGCCGGGCCTCGACCTCGGTCAGCTCCACCCGGAAGCCGCGGACCTTGACCTGCCGGTCGAGCCGGCCGAGGCAGACGAGGTTCCCGTCCGGAAGCCGCAGGCCGAGGTCGCCGGTCCGGTAGCGGCGGCCGCCGTCGGCCGTCACCCCGAACGCCGGGCTCGGCTGGTCGAGGTAACCGTCGACGAGATGCCGTCCGCGTACTTCGATTTCGCCGCTGTCCAGCACGGTGAGCGTGAAACCGGGCAGCGCGCGCCCGATCGGCAGCGGCCCGTCCGCGTCCGGGTCCAGCTCGGCGGCGGTCGTCCGGTAGTGCGCGGCGAAAGTCACCTCGGTGGCGCCGTAACCGTTGACGAACACGCAGTCCGGGGCGAACCGGCCGCGGCGGACGTCGGCGTGGGTCGCCTGCTCGCCGCCGAGCAGCACGGTCCGCACGGACGGGAGGCCGGTCTCGCCGAGGACGTCGAGCAGGTGCCGGTAGACCGTGGGCGTCGAGTGGTAGACGGTCACCCCGTGCCGGCCCAGCTCGCGCGCGGCGTGGGTGAGGCCGTGCGCGCGCAGGTCGACCGGCACGAGCGCGGCACCGGTGAGCAGTGCCGGGTAAAGGTCCGGGATCGCCGCGTCGAAACCGAACGACGCGAGCAGGCTGAGCCGGTCGGCCGCGGTGATGCCGAGCGCGTCGATCTGGTTGTCGACGACGTGCAGGAGGTTGCGGTGGGTCTGCGCGACGGCCTTCGGCAGGCCGGTGGACCCGGAGGTGAACAGCACGTACGCCGGGCTGTCCGGATCGGATTCGGGCACCGGGAGCGGCGCGGTCTCCCGGCCCGCGCGCACCAGCCGCGCGGATCCGGTGCGGCACAAGGACTCCGCCAGCTCGACGTACTCCGGATCCGCGAGCACGGCGGTCACCCGCGCGGCCGCGACCTGGTACTCGAGACGCTGCCGGGGGAACGTCGGGTCCAGCGGGACGTAGGTGCAGCCCGCGGCCAGGGTGCCGAGGATCGCCGCGATCGCGGCGCTGCCGTGCCCGGTGACGAGCCCGACCCGCTCCCCCGGCCGGACACCGGCGTCGCGCAAGCGCAGCGCTCGGCCGCCCGCGAGCCCCGCGAGCCCGGCGTAGGTGAGCCCGGTGCCGTGTTCGAAGACCGCGATCCGGTCGGGCGACTGCCGGGCGTGCGTGTCGAATCGGCTGACGCAACCGGCTTGTGTCATCGGGCGTCGAGCAGTCGCTCCGAGGTTTTTCGGGCGCGCGACAACAACGGCGTGGACTTCATCTTGCTCCCCAGTGAAGATTCAGGCGAAGAATTACGCAAGGTTAAGACGCACGGTCGCGCGGAGGAATACGAATTCCGAGGATTTAGTCCGAACGATCTACCGATATTGGACCATACGTCGCAGCTATCCCCGTCATACGACCGAATCCGCAGCCCAGACGGGAGTTTTCGACCGACCTTCAGCCACCGTCCACACTCGACTGATCACTTTCAGTGAGGTGTCGGATATTAACGAACACCATGCCCCGGAATACGTTCACGAACAACCGGCCGACGAATTCGCCAAATCGATTCAGAATGTGTTCCGGACATAGTGCGTTCGAATCCCGGTCCGGGCAGCGCGGAAATATCGCCCTGACGGGAGCGGCGCCCCGCCTCGTGGGCGCCTTCCCCGCCAAAGCAGGGAAGGCGCCCACCCAGGGTGGATCAGAACGGCAGCGGCGCCCGGACGACCTCCAGCTCGGCCGGGTTGACCACCGGCCGCGTGCCGGCGGTTTCGAACCCGACGTCGGCCCAGCGGCGCACGATGTCGGTCGCCGCGAGGCGGTCACCGGCGGCGAGAAGAGAGATCTTCGCGCCGTGGTGCGCACCGGGTGCGGTGTACAGGTGCGAGTCGTACGGACTCGGCGTGAACCGCTCGGCGCTCCAGGGGTCGTTCTCCCCGTAGACGAACATGATCCGCTGCGCGGAGGTGCGCACCCACCGGTCCACGTCGACCATCGGGTCCGGGTTGTGCGCCCGGTGCAGCTCCGGCGGCACATTGGAGTACACCGACGACGAGTCCGGGTACTTCAGGTAGGGCCGCACGTGCGCGAACTGCGGCTGCGGCCAGCCGAGTTCGGTCATCGCGTGGAAGTAGTACGGCGTCATCTGACCGAGATCGCTGTCACCGAACGAACCGAAGGCGACGGTCTTGTCGATGCACTCGAAGATCTGCTCGGTGGTGGCGGAGACCGGCGGCACCTTCGCGCACTCGCCCTGGCCGAGGAACTGCCAGAACGCCCAGCCGAGCATCATCACCGACTTCTCGAAAGCCTGGTCGAGGCTGCCGACGATCTTGTCGTAGGTCCAGCCGAACTTGGCCGCGTACTGCGTCAGCAGCGCGACCATCTCCGGCCGCCGCTTGAACGCCTCCACCTGGAGATCGGCGAGCGCGGTGCGGCAGGCCTCGGGGCCGACGGACGCGAAGAACCGGTCGTAGGCGCTGTCCTCGTCGTTGTCGCGGTCGTTCGGCGCCACGTACGCGACGACACCGTCGACATCGCCCGGGTAGAACCGGCTGTGGTAGACCGAGGTCATCCCGCCCTTGCTGGCCCCGCTGGAGAGCCACTTCTTGGGGTAGAGCGGCTTCAGCGCGTTCACCAGCCGGTGATGATCGGTCGCCGCCTGCCAGATGGTGAGCTGGTCCCAGTTCACCGGCTCCGGCCGGGACGGCGGGAAGAACCTCTGCTCGGTCGAGATCTGGTTGCCGCCGACGAGCTGCGTCGTCTCGGTGCGGAACGAGGTCGGATAGAGCCCGTACCCGGTGGTGTGCAGGATCATCGGGCGGTCGACCGCCTTGTGCACCAGGCTGAACCGCTGCTGGAAGGTGGCACCGTCCGGCCGGCGGTGGTCGACGGGCTGCGTGTAGGAGAGCACGAAATAGCGATGCTCCGGGGCCGGTGGCGTGCCCTCCGAGAGCACCGTCAGACCCGGGATCCGCTTGAGCTGGTCGACGATGTCGTCCTGTGGCGCGGCATCCGCCGCACCCACCGGACCGAGCAGTCCCGCGACCATCGCCACCGCGGCGCCGACGGCCGCGGTTCTCCATGATTTGGTGAACAAAATCGAACTCATTTCTCGGACATGTCGTCCCCCCAGTCGGTGACGACGACGAGAGTTTGGCCGAAATCGCCGTATTCGTCCCCCGAACGGGTGAGGCCACGGTGTGGCGGCCGTCACAGCGGCAGTGTCGTCCGAGGATCTGTGTCAGCTGACGCAGACACCCTGCCCGCGGATCTGCGAACGTCCCGATCAGCCGGAAGGACCGGCTGACTCAGATCAGGGGGACGACATGACGCCTACACCGAAATCTCGCAGAACCGCCGTGGTCACCGGGATGATCGCGCTCGGCGCGCTGCTCGCCGCGCCCGCCGAAGCGGCGACGGCCCAGGAAGTGGCGTGCACCTGGCAGGCCAAGACCCTGCCGGTCCCGGCGGGGACGGTCTCCGCCTCGGTCGACGGCACCGACGGGCGGGGCGAATTCTCCGGGCAGGTCTCGGACGGCTCGGTGTCGCGGATCATCCGGTGGAAGCACGGCGGGTTCACGCTGCGGGACATCCCGGCCGGCTACGAGCGAGCGTCCGTGAACGACCAGAACCGATGGGGAGACATCGTCGGCTACGCCGCGACACCCGGCTCGGCCGACTACGCGTCGTTCGTCCTTTCCGGGAGCACCTACCGGTTCCTGCCGACGCTGGAGGGACACCGCTACCCGCGCGCTTCGGCGATCAACTCCCGCGGTGACGTGGTCGGCGTCGTCGCCCATCTCGATCCGTACTACGAGGTCCCGGTGCTGTGGCCGGCGGGCGGGAATCCCGTCGCGATCACCAACACGCAGAATCTCTCGAACCCTGTCGACATCGACGACGACGGCACGGTCCTCTTCGGCGACGGTTCGGGCGGGCCGTACACGTGGAAGGACGGTGTCCTCACCTCCTACGCGCTTCCGGCGGGTTATGACGACTCCTCGCCGGTCGCCATCAGCGCGGGCAAGGTGATCGCGTCCCTGTCGGCGGACGGCCGTTACACCGGCGACGGTTTCGTCTGGGACGGCCCGCGGTCGCCGCGTCGCCTCGAACGCAACACCGGCGTCTTCGCCATCAACCGGTCGGGAGTGATCGGCGGCCAGATCGACACCCAGCAGATCGGCCCGCCCGCGGTGTGGGACGCCACCGGGCAGCCGACGCGGCTTCCGCTGCCGGACGGCGCTTCGGGCGGCCGGGTTTCGGTCGTGGGTGACGACGGACGGATCGGCGGCACCGCCGGATGGTCCACGCCGGTCGCCTGGCGCTGCGCGGGCTGAGATCGGCCCCTCGCATTCCGCCGTCGGAATGCGAGGGGCCCCAGCATGATCTTGGCGAATACGCGGACGAGCGGACGGCGTTGCCGCTACAGTCCCCCGGTCCGATCGAACTGGGGGTTCGAATGAGGAGATTCCTCACCATCGGCCTGACCGCGCTGCTCACCTTGAGCACCGCGGCGGCCGTCAGTACACCGGCGTATGCCGCTTCGCAGCTCGACTTCGGGGCCTGTCCGGCGGATATCGCCCAGGCGTACCCGGCGCTGAAATGCGCGACGGTCAACGTCCCGCTCGACTATTCGCGGCCGTTCGGCGCGCGGATGGACGTGCTCGTCTCGAAACACGCCAGCACCGACCCGGCGAAACGGCGTGGCGTGCTGTTCGTCAATCCCGGCGGCCCGGGGATTTCGGCGGCGATGCTGCCGGGCAGGCTGTCCCTTCCGAACGCGACCGGGTACACCCGGCTGCCCAAGGAAGTGCTCGAGGCCTACGACATCGTCGGCCTCGATTCCCGCGGCACCGGCCACAGCCAGCCGCTCAGCTGTGTCGGCGAGGACTACTGGCGCGGGCTCCAGCCCGACCCGGACCGGCCCGAGGAACGGGACAAGAGCTGGGAGACCTGGAAGGCCTTCGCCCGCTCATGCGCGGAGAAGAACGGCGAAAAGCTGAAGTACACCGGCAGCCGCAACGTCATCCAGGACATGGACCGGGTACGCACGCTGCTCGGCGAGGAGAAGATCAGCTACCTGGGATATTCCTACGGCACCTACCTCGGCAGCGCGTATGCCGAGCGGTACCCGGACCGGGTGGACCGGATGATCCTCGACAGCTCGATGAATCCGGTGGAACCGCAGATGTGGTACCACAACTCGACCGGTCAGGTCACCGCGGGCGTCGCCCGTGAACGGGCCTACCTGAGCTGGATCGCCAAGTACGACAACGTGTTCCACCTCGGCAAGAGCTACGAAGAGGTGAACGCGGCCTGGCGGAAACTGCTCGGCGACTTCCGGAAGTCGCCGCACGGGCCGTCGAAGAACGTCGGCGCGGTGGAACTGATGGACGTCTACATCGCCAACCTTTCCCACGAGCTTTACTGGGAACCCCTCGCGAAGGCGATGGCCGACTACGTCCTGCGCGGCGACGACCGTGCCGTACTGGACTGGGCGACTCCCTCGGGTGGCGCGGCGGGCGAGAGCTACATCGCCGGGATGATCTCGATCGCCTGTGTCGACTCCGAGGCTCCGACGGACCGGGCGAAGATCGAAGGAGACTTCGGTGAGCTGGCCAAGACCAGCGATTTCGCCTGGTACAACGTGTCGATCCCGTCCGCCTGCGCCCACTGGCCGGTGCGTGACCAGCGGATCGTGCCGTCGGGAAGGAATCTGCCGCCGACTCTGCTGTTCGGTGTCGAAGGCGATTCCGCGACGCCGTACGCGAACACGGTCGCGATGCACAAGCAGCTGCCCGGTTCGGTCCTGGTGACCGAACGCGGTTCGGGTACCCACTGCGTGTTCGGCAGCCACCCGGCGATGGCCAATCCGGAGGCCCAGCGGATCGGCAAGGAATACCTCGTCGACGGCGTGCTGCCGAACGGTGACCTCGACATCGCGCCGCATCCGCTGCCGGTGCCGACGGCGGGAACCGCGGCGGCCGCGCGGCCGGCCGTCGTTTCGCAGCACTCGTGACACGCGCTGACCCGCCCCCGTTCCCACCGGGGCGGGTCAGCGTCGCGAAAGTCCCGGAGACGGGAGGGTGTGTGGAAATAGGGACAGTGAACGTCCCTGTTTCCACACACCCCTTACCCTGAGCGACAACGCGCGCTCTCGATAACCCGACACCGCGACCTTCTGCCGGATAGATCACCAGCGCCGTGGGCGCGCAGGGCCCAGTGCGCGGAAGACGTCATACCCGTGACGACGACGTTGTCCACTGTAGACAGTTCAGGGACGGTCCGCCTGACTCAGCGCAGGTAGTGGACCTCGCCTCGCAGCGCGGGTGCGGCCGGGCTGCCGCACCGCTGTTCGAAGGTAGCGTCAAGGGCAGTGAGTCCTTCGGCGCCGCGTTCGACGCGGCTGATCGTGAACGTCGAATAGTCGTCCGTACAGCCCAGACTGGTGACGATCGCGAGGATGTGGGCTCCGCCCGCGTGATCGTACGAGCCGACCTGGAGCGCGCCCGACGGACCGCTGAAGTCGAGTCTGAAATAGTAGCGACCGTTATCGGCGTCGGCGTCCACGCGCAGGACATCGCCGACCTCGCGGATCACCACCTCGTGCTCGGGCGAGTCGGCCCAGTACCCGCTCTTCCCGTCGACCGGGAAAGCACCCTGTTCGGCCGCGAAGTCGATGCTCGCGATCGGCTCGTCGGCCACCGCGACGGGCGCGAACACGCCGATCAGGCCCGCGGCGACAACGAGTGTGGTGAAAGCATGACGAAGCTTCATGATTCTCCTCGGTGAACGCCGCCCCCAGTGAGCGGACAGCACCGATCTTGCCAGCGGTTTCCTTCGCTCCACACGAGTAGAACTACTCTGCCGTATCCCCGGCGCGGATCCTTTGAGGGGTATTGAGGGGTAGGGCAGATGTCCCCAATGTGGCATTGGAGACGTTCAAGGTCTCCAATGCCGCATTGGGGACACCGGCACCGAAACACGGGCCCGGATCCCGTTCTGAAGGGAACCTTCGAGACGCTCCACGTCCGAAAGGGGGCCTTCAGGACATCCTGGTGCGGCCGCGGACGGTGTTCCGGTGGTGCGTCCCGCTTCCTCATTCTCCGGACAGGTCCGCTTCCGGCGGATACACCCAGGTGATGCCCAGCGAGCCCAGGCCGCGACTCACCAGATCCTGCCGGACTTGGTGCGCGGTGCATCCGCCGTAGACCAGGTGGGTCAGCCGCATCCTCTGCGGGTCACGGGTGGGCTCCGCGATCAAGCTGAGCAGGCCGTCACCATACGCGTGATGTTCGACGTGCTCGTGAGGACCGGCGTACTCCCCCTTGATCATGGCCTCGTAGTCGCGGCGCCCGTTTTCGGACAACGTCGCGTACAGCTCGTCGACCAGGACCTTCACCTGTGGCAGGTGATCCCGGTGGTGGGTGATCAGATTGGTCCGCCGCCAGCTGCCGTCGCCCTGCGATTTACCGGACACGAAACTCTCCTTCGGCTCCGCGGTGAACGCCCGCCCTTCGACCAACGGTGACACAGGGTTTCCTTGGCGCAAAAGGGACTTTCGAGCGGGGAGCAGCGGACCGAAGGTCCTCTCCGAGGTGGCGGGTCCGGACGGTCCGCGACACCACGGATCCCGTTCCAGCACTTCACCCGCGTCGACCCTCTCTGGCGACATCGACCTGCCAGGCGAACCAGTCCACGTCCTCCGGCTCGTCCCCCGGCGGTGTGCTCCGCGGGAAGTCACGGCGTATCTGATCCCGCAGGAAGTCGCGGAACCGTGGGTCGGCATGAAGCGGCTTGAGGTCGGGGTCACGGCCGATCCACTCCGACGCGAGCGGGTTGTCCGGCGCGTCGGCGACGAGCCGGAGCAGGTCCAAGACGCGGGCGAGGTCCGCTTTCCGCTCCGGGGCGGGGGCATGATCCCGGTCGGCGACAGTGAGGGTGAGCGTGCAGGCGAGGTTGTAGGCATGCTGCCACTGGTCCGTTCCCCCGATCCGCGCGCACAGCCGGTCCGCCTGGTCGCGAGCCTGACGCACAAAGACCGAATCCGCGACCCCGCCGTCGATCTGGCGGTTCCGGGCGCGACAGAAGAGCAGGGCCGACTCGGCCACGGCCACCTGCCGCCGCCATTCGGACCACGATTTCATCAAAGTCAGCCAGGAAGAACGCTCGGAACGGCGCCACAGGCAACTGGCGATCATCTTCGGCCAGGTCAGCGCGGCACGGTAGTCGGTGAGTTGCCGTTCGGCGTGGACCAGCAACGCATGCCGGAATCGGCACAGGTCCTCGGGCGCGTCGGAACGGGCGGTGGGGGCCAAGGACATACCGGCGCGACGCAGGTAAGTCACGATGTCGCGGTGTTCACGATCGTTCCGGTCCGGTAGCCAGCACGAGGCGAGGGCGTCGCCTGCGGCCATCACCAGTGACAGCCCGAGCCGGTACTGCGCGCGGCGGAACCGGGGATTCTCCGCGACGGTGCGGGCGTGAAGCCGCAGCGCGGCCAGCGGTAGCCCGCAGAGGTCGTCGAGCATCGCCAGCTCGTACCGGACGATTCCGGCTGCCGCGCCGTCGCGGGCCACCGAGGCCAGCCGGTCCCGCCGTATCCGCCGGTCGGCGACGACCTGCTCGTAGGTGGCCCCGGCCGCCGGTGCCGGCGGGCCGAGCAGGAATTGCGCGAGGTCTTCGGCGCGTTCTCGTACCGGCAAGATCCAGCGCGGGGTGGACCGGTCGCGCGCGAGGACCGCGGCGGCCACGAACGCGGCGGCGTGTTCGCCGGCATCACTCAAGCGAACACGGTCGAAGGTCGTCACCGCGACACTGCTGTCGGTGCGGCGGCTCCGGACGTCGACCGTCACCCACAACAGCGGGTCCGTGGCCACCTCGTCCGTCAGGACGGAGTCGAAGTCGGCGCAGCGCTCCGCGCGTAGCCGAACCACATACCGGCGTGGTGACGCGGTGAACAGCTCGGCGAGCCGGATCAGGGCGGCGACCAGAGTGCCCCCTTTGACCTCGCTGGCACTCACGATGGTGGCGACCTGGTCACCACTGGTCCCGCCCGGCACTCCGGCGGGCTTGCGCAGTGCCACGGCCGGCAGCCGGAATCCCAGTTCGGTCAGCAACTCCTTGGTCGCGGGAGTGTCGAATTCGACCGGCTTGGCGACATCGACCCCCGGGCTACCCCGCCACGCGGCGATCCAGTCGAGACCCACGATCGCCACCAGGCCGAGGATCGCCCACTGCCATCGGGCCAGCAGATCCGGCAAGCCAGGGACCCAGAGAAGGCCGACCGCCGACACGATGAGCGGCATGGCCAAGCGCAACGTCCGACGAGTGAACCCGAACGCCATCACCGCCAGGGAGAAGAGCAGCACAACGGTGACGGTCCATCTCAGCACCAGTGTGTCCACCACGTCCTCGCCCCCTCGACGGGAATTCCGGCCGCGCCTGTGCCCGGCGGGTCACCGCCGCCATCGAGACGGCGGTGGCCGGCAGACCGCGCCGTCCGGTCACGGCTCAAGGCATTCGGGAATCGAGTCGGTGTTCCCGGTGGGCCGCTCGGTACGGCCGGACGGGTCGAGGATCTTCACCCACCGAACCGCCGGGAACTGCTTGAGTGTCGCCATGATCTCGTCCGCGACGGTGAACGTGGAGCCGTGGCTCGAGCACCCTCCGGTCAGCTGGACCTTGGCGACGGAGCCGGTGATCGACAAGCCCGTGAACCCCGTCGCGTCGGAGTCGACGAACCGCAACCGTTGCGCGAGTTCCCCTTCGGTGGGACCCGCGAACAGCCGCTGCAGCGCGCCGCGCGCGAGTGCCGGAGGTATCACCGGGCGGCTGACCGCACGGGTGTAGGGCTCGACGCCTGACTCGAAACGGGTCAAATCCAGGAAATGCGCCCGGACGTCGACCGTCCGGAACGGCGTCGTGATGTCCAGGACGACCCGGCTGGGTCCGGTCAGGGTGAACAAGCGGAACGACGCCTGGCGTGCGAGACCGATTCCGAAGGTGAGCACCCCTTCGAAGTCGCCCGCGTTGACCACCTGCATCACGTTGGGCAGGGCATACGTCCGCCGAGGCGGCCCATAGGTGATGTCGCCGTTGTCGTTGTGACCGACGGCGGATGCCATCCGAAGGCGAAGGAACGCGTCTCCGACGATCGGCACCGGGTTCCCCGACGGATCGCCGATCACTTCCGGGACGTAAACCGCGTCGCGCTCGGCAGGCAGTGGACCGGCGAATTCGAACACCACCCGGTCGAAGTCGGTGTGGTGGGCCGCTCGGATCGCCACCAGTGTGGCCTGCTGAACCGGCGCCGCCGCGACGGGAAGCGCGGTGGCGGCCCCCAGGACAGGCAGCATCAGCGACACGGTGAGCAACGAAAGTCTGCGCATCACGAACTCCAGGGATCGGGTGCCACGGCACGGGGACGAACACCCTTCATCGTCGAAGTCCGGGGCCTGCGCCCGGCAGAGCCCAAAGTCCTCGCGGTAGCAGGCCCGTGGCCCCGCTTTCCCGGTCCGCCCGGACAGGGCCGCTCACTCTGGTTTCGAAGCGCGCCTTCGGTCGGGAAGAACGGCTCGTGGTGTCTTGCGCGGTAACGCGCGTGCGTGGGGACGTCTCCGGGGAAGGGCGCGACCTGAAGGGCGCTTTCCCCGCATACGAAGCGGGGAAAGCGCCCTTCGCCGCGTGAGACCCACACTCACTCAGGACCGCCGGATCACCGGCGCAGCCGCCACGCGAGCGCGTGCTGGAAGGTCCCGGCCCCGGTTTCGACCATCCCGGAGCCCACGGCGATCCCCTGGGCGTTGACCGCGTTGACCGTGCACGGAATCGTCGCCGAGGGACACGCGAAGTCGTGCACTTCGCCGTCTCGATCCCACCACACCGGTACCTCCCGATACGGACTCAGCACGGCGCGACCGATGGTGATGTCGTTGTCGCTCTGGTCGATCGCGTAGGCCAGCCTGCCCGTGGGGGGCAGGGCGAGCCGGGTGAGCCGGCCGTCTCGCCAGCGCACCGCTGTCGTCGTACCGAGGTCCTCGAAATAGGCCGAGCCCAGGATGGTCCCTCTTTCGTTGATCTGTGCGACCGAAACGCCCTGCCCCGGCAGGACGGTGCCGTGTCCCGCGGGATCCCAGACGACGCCCCCGATTCCTCCCGCGCCCACGTTGCCGATCACATGACCTCGGTCGTTCAGGTCGGTCAGCAGCGCGGGGCCCACGCCGGGCGGCGGGTCGAGCTTGTGCGGCACACCGGCGCGATCCCAGAGCCACGGGTGAATGTAGTCCTGCGGGTCGTATCCTCCACCGATGGCGATCCCGTGGTCGTTGATCGCAATGCCGAAGGGCCATCGCAGGCCGGGCAATTCGGGAAGAACGGTGACCTTCCCCGCACGGTCCCAGCGGACGACCTGCCCGACCAGCGGGTTGCTCCCTGCCCCGCCCAGGACGACTCCCCTGTTGTTGAGCGCGTTCGCTCCGAGGAAGGCGGCACCGGGCGGAGCCTCCAGGACGGTGACCTCACCATCGCGGTTCCAGCGCAGCGCACGCCGGCCGCCGTCGGCTTGCGACACGGTCCCGATGGCCTGCCCCAGATCGTTGACAGCGCTGGGCCGCGGGACCTCGGCGCTGTCCGGCAAGGTCTTCAACACGGTGAGCCTGCCTGCCCGGTCCCAGTTGGTCGGTACGTACGCCCCACCCGGACCGGCGGAACTCATACCCACGACGAAACCGGCGTTGCTCACATCAAGAGCTTCGGATGACACGACTTCGGAGATCTTCCCCAAGTCGAGGTAAGGGGTCTGTTGTCCAGCACTCGCCGGGGTCACCCCGGCGGCCATCCCCAACGTCAGCAACACCACGACTGCCCCGTTCGATGCGATCGATCGCATAAGCCCTCCTGTCGGAAAGTCCTGATCCGTCCAGGGTTTCGACGCCGAGAGGAACGCAGGAGGGGACAAGGTCCCGAGTTGACGGCCATGAGGACCGTGCGGGCCTAAAGTCCTTCGCCGTCAAGTTCGTCGGGCTCTACACGGCGGCCGCACCACCTTGCAGTGTCATCACCATGGAAAACGACTTCGAAACCGAAGAACGGCGAACGGTCAACGCGGGCAGGTTATGGGCGGGCGGTGCGGCGACGGCGGTCACCGCGGCACTCACCGCCGTGGTCGGCATCCTGGTGGCACGAGGACTGGTGAAGGTCCCGGTTCTCGCGCCCAGCGACGAAAGCGCCTGGGGTGGGGCCAATACCGTCACCTACGCGCTCGTCTCGGCCGCCGCGGCGCTGGCGGCGACCGCGCTGCTCCACGTCCTTCTGCTCACGACACCGAGGGCGAGGGCCTTCTTCGGCTGGATCATGGTGCTCCTCACCGCTATCACCGTGGTGATACCGCTCAGCCTGGGCGCCGGAATCGACGCGCGGCTCGCGACGGCGATCATCAACCTGGCCATCGGATTGGTGATCACCATTACGCTGTCCGGAGTCGGCGGCTCGGCGCTCCGGGAACGGCGGGGAACCGTGGCAGGCGGCCCCGGGATGGTCGCCTGAGTCATCCGGGCGGACGTCCCGTCGCCCGGACGACCATGACCGGACATCCGGCGTGATGGATCAGGGCGTGGCTGGTCGAGCCGATGGTCAGGCCGGCGAAACCTCCTCTGCCACGGCTGCCCACGACCACCAGCCGGGCATTCCCGCTCAGCTCGAGCAGGCGGTGCCGCGGCTTGTCCCTGACGATCACCTGGTCGACCTGAACCTCGGGATATCTCTTGCGCCAGCCCGCGAGACGCTGTCCCAGGACGCGGTTTTCGGTTTCGCGGACCGACTCTCCGGGGAAGGGCAGGGCGCCCTCGCCGGTGAACAGGCCCGCGACGTCACCGTCGTGCCACGCGTGCATGGCGACCAAGGGGGCCTTCCGGAGCGAAGCTTCCTCGAAGGCCCAGGCGAGCACTTCCTCGCTCAGGGGACTGCCGTCCACACCGACCACGACCGGGCCCGCCTGGCGCGGACCGCGGACGATCACGACCGGGCAGCAGGCTCCCGTCGTCAAGCGGGACGCGGACACGCCGGTGAACAGGCCCGCGACCTCTCCGGCCGGGGCACCGATCGCCAGAAGACGCGCGGTCGCCGAAACCTCGGTCAAGGCGGCGATGGGGCCCGTATCGACGGCGGCGGTCCGCACCTTCACGTCGGGGACCGCCGATTCGCATTCCGCGCGGAACTCGCGCAGCACCTCGTCGGTGATGGCTTCCTTCGCCTTCAGCCAGGTATCGGGAGGAAAAGACCGATTCCCGAACGGTGCGCCGTCGACGCCATAGGCCATCAGGAGCAGCAGATCCGTCTTGCGCAGGAACGCTTCGTCCACCGCCCACAGCGCGGCCGCCATCGAATGCGCCGAGCCGTTCACCGCCGCGACGACCGGTGCCGTTCCGAATTCCGTCATGAAGTGCTCCTCCGGCTCGCGAAGCGGACAGGGAACCGACTCCGCCGACGCTAGGCAGCCTGCGTTCGCCCGCGATGCGGCCGGACGTCACGGCCGGCCGGGGCTTTCGGCTCTGTGTGACGGGACGGCACAGCGAGACGCTCGAAGCCGCAACCCTTCCGTGGACTAGGAGAAAGCATGAAGGCACTGGTTTACGACGGTCCGGGGCGTCGAGCTTGGGTCGATCGCCCCCGGCCGGAGCTCGCCGCGGCGACCGACGCGATAGTCCGGGTGGACGCGGTCACCATCTGCGGAACCGATCTGCACATCCTCAAAGGCGACGTCCCGGCCGTGGAGCACGGCCGGATCCTCGGCCACGAAGCCGTCGGCACGATCATGGAGGTCGGCCAGGCGGTGACGACGCTGAAACCGGGCGATCGGGTGCTCGTCTCCTGTATCACCGCGTGCGGGCGCTGCGAATACTGCCGGAAAGGCGTCTACGGGCAGTGTCTCGGCGGTGGCGGCTGGGTGCTCGGCCACCGGATCGACGGTGTGCAGGCCGAATTCGTCCGCGTCCCGTTCGCCGAGACCTCGACTTACGTGCTGCCGCCCGGAGTGGCGGACGAGGCGGCGCTGATGCTCGCCGACATCATGCCGACCTCCTACGAGGTCGGAGCCCGCAACGGAAAAGTGCAGCCCGGCGACTGCGTCGCGATCGTCGGGGCCGGGCCGATCGGGCTCGCCGCCATCACCGCGGCGCACCTGTTCGGGCCGAGTTCCGTCGTGGTGATCGACAAGGAACCCAGCAGGCTCGCCGCCGCCAAGGACTTCGGCGCCGACGTCCTGCTCCAGCCCGGCGAGAATCCGCTGGGCGCGATCGCCGAACTCACCGGCGGCCTCGGCGCGGACGTCGCGATCGAAGCGGTCGGGCTGCCGGAGACCTTCGAACTGTGCACCACACTGGTCCGGCCCGGCGGGCACGTCGCGAACGTCGGCGTCCACGGTGCTCCCGCCACGCTGCATCTGGAGGACCTCTGGATCCGGGACATCACCATCACCACCGGCCTGGTCGACACCTCGAGCACCCCGATGCTGCTGCGGATGCTCGCGGCGGGGCGACTCGACACGTCCCGGTTCGTCACCCACCGGTTCGGGCTCGACGAAATGGACGAGGCCTACGACGTTTTCGCCCGGCCTCAGGAGAGCGACGCGCTCAAGGTCGCCCTCTTCCGCAGCTGACGACGTCCGGAGACCCGCCATCCGTCCTCAGTGGACGGATGGCGGGTCTTCCCATCCGGTCACGAATGCCGCTTCAGCGCCTCGATGACGCCCGTGCTGACCGGTTCCTCGATCGGCAGGTGACTGTCGTCCAGTCCCGCGGTGAGCCGCTCGCGGACATCGACCACACCGTCCAGCCTGCGGATCAGCGCCACGATCACCGGGATCATCCCGGTGCTCTCCACCTCTCCGCTCACCGTCACCACGCCGTTGTGCACGACGATCGACAAGGTGTCCGGATCGATCGACATCGCACGCCGGACGACCTCGGTCCGGACCTCTTCGCGCAGTTCCGAATCGGTCCGGAGGAAACCGCGCAGCAGATCGGACCTGCCGACGATGCCCACCAGCTTCGCGTCGTCGTCGACGACCGGCAGCCGGTGCACCCGGTGGTCCTCCATCAGCCGGACCGCCTCGTCCACCCCGGCGTCCCGCGACACGGTGATCGCGGGCCTGCTCATCAGCTCGTCGGCCCGGCTCCCGCGCACCTTGCGCCTCAGCCGGGGACGGAACCGCAGGAATCCGTGCCGGGTCTCCCGTTCCAGCAGATCGCGCTGAGAGACGACACCGGCCACTCTGCCCTTTTCGTCGACCACCGGCGCCCCGCTCAGCCCCCAGGACGTGAGAAGAACGGCGATCGCCTTGAACGGGGTTTCCGGCTTCACGGTCAGCACCTGGGTGCGCATCACCTCACCCACTCGACGGCGCGTGATCATCTCGATCTCCTTTCCGGAGGTTTCAGCTGCCGATGTCCCGGCGACGGAACCCCGCCACCCCCGCCGCGGCCAGCGCGCAGGCGATGAGGACGAGCCAGGGAAGGGACGCCATCCCCGCGGCCGAACCCGGCAGGTCCGGCAGATGGGTGAACGGCGAGAGGTTCAGGACCAGCTGGGGAACGCCGAAGAGCACGCCGAACTCGCCGACGACGACGATCGCGGCCAAGACGACCCAGACCAGGCCGAGCCTGCGCGGGACCAGGCCGAACAGGGCGCAGGCCGCCCCGGCGAGCACCCAGACCGCGGGTAGCTGCACCAGCGCCGCGGCGGTCAGGCGGCCGATCTCGGCGCCGACGCGGCCGGTCTGCGCTCCACTCGCGAGCCCCGCGCCCACCCCCGCGGCGAGGAGCGGGACGACGCTTCCGACGGTCGCGAGCGCCAGGTGGCCTGCCAGCAGCCGGGTGCGCGAGACCGAGGCGGCCAGCAGCGCTTCGACGCGAAACGCCTGCTCCTCGGTGTGCAGGTGGATGAGCGCGGAGACCGCGTACACCGAGACGACGACGCCGGCGATACCCAGCTCCAGCGCGAAGAACGCGTCCGACAACGCCTTTTCCCCGCCCAGGGCGCGAATGAGCTGTTCGGCCCGGGGGTTGTCGATGAACCGGCCGATGCCGTTGGCCAGATTGCCGAGCACGAGTCCGAGCAGCAGATAGACCGAGGTCCAGGCGAGCAGGCCGGTCCGGTTGAGCCGCCACAACAGTCCCCCGGTACCGCGCAGGCCGCGACCGGCGTGCGCGGGACCGCCACGGTCGGCCAGGAGACCCGCCCCCTGGTCGCGGCGGTCGTTGAGCCTGACCGCGAGCAGCAGGAGCAGCACCGTGCATCCGAGTGGCAGCAGGACGACCCACCAGCGCTCGCCCGCGAACGGCCGGATCTGCTGGACCCAGCCGATCGGGGAGAACCAGGACAGCCATTCCGGACCCGCGTCCCCGACGGCACGCACGAGATAGGCCAGCCCGAGCACACCACCGGCGATTCCGGTCGCCGGCCTCGCGGACCGGCACAGCTGCGCGGTGACCGCCGCGATCGCCCCGAACACCCAGCCCCCGGTCATCCAGCCCACGCCGAGCGCCACCGAGCCCGCCGGGGGCAGTCCGGCGGCGACCAGGCCACCGGCGGTGAGGATTCCGACGGCCAGGCCGGTCCCGCCGATGACCGCGAGCGCAGCCGCGAGCGGGGCGTGCCTGCCGAGCACACCGGAGCCGAGCAGGTCGAGCCTGCCGGATTCCTCCTCCGCGCGGGTGTGGCGGACCACCATGGTGATCATCAGCAGCGCGACCAGCGCGGCACCGAAACCGGTCAGTTTGAGCACCGCGGCGGCCCCGAGCGAGGTGGGATCGTAGATGCGCCCGTAGAAGGCGACCAGCGCCGGGACCGCGTTGACCGCCTCGGCGAACACGGTCAGTTCGCGTTGCGACGGATAGAGGTCCGCGGTGGCGGCGGCCGCGCCCGCGGTGGTCGCGGCACAGGCGAACGTCCACAGTGGAATACGAAACCGGTCGCGGCGCAGGGCGAGGCCGGTCAGCGCGCCCGTGCCGGTCAGCGCGCTCATCGGGGCTCCAGTTCACGGACCGGTTCACGGTAATGGCGCAGGAAAAGCTCTTCGAGCGTCGGAGCCTGACTCGTCAGGCCGAGCACGCCGATCCGGCCGAGCGCGGCGAGGACGGCGCTCAGCTCGGAATTGTCGACGGTCATCCGGACGGTCTCCCGGTCCTGGCTCAAGTCGTGTACCCCGGGCAGGGTGGCCAGGCCGTCCGGTGGTCCGGTCAGCCGCGCGGTGAGCGAGGTCCTGGTCAGGTGCCGGAGTTCGGCGAGGCTCCCGGTGTCGACCACACGACCGCCCCGGATGATGCTGACCCGGTCGGACAGGGCCTCCGCTTCGGCGAGGATGTGGCTCGACAGCAGCACGGTCCGGCCACGGTCGCGTTCCTCCCGGATACAGCCGCGGAAGGCGTCCTCCATCAACGGATCGAGCCCGGCCGTCGGCTCGTCGAGCAGGAGCAGTTCGACGTCGGAGGCGAGCGCCGCCACGACGGCCACCTTCTGGCGGTTGCCCTTGGAGTACGCGCGCCCCTTGCGGGTCGGGTCCAGGTCGAACAGCTCCAGGTAGCGGTCCCGACGGCGCGGGTCGATGCCACCGCGGAGCCTGCCGAGCAGGTCGATCACCTCACCGCCGGTGAGCGTGGGCCACAGCGACACCTCACCGGGCACGTAGGCGAGCCGCCGGTGGAGCGACACCGCGTCACGCCACGGATCTCCACCCAGGAGCCGCATCTCCCCCGCGTCGGCCCGCAGCAGTCCGAGCAGGAGCCGCAAGGTCGTCGTCTTGCCCGCGCCGTTCGGGCCGAGGAATCCATGGACCTCCCCCGTCCGGACGGTCAGGTCGAGGCCGTCCAACGCCACCGTCCGGCCGAAACTCTTGCGCACGCCGCGGAGTTCGATCGCGTTCACCGGGCACCGTCCAGCAGGATCCGGCGCTCGGCGGCCGCGATGGCGCGCCGGGAGACGTCGATCACGTCGGGGTTGACGGAGATCGACGTGATCCCGAACCGCACGAGGTGTTCCGCGAAACCCGGCTTCGCCGAGGGCGCCTGCCCGCACAGCGAGGACGTGATCCCGAGACGGCGTGCGGTACCGACGATGCGCTCGATGGTGTCGAGCACGGCGGGATCGGCTTCGTCGAACAGCTCCGCGCAGACCGCCGAATCCCGGTCCACCCCGAGCACCAGCTGGGTGAGGTCGTTGCTGCCGATGGACACGCCGTCGATGCCCATCCCGGCGTACTCCGGGAGCCAGTGCACCACGGACGGGACTTCGGCCATGATCCAGCGATGCAGGCCGCGCTGCCGTCCGAGCGGGCTCGCGTCGATCAGCTCGAGGCAGGCCTCCAGTTCCCACTTCGTGCGGACGAACGGGATCATCAGATGCAGGTTCGGTGTCTGCTCGCGGACCCGCGCGAGGGTCCGGAGTTCGAGATCGAACAGGTCCTTCTCCCGCACGTAGCGGAAACAGCCCCGGTACCCGATCATCGGATTGCTCTCGACGGCTTCGTAGGCTTCGCCCCCGGCGAGCCCGCGGAACTCGTTGCTGCGCAGATCGGTCGCCCGGTAGATCACCGGACGGGACCCGAACGGACGCGTGATCCGCAGCAGCGACTCGGCCATCGAGTCCACAAAGGATTCTTCTTCGCCCTTCGCGATGAGGTCGCGGGGATGGCGACCGCCGAGCGCTTCGGTGAGCAGGAATTCCGCCCGCAGCAACCCGACCCCGTCGACTTGGCGCGCGGCGACCTCCTCGGCGTGTTCGGGCATCGCGAGGTTGACGTACAGCCTGGTGCCGATCGCCTCCGGCACGGCGGCCGCCACGACCGGTTCGGTCCGGGCGGGAGGCTGGACGAACCCGGAACGCACCTCGCCCACGGTGCCGTCCACGGTGACGGGCCCCCGCCCCGCGAGTACCCGCGTCGCGTCACCGGTGCCGACGACACAGGGGACGCCCAGCTCCCGTGCGACGACCGCGGCGTGGCAGGTCATCCCGCCGCCGTCGGTCACCAGCGCCGAGGCCCGCCGGATGGCGGGGACCCAGTCGGGGTTGGTCATCGGCGCGACCAGTACCTCGCCGTTCCGCAGCTGTCCGCCTTCGGCCGGGTCGCGCAGGACCCGCACCGTTCCGCCGCCGATCCCCGGCGACGCGGCCAGCCCGGTGACGAGAACGTCCGGAGCCTGCTCTCGATCGGGCGGGAGGGTGGTGACCGGCCGGGACTGCACCACCCAGATGTCCTTGCCCGTCAAGGCGAACTCGATGTCCTGCGGCGTCCCGTAATGGTCTTCGATCCTGGTACCCAGCCGCGCGAGTTCGAGGACGATCGCGTCGTCGAGGACACGGCGGCCCGCCGCCTGGGTGGAGAGGGCGACCTTGACGTCTCCCCCGCCCACTTCGGCGATGATCTTGTGCGACTTGCTGCCGACCCGCGCGGAGATGACTCGCAGATCCTCCTTCGCCACCAGGTAGGTGTCCGGTTCGACGGCCCCGGAGACGATCGCCTCGCCCTGGCCGAACACCGCCTCGATCACCAGCCGGTCGCGATCGCCGGAACGCGGGTCCGCGGTGAAGAGCACCCCGGACCGCTCGGCGGGGATCATCTTCTGTACCACCACGGCGATCGCGGGCTCGCCGGTGAAACCTCGGCTCGCCCGGTACCCGATCACCCGGGGCGAGAACAGGGACGCCCAGCAGTCGATGATCCGCTCGCGGACGGCGTTGTCCCCCCACACGTTCGTGTAGCTGGCGTTCATCCCGGCGAACGAGGCCTCCGCGCCGTCCTCCCCGGTCGCGGACGAGCGGACCGCGATGGGTGTCGACTGCCCGATCCCGTGATAGGCGGCGGTCGCTTCCGCCAGGATTTCGCCGGTCATCCCGGCCCGGTGGACGAGAGCGGCCAGCTCGTCGCACAGGGCGGAAAGCTGCTCCGGCGCGTCAGCGGACGCGATCGCCTTTTCGTGCAGTGCCGCGATTTCGGCCCGCACGCCGGCTTCGTCCAGTGACGCCAGGTATGCCTCGCGGAGCACGACGAACCCCGGCGGTACGGAGAAGCCCGCGCCGATCAGCTCACCGAGGTTGGCGCCCTTGCCTCCCGCCGATTCGGCGTCGGCGAGGCTGACCGTCGACAAATCGCGTACGTAGCTCATCGCTTTCCTTCCGGACGTTGGCTTCCACGGGACAATGCTCACCGGAGACCCGGGTGTCGCTCTGCTGCCCAAGGTCCCGGCGCCGCGGGACTTCGTCCCCACGCCGGTCGAACCGGGGTCGTCCCGGCTCGGCGGACGTCCCTCCGATCGGGGCTCTTCGGCCCTAGGCGCCCGTCCGCGCCCCGAGAATCGTTGAACGGATCCGTTCCGTGAAACGCCGGTCGACGACGCCCGGAGAAGGGGAAGCCGATGTTCCGCACCGCTGTCCCGCTCGGCCGGTGGGCCGGAGTCCTCGTGCGAGCCCACTGGTCGGTGCTCGTCGTGCTCTTCCTGATCACCGATCTCCTGGCATCGGGTGTGCTGCCACAGGCGGCTCCCGGCGCGAGTCCGGGGTGGTACTGGGTCACCGGTGTTCTCACCGCTCTGGGATTCCTCGCTTCGCTGCTCCTTCACGAGCTTTCCCACGCCGCCGTCGCCCGGCGGCACGGTGTGGGAGTCAGGCGGATCACGCTGTGGATGCTCGGCGGCGCCGCGGAACTCGAAGGCGAACCGCCGACCCCGAAAGCCGATCTGCGGATCGCCGCGGCGGGCCCGGTCACCAGCCTGCTCATCGGTGGTATCGGGCTCGGGACGGCCGTCCTGGCGGCCGGTGCGCTGCCGCCGCTGCCGGTCTGCGCGCTGGCCTGGCTGGGGGGCGGCAACCTTCTGCTCGCGGTGTTCAATCTGCTGCCGGGCGCGCCGCTGGACGGGGGCCGGATCCTGCGGGCGGTCATCTGGTGGCGACGGGGCGACCGTGCCCTGGCGGGAAAGATCGCCGACAGATCCGGTCAGGTGCTGGGAGCCGCCTTGTGCGTGGCGGGGTTCGCGGAGTTGCTCTTCCTGGGCCGGTTCACCGGTCTGTGGCTCGTCCTGCTCGGCTGGTTCCTGATCTTCGCGGCGCAGGCCGAGTTCACCACGGGCTCGTTGCGCGAACGGCTCGAAGGGATCCGGGTGGGCGACATCATGAACGCCTCCCCGGTGATCGCGCCGGGCTGGTGGACGGTGGAGGCGTTCGCCGGCTACGCCGCCGACGCGGGTCATGAGCGTGTCTTCCCGGTGCTGTCGTTCGAGGGCGTACCCGTCGGGGTCGTCAGCTTGGCCGATCTGATCCGGGTCCCCGCCGACGCCCGGCCCTCGACGAGGGTCGCCGACGTCGCGCGGAAGGATCGCGCGGTCACGGTCGTCGGCGTCAACGCCCAGGTGGCCGATTTGATGGAGCAAGGGTTTCCCCGGGCAGGGCGTGACCTGATCCTGGTCACCCGATCCGGCGCGCTGGCCGGGGTGGTCGGCGCCGGCGATCTGGCACGGGCCCTCGAACTGGCCGCGCTGGACCAGCGTCCGCGGACCGCGGACGACCCGAGCGGAAGTCCTTCCCTCAAAGCGTGAAGTAGGCCTCTTCCTCCTGCGCGAAATGGAGGGTGAGAATCGCGTCGAGGCCGTAGAGAGTCGCTCTGAGATCGTCGACCTGGTCCGTTTCGATGCCATCCGGCGCCTCGTCCAGGTGACGGCGCAGACGGCGGACCAACCGCTCGATCTCGGTGTGCTCCCGGCTCATCGTGACCGTGCCCTCCGGTCCTCCCAGTACCTCCGCGAGCGCTGGGTACAGCTGCTTCTCCTCGGCCTGTTCGTGGGGCAGCAGCCGCTCGGTGAGCAGCCGGCAAGCGTGCCGGACCGCGTCGTCGGCCCGCTGTCCCGCGCCCTCCGCCAGTGCGTCGGCGGCCAGGCGGACCGCGGACCGGACCGAAAGCAGGGTTTCGTGTTCTCCGGCGAATCGCCGGACCAACTCGTCCGGTGCGCGTCGGCGGGACGATCGTGGCGAGAACACTGCCCGGAGCGAGTTCCCGATGACGGCGACATCGATTCCCTCTTGCACCAGCGCCCCCAGCACCGGTGCCAGCCAGCCGCCCGCCGCCGCGAGCATGGCGAGCACGGACAAACCGGTGCCGATCCCGGCGCTCTGCAGCGCGAGCCGGTGGGCTCGGCGGGCGATCTCCACGGCGTCGGCCAGCCGGTCGATGCGGTCGTCGAGGATGACCGCGTCAGCGGCTTGGGCGGCGGCCGTCGAACCACGGGAACCCAGCGCGACGCCGACCGCGGCGGCCGCGAGGGCCGGAGCGTCGTTGACGCCGTCCCCGACCATGGCGGTGACCGTCTTCTCGTTCTCCCCGCGCACGAAGGCGATCTTGTCGGCCGGGGTGCATTCGGCGTGCAGGCCGTCGAGACCGAGCATCGTCGCCACCTCCTCGGCGTTTCCGACTCGATCGCCGGTGAGCAGGACGATCCGCGTCAATCCCGCCGCACGCAGACGGCGGAGGGTCCGCGCCGCGTCCGGCCTGAGCCGGTCACGCACCAGCAATGCGCCGACCGGCCTTCCGTCCTCCTCCACCCAGATCACGGAGGCCAGATCGAGCCTTCCCCGTCGTTCCACGCCACGCGCCCAGCCGGGAAGCTCCCCTTCCGATCGCCTGCCCACGCGGATCTTCCTGCCGTTCACCAGCCCCTCGGGTCCACGACCCGGTGTCTCGGACACGGCCTCGGCCCGCGGCCGCTCGGCTCCCACGGACTTCGCCGCGCGCAGAACGCATTCGGCGAGTACATGCGGGGAGAATTCCTCGACCGCCGCGGCGAGCCCGAGCACGCGGTCGGCCGAGTCCTCCGGGGCGCACACCACGGCGATGACCTCCGGGCGGCCGGCCGTCACCGTCCCGGTCTTGTCCATCGCGAGGGTGCGTACCCTGCCGAGCAGTTCCAGCGCGGCGCCGTCCTTGACGACCACCCCTGACCGGGCCATCCGCGACATCCCTCCGGTCACGGCGACCGGTACGGCGAGCAGCAGCGGACAAGGCGTCGCGGTGACGAGTACCGCGACCGCGCGTTCCGGGTCGGCGGTGAACACCCACGCCAGTGCGGCGATGGCGAGTGCGACCGGAATGAACCAGACCGCGACACGGTCCGCCAGCCGCGCGATCGGGGCGGTGGCCGACGCGGCCTGTTCGGCCAGCCGCACGACCCCCGCGTAGGTACTCGCTTCGGCGGTCACGGTGGCCAGCACTTCGACGACCGCACCCGCGTTGACGACACCGCTGCGAACCGCGTCATCCGTGTGGTCGACGGGCTCCGCCTCCCCCGTCAAGGCGGACTCGTCGAACGTCCCTTCACCACGGACCGTCCCGTCCACCGGAACGACTTCACCGGGCAGTACCACCACCACATCGCCCGGGAGCACGGAAGCGGCCGGAACCTTCTCGACAAGGTCACCCCGGCGTACACGGGCCGAGGTCGGCGCCCTCGCCAGCAGCGCGGAGAGGTCACGTCCGGCGCGGCGCCGTGCGGCCGCTTCGAGCACACGGCCGGTGGCGACCATCGCCGCGATGATCGCCCCGGCGAGGTATTCGCCGACCGCGACGGTGCCGCCGAGCGCGAGCACCGCGAGCACGTCCGCTCCCCACCGGCCCGCCCGCAGGTCGGCGAGCACCCAGAGCGTCGCCGGTACGAACACCACCGCGGTGGCTCCGGCCCAGAGCGACGACGCCACCGCCGGGCTCACGAAGTGGGCGAACCCGCCCGCGGTGACCATCGTCAGCACTCCGGCCAGCAGAAGGATCTCCAGGGAAGGAATCCATCGGGGTCTCGTCATCCAGCCGTCCCGTTCGTCTCGTCGTCCCACGAGAACCCGACCTGGTCGACGACGGCGACCACGCCGGTGATCCGGCGCACCAGCGCCTGTAGGAGTTCCGCCTGGCTACGGCGTTCGACTTCACCTCGCAAGGTCACGACCCCGTCTTCGACGTCCGCCTCGACGCCGCCCCGCGAGGGACGCCGGACCAGCCGTGAGATGTCCCGGGCGACCTCTTCCCGGATTTCCGTGTCCGTACGGACGAAGGCGCGGACGAGATCCGCCCGGCTGACGATCCCGGTCAGTTTGCCCTGGCTGTCGACCACCGGAAGTCGCTTGATCCGGTGGCCCACCATCAACCGGGCCGCCTCCACCACCGGAAGCCCGGCTTCGACGGTGACCGCCGGGGCGCTCATCACGGTCTCCGCCGTGCGTCCGTCCGATGTGGACCGGATGCCCGGCACCCTCGCCCTCGGCGCCGTGGCCGCCTCGACCTGTTTGAGCAGCAGGTCGGCTTCGGAGACGACACCCACGACATCGCGATCGCCGTCCACGACGGGAACGGCGCTGATCCCCCGGCCGGCGAGGATCCGCACGATGTCCGCGATCGGTGTGCTCTTCCGCACCGAACAGACCTCCCGGGTCATGACGTCGCGGACGGCCGCCCCGGTCATGACGGACGCTCTTCGTCCTCTTCGGACGGTTCGTCACGCTTCTTCGCGCGATAGGACTCCGCGGCGAAGTACCTCCTCATGGCGGTCTCCGCCAACTCGGCCGACGAACGGGACGAGCCCGATCCGGCCGCGACCGCCTCCCGGGCTTCCTTCGCCGCACGTGCCTTTTCGACGTCATTCATGTTCTTTCTCCTTCCGGGGATCAGGGATTCACTTCCTGGTGTCCGAGTGGACGACGGCGACCGGACACGGAGCCCGGCGGGTCAGACCTTGGCTCACCGAGCCGAGCAGCATCCCGGCGAGAGCACTCCGGCCGTGGGTCCCGACCACGATCAGCCCCGCCCGTTCGCCGTATTCCCGCAGCGCCCTGCCCGCTCGTCCGCGAACGACAAGACAACCGAAGGGGACGTCCGGATACTCGCTCGCCACCGAAGACACCTCGGCGGCCAGAGCACGCCGCTCGGAGTCGTGGACGACCTTCGATCCGCCGAGACGCCGCGCTTCCCGCCGGCCGGGGCCCAGTTCGCTCCACGTCCTGAGCGCGGTCACCGAGGTTTTCAGCTCCGACGCCTCCTGGAAGGCGAACCGCACCGCGGCCGCGGACGACGGCCAGCCGTCGACTCCGACGAGTACCGGACCCGGACGCGCGTCGCCCTCCCGGACGATCACGAACGGGCACTGTCCGTGGGCCGCCAGCGCGAGTCCCGAAGAACCGAGCAGGACCTGGCCCACCTTTCCGAGCCCACGGGAACCGAGGACCACGAGGGCGGCCCGGCGCGATTCCTCGACGAGCACCGCCCTCGGGTCTCCCTCCACCATCTCCGTCGTGACGTCCAGCCCCGGAACAGCCCGCGCCGCGGCCCGCCCGGCGGCGTCCAGCCGCCGGATCCCGGTCTCCCGCATGGCTTCACGGACCTCCGCCGCCGTGACCTCCAGACTGGGGTAGTCACGTCCGGCCGGCGCGTACGCGTGCACCAGCCGCAACGGAAGACCGCGACGACGGGCTTCGGTCGCGGCCCACCGAGCCGCCTCCACCGCCGACCGCGAGCCGTCGATCCCGGCCACCACCGGGTCCGGCCGTCCGTCATCGAACCTTTCCGCCATCTCGACCGCCTTCCACCGATCACTACGGCCAAGCCTGCCCCGGCCGCGACGGGCGGGTCAGAGCCTCGCGCCCCGGAGTGCCGGGTCGTTGGCCCGCCCGGCGCGGGACGTTCTGCCCTGTCGAGGGGTAAGGCGAATGTGGTGTGATCGACTCGCTGCTGTGAAAGGCCCCTTACCCACCCTCCGGGTAGCGAAGGAGGCCCATCGGTGCGGCTGACGTCGTGTGTGGAGGATTGGGGACGGTGAACGTCCTGAATCCTCCACGCTCGGTCTCGTTGACGAGGAATGCGGGCACGATCCGCGCGACGATGCGGGAATCTGGACACTCAACGTCCCGATTCCCGCATCGTCAAGCCCCGCGGCCCCGAAACCACCACCTCGCGAAACCACGCGAAGGACCTCAAGTCGGAGACCTCTCTTCGGGTTGGGGAGAACCTTGTCTTCTCCGGAGAGGAGAACTCGCCATGCCCATCACCGGAGCGCGATCGCCGTCCGCGGACCTGCCCGCCGAGCGGTTCGGAGGCACAGCGGGCACGGGCCACGGCTCCGCCGCGGAGCCCTCTCTGCTCGACGTCTTCGCGCCGCGTCCGGCCTTCGTACTCGCCGAGACCTCGCCGGTCGACGCGCCGGCCGCCGCGGTGTACCGGGCCATCGGCGAGCTCCGATCCGCAGACGTGCCTTCGCGGGTGGTTCGCACGCTCGTCCGCGTACGAGGACTTCCCGAGACTCTCCGCAGGCATGGGCACGCCCCGGATCTCGGTGAGATCGTGCTCGGCGAACGAGGCACCTTCCTCGGCGAGCGGCCAGGGCATGAGATGGTCCTGGGCGCGGCGGGCCGGTTCTGGACCCCCGTACCCGAATGGTACGAGGTCACACCGGAATCGTTCCGCGAGTTCGACCATGCCCGCAGCGGCACGATCGCCATGGCATTCTCCGTCGAGCCGGGTACGGGGACCGGCAGCCGGTTGACCGTCGAGACCAGGATCACCGTCACCGACCCGTCCGCGCGGCACGCGATATCGCTTTACTGGCACGCGATCCGGCCCGCCGCCAGGTTCACCACCCGGGCGCTGCTCGACACCATCGCCGCGCACGCCGCCACGCTCACCGATTCGTGAGCGCGGCGGCGTCGGTCACCGCCTCCGCCAGCGCGGCGACCAGACGTCCGGGGTCGGGGACGAGCGACCGATCGGTCCCGAAACCGAACCGGACGAAGCCCGCGTAGCTGAACACGCAGACCGTGACGGCCTGCTTTCCGCTGCACGGCGCCCACCCCACGATCCCTTCGACCCGGGCGCCGGCGAGTTCACTCGGCCGGCGCGGGCCCGGGACGTTGGTCAGCACTCCCACGGTCTTGGCCGCGAAGAACCGGGTCAGCGGTTCCGAGATCACCGCGGGCGCCCGGCCCGCCAGCCACTGGACGCCGAAGGTGAACATCGGCTCCAACGACTCGCGGATACCCGAGACACGACGATGGACGGCATCCAGTCGTTCACGGAAGTTCCTGTGGTTCAGCGGAAAACCAGCCAGGATCAGGGCGAAGTCGTTGCCCAGCTCAGGCGGCAGTGTGTCGTCGAAGCTCGTACGGCTCACCGGGATGAGCCAATTCATCTCCTGGCGCTCTTCTCCTTGGGCTTCTTCACGGGCGTACCGCTCGAAGGCGGCCATGACCAGGGCGACACAGACGTCGTTCACACTCGTTCCGGTGGCATGGCCCACGGCGGCGAGAAGAGCCAAGGGCACGGCCTCTCCCCAGGCCGCCGTCTTCTCCGGACCGGGATCACCCGACCAGAGCGCGCCGGAGGCGGCGGGCGCCAGCAGTCTGAGCACTCCGTCGGCGGTGTTGCGGACGGTGAATCCCTGCGACATCAGCCATCTGAGCACGGTGCCGGGCCGTGACGGCAGGGCGGAGGACACGACCTCGGCGACGGCACCGGTGACCCCGGCCGCCGCGGTCAGGCCGAGCAGCGGCCAGCCGAGCGTCAGGCGCGCGACAGGACCGTCCAGCCGTTCGCCGAAACCGTTGAGCGCCTTCACCATTTTCGCCGCGACCCTCGTTGGCGCGCGGGAGGAATCGGGTCCCCGTGGCCCCACCCCACCGACCCGCGCCGGTCCGCCGTCGTCCCCGTCCGCCGGGTCGAACAAGCCGAACAGCACCTGGACCAGGCGGATGCCATCCGCCATGGCATGGTGCGAGCACAGGACGACGGCGCTGCCGGAGCCATACCCGTGGAGAAGCTCCATGGTCCACAAAGGATGGTCCGGGTCGAGGAGCCGCCCTCGGCGCGCGGCGACGAGGTCCTGCAGCACCTCCGTGGTACCCGGCGCGGGCAGCTCGCCCACCGTCAGGTGCCTGTCCAGGCTGAACTCGAGGTCGTCCTCCCAGTACCAGGCATCACCCTCGCGGACCGGCCGCCGGGTGAACACCGGATACCGGCCGATCAACCGGTCGGCGACCACACGTCTCAGCCGGTCCTCGTCCACTTCGCTCGCCGTCCACAGCACGGCGGTGATGAGCATCGGATTGTCGGGCGCGTCCAGCTTCAACCACAAGCGGTCCTGGGCGTTGATCGGACGGCGCGACCGGCCCGCCCCGGTCACGACCGGTGCCGCGTGGCGATGGCCTCCTGCACGGCCGCGAGCCGGGCGCGTTCCGCCTCGTCCGCGGCGTTGTGCTCGGCCTCGGAGACGATCACGGCGTCGGAGCCGGGAAACACCGTGGACACATGGTCGTCCTGCGGCCAGCGCACGACATAGGGTGGCGCTCCGTCCGGGGAGCGGACTTCGATGATCAGCCCGCACTGGTCCGGTTTCCCGACGGCCGGGCCCTTGATGACGAGCCAGTCACCGCGCTGCGCACGCATGGTGCCGCCTTTCCGCCCCGCCACCTGGCGTGACAGGTCATTTGACTGTTGCCAGTGAGGATTCCTGGTGCTTCTCGGAGTTTCGCTGCCGACAAAGGAGTTCAACGCACGGAAGCTGTCCATCAGCTGCGCGGGGAACACGATCGTCGAATTGCGTTCGATCGCGATCTCCGAGAGGACCCGCGGATTCCGCGACTGCAACGCGACCGGGTGGGCGGCGATGACGTCCGCCGCTTCGGCGAGTTCGTCCGCGGACAACGCCTCTCCCGCCGCGGCGATGATCTTGCCGCGCTTTCCCGTTCCGCCTCGGCCTCGCGTACCATCCCCCGCTGCATCGACTCGTTCAGCGCCTCGGTCGTGATCACCCGCTGGGACCGAAAGGGCATGGTGACCGCGCAGGCTGACCTTTCGCATCCTGTCCGCCAGCGGGATCAGGAAACGGATCCCCGGCTCACGGACCGGACGGAGCCTGCCGAACCGGAACACCACTCCCCGCCCGTACTGGCGCACGATGGCGAGGCCGAGGTTGCTCATTCTCCATCCCTTCCCCGCGGTTCACCGATCCCGTCGTTCACGGTCCCCTTCCCGCCGGCCGCGGTGGAGGGCCGAAGGTCCCGTCGTCGCCCGGCGCGAGTCCGTCTTGCCCCGAAGAGCAACAGGAACGGGAGAGTGCACAGCAGCGGTCCGAGCACCGCGATCGGCCGTTCCAGCCACCAGATGACGTCCGGGGGCCGGTCATCGGAGACGCCGCTGCCGAACACGAAGTAGACACACGCCTTCGCCAGTGCCATCCCGGTGGTGTGGAAGAGGAACAACGGCAGGGCATAGGTGCTCAGCATGCCGATGAACCGCTGCCAGCGCCGTTTCCCCAGTCGCCGCTCGAAGAACGGCCGGGTCACCTCGGCGAAGCCTGCCTGGAACGTCAGCAGCGCGACGATCACGAACGTCGGGGGTGCCATATTCGACAACCGGTCCCCCGGGACGCCGACCATCGAACCGGGATACAACCCGGAGAACACCAAGCCGGCGAGGCCGAACAGACCGGCCCAGAGCAGCGCGTGACCCCACCGCCGCGGCGCGTCCACGACCCGGTGATAGAAGAACCCGGCCTGGTGGGCGAGCCCCCATACCGCGATCATGTTCACCCAGCCCGCCCGGTCGAGGCCGTAGCGGAATCGCAGGACGTCGGCGCCCAGCGCGACGCCGCCAAGCCAGACCAGGACCACGACGTCGAACTTCCGGTGCAGCCACAGGCTCACGGGCAGAAGCGCCAGCAGACCGACGTACACCGTGAGGAACCACAACGGGCTGATGATCAACAGCACCGCACCGCGAATCCAGCGTAGATTGAACAGCGAAGCCGCCGTCGCGCCGAGCACGGCCCAGGTCAGCACCAGCACTCCGGCGGGCACGACGAGATGCGTGATCTGGTGCCGGACATACGACGCGAGTGAATCGCCCCGCTCCCTCGCCCGCCGCCAGGACACCAGATGCACGTATCCACCGACGTAGAAGAACATCGGCATCACCTGCAGCAGCCAGGTGAAGATCCACAAGCCGGAGAAGAAGCCGAGGGGACTCGTGGGCATCGGCCCGTCCGGCGTCCACCTCAGGATGGTGAACGCCCAATGCCAGACCACCACCACGATCAAGCTGACCGAGCGCAGCCAGTCGACATACGGCTCCCTCGCCGGGTGCTCGCCGTCACCGTCTCGGTGCTGCTGCTCGCCGCCGCCACGGTGCTCGCGAACCGGGTGCTGCCCGGATGGGCGTATCCCGTGTGCGGGGTCGTGACGGCGGCCGCGCTGATCGCCGTCGCCAGATTCTCCGGCCTCCGGCTCGCGTCGATAGGGCTCGGCAGGCACACCCTCGTCCGCGCCGCCGTCATCGGCCTCGCGGGCGCCGGGCTGGTCGGCCTCGTGTTCGCGGTGGCACTGGCCGTGCCCGGGCTCCGGACCTTCTTCGAGGACGGCAGAGTCGGGACGCCGGGGGCCGGGCAGCTGCTGTGGCTCGCCCTGCTCCGCATCCCGCTCGGCACCGTCCTCCTCGAGGAAGTGGCCTTCCGAGGCGTTCTCCCGGCGCTGCTCGGGGCCGGTGAGCGCTGGCGCTGGGCACCGGTTCTCGGCGCCGCCGCCCTGTTCGGTCTGTGGCATCTGCTGCCCTCGCTCGCCTTGCTCCGCAACGCCGCGGTCGGCGCCACCCTCGGCGGTCTCCCGCTCCCGGTGGTATCCGGGCTGGCGATGGTCGCCGCGGCGGGCGCCGGGATCTTCCTGTACTGGTGGCGGCACTGGGGAAAAGGCGTCCTGGCACCCGCGCTCCTGCACTGCGCGACCAATTCGGGCGGCCTCGTCATCGCCTGGTGGGTGCTTTCGCATCCCTGAGGATCATCCGGCCGCGGTCTCCAGAAGGCGGGCGGCGAGCAGGGCTCCCCATGCCTCGGCGCGTTCTTGTTCCCCCTCGCACAGGATCGTGGCGTTCTTGCCGACGTCCACGAAGAAGCTCTCCGGCGGTGCCAGCGGAATACCACGGCGCTTCAGCAACAGCTTCCGTGCGCCGACAGCGGCGGAACCGGTGAGCCACCGGGCCTTCCGGATCCTCGTGTCGAACGTCGCGACCAGGACACGCCGCTCCGCCTTCGGCAAGGCGCTCAACCATTCCCGTATGCCGGTCGCGGAGCGGACCCCGCCCTCGACCTGCTGCCACGCGCCCTTCCTGGTGCCGGAACGGGACATCCCGTGCGCATGGGTGGGGCCGCCGGCGACGAGCAGGCCGAGGCCGTCCCAGTGGGCCGGGGCGTCGTCCACGTTCACGACGTCGACCTCGCAGGAGGCGGCCAGGCCCTTGCCGATCGCCCGCGCCACGATTTCGGTGTTGCCGAACATCGACTCGAACACCACGAGTACCTGCATCACGATTCTCCTTGAGGGATCGGCGAAAGGTCTTTCGAGGCACGGTTGACGGCAGTAGCGGCCAGTGCCACACCCGCGGCGAGCAGCAGCGCGCCCGAGCCCAGCAGGCTCCAGGACAGCCACCCGAGTACCGGAACGGTCGCGCCCGCCTCCGCACGCACGTCCACCCCGGCCGAGCCATCCGTGTTCATCACCACGAGGGTCCAGTCACCGGCCTGATCGGGCCAGGTGATCGTCTGCGTTCCCCTGCCCGCCGCCGAAACCGTCCAGATGTCCGTCTCTCGCGGGAGCATCGGCAACCTCGACGAGCGGTGCACGGTGAGCTCACCGGAGGCGAGATCGGTCACCGTCGCGTACTCGGTCCCACCGAGGAATCGCTCCACCGCCGAAGCCGGTGCGACACCGACGAAAACGTCACCCCCGCCGAGGTCCGTCACGCGTACGCGGACATCACCCAGCGCACGCGTGGCGGGCACGTCGGCGGCGGCCGTGGCGACGAAGCGAACACGCTCGCTCGCCAAGGCGTAGGTATCGGTGTCGTAGGTCCCCGACACCGTCAGGTACCCGGCGTCGTCACGCCCGGCCCGATCCAGCCAGAGCGAGGCGGCACCTCCGGTGATCAAGCCGGTGGACAGGACGACGAGCACCACCCCGGCCACGACCGAGACGATCCGGCCGGGGGTCCACCCCGCGCCTCCCGGGCGGCGCCGCGGCGGCTCCGGCGTGCCGGTGGTGGCCGGGTCGGGCTCCTCCCCACCCGCGTCCAGGCGGAAGGGCGGGTACGCGTCGGTCATGAGGGCGGCGTACGCGCCCACCCGGATCACCCAGCGGTCCATGCCGAGCACGAAGTCGAAGATCGGTCTGGGATATTCGCCGCGCACGAGCAGGATGACCCCGGCGATGAGCACCAGGATCCCGATGAGCCCGCCCGCTCCCCACCGGTAACCGTCGTCCGAGGTGTTCCACAGCCACAGCCCGCCGCCTGCGAAGAGGCCGACGACGAGATAGTGCGGGATCGCGAGCAGCCACCACTTCACCAGCACCAGACCGCGGGACAGGCGCTCCGGGTAGTCGATCTCGAGCCGGGCGGGATAGCCGGGGTCGTCGGCGAGGGTGAACGGCGGATAGCGGTCGGTGCCCAGCGCGGCGTAGGCGTAGTAGTGCACCCGCCATGCCCAGCGGAGCACCCCGACGTTGAATTCGAAGATCGCCCGCGGATAGTGCCCGGTGAACAGGATGGCGAAGAACGCCACCGCCGTCAGCGGGACGAACGCGAGCCACAGTACCGCGAGCACGAGGTAGTGCGGGATCGCGAGCAGCCATTTCACCAGCCACAGCCAGCGGGACAGATCGGGATCGAGCGAAGCCTCGACGCGGACGGGCGATTTCATGGGACGCCTCCTTGCGGGGAGCGGACCCTTCGACGATCCTGCGCGGCCGCACGGGAAAACAGGAACGAACGGCCCGGGCGGCAGGGCCCTCCGGCCCTCCACGGCATCCGCGGACCGGGGAACCATGAACCTCAAGCCCTTCACCCCGACCCGAGGCAGGTTTCCCGATGGACCACGGACTTCCCGACGACTACACCGTCGACACCGCGGTAGCCCTGGCCGTCCGCGCACCGTCGGTACACAATTCCCAGCCCTGGCAATGGCGCAGCGGAGACCGCACCCTCCACCTCTACGCCGACCGCACCCGTCTGCTGCCCGGCACCGACCCCGACGGCCGCGACCTCATCCTCAGCTGCGGCGCCGCCCTGCACCATCTCCGCGTCGGTTTCGCCGCCCTCGGCTGGCGAGCCGAGGTCCACCGGCTGCCGAACCCGGCCGAGCCGGACCACCTCGCCTCGATCGAACTGCACCGGCACGAACCCACCCACCACGACATCGCGCTGGCCGCCGCCATCCCCCGCCGCCGCACCGACCGCCGCAGGCACAGCTCCTGGAGCGTCCCCACCGGGCACCTGGAAACCCTCGCCCGCCACGCCGCCGACGAAGGCACCATCCTCCGCCCCGCCCTCGACGCCGCCCGTTACCACCTCGCCCGCGCCATCACAGCGGCCGCCGAAACGCACGCCGGCGACCCCGCCTACCGCACCGAACTCGCCGCCTGGAGCGGACGCCACACCGCTCCCGACGGCGTCCCGTCGGCGAACGCACCGGCACAGGACGACACCCCCGGCGCCCTGCCCGCCCGTGCGTTCGCCGACCCCCTGCTCCGCCAGCCCGAGCACGCCCCCGGCGACAACGACGACACCGTCCTGCTCGTCCTCTCCACCGCTTCCGACGACACCATGTCCCGGCTCCGCGCCGGTGAAGCGACCAGCGCCGTCCTGCTCACCGCCACCAGCCTCGGACTCGCCACCTCCCCGCTCACCGAACCCCTCGAAATCGCCGACACCAGGGCCAAGGTCCGCGACCTCGTCACCGGCGGCACGTTCCCGCAGATGGTCCTGCGAACGGGCTGGGCACCGGTCAACGCCGACCCGCTCCCCGCCACACCCCGCCGTGCCCTCGCCGACGTCCTCGCACCGCTCGGCACACCACTGAGCGCCGAACCGCGCTACCAGAGCCACTGAAACCCGAAAGGAGCCCGACCATGCCTTACTGGCACAACTCCGACGGCGGCTGGATCGGCATGCTGCTCATGCTCGTCACCGTGGTCATCCTCGTCGGCGGCCTCGTCACCGCCTCGGTGATCGTCCTGCGGCACAGCACCAAAACCCCGGCGGGCAACGACGACGCGCTCAGAATCCTCAACGAACGCTTCGCCCGCGGCGAGATCGACAAGGACGAGTTCGAAGCGCGGCGCACCGCGCTCCGCGGGTGACCGGACCCGCGACCGAAGGGATACGCGATGTCACGGACGGCCAAACCCGGCCCGCCCTCCGACCCGGTACCACCCCCGAGCCCGCCCGAACCCTCCGGGTGGCGCCGATGGGTGGTCCCCGCGGTCTTCCTGGTGATGCTTCTCCTGTTCTTCCTCCCGCATCTGCTGACCACGGAGACTCCTTCGTTCGGTTACACCGAACTTCTATCCAAAGTGGACGCTGGCCAGGTGGACAAGATCACGATCGACGGCGATGGCGCCGTCAAGGGGAACCTCCGTGACGGCACCGCGTTCAGGACGCAGCTCCCCGTCGCGCTCAAAGACGATCAGCTGCTGCCGAAGCTGAGGGACAAAGGGGTCCAAGTCACCGGGGAACCCGCCGGCACCTCGGGTGTGCTCTCGGCACTGGGAAGCCTGCTCCCCTTGCTCCTCCTGGTGGGCTTCATGGTCTGGATGGGCAGAGGAGCACAGCGGTCCCTCGCCGGGGCCGGGGGTTTCGGTCGTTCGAAGGCGAAGATCATCGAGGCTCAGCGGCCCACCACCCGCTTCGCCGACGTCGCGGGCTACGAGGGGGTCAAGCAGGAGGTCAGTGAGGTCGTCGACTTCCTGCGCGATCCCGAACGCTACGCGGCGGCGGGGGCGAAGGGCCCGCGCGGTGTCATCATGGTCGGGCCGCCGGGTACCGGGAAGACGCTGCTGGCCCGCGCCGTGGCCGGTGAGGCCAGCGTGCCGTTCCTGTCGGTCACCGGTTCCGAGTTCGTGGAGATGTTCGTCGGTGTCGGTGCGTCGCGAGTCCGCGATCTGTTCACCGAGGCCAGGAACCGGGCACCGTCCATCATCTTCATCGACGAGATCGACGCGGTCGGGAGCCGCCGGGGTATCGGCGGGACGGGCGGGCACGACGAACGCGAACAGACCCTGAACCAGCTTCTGGCGGAGATGGACGGTTTCGACCAGAGCAGCGGGATCGTCGTGCTCGCCGCGACCAACCGGCCGGAATCGCTCGACCGCGCGCTGCTGCGGCCCGGCCGGTTCGACCGGCAGGTCACCGTACCGCTGCCGAACCAGGACGAACGCGCGGCCATTCTCGCCGTCCACGTGACCGGCAAGCATCTCGGACCCGACGTGGACCTGCGGCGTATCGCCCGCGGTACCCCCGGTTTCTCCGGCGCGGATCTCGCGAACCTCGTCAACGAAGGAGCGATCAACGCCGTCCGTGCCGGGCGGACGACCATCACGGCGGCCGATCTGGACTCCGCCCGCGACCGGGTCCTGCTGGGCCGTCGCGAAACGTCCAACGCCCTGCTGCCCGAAGAACGCCACGCCGTGGCCGTGCACGAATCGGGTCACGCGCTGATGGCCGCGCTGTGCGAGCACGCCGACCCGGTCGCGAAGGTCACCATCCTTCCGGCGGGGATGGCACTGGGCGCCACCGAGCAACTCCCCGAAGCCGAACGGCACCTTTACAGCGAGGCTTTCCTCACCGATCTGCTGACCGTCAGGCTCGGCGGACGCGCCGCGGAACTGGTGGTGTTCAAGCAGGGTTCCACCGGTGCCGCCGACGATCTCGCCGGCGCGACCGAGCTGGCGGTGAAGATGGTGACCGAGTTCGGCCTGTCGAGCGTCCTCGGCCCGGTCGCCTATCCGGCCGTCCGCGCGCGCTTCCTCACCGAAGACCCGGCCATCACCGGACGTGGTGGCTTCTCCGAGAAGACGCAACAGGTGATCGACGACGAGGTCTCGCGCCTGCTGCGGGCGGCCGAAGACCGCGCGGTCCGTGCCCTGCGACGGCACCGCAAGGCGCTCGATCTCCTCGCCACCGAACTGCTGAGCGACGAGACCGTCGACGGAAGCGTCGTCCTCGAGGCGCTCCGGAGCGAAACCGAATTCCGCGATCTCGCGTCCTGACCTCCCCGGGAGACATCGATGGATCATCTGAGCCCGCTCGACGCGGCGTTCTTGGAAATCGAAGACGGGGATCCCAACGCCTCCCTCTCCATCGGCTCGGTGGCGGTGCTCGAAGGTCCACCGCCGCCCTACCCCGACTTCGTCCGGTCGATCACCGCCCGGCTGCCGCTGAACCCCCGCTACCGGCAGAAGATCCATCGCGTGCCGCTCGATCTGGGGCCACCGGCATGGGTCGACGACGACCGGTTCGACGCGGCCCGGCACTTCCACCGCGTCGCCGTTCCGGCCCCCGGCGGGGAGAACGAGCTGTGCGACCTGGTCGCGCTGCTGATGGCGGAACGGCTCGACCGGGATCATCCGTTGTGGGAATTCTGGTTCATCGAAGGACTTCCCGGTGGTCGCTGGGCGGTGCTGTCGAAGCTGCATCACTGCGTCGCGGACGGTGTCATCGGTAACGAGCTGCTGAAAGTCCTCTTCACGAACGAGCCCCCGGGTATCGCGGCGGCCGAGGCGGTGCCCGACCCCGGTACCGTGAACCTCCTCAAGGACGCCGCCCGCCGTCTCCTGGCCGCCCCCGGCGAGCAGCTTCGCTCGGTGGTACGACTGGCACTGTCGCCCGCCCGCGCGGTGCGCGGGGTCGCGGATGCCGTCTCGGGCCTGACCGCGTTCGCCTCCGCGCTCATCCCCGCCGCGCGGTCGTCGCTCTCCGGTCCGATCGGCCCGGACCGGCGTTACGAGGTGGCGCACGCCTCCCTCGACACCGTGCACGAGATCTGCCGCGCCTTCGAGGTCACCGTGAACGACGTCGCTCTCGCGGCCGTCACGAGCGCGTTCCGCGCCCTTTTGCTGCGGCGAGGCGAAAAGCCGGTCCCGGACGCGATGCGCGCTCTCGTGCCCGTCTCCGTCCGCGGGGACCGTGACACCGTCGACAACCAGGTTTCGCTGATGCTGCCCCTGCTCCCCGTCGACGTTCCCGATCCCGTGGGAAGACTCGTCGCCGTTCATCGGCGTTCGGCCGCCTTGAAGGCGGGCAAGGAACCGGAAGCGGGAGCCGCCCTGACCGGCGCGGCGGGGTTCGCCCCCTTCGCACCGGTCGCCTGGGCCGTCCGCCTCGCCGCCGGGATCCCCCAGCACAACGTGGTCTCGGTCGTCACGAACGTCCCCGGCCCGCGAACGCCGCTGCAGGTGCTCGGCCGCGAGGTGGTGGATCTCTTCCCCTATGTCCCGGTCGCCTTGCGCCTGCGGACCGGCGTGGCCGTGCTCTCTTACCGCGACAAGCTCACCTTCGGGATCACGCTGGACTTCGGGAGCGCGCCGGACCCCGGTTTCCTCGCCGAGGCCATCGAAAACGACCTTTCTGCCTTGGCCGGGATCGCGCGTCGCTCACGGCCGGCCGATCCGGCGTGATCGGCTCGCTGCCGTGAAGGGCACTCCAGTGCACAGCTGACGTCCGGTCCAGGACCACGCCGGCTTCAGGACGCCATGTTCGCCTTGTCTCTCCATTTCAGTCCACAGTGGAGGGTTTCTCCGGCGACGGGGACGACAGCCGCACCACCGCGTCCGCGATCCCGTCCGCGATCACCTGTCGCGCCCCGGCGAGGTCGAGCAGGTCGGCGACCGCCCTGTTGTCCGCGAGATAGGTGGCGGTGAATTCACGGAAGCCGTGCCGCGACGCCGCCTCAGCCAGCTTCGTGACCAAGGCCGATGCCAAGCCCACCTGCCGCCAGCCCGGCTTCACGACGACGGCGATCTCCGCGACGCCGGGCTCGGACGTCGCCTCGTATCGCGCGATCGCCACCCCCTCCCCCGCCTCGTCACGGGCGACCAGCGCGTAACGGCGGTCGAAGTCGAGTTCGGTCAGATGGGCCAGCAATCCCGGCGTCACCTTCGGCGGCGGCCCGCAGAACCGGCGATACAGCGTTTCCCGGTCCGAGTCGAGGAGCGCCTGGCCGAGTTCACCGGCGTCGGCGGGGCGCAGGCGGGTCACGACGACGACCCGGCCATCGCGCAAGCACACCGGCTCTCCGTCCATCGCACCAGCGTAAGAAGGCGGCGAGCCCACCGCCGAGGCCGAACAGGCCAGGCATCCGGGGACCTACGTCCTTCGTCTTTCCCCGGCCGCCGACCATGCTCAGCCCTCAGATGAGCACCCGCTCGCGATCGCGGGGAACGACGGCTTGCCAGTCGTGTTCGGTCCGGAGCCGTTCGGCGACCGCCTCCGATCCTTCGGGCTCACCGTGCACCAGGTACGTCGTCGACGGCGGCGGGCCCGCGGTGGCCCATCGCACCAGTTCGTCCGCGTCGGCATGGGCGCTGAAAGCGTCGAGCTGGACCACGTCGGCGCGGACCGTGGTGTACCGGCCGTGGATCTTGAGCTGCCTCGCTCCGTTCGCCAGAGCGCGGGCCCGGGTGCCGGCCGCCGCGTAGCCCACGATGAGCACCGTGTGCCGGTGGTCGGGCAGCATGTGTTCCAGGTGGTGCACCACGCGGCCACCGCTCGCCATCCCGGACGCGGAGATGATGATCGAAGGCATCCTCGGCGCGTTGACCCGCATGGATTCCTCCACGGTCCGCAATTCCGTCAGGGAACGCGGGGTCAGCGGATCGTGGCCGGCGAGTTCCGGCCGGATCTCCGGCCAGTGGTCACGGAACGCCTCGCGGTACACCCGCAGCGCTGCCAAGGCCATCGGGCTGTCGACGTACACCGGCAGGTCGGGGATGGCGTGCGACCGCATCAGTTTCGCGAGCGCGGCCAGGACCACCTCGGTGCGGTCGACGGCGAACGCCGGGATGAGGACGCTGCCACCGCGCTTGGCGGTCCGCCTGACGACTTCGGCGAGCTGGTCCATGGCGCCGGTGTCGTGGTGGGCGCGGCACCCGTAGGTCGATTCGAGCACCAGGGCGTCACAGCGGGGCCTCGGTGCCGGCGGACGCAGAAGACTGTGTTCCGGACGGCCGAGGTCGCCGCTGAACACGACGTCGCGGCCCTCGGACCGCAACCGCGCCCACGCGGATCCGAGGATGTGACCGGCCTGCCCGAAGTCCAGGGTGAAGCCTTTGCCCACCGCCGTCTCGACGCCGTACTCGGTCTCCTCGAGGAGTCCGATCGCCTTCTGCGCGTCACCGGCGTCGTAGAGCGGCAACGCGGGCCGGTGTTTCGACCAGCCGTACTTGTTGGCGTGCGCGGCCTCCTCGGCCATGAGGTGGGCGCTGTCCTGAAGCACGATCGGGACCAGGGCGGCGGTGCCCGGCGTCGCGTACACCGGTCCGCGCCAGCCGGACCGCACCAGAACGGGCAGGTAGCCGCAGTGGTCCAGATGCGCGTGGGTGATCACCACGGCGTCGACATCGGTCAGGGCACGCGGCAGCGGCGCCCAGTTCCGGCGCCGCAGATCGGCGAGGCCCTGGAAGAGCCCGCAGTCGACCAGAACGCGGGACTCGGGGGTCTCCAGCAGGTACTTGCTGCCGGTGACGGTTCCGGCCCCGCCATGGAAGGTCAGCGCGACGGTCACGATCGCACCTTTCTCGTGAAGGTCAGCCGTCACTCGGCTTCCTCCACAATCGACCGGCCCGGCGGGAAGAGGCAGGTACCGAGGGCTCCGATCGGCGGGACCAAATACCCGGCGTCGCCTCACCGGACCGGCGGGCGGGCCGGGTCCGCCCCTCTCCGCCGGAACGCCTCCACCACACTGGGCAGCGTCGGATAGAGCGAGCCGGAACCGATGAGCGTGAGCAGGCCGGCCGCCTCGAGGTCCTCGCGCAGCTCCTGTTTCACCCTGGCGAGCGCGAAGGTGATCCCGCGGCGCCGCAACTCCTCGCAGATCCCGCGCAAGGCGTCGGCCGCGGTGATGTCGAGTTCGACGTTGGCCTCGGCGTTGAGGACGAACCACTCGACCGCCTCCCCGCCGTCCAGGGCGGCGAGGGCCCGTCGGCGGAAGTCGTCGGCGTTGGCGAAGCAGAGCGGCGCGTCATACCGGTAAATGACCAGCCCCGGAACGGTCGTCGCCTCGGGATAGTCGTCGATGTCGTGCATACCGGGCAGGCCGGGCACGAAACCGAGCACGGCGCCATGCGGCCGCGCCAGCCTGCGCAGGAGATCCAAAATGGACAAGCCGACGGCGGCGAGCACGCCGTAGAGGACGCCCAAGCCGACGACGGCGAGCAAGGTCGACACCGTCAGGATGAACTCGCTGCGCCGGAACCGGGCGATCCGCCGGAAATCCCGGGGATCGATCAGCTTCAACGCCGCGTAGACCACGATCGCCGCCAGCGCCGCCTTGGGGAAGACGGCCAGCAAGGGACCCGCGAAGAGCACGGTCAGCACGACCGTCGCGAGTGCCGTGAGCGAGTACAGCTGGGTACGGGCACCCATCGCCGACGCCAAGGCGGTCCGGCTGCCGCTCGAACTGACCGGGAACCCATGCAGGAGCCCGGCGGCGAGATTCGACGCGGCCAGCGCGCGCAGTTCGCGGTCGGCGTCGATCCGATCGCCGTGCTTGCCCGCGAACGCGCGGGCGGTCAAGACGTTGTCGGAGAATCCGACGAGGGCGATCCCCACCGCGGGGAGCAGCAGGTTCGCCAGCTCGGCGCCGTCCACCCCCGGGACACCAGGTACCGGCAGCGAACCCGGGACCGGCCCGATCACCCGGATTCCCTTCTCGGTCAAGGAGAAACCGGTGACGACCGCGGCGGCCGCCAGCATGACGGCCAGCGGACCGGGAAAGCGTGGGAGCCAGCGCTGAAAAGCCAATAGGCAAGCCAGCACGAGGCCACCGAGGACGAGGGTCGGCCAGTGCAGACGCCCGACGTTCGCGAAGAACGAGCCGAGTTCCGCGAACATCCCGTCGCCCGTGACGGGGACACCGGTCAGTTTGCCCAGCTGGCTCACCATCATCAGGACGGCGATCCCGGCCATGTAGCCGGTCAGCACCGGTTTCGACAACAGATCCGCCAGCACCCCGAGGCGGGCGAGGCCCGCCAGCAGGCACAGGCCCCCGACCAAGAGCGCGAGCAGGGCCGCGAGCGTCCCGTAGCGGACGGGATCCCCCGCGGCGAGCGGACCGAGCGCGATGGCCGTCATCAACGCCGTCGTCGACTCCGGGCCCACCGAAAGCAGCTTCGACGAACCCAGCATCGCGTAGACCCCCAGCGGCCCGATCACCGCCCAGAGGCCGACCTCCGGGGGCAGCCCCGCGACCTCCGCGTACGCCATCACCTGCGGAACCAGATACGCGGCGACGGTCACCCCGGCCAGCAGGTCGCCCCGGAGCCAGGAGCGCCGGTAGCGCGCGAAGACCTTCATCGAGTGCTCCCTGCCACCGCGACCTCCGTCGTCGATGGGATCGTCATCGATCGAGTGCACAGCTCCCCGCGGCCGCGCACCAGTGACCAGAGGCTCGTCCGTGGTCCCGCGAATCCGGGACCAACGGCACCGGTCCGCGTGCCTGCCGCGCGCACCCGCCGCGGTACATGACGATGGCCTCGCCTACCCGGGCCTTTCGGCCCCAGAGCCGCATCCCGCGACGGAACAGACTCGACCCGACCACGAAAGCCGAACAAGGAGGATTCCATGGCCACCACCGCAAGCGGGCACCGGCACAACGTTCCCGTCCCGCACCCGGAAGGCCACAATGGACGCTTGGCCGCCGTCCAGAGCCTCGCCGTGCTCCGCGTCGCCACCGGCCTGCTGTTCCTGTGGGCGTTCGTCGACAAGACCTTCGGCCTCGGCTACGCCACCGCGGCCAAGAACGCCTGGATCGACGGCGGCTCGCCGACCAAGGGCTTCTTGAGCCACGTCGACGTCGGCCCGTTCGCGGAAACCCTGCGGTCCTGGGGCGGGACCTGGTGGGCGGACTGGCTGTTCATGGCGGGACTGCTCGGCATCGGCCTCGCCGTCACCCTCGGCGTGGGACTGCGGATCTCCGCCATCACCGGCACCGTGATGATGCTGCTGATGTGGGTCGCGGAATGGCCGCTCGCCCGCACGAACGCCGCCGGTGAGCCCACCATGTCGACCAATCCGATCATCGACTACCACCTGATCTACGCCCTCGTGCTCATCGCGCTCGCCGCGACCGCCGCCGGGAACACCTGGGGCCTGGGAGAACGCTGGGCGCGTCTGTCCATCGTGGACCGCAACCGCTGGCTCCGGTGACCACCGGGGCACGCGAACCCGGCACCGTTCCCGGTGCCGGGTTCGTCCTCGCTCACAGGCGGCGAAGGTAAGGATCGGTCCATGGCCGCCGCCGGACGAGTACCCGGACCGCGCCCGCGGCGGCCCCTTCCGCGGACACGAGGACCGGATCGAGGTCCAGGTCGACGACCTCCGGCACCAGTTCCATGATCCGGTCCGACCGCAGGATCAGCTCCGAGAGCGCGGACCGGTCGAGCGGGCCGGCCCCGCCGAACAACGCCTTGCCCGCGCGCAAACCGTCGATGAGCGCCTCGGCACCGTCGGTGGTGAGCGGCCCCAGGACCGTGGACCTGTCGTGGAGCAGGCCGCCGTCGACACCACCGAGCCCCAGGACGACCACCGGACCGAACACGTCGTCGGACTGGACCCGGAGTATCAGCTCGCGATCGCCGAATCGGCGCAGGGTCACCCGGATCCCGAAGCAGTCGAGCAGATCTTCACTGTCCTTTCGGGACAGCCAGCCACCGTCCGGATGCGCGGACAGGTACTCGCCCACCAGGCGGGTCGCCGTCGCGAGATCGATACCGGGAAAGCCGGGCCGCACGCCCTCGCCCGCGCCGAGCCAGCGGGCTCGCTCGGACAGCTTCGCCATGACGGCCGCCGCCTCCTCGACGTCGCCATAGCAGGGAATGCCGCCGAGCGCGGCGACGGACGACGTCTGCCCCAGCCGGACGGCGAGTACGGTCTTGTTCGCCGGAAGCCCGCCCAGACCGGCCAGACCGGCCAGTGGATCACCGATCCCGGTGGGCACGCCGGCGGCGATCACCGCGTCGACACCGTCGTCCGCCAGGACCTCGGTCAAGCACGCGGTGAAGGTCTCGGCCGTGACCGCGGCGCTCGTGTCGAGCGGATTCCCCACGCTCGCGTACCCGGGCAGCAGCCGCCGGAGCGCGTCCCGCGTCTTCCGGCCCAGTTCGGGAAGGAGCAGACCGTTCCTGACGCAGGCCTCCGCGCCCAGGACCGCCGCGCCGCCGGCATTGCTCACGACGGCCACCCGTTCCCCGGACGGCAACGGCTGCCACGACAGGGCGGCGAGCAGACCGAGGACCTCGGTGACGGTGTCGACGACGAGGACGCCCGCCTGCCCGAACAACGCGAGCTTGGTCGCTGCCGGGACAGCTCGCGCGGAGGTGTGCGCCGCCGCGGCCCGCTGTGCCGCCGTCGTGGCCGCCCCTCGGATGGCCACGACCGGCTTCTCCCTGGCGAGAGCGCGTGCGAGCCTGCTGAACTTCCTCGGGTTGCCGAAGGATTCCAGGTACAGCACGGCGATGTCGGTGTCCCCGTCCCCGTGCCACCAGCGCAGGAGGTCATTGCCGCTCACGTCGTACTTGTCCCCCGTGGAGACCAAAGTGGACAGTCCGAGGCCCAGCCCGGCGAGGGCGTCCATCAGCGCGATCCCGAATCCGCCGGACTGCGTCACCACGCCGATCCGGCCTCTCCGGGCGACACGATGGGCGAAGGTCGCGTCGAGGCGGGTCGCCGGAGCCGTGTTGACCACGCCGAAACAGTTGGGGCCGACCAGCCGGATGCCGTGGCGGGCGACGAGTTCGCGGACACGGTCCTCCATCGGCGTCCCGGTCAGGCCCGCCGTGACGAGCACAATCGAGCGCACCCCGGCCTTCCCGCAGTCTTCGACGACGCCGGGAACGGCCCGCGCGGGCACACAGATCACCACCTGGTCCACTGGGGCGTCCAAAGAGGACACCGAGGGTGCGCAGGGAACACCGAGGATCTCCTCCGCGTTCGGGTTCACCGCGTGCAGGACGCCGGTGTAGCCGGCGCCGACGAGGTTGCGCAGGATCGCCCTGCCCACCGAGCCGGCACGCCTGCCCGCCCCCACGACGGCCACCGAGGCCGGGGCGAGCACCGTACGAAGACTCGCCACATCGGCGAGCCGTTCCCGTTCCTCGATCCGCTCGAGATAGCGGCCGGGCTCGCCGAGATCGATCTCGACGTCGAGCTCCGGGCCGTCCCTGCCGATGACGCACGGCAGTCCGAGATCGGAGAACACCTTGATCATCCGGGTGTTCTCCGCGAGCACGAGCGCGACGAACCGGCGGATCCCCTGTGCCAGGGCCAAGGACACGAGATGTTCGAGCAGCAGGGTGCCGACCCCGTGTGCCTGGACCGCGCTGTCGACGACCAGGGCGACTTCGGCCGCGTCGTCCGTGCTCCACGGGCGGTAGTGCGCGATCCCGACGAGGTCGTCCCCGCGGAAGGCCCCGATCCCCGGTCCCCCGATCGCCAGCCGGCTCAGCAGGTCCAGCCTCCCCGGATGGGCGGTGAAGAAGCGCAGATAACGGTCGCGTTCGTTCAGCCGCTGATGCAGGGCCAGGACGGCGTCGAAGTCCTCCGCACGCAAGCGGCGGACGGTGACCATGTCGCCGTCCGCCAGCAGGGCGCTCGTCCCGGCCGTCACGTCGCCGCCGGGTTCCGGGTGGTCAGTACGACGGTGACCACACCCGGCACCGTCCTGGCGAGCGCGTCGAGCACCCTCCGTTCGGCTTCGTCCCGGAACTCGCCGTCGATGCTCACGTAGCCTCCGTCGACCTTCACGGTCCACTTCGGACGATGTCCGGCGTAGTCACTGATCAGGCCGTGCACCTGCGCGGCGATCGCGTCGTCGGGCCGGACGAGCGGGCGGAGCAGGTCGCGCCTGCTGACCACGCCCACCAGGACGCCCTCCTCGACGACCGGCACACAGCGCAGCCGGTCGGCCAGCATCCGCCTGCCGATCTCCACGACGTCGGTCGACGGCGAGACCACCTCGACCGGCGTGGACATCAACGCACCGACCGTGAACCCGTCACCACCGGCGCGGATTCCCCGCAGGGCGTCGAATTCGGTGAAGGTCCCCAAAACCCGGCCTTCGTCGTCGACGACCGGCAGGCCGGCGAATCCCTTCTCGGTCAGCACGGCCACCGCCTCGCGAAGAGATGTCGTGGGAGTGGTCGCCACCGCCGGGCTGGTCATGATCTCCGAAGCACGCATCGGAACCTCCTCGTGTTCGTACTCGGTCAGGCGTGACTGCGCAGGAATCCCCTGCACGCGTCGAAGAGTTCTTCCGGCGGGCAAGCCGTGACGCGGTGTTCGAAGCCCGGGGGAACGCAGGGGGCGCCCGTGCCGGACGCGGCGGTCATCACGACCGGGACTCTCGCCCGGAGCGCGCACACCACACCGAATTCACGGGAGGTCAGCCCGGACTCGGCGGCACGGACGTCGACGGCGAGATCCGGCCGGTCCGCCTCGTCCAGCGGACAGGTCCCGCCGGGCGCGAGCGCTCGGCACACTCCCGAGCGGACATGGCACGGACTGACCCGGCAGCCCAGGTTCCGCAACGCGGTCGCGACGGCACCGGACTCGTCGAACGTGGCCTCCGTCAGCAGGATTCTCATCGTCGTCTCCTCTCGGGGCCCAGGTATGGCCCAACGCGCCTCGGAATCGATCAGAGGATCGGGCCCGGTTCGTAGGAAACGGACGCCAGCAGCCGGCCGAACCTGCCTTCCGGGGCCGCCGCGACCGGTGGGATCACCGCGACCGGGCAGGTCGCGTGGCGCAGTGCGGTCTTGCAGACCGAGCCGACCAGCAGTTCACGGAGCTTGCCGTTGCCGTGGCTGCCCAGTACGAGCAGCGCGGCGCCCTTCGACCGTTCGACCAGCGTTTCGCCGGGATCACCCTGGGGGACGTCATAGGTGATCTTGATGCCTTCGTGGGCATCGAGGACTTTGGCGGTCGCGGCTTCCAATGCCTTCAAATGGACGTCTCTCGCCTCTTCCACCGTCCGGTTCGCCGACGCGTCGTCCAGCATCGAGTCGTGCACCCACACGTTGACCACCTGCAGCGTGGCGCCCTGCCTGATCGCTTGGTCGGCTGCCCAGCGCACCGCCGCCGCGGACCCCGCCGAACCGTCCATCCCGACCACGATCCGCTCTTCCGTCGCACTGTCCGTCATGACGTCCTTCCCTTCTGTGCCGGTGTTTCCAGAGGTTCTTCGACCACGACCACCGCCTGCGGGAAACCGGGGACGCCGTCGATTCCGGCGAGCGTCCCGCGGACCGCCGGGGCGTCGAAAGGCTCGGTGAACACGGTTCCCACCAGGCCGTATTCGGTGGAGGCGAGCAGCAACCGCTGCGCGACCGCGCCGGCGCGGAGGAGCTGTCCCCGCGCCTCCGTCGTGGTGCCGATGAGGAACGCGGCCCAGGACCCGGCCGAGGCCGCCTTCCGGCTGATCTGCCCGCCGACTTTGGGCAGTGCGCCGACGTGCGGCGGGGTGAGCACCCGGACCCCGACGCCCTCGGCCTCCCCCACCTCGGCGATCTCCCGCCCCCACGCCGCCACCGAGGACGGGGTCGCCTTGGTCCGCCGCCCGGACAGGGCCGCGAACCGGGCGAAGTCGACCGCGGTGGGCCGGGCCCGGTGCGAGGCCTTGAGCCGGGCGACCCGGTCGAGGGCGGTGACGTCGGACGTCAGGTCCAGGAGCGGCGCCCAGCCCAGCACGCGGATCGCGCAGTCGAGATTGGCCAGTACCGCGCCGCAGGCGATCAGCCGCGCGCGCCCGCCGCGATCCCGCAGCCAATGCTTGTTGGCCATCCGTTCGTACAGGTCGAGCGAGTCGTCGTGGAACGACAGCGTCCACGGGTCCTCGATCCACCGCTTCGGCGCCTGGCGCGCGGCCGCCACGAGGATCCGTTTCTCCTCCGTCGACCAGACGTGCGCGGTGAGTGCGGTAAGGGAAGTCGTCATCACCGCCGCACCTCTCGCCGGTCGCGGGTGACCGCCTCGATCGGGCGGCGTGGCGTCTTCACGCCCGGATAGCCGTAGCCGAGCCTGAACACGGTCTGGGGGTGCTCGGTGCCACCGAGCAGGTCACGCAGTTCGGCGCGGACGGGGGCGATCTCGATCGGCTGGGAGTAGAACGAAGCGCTCAACCCGGCGTCGGTCGCGGTGAGCAGGACCCGCTGCATCGCGCATCCGGCCCGGAGCTGCGACATCGGCGCGTCGTTCGGCATGGTCAGCACCGCGACCAAGGGATCCTGCTCGAAGACGCGGGGAGCGCCACTCTCCCTGACGTACCGCCCCGGGAGTAGCCCGCCCGCGGAACGTGGGCCGCCCGCGAAGGCCGGGACACCGTCGTCCTCGGCCTCCTGCCGGGTCCACGCCCGGAGTTCTTCCTGGAAGTCGTCGTCGAGCCCTTGGAGGTGGTCGGCCCGGCGGACGAGTCGCGCTGTCGCCTCCAGCGAACCGGCTTCGGCCGGCAAGATCAGCCGTGCCCCTTCCGCACGGGCTGCCTCGCTTACGGCGGTCCGCACGCCACGTGGCACCGGCTGCTCCGAGAAGGGACGGCGGTTGCTGTACCGCCGGGGGATCGCGGCGGCGAGACGTCGTTCGGTCATGGTGGGCCGGTGCCGGGGGCCGATTGTCACCCGCGCCAGCAAGGAAGGCCGCTCCCGTTCAGGGAGGAACTCGGTATCGGTGACCCGGCCGGCCGCGGCGATCGCGAGCCGCAGGTTCAACAGCGCCGCGCCACAGGCCAGCCGCGCCTCGCGCCCTTCCGGATCGCAGGCACCGAGTACCCGGCTTTCGTCGAGCACGACGTCGATCGTGTCCGGCGCCAGCTCGAAGATCCACGGCTGGGTGTTGTGCGGTGACGGCGCACGCACCGCGGCCTCCAACGCCGCCGTGACGACCGATGACCGGGTGAGAACCATCGCGGTATACCTGCCTTTCGAGGATTCCAGCGTCTCGCGTGCGGCGGGGACGCGGCAGTGGCGGTGGGCCCGGTGTGGCAGGACCTTCGGCACCGTCACTGGGCCGCGAACTCACGCCATTCCTCTTGCCAGCGCGCCGATCGGGCCCGGTCGAGCAGGACCCGGACGACCCGGTACCCGGCCAGCACGAACACGAGGAAACCGAGCCACAGGCCCACGCCGGTCCCGATTCCGACGAGGCGGGCGTCGAGGACGGTGAACGGGGCGGCGACCGGGTTCCCGGACTCGTCCAGCCAGGCAGGGACTTTCGCGCCCGCCTTCGTCCCCCTCGTCGCCTGGACCTCCCCGGCCCGTTTGTCCCCCTCACGCGTCACCCAGGTGGCGGCGACCGGAGAGGTCTCGTCGACGATCCCCGCCCGGCCCCCGATGGCGATGGGCGCGCCGTCTTCGAGCAGGGTCGCTTCCACGCGGTACCTGGTGGCCTGCTCGGCGGCGGCCTGCTCGGCGCGGGCCGCGAAGACGCCGGAAGCCAGCGCCGCGGCGACCGGTAGGGCGACGATCACGAGGATGATCGCGAGAAGCACCGTGAACGCCTCGATGCGATCTTCGCGGCGAGCGAGCGGGTTGCGACCGGGATGGACCGTATGCCAGGCCCGCGACCAGCGAGACGACATGTTCATGACCGTGACCTCCGTTGCGGCTCGCCGGGAACGTGGTTTCAGCATCGTCCGGCGAGCCGCCCGGGAAGAGGGGCGACGGTCCCGCCCTGGCGGGACCTCCAGCCGTATTCCGGCCCGCCCGCCGGATCGAGACTGGTCTTCATGCGAGTACGTGATGTCATGACCACCCCGGTCGTCGCGGTGACGCCCGCGGCCACGATCGGCGAGGCGATCGCCGTGCTGACCGGCAAAGGGATCACGTCGCTGCCGGTCGTGGGCGGCGACGGCGAGCTGCTCGGCCTGCTGGCCGAGGAAGACCTGCTCCGGGCCCGTTACCTTCCCGACGGCGACCCGGACAGCGGGGTCATGCTCAACGGGCACACCAGGGTGAGCGCGCTGATGCGACGACCGGTGGCCGGCGCCCATCCCGACGCCGACCTGGGCGAACTGGCGGAGAAGATGCTGGAGCGAAGGCTCCGGTCCGTCCCGGTCCTCGAACACGACCGCGTGATCGGTGTCATCACCTGGCAGGACCTTCTCCGTGCCGGGTCATGGTGACGCCTCGTGAGTGGTAATGACGGTTCTATTGAGAGGTAAGGCAAACGTGGCGTGATCGACTCGATGCCGTGAAAGTCCCCTTCCCTACCCTCAAGGTAGCGAAGGAGGCCTTCACTACTTAGCAACCTACGTGAGGCCTCCCTCACGAGACCGGGGCCTATCCACAAAGGACAGTTTTCGGCGACTCGGCGTCCGGTTGATGCCTGAATGCACGTTCCTGAACGGGGTCGTGAGTGGCAAAGAGCGTTCTAACGCTCCTTGCCACTCACGACCACCTCGCAAAACCGCACAAACAACCCAAGCCGGACAATTATCTTCAAAAGAGTGTCTCTCGGAGCCACGGCCCGGCTTCCGCCAGCCAGTCCGGACGCTCGCCAGGGCACGACATCCTTGCCTTACCCCTCAATAACCGTCATTACCACTCACGACCAGCTGTCCCACGGCGAGGACCGCTTCGGCGTCCCGAGCGAGTTCGACGTCCTCACCTGTTCCCATGGCGAAAACGGTCACCGGCGCGCCGTCCGGGCTGAGCACCCGGTCCCCGTCACCGAGACATCGGGCCGGATCGACCGAGATCCCGAAAACGCCCAGCCCTCGGGCCAGTCGCGCGATCAACTCCGGCTGGTGCTCGGTGACCCCGCCGGTGAACACCACGGCGTCGATACGCTCGAGGCTCGCCGCCATCGCGCCGATCTCACGGCGGATCCGGTGCAGGTAAACGGCCATAGCCGAAACCGCGTCCGGATTCCCGGCCGCTTCCCTGGCCAGCACGGCGCGCAGGTCGCCGTTCGTGCCGCTCATCCCGGCGAGACCGGAGCGGCGGTACAGCGCGTCTTCCATGTCTTCGATCGACATCGGCGCCGTACGCAGGACGTGCAGCAGCAGCCCTGGATCCACCGAACCGGACCTGGTCGCCATCGCCGGCCCTTCCAGCGGGGTGAAGCCCATACTCGTGTCGACGCTCCGGCCGCCGCGGATCGCGGTCACCGAGACACCGGCGCCGAGGTGGCAGCACAGGATCTCGGGCGCCTCGGCGTCGAGCAGCGCCGCCACCCGCCGTGCCGCGTGACGGCACGAAAGACCGTGGAAACCGTAGCGCCGCAAACGTCCCTGGCTGGTCCATTCCCGCGGCAGCGCGTACCTCGACGCCTCCTCGGGAAGACCGGAGTGGAAAGCCGTGTCGAACGACGCGATCACCGGCAGGCCAGGACGCAGCCGGAACACCTCCCGTGCCAGGCGGACCGCCTGCGGCTGGTGGAGCGGCGCGAACGGACTGAGCTTTTCGAGCGCGTCCACGACCTCCGAGGTGAGCCGGACCGGGCCGGTCCGGGAGCCCCCGTGCACGAACCTGATGGCCACGGCGTCCACTGTGGACCATCGATCGAGAGCCTGTCCGGCGGCGGCGTGCGCGTCGTCCAGGCTCATCGCGGCCCATCCGACCGGTGTGCCGTCGACGATCAAGGACGACTTCAGGCTCGAAGAGCCGGGGTTCAACGTCAGGACACGCATGAAGACTCCTTCGAGCGCATAGGGGCCGGGCGGACGCGCCCTGGGGGTCGGCTCGTCCGCCCGGCCTCAGCCGGTCAGCCCTTGCCGACCTCGATCTTGACCTGCTTCTCCTGCGGCTTGTCCTCGACCGGCATCGAGACTTCGAGGATGCCGTCCTTGTAGGCCGCGGTGATCTTCGCCGTCTTCGCACCGGACGGCAGGGACACGGTCCTGCTGAACTTGCCGTAGTAGAACTCACTGCGGCCGTGCTCCGCGGTCCTGGCCTCGCGCTCGGCGGTGATCGTCAGCAGCCCTTCGTGCGCGGTGACCGAGATGTTCTTCTCCGGGTCGAAACCGGGAAGCTCGGCCCGGACGAGGTACTTGCCGTCCTCGACGGACTCTTCGATCCGCACCGGGTTGTGTTCGGCGAACGGCCACGGGTTCTCCAGCCAGGCCGCGATGCTCGGAAGGGTCATGCGGGAACCGGGTACGAGAGATGTCATATCCGTCTTTCCTTTCCTGGTTCGGCGAACTGCACAACATCAGCAAACTCGGGTACCGCGACGACCGAAGCGGCCGGACTTCCTTCCCGGCCAGGTCGAAAGTCCCTTTTCCGCTGGGCAGCACGTTTCGGGGCCCGGCCGCGGCGGGCTTGCCGGTGTCGGCCACCGTCGGGCTTTCGCACGAGACGTTCCCCTGAGCTCAGCGTGTGGGAGCACGGCGGACGGTCACGCCTGCGGCGAGCGCGACCAGGAGCCACGGCGCGAAGTGAACAAGACGGATTTGCGGCGCGGCGATTTTCCTCACTGCCCGGACGCCGATGAGATCGACATGAACTACGCCGGAGGCAGGTTCATGAGCCGTCGTCGCTACCCGCGGTCGTCCGGAGAAGCGAGCAATGCCTGCGCGCCGAGCTCTCCTTCGATCACGGAAGCGGCCACGACACTCAACTTCAGGCCGCGTCCGCTCGCGTAGCCACGCAGCGCGGTGAACGCCGTCGCCATGTCGACGGCGAGACGTTCGGCGACGAACCCTTTGGCTTGCTCGACGACCACACGGCTCTGAAGTGCCGCCTGAAGCTGCTCGGTCACGAACTCGTAATGACGGACAGGGCGCTGCTGGAACAGGCCGATCGTCGCGACGTCCGCCAGCGCCTGGGCGGTCTGCAAGTACCGTTCGCCGAAGTCTCCGCGATTCCGGCGGAAGATGTTGAGGGCCCCGATGGTCTCGCCGCGCTGTCGCATGGGAATCGCTGTCACGGCGTCGAAACCGGCGCCGATGGACGCGAGGGCGAACCTCGGCCACCGGGTCCGCGCGGCGTGCAGATCCGGCTCAGCGACCCGCACACCGGACCGGAAAGCCTCCAGTGAAGGGCCTTCTTCAGTCTGCAGTTGGAACAACTCCGTCAACCGTGTCCGCTCTTCCGAAGCCGCGACAAGTTGCAGCGGCCCGTGCTGCGTGGTCAGCAGCACTCCCGCCGCATCCGCCTCCAGGAGCTCGGTGCAGCGCTCGACCAGCAGATGCAGGAAGTCGATGACGTCGAAGTCGTCCAGCAGCGTGTCAGCCAGCTCCGCCAGCGCATCGACGAGACGGTCTTCGATCATCGGAGCGTCCTTGTCATCTGGTTCGTAAGAGGACCTTGAGGAACGTGCGAGACGGTCAAGACGGCTCCTTGAAGGGAGCGAAACGCACTTCACGAGCCACGACCGCGGCGGCCAGTGAGTTGAGCGTTCTCTGTTCCGCGAAGGCACGTGCTCTCAGTGTGGCCAGCGCGTCGCGCATACTGATCCCGAGTTGAGCGGAGACCATCCCGGTCGCCTGGTGCACCTGCACGCTTTGCAAAGGCAAAGCGTCGAGACGAGGGGGTCCTCCCGGGCCGGGCAGGTCGGCATGTTCGTCCAGCAGCATCCGCAGTGCCAACTGGGCGAACGCCAGCGCGTCGATCAGGGACGAGGGGGACAAGGGGCGGGTCTCGACCCGATGCAACGAGAGTCCCCCGAGCACGATCGAGCCGACCCGTAACGGTAAGGCGAACACCGCGCGAGCACCCGCCTCCACCGCCAGGGGCGTGAACAAGGGCCAGCGGTTCTGGAGGTCCGGAGTGTCGAGGTCGGCGGCCAGAACGGCGGTGCCCTCCTTTCGCGCATCCACCAAAGGCCCCTCCTCGACAGTGCTGTGCAATGCGGCCAGTTGCTCCGCGAGCCGATTCGTCGCGCAGCGGGTATCGGACATCCCCTGCGGCAGGTCGATCGTCAAAGCCACACCGTCCACCTTGAGACGTCCGACCGCCGTCTCGCACAGCGTAGTGGTCGAAAGTGGGCGTCCGAGTGAAGCGGCATGTTCGACGGCCCAAAGCATTACCTGTGGCAGCCGCCCGCCGTTGTCGCCGGTCATCGTCACCGCCTCGTTTCGCTGTCGAGGAAACCGCTCGCCACGCCTGACCGGTTATTGAAGCAGACCCCAGTGGATTTACCGGGCATGTGAGCACCAAAGCAAATCGCCCCGCATCCCGACGCGGTCATTCGCCTGTTCGAGGGAGGACCTTCGTCTCTACGGATCACCTCGGCCCCGAGCAGATCATCAGTGGACCGGAGGACGACAAAGGGAGACGATCATGACGGTACGGCTCGGGATCAACGGCTTCGGCAGGATCGGGCGGGACATCCTCCGCTGTGTACTGGAGTCGCCGGAGAGCCCGATCGAAGTGGTGGCGGTCAACGACATCACCTCGCCCGAGATGCTGGCCCATCTCCTGGTCCACGATTCCACGTACGGCAGGCTGCGGACGCCGGTCGAGATCGTCGACGGTGCGGCTCTCCGCGTCGGGGATCACCTCATCGGGGTCACGGCCGAGGCCGATCCGGCCCGGCTGCCGTGGAGCGAGTACGGCGTCGACGTCGTCGTCGAGTCCACCGGCAAGTTCAGGACCCGCGAGGCCGCGGGCGCGCACCTGGCCGCCGGTGCGCGGAAGGTCGTGATCTCCGCGCCGGGCAAGGGGGTCGACGCGACGATCGTGCTGGGCGTCAACGAAGGCGACTATGACGCCGAGCGCCATCACGTCATCTCCAACGCGTCGTGCACGACCAACTGCGTCGCGCCGATGGTGAAGGTCCTGCACTCGGCCTTCGGCATCCGCCGTGGTCTGCTCACCACCATCCACAGCTACACCGGCGACCAGGCCCTGCTGGACCGCCCGCACAAGGATCCGCGCCGCGCCCGGTCGGCGGCGGTCAACGTGGTGCCCACCAGCACCGGCGCCGCCAAGGCGATCGGGCTGGTGATCCCGGAGCTGGCGGGCCGGCTCGACGGGGTCGCGGTGCGCGTGCCGGTCGAGGACGGCTCGCTGACCGACCTCACCGTCGAGCTCGAGCGCCCGGTGACCGCCGAACAGGTCAACCACGTGTTCGCCGAGGCCGCGGACGGCTCACTCAAAGGGATCCTGCGCTACACGGAAGCGCCTGTCGTGTCACGCGACATCATCGGCGATCCGGCGTCGTGCGTGTTCGACGCCCCGCTGACCAAGGCCGACTCGCATCTGGCGAAGGTCTTCGGCTGGTATGACAACGAATGGGGCTACGCCAGCCGCACGGTGGAACTGGTGGAACTGATCGCGCGCACGCTGCCTGCGAGGTGAGGAGGGTTCGCCGTCGTGGGCTCCGCCGGCCCACGCGGCGTCAGCCCACCCACAGCACGCTGGTGATCCCGGCGATGTCCACCGGCTCCCTTCAATCACCCGGCCGAGGCCATCTGCCCCGGCCGGGTTCGTCACGATCGGTCTCCGCCGGTCAGGCGGCTGGAGAGATCAAGCCGTAGTGACCGTCATAACGGTGATACAGCACGCAGCCACGACCACGATCCGCGTCCAGGAAGAACAGGAACGGCCTGCCGAGCAGGTTCAGCCGGTCCACGGCCTCGATCGTGGTGAGCAGCGGCGCTCGCCGGGAGCTGATGGTGACCGGAACCTCGAACGGGCTGAGCATGTCCGGTCCGGGCGGCGTCACCTGCGCGATCCGGTGCAGCGTCGGCCCCGCGTGGTACACCACGGTGTCTTCACCGGTACCCGTTTCGGTGAACAGGTGGAAGTCGTAATCCAGCAGGTGCATCTCGGCCACCGCTTCGTCCACGGTGGAGCGGTTCAGCGTGTACGCCTTGTGCCGGAGGATCTCGCGCTCCTCGGACGGCCGCGGGAAGAACTCGTCACGGACGGTGGGCATCGACTCGTGCCGCCATTCGCGCGGATCCGCCAAGGGCCTTCGGCCGCGGCGCGCTTCCCAGTGCCGGGCCGCGCGTTCCAGCCCGGTACGGAGCCTGGCTTCGAGTGCGTCGACGGCTTCGGAGGCGGTCGGAGCCGCGACCTGAGCCCGTACGACCCTGCCGTTCACGTCGACGTTCCCCTGCACGACCACGGGACGGGCGACCGCCGGGTCGTGGTGAACCGTGAACCTGACCCGTGCGGCGAGGACCGGCTCGCTCGCGAGCCGGAGGAGCTTGCCGATCTTCTCCGCGGCGTAGGCCTGCGCCTCCGGCGACAACCTGCCCCGCACGGCCACCTCGACCTCGGCGTTCGCCGTCGCGATCCGTTCCCGCATCTGGATCCGTCGTCCTTTCCCACGTCTAGTCCGTACGTGTCCCCGGGCCGTCACCGGACGCCCCCTTCGGTGTTCTCGCCGGGGTATTTGGCGAGAATCTCCCGAAGCGCCGCCACGAAACGCAGTGATTCGTCATGGCCGCGCTGCCACACGTTGCGGCCGAAGATCAGCCCCGTGGCCCCGGCTTCCATGGACTCGCGCGCCTTCTCCAACATCGCGTCGTCGCCCGCCTTCGTTCCTCCGGAGACGAGGACGAGCGTGCGGTTCGCCGACCGGACCACCGCGTCGATGGCCTGCTGCGAAGTGAAGTCCTGCTCGTAGGGTGCGGGGACGGCGGTGCGCTTCTCCGGATGGGGGAAGTTCACCTTGACCACGTCGGCGCCGAGTTCGGACGCGGTCCGTGCCGCGTAGTCGACGGCATAGTAGGAATCCTTGCCACCCTTGGCCTCGATGGCCGCGCCGCGCGGGTAGGCCCAGACGATCAGCGGCATGCCGAGCCGGTGTGCGTCGTCGCGGACCCGGCGGTACTGCTCGAAGTCGGCCTCCTGCGCCGGCGTTCCGACGTACAGCGTGTACCCGACGGCGTCGGCACCCAGCCGGACCGCGTCCTCGACGGTGGCGTTGACCGGCGAGAGCGCCCGCTCGTCGGACGGGATATCGGTCTTGCCGTTGAGCTTCAGCACCAGCGGAACCTCACCCGCGTAGTCCCAGTAGAACTTCTCGGCGAGGCCGATCTGCGTGACGATCCCGTTGAACCCGCCCTCCAAGGCCAGTTTGACGATGTACCGCGGATCTCTCGCCGCGGGATTCGCGAAGAAGTCGCGCGGCCCGTGTTCGAGGCCCTGGTCGTACGGCAGGAAGAACGCGGTCCCGTTGCCCAGCCCGTGCCGGTACAGGATGCGGTTCAACCTCGCCTTCTTTCCGGTGTTCAGACCGAGTTCCCTGAGCTTGGGACGGATCGTCACAGCGCACCTCCGGTTTCGCTACTGACGACCAAGTTAGGAAGCGACGGCGACCCACCGCTCCCGTCGTTCGTCCCGTGCGGAAGGGACCTTCGCCACGAGCTGTACAGCGAGACCGTCCGCCGTCTTCCCGGCGGGCCGCACCGGGGCCGAACAGTCCCGGCAGGAGGGACCTCCGGCCCTCGTCACCCCGCTTACGGGTCGGCGACGCTCGAGGTGCCAAGCAACGACCTGACTGGGAGAACGCGATGAAGCAGCCCCGGCTCGGCAACGACCGCAAACCTCCGCCGGGCCTGCTCGGCTTCCTGACCGGCGTGCAGCTCACCCTCGCCGCGGTCGCCTGGACGGACCTCGCGATCCGGCCGGCCATCGAGATCCGCGGCACGAAACGGGCGTGGGCCCTGATCATCGCGATCAACTTCGTCGGGCCGATCGCCTACCTGACCTACGGCAGGCGGCCGATCGACCCCGGCGCGGCCGCGCGGGCGTGAGGGGCGGGATCATGCGGTGGAAGCCGATAACGAAGACGGTGGTGGCCAGAGAGGCGGCCAATCTCAAGGACTACGAACGCACTCGCCGCGAGTTCACCTGGACCGAGGCGCGGAAGGCGATCTCCGGACTGCCCGGAGGACGAGGCCTCAACATCGCTTACGAGGCCGTCGACCGGCATGCCGCCGGTTCACGGGCGGGCCGGACCGCGATCCGCTGGGTCGGCAAGGACGACCGGGTCCACGACATCAGCTACCGCGAACTGGCCGAACGGACCAACCGGTTCGCCAACCTCTTGGCGGAACTCGGCGTGCGCCCCGGTGAACGGGTCTTCACCCTTCTGGGCCGGGTACCGGAGCTGTACGTCGCCGTGCTCGGCGCGCTCAAGGCGGGCTGCGTCGTGTCCCCCCTGTTCTCCGCGTTCGGCCCCGAGCCCATCAGACAGCGGATCCAGCTCGGCGAAGGCGCCGTGCTGGTGACGAACCCGGCTCTGTATCGCCGGAAGGTCCGTGCGCTCCGCGCGGATCTGCCGTCGTTGCGGCAGGTGGTGGTCACCGGGGACGAAGACGAGCCCGGCGCACTGGCGTGGGGTCCGGCCATGAAGGCGATGGACGCCACCTACGACATCGCCGCTACCGGCCCGGGAGATCCCGCGCTGCTGCATTTCACCAGCGGGACCACCGGGACGCCGAAAGGCGCCCTGCACGTCCACGAAGCGGTGCTCGCACACCACGTCACCGCTCACTACGCCTTGGACCTGCATGAGGACGACGTCTTCTGGTGTACCGCGGATCCCGGCTGGGTCACCGGGATGTCCTACGGCGTGATCGCCCCGCTGACGCACGGCGCGACCCTCGTCAGCGACGAGGGCGAGTTCGATGCCAGACGCTGGTACCGGGTTCTCGCTTCGCAACGGGTCAGCGTCTGGTACACCGCGCCGACGGCGTTGCGGATGCTGATGCGCGAGCGCGACGACCTCGCGTCGGGGTTCGATCTGTCCGCGCTGCGGTTCGTGGCGAGTGTCGGCGAACCGCTCAACCCGGAAGCCGTGGTCTGGGGGCAGGAAACCCTCGGCCTGCCCGTGCACGACAACTGGTGGCAGACCGAAACCGGCGCGATCATGATCGGCAACTTCGCCGGGGAGGAGGTCCGGCCAGGTTCGATGGGCAGGCCGCTCCCCGGGATCGAAGCGGCGTTGGCGGCCCGAGGCGACGACGGCCGGGCCGAGGTGATCGACGGCCGCCTCCGGCTGATCACCGATCCGGGCGTCGACGGCGAGCTCGTGCTCCGGGCCGGCTGGCCGTCCATGTTCCGCGGCTACTGGGGCGATCCTGAGCGCTACTCGCACGCCTTCGCCGACGGCTGGTACCTCAGCGGTGACGTGGCGAACCGGGACACGGACGGCTACTACCGCTTCGTCGGCAGAGCCGACGACGTCATCAAGTCGGCCGGGCATCTCGTCGGCCCGTTCGAGGTGGAGAGTGCGCTGCTGGCTCATCCCGCGGTGGCCGAGGCCGGGGTGATCGGCACCCCGGATCCGGTGGCGGGCGAACTGGTCAAGGCCTATGTGTCGCTCAAGAACGGGCACGAGCCGACCGACGAACTCCGCCTGGAGCTGCTCGCGTTCGGCCGTCGCGCGCTGGGCGCGGTGGCCCCGAAGGAGATCGTGTTCGACCAGCACCTTCCGCACACTCGCAGCGGCAAGGTGATGCGACGGCTGCTGAAGGCCAGGGAGCTGGGCTTACCGGAGGGCGATGTGTCCACTTTGGAGGGTGTCGGATGAGCGGGCGGCGAGCGGCGCGAACCCCCAGGGCCAAGCAGCGCACCGAGCTGCTCCGCCAGATGGTGCGGATCAGGCGGTTCGAGGAACGCTGCGTAGAGTTGTACAGCGCGGCCGCGATCCGCGGCTTCATGCACCTCTACATCGGCGAGGAGGCCGTGGCCGCCGGGATCATGCAGGCCATCGGCCCCGAGGACCCCGTGGTGTCCACCTACCGCGACCACGGTCACGCGCTGGCGAGAGGCCTCCCGATGGAAGCCGTGCTCGCCGAGATGTACGGGCGCACCACCGGCAGCAGCCGGGGTCGTGGTGGCTCGATGCACCTGTTCGACGCGGAGCGCCGATTCTACGGTGGAAACGCGATCGTGGGTGGCGGGCTTCCGATCGCCGTCGGTCTCGCGCTGGCCGACCGGATGCGCGGGAGGCCGCTCGCCACCGTCTGCCTCTTCGGGGACGGCGCGGTGGCCGAGGGCGAGTTCCACGAATGTCTCAACCTCGCCGCGCTTTGGCGGCTGCCGGTGCTCTTCTGCTGCGAGAACAACCTCTACGCGATGGGTACCGCGATCGAACGCGCCCAGGCCGAAACCGACCTCGCGGTCAGGGCCGCGTCCTACGGCATGCCGGCGTGGCCGGTCGACGGGATGGACGCCGTGGCCGTGGCGGAGGCGGCCGAACGGGCACTGGAAGGCATTCGCGGCGGCTCCGGCCCCTGTTTCCTGGAGTTGCGTACCTACCGGTTCCGGGCGCATTCGATGTACGACCCCGATCGGTACCGCGACAAGGCCGAGGTGGAGCGCTGGAAGGAGCGCGACCCGATCGTCTCGATGATCGCCCTGATGCGGGCCGACGGCGAGCTGACGGACCCGGGGCTCGAGGCGTTGGAGTCCGAAGTGGACGAAGAGATCGCCGCCGCGGTGAAGGCGGCCGAGGCGGGCCCGCTGGAGCCGGTCGAAGACCTGACCAAGTTCGTCTATTCGGAGCGATCATGACCGACACGATCACTTACCGGGAGGCACTCCGCGAGGGCCTCCGCGACGCGCTGAAAAGCGACGGACGCGTCTTCATGATGGGCGAGGACATCGGCCGGTACGGCGGCTGTTTCGGGGTGAGCCTCGGCCTCCTGGAGGAGTTCGGCCCGGACCGGATCCGCGACACCCCGCTCTCGGAGTCCGCGTTCGTCGGAGCGGGGATCGGCGCCGCGCTGGGCGGGCTGCGGCCGATCGTCGAGATCATGACGGTCAACTTCAGCCTGCTCGCGCTCGACCAGATCCTCAACAACGCGGCGACGCTCCTGCACATGTCCGGGGGCAGGCTCAACGTCCCGCTGGTGATCCGGATGACCACCGGTGCCGGACGGCAGCTCGCGGCGCAGCATTCCCACAGCCTCGAAGGGTGGTACGCGCACATCCCCGGGCTCAAGGTGCTCGCCCCCGCGACCATCGAAGACGCGCGCGGGATGCTCCAGACCGCCTTGCTGGATCCCGATCCGGTGCTGCTGTTCGAACATGGGGCGCTGTACAACGTCTCGGGTGAGCTGGATCCGGCGGCGGGCGCGGTGGACATCGACCGTGCCGCGGTCCGCCGGAGCGGCACGGACGTCACGATCACCGCGTACGGCGGGACGCTGCGCACCGCGCTCGCCGCGGCGGCCGAACTCGCCACCGAGGGCATCGACGCCGAGGTGATCGATCTGCGCACCCTCCGGCCGCTCGACGAAGCCACGATTCTCGGGTCGGTCACGCGGACCCACCGGCTCGTCGTGGTCGACGAGGGCTGGCGCAGCGGCAGCCTCTCCGCCGAGATCGCCGCCAGGGTCGCGGAGAAGGCACTCACCGAACTGGACGCCCCGATCGAACGGGTGTGCACCGCGGAGGTGCCGATCCCCTACGCCAAACAACTCGAGGAAGCCGCACTCCCCCAGGTCTCCGACATCACGGCGGCGGTCACCCGGGCGGTGGGCTGAGATGACCGACTTCGTGATGCCCTCGCTGGGTGCCGACATGGACGAGGGAACCGTCATCGAATGGCTGGTCAAGCCGGGCGATGTGGTCGAGCGCGGTGACCTCGTCGCGGTGGTCGACACGGCCAAGGCCGCCATCGAGGTCGAATGCTTCACCGCCGGAAAGGTCCGGGAACTCCTGGTGCCGGCCGGCACGAAGGTTCCGGTCGGCACGGCGTTGGCCACGATCGACACCGGCGAGGAGGCGCTCGAGCCGCCGGAACGGAAAGAGCCCGCACCGGCGACCGGGCCGCCACCGGCACCTGCCCACACCACGGAGATCGACCTGGCCAGCCCGCCTGCCAGGGTCTTCGCGGCGAGGACAGGCGTCGATCTGAAGACGGTGCACGGAACCGGCCGCGACGGCCGGGTGACCCATGGCGACATCGAACGGGCCCTGCCGAAACCGGCCGCGCACGGGCGGACCCCGATCTCGCCCTACGCCCGGCGGCTCGCCCGCGAGCTCGGCGTCGACCCGGTCACCCTGGCGCCGACGGCACCGGACGGCATCATCCGCGCCAAGGACGTCCGGGCCGCTCACCCGGCGCCCTCCCTGCCGCGGCCTTCGCGGCACACTCTGGACCCCGATGCCCTGAGGCAGGCTGTCGCCGCCCTGATGTCGCGGTCGAAACGGGAGATCCCGCATTACTACCTGACCTCGACCATCGACCTGTTCGCCGCGACCGAGTGGTTGCGGGAGCACAACCTCCGGGTGCCGGTGACCGAACGGCTCGTCCCCGCCGCGTTGCTGCTCAAGGCGACCGCGCTCGCCGCCGCGGCGGTACCCGAACTCAACGGCCACTGGACCGACGACGGGTTCCGGCCGGGAGAGTCGGTGAAACTCGGTGTCGCGGTGGCGCTCCGGGGCGGCGGGCTGGTGACACCGGCCATCTCCGGGGCGGACCGCCTCACCCTTCCCGAGACCATGGCGAGCCTGCGGGACCTGGTGAGCCGCGTCCGGACCGGGACGCTGCGCGCGGGCGAGCTCACGGCGGGCACGATCACGGTGACCGACCTCGGCGACAACGGGGTCGAATCGGTGCACGGCGTGATCTACCCGCCACAGGTCGCCCTCGTCGGATTCGGCGCGATCTCCCGGCGTCCGTGGGCGGTGGACGGCCTGCTGGGCGTCCGGCCGCTCGTGACGGCGACCCTCGCCGGCGACCACCGTGCCACCGACGGCGCGACCGGCGCCCGGTTCCTCAAGACCGTGAACACCCTGTTGCAGAGTCCGGAGGAGTTATGACCGATTCACTGACCCGGGAGCGGGCGGGCACCGCGATCCGTACCGCGTTGCGGGGATTCGCCACCGACGCCGAAGTGGCCGCCTTGAAATCCGACGAGAACATCCGCGAGGCCTTCGAACTGGATTCCCTGGACTTCCTGACCTTCGTCGAGCGCCTTTCCACGGACCTCGGCGTGCGGATCGACGAGGACGACTACCGCGCACTGTCCACGATGGACTCGACGGTCGCCTTCCTGACGGCTCGGGGGTAGCCGTGCTCCAGACGGTGGATGTCGGCGAACTGTCCGTCTCCGCGTACCGGGCGGTCGTTCCCGACCAGATCATGGAACCGCTCGCGGCGGTCGCCCGGGACCTGCGCGGCGCGCGGGTGCTGCACCTGAGCGCGACCCCGTACGGCGGTGGCGTCTCGGAACTGCTGCGCTCGGCGGTGCCGCTGTACAACGACCTCGGCATCGAAACCACGTGGAAGATCATCAGCGGGCAGCCGCCGTTCTTCACCTTCACGAAGAAACTGCACAACGCGTTGCAGGGCGCGGGCGACGAGCCGATCACCGCGGCCGATCGGGCGCTCTACGAGCGGACAGCGGCCGAGAACGCCGCGGAGCTCACCGCCGATCCGCAGTTCTCCGGGTTCGATTTCGTCTTCGTCCACGATCCGCAGCCCTCGGCCGTCCTGTCCTTTGTGGATCGTGGTGCCGCGTCGTGGATCTGGCGCTGCCATATCGACACCTCGTCCCCCGCGCCCGCGGCCTGGGACTACCTCCGCCCGTTCCTCACGCCGTACGACGCGACGGTGTTCACCATGGCCCAGTTCGTCCCGCCGGACCTCGATCGCGCCCGGGTCGACATCATCCCGCCCGCGATCGATCCCCTGAGCCCGAAGAACATGTCGCTCGACGACCGCACGACGCGCGCGGTCCTCAACTGGATCGGTATCGAACCGGACCGCCCGCTGATCACCCAGGTGTCCCGGTTCGACCCGTGGAAGGACCCGCTGGGCGTGATCGAGGCGTTCAGGATCGTGCGGCGCACCGTCCCCGACATCCAGCTGGCGCTGGTCGGTTCGATGGCGCTCGACGATCCGGAGGCGTGGGAGGTGTACCGCGCGATCAGCGCGGAAAGCGAAGGCGATCCGGACATCCACTTGTTCACCAATCTCACCGGTGTCGGCAACATCGAGGTCAACGCCTTCCAGCGGCGTTCGACGGTGATGGTGCAGAAGTCGATCCGCGAAGGGTTCGGTCTCGTGGTCTCCGAGGCGCTGTGGAAGGGCACGCCCATCGTGGCGGGCGCGGCGGGCGGGATCCCGCTGCAGGTCGCGGACGACGCGGGCGGAGTGCTGGTCGGATCCGTGGAGCAGTGCGCCGACGCGCTGGGGGCCTTGCTCACCGATCCGGCGAGGGCGGCGGCGCTGGGGGCGGCCGGACATGAACGCGTCCGGCGGCATTTCCTCCTGCCCCGCCTGCTGCTCGACGAGCTGACCCTCATCGCCGGGATCGGCGCCGGACGCGTCCCCGCCGAACTCACGACCACCGGAGACCATCGCGACCCGGTCTGCGGAATGACCACCTACACCGCCGAATCCGGGCACTCGACGGAACTGGCCGGCCGGACCTACCGGTTCTGTTCCCGTCGCTGCCAGGAGATCTTCGCCCGAACCCCGATGGGAGTCCCGCGATGACAACCCGACGGTGGCACGGCGGGGAGCTGCGCCGCGACCGGCTCACCGGCGAATGGTCCGTGCTCGCCCCCGGCCGGGCCGCCCGCCCGCACGCCCCGGACGGTGACTGCCCGTTCTGCCCAGGCCCCGGTGAGGACACCCCGCCCGAGTCGTGGCGATTGCCCTCGGCCGACGGGCGGTCCTGGCGGGTCCGCACGGTGCCCAACCGCTACGCCCTGTCCGACCGGCACGAGGTGGTGATCGAGTCCCCGCACCACGACTGGGACCTCGCGGCCGGGACCGACGCCGAGGTGGCCGACGTCCTGTACGGGTGGCAGCAACGGCACATCGCCTTGCGTGAGACGGCGGCGCAAGTGGTGATCTTCCGCAACCACGGCCCGGCGGCCGGGACATCGCTGCCGCATCCGCATTCCCAGATCGCCGGTCTCCCGGTGCTGTCACCGGGGATCCGGCACCGGCTCGACCGGTACCGCGAACATCACGGCCGCCGCGGCCGGACGTTCGCCGCGGATCTCCTCGCCGAAGAACTGCGGGCGAAAACCCGGATCGTCCACGCCGGAGAGCATGCCGTCGTCTTCGCGCCGTTCGCGCCGGCCGCCTCGTACGAACTGCGCGTGCTCCCCCGCCGCATCCGCGCCGATTTCGCCACCGTCCCCGCGGACGAACTCGGCGGTGTCGCGCGCGTACTGCGCATCGCGCTCCGAGCGCTCCGCGACGAACTCGCCGATCCCGCGTACAACCTGATCGTCGACACCGCGCCGTCCGGCTGGGAGCAGGCCCCTTTCCTGGCCTGGTCGCTCCGGATCCTGCCCAGGGCCGACGTCGCCGCCGGACTCGAACTGGCGACCGGGATCCCCGTGGTGACGACGACACCGGAACAGGCGGCGGCCGCGTTGCGCTCGAAGATCGCCGATCCGGTACCGGCTACCTGACCGGCGGCGGAACGACCGCGACGGGACAGGAGGCGAGGTCCAGGAGCGCGTGAGAGGTGATGCCCAGGATCGGCTTGGACCGCAGCCGCGCACGGTGCGAACCGACCACGATCAGCCGCGCCCCACCAGCCTCGGCCAGCATCCCCCGTGCCCGGTGGCGATCGCGGACCAGCCGCGGCCGGACCACGACGTCCGGCCACACCGGCGTCCGGTCGGCGAGACATCCGGTCAGCATCAAGGCGTCGGCCTTCTCCTGTTCATGGTCGTACCACACGCGGACAGGGACGAGCGGGCACTCGCGGGCCGCGGCGGCCGAGAAGGCGAAGTCCAGTGCCGCGCGCCCGTCCGGTGAGTCGTCGACACCGACGATCACCGGACCGGAAGCGGGCACCCGCTCGCGCACCACGACCACCGGCGAGGCCGCCCTCGCCGCCACCGCGCGCGCCACCGCCCCGAGGAACGACGCGCCGGTGCGCCCGAAACCCCAGGCGCCGACCGCGACGACCGCCGCCGATCCGGATCGTTCGATGAGCTGCTCCGCCGGGTCGCCGGGTTCGAGCGCACAGCGGAACGGCAGCCCGGGCACGGCGTCCCGCACGGCCGACTCCGCCTCGCGCAGGCACCGCGCCCCGAACCCTTGCGCGGGATCGTGGCCTGGCATCGGCGTGAAGGCGTGGAAGAGTTCGAGCGGCACCTTCCGGGCAGCGGCTTCCTCCGCCGCCCAGCGGGCCGCCTCGACACCCTGGGGTGAGCCGTCCACCCCGGCCAGTACGGGCAGGGTTTTCGAGATTTCGTGATTCGCCATGTCCCGTTCCATTTCTCCCGATCTCGTGAGACCACCAGCACCGGCCGGAGCCGAAGGGAACTTTCCCCGCATGCGATGCGGGGAAAGCGCCCTTCGCCGCGTGAGACGAGGGGAAAGTCCCCTTCACCCCGGACCGTCGCTCGATCCCAGCTCCGCCAGCACGACCCGCACGATCTCCGGCAGCGCCGCGGAGACCGGGCCGGACAGGCCGGTGCCGAGGTCGAGGTCGGCCGCCTCGACCGCCAGCACGACCAGCCGGTCCGGCATCTTCTCGAGGGCGGCGCCCAGCCGTACCGCGTCGGGGATGCCCAGCGCGTGCGAACTCGACGCCCGCACCGACGGCGGCAGCCCGTCCACTGTGGACCGCCAGATCCGCCCGGGCGTGGAGGGTTCGCAGTACACCGCGTCCACGACGATGGCGAGCCCGGCGCCGCTCCAGGCGTCGAGCAGGCCCGCGGGCTCGCCGTCGGAGAGCACCAGGCGGGTACCCGGCGGCACCTTCCCCGGCAGCTCCGCCAGCACCGCGACGCCCACACCGTCGTCACGGCGGTACTCGTTGCCGACGCCGATCACCACCGCGTCCCCGGAGCTCATCGATGTTCCACGGTGAGGTCGAGGAAATGCGCCGAACACGAGATGCACGGGTCGTAGTTGCGGATGGTCCGCTCGCACAGGCCGGTCAGTTCGGCGTCATCGAGTCCGAGGTTCGCCCCCGCGACCCGGCGCAGGTCCTCCTCGATCGCCGACTGGTTCTGCGCGGTCGGCGGGATGATGGTGGCGGACCGGATCACTCCCCCGCCGTCCAGTTCGTAACGGTGGTACAGGGTTCCGCGCGGTGCCTCGCTGACCCCGTGCCCCACCGCCGCGCGTGCCGGGACTTCGACGGCCGGCCTCGGCGGGCGCTCGTAGCCCTCGATCAGGCGAAGCGCCTCGTCGACGGCGTAGACGAGTTCGACGCCGCGCACCAGGATGCTGCGGAACGGGTTCCGGCACTGGGCGCCGAGCCCGGCTTCCGCCGCGGCCTGCCGCGCCGTGACCGACAGCAGCCCGGAGCCGAGGGCGTAGCGGGCGAGCGGGCCGGTGAGGTAGCGGTGACCGTCCAGGGTGGCCTGCAGCGCCGTCGAACGCGGGACCTGCTTCTCGCTGACATGGGTGAGGAAGTCCTTCGCCGGGAACGAAAGGCCACCGCTCGACCGGAGGCTCCCGCGCGCGATCGCGTACCGGCCGGGTTCGGTGACGGCGAGGAACTCGTGCTCGAGTTCGTACTCGGGGTAGTCGAATCCGGCCGCCCACCGGACGGTGTCGAGCGCGTCGTCCAGCGCACGCCTCAGCTGTTCCGCCACCGGGGCCAACTCGGCACGGGCCGGCAGCGCGTAGAAACCGCCGACCCGGACGTTGACCGGATGGATCGCCCGGCCGCCGATCAGGTCCATCAGCGCGTTCCCCGCCTTCTTCAAGGCGAGCCCCCGTTCGACGACGGAACGGTGGTCCCCGGCCATGGCTATCGCGTCCGGGTAGCCGAGGAAATCCGGCGCGTGCAGCAGGTAGATGTGGAGCGCGTGGCTCGAGATCCACTCCCCGCAGTACAGCAGCCTCCGCAGGTCGGCGAGCGGTTCGTCCAGTTCGACACCGCAGGCCTGCTCGATGGCGTTGCAGGCACTCGTCTGGTAGGCCACCGGGCAGATCCCGCAGATCCGCGCGGTGATGTCCGGTGGTTCGGTGTACGCCCGGCCGCGCAAAAGAGCCTCGAAGAACCTGGGCGGCTCGTAGATGTTCAGCTCCGCCCGTTCGACCCGGCCGTCCTCGACGACCACCCGCAACGCGCCTTCGCCCTCCACCCTGGCCAGGGAGCTGACCTTGAGCTGCCTGCTGCGATGACTCATCGGGCACCACCCGCCCAGGTTTCCGGAGCCCCGGTCGTGAACGTGCGGAACACCTTGTCCGTGGCGTCACCGGTGAGACCGTGCACCTCCAGCAGCGGGATGAACGCCTTGGTGTTCGGCGCCGCCGATGGGCCGAAGCAACCGAAGCAGCCCCGGCGGAAGGCAGGACACAACGCGCCGCAACCCGCCCGGGTGACCGGGCCGAGGCAGGGCGTTCCGTCGGCGACCATCACGCAGGTCAGGCCCCGCCGTTTGCAGTCCTCACAGACAGTGCCGCGGGGAAGGTCCGGTTCGCGACCCGCCAGCAGCGCGGTGATCGTCCCGAGCAGCTGGCCTCGGTCGATCGGGCAGCCGTGCAGCTCGTAGTCCACCTCGACGTGCGCCGAAATCGGCGTCGACGTCGCCAGCGTGTCGATGTACTGAGGACTCGCGTAGACCACCGACGTGAACTCACGGACGTCGGCGAAGTTGCGCAACGCCTGGATACCGCCCGCCGTCGCGCACGCGCCGATCGAGACCAGTACCTTCGACCGCTCACGGACCTGCTTGATCCGGCGCACCTCGTCCGGGGTGGTGATGGACCCCTCCACCAGCGAGATGTCGTACGGCCCGGGGAGGACCTCGCTCGACGCCTCCAGGAACTGCGCGATGCTGACTTCCCCCGCGAGCGTCAGGAGTTCGTCCGTGCAGTCGAGCAGCGTCAGCTGGCACCCGTCGCAGGAGGTGAACTTCCAGACCGCGAGTGTCGGTTTTCCCATCACAGCTCCCATACCCGCAGTAGCGGACCGGCCACCGCGTAGTCGACGACCGGCCCGTCCCGGCACAGCAGGAGCGGGCCGAGCTGGCAATGCCCGCACAGTCCGGCTCCACATTTCATGTTGCGTTCCAACGAAACCCTGATCGAGGCAGGCGCGATCCCTTTGCCGGCGAGTACCTCCGCGCAGAACCGCATCATCGGCTCCGGTCCGCAGAGGAACGCCTTGGTGCGGGGAGGATCCAGCTTCAGCCGGGAAAGCGGTTCGGTGACGAAACCGACCGGACCGCTCCAGCCCGGCGCCCGCCGGTCGATCGTCAGTGTCGTCTCCATGTCCTCGCGCGCGGTCCACGAGTCCAGCTCGGCGCGGAACAGGAACTCGTCCGGCGTCCGTGCCCCCGCCACCACGATCACCCGCCGGTAGTCCGTCCGATCCGCCAGCGCGGCGAGCACCACGGGCCTCAGCGGAGCCAGCCCGACGCCGCCCGCGACAATCACCAGATCGTGCCCCGCGGCGGCCCCGGCCTCCCAGCCGGTGCCGAAGGGTCCCCGTACTCCCAGCACGGTCCCCCGTGGTGAGTCGTGCAACGCCCGGCTCACCGCGCCCACGGCACGGACGGTGTGCCCGAGCGAGCCGTCCGAGATCCCGCTCAAGGAGATCGCGACCTCACCGACGCCTCGGGCGTACAGCATCATGAACTGACCCGGTCGGGCGCGCGACAGTGTCCGGCCGAGGGGGTCGAGGCGCAGGGTGACCGAGTCGTGGGTCTCCACCGTCCGCTCGGCCACGCGATACGGCACCGGAAGCATCGGCTCCACCAGGTCGGTCCCCGGTCGCGACCGGGTGTTCATTCCCGGACCGCCGCGAGCTTGGCCGCTTCTTCGGTGATGTCGATCCCCGCCGGGCACCAGGCGACGCACCGTCCGCACCCGACACAGCCGGAAGTGCCGAACTGGTCCTGCCAAGTGCCGAGCTTGTGGCTTATCCATTGCCGGTACCGGCTCTCGGTGCTGGTGCGGACGGTGCCGCCGTGCACGTAGGAGAAGTCCAGCTCGAAACACGACGCCCAGTGCTGCCAGCGTTCCGCGTGGTCGCCGGTCAGGTCGGTGACGTCCTCGGTCGTCGTGCAGAAACAGGTCGGGCAGACCATGGTGCAGTTGGCGCAGCTCAGACACCGCGAGGCGACGTCTTCCCAGTGCGGCGATTCCCGCGATTCCCTCATCAGCTCCCGCAGATCGCCGGACGGCATCGCGCGGCCCATCCGGTTCGCGGCCTCCGCGACCTCCGAACGCGCCGCGGCGACGTCGTCCGGATCGGCCGCGCCGCCACCGGCCAGCGCCAGTACCCGCGCGCCTTCCTCGCTGCCGATGTCGACGACGAACCGGTGCCCGGCCTCGTCGATCCGCTCGGTGAGGCCGAGGTCGTACCCGGGTCCCGCGGCGGGGCCGGTGCCCATCGACGCGCAGAAGCACAGCTCGCCCGGTTCCGTGCAGTTGGCCGCGATCACCAGCAGCCGCCGTCGCCGCCGGGCGTAGGAGCCGTCCGGATGCGCCTCCGCCAGGAGAACCTTGTCCAGTATCTTGATCGCCGCGAGGTCGCAGGCGCGAACGCCCAGGAAGGCATACCTCGGGGCGTCCTCGGGCTCGGCATGGAACTCGCCGTCCGGACCGGCGGAGAAAAGCTTGCGCCGCGGCGGGTGCAGGAACTGCTTCCAGGACTGCGGTCCGGCCGAATGCCCGAAGACCGCCGCGTCCCGGCGCCGCCGCAGCCGGTACCGTCCAGGCCCGGTCTCGACGCCCCAGCCCGCCGGAAGGGCGGCCGCGGAATCCAGTTCGCCGAGCACGATCGCGCCGTCCCGCACGGTCGGTCCCACGACGACATAGCCCTCGCCGATCAGGACCTCGACCAGCCGGTCCAGTCGCGACCGGTCCAGTACGGCGGTGTCTTCGGTCACCACGGCGACCACCTCCGTCCTCCACTGAACCGAGCGGCGCGAACGGGACCTAGGGCCGAAGGGCACCGGCCGGGCCGGTCCGACGTCCCTCGTGGGGATCACCGGGACCAAAGTCTCCGCCGCGTGGGCCCTTCCAGCACTGTCTCCCGCGGCCGGCAGGGAGCGAAGGTGGCTAGGAGCACTCCAGGGGGCGAGGATGGACATCGAGGCGGAGCCGGGCCGGAGAAGTGCCCGGATCGAGGTGCACGGCACCGTGCAGGGCGTGGGGTTCCGGCCGTTCGTGCACCGGCTCGCCGTCCGCCTCGGCCTCGACGGCGATGTCCGCAACGACGCCGGCACGGTGGTCATCCACGCCGCCGGTCCCGGCGGTCCCCTGCGCGAGTTCGTCGAGCTGCTGCGGACTTCGGCACCCCCCTCGGCGAAGGTCGGCCGGATCGAGGTCGACGAGTCGCCCGCGGATCTCCCCGCGCTGCGGGGTTTCCATGTCCGGGAGAGCGTGACCGGGCGGCCGTCCGCCCCCGAGGTACCACCGGACCAGGCGACCTGCGCGGACTGCCTGCGCGAGCTGTTCGATCCCGCGGACCGCCGGTACCGGTACCCGTTCCTCAACTGCACCGCCTGTGGCCCCCGGGCGACGATCATCGAAAACCTGCCGTACGACCGGGAGCGCACCGCGATGCGCGGGTTCCCGCTCTGCCCGGACTGCGAGGCCGAGTACCGCGATCCCGCCGACCGGCGCTTCCACGCCGAACCGATCGCCTGTCCGGCGTGCGGTCCCCGGCTGGCCTGGCACAGCGGGCATACGCTCCGCCATGGTGACGCGGCCCTGGCCGCGGCCTGTGCCGTCATCGCCGGTGGCGGGATCGTCGCGCTGAAGGGCATCGGCGGCTATCAGCTCGTCTGCGACGCGACGGACACGGCGGTGGTGGACCGGCTGCGCCTGGTCAAACCCCGCCCGTCGAAGCCCTTGGCGGTCATGGTCCCCGACCTGCGCACCGCCCGGCTCGTGTCCGTTGTGGACGATCGCGCGGCCGAGCTGCTCGGCTCCCCCGCCGCACCGATCGTCCTGCTCCCGAAGTCCGCCGGGACGCCGTTGGCCGCGTCGGTCTCCCCCGGTCTCACCGAGGTGGGCGTCTTCCTGCCCTGCACGCCACTGCACCACCTCCTGCTCGCCGAACTCGCCCGTCCACTCGTGGTGACCAGTGGGAACCGCGCGGGAACCCCGATCATCACCGACGACGCCACCGCACGCGCCGAATTGGACCCGATCACCGACGGCCGCCTCGACCACGACCGGCCGATCTGGTCCCGTTACGACGACTCGGTCGTCCGCGTCCTCGGAGACCGGACGATCACCTTGCGCCGTGCCCGCGGATACGCGCCCGAACCACTGCCGTTGCCGGTTCCCGCGCCGGAGCCGGTTCTGGCGCTGGGCGCCCAGCTGAAACACACCAGCACCCTCGCGCTCGGCGCCGCGGCGATCACCGGACCGCACACCGGCGACCTGGAGGACAGCGGAACCTTCGGCGCGTTCGAACTCGCCGCCGAAGACCTCTGCCGGCTGCACGGGGCCCGGCCGCGGTTCTGCGCGCACGACCTGCATCCCGGCTACCTGTCGACGCGGTTCGCGCGGCGCTGGCCGGTCTCCCGGCGGATCGCGGTTCAGCACCATCACGCCCATGTCGTCGCGACCGCGGCGGAACACGGCGTCCGGGAACCGTTCGTCGGCGTCGCCCTCGACGGGCTCGGACTCGGTGACGACGGGACGTTCTGGGGCGCGGAGATCCTTCTCGCGACCTACACCGGCTATCGCCGGGTCGGCCGGTTCGCCACGGCGCCGCTGCCCGGCGGTGCCGCCGCGGTCCGCCGTCCGGCGCGGATGGCGCTGGGCTATCTCTTCGGTGCCGAGCCGTGCACCCAGGACCCGGTACCCGAAGACCTGGCAAAAGACCTGCTCGGCCGGATGAGCGGCCGAGAGGTCGCGGTCATCCGGGCGATGATCCGGAAGGGGCTCAACTCTCCCCGGGCGTCCAGCGCCGGCCGGTTGTTCGACGCGGTGAGCGCCCTGCTGGGGCTCTGCGACGACAACGGTTACGAAGGCGAAGCGGCCACCAGGCTCGAAGCGGCCGCGACCGGTTTCACCGGGGTGCCTCCCCTGCGCTGGAAGCTGCGAGAACGCGACGGGCTCTGGGTCTACGACCCGAATCCGACCCTGCGCGATGCTCTTGAGTCCGCTTTGGACAGTCCGGTCGGCGAGGTCGCGGCCCGCTTCCACCGGACCGTCTCCGAGGTCGTGGTCGCGTTGGCCGTGAGGGCGGCGGAGTCCGGCGGCACCGACGTCGTCTGCCTCGGCGGAGGGGTCTTCCAGAACGCCCTCCTGACGGCCGGGGTGCTCGACGGTCTGGCGGAGGCGGGATTGCGTGCCTTCGCCGGCGAACGGATCCCGATGAACGACGGCGGGATCAGCTACGGCCAGGCGGCGATCGCCGCCGCCACGATGAGCGAGAGGTGAACCGATGTGCCTTGGCATCCCCGGCCGCGTCGTCGCCGTCTCCGAGGACGAGCGCGGGCCGCTGACCGGGACCGTCGACTTCGACGGGATACGGCGGACGGTGTGCCTGGCCTACACCCCGGAGGCCGGGATCGGTGACTACGTGATCGTGCACGTCGGCTTCGCCATCAGCCAGGTCGACGAGGCCGAAGCGGCGAAGACACTCGCCGTGCTCCGCGCGATCCCCGACGCCCTCGCCACCGAACTCGGCCCGGACGCGGAGGTCCGCTCGTGAAGTATCTCGACGAATACCGCGATCCCGTGCTCGCCCGGCGGCTCCTCGCCGAACTGAACGGCACCGCCACCCGGCCGTGGGCGATCATGGAGGTCTGCGGCGGACAGACGCATACCTTGGTGCGCCAGGGAATCGACGAACTGCTCCCGGCCGGGGTACGGATGATCCACGGTCCCGGCTGCCCGGTCTGCGTGACCCCGCTGGAGATCATCGACAAGGCGGTCGCCATCGCCTCCCGGCCCGGCGTCATCTTCACCAGCTACGGCGACATGCTCCGCGTCCCCGGAACACACGGCGACCTCCTCGGGGTGAAGGCGAGGGGCGGCGACGTCCGGGTCGTCTACAGCCCACTCGACGCGGTGCGCGTCGCCGCCGACAACCCCGGCCGCGAAGTGGTGTTCTTCGCCGTCGGCTTCGAGACCACCGCCCCGGCCAACGCGATGGCCGTCCTGCACGCCGCGGACACCGGCGTGGCGAACTTCTCCGTGCTGGTCAGCCATGTGCTGGTGCCACCGGCGATCACCGCGATCCTGGACGCGCCCGACAACCAGGTGCAGGCCTTCCTCGCCGCCGGACACGTCTGCGCGGTGATGGGCTGGACCGAATACGAACCCATCGCCGCGCGCTACCGGGTCCCCATCGTGGTCACCGGATTCGAACCGCTCGATCTGCTGGAAGGCATCGTGATGGCGGTGCGGCAGCTCGAAGAGGGCCGCGCGGAGGTCGAGAATCAGTACGCCAGGGCGGTCAAACGCACCGGCAACGCCCCGGCGCGGGACGCGGTCCGCCGGGTCTTCCAGGTCACCGGGCGGACCTGGCGCGGTATCGGTCCCATCCCGGCCAGCGGGCTCGCGCTGGCCCCCGAATTCGCCGGGCACGACGCCGAACGCCGGTTCGCCGTCGAGGACGTGCGGGCCACCGAACACCCGGACTGCATCGCCGGGGCGATCCTGCGCGGTACCGCGCTGCCCACCGACTGCGCCGCCTACGGCACCCGCTGCACGCCGCGCCGCCCGCTGGGCGCCCCGATGGTCTCCACCGAGGGGACCTGCGCCGCGTTCCACCACGCCGGAAGACGGCGTTCGGCACCCACTCCGTCCACTGTGGAGGTACCCCGATGACGACGATCGACCCGCTGCGCGCCACCTGTCCCGCACCCCGGGCCGAAACGGAGCGTGTCCTGCTCGGCCACGGCTCCGGCGGCAGGCTGATGGCGGAACTGCTGGCCGAGGTGATCGCCCCCGAACTCGACACGCCCGGACCGCTGGAGGACGCCGCCGTCGTCGGCCTCGGCGACACCGACGTGGTGTTCAGCACCGACGGCTTCGTCGTCACCCCGAGGTTCTTCCCCGGCGGCGACATCGGCTCGCTCGCGGTCTACGGCACGGTGAACGACCTCGCCATGCGCGGCGCGCGCCCGGTCGCGCTCTCCCTGGCCTATCTGCTGGAGGAAGGCTTCCCGATGGCGGAACTGCGGGCCATCACCGCCTCGGTGGCCGAGGCCGCGCGGGCCTGCGGGATCCCGGTCGTCACCGGTGACACCAAGGTCGTCGGGCGGGGAGCCGCCGACGGGGTCTACCTCACCACCACCGGGATCGGGGTGCGGCTGCCGGACGCCTGGCCGTCCGCGTCCGCCGGTGTCCCCGGTGACGTGGTGCTGGTGTCCGGTCCGATCGGGGCACACGGGACGGCGATCCTGAGCGCGCGCGAGGACCTCGGGTTCGAAACCGCCATCACCTCCGACAGCCGTCCGCTGCACGGGCTGGTCGCCGCGATGATCGGCGCGGGCGGGGCGGATGTCCACACGCTGCGCGACGCCACCCGCGGCGGCCTGGCGAGCGCGCTCAACGAACTGGCCGAGGCGTCGCGGGTCGGCGTGGAGATCATCGAGGCGGACGTGCCGGTACCGGCCCAGGTGGCGTCGGCCTGCGAACTGCTCGGGCTCGATCCCCTGCACGTGGCCAACGAAGGCTGTTTGGTGGCGTTCGTCGCGCCGCGGTCCGCCGACGCCGTCCTCGCGGCCATGCGCGACGATCCGGCGGGGCGGGAGGCCCGGGTGATCGGGCACGTGACGGGCGACCCCGGCCGGGTGACCGCCCGCACCCTGGTCGGCGCGAGCCGGATCGTCGACATGCTGGTCGGGGAACAGCTCCCCAGGATCTGCTGACCCGGAGGAACTGGACGTCTTCATCGGCCGAGTGGCCGCCGAGCCGCAAAGAAAGGTTCCGCTCTCATGAAGAGATCATGGTGGGTCGCCTCGGTGGCCGGAGTGCTGGTGGTCGCCGTCGCGGCGGTCCTGATCGCCTGGAAACTCTCCGGCGAGCCGGACGGATCCGGGCCTGGCCCGGCCACCACCGCCACGTCGGAGAAGACCGCCGCGCCGGAACGGCGAGCGGTGCTGGCCGTCAAGATCGACAACGTGGCGGCGGCGCGGCCGCAGACCGGGCTGAGCGCCGCCGACCTCGTCTACGTCGAGCCCGTCGAGGGCGGACTGACCAGGCTGCTGGCGCTGTACTGGAACCGGCCGCCGACGGTCATCGGCCCCGTGCGCAGCGCGCGGGCCACCGACCTCACGCTGCTCACGCAGTACGGAAAACCCACCCTCGCGTACTCGGGCGCGGCACCGGAACTCCTGCCGTCACTGCACTCGGCCTCACTGGTGAACGGCTCACCGGCCGAGTCCCCGAACGCCTATTTCCGCGACGACGGACGTCCGTCGCCGCACAACCTCTACCTGCACCCGGAACAGGTACCCGACAGTGAGCCCGTTCCGGTGAACGCGCTTCCCGAGGCCGGACCCGCACCGGAGGCCGGCGCACCGGCCTCCGCCGCGACGATCCGGTTCCCCGCGGCGTCCTTCGCCTTCACCTGGTCGGCACAGGCCGGAAGGTGGCTCATCAGCCTCGACGGTTCGCCGCTGACGTCCACCGGGGCCGGCCAGGTCGGCACCGCGACGGTCGTGGAACAGCGGGTCGCCGTCCGGCTGGGCGAACGCGGCGAGACCGGAACGGTCCCCAACTCCCCCATCGCGCGGACGATCGGCGGTGGCCAGGCGACGGTCTGGCGCGACGGGAAACGGTTCCCGGCGGTCTGGGAACGCGCGAACGAGCAGGCGCCGACCCGCTTCCGCACGACGTCCGGGCAGCCTCTTCCGGTCGCCGACGGTCCTTTGTGGATTCTGCTCGTCCCGGCCTGACGCCGCCGCACGACCTCATTCCGGGAGCCGTAACCCTTGGCCAGGGTTGAGCAGGTTCTTCGGCGAGTACCGCGCCTTCGCCTCGGCGAGGAGGGGCCAGGAGGAGCCGAAGTGTTCCCGCCACTCCGCGGTGGACCTGGGTACCGCGGTCGACGGATAGGCTTTACCGCCGAGCGCGCTCACCTTGCGGTAGAGATCCACGTTGAGCCCCACCAGCCGGGCGTTGTGCAGCGGATCGACCGGGGAACCGGTACGCAACAAGGAAAAGAGCCAGACCAGTTCGCCGTCGGGCACCTTGAACAGCGGTGTCTTCAGCCGGTCGGCCCGCACGGGATAAAGCAGGATCAGCCCCAGTGCCCCCAATTCGGCTTCGCCGGTGGCGGCGAGTGTTCCGGTCACGACCTGCTCGACCGCGCTGTCCGGAAGGAAGGTGTCGATCCACGGATGCGGATGGAACCAGCTGCCTTCCGCGCGGAGCAGCGTCTCGGCCTCCGCCACGCGATTCAGGAAGTCGAAGTAGGTGGTGTCCGAGGTTTCGGCGTCCAGGAAGCTCAGTGAGTTCAGGAGCGTCTCCTCGTCGGGGGAAGCGGGTGGCGTGTAGTAGGCCACCGCCTCGATCATGTACCGCCAGGTGCCCTCGACGGGAAGGGGCTGGCCCTCCACATAGTCGAACCGGCCGTCCCGGACGACCTCACGCTGGTCCGCCAGGAACGCGGACAGGGAGTCGTAGTAGAGCTTCCAGCGCCGTGCCCGTGCCGGAGCAGGCACCAGCCGCAGGCAGGCTCGTGTGATCACCCCGCACTGGCCCAGCCCGCCGAGCATGGCATCGAACAACTCCCGGTCGTCGTCGCGGGAACAGGTGACCACGTCACCGGTCCCGGTGACCACTTCCAGTTCCACCACCGTGTCGGTCTGCACGCCGTGGTGGTGCGCGGCACCGCCCACGCCGCCGATCACCAGCGTGCCGCCGACGGTCACGTCCAGGTAGTCGGTGAGGACCGGAGGTGTCAGCCCCCGCGGGAGGGTCACGTCGAGGACGTCGCGCCAGCGGGCTCCCGCGTCGACGGAAACCACCTCACCCGTGACCGTGCGCCGAGGCGGCAGGGAGGTCATGTCCAGCACGATCCCGCCGGGGGCCTGGCCCTGGCCGTACGGCGAGTGCCCGGCGCCCCGGGCGGCGACCGGGATGTCCCGCGCGACGGCGAACCGGAGCACCGCGGCGACATCGATGACCGACGCGGGCCGCACGACCAGCCTGGGCCTGGCGTGCACCAGATCTCCCCAGTCGTTTCCGGCCCGGTCGAGGGCCGCGTCATCGGTCAGTATCTCTCCCGTGATGGCGGGCAAGATCTCGTCGCTCATCCCCGCACGCTAGCGGAGATTCCTCCGCGGACTCCCCGGCGTGGTGAGCGACAAACCACGTGCGACTCACCGCTCGATAAGATCGAGAGGAGAGACGGAGGTGCGAAATGACGGATGAACAACTCCTCATCGAATTCGCGCTGACCCGGATGGATCATCCCGACCTCGATCTCGAGGAGGTGGCCACGCTGACCGTCCGCCGCCTCGGCGAAGACCGGATGCTGGACTTCGCCGGGCACACCCTCGTCAGCCGCGGCGAACTCCGCGGGGCCGTGTTCCCGGCAGCGGTCGAGCACGTGCTCCGGGTCGTCCTGACCCTGCGCGGCCCGGACGACTAGCCCTGTCCCCGAGACCTGTCCAGCTGTCCGCCGACGGCGAAAGCGCGGGCGGAAGACCATGCCACCGGTCATGATCGCGGCATGACGAACCTGAAGTTCAGCGGCGAGGTCGCCGGGTTCTACCGGCGCTACCGCCGCGGCTACCCGGAGGCCGTCCTCGACGCACTGGTCACCGAATTCGGGCTCACCACCGAAGACACGGTGCTGGACCTCGGCTGCGGGACCGGTCAGCTGACCCTGCCGCTCGCCGCCAGGACGCGGGCGGTCGTCGGCATGGACCCGGAGCCCGACATGCTGGCGCAGGCCAGGAACGCGGCCGCCGGGGTCGCGAACGTGCTCTGGCTGGTCGGCGCGGACAGTGACGTCCGCGCGCTGGAACTGGTGCTGGGCGCGGAGAAGCTCGGCGCGGTGACCATCGGGCAGGCGCTGCACTGGATGGACCACGAGACCCTGTTCCCCGCGCTGCACTCCATGCTGCGGCCGGGTGGCGGCGTCGCGGTGGTCACCAACGGCGCCCCGATGTGGCTGCACGACACCCCGTGGTCGAACGCGCTCCGCGAATACCTCTCCGGTTGGCTGGGGAAGCCGCTTGTCCGCACCTGGGGCGCCGAGCAGGAGGAGCAGGACCGCTACCGCGCGAGTCTGGCGGCGGCCGGGTTCACGACCGGGGAAACGGACGTCGAGTACGAGGACGAGATCGACCTCGAACACCTCGTCGGCGCGGTGTACTCCGCGATGCCGGAGGATCTGCTGCCGAAACCGGACGAGCGCGCGGGGTTCGAGGAACGGCTCAGCGTGGCCGTGTCACCGTACGCCCCGTTCGTCGAGCCGGTGCGGGTGCGCGTGGTGAGCGGCCGGAAGGGCGCGACCTCGGTCTGAGCCCGCCTACCGTGCCGGGCCACAGCGCTCGATCGCGCCGAACAGGATCTCGCAGGCGATTTCGACCTCCTCGGCGGTCACGGTGAGCGGGGGCATCAGCCGGATCACGCTGTCGTCGCGGCCGCCGAGTTCGACGATCAGTCCTTGCCGCAACGCGTCCGCCTGCACGTCGCGGGCGTAGCCGCCCGCCGGGCGGCCGTCGCGCGGATCACTCAGCTCGATCCCCCACATCAGGCCGAGGCCGCGCACCTCACGGACCCAGACGTGATCGCGCAAGGTGGCGAGCCGTTGTTCGAGCTGCCGCCCACGCTGCCGGACGTTGCCCAGCACGTCGTCGCGCCGCACGATGTGGACGGCCGCCGCGCCCGCGGCGAACGCGGCCTGGTTGCCCCGGAACGTGCCGGTGTGCGCACCGGGCGCCCAGCCGTCCAGGCGCCGGTCGTAGAGGATCACCGCCACCGGAAGTCCCACTCCGCTCAGCGCCTTCGAGGCGATGATCACGTCCGGTTCGATGCCGTACCGCTCGAACGCGAACCAGGTCCCGGTGCGGCCGCAGCCGGTCTGTACCTCGTCGACGACGAGCGGGATGTCCAGCTCCGCGGTCAGCGCGCGGACACGCCGTACGAAGTCCCGGGTCGCCGGGATGATCCCGCCCTCGCCTTGCACCAGCTCCAGGATCACCGCGGCGGGAAGCGGGATGCCGCCGTTGGGGTCCCGCAGCGAACGCTCCAGCAAGCTCACGCAGTTGGTCTCGCAGGTGTCCGGAGAGAGGCCCACCGGACACCGGGCGCAGTAGGAGTACGGGAAGAAGTGCACCCCGGGCACACCGTTGGCGATCGGCCGTTTCTGCGCGACGAGACCGGTCAGCGCCATCGCGGCGTGGCTGGAGCCGTGGAACCCGCCCTGGAAGGACACCAGGTCACCACGGCCGGTGGCGGTCTTGCAGAGTTTGATCGCGGCGTCCACCGCGTTGGCCCCGCCGGGGCCGCAGAAGTGCATACGCATCCGCGAGCGCAGCTCCGGCGGCAGCATGGACAGCTGAGCGTCGACGAACTCGCGTTTCGCCGGGGTCGGGAAGTCCAGTCCGTGGGTGAGCACGTGCAGTTGTTCGCCTGCCGCGTGCACCAGTTCGGGATGATTGTGCCCGAGGGAGAGCACCCCCGCGCCCGCCAGGAAGTCGAGGAAGACGTTCCCGTCCATGTCCCACAGATAACTTCCCTGCCCGCCCGCGATCGCGATGGGCAGGTGGCGCGGATACGCTCGCGCGCTGGATTCCCACTGTCGCTGGTGTTCGAGGTACTCGGCCGAGCGCGGGCCGGGCAGTGCGCCCTCGACGCGAGGCGCCGGTACCGGCCTCGCCGTGGGGGTGTGCGTCATGGCAGCCTCCTGGTCGTGGTGATCTCTCGTGTCGTACCGAACTCGACCGCCGGATTGGCGTGCCAGCGGGTTCCGCCGGGCACCGCGGTGCCCTTCATCACGAACGCGTCCGCCTCGGCGATCGACGCCTCCGCCATCGTCACTCCATAGTGGACGAAGGCGCCGGTGCCGAGGGTGCATCCCGCGCCGATGGTGATGCGGTCGGATTTGAACGTGCCGTCCTCGAGCGAATGCCCCTGCACGACGGTGTGCTGGTTGAGCACGCAGTCGTCGCCGATGCTCACCAAGGACCGTTCCGGGACCGCGCACCCGTCGTCGAAGACGCGGCGGCCGATCCGGACGCCGAGACAGCGCAGCAGGAAGGGCTTGAACGGCGTCCCGCTGAACAACGCGAGATAGCGGGCGGGACTGAGCTTCCAGAACCGTTCGTGCCGCCAGAACACCGGATCGTAGATCGAGCAGAACCGGGGCCGCAGCGCCCGGAAACCCTGTACGGCGAGTTCCGCCAGCATGAGGTACGCGACCGAGAACACCAGCGACGCCACGATGCCGCCGCCGACGGCGAGCGAGCCGGACCGTTCGTGCAGGACACCGGCCGCGGTGCCGATCAGCAGGACGCCGAGCAGATGCAGCCAGTGCACCAGCAGGTAGAGGAGGATCGTGGCGGTGTTGTGGCGGTTCTTCGCTCGCAGGCCCCGGCGCAGGGCTTCCCCGGTCCCGAGGTGCTCGAACCCGGTGTCCCGGCGGACGGTTCTGGGGATTTCGAACGCGGGCGACCCGAGCAGCCCGACGTTCTCCCGGACCGGCCCGTCCAGCGGGACGAGGACCTTGGTGGCCAGCAGGCAGTTCCGGCCGATCCGCGCACCCGGCGGATAGGCGATCTCGTTGCCCAGGAACGCCTGCGGCGCGACGGAGGTCCTGCGCAACCGGAACGACGAGGCGGAGAAGTCCGCGTTGAGCAGCGAAAGGCCGTCCGAGACCATCGTCCCGGTGCCGACCGTGCTGAGGAACGGGGTCTCGTGTTTGACCTCGACCCCGAAGTTGGAGCCCGTCTGCTGGATCGTCGACAGGTCGTACCCCAGCGCACGCAGGTAGTGGACGATGTAACTGCTGTCACCGAACAGATAGGTGAAAGCCCGCAGGTTGGTCAGCCGGGCGACCAGCCGCTGGAGCGCGAAATGCCTGCCGTAGAGCGGATACACCTTTTCCGGCCGGAGGAACAGCCCGAGCAGGCGGGGGATGGTGAGGACGACCGCCAGTCCGGCGAGCAAGGCGCCGAAGTACAGCAGCGCCGAATCGGCGATCTGGCCGCGGTAGAACTCCCAGCTCGTGAAGTCCGCCGTCGTCGTGAACCAGCGATCGGCGAACATGCCCGCCCCGCCCATCGTCACGGGCAGCGTCACCAGCAGCAGGAGCAACAGACTGGACGAGCAGTAGACGAACGGCCTGAGCCTGCTCCGCGCTCCCGTGGCCAGCGCCCGGTAGTCCACAGTGGATGGTCGCGCGGGCGATCCGTGCCAGCGTTCCCCGCCGGGGACCGTCTGCCCGGTGTTCAGGGACGACGAATGGCCGAGCTGCGCGTCGTCGCCGAGTGCCGTGCCGATGTCGAGCACGGTCATTTCACCGACGAAGGCGTTGGCGCCGAGGGTGACCCGGCCGGTCTGGATCCGGCCTGCCCTGGCCCGGTAGCACGAGAAGTAGGCGTCCTTCCGGATGACCGCCCCGGCGCCGACGCGGAGCAGGTCGGTGCAGACCGGCGGATTCCGGGACAGGATCATCGCGCCTTCGCCGATGTCCGCACCGAGTGCCCGCAGGTACCACGAGTAGAGCGGCGTGCCGACGAACAGCATCAGCGGACTGAACCGGATCAGCGTCTTGACCGTCCAGAACCGCAGGTAGCCGAAACTCCACAACGGGATCTCCCCCGGTTTCCACCGGCCGACGATCACCCACTTCGCCAGGACCGGCACCACGGAGAGAACGACGAAGACGACGAGCCCGAGTCCGACAGCGCGTGCGTAGCTCTCGGCGAAGCTTGTCGCGGCGTCGATCCAGGCGAATCCCGTGTCGAGGATCCAGCCCGAACCGGCGGCGTAGGCGAGGAAGGCCAGGAGCTGGAACGCTCCACAAAGGACATACGCCGCGGTGGACGCCCGGCGCGGTTTCTCGGCACGAGCGACCGTGACCGGGCCGGCGGTGGAAACCGACTCCGCGAGACCGCGGACCGTGGGGTTGAGGTAGACGTCCCTCGCCGAGAGCGGCCCGACGTCCCCGCGCTCGCGGACCAGGCCACAGAACTTGGCCAGCAGCAGGGAATCGGCGCCGTAGTCGTCGAAGAAATGCGCCGTCGCGGAGATCCGCTCGATCCCGAGTACCCGGCTCAACGCCTCCGCCAGGTTGGTTTCGGTCTCGGTGGCCGGCGCCACGTACTCGATATCGTTCCCCGCTCGTCGCGGGCCGCTGGGCGCCGGCAGATGCTTGCGATCGGCTTTGCCCGCCGGGGTCAGCGGGACGCGGTCGAGCCGTTCGAGATAGGCGGGCACCATGTAGCCCGGCAGCAGTTCCGCCAGGCGGCGACGCAGGTCCGCGGGGTCGAGGTCCGCCTTGTCGCGGCGCAGGCTGTAGTAGGCGACGAGTTCGGTCGTGCCGGGTTCCGGCTGGTGGGTCTCGACCACCGCCTGGGCGATCCCCGGTATCCGCAGCAGGATCGATTCGATCTCGGTGAGTTCGACCCGGTAGCCGCGGATCTTCACCTGCGTATCGGCGCGGCCGTGGTACTCGATCTCCCCGTCCGGGGTGATCCGGCCCAGGTCGCCGGTGCGGTAGATGCGGCGGGACGGGTTGTCGCCGATACCGAGGAAGTCCGGGATGAACGCGCGCTCGGTCAGGTCGGGCCGGTTCAGGTAGCCCCCGGCGAGACCGATCCCGGCGATGCCGATCTCCCCCGGTTCACCGGCGGCCAGCGCCCTGGGCTCGTCCGGATCGAGGATGACGACCGAATAGGTGGGCAGGGGTACCCCGATGGTCACCGGCCGGTCCGGGCGCAGCACCGACCACGTCGCGGTGACAGTGGCCTCCGTCGGGCCGTAGACGTTCAGGAATCGCCTGTCCGCGCGGTGCCAACGGCGCACGAGGTCTTCGGGGCACGCTTCACCGGACACCAGGAGGAAGCGCAGCAGGGGCAGATCTTCGTCGAGGCTGGCCAGCAAGGTCGGGACACAGCACAACGCGGTGACCCGGTTGTCCCGCAGGAATTCGAGCAGGTCGTGGCCGACGAGGGCGGCACCGCCGGGTTTCGGCACGAGCGTCGCGCCGCTCAGCAACGGGACCCAGATCTCCTCGACCGAGAAGTCGAACGCGATCGTCATGCCCTGGTAGACCCGGTCGGTGCCCTGGACGCCGTAGACGTCGGCGGCGACCCGGACGAAGTTGCAGATCGAGGCGTGGTCGATCGTCACCCCTTTCGGGCGGCCGGTCGAGCCGGAGGTGTAGACGACGTAACAGAGTTCGTCCGCCGGTGTGCCTTTCTCGGCCTCGCTGAGCCGTCCGCCCGGCAGCGCGGCGATCCGGTCGGAGTCCTCGTCGAGGCAGATCACGCCGACGCCGTCCGGCCCGATCCGGTCGCGTAAGGCGGAATTCGACACCACCAGGCGGACGCCGGCGTCCTGGACGATCCAGGCGAGCCGGTCGTCCGGGAACCCCGCGTCCAGCGGCACATACGCCGCGTTGACCTTGAGCACGGCCAGCATCGCGACGTAGGGATGGACCGGTTCGTCGAACAACAGCCCGATCCGGTCGCCGGGCCGCACCCCGTGCGCTCGCAGATGCCGGGCGAGCCGGTTGGCCCGCTCGTCCAACCCGTCGAAGGTGAGCCTCGTGCCCCCGGCGTCCACCGCGAGACGAGCGCCGAGACCGTCGGCACGCAGCCGGTCGCAGAGCCGCTCGTACAACTGCTCCAGCCGGTCGCCGACGCTCCAGCGAATCCCCTGTTCGTGGCCGTCACACGTGAGGACCAGGCCATCGGCGGTGAACTGACCCGACGGCTGCCCGTACGGGCTCATCGCGCGTCCTCCGCCAAGCCGAACGAGTCGTGCAGGGCGCGGACGGTCGTGTCGACGGCGTCCGCGGGGATCACGGCGGTGAGGCGCGACTGCGACGTCGTCATCGACGGCACCGTGACCCGGCGGCCGGCGAGGATCCGCAGCAGCTCCGGCAGGAAGCCGGGCGGATCGAGCAACGCGGTGCCGACCACCGACACGGAGCCGAGTTCCTCCAGAACCGTGGAGCGAGCCTCCAGCTCCATCGCGAGTGCGCCGATCGGCGGGCCGAGCGGCTCCGAACCGCGGACGGTGAACCGCAGCTCACCGGGATCGGGCCAGCTCAGGTTCTCGGGTCTCACCCCGCTGCCCGCCAGTGTCGCGAGCACGCGGGCGTACTGGTCCGGGCCGGAGGGCGAGACCTGGACCCGGACCAGTCGCACGTCGCGTTCGTGCGCGATTCCGATGACGCGGGGAGTTCCCTCCAGCGAGGCCTCTCCCGCCGCGACGACGGTGGAGGGACCGGACTCCGAGGAATGCGCCACCCGCACCGCCACCCCGTGACGGCGCGCTAGCTCGACGGAGCGGGGATGCAGCACGCGGGCACCGAGCCCGGCGAGTTCGACCATGGTGTCGTAGGAGACCGTCCGGACCGGCCGGGTGTCCGGGACGATCCTGGGGTCGGCCGTGCGCACCCCGTGGACGTCGGTGAGGATCTCGCATTCGGCGCCGCCGAGCGCGGCCGCGAGCGCCACCGCGGTGGTGTCGGAACCGCCCCTGCCCAGCGTCAGCAGTTCGCCGTCGGCGTCCCGTCCCTGGAACCCGGCGACCACCACGACCTGCGCGGAGCGCAGCCAGGCGACGATCTTGCCTGGATCGACCCCCACGATGGCCGCCGCTCCCGGTTCACCGCTCACCTCGATCCCCGCCTGGTCGCCGGACAGCGAGACGGCTTCGATCCCGCGCTCGGTCAGCGCCATGGCGAGCACCGCCGCGGAGACCTGTTCCCCGGTGGCCATCAGCTGGTCGAGCTCCCGTGGAGCGGGTGGTTCGGCGAACTCCCCGGCCAAGGCGATCAGCCGGTCGGTGGTGTCCCCCATCGCCGACACGACCAGGACCATCCGCGTTCCCGCCGCGGCGATCCCGGCCACCTCCTCGGCCACGTCGTTCACCATTCCCGGCGTGGCCAGCGACGAGCCACCGTATTTTCGTATGACCAGCCCCTCGCTGCGCGCCTTCGGTAAAGGTCGGTGCATGCTGACATCGAGACTCGGGGAAGAATTCACCATTTTCCTTAGTAGATCGACACGCCGGCCGTTTTCGCATTCGGACAATCAGCCCGTCGCAAATCACCGCGATCACGGCCGGACATACGACGGGGCGCGGAACCTCTTGCCGGGCAAGGCGTCCTCATGAGGCGACAGGTTTGAAAAGTAGTGCGGGCGAGTTTCCACTGGTACCTCCATAAGCACGAAAGACCGGTCGTCCGTTCCTCGCAGGCCATAACCCTGCGACAGCGGGCGATGTTATAGCTGCAAACAGCCGAGTTCGTAGGAAGTAGGTCAGAAGAATGACAAATTCACAGTCATTTCGAAATCCGAGGAAACGAGTGCGTGACAAAACGGAACTAATTACCGCACACGCCGGAATTTACGAGATCCTTTTACCTGTCCGGAAACCGTCAAAGGAGCCAGGATGCACCGAAGGTCGAAACCCGGCATTTCTTCCCGGAGTACGTAAAGAGGACACGGTGCTTTGTCACGCCGGGGCGTCGGCCTGAAGCGGCCGGCTGTCCATTATGGACGCCGGCCGCCACCGTGGCGGGTTCGCGGGCGGCCTGGAGCCCTGCGACAGCGGGATCCGGTGGTCCCGCGCGGTCGTGACGACGGTCAGGCCGTGGCCGGACCGGCGGCTTTGGCCGCCCGCTCGATTTCCGCCCGCCGCCGCTCCCAGAACGCCGCGTCCTCACCCCTCCGGGTCATGCCCGCCTCATCCATCTCGACCCGGCCGTCCAGGTGTTCGCGCAGGATGTCGGCGTGCCCGGCGTGCCGGTTGGTCTCGGTGAGAATATGGACCATGACGTTGAACAGCTTCACGTCAGGACGCGGCCACCAGGGCACGTGACCGGGCGAGTCGATGGCGAGGGCGTCGATGGTCGCGTCGGAGTGTTCGCAGACGCGCCGGTAGCGGCTGATGATCTCTTCGCGCGTTTCGTGTTCGGTCGCCCACAGGTCGGCACCGCGCTGTCCGGGATCGTCCCACCGGGGAGCGGGCTCGGGGAAGGGCCGGCCGAAGACCTCGCCGAAGTACCGGGACTCCCACAGTGACAGGTGCTTGACCAGACCGAGAAGGTTGGTGCCGGTCGAGGTCAAGGGACGACGGATGTCGTACTCGGACAGCCCGTCGAGCTTCCGGATCATCGCCTCACGGATCTCCCGGAGGTCGCCGTGCAGGTACTCCTTCGCGAAATCATCGATCATGCTCACGAGCATGCCCCAATTCGCCCGACGGACGCGGCGACTTCCGCGGACTGGATGGGGCATCGGCTCCGCACGGCCACCACCCTGCGGAAGCACTGCGGCTGCCCTTTGCCCGCGGCGGCGTGTCATGAAAGGTCCCCATAGGACGAATTTCGTCCTATGGGGACCCCTCATGACATCGGAAGGTGTGCGCGGACCCGACCGGTCCCGGCACCTGAAGCGGCACCGGCAGGCGACAGCAACTGCGGCAGACATCCCCGGCCAGCAACGACATCGTGCCCAGACCGCAGGCCTCGGCACACTCCAGCGCGTACCGGACGCTGGCCAGCTCCTCGCCCGACGGACGCGGCTCCTCGACGTATTCCAGGTCGGCCAGACAAGTAATCTTCAGCGGACAGCGGACAGCGGACAGCGGGAGCAGGGAGAGTGATCGTGGCCAGCCACTTCGAGGCGATCGGTATCGGCATCGCCGGCCAGGAGGAGTTCGAGGAGAAGGTGATCTCCCTGATCAGCGAGGGCACGGCCCGGCAGATCACGAAGAAGGTCACCGAGCATGTCTGGACCGATCCCTCTGGCGCCCGGCTGATCGCCCAGGTCCGCGGCGGCAAGCTCGACTTCCTCCTGCCGTGCCTGGCGGGCACGGCGCCCGCGGTACCGGTGCGCGACGTTCGGCTCGTCGATGCCGAGACCGCGATGCTCGAACTCCTCGACGGCGTCGACGGGGAGCTGGTCTGTCCCATCGCGGTGGAGCTGGAAGACCGAGCGGTCCTCGCCCACTCCGGCGGACGGCTCGAGACCGGCTCCCTGGTGCTGTCGGCTCTCGCCGAAGAGGTCACCGTGCACGCCGATGCCGAGGCCTATGACGCTTCGCAGGACGACGACGAACTGAAGTTCGCCCCCGACCACTTCATCCCCTCCGGGGCTTTCCCGCTCGAAGAATCGTCGCGCGACTGGACGCCCTCCGCCCACGCGCTGTTCGCCGGAGAGGTCATCGAGGTCGAGACCCCCGTGAACACCGTGACCGGCACCGCGTTCCACCGAATCCGGGTCCGCACCATCGCCGCGATCGAACTTGACGTCGCTGTCGCGACCACCGGCCTCGAGCGACCACCCGCGCGCGGCAACATCGTGAGCGGGACCTTCTTCCTGACCGGAAGACTGGGACTCCAGCCGGCCGACCCCGCGGAAAACGCGGTGAAACGGCGTCGCTGGTTCCGACGGTAAGCCCGGCCACAGACCTTGCGTGGCGAGGTCTGGCTCCCGAACACCGAGGGGTTGTGACAACTTAATCAGATGTGTCACACTCCAGGGGTCCGGACCACCTGTTCGGGCATTGGGGCACAACTGGATTTGGGGGCTTCGATGAAATCTCGGACCGCGAAGATCATGCTCGCCGCAACACTGGCGAGCGTCGGGCTGTCCATCGCCGTAGCGCCACCGGCATCCGCGGCCCCTCCGCCCTATTGCAGGGCATCGCAGGACGGAAACGGGGCCAAGGCCTACTGTTACACGTCTGCACGGGGCACGCAGTTCCGGGCGGTGGCCCGCTGCAAGTACCAGACCCCGACCGGCAGCTACGACTACTCGAACTTCTACAGCGCCTGGCAAAGGCAAGGAGATCCCAACGAAGCCATCGCCCCTTGTGGCCCAATGCCGCTAAGTTAAGCGTGAAAAATACATTCCTCTTGTTGGTGGATTCGGCCCGCGTGTC